>CAWAZW010000005.1:0-412910 GCA_963786645.1 Blastocatellia bacterium
CGACACCATTACAGAAGCTGCGCGGCCGACTACCGAACCCTTTCCTGGCTTTCAGGAAATCAAGCCGATGGTTTTCGCCGGTCTCTATCCGGTCGACACCAACCAATATGAAGAACTGCGCGACGCTCTGGATAAACTGCGTTTGAATGACGCGTCGTTTTTCTATGAACCGGAATCGTCGACAGCGCTGGGGTTCGGATTCCGTTGCGGGTTTCTAGGCTTGCTGCACATGGAGATCGTACAGGAGCGGCTCGAGCGTGAGTTTGATCTTGATCTTATTACGACGGCTCCGGGTGTGCGTTACATCGTTACCACCACTGACGGCGAAGTAACGGAGATAGATTCCCCTGCGAAGATGCCGGAGCCCGGGCGCCTGGCAAAGATTGAGGAGCCGGCAATTCGCGCCACGATTCTGACGCCGGAGGAGCATCTGGGCGGAATACTGGCGTTGCTGGAAGAAAAGCGCGGCGTGCAGAAGGGATTCGAATACATCACATCCACCCGCGTGATGTTGACGTACGAATTGCCTTTGAATGAGATTGTGCTCGACTTCTACGACCGCCTGAAATCAACTTCGCGCGGTTATGCTTCACTCGATTACCACCTCGCGGGCTACTGGGAAAGTGATCTTGTGAAGCTCGATGTGCTGGTTGCAGGCGAGCCGGTCGATGCGTTATCGCTCGTGCTTCACCGCTCGACAGCAATGGCCAAAGGCCGCGCGCTGGCTGTGAAGATGAAAGAGCTGATTCCCCGGCAACTATTCGAAGTGCCGATTCAAGCAGCCATTGGCGCCAAGGTTGTCGCGCGCGAGACCGTTAAAGCGCTGGGCAAGAACGTAATCGCCAAGTGTTACGGCGGTGATATAACGCGCAAACGGAAGCTGCTGGAAAAGCAGAAGGAAGGCAAGAAGCGCATGAAGAAAGTCGGCCGCGTGGAGATTCCGCAGGAAGCGTTCCTGGCAGTGCTGAAAGTAAACGACTAGGTGACTTTAAAGACTGAAAAAGCGACGCGACGGAAGCGCGTGACGATATTTTGCGATGGCTCGAGTCTGGGAAACGGGCAAATGTCCACTCGCGCCGCGGCGGTAGCATTGCTCGGCTATAAAGGTGTGTGGCGAGCTGTGGGTTCTTACCTGGGCCAGGCAACGAACCAACAAGCAGAAGTTGCAGCAGCAACGCTCGGTTTGAAGTCGCTTCGTGAACCATGTGATGTTCATCTCTTCACCGATTCACGTTACGTCGTGGAGACGATGAGCGGCCGCTTTCGTCGCAAAACGAACCACGATTGGTGGGAAAAACTGGACCAGGCGGCGGAGAAACATCGCGTGAAATGGGAATGGACGCGAGGTCACTCAGGCCACGTGATTCAAGAGGCCACGGATCGTGCGGCTCGCCGAATCGCTGCTAAGGGTCAGGTAGATGAAGACGTTTTACGTGACGCGATCGATAAGGTAGGGGACGTTGATCCTTTAGAAGTGATAACTGAATAGCGAACCTTCGGATCGCTGGTCCATATGTCTAACTCACGACCGTTAACACGACCTAACTTCTTTTACGGGAAGCTGCTGACCGTCGACGACCTCACGCAGGAACAAACTTACTTTCTTGAAAAATCGAAGCGCCATAATCGTAGCCTGCACGGCTTTGGAATTGTGTTTGGACTTAACGTCTCTACAGACGCAGGCAAGATCAAAATCAGCGCCGGCATGGCTCTGGACTGCGACGGCAACGAGATAGTCATTTGCTCCGATCAGATTTTGCCGGTATCAGCACTCAAATTGGATGTCGCTTTTGTGAACGTAAAGTATACCGAGAGCTCCGAAGGTACGAGTCCTCAGGGAGAACCGGCAGCCATAACTGAGTCCTTCGAATTGTCGTTGGGTAAAGATAACGAAAACCGCGGGCACCGGCATGCAGGCGAGCGCGCTGGCTTTCATGTGGGAAAGCTCATGCGTTAACGCTCGCGAAGGTGCGGCGCGGCCCAGGTGGTTGGCGGGTCGATCGACGATACCGTGCGCCGGTAATAAAATAGGCGATACCACTCCTACTTCGGGCTTAGCGATTTCGCTTCGAGCTCGTTGATCCTTATAATCATGACCTTCTAAAGCCGGCTTCGGAAATAAAGCGTCTTCCGACAATACCTAAATTCGCGCGGTAATAATGCCTGTTGCTCACCCAATAACCAGATTTATCGTGGCTTTCACTGCCGCATGTTTTCTTGGTTTCCTTTGCCTTGGGATCGTTCTGCCCGGGCGAATCATGGCCCAGATACCGTCACCAGGTTGGCAGTGGCAAAACCCACTCCCGCAGGGCAACACCCTCAACTCGATCAGGTTTGCTTCAGATCAGCGACACGGTTGGGCCATCGGCGGCGACGGGGCGATTCTACGGACTGACGATGGAGGCTTCGAATGGGAGTCGCAGTTATCTCCGGTGAGGACTACGCTCTACGGTCTGTACGTACAGAACAAGTCGCAAGCTTTCATATCCGGGGCCGGCGGAATAATCCTGACGACAAAAAATGGAGGCAGCAGATGGGTGGCGCGCACTACCGGCAGTCGCGATCATCTTTTCTCTGTAACCTTTGCGGCTGACAATCCAAAAATGGGTTGGGCCGCGGGAAGCTTCGGCGCGCTCCTGGCGACAACGGATGGTGGCCTAACGTGGAAGTCTCAGAATTCACATACCACCGCTCATCTGTTCTCAATTGTGTTCCTGAACTCCAAATCCGGCATCGCAGTTGGCTCACGGGGCACACTCTTAACTACGAACAACGGCGGGTCAGACTGGAAAGCGCATCCTGGTCTCAGCAGTAAAACTTTGTCAGGGGTTCGTTCGTCTCGGCGAAACGCGCCGTTGTAGTTGGATACCAGGGCACGCTGCTCGTGACTGACGACGGCGGCACGACGTGGCGTCCTTTAAACGCACTAGTGACGACAGATCTCTTTTCCGTGCATTTCACTGACGAAACCCATGGCTGGGTCGCCGGCGACAATGGCGTCGTATTGATGACGGGCGATGGTGGAACTATATGGTTGCCGGTAAGCGTGCGCACCAGTCCCAAGTTGACGACATTGCATTTTGCAGATGAGTCTGTCGGTTGGGCCGCGGGTGCCGACGGCCTGGTGGTGCGGACCGACGACGGCGGACTTTCCTGGCGCCGCTTAACCGAGGGTGGACGTGAAGATCTGTCGGATATTTTCTTTCTCGATAACTCTCACGGTTGGGCCGTCGGCGGACGCGGAAAAATTCTCTACACCAGTTCCGGAGGGAAAAATTGGACCGTACGACCGTCGGGAATTACGAAGGGGCTCAACGCCATCTGGTTCCTGAACCAGAAAGTCGGCTTTGCAGCTGGCGATCAGGGAACGCTAATCCGCTCAGTGAATGGAGGCATTGGTTGGGAGCGAGTTCTAATCGAAGCGAAGGAAGACCTCTTCAGCCTGCACTTTGTTTCTCCCCAACACGGTTGGGCAGTTGGCGCGCGCGGAGTAATCCTGCATACCGCGGACGGAGGGGGCACGTGGCACCTGCAACGTTCAAACACGCTGAGCTGGCTTGAAGACGTAAGTTTTGTCGATCCGCTTCGAGGAGTGGCTGTTGGTTCCAATGGGACCATCCTGCGCACAGAGGACGGCGGTGAAACCTGGAAACGAATCGATAAGAACCTGCGGGAGTGGTTGTATGCGGTCACCTTCGCCGATTCATTGAGAGGGTATGCTGTTGGCGCCAGAGGAACTATCCTGCGCACGGACGACAGCGGAGTCACATGGATCGACGTCGAGAGCGGGTTAACAACAAACTTTTTCGCGGTCGCGGCCGACAGAGCTAACGATGTGATCGTGACTGGTGATCAAGGGCGGGTTCTTCACAGCACAAATGGCGGGGTGTCCTGGCAGATGCCTCCTACCATTACTAGTTCACCGCTGTTCTCTGTGGCTTATCGTGGCGGATTCAACATCTGGGTCGCCGGTCGCGGTGGCGCGATTTTGCGACGAACGGATCCGATTGCAACTGTGAGCATTCCCAATCCAGACTTGACCATTCCTACGGGGCAAGCCTCCAAACTTCAGAACGCGCAAAATCCGATTGACGATGGCGACATTCCGCGCGCAGTTCCTCCCGAACAAGAAACCAGTTCGTCCTTAAGTTCAACTTCCCATCATCTGGCAAGCCATAGCCAGCGCTTCCTGATACACACGATCATGGGAAAGGATTTCCATCTCTCGTGCCAGCAATTGGGAGGTGCTGCGATTTCTTACGGGCAATAATCTTCCGCGGTGCACTTCAGAATCGATATGTGCCTCCGCCAGAATGTGTCGACCGTCAGCGCTGCGCGTAACAACGAACTTGGCACGTGGTTGATGATTTGACCGAAGCTCGACGTGGACCAGTCGCCCTGGCTTGTGTCCTTCCGCTTTAACGCTATTGAGTTCCACCGTGATGGTTCGATCGTTCGGGGTAGTAAACGTGAACGTTCCGGACTTTGTCGGGTGAGGGTTGATGGTCCATCCCAACCTGCTGGCCAACCATCCGACAAATAGAAGTGCCTGTGATGCAACTGCGGCATCGTCGGAGTGGGCTGCAGACAAAATCAATCCGTACAGATTCGATTCGGTCCAGCCACGGTTGATAAGCCGGCACATCATAAAAATCTGCCAGGAGTGCTCGCCACAGGGTTAAGCGTTCCCAGTTGAGGTCACTCACACCGATCTCGCCATAAGTTTCCCGACTACAAAGTTCGTTCGTTCTGGTCAACTCGTTAACAGGGTCTGCGAACTCGAGTGAGTCGACCACGAGGCGATCAGCTGCCACTAACAATTTCGTAAGAACTCCATCGGAGACGTCCAAAGCTTCCCGCCAATAAAGGAATGTCGAGAGGTCTGAAACCAGCAAAGGTATGGCGGCGCTGGGGAGTTCAATAACAAACCTGCCCTGCGCTTTGAGCGTCACCTCTTCGCCGCAGAGACGTTTGGCGCCCGTGCGTTTATCCGTCTGACTCAGTGAGGCGACAGACATTTCAATATCATGGTCCGGCGCGGTTCGGTCGCCGAGCAGCAGCAATACGCGTCCGGGATGAGTTGCTGTGAGCGACTGCATCGAATCAGCAACTTCCTTCAACACCGCTTCACTGGAAGCAAATACCATCAGGTTCGCAACGCGTGCGCGCAAGACCACCGCCTCTTCGTCTTCATGATCACTAGTTGTTTGTGACCACAGCTCGGCGAGCTTTTGCTCGACCTTGGCGACGTCGAAGGTTTTTTCTAAGTGGATCATTTTAAGTAGTCAGTAATCAGTAGTCAGTAATCAGTAATCAGTAGTCAGTAATCAGTAGTTAGTAATCAGTAGTTAGTAGTCAGTAGTTAGTAATCAGTAGTTAGTAATCAGTAGTTAGTAATCAGTAGTTAATCAGTAGTCAGTAATCAGTAGTTAGTAATCAGTAGTTAATCAGTAGTTAGTAATCAGTAGTTAGTAATCAGTAAACAGTCGTCAGTGGGTTCGTAGTTTCTGCTTTCTGCACCTGCCTCCTGCTCCTGCCTCCTGCTCCTGCCTCCTGCCTCCTGCCTCCTGCCTCCTGCCACTACAGTTTCCGCCAGTTCCGACCGTCTCGCTCTATCAACGAAAACGACGACTGCGGGCCCGCGCTACCCGCTTCATAATTCGGAAAGTCGGGAGCCGGTTGTTTCCACGCTTCGAGAATCGGGATCCACGATTTCCCATCCGCGTTCCACCATGTCGCGACGCGCAAAAAGCGTCGAGTCCCCTAGCATACAATCAAGCAACAGCCGTTCGTATGCATCGGGCGATTTCACTCCAAACGACGACCCGTAGCGAAAATCCATGTTGACGTCGCGAACACGCAATGCCTGGCCGGGCAACTTCGCACCAAACCGCCAGGTCATGCCCTCGTTTGGTTGAATGCGAATCACTAAAACGTTCGGACGCACCGGTTCGTCTGAGTCAGTGAACAACCGGTGCGGGACCTCCTTGAATTGAATTGCGATTTCGGTAACGCGTTTCGCAAGACGCTTTCCTGATCTCAGGTAAAACGGAACACCGGCCCAGCGCCAGTTATCCAGCAACAGTTTCATCGCTACGAATGTTTCTGTTGAAGAGTTTGGATCAACTCCGGGTTCTTGCCGGTAACCGGGGACTGGGTCTCCCACGACGATACCTGGTCCATATTGCCCACGCACCGCAAACTGGTCTACTTCGCGATCCGGGAAGGCGCGCACCGCGCGTAAGGCTTTTACCTTTTCATCGCGGACAGCCTCACCCAACAGTGACACCGGCGGCTCCATTGCAATCAGCGACGTTAACTGAAACACATGGTTCTGAATCATGTCGCGCAACGTGCCGGCCTTTTCGTAATAACTACCACGACCTTCGACACCGATCGTTTCAGCGTTTGTGATTTGTATGTGGTCTATGTATTGGCGGTTCCAAAGCGGTTCGAAGATGCTGTTCGCAAATCGAAACACCAGCAGGTTCTGAACTGTTTCCTTACCGAGGTAATGGTCGATTCGGAAGACTTGCTTTTCGTCGAAAACGGACAGCAGTTCCTTATTCAACGCGCGCGCACTTTTAAGATCGCGGCCGAACGGTTTCTCTACGATTATTCGCGTCCAACTCGGCTTCTTAGTTCGGGTCAGCTTGGCTTCGCCGAGATGTTCTGAGATCAAGGCGAAGTACTCGGGCAAGGTTGCGAGGTAAAAAATGCGATTGCCCTGAGTTTGGTAATCGCGGTCAATCTCCTGGAGTTTGCTTTTTATCTTGTCGTATATGGAAGTCTCGTTGAAGTCACCCTCGAGATAAAAGAGCCGGCCGGCGAAACTTCGCCACGTCTCCTCGTCAAGCGCATCGTCGGGGCCAAATTCAGTCACCGCCGCCTTCATCGCCTCGCGAAATTCGTTATCGGTCATCGGGTGACGAGCTGTTCCCAGAACTGCAAACTCGCTTGGGACCAAACGCTGCTGCGAGAGCCGGTATATGGCCGGAAGAAGTTTGCGTCGTGTGAGATCTCCAGTCGCTCCGAAGATCACCAGCACACACGGCGGAGCCGTGGCCTGCAGCCGGAGACCAGCGCGTAAAGGATTGCGCGGCGCCTCGACCTTATCAGCCGGTGCCTTCTCTTTTCTGTTAGTCGCGATGGAAGAAAGGATAACACGAGGCAGCGCTGTGAAGGATCACTCTGCCTTCCGCTGCCTCGGTCTATCGTCGAAGAAATTATGGGGTTCGAATGCCCTGACTTTTTACGCGCGCACCGGATGGTCCTTGGCGAAAGAGTAAGCTGTGTACGCAGCAATAATATGGCAAATCCAACCAAGCGTGCCGCCTGATCCAATCCAAAAACCGGGCGTAATGATCAGCCAAAGAATGCCCGCCAGAATGCGGCCGTTGTAGAGCTGGCCCAAGCCGGGAATTAGAAAACTCAGAAGTCCTGCAGTAAATGGATCGCGCATCGCTTGTTACCTCCGTGCTGGGACAACATACGACCTTACGAGCGATTTTGTTCGGGAGAAATAGAACGCGCATCATCAAGATGGCATCGAAACTTTGGGAGCGCAGTACATCGAATTTTGAGACACACGTATCCCGTGCTGCCGTGAGGCTGCATTTTACGTTTTAGATTGTCAGCGCCGACTGGAGAGTAGCCACTCGCTAACAGCCTAAGCGGGTGGATAGTTACTTCACTACCCTTAAGAGAATGTTACCGAGTTGCAGCTACTTAGATCCCGACGCCAATCAACATCTGAATGAGATCCAATGCGGTGTCTGTGACTCATACGAGAACCACCAGACGGAATTTCGCCAGGCGCAGTTTGATTCGTGGTTTGAATGCCATCCGGCCGCGGTGGCGGTGATGCGCAACCACCAGAAGGTATTTCGCCAGCCGACAGCTTGAATGCGAAACAACGCGAACGCAGCGCAATAGCAATCACGAACGTTTCATTGATGTTTCTCCTTTGAGGATTTTTGAGGATGCAAGACTTCTTACATCGGCGGGAAATAGAGCAACTTCCAGAAGTTCTTGCAAGGCGAAGGTACGAGCCAATTATTATCCGCAGGCGTCAGCTGCAAGCTCTCTTACACTCACGTAGAAGGGTCTATCTCTCATGAGGATATCCTCACCAAATTTCAACACTTCCCACCTCTCGGCCAATGAAGAAGCGCTTCTCAGATGTCAGGCCGCGTTGAACTGAAGGATCGGGGCGATTATCGCGGTAGCGCGCGAAGCATGGGACCACTTGTGGGCAACGCGTGGGGGAGCGTCCGAGACGTAAGGGTCTTCATGCCGTCCGTCGCGGCAGAGGTGTTGCTTATGCGTCGGAATGTTGACAGGGTGGATCGGAAGCAAAGAAGGAATTGAAGATGCCCAAGAGATTGCCAAGAACCTAATCAGCGAAAGCATTACTTATTACGAATCAGCGGGGATATGAAGAAAGTGGCTGCCGCGCGGGCGGAACTTGCGTATTGCTATTGGCGGGAAGGTGCGTTTGACGAAGCGCGAATAATCTTCAATGAAGCGCTTGCAAAAACTGACGGCTGAGGGCAATACGAGAGGCGAGCGATCTCTTGAGATTAGCAATCGTCGAATGGTCAGATTCACGACACGATGAGGCGCTTGAGAATACTGACCGACAATGGTCTTCTGTTCGAGAAGATCACGAATCATGCGATCAAGGTGCTTACCATAGTCAATTGGCAATGGTCTTACGAGAACTTGCTCCGTCGGAAAACGAGACGATAACTTTAGGCGAGTATCTAAGGAGTATCAACAAGCTGACCATCAGTTCAAATTGGCTCGTAACACCGTTTTTCGCGCCGATGTAAAGAACAATATTCGGCTACTTCTTTACGATACTCTCTCGATTTAAAGAGGCACACAAATACCTAGAGCACGCGCGACGCCTTCGAGTAAGCGTGCAAGCGATAAGGTTGGGATCGCCCAGATCGATGACACACGCGCGCAGGTCTTCATTGCTGAGAACAAACTTAAAGAAGCTGAAGCAGTTGCCAAAGGTGCTGTTCGAGTCCTCGAGAAGAGCGGTCATCAATGTCTTCTTGCCGATGCACTCGTCACCCACGGCATCGCGCTGGCGCGAATGAAGCAATTGGAGCGTGCTCAGTTTACGTTTCAGAAAGCGATTGAGATTGCACACCAGGTAGGCGCTCTTAACAAAGCCGGACTTGCCGCCCTCACCATGATCGAAGAGCTTGACGAGCTTGCCGCCTGAGGCTGCCTTTGCTGCCTACGAGCGCGGCAGCGAATGGCTGGCAAAGTCGCAGAGTCCTGATCTTTTGATACGCCTAAATACGTGTGCGCGAAAAGTTTTAAGCAGGTTGCGAGCCGAAATGAGTGCGGAGGAAAACGCCGACGCGATTTCGAACCGGCCCTGTGACCTGCATAGCAGGGTGCTGCAGTTTGAAGCCAGCTTGATCCGGCAGGCGCTGGCCCAGTCAAACGGCAGCGTCACTCGCGCCGCGGCGCTGTTGGATATGAGCTATCAGGGGTTGGCTTATGTAATCGGGTCCCGCCACAAGGATCTGTTGAAAGAGCGTTCCCCAGTTCGACGCCGGACACGTCGGGTTCGCGGGACGGAAACTGAATCACCACCTAAAGATTGAGCTGCCGGGATGCGCGAAAGCGGCGTGCACCCCGGCGCGCGGCACTCTTATTTCGATGTTAGGCGGAACGAGAGTGCAGCGAAGCCGCCACGTCCCGAGGGTGAGACGTGGCGCTACAAGACCGGCACCCTCCCACCAGTGCCGGTCTTCATTTCAAACCACCAAAAACTTAACACAGCTCCCATCATTCTCGATCAACTCGTCTGACATCCACAATCTCACCGCGAAATGTGCGCAGCATCTGCTGAACCACCGGATCTTTCTCAGCCGCCTCTCGCAAAGTTTGTTTTTCGCGCCGCTCCGTATCCTGTTTTGAAACTGCTGCATCACCAGCTTGCGGGTCCACGATCACAAAGCGTACCCCAATATCCCCGCCCCTGATCTCTTTACAAACTTCTCGCAGTATCTTCACGTTGTCGCTTTTCGCTAGAGTGTCGCGCATGCTCCGGGCCTCCGGCGCAAACTCTACACACAACTCATTGTCGACAATCGCCGCCTGGACCGCTCCTTCCAGCAGGGTGACGAGAAACATCTTGCGACGCTTTTCCAGCGCCGACTTTATACGTCCAATCTCAGAGTCGTCTGCCACATTCTCAGGTTCGGCCACGTAAGTCGTTGAGTTCGGGGTTGGTGAATTCTCTGCCACAGATACAGCCGACGTCCGCATTTCCGTATCGAAAGCCTGCTTCGTGGCTGCGCCTGCAAAAGCACCTGACGATGAAGCTGCCGCGTTCATGCTGGTCGGCGAGCGACTGCCCGCTGCGACAGTCGCGGCTGCGGACGTTTTTGTTTGCGGTAATGGTTTTCCCGTGCGAAGCGACTCTTCCAAAGCGCCAAGCCTTTGCATCAACTGACCCAACGGTTCCAATCGACGCATCTCCATCAGTTTCACCAAACCTACTTCCAACTGATAACGCGGATGAGCAGCAGTCTTGAGCAGCGTCTCCGTTTCTGCCAGTGAATGGAAGAAACGCACCAGGTCCGCCTCGGAAAACATCTCAGCCTGGCGCTTCAGCTCCGCTCGATCGCAAATCGCAGACTCCAGCAGTTCCTCGCTGGCAGAGACTTTGGTCACCAGCAGATCGCGAAAGTGGGCGAGCAGATCGCGGCAAAAATTTCGCAGGTCGTGCCCACGCATGACTACATCGTCCACCACCGCGAGCGCTTCAGACGGCTGATTATTCGCAATTCCGTTGATGACCCTGATGAGCGTGTCGGCGCCGGCAACGCCAAGCGCCATCTCGACGTCTTCTTTTTTTATCTTTGTGCCGGCAAAACTAATGACCTGGTCGAAACCCGATTGCGCATCGCGCATGGAGCCTTCGCCCGAACGGGCAATTTCGCGCAACGCTTCGTCCTCGATGTCGATTTTTTCAACTTTCGCGATCTGGCGTAACCGGTCGAGGATCTTCGCGGTGGCAATGGTACGAAACTCAAACTGCTGGCATCGTGACAGGATTGTTTCGGGAACCTTGTGGCGTTCGGTAGTCGCCATGATGAAGACGACTTTTGCCGGCGGTTCCTCCAGCGTCTTCAACAGAGCGTTGAACGCAGGTGTAGAGAGCATGTGCACTTCATCGATGATGAAGACCTTGTAACGATCACGAGCGGGCGCGAACCCAATAGTTTCGATAATTGAATCGCGCACATTGCCGACGCCGGTGTGTGAAGCAGCGTCGATCTCCTGCACATCAATGGAACGGCCTTCAGTGATCTCGCGGCATGAAGCACACGCGTCCGGGTCATCTGTGCGGCACGGATGTCCGGTTGGCCCATCCGTCTTGTGACAGTTTAGTGCTTTCGCCAGCAGTCGCGCGGTGGTTGTCTTGCCGACGCCGCGTGCCCCGGAGAAGAGATAAGCGTGATGCAGTCGCTGATGCTCGATGGCGTTGCGCAGTGTGCGAGTGATCGCTTCCTGGCCCGTGACTTCATCAAAGCTTTGCGGCCGCCATTTGCGTGCGATTACCTGGTAGGTCATGAAATAGTGATGAGTGAAAAGTAATGAGTGATGAGTGACGAGCAAACGTGATTGTGAAGAGCCTACTCATCACTCATCACTTTTCACTCATCACTAACGTTGGCCAGACTCCGGGCTTACCCGCAACACACGGGACCTTCGCTGCCGTTGCTCCGTTCCCGGCCTGGCGGGGTTCACGAAGGTCTCCGTTGTGCGGAGCCCGAAGCCTGATAACTTTTCAAAGTTGGACAGACGTTAAGTCTGTCTCATTGTGCAAACGACAGTTAAATCAAATAGCCGTCTTGCGATGCGCGAGCATTCTCAGTAATCCATTGATAGCGAGATGCAAAAGAACATAAGCAATTATCGCAACAACGATGGGCAGTAACAAAGTGTGCCCTTCGTCTGTCCGAGGACTGGCGACAATTTCTCTAAACGGCGCATAAAACGGGTTCGTCACTGTGACAATGAACTGCACGAATCCGGCGCTGCTGCGAGCCGCAAGTAGAGCCAGCAGGAAACGCATTCCCAGAAGCGCATAGATCACATAGAAGATGTAGTCAACGATTTGTGAGATTCGAGCAGCGCCCCGTCCGCGCTCGACTTCTCTTTCGGTGTCGACTACTTCGTCGACTGCCTTAGCACGAAACTCTCCTGCGACCTGCTGAATCCGTGGCTCATCCCTGGCGGTAGTCTGGCTGGCCTGATCGGCAATTTCAGATTGCACTTCTCCTTCGACATGTGCCTTCACTGATTCATGCTGCACCGAGCGTCTTGCTTCTTCTGATGCTAGTTTGTCATCCATAATTCTTGTGGGAGAGACATTTTCTGTCAGTCCACTTCCTTTCTCGAACGGACGTTCCTTGACGCAGTTTAATCCCGTTCCTGTCCGCTTTGTATCACAAACAACAACTGGCAAATACTCCAGCAAACACCAGCGAAATATACCTATGTACCGTTAAAGCCGGTTCGCATCCGGCGCAGGTAAGCTCCGGGAAACTTACCTGTGCTTTTTACCGACTCGAGCACACGCTTCGCTTCCGGCAGACTTGTGCCCGCATAAACCGCCATGATTCGGAACTTGGGATCAACGTTGGTGTAAAAGAGGTTTTCAATATCGTAGCAACGCGATGAGAAAACCTTACGAGTAGGAAACAAAGCCTGTGTTTCCAGTCGCTCATTCTCAGGGATAAAAACGGTGCAGTCGTCTTCAGTCGACTTCAAGGTTTTTAGTATCACCGCGTAAAACAATTCCGTGTCAAAGATGACTGAGTTTTGCGGGACGCGAAATGGCAAATCGTTAGCCTGGAAGGTTGCGGTGGTTTGGCAAGCCAGCTTGGGGTTCCCACAGATCGATCCTCTCGGGCGTTTGCTGGATATGCGCGATTGGGGCAATGCATCGCCAGCAAAGAGACAAATCAGACCCATGGAAAGAACGGCTGGGAACAATTTCAATTTGAGGGTCATTGTTGTTTCCACCTTCATTTTTAACTGGCGGAGAGGGTGGGATTCGAACCCACGGAACGGTTTCCCGTTCACAGCATTTCCAGTGCTGCCAATTCAACCACTCTTGCACCTCTCCAACGATTTCGGATTGCAGAATGCGGATTGCGGTCATTTACAATCTGCAATCCGAAATCTGAAATCCTCAATCTAATGGCGGAGAGGGTGGGATTCGAACCCACGGAGGCCGTTAAGCCTCTCCGGTTTTCGAGACCGGTGCACTAATCCACTATGCGACCTCTCCGAAAAAGCAAGGATGAAGGCGGAAGGATGAAGGATGAACTAAAAACTTACACAAGATAAAGGAGGACACATGCCATCATCCTTCATCTGACTAACCCTCTTCATCCTTCCGCCTTCATCCTTCCGCCTTCATCCTTCCTACTTCATCTTTGCCTTTCCCGCCGCGCGCGAAAAAAGTCCTGCATGACTTCGCGGCACTCCTGCTCCAGCACGCCGGTAGTTACTTCAATTCGATGATTCAAGAAATCCGTATCGCAAACTCTAAATCGCGATTCAACCGCCCCGGCGCGCTCATCCGGTGCCCCATAAACCAGCCGCGCTACACGCGCCTGTATCAACGCGCCTGCGCACATGACGCATGGTTCAATGGTCGAATAAACCACCGCGCCCGTGAGTCGATAGTTGCCGGCCTTGTGCGCCGCTTCACGCAGCGCGACGATCTCGGCATGAGCAGTTGGATCTTGATCCGTGCGCGTTCTGTTCCCGCCGACAGCTAAAACTTGATCATCTCGATACGATGCAAGTGCCCACCGGCACCTCACCACGCGCGCGAGCGTCATCGGCTGCCGCGAGTGCCTGACGCATCCAGTGGGCATCCGTCTCTCTTTGCTCGGCGGCAGTCATGATAGAAACATCCCGGTCAAACAGCGGAAATTTGAACTATAGGTGTCGCACTTAAACACTGTCAAGCGAGTGGTTCTGGATGTGTTTTTCAACAGTTTTGCGGGACGTTATTGTTCTAATTTTAGGTAAGTCAAAGGTGAAATTCGCACTACGATCGAATGACCCTAACCACGACTAATTGAGATGATCGAGTTTCTTGCATACTGTTGTCTTCGATTCACTGGTACGGACGTTCCTTAATTACGAACCAGTGTTAAGTGCGTGCTATATTATTTGCCGGAGTCGGGATCTGCTCCGCTCTACCCCGCCGGCTCTCCATTCGACGCGCGTTAAATGACTACTGAAGCCCAGCAAAAAGGAAGCGGCCAACCTACGAGCGACCGCATTACACCTCGTCTGCGCCCAGCGCCACCGGCTGAAGTTGTATCGACCGAGAGGGCGCCCACGACGCCGGCCGCGCAAATGCGTCGCATGGGCCACTCGGATTTCAACGCCGCAATGATCCATTTCTATCGCGGTGAGGTGCAGCGCTCAAATACATGGCGAAACAGACTAGACACGACCACTAACTGGGCCGTGCTCACCGCCGGTGCAACGCTTTCATTCGTCTTTGGCTCCGCTACGAATGCCCATTTCGTAATTCCGATTAACTCAATCCTGGTCGCGATATTTCTGTTGATGGAAGCTCGACGTTATCGCTACTACGAAATCTGGTCGAGCCGTGTACGTGTTATCGAAACTGGTTACTTCGCGCAGATGCTGGCGCCTGAAGGTGTGCCTCCTGACGAAGCCTGGGCCGAACATTTGGCGGCCGATTTGATCACCCCACACTTCACCATCACTGAATGGGAAGCAATCGGGCGAAGGCTGCGCCGGAATTATTTATGGATATTTGCGCTACTCGCGCTCGCCTGGAACCTAAAGGTCTACTTGCATCCACTACCCGGCTCGCGACTTCGATGCCTTCATTGATCGGGCTCAAGTAGGACTCGTGCCTGGTTGGTTGGTGTTCGTCGTCGGCGTAATGTTCAACGCCGCCATCGCCATATTCGCAATCGGCACGGTGCGTCTGCGAGAAGCGACCGGCGAAGTGCTACCACAACATCAATTTTCATTGCGACCTTTGAAGAGGATGACGAGCTGGACCCGCGTCGCGACCGGAGCGCGCCGCACGACCACGCGTGCGAAGCGAGCCCGCCAACGTGTGCGCAGCGGCGCCGCCACCACCGGAGAGTTTCGCAAGCTAGATATCAGCGAAACGCCGGATAGAGATTCAAGACGCATCGACATTTCAGAAACACCGGATAACGACGTAACGGTTAAGGTCTAGGCTAGTCGCTGGAATATTAGATGCTGGATGCTAGTTGGGTTTGATGCTGGCATCTAGCATCTGCTCTCTCTCACTAACATCCAGCATCTAGCATCTTTCTTCTGTTCTCTGTTCTTCTATGCTTCAACTCCGCGGGCAACGACTTACGCTGGAACAGATTGCCGCTATTGCATACGGGCGCGAGCAAGCGACGCTCTCCGATGAGGCGCGTGTGCGTATTGAAGCTGCGCGGCGTGTAGTTGAGAAGATCGTTGAGGAAAATCGCACTGTTTACGGCGTCAATACCGGGTTTGGCAGGTTATCTGATGTTCGCATTGAACAGGGCGATCTGCGTCAACTGCAATTGAACCTGGTTCGCAGTCACTCCTGTGGCCTCGGCAATCCACTTTCCGAGGCCGAAGCGCGGGCTATGTTGCTCCTAAGAACAAACGTTTTGGCTTGCGGCCTCAGCGGTGCTCGTGCGGAAGTTGTCGACACATTGCTGGCGATGCTCGAAAAAGGTGTGACCCCGGTCATACCAGAAAAAGGTTCTGTTGGAGCGAGCGGCGATCTCGCGCCGTTGGCCCACCTGGCGATGGCTGCGATCGGCGAAGGCGAGGCCTTCTATGCTGGAGAACGACTGCCCAGCGATGAGGCATTAACCCGCGCGCAAATAAAGCCAATCCAGTTGGAAGCAAAGGAAGGATTGGCGCTCCTCAATGGAACCCAGGCGATGGGCGCCGTGGGAGCGCTTGCACTCGAGCGCGCGGAACGCGTCACAAGGCTAGCCGACGTTGCCGGCGCAATGTCGCTGGAAGCTTTGAAAGGCACGCCAGTACCGTTTGATCAGCGTATTCATGAAGCGCGTCCGCACCGCGGACAAATAGACGTTGCTTCACACTTACGCGCGCTGCTCGAAGACAGTGAGATTCGAGACTCGCATATTGAAAACGATCCGCGCGTACAGGACGCTTATAGTTTGCGCTGTATGCCTCAAGTGCATGGCGCGGTTCGAGGCGCGTTAAGTCACGCGCGCGAAATTGTGGAGATTGAGACGGGAAGCGGCACAGACAACCCGCTGGTGTTTGCGGAAACGGGCGACCTTCTCTCAGGTGGCAACTTCCACGGTGCACCGCTGGCATTGGCGTTCGATTACGCGGCCATGGCCTTAACGGACTTGATAAGCATTACGGAACGCCGCATTGACCGTTTGGTGAATCCCGATGCGAACGAAGATCTACCACCGTTTTTGACGCAGGACGCCGGCACTGCCTCGGGATTTATGATGCTGCAGGTGACCGCAGTTGCCTTGCTTAACGAAGCGAAGATCCTGGCCCACCCGGCCAGCATCGATAACGTGCCAACAGACGGCGGTAAAGAAGACCATGTGTCGATGGGCATGACAGCAGCTACGAAACTACGGACGATCGTGAGACTGGCGGAAGACGTTACTGCGATCGAGTTGATTACGGCTGCTGAAGGACTTGAGTACCGGGCGCCGCTTTCTCCGGGGCGTGGAGCGAAAGCCGCCTACGGGATCGTGCGAGGACACGTGCGGCGATTAACAACCGACCGCTCGATGTCGGCAGACATCAACAGGATTAGTGAAGCAATACGCCGGCGAGAGTTTGACGCGTTGCTTTAAGAGGGACTCGGGAGCTGATTTTCAGAAGGCAAACATTGGAGGGAATCTATGTCAGACGCATTCGATAAACGAAGAAAAGGATTAGAAGAAGAATACTTTCACCGCAAGAACAAGGAAGCTATCGAGAAGCTGCGCGAGAAGATGAAAGTCTCGGAAGAAGCTAAAGCGGCCGGCACTTCTTCGATGCGTTGTCCGCGTTGCGATGGAACGTTGGGCGAGACGAAAGTTGAAGACGTCACCATAGACGTCTGCGACAAGTGTGGCGGCGTTTGGCTCGACTCAGGAGAGCTTGAACAGCTGACCAAACGCGAAAGCGGCGGCTTCTTAAGTCGTATTTGGGGCGGGCAATCGAAGTAACGCACGGTTTGCGTTTGTACCGTCCAGGTAACGCAAACTGTTAGTTTGCGTGTCTACTTTCTATTTTGCGAGACCTTTAAGCAGAACACGCAAACTAACAGTTTGCGTTACAAAAACACAGCATGTCAGCACGTACTGTCCGCGCGCCGCGCGGTCCGAAACTTAATTGCAAGAGTTGGCATCAGGAAGCCGCACTCCGCTGCCTGATGAACAACCTTGATCCTGACGTCGCTGAGCGGCCGGAGGATTTGGTCGTTTACGGTGGCGCAGGGAAAGCGGCCCGCAACTGGGCGTCGTTTGATGCGATCGTGCGCGAGCTGCAAGAGATTGAAAACGACGAGACGCTGCTGGTCCAATCAGGAAAGCCCGTGGCTGTCTTCCGGACACACGACTACGCGCCCCGCGTTTTGATTGCCAACTCCAATCTGGTCGGCGCCTGGGCCAACTGGGACCACTTCAATGAACTCGAACGTAAAGGCCTGATGATGTACGGCCAGATGACTGCCGGTAGTTGGATCTACATCGGCACGCAGGGAATCGTTCAGGGAACGTTTGAAACCTTTGCCGCAATGGCCGACAAACACTTCGGCGGCAACCTGAACGGTAAGCTCGTTGTTTCCGGAGGCATGGGTGGCATGGGTGGAGCGCAGCCGCTCGCTGCCACGCTTAATGAAGCATTGTTCCTTGGCATCGACGTCGATCCGGCACGTATCGAGCGTCGCGTGATGAATGGATACTGCGACCGGCTTGCACTGACACTTGACGACGCGCTGGAAATTATCGACGACGCACGCGAGCAAAAACGCGCGGTATCCGTCGGCCTCGTCGGCAACTGTGCCGAAGTGCTTCCTGAAATGGTTCGACGTGGAATCAAGGTCGATGCGGTAACAGATCAAACGAGCGCGCACGATCCCTTGAATGGATACGTTCCTCATGGCATGACGCTCGACGAAGCTGCGGACCTCCGTCAGTTGTCGCCGAAGGAATATGTCGAGCGCTCGATGCAATCAATGGCCGTGCACGTTGAAGCTATGCTGGCCTTAAAGAATGCAGGCGCGATTGCATTTGATTACGGAAACAACATTCGCAAGATGGCGTTCGATGCGGGAGTTGAACGAGCGTTTGATATCCCTGGGTTCGTGCCGGAATACATTCGTCCGCTTTTCTGCGAAGGCAAAGGGCCGTTTCGTTGGGTGGCTCTGTCAGGTGATCCTGGTGACATTCGAAAGACCGACGATCTGGCGCTTGAGTTGTTTCCTGATGACGTAACGCTGAATCGCTGGCTGCGGCTCGCGCGCGATCGCGTTCACTTTCAGGGGTTGCCGGCGCGGATTTGTTGGCTCGGCTACGGAGAACGAGCGGAGATGGGTGACGCGATCAACGAGCTGGTGAAGCGTGGCGATTTGAAAGCGCCGATCGCCATCGGCCGCGATCATTTGGACACCGGATCGGTCGCTTCACCGTTTCGCGAAACCGAAGGTATGAAGGATGGATCAGATGCAATCGCCGACTGGCCCATTCTCAACGCGTTGCTCAACACCGCAAGTGGCGCCAGCTGGGTTTCGTTTCACCATGGCGGCGGCGTAGGCATTGGTTACTCGCTTCATGCCGGCCAGGTTTCGGTAGCTGATGGCACAGAAGAAGCCGCCAAGCGTCTCAATCGTGTGCTGACAAATGATCCGGGGATGGGTATAGCGCGCCATGTAGACGCGGGTTACGAGGAAGCTGAAAATACGGCAATCAACAAGGGCGTTAAAATTCCGATGCTTCATCCGGCTGAAAACCAATGATGATTCACGCGCAATTAATGCTGCTGCTCGTTAGCAGTTTGTCCTGGAACGTTCTTACCTACGCTCCCGCAGTTTCTCAAACTAATGCAGCGCAGGCACAAACTACAGCGGCTGCAAAAAAACACGTGTTCAGACGGTCTCTTTTCAAAGCCAGTTAGTCGGAAAGACTTTGCCGTACAACGTCGTGCTGCCCGTCGAGTACGATCAGCCCGCTGCACGCGCGACGCGTTATCCGGTTCTTTATCTGCTGCACGGATTGACGGGACACTACAATAATTGGACCACCAGAACGAAGATCAGCGATTATACGGCGGCCCATGGAGTCATTATCGTAACGCCGGAGGGCAACGACAGTTGGTACACGGACAGCCAATTGGTGCCCACCGAAAAGTATGAAACCTACATCATCAAGGAGCTGATTCCTGATGTCGACCGGCGCTTTCGCACCCTCGATAAGCGCGAGGGTCGGGCCATCGCCGGCCTGTCTATGGGCGGCTATGGCGCACTCAAGTTTGGTGTGAAATATCCGGCGATGTTTGCCTTCGCAGGTTCGATGAGTGGTGCGCTAGACGCCGCTTCCTGGAAGCGTGAAGAACTGAAGAGTTTCGACTTCATTTGGCGTTCACTTCATCCGGCGTTCGGAGATGACGGTAGCCCAACGCGACCGGTCAACGACGTTCCCAAACTTTATCGGGAGTTGTCGGCAGAGCAAATCGCGGCATTGCCGTATGTGTATATTGACTGCGGTACGGAGGACCATCTGCTCGCATCGAATCGCAGCTTTATAGACATCCTGGTGACGCGGAAGATTCCGCATGAATACCGCCAACTCCCGGGCGGGCACAGTTGGGAATACTGGGACACACAGGTTCAGGAAGTGCTGAAAATAGCGATGAAGAAGATGCGGAAACAGAATACAGAATACAGGAGACAGGAGACAGTAGTCATCAGTGTCAGTACAAGTAGTCAGTAGACAGTAGTCAGTACCGGGCATGCGTCACTGACTCCCTGACCTGACTCTACCAGAATGGTCGACTGACTAACGCCTGCTGACTACTGATTACTGACTACTGTCTACTGACTACTGTCTACTGACTACCTGTCTCCTGTATTCTGTGTTCTGCCCACTGAATCGAAATGACCACTCCGTCCAGATCAAAACAGCGCGTCTCGAAGAAAGCCAGTCTCTTCACAGAGTCTGTCATTCGCGAGATGACGCGCGAAGCGCTCAAGCATGGCGCGGTAAATCTGTCGCAGGGTTTTCCGGATTTTGCTGCGCCTGAAGACATAAAGCGCGCGGCAATGGATGGCATTGCCGCCGACATTAATCAATACGCGATCACCTGGGGAGCGCGGGATTTTCGTGAAGCGATTGCCCGCAAAACAAAATGGTACCTGGGACTTGATGTCGATCCAGAGACTGAGTTGACGGTCACGTGCGGCTCAACTGAAGGCATGATCGCGTCGATGATGGCCACGGTCGATCCGGGCGAAGAAGTGGTTATCTTTGAACCGTTTTACGAAAACTATGCGCCCGACGCGATTCTTTCAGACGCCAAACCCCGCTATGTTCCGTTGCGCGCGCCTGACTGGAGTTTTGATCGCGACGAGTTGCGTTCGGCTTTCAACCCAAAGACCAAAGCAATAATCCTTTGCAATCCAAACAACCCGACAGGCAAAGTTTTCACACGTGCGGAAATGGAGTTCATTGCCGGGCTGTGTCAGGAGTTTGACGCCCTTTGCTTCACCGACGAAATCTACGAACACATTATCTATCCGCGCGAAGGCGCCGAGATCGCTCATATCTCGATGGCCCAGTTACCGGGAATGCGCGAGCGCACCGTCATCGTTAACTCGATGTCGAAAACTTATTCAGTGACTGGATGGCGCGTGGGTTATTGCATCGCGCCGCCGGAGATTACCGGCGCGATTCGAAAGGTTCATGACTTTCTCACAGTCGGCGCAGCAGCTCCGCTACAAGCTGCGGGGGCTTACGCTCTTTCACTGCCGCCGTCCTACTACGATCATCTGCAAACAGAATATCGCGCGCGGCGTGATCTGCTTTTGCCTGTTTTGGAAGACGCGGGCTTTAGCGTGTTTCGTCCTGATGGCGCGTACTACATAATGACGGACATCTCGCGCTTTGGTTTTGCCAACGACGTGGAATTCACTCGTCACTTGATCCGCGAGGTTGGGGTCGCGTGTGTTCCCGGATCGAGTTTTTACAGCATTCCGGAGCGCGGCGCGCAGCAGGTGAGATTCTGTTTCTGTAAGAAAGATGAGACGTTGATGTTGGCCGCTGAAAGACTCCAAAAACTAAACGCCTGAGTTTAGTGACTGCTTTAGCTCGTCGTTTCAAACAAGATGCCCAAACTAATCGTAGCTGCCCTCGTCGGTCTTCTGTCTCTGCCCGCTACCGGCTTCACGCAACAGACTGCTGATCCAAATTTCAATGTTCGGGTCGAGCAACCAGCTTATTCAAAGAACTTCCCCCGCGTCCTCTTCGACGAAGCGCATAACAACTTTCACACGGTTGGCGGTCGTTACAAACCCTTCGCGGATCTCATTTTCAGTGATGGTTATCAAGTCAACGTCAACCGAAACCCTTTCTCAAAAGATTCGCTAAAAACGTTTAAGGTCCTGGTCATTGCTAATGCCCTCGGCGCCGAAGATTTGGATGAAGAGGGAGCTGAACGGCCTGCCTTTTCGGAGCAGGAAGTAGACGCGATTCATGACTGGGTGCGTGGCGGCGGGGCTCTCCTGCTAATTGCGGATCACGCTCCGTTTGGTGCAGCAGCTGAGAATCTGGCAAAGCGGCTCGGCGTATCGATGAGCAAAGGATATGTAACCGATCCTGAAAACACAGATCCTGATGCTCCGGGCCAACTAATCTTCTCGAGAGAGAACAAGTTGTTGCTGGACCATCCGATAACGATGGGACGAAACGATGGCGAACGAATCAAACGCGTGATTACGTTTACCGGGCAGGCGCTGAAGGGACCACAGGGGGCTGTCGAATTCTTGAAGCTGGCAGCGAGCGCAAGCGACCGTCCGACTCGGACTTCAACGGAGAGCGTTTCAGTAGGCGGTCAAGCTCAGGGATTGGCATTTAAGTTTGGGAAGGGACGGGTCGTGATGATGGGTGAAGCGGCTGCGCTGTCCGCGCAATTAGCAGGCCCGCAGAGAGGCGCTATGGGCATGAACGTTCCCGGCAGCGACAACAGACAACTCGCCCTCAACATCATGCATTGGCTTTCGGGACTCTTAAAACAGTAGACAGTAGTCAGTAGACAGTAGGAGTAGACAGTAGCAGGAGATGTTAGTCAGCTCGAACACTGTCTCCTGTCTCCTGTCTCCTGTCTCCTGTCTACTGCTCTACTGTCTACTGTCTACTGTTTTTGAATGTGGGATAGAAAGCGACAACTGATTTGGTTGGCAGGTGGATTGATACTCGGAACTTTCGTCGCCTGGTCAGACTCTCACGACGAAGACGGCATGTTTGTTCCACGCTTCTTCGTGTTCATGGAAAGCCTCGTGCTGATCATCATCGGCACGCTGTTCTACCTCTATTCAAGAAGTAAGAAGTAAAGGTGAAGAGTGAAAGGTCAAAAGTGAAAAGTGAAAAGTAAGAAGTTTAGAGTACAACCTTCAGGTTGTAAGGCGGGGTTAGGAAGCAAGCTAAAGCTTGTACTCTGAACTTAGTACCTCTTGCTTTTCACTTTTCACTTTTCACTTTTCACTCTCTACTTTTCACCGTCAATTCGGTTGCTGCGCTGATTTTGCTCGCACGGCGATTCCCTCGTCACCGAGGATTAGCAGATTTCGAGTTTCGCCAAACGGAGCGCTCGACGGAAGATAAGAAATTACGTAGCGGTGTTTTCGGAGTTCGTCGCAGATTGCTTTCGCAGCCACGGCGGGATCTTCAATTGAGAAAATTGCGCCGCCGGTCCCCTCCACCAGCTTGTCAATCACTTGTTTTGGCTTCGGCACATCGCGCCGAATGGCGCCCCTGGTTCGGTCCTGCGCCTGCACCGCGTAGACAGTAATATCGAGCCGCTGTAGTTCGGCGAGTATCTTTTCAAAAGGCGTCTTGCTGCCGCGGTCGAGTCCGTCACTAATAACTACGATCACGCGCTTTTGTCCCGGAGTTGCGCGCAACGACTGGTCGATCACGGCCGTGGCAGCGTCAAAAAGGTGTGGCTGCCCTTTCTTCCGAAACAACTTCAAAGACGTTTCAATTGACTTCGCGTCATCAGTCCAGTCAGCAACAATCTCCGCCTGTTCGTCGTAGCCAACGATGAGCAGTTTGTCGCCTTCATAAATCTCATAAGCAAACTCGCGCGCCGCTTGTTCCAGTCGCTCGATATCAGCGCGCAATGTTAGAGAGTTATCAACCAGCAGCACGATGCGAGCGGGGGATGGGTCAGGTGTAAAGTTGCGAATAGTTTGCTCGACGCCGTTGTCATAAACCGAAAGTTGTTTTGCCGTGATTTGTTTCGCGGAGCTGTCGGTGCGTCTAGCGACGAGGCTAACCAACACACCGCCTTCGTTCGAGACGGCCGGACGACGGCCTGCTTGACCCACGACTGTCGCCAGGGAACCGAGGAGCAACAACACGCTCGCGGCATACGGCGCTAGTCTATGTCTTTGACCGAGGTAAAAAAACGACATCCACTCACATTGTAGGGCTTCAATCACGGCTTGGAGGCTTTAGGCGTGGAAGCTTTTTCGGAAGTTTTTTTGGCTGGGGAGCTCTCTTTTGTTTTCTTCTCAGACTTGTCTGATTTCTGATCGCTGGTAACGGTTGCTTCGCTCTCTGCTTTTTCTGCTTTTTCGGCCGCTTTCTTTGAGCCGCCTGCATAATCCGTCACATACCATCCCGATCCTTTGAACTGAATCGCAGGAGCTGAAACCATTCGGTCAAGCCGTCCTCCACACTTGCTACACTTCTTCGGTGGCTTATCGTTTACTTTCTGATAGACCTCCTGGCGTGCATTGCATTTCCGACACTCGTATTCGTAGATGGGCATAAAACCTCGGGTCGTGTGTAGGTTGTGCTGATTTGAATTATACGAGTCGGCTCAGGTGTCGCGCAACGAGGTTGGATTTCGAGGTTGCTTTTGCAACCTGACTCTGCCTTCGCTATGATCAAATGCAAGTAATCCCCATGTCTGACACCGCCAAATCTCTCTCGCTTGAACGCAAGATCAAGATGCACGAGGCGCGCGA
Source organism: Blastocatellia bacterium (assembly GCA_963786645.1). Lineage (GTDB taxonomy): Bacteria > Acidobacteriota > Blastocatellia > Pyrinomonadales > Pyrinomonadaceae > PSRF01. Next base: position 24,287 of record CAWAZW010000005.1, read on the forward strand.
AGGTATTATCAATCGCCTCGCGTTGACCTTGCCTACTACCATCAGCCTCGATCGGTTTCTAAACGTCATCGTGTCGGAACTCGGCAGGATGATGAACGTCGATCGTTGTGATGTTATTCAACTAACTTCGACGAGCGATTTGCGTATCAGCCATGAATGGCGCGCGAGCACCGATGTCCCATCGAGCCTGGGCACTCGCATCCCGATAGACCCACGACAGCTCTCTGAGCATGTCGACATCACCAAGCCAATTAGGCTGGACGACACATCGGCGCCGGGGTTGGACCAAAAAGTGCGGTTTCTGGCGAAGAGTTTGGGAACCAGATCGTTATTGGTTGTGCCCGTAATTCTGGGGGACGACGTGCTCGGCCTGGTGGGAATGCATACGACGCATGAACCGCGTGTCTGGCTCGACGACGAGGTGTCATTTCTCGAATCAATTGCTCGACAGATCGCCGTCGGTTACGAGTACACGCGGCTTTATACAGACAAGGAACGCGAGGCTGAGACAAAGCGCGCGCTGTTGGAGATTGCCAACGCACTAAACGCCCGTTCCGACTTTCGCGAGGTTTCTTCATTAGTGCTGGAGCGCGCGATCACGCTCGTCGGCGCTGACTACTCGGCGCTTGGAGTGCTTGATCCCAAAGGCGGACGCATTAGTTTAGTGGCGTTCAAAGCTGCTCCTCATGCCAGTACGGATACGGTCCAGGGGCTAATTGCCGAACACGCGCAATCGCTGGACGTGACCGAATTTCCCGCGGCCATGGCAGTGCTGGCTGAAGGTAAGACGCTTCGTCTGCTCGAGAGTGATCTTCCGTTTCCGTTTCGACTGATGTTCAACTCGGTGCTCGGTGGACGCGCTGCGCTGGTAGCACCTGTTCGTGTGGCGGGACAAACATTCGGGTTACTAGGTTTGGTTTGGAGCGAAGCGCGCGCGGGTTTTCAAGACCACGAAGTAGCTCTGGTTGAAGGTATCGCGGACCAGGTCGGGACCGCGCTGGAGCGCGATCAACTTTCAGCCGAGGTAATGCACTTGCGCGACGCTTTGCATGAACGCTACGGCGAAGATCGAATCATTGGTCAAACAGCGTCAATTCGCCGGGCCATCGAACTCGCGTTGAGCGTCGCAAACACGCAAACCACTGTTCTGATTCAGGGTGAATCAGGCACCGGAAAAGAGTTGTTGGCAAACTTGATTCACTACAATTCCGGCCGTGAAGATCAGCCTTACATCAAGCTCAACTGCGGCGCCATCCCGGAGACACTGCTCGAGTCCGAATTGTTTGGTCATGAAAAGGGCGCTTTCACCGATGCGCGTGCACGCCGCCAGGGACGTTTTGAAGAGGCCAGCGGCGGCACCTTGTTTCTTGATGAAGTCGGCGAGATGAGTTTATCGGCACAGGTGCGACTGCTGCGCGTGTTGCAGGATGGCGAGTACACGCGCGTTGGCGGCAATGAAGTGTTGAAGGCCGATGTGCGGGTGATTGCCGCTTCGAACGTCGACCTCGACCGAGCGACCGAAGCGGGAACGTTCCGACGCGACCTTTACTACCGTCTGTCAGTTTTCCCGATCGACCTGCCGACGTTGCGCGAACGTCCTGAAGACATCCACCCGCTCGTCATACATTTCCTGGAACACTACAAACAGAAAACCGGCCGCTTCATTTCTGGCATTTCAAAAGATGCGTTGCAGGCTTTAATCACTTACGACTGGCCGGGCAATGTGCGGGAACTGGAAAACGCAATTGAGCGCGCAGTGATTATCGCTTCGGGCAGGCAGATTGAACTGGAAGACTTGCCGGAAGCGATTAGCAAGATCGCTTTGCAGGACCAGGATCGAATCAAGGTTGAACGCGCTCGCGCCGCCAGCGAAGGACGCACCACCACGTTTGAAGTAACTGTGCCTTCGTCGATGGATGAAATTGAGCGGCAGGCAATTGAAGCGACGCTTGATTACACCAAAGGTGACAAAACCCACGCCGCCCGGGCACTCGGCATTGGACGCAAAACACTCTACCGAAAACTCGACCAGTACAACGGCGGTGAAAGTCCGGGAGAATAAACTCGTGCTGCTTTCGTGTTGGTTCGCGTCATTTCGTGGATCTTTTTTTGACATGAACAGAAAAGCAATCCACGAAATACACGAAACGACACGAACAAGTCGCGCTCTGGCGTGGCCCACGTTCTTGCAGCCATTTGGGGCTATTTGCTATAGTCCACTCCTGAAAACTACTCAATTAAACTAACCCTGCGACGCTATGTGGCGTTTGCATCTGAGAAAGGATTCCTCCTATGGGAAGCGATGAATATCGACGCGATTCAGGCGACAACATCTCTACACGCCTGACCTATCTACTTATTGGCGGCGGCATCGGAGCCGTGATCGCCCTCTTGTTTGCCCCGAAGTCCGGCCACGAACTCCGTGGCGACATTGCCGACGCAACGCGCAAAGGCATTGATAAGTCGCGCGAAGCAGCACAGCAACTCGGCGACCGAGCGAGCGAGTATTACGAAACGACACGCGAACGCGCGACCGATCTTTATTCGCAGGCAGCTGAAAGAGTCGGGGAAGTAGCACAAACAGCGCGCGAAACGGCTACTCGAAAAACCGGCACTGTCGCGGCTGCAATCGACGCCGGCAAGAAGGCATATCAGGAAGAAAAGCGGAAGACTGAATTGTCAGGCCGTCTGGATGCCGCTCCGAATTACACGGAAAAAACGAATTAGGCTGAAACTGTCCAAGTCGCCAACGGCTTCTGAATTTGGAAATGATTTTCCCGGCACTCCAAATGAATACTAACGACCCAATGTTTTGGGTGATGGTGGTTATCGCGCTGTCGTTTATTTTGATCACAGTGGCGATGATCGCCATCGCTGTTAGTATCAGCCGCGCTGTGAAGTCAGTTACGCGACTCGAGCAAAAGCTGGACCCGCTCATCGAACGTGTCACCTTAATCAGCGAACAGGGAAAACAGATCGCTGTGCAAGGACGACAAATCGCGGAACAGTTCAGCGATGTGTCGGCTCATTTGTCGACCGCAACCATGAATCTTTCAGAGTCGCTGGCCATCATCAAAGACGAAGTTGGCGAGCTGAAAGGAATGGTCAGCGAGACTGCCGGCGAGGCACGCGATAAGGTAGAACTAGTCAGCCGTACGATCGATCGAACGCACAGTCAGGTCGTCACCACCACTGATTTCATTCAACGCAAAGTCGTGGAGCCGGCACGTGAGCTGGCAGCGATTATGGCGGGCTTCCGTCGCGGCCTCGAAGTTCTCGTAGCGCCAATACCGAAGCCCGTGAATCAAACCTACGGAGAGGATGAGATGTTTATCGGCTGATTCGTATTGCAGCGAAAGTCGTTGAGACCCGAGCCATCGCATCCTTCGAGGATCCTGGTTCGGGTTTTTGATTGAAGTCCAATGTCCAATGTCCAATGTCCAAAGTCTGTGCTTGGTGAGCTGAATCAGAATGCGTAACTTCAGAGAAACGAACCCACTCCCTTTACCTGGACATGATGGACATTGCGACCATCTTGAGGACATTGGACTCTTTTGAGGACTTTGGACTTTGGACTTTGGACTTCGTACTATTGCTGATTCTTATCAACTAAACACGTATGTCTACTGAAACTCCACTCGATCTGAAAAAGACCGTTAACCTGCCGAAGACAGCATTCTCGCAAAAGGCCAACCTGTCGCAGAGCGAACCGGCACGTCTCAAGAAATGGACGGAGACGAGGCTCTACGACTTGATCTCGAAGGCGCGCGCGGGCGCCGAGAAGTTCATCCTGCACGATGGCCCACCCTACGCCAATGCCGATATCCATCTCGGCACCGCGATGAATAAGGTGCTCAAAGACTTCGTCGTCAAAACGCGAAGCATGATGGGTTACGACGCGCCCTATGTTCCGGGATACGACTGTCACGGTCTGCCGATCGAACTTCACGTCGAACGAAAGTTGGGCGCCAAGAAGGCGGACATGCCGGTCGCCTCCATTCGCCGCGCGTGTCGTGAATACGCGAGCAACGCATTGAAGAGCCAGACTCGCGATTTCCAGCGATTGGGCATCCTCGGTCTTTGGGAGAACCCATACTCTACGATGTCGAATGGTTATGAGGCGGAGACTGCGCGGCTTTTCGGCACGTTTGCGAAGCGCGGTTATGTCTACAAAGGCGCGCGGCCGGTCTATTGGTGCATCCACGATCAAACTGCGCTGGCCGAAGCGGAAGTCGAATATCGTCAGCATACAAGTCCGTCTGTCTACGTAAAGTTTCCGCTGGCAAGCGATCCTGCTTTGATTGATCCTGCTTTGGCCGGCCGTAAGGTGTTTATCCTGATTTGGACCACGACGCCGTGGACGCTACCTGCAAATCTCGGGATCGCGGTGCATCCTGACTTCGAATACTCGGCCTTCGAATATGGTGAGGATGTCTACATCGTTGCTTCCGAATTGCTTGAAGTGATCACAGAGAAGTGTGGGTTGGGTGGACCAGACACGGCGAATGTGCTCGCGCGGTTTCCCGGGTCAAAACTCGATCGACTGGAAGCGCGTCATGCGTGGATCGATCGGCCGTCGTTGCTGATGGTCGGTGAACACGTCACGCTCGGCGGTGAGGCTGACGCCGAGACTGAACTCGACGTAAGCGAAGCGCGCGATAAGAAGGTGACCGGCAAAGCGGGCACCGGCGCCGTTCATACAGCGCCCGGTCATGGTCACGACGACTTCGTAATCGGCAAGCGCTATGGATTGGAGATTTACTGTCCGGTCGACAACTCCGGACGCTTCACTTCCGACGTAGAACACTTTGCGGGTCAAAGCGTCTTCGCAGCGAATCCGAAGATCGTTGAATTTATGCGCGAGCGCGGAGTGCTCCTGTTTTCAGAGGACTACCAACATCGCTATCCGCATTGCTGGCGTTGTAAGAATCCGGTGATCTTTCGCGCCACGCCGCAGTGGTTCATCTCGCTCGATGCGCCATCGCAAGACGACGAGTGGCAACTATCTCTGCGCAGCGGGGCCGAGCGCGAGATTCAGGAAAACGTGAACTGGATTCCGGCGTGGGGTCGTGAACGTATGCTCAATATGTTCAAGAACCGAGCGGACTGGTGCGTTTCGCGTCAGCGTGTGTGGGGCGTCCCGATCCCTGCTTTCTATTGTGTTGCTTGCAATAAAGAGAATCCGAATTCCGTAGTGTTGTTGGATGCGAACGTAATCAACTACGTCGCAGACATCTTTGAGCGGGAGTCGTCCGACGCATGGTACAGGCTCGAAGCGCGCGAGTTGTTGCCGGCAGCGTTTAAGTGTCCGACTTGCGAAGGCGTGGAGTTTACCAAGGAGACTGACATTCTGGATGTCTGGTTCGACAGTGGCTCGTCGTGGCCCGCCGTGTTCAAGGATTACTTTGCAACGGAACTGGGTGAATGGCGTCCTGCCGACGTTTATCTTGAGGGCGGCGATCAGTATCGCGGGTGGTTTAACTCTTCGCTCCTAATCAGTCTGGCAAAGTACCGAAGAGCGCCTTACAAAAACGTGATCACACATGGGTGGTTGATCACGACGCAGGGCGAGAAGATGAGCAAGTCGCAGGGCACGGGCATCTCTCCGAACGAAGTCGTGAAGTCATCCGGGCGCGGACATTCTGCGATTATGGGTGGCCTCGTCCGATTATCACGAAGACGTACGTGTTTCTGAAGAGATTTTGGAGCGCACAGTCGATGCGTATCGCAAGATCCGAAACACGGCGCGTTACGCTCTCGGGAACCTTCACGGGTTTGAACCGTCTAAACACAGTGTGCCCGAAGCAGACTTGCTTGAGATTGATCGCTGGGTGCTCGCGGAACTCGACGACGTGGTAGCGAGGGTATGGCGGGCCTATGAAACTTACGAGTTTCACATGGCGACTCGCGCGATTTATTCGTTCTGCACCGTGACGCTGTCTGCCCGGTACTTCGACATTATTAAGGACCGACTGTACACGTCGGCACCTGGCGGTCTGGCGCGCCGTTCAGCTCAAACGGCTTTGTATCGTATTGCCGAAGCCCTCGCGCGTTTGCTGGCGCCAATTCTCGTGTTTACTTCGGATGAGATTTGGGAAAACCTGCCGGCGAATACCGATAGAAGCGCATCGGTCCATCTCGCTGTCTTGCCGAGCAAAGCCGCCGAGCAAGTTGGCGATGAATTGCGAACGAGATGGGAGCGCTTGTTTCAGATCCGGGATAATGTACTGCAGTCGCTGGAAGAAGCGAGGAACTCAAAAGTGATCGGCAGTTCGCTCGAAGCTCGTGTTGAGCTTTCGGCATCAGGTGACACTTACGAATTGCTGGCGCAGTACCGTGACGAGCTTCGTTATGTCTTCATTGTCTCGCAGGTAGACGTAAAACGTGCTGATGGAGCTGGGGACGCGCTCGCTGTGAAAGTCAGCCCCGCCCATGGACAAAAATGCGAACGATGTTGGAACTATTCAACCCGCGTCGGGGAATCAAGTCGTTATCCGAGCGTTTGCGAGCGTTGTGTGGAGGCGCTTGAGGAGATTGAGCGCGACGGCGCATCCAGGTTAATGGTTACTAACGAAACGCAACAACCGTCGAGAGCACTGACGACACGTTTCGGCTGGCGAGCTGGCTATCTGCTCGCCGCCTTCGGTATCTACATGATCGACCAGGTAACGAAAGCCTGGGCCGCGCGCACGTTGAGGCATGGCGACGACCGCACAATCATTTCCGGGTTCTTCGATCTGGTTTACACGGAAAACCCCGGGATAGCGTTTGGCCAGCTGCAGGGTGGCGGATCGATTGGCCGTTGGTTCTTTGTGGTGCTGGCGATCCTGGCGGCAGTGGCTGTCTTTTATTATTTTCTGCGCACACCGCGAAATGATGATCGCGTCCTGGGCGCATGCGCGCTGCTGTTGGCAGGCATTCTGGGAAACCTGACTGACCGCGCACGCTTGGGATACGTGATCGATTTCATCGCATTGCACGCCGGTCAGTATCACTGGCCGACTTTCAACATCGCCGACGCAAGCATCACCATCGGGGCGTTGCTGCTTGCATATGATGTGATTTTCCAAAAACCAGTAGACAGTAGCCAGTAGTCAGTAGTCAGTAGAGCAGGAAGGCGGCGCCATCTGGCAACGCTAACCACTTACGACCAGCTACTGTATTACTGTCTACTGACTACTGTTTACTGACTACTGGTTCTCATGTATCCAGTTCTTTTTCGCATCGGTGACTTTCCCGTACACACCTACGGCGTGTTTCTGGCGCTGGCGTTTCTCTGCGCCATTCTGATCACCGTCAAACTTGCCGAGCGGGATGGACTGCCACGGCAGAAGATATACGACCTCAGTTTGTGGATGCTGCTGGCTTCGCTGGTCGGTTCGAAGATTCTGATGCTCTTCACCGAACCCGAGTACCGGCAGAACGCTTGGCAACTCTTATCGCTCGACTTCCTTCGTTCCGGAGGGGTTTTCTATGGCGGATTGCTGGGCGCGGTGATTGTCGGCTACCTGCTGATGCGCCACTACAAACTTCCCTGGTGGCAAACTGCGGATGCGTGTGCGCCAGGAATCGCGCTGGGAAATTTCTTCGGCCGTCAGGGTTGCTTCGCCGCCGGCTGTTGCTGGGGCGAACCGACGACGCTTCCATGGGGCGTGAAGTTTACCGAGCTGGGCCATGAGATCACCGGCGTGCCGATCGACGCACATCTGCATCCGACTCAGCTCTATGAGTCGTTCTCAATGCTGATCGTGTTTTTCTTTCTGCTTTGGCTTCACGACATCGAAAGTTTAGCGGACAGGTCATACTCGTCTTACGCCCTGCTGTATTCAGATATCCGTTTTGCCATCGAGTTTGTCCGTGGCGATCCGCGCGGAGACATTCTGGGCCTCACAACTCTGACCGGTCTTTCCACATCGCAGATGCTGAGCATCGTGGTAGGCGTCGCCGCGCTGATCGTGCTGATCGTTCGCTGGCGCCGCGGTCAAACCCAATCCGCAGATTACGCAGATTACACAGATTTCAAAAACAGGAAGACTCAGACGGACCCTGCTAGTTAATGATTCCCGAAACTCATAACTAGTTCCCAAACTCCGGACTCCCAGCAATGCTCTCCAACTAGTTGAATTTAGATCTGCGTAATCTGTGCAATCTGCGGATCCTCTTTGCATTGCAAAGTACTTGACACAGTAACGGCCGCGGGCGTAGCATCCTGTCGCATGGGCACGATCCGAGTAGTTGTCCCGCAACCAGAAGAGCCACCCGCGCTCAGTGACCGGGCGATGGACAACCTCCAGTACATCCGCGAAACGATGGAGCGGGCCACCTCGTTTACTGCTATCTCCGGATGGGGCCAGGTGGGTATTGGAATCACGGCGCTGGCCGCTTCCTTCATCGCAGCGCGCCAGGCGTCGTTTCGAAACTGGATGGCGGTGTGGCTGGCTGAAGCGGTAGTAGCGTTGCTGATTGCCGGATGGTCGATCGATCGCAAGGCGCGCGCGGCGCAACCTGCCGTTGCTTACGGGTCCGGGAAGAAAGGTCGCATTCAGCTTAACGCCTCCCCTGGTTGCCGGCGGATTGATCACAATTGCTCTTTATCGCGCGGGTCTAACTAACGCAATTCCCGGAGTGTGGTTGTTGCTGTATGGAACGGGCGTGGTAACGGGTGGAATGTTTTCAGTCAGCGCCGTTCCGGTCATGGGGTTGTGTTTCATGGCGCTGGGCGCAATCGCCTGCCTATTGCCGGAATTCGCCAACTGGCTCATGGCGGCCGGGTTCGGCGGCCTCCATATTATTTTCGGCGTAATCATTGCGAGGAGATACGGTGGCTAGACAAAGTGCATTAAAACAAACGCAAAGGAAACGCGAAGGCGCTGCAACGAGTTTGGCCGATTCCAAACCAAAGGCGCGCATACTGCGACAGCGCTCGATCGTTTGATTCATGAACGCATGCGCCTGGGAATCGTCAGCGCTTTGGCCGCGAATGAATCGCTCACTTTCAACGATCTGAAAAGCTTGATGAATACGACCGACGGAAATCTAAGCGTGCATGCGCGCAAACTCGAAGACGGCGGTTACATTGCCTGTACGAAGTCCTTCGAAGGCCGATTGCCGAAGACTGAATACAAGATAACGGCCAGCGGTCGACGCGCGCTGGAAAGCTATCTCAACCACATGGAAACGCTGATTCAACAAATGCGAAACGCTTAGACTAAAAATTTTTGCCTGTGTGCTTTGCAGAATAAAGCGCTTTGAACAACTGCGCGGAGGTCGAGGATCGGCATCAATTTATGGAAACTTATGACGTAGTGATTATCGGAGCAGGTCTTGCAGGTCTGCAGTGTGCCCAGCTACTCGGTCGCCAGGGTCATAGCGTTCTTCTCGTCGATCGAAAACCGACTCTCGATACGTCAGTTCACACGACCGGAATCTTCGTTCGCCGCACGCTGGAGGATTTCGATATACCCGAAGACTGTCTGGGCCCTCCTATTAGACACGTCACTTTGTATTCGCCTTCCAGGCGTTACACAGAACTCGAAAGCCCCCACGACGAATTTCGCGTCGGCAAAATGGGGCTTCTTTACAACCGATATCTGAATCAATGCCTGCGCGCCGGAGTTCGCTGGATGCCGGAAACGCGCTACGCCGAACACTACTCACTCAAGGAACGCGTCGTTGTTCGGCTTGATAGCGCACGCCGTTCGCGTTGGATCAGTGCGCGTTATCTCGTTGGTGCAGATGGGGCCAACTCGCGTGTGGCGCGAGACCTGAAGCTCGATCTAAACCAGGAATGGCTTGTCGGTGTCGAGGATGTCTTCGCAGACATTCCGCTCCATGGACCACCGCGACTGCATTGTTTTTTGGATCCGAAACTGGCGCCCGGGTACCTGGCATGGGCTGCTAATGACGGCGACGAAACACACATCGGCGTCGCCGGTTATGCATCTCGGTTCGATCCGCTGAAGGCGTTAGAAGAGTTTCGTTCGAGTCTTGATGAGATCTTCGATATGGGGAGTGCCAAACACATTGAGAGGCGCGGTGGGCGTATTCCGGTGGGCGGTGTCTTGCCGAATATCGCCAACAGCCGCGGTTTGTTGATTGGTGATGCGGCGGGCGCTGTTTCACCTTTAACAGCGGGTGGCCTCGATCCGTGTATGAGGTTGTCGACACTCGCGGCCAATGTAATTGCTGATTACCTGGCGACCAGCGACATCGAAACGCTGAGGGCTTATTCAGGACAGCTATTTCGCGCGCGCTTCACGTCTCGCCTTTGGATGCGCCGGATCATATCGAGCATACAGCGACCCGAGTTGCTCGAGACAGCTTGCGCGGCCACACGTCTACCAGGCCTTAGCTATCTGGCGTGGCACGTTTTCTTCGGGCGTGGCTCATTTCCGGATGTTGATCTGGGTTACATGATGGAGCGTCCGCGAGAGAAGGTCTTACAGAAGACTTTCTGGGCCGAACAGCAATAGCACTCGATGTAGCTGGCCCGACAACAACGTGTGGCTCCCCACATTGCCGAATAAGACAGCGCATTTAAGATTGATGAACTAGAGAACTGCAGTGAGACTTAAGGTTCCAATCAGGAGCAACTATGACCAAACAGCTATTCGCGATCTTTATCATTTTCATTTGTACTTCAATTGCCTGGGGCATCCTGGGATCAACAATTTTTACACGCACTTATTCATCCGACTCCGTTGCTGAAGGCAAAGTTGTTTCCTTGTGGGGCGCGCCTCAAACGCAGACCCCACCGGTCGCGTTCTTTAAACGCATGGTGCCTCGGAAGGAGGAGACCTCCGAAAATGGCAGAAAGATTGAGAAAATTGTTCACGACGAAGTGATTACAAATCTCCCACTCGAGGGCAGCGCAATCGACGTGGCTTTGGATCTTGAACACCGTCAGAAGGGTCTGCTGTGGTACAGCACTTACAAAGTTGACTTCGCCGGCGCTTATCGCTTTCACAATCCCAGTGATAAAGAAGAGACCATCGTCTTCAAGCTGGACTTTCCCGTATCGCAAGCGATCTACGACGACTTGAGTTTTGTCGTGAATGACGTACCGGTGGCCATCACTAATCAACAGAATTCGGCCAGCGGCTCACTCAAGATCCCGGCCGGCGGCGACGCAAAACTCGCGGTCGGATACCGCTCGCAGGGTCTCGACGAATGGCGATATGCGTTCGCCCAACGGGACGTAACCCAAGTCAAAGACTTTACGCTGCAAATGAAGACAAACTTTAAGGACATCGATTTCCCTGAGAACAGCCTCTCGCCCTCGACAAAAACTGAAACCGACAATGGTTGGAACTTGAGTTGGTCCTTCAAAAACCTGGTATCGGGTTATCAGATTGCGATGGTGATGCCAGAGAAATTACAGCCCGGACCGCTAGCCGGGCGCATTAGCTACTTTGCGCCGGTCTCACTGTTCTTCTTTTTCTTTTTGATGTTGATCATTACCACTAAGCGCGGAATTGATCTTCACCCCATGAACTACTTTTTCCTGGCTGCGGCCTTCTTCTCGTTTCATCTGCTACTCGCGTACCTCGTCGATCACGTGTCCATTCACCTGGCATTCGTGATCTCTTCAGCCGTTTCGATCTTCCTGGTGGTCAGCTATTTGCGGCTTGTTGTGGGTCTTCACTTCGCCAGCCGCGAGGCGGGGCTCGCCCAATTTGTCTACCTGGTGATGTTCTCGTACGCATTCTTCCTCAAGGGCTTCACCGGTCTGGCGATCACGATTGGGTCAGTGGTCACTCTGTTCGTGGCCATGCAAATAACCGGGCGTATTCGTTGGGAAGACGGTTTTCGCTTAAACCAGCCGAGGAACCGACGGCCGAATTAACTTAAGTTGTTAATAAAGTCCTGCAGAAGACGTTAACTGTGTGAGGCCGTATTGCGTCTTACAGGTACTCGTTTGCCGCATCGAAGCAAACTCATCAAACTTTCGTGTTTAAACGGTCGTACAGCCAAGTGCGGCGGAGCTTATCTTTAGGAATTTCCAGTACAAATGAAAGCCTTTTTCTCGTTTTACACTGACGCGCTGAGGATTGCGATGCAGTCGATCCTCGCGCACAAATTGCGCGCCTTCCTGACGTTAATCGGAATCATTATTGGGGTGGCGTCCGTTGTTACCGTCGGCGCCTCCATTAGCGGTCTCAATACGTACGTCGTCGAGAAGGTGGAGAAGGTGCTTGGCAGTAATCATTTCATGATCGCCCGCATGGCAGCTACGGCGCGGCTCTCCGATGAGGAATTTGAGAGACGCAACCGACGCAACAAGAGAGTTAATTGGGACGAGTATGAGTGGGTGCGCGACCATTGCATCGGCTGTAGGGAGGTAGGCGCCGCTTCTCAGAACCAGGCTGACATTAAGCAGGAGGGAGTTGAGTTTCCGGGCGCACTCGTTTTTGGCGTCACCGCCAACATGGGCGATATCGAGGAGAAGACGATCGCCGAAGGCCGTTTCATTTCAGACGATGAAGTGAAGCGCTCGGCACTCGTAGTGGTTTTGGGCGGAGATATCAAGGACAAGTTCTTTCCCAACACGAGTCCTATCGGAAAACTGCTGAAGGTGCGCGGACTCCCGATGAGAGTAGTGGGTGTAGAAGAGAAGCGCGGCTCATTTTTTGGAGACTCTTTCGACCGTCATATATACATCCCCATCACAACTCATCTGCAAATGTTTGGGCGGAACGGGTTGCAGATTCACGGCAAGGGTGAGAATAGAGAAACATTCCAGGACACGATTGAAGAAGCACGCGTGGCGATGAGGAATAAGCGCCGGCTGAACGGAAATGAAGAGGATGACTTCGGCGTGGTGAACGTTGAAGAACTCAACAATCAGGTCGATGAGTTTACCGGCAGTATCGCGATGGTCGTGGTCCCCATCACACTTATTACACTGATTGTGGGCGGCATCGTCGTGATGAATATCATGCTGGTCAGCGTAACTGAGCGAACATTCGAGGTCGGCCTACGCAAAGCGGTGGGCGCCACCAGGAAGCAAATACTGCTTCAGTTTCTGATCGAGTCGGCCATCCTTTGCGTGCTGGGAGGGATCATTGGGTTATTGCTTTCGTATGGCGTTACCACTTTGATCACTATGCTGGCATCAATCACGATGACTATTACCGTGGGTTACATACTGCTGGCTCTGATTGTGTCTACGGTCATAGGAATGGTGGCCGGCATTTATCCGGCATTCAAGGCTGCTCGTCTCGATCCGATTCTGGCGTTAACCCATACGACGTAATTGAAGTGAAAATTAAGTTCTCAAAAAGTGTCTTAAGAGAAACGCTGGTGATGGCGTTTGACAGTGTGCGTTCGCACAAGTTCCGCAGTTTTCTCACGGTACTTGGAATTGTTATTGGCGTGATGACGGCGATCACGATTGCTTCCATTCTCACGGGGCTGCGTCAAAACATTGTGTCGATTATCGAGGAATACGGCACCAACAATATCTATGCTTTTCATCTTTCGACGGGACCGCGCACCGGCGAAGATCGTGCGGAGCGTTTGCGCAAACCCTTAACTGTCGAAGACGCCGAAGCCATCCAGGCACAAGCGAGCGCAGTCGAGGAGGTTTCACACGTCGCCCCTAATGTCGGTTACAGCGGCGGCCCTTTTGACGACAACATAACCTACCAGGGCCACAACTATCGCTGGGGAAATACGCAAGGCGTTTCGCCAAATTACGCCGGCGTTACAAACATCGTGATCAGGGAGGGCCGGTTCATTACCGAAAGCGACGATCAGCAACGCGCTAACGTAATGGTGATCGGTGTGAACGCTGCCGACGCCCTGTTCCCCGGTCAGAACCAGAACATCGTGGGAACGCAGGTGCGAATGGGTGGGTACAACTTTGAGATTGTCGGCGTACTCGAGAAGAGAAAGGCGGGCTTCTTCGGGGAAAACGAAGAAGACAATGCAGTGTTTATTCCCTTCCGTACTGCGCAGAAGGTCGCGCCCGCCAAGGGTTACCTGCTGATGGTGATTAAAGCCCGCTCCGGGCAAACCGTCGAAGCCTTGGAACAGTCAGAGGAAATTCTGCGCCGGCGGCGAAATGTGAAGTTTGAAGAACCAAACAACTTTGATATTAAGACTGCGGACAAGTTCATTGAGCAGTTCGACAGTATCACTGCGATGGTCGGCTTGATCGCGATTGCCATTTCCAGTCTGGGTCTCCTGGTCGGTGGGATCGGCGTCATGAACATCATGCTGGTCAGCGTGACTGAGCGCACCAAGGAGATTGGTGTGCGCAAAGCACTCGGAGCGCGTAGACAGAGATATCGTGCGACAGTTTCTCTTTGAAGCGATGACGCTAACGTTTCTCGGTGGCATTCTTGGTGTGGTGCTGTCGGTCGGAATCAGTCAAATAATAATGTTGTTTGTCCCCTCCTTACCTGCGTCCATTCCTACATGGGCCGTTGTTTCAGGACTTACGGTGTCGATTGGCGTTGGATTGCTGTTTGGCGTCTGGCCCGCACGCAAAGCTTCGCGTCTGGATCCTATCGAGTGCCTGCGCTACGAATAGCCGTCGGCGCTGCCTTGGAGTGCGGCGGCTCGACGCCGATTAGGCAGATCAGGAGACCGGCTTGACAGGAATGTTCTATTCACTAGTCAGGTGCGATCGTGGTCGCAGCTTGACGAAATTCGTCTTTTGTGAACAGGTCGTCGCGCACTTCCTCGTGTTCAAAATCTGGCGCTTAATCTGTGCAATCTGCGTCTATAATGAAGTCGAACTTGATCCGGGCTTCATTAATGTCAAAGACAATCCTTCAGCGCGATCTCGTCAAGGAATACCTGACTTACATTCAAGTCGAAAAAGGACTGGCGCGGCATACGCTCGACAGCTACCGCAGAGATCTTGAACGTCTCGAGCGTTGGGCGGTAAGAGCAAAGACGCCGGTAGCCGAGATGGAGCGACCCGAGCTTCGCAAGTGGATCGCGCAGCTTTCACGCGAGGGTCTTGCGCCCTCGTCGGTAGCGCGGGCCGTTAGTGCCGCCCGCGGCTTCTTTCGTTTTCTAATGCTTGACGGTCACATCAAGCATCACCCGGCCGAAGACCTGGACACGCCGCAGAAGTTTTCTTACCTGCCAAAGTTTCTCACCGAGGAAGAGATAGACCGTCTATTTGCCGCACCCGACATTTCCACCGAACAAGGTGTACGGGATCGCGCGATGCTGGAGTTGATGTACGCGGCTGGCTTGCGTGTCTCTGAACTGGTTTCCCTAAAGCAGTCGGATGCAGACTTGCACGGTGGTGTGGTTAGTTGTCATGGAAAGGGCAGTAAAGAACGACGCGTTCCGGTCGGTAAGAGTGCGATTCACTGGTTACAGCAATACGTCTCCGTTAAAGAAGGTTATGGAAAGCCTGCGTATCCCAACTTGTTCTTAAACGCCGGCAAGCCAATCACGCGGCAAACGGCATGGGCCATAATTAAAAAGCATGCAGCAACCGCCAATATCAGCGGAGTTTCACCGCACACACTGCGTCACAGCTTTGCGACGCACCTTCTTCAACACGGCGCCGACTCGCGTTCGGTTCAGGCATTGCTCGGACACAGCGACATTTCCACAACGCAAATCTACACTCACATAACCGATCGACATCTGCGCGCCGCTTACGACAATCACCACCCTCGCGCGCGTGCAGCAACCGGCGCGAAGTCTCGGAAAGGCTAAGGAGATTTCGAAGTGTTTCTGGTTCGCCGGCCTTCCGCAGATTTTATTCGACAGTTCGTCGCCAATCAGTCGTCGCTTCCATTCTCCTATTCGGACGTAGGATCAACCGCAACACAACCGCCTGCGGGTTACCGCGTGGACCACAATCGAGTCCAGCTCGGGATCGGAGCTGAAACTTACCAACGCGCGATTTCTGCGTTAAGGCAGTGGCGAGAGTTTGATATTGGTTGGGTAGGAATCGTGCCCCAGGAAACGGTGTTGGCAGAGGGCGCGGTGGTGGCAGTTGAAGCGAGCGCGTTTGGACTCTGGTCACTAAACGCTGCCCGCGTTGTTTATATGGTCGATGACCAGGACGACGCTAAGACGCGGTTTGGGTTCGCCTACGGCACCTTACCGGACCACGTTGAAGAGGGTGAGGAACGATTCACCGTTGAACTCCACGCAGACGGTTCCGTTTGGTATGACATCTATGCCTTCTCGCGTCCGCAGCATCGGCTGGCACAAATGGGCCTGCCTTTGGTGCGAATGCTTCAGAAACGTTTTGCCAAAGACTCATCTGGCAGCGATGGCGGCAGCGACTCGTTAGACCCAACTTTTTTCGTGCCGAGCACCTGACTCGAAGACCACACCAGTGGCACAGCGTCATAACTGCGAACGGCACCGCTCATTCAGCATATAAAAGCCGGTATCACCTGTGAGCCGGCACCGAAGGCTGTCAGAAGGCGTTTATGCTATAATTTCGGCCTGAATTTGCTAAAAACAAAGATTCCTGCGGCTCAATTAACCAGGAGGAAAGACGAATAATGGCTACCGAACTCAAACGAGCAACATCCACCCTCGATCGGATTGAAGAACTCCTGGGCGACAACGCGCGCACACTTTTGGATCACAAGGCCGAAGCAATATCCAGGGACTTGCTGAATTTGCCGGGCCCGGATTTCATCGATCGCGTCTGGACGCATTCTGATCGATCACCCGCCTCGCTGCGATCGCTGCAATCGCTTTTCAGTCACGGCCGGCTCGCGGGAACCGGATATCTCTCCATCCTGCCGGTGGACCAGGGCATTGAACATTCAGCGGGCGCCTCGTTTGCTCCTAACCCGCAATATTTTGATCCTGAGAACATTGTTAAGTTGGCAATCGAAGGTGGCTGCAACGCGGTTGCTTCGACATTCGGTGTGCTGGGAGTGGTGGCACGAAAATATGCGCACAAGATTCCGTTCATTGTGAAGATTAACCACAACGAGCTGCTAACCTTGCCGAACAAGTTCGATCAGGTTTTGTTTGGTACTGTGAAAGAGGCCCACAACATGGGGGCGGTGGCTGTCGGTGCGACGATATACTTCGGTTCCGATGAATCAACTCGACAGATTACGGAAATCAGCGAAGCTTTTGCACAGGCGCACGAACTTGGGATGGCTTGTATCCTCTGGTGCTACCTGCGCAATTCCAAGTTCAAAACTGACGAAGGCGATATGCACGCTGCGGCAGACCTGACCGGGCAGGCAAACCATCTCGGCGTGACCATTGAGGCCGACATCATTAAACAGAAACTGCCGGAAAGAAACGCAGGGTACACGAGCGTGGAAAAAGCGCTCGGCAAGTCGTATGGCAAGACCAACAAGATCGTTTATGAGAAGCTGACCACAGACAATCCCATCGACCTGGTACGTTATCAGGTCGCCAATTGCTACATGGGCCGCTGTGGCTTGATCAATTCAGGCGGCGAGTCGAAAGGCGCGAGCGATTTGGCTGAAGCCGTTCGCACAGCCGTTATCAATAAACGCGGCGGTGGCACTGGGCTCATTTCGGGACGCAAAGCATTTCAACGTCCGATGAGCGAAGGAATCGAATTGCTGAACGCCATTCAGGATGTTTATCTCAGCGATGAGATCACAGTGGCCTGACATCGTCGGCGTCTAAGAATGATGTGAAGATGGGGCGCACTTCCGAGGGCGCCCTTTTTCTTTGGCATGCAGCGTCGCGTGAACTATTTGCTTAAAAGCTGGTAAACTCTAGTCACTCTTAAGACGACGGGAAAGCAGTTATGTCTACGGACAAGAAAAAACCAGAAGTCGAAAACACCATCTCCGACGAAACCGGGCAGTTTGATCTCCGCTTCATCCTTTGGCGTCACTTTTGCACACAAAACGGCATTGCTGTCGAAACCCTGCCAAGTCAGCTCAACGATGCCCAGAAGGAACTGTGGGAAGAACTTAAAGCTAGCCGGCTCCGTGGCCCCCAGAAATAATCCACAGATTACGCAGATTCCACAGATTAAGAACTATAGCTGGGCGAAGAACTCGTGTTGCAGAACACCGTTCGGACATAGCGCGTCAATGGAGAACACGCGCTAGTTAACCGTTTGAGATCTGTGTAATCTGCGTAATCTGTGGATAGTTCTGCCGATAGAGTCTTAAATGCGGCCTGGGCCAAGGGAATAAACACCGGTGAGGAAGGGGTTGGTCTTTCTTTCGTGCCCTATCGTGGTCACTGGTCCATGTCCGGAATAAACCTCCACGTCATCGCCTAACGGCAATAGCTTATTCATGATCGAGTCCATTAGTTGCTCTGTTGAGCCGCCGGGAAGATCTGTGCGGCCGACGGAACCCGCAAAGAGAACGTCGCCGACAAACACCTTTCGTTCCGCCTCAGCAAACAGCACCACGTGGCCGGGCGTGTGACCTGGGCAATGAAGGATTTTCAACCTCAGGTTTCCAACCTCGTACACTTGCCCGTCTTCCCAATAACCATCGGCTTTCGGCGGTGTCTCAAAATCAAATCCCAAAGCAGCCCATTGGCTTTGAGGAATCCCGATCCACGCCGGCTGGTTCGGCAAAGCCTCATAAATAAACTCGTCCGCCTTGTGGATCATTACCGCGGCGGCGGGCTTGATTTTTTTTAGTCCGGCCACGCCACCAATATGATCCAGGTGCGCATGAGTTACCGCGATCGCCTGTAGTTCAAAACCGTGTTTGTCGATGGCACGCACAATCTCTTCTGAATCGTCGCCGGGATCGATGCAAATCGCCTGGCGAGTCTCCTCGCATCCGACCACGCGGGTGTGTTGCTGAAAAGCCGTAACGGTTATTTCTTCGATAATCATGTTTGACTGAGTGGAAACCGCATGTGGCGGCAACTGATAACCAATATCAAAGGAGTATAATTGCCTTGCTGATGTTTGCGCTAACAGGAAGGTGTATAGGGTTGTAATGCCTATTAGTACCAAGTCGTCGCCGCTGGCGGAAGTGCTCGATTCGCTCACCACTGAAGGCGCGCCCGAATTGATCGAGCATCTCGATGGGAACGCGCTGAAGTGTTTCGCATGCGGGCACCGTTGCCTTATCAAGCCCGGCAAGCGGGGAATATGCAAAGTGCGCTTCAACGAAGGCGGACACCTTCGCGTTCCCGCGGGCTACGTTGCTGCGCTTGCTTGCGACCCAACAGAAAAGAAGCCCTTTTTCCATGTGCTGCCCGGTTCCGACACGCTTACGTTCGGCATGCTGGGATGTGATCTTCACTGCGCCTATTGTCAAAACTGGCTGACGTCCCAGGCGCTGCGCGACGATTCGGCGGGCACTTCCCCTCAGTTGGTGACAGCCGATCGTCTGGTGGCGATGGCCAAAGCTTATGGCGCGTCGATGGTTGGCAGCAGTTACAACGAGCCGCTCATCACGGCGGAATGGGCCGTCGAAGTTTTTCAAAAAGCTCGGCCCGAAGGCTTTCACACGGCGTTTATTTCGAACGGCAACGCGACGCCGCAGGTGCTCGACTACCTGCGTCCCTGGACAGATTGCTACAAGATCGATTTGAAAACGATGAGTGACAAGAGTTACCGGCAACTCGGCGGCGTTGTCGATAACATCCTCGAGACGGTGCAGATGGTCCATGACCGCGGCTTCTGGGAGGAAATCGTTACTCTGGTTATCCCGGGTTTTAACGATTCGGAAGATGAACTAAAGCGCGCCGCCGATTTCATCGCCTCAGTGTCGCCGGACATACCCTGGCATGTGACCGCGTTTCATCAGGACTACCACATGACTGAGAACGCCAACACTACAGCCGAGCAGTTGATTCGTGCGTGTGAGATTGGCCGCGACGCTGGTCTTCGATACATCTATGCGGGGAACCTGCCAGGCAGAGTTGGCCGTTGGGAAAACACGTACTGCCCGACATGCGATCAGTTGCTCGTAGAGCGATATGGTTACGTTATTCGGAGCGTGCGCGTGACGCCCGACGGGAAATGCCCCGCGTGTACCACAAATATTCCAGGCATTTGGAATTAACCGAGGGGTCACAAAAAAGAGCCACGCCGCGGACCGCAACAGTCTCCGCGCTCGTGGCTCATTCAGTTTCCGACAAACGCGCGCTACTTTGCAGTTGCGGTTGTCGACGGTGACGGCGATGCTGACGGCGAGGGCGACGCTGGAGCTGTCATCACCTCAGTACCCTGATGAAACAATGCCAACCACTTACCATTCCGGTTCACCCAGATGGTGGTATTCCACTGTTTGTCAGGAGTTGGTCCCGGGATGGTAACCAGGTAATTGACCAACTCTGCGTTCGGGCTCAGTTTTACCGTTTTGAAATCACTGGCTTCGGCTTTGGAAAAATCAAACATTCGTATGTTGTTTAGTGTTCCCGCTTTGTCGTACACGCCGGTCGATTCTACTTCGACCTGCGCGGCGTCAAGATACGACGCAAAGGCATCGTAGTCTTTCCGCTTCAACGCATCCCATACCGTCCTTTCACGTTCAACCGCGTTCGCAGGAAGAGTAGTGGCGCTTGGAGTTGCGCTCGGACTTGCACTCGTCACAGCTGGTGATGGCGATGCCACGGGCGGTGCCGATGCCGGCGGGGGTTTAACCAGAGTTTCCTGATAGTAAATGGCCTGCCATTTTCCGTCTCGGGTTGCCAGCCCGGATGCCACCCGGTAAGGACCTTCAGGAAAAGCTTGCCCTTTAAATTTTCCTTTGATTGTCGCGTTATAAAGGAGCAGCGTGGCATCTTTGTCGATGGGAATAAATCGCCAGTCCGCAAATGTAACGTCGGTAATTTCGAGATCCTTGACTCCATTAATCGTGGTGGTCTTGTCGCGAACGGCATCGGGCACTATTTCGATATAGTCCGCTGCCAACATATTTGCGAAGGCATCGTAGTTCTTAGTCTTGAGCGTATCCCAAATAGCCTTCTCTTTGGCAATCGCGTCAGCTTCTGTCATGGGAGCTGCGGCTACGGGTGCCGAAGAACTGTTGGTATTGGTGGTTACGTTTGTGGAAGGCGCCGCGCAAGCAGCGACGATGATTAGTGCGCCTACGAGGAAAACGATTTTCTTCATGTTGAAACTCCTGGGGCTAAGTTGCAGAGCGAGTGGGTTCTATTCGAAAAGCCGCTATTAGTCAAGGAGAGCGCACCTGAGGACTCCCTCTGTTCGTCGCATCCAGTGACGATGGCAGCACAAAGGCCGCAACGAACTGCAGTTCCATTGCGGCCTTTTTTTGACAGGTAAGAAACAGTTTTACGGAGTGGCTGCCGGCGTTGGACTGCTTGCCGGAGAACGAGTTGCTGCAGGAGACGGCTTTGTTGCCGGCGACGATGCCGGAGAAGGTGAAACGCTTGGTGACGGGGAGGCTGCAGGCGGCTGCCTGACGGGCACGCTTGCTCCGGCAACCAACTTCCACTCACCGTTTCGTCTGGCAAAAGTATCAAGGAAGCGATAATGGCCGGAAATGTCCAGCGCTGGTCCATTCGCCGGTTTGTATCTGGCTTTATTCAAAACTGTCCGGCCCATTACGTATGCAGCATCATTGTCGAGCACACGTACAACGAGATCGGCCATCTGGATTGACTCTGCCGTGACCGCGCCGGCGCCAATATCTTTTAGATCCGTCTCCTTGTTTCCCACGTTACCGTCGGGATAGATAAGGATCACATCGTCAGCCATGACCCGACCGGCGGCAGCGACGTCTTTCTCACGAATCACCCTCGGCCAATCGTTCTCAATTCGTAGCAGTTCTGTTTCAATCGCGGCGGTATTGACCACCTCCGGCGTCGGAGTCGCGACTGCCGAGCGGTTTGTTTCCACTTCCGCCGGTTGGCAAGCGGCAAAAAGAATCAGCGAAGACAACAATACAGCGGCGAACACTCCGTTTCGTTTCATGGATCTACTCCTTTGTTCTACGCGGGCGAATTCAATTCAATTGTTGAAAATTTCACTCCTGCTTCTAAGCGAAAACGTTTCCAGAGTCAATAGGTGATTTCGTCGATTTCGCCTGCAATCCGTCGTTGGGAAACAACCCCAGAGTATTTGACAACGGCGAAACGTTGGGATTATTGTCAGGGCCCAGTTGACTTAAGTCGCGGCCATGGGGCCAGAACCCGGCATACACTCTCTAATCAGAATATTTTCTGGTTCCCTCCGCAGCTCTTCGAAAGGAGAAACCGATGGCTCAATCAATTCCGCGAGTCAAATTTTCTTTTCCTACGTTTAGTTTCCTTCTCACGTTCGCGTTAATTGCCCTTAGTGCCGCCAGCGTCGTAGCGCAACGAAAACCAGGGGCGAGCCCTGCCGTAATCGCCGACGACGCCTCGGGTTCCTTCAACGCATATCGAGGCATCCAATTGGGCATGACCGCAGACGAGGTGCGTCAAAAACTCGGCGAACCAAAAGACAAGGGAACCGAGCAGGATTTCTACCTGTTCAATGAATCAGAGATGGCGCAGTTTGTTTACGACAAGTCCCAGAAGGTGGTAACGATCTCAGCGGACTTTCTCGCGGCCGGCCCTGACGTTCTCACAGCCAAACAGGTACTTGGCGCCGAGATAGAAGCGAAGCCTGACGGTTCGGTATATAAAATGGTGCGCTTTCCCAAGGCGGGTTACTGGTTGTCCTACAATCGCACCAGTGGAACCGCTCCCATGACAACCGTGACGCTGCAAAAGATTAATTAAATCTTTTGTGAGACGGTCCGCACTGCTCTCTTTGCGTGGGCCGGGACATCTCCTGGCCTCCGGTAAACGGATCCACTAGCGTACGTACGTAATTTTCACCGCCGCTAGACTCCTAACAATCGCAACTCGTATCCTACTGCCAATGCAAGGCGGCATTACATCACTGTGCCCGGACGCAACCCATGCTGCGTATCGCGAGCCGGCCCTCAGTAAACGCATAAAAGAACATGCGTTGAGCTTAGGTTTCAGCAAAGTTGGAATTGTGCCGGCCGCGCCTCTCCACGACGAACGCCCAAAACTTGAGGAGTGGCTCGGGCGTAACTATCACGGCAACATGAATTGGATGGCCCGTGATCCGGAGAAGCGCACTGACCCGCGACAGTTGTTCCCGCCGGCGAAGTCCGTGGTCGTGGTTGCGCTCAACTACTACACACCCGGCGAACACAGCAGTACTTCGGACACCGGCAAAGTGTCGCGCTATGCATGGGGCGACGATTATCACGACATTCTCTCGTCGAAACTCAAAGTGCTTCTGACGTGGATTAAGGAACAGGCGCCGGAGACGGACGGCAAAGTCTGCGTCGATATTCAACCCATGATGGATAAAGCGTGGGCGCGGCGAGCTGGATTGGGTTGGATCGGTAAACACACAAATCTGATCACCACGGAATATGGATCCTGGATTTTTCTCGGCGAGCTGCTACTAAACATCGATCTCGACTACGACACGGAACAGGTAGAAGACCATTGCGGCAGTTGCACACTTTGCATCGACTCTTGCCCCACCCAAGCGATCACCGAACCGTACGTTGTTGATTCGAACAAGTGCATCTCCTACGCTACCATTGAGCTACGAGACCCTACGATTCCAGATAACGTTAGCGAACATCTTGAGGGCTGGATGTATGGCTGCGACATATGCCAGGACGTCTGCCCGTGGAATAGATTTGAACAAGTCACTGAAGAGAGTCGATTTCAACCGCGCCATGGAAACATAAACGCACGTCTTTCCGAACTGCTGGAGTTGACGCAGGATGATTACGCTGAACGCTTCCGCGGCAGCGCCATGAAGCGAGCAAAACTTTCGGGTTTACAGCGGAATGCTCGCACGTTGTTGAACAATCGTGGGAGCGCCTAAATACGATCCACGAAGTAACACGAAATCACACGAACCAAAATAAGCAGTTCGTAATTTTGTGGTAATTCGTGGATCGTTTTTGAAACAGTCAGAACCCATACTCGTCTCAATGAAAAATACAACCATCAAACTATTCGCGCTTTCTTTAATTTTCTTGGGATCAACATTGGCTCCGCTAACTTCAGCCGCGGCCCAGGAACCCAGGACTCCCGCCGATCTGCACAAACTCGCTCAGGATTATTACAACTGGCGAAACCAGAACTATCCCGTTAGTTCGAGTGACTCCGGACTTCACACCTGGGACGACAAGCTGACGAATTATTCCCTGTCCGCAATTCTCTCCCGGCGACTGCACGTGAAGGAGATACTCGGCAAGGTGCGGGCGATGCAGACCGAAAACTGGGGTAAGGACGACCGCATCGATTGGCTGTTATTTAAGGCGCAACTCGAGCAAGTCGACTTCTTTAATCGCGTGATGGATTTCGAAGCGACTGATCCTCAGGTGTACGTGAATGAATGCAGTAACGGAATCTTCTCGCTGCTGAAAAAGGAGTATGACACTCCGCAAAAGCGCGCACTCGCGGCGACTGCGCGTCTGCGTCAAATGCCTTTTGTGATGGAACAAGGCAAGGGTGCGCTGAGCAAACCGGTGCAGCTTTACGCGCAACTCGCCATCGATTCTGCTCGTTCGATCGATAGCTTATTCAACGATAGCCTCATGACGCTTGCCAAAGACTTATCTCCTGGCGAGAAGGGCGATCTGACGCACGCACGCGACGCGGCCCTGCGCTCAATCCATGGATTCGCGGACTGGCTGCAGGTGCGCCTGCCAGGCATGGTCCCCTTCAAGCCAATGGGTGAAGAGAACTACAACTACCTCCTGGAGAATGTCTACTACTTGCCATTGGACGCGCAGCAAGTTGACATGCTCGGTCAGGCAGAGTTGGCGCGTTACCGCGCACTCGAGTCGTTACTACCGGATCCTTCGCTTGCCGATCCAAACCCAGCGCGTAGTAAAAATATTCCGGCAGACCAACAGGCGTTCCTCAAGGCTTATGAAAGCCGGCAGGAAGAGATGATCAGTTTTCTGAAAACCAATCGGCTCTTAACCGTTCCGCCCCACGTCGGTCCTTTTTATATTCGACAACTGCCCGAAGCGTTCAAGCCGACGAGTCCCGGCGGCTTCATGAATCCGCCCGGCGTTTACGATAGAGACAACAGTGGCTTTTATTTCATTCCGACTTACAACCCCAAGTCGAAAAACTTTTACATTCGCGCGGCCATAGAAGATCCGCGACCGATTCTCGGGCACGAAGGAATCCCCGGCCACTTCCTCCAAATCTCAATTGCCAATCGTCTCCCCAATGAGATCCGGCGCCAGCATTTTGACGGAATACTCATCGAGGGCTGGGCGCTTTATGGCGAAGAGATGCTGATGCGCACGGGCTTGTATCCGGTCAACTCTGCCGCCCAGGGACAGATACTTCGACTCTCTCGATACCGCGCCGCGCGAATTGGGGTGGATGTGAATTTGCATACGGGCAAGTGGACGTTTGACCAGGCAGTCAACTATTTCATGGAAGCGGGCGGATTGGATCGAGAAGCAGCGACGGGCGAAGCGGCCGGCGCGGCCGCGAGTCCAACGCAGAAGATCACTTACATGGTTGGCAAATGGCAGATTATGCGACTGCTTGGAAAGTATCGAGACAAGCAGGGCGCGAATTACCGCCTGGGCCAATTTCACGACGACTTGCTCAAGAATGGGAGTCTACCGCTTTCGATATCCGAGTGGATTCTCCTAGACGATCGTTCAGCTTTGGACCAGGCGCTGCGTTAGTTTGGGAACCGTTAAGGACAAGGAATAGAGTTTTTCAGAAAGTCTTTGATGAGCGCTATCGTCGGAGTCGGCGTCTCCTCCTGAGGAACGTGACCGGTGTCAGGAATGGTTGTGAGCTTTGAACAAGGGATCGCCGCATGAAGCTTCTGGCCTATCTTGATTGGGATTACCTTGTCTTTGTCTCCCCAAATAATTAGCGTCGGTACAGAGATAGTCGGATACTTGCCGATCACTTTGTCAATGTCTTTAGGAAGCGCCTGTTTAGCCGTTTTGAGTAGTGCGTATTTTCCATTTTTCATTCCGAGAGGCTTAGCGTATGCAGCGACCTGAGCGTCTGTAATCAGTTTGTCGTTGTAGTAAGACTCCTTCAGAACTGTTTTGGCCAGACACTTATTGGGCAACAAGTGGACCACCAGCCAACCCAAGACCGGCGCCCTTAGCAGCTTCACGTACCAGGGTATTAATTCGTTGTATCCGGCGCTGTCGATAAGAATCAGTTTGATGAGCCTTCCGGGATCTTTTGCGCAAAGCATTATTGATAGAACGAGCGATACAGCCCCACCATAAGAGTTTCCCACCACAGTAAGGTTTTTTAGATCGTGGTCCTGAATAAACTGATAGATGAGGTCGGCCTGGTCCTGGACTGAATAGCGATCGTCGCGCGGTTTTGGAGATTGCCCAAACCCCTTTAGGTCAATCAGGAAGAGTTGGTTATTACCTTCCAGCGGCGCCTTCATGTTGCGCCAGGTATAGATGCTGGAGCCCAAGCCATGAAGGAAAATAATCGGGTCTCCGGCGCCATATGTCTCGTAATAAAGTGGGGTTTTCATGGTGCTTTCAGCATCAGGTTGAGCAGTTTGGCCATGCTATTGCTCCGGCAAATAGCGAGACTAAGAATCGCGAGGCTCGGGTTCAAGTGACGTCATCCGACGGGTCTTCGGTTTATGGGCCCATAATAGAGGAATTGAAGAACTGCGTCATCAATCTGCAACAACACCATGGTCCACTTGGCCTCATCACCCCAACACGTGAAGTCCTCCATGCATAGGAAGGAAGGGACTAATGATTAAAGGAAGCGACGTGCGGAAGGCCGATTACCCGATCGACACACTGTTTCTCGACCGGTGGTCGCCGCGAGCAATGTCAGGAGAGGCAGTCTCAGATGAGGAGCTGATGACACTGTTCGAAGCAGCGCGTTGGGCGCCCTCCTCTTATAACAATCAGCCGTGGAGATTTCTCTACGCCCGCCGCGACACGGAGAATTGGAAATTATTCTTCGAATTGCTGGTTGAGTTTAATCAGGGCTGGGCTAGGTCTGCCTCGGTGTTGATAATGTTTATATCCAGGAAAACGTTTGAACACAGCGGGGAGCTCTCGGTTACACATGCATTTGATACTGGTGCGGCGTGGGAGAATCTCGCGCTGCAGGGCTGGATGAAAGGTCTGGTCGTTCACGGCATGCAGGGATTCGACTTCGAACGCGCACGTAAGGATTTGAATATCCCGGAGGAATTTCAAATTCAAGCGATGGCCGCGATCGGCAGGCCTGGAAATGTGGAGGATTTGCCTGCGGAGTTGCGTGAGCGCGAAGCACCGAGCGATCGCCGCAAACTCGATCAGACAATCTGCGAAGGCAAGTTTTGCTTTTAGTTAAGAGTACAACCTTTAGGTTGCTTTTTGCCAGATTGCAAGTTAAAGCTTGTACTCTGAACCGAATCACTTCACCGTTAGCGTTGTCTTCGCAAAATACTCAGTCAGGTTGCCGCGATGTTCATAGACTTCGCGCTTCCCCCATGCGATTACGTAAACGGAGTAAACCCCGGCCGGCAAACTTAGACTGTCACCAACAGTGGCGTACTTGCGATTCTCCTCGCCGATGTTCTGCTGATACTCATTTACAAAACCAACATCTTTTCCGTCCGCGCCCTGCTTTGGAAGATGATGCCAATGAAATCGATGCCCACAGGTTTCGGATTCTCAAACAGAACATTGAACGGAACGTTGGCCTGCCACTGCGATGACTGGCCCACGCACTTCCAGTTGTCATCAATCTCCTTACAGATGCTGACTTTGCCCTGACCCGCAGCGGTGTTTCCGACGGCGCGTGGTCCAACCTTATCTTCTCCAACCGTAAACGACGCCGTGCCCCACACCTGATGCGGTGGGTAATAGTTCATCATCTGAACGAAATACTTTCCGGGCGCGTTAATCGTCGCCTCAGCCCAGGCAGTCTTATGATGCCCGGTCACGGTGTAATACACGGTGTGAACATACTCGCCGTTAGCGTCGTCCTTGGTGATTTTGAAGGCGAGCGCGGCGCCAGTCGGGACGGGCGGGAATGTCGCAACCATGAAAACGTTTCGCGAGCGTGCCTTTGGGTGTGAAGGCGTTTGAAGGTTTCGAACAGGTAGCAGTTTCGATTATCTGCGCGCCGATCTGCGTTTTGTCTATTTTGATTTCCTCACAAAGCTGAAACTCAATGCTTGAGCATGAGCAGCGAAAAGAAACCCGAGGCAAGCAAAGCAACGCGAAACAAAACTCGTTTAGGGCTGACATAAGAAGGCTCCTTCGGAATGGACCAGTATGGACTACTGACTCGTGGCCGGGAAGATTAGTGCAAGCGTGCAACTGCGCAGGAATTCCGCCTCTTGCGCTGAGTGGCGGTTCGCGATAAAAGATTGCTCAAAAGCAGCCGCCCGGCTAACTACCCACCGCATCGTCCACAAGTTGCCTCTGTTGCACGACGCGAAGTGTCTTTTTCAGCGAGTGTCCAACGAGGAGAACTCTCGTGTTTGACCTTGAAGAAGAACCGATCGCTCTCCGCCGATTAGTCGCTTGTAATCTCAACTCTGTTGCTTGCCTCCGTAAGCATCACAGCCCAGTCAACGGTTTTCAATATTCCCTCTTCCGACGTTCAGTCGCCGGGAAAGGTCTATCTTGAGGCCGACTTCATGATCCATTTCGGTTCGCTTCGGGAAGGCGGTTACCAGGAATATGGATCGCGCGTGGTGGTGGGCTTACCCGGAAACATGGAGGTTGGCATCAACGGTTTCTATACCCGGGCGGAGCCGGCAGAGCCGATCGAGATTCAACCCAACTTCAAGTGGCAGTTTTACGAGAATGAAAAGAAGGGGTTGGCTTTCGCAACGGGTGTCTTGATTTCAACTCCTGTCACGCGGCGCTCATCCGGCGTCACTTCGGCGCAGCTATACGTCGTGGGTAGTAAAAGTTTCGAAGGCTCTTATGGACCACGCGTTACTTTCGGCGGCTATCGTTTAGTGGGGTCGCTGGATGACGACATCGACAAGAACGGAGTGATACTGGGATTGGAACAGCCGATCACGAAGAAGATCTCGTTTGTTACCGACTGGTCGAGCGGCAATAACGACTATGGGTACCTGGTGGTGGGCACCGGCATAACACTCTCCCCCAAGAGCCTCCTTTATACCGGCTATAACTTTGGTAATCAGGGACGCGGCAATAACTACCTCGGAATCTTCTACGGATATACGTTTTAAAGCGACAGAGTCGGGTCGACAAATGCAGAACCGGGAGCGTAGCGACCGGGTGGCGCACCCAAAAAGCAAGACTGGTCCATCACACAACGCTTGGACTTTCACTTCAATCTCACCGCCTCCAAATGAAATTCTTAAGGTTGCGTCATCGACTTATGTTGCTCGTTGTGTGCGCGACCCGGTCGCTGCGCTCCCGGTTCTGTATTTGTTGACCCACCGAAGTCCCAATTTCGCGACGACTCGTTTCAGCTTGTTTGACGCTACCCACAATCTTTTTTTCGGAACTATTCGCTACCTTCAAGCGTGCAACAGCCACCATTAGGTTTGTTCTGAACCCATTCAAGTTTGCGGCTAATAGAGGAGATCCACTATGTCAAAGAAGATTTGGGTGCTGTTCGTCTTGAGTTTCGCTTTGATGGTTTCTGTCGCGAGTTTCAATCTTTCCGCCCAGACACCGATTACCGGAAACTGGACGGCTTCGCTGGTTGAAGATAACGCCAAGATCAACCTGAATTTCGAACGATCAAAAGATAAAGGCCGCGAACACCAAATAGGTCAAACGTTTGACTTGGCCGAAGTAGGCTTGACCCGCGAACAAGTCTTAAACGGCGGACCAGTTAGATTCAGTTTGGCGCGCGAAGCCGGAACAATTGAATGCGAAGGAAGCTTCCAGGGCGGTAAAGGTACCGGCACGTTTCGCTTCGCGGGCAGTCCGACCTTTGCGGCCGCGATGAAGAGCCGCGGGTTTGATTTCGAAAAAGATCCGCCGACTACCGAACATGGGCGATTTGAAGAGAGACTCTTCACAGCTGCAGCGTTGAACGTGACCACGGCACTTGCTGATGATTTGAACTCGGCAGGTTTCGGTAACCTCACCGTTGGCGACCTGTTCAAGGCCGCTATTTTTAAGGTCGACTCGGCGTTCATGCGCGAAATGAAAGCCACTGGTTTCCCGAACATGGGAATGGAAGAGCTGGTGAAGGCCCGGATATTCAAAGTTGATGCGAAGTTTGTCAGTGAGGCAGCTCAAATGGGGTTTGACAAAGAACCTTTCGAGAGCCTGATCAAGTTGCGGATATTCAAGATTACTCCGGCGTTCATCACTGAGATCCGCAATGAAGGATTGACCAACCTTCCGTTGGAAGATCTGGTGAAACTACAAATCTTCAAGATCGATGGGGAGTTTATTCGGAAAGCAAAAGCTGAAGGCGTGCCACTGAGCGTTGAACGTCTGGTGGAAAAACGCATCGGCATTGACCGGACGCGTACCCGAGCGATCGTTGAATAAGCATCACACATGGTAAACGCATCCACGAAATACGGACTAGATCCTGCGGCTTTGCCGCATCATTTGCGGTAAGGCTCTGCCTTATCGATACGTTTCAATAAGATCAACGGCGAGGCTGAGCCCACCCGCTTACCGTTCAGTACGATCCGGAAATGCAATTCTTTTCCAGAAGCGCGGCTCGGCCGCCAGACGGTCCACCTCCGACATTCGAATCTGCCCACCCGTCGCTTATCATTACTCTCAAATGACGGCGACGCTCAAAGACTCCTTCAATCGAGAGATACGCGATTTGCGCGTGTCTTTGACTGACCGCTGTAATTTTCGCTGTTTCTACTGCCTGCCCCACGGCGAGCCGCCAATTGCCCCTAAAGAGCAGATGTTGTCGTATGAAGAGATCGAGTACGTCTGCGAGATCTTCGTTTCGCTGGGCATCGAAAAAATCCGACTGACCGGCGGCGAGCCGATGATGCGGCGAGACATCGAGACGATCATCGAGAAACTAGCCAAACTTAAAACTGCCGGTCTGCGCGACCTGGCCTTAACCACCAATGGTTACTTCCTTCCCGATCGGGCGCAGGGCTTGAAAGCGGCCGGCCTGGATCGCATCACCATCAGCGTTGATAGTTTGAAACGCGATGTGTTTAAGCAGATGACGGGCGTCGACGTTTTGGATCGGGTGCTGGCCGGTATTGCAGCCGCTAAAGAAGCGGAACTCGAACCCATAAAGATCAATGCCGTGATCGTCCGCGGGCACAACGAAGACGAAGTGGCTGACTTTGCGGCGTTTGCGCGCGAGTATGACGTGAAGATGCGCTTCATTGAGTTCATGCCGCTCGACTCCGGACATGAATGGTCTCGCACAGACGTGGTCTCTGGACGGGAAATTCGGGCGCGAATTGAAGAGAGATTTCCCTTAGTCGCGGTCGACACCTCGCGCGGTTCAGAGACGTCTTCGCGTTTTCGATTTGCCGATAACGCGCCGGGTGAGATCGGAATAATCGCGCCGGTAACAGAACCGTTCTGCGGCGCCTGCTCGCGAATTCGTCTCACTGCGGACGGTCAAATCCGCACGTGTCTTTTTTCAACGGTGGAATATTCGCTGCGCGAGGTGGTGCGCAACGGCGCCAGTCGCCAGGAGATTATCGAATTCATCGAAGCGGCAGTGTTGAAGAAAGAGCCGCGCCACTACATAAACGATCCGAGCTTTGTTGCGCCTTCGCGCACTATGAGCTTTATTGGCGGCTGACGATTCGAGCGGCGGAGTAACGCAAACTGTTAAGTTTGCGTCGATGAAACGGAAGCCTCAGCGCCGTGGGAACGTCGCAACCACCAGTTTGAACTACGCCTGCATCTGCTTGATATCGTCCAGCAACACCCGCTCGTGTCCTTCAGGATTCACTTTCTCATAAGTCTTTCTGAGTGTGCCTTCCGGATCGACGACAAACGAAGTGCGATTCCAATACATCGTGCCTTTGTAATCGCTCTGCCCTACTCCAGCCGCAGTCAATAGTTCGTGATTGGGATCGGCAAGCAAATCGATAGTGAAAGCAAACTTGTTGCAGAAGTCCTTGTGCGAGGCGACGTCGTCGGCGCTCACGCCCACGACTGCGATGCCTGCATCGTCAAACTCCTGCTTTCGATGCCGTAAATGATTTTCCCTGGATGGTGCATCCCGGTGTATCGTCCTTTGGATAAACATATAGCACCAGCCACTTGCCGGCGAAGTCATCCAACTTTACATTCTTGCCATCCTGGTTCTGCAAACTGAATTCGGGAAAACGTTTTCCAATTTCTGCCGCCATTTGATTGTCCTTTCGTCTGTCTGCTACTGACGTATTTATCATTCTCAAGTTCCAGGTTTCATCGGACGGATAAGCAACTACCGAGCAGGGCTTTCCGCCGGTGTCGGAGTGGGAGTCGGGGACGGTGGCGGCGGCATCGTTTCTTTCGTAAACCTCGGCAATAACTCGTCGCGCATGGCCAACTCATAAACTATCGTCGCCATGATCACCGCCGCGCGTTTCACATCGTCCTCCATAATACGTTCATAGGTATCCAGGTTGGTATGCCAGGTGTGCGAACCGTACTCAATTGGATCCTGACTCATATTTACGCCCGGCAGACCAGCCTGATTAAAGGACGTGCTGTCCGTGCCACCAGTGCGACGGCTGCGTGTGACGGTTGCACCCGCGACTCCGTCGTCTTTAAAGGGCGTCAGAATGTCGCGCAACACCTGACCAGTTTCAGGTGGACCAAAGGCCAGGGCGCCGCGGATTCGGCCAGTGCCGGAGTCGATGTTGAAGTAGCCACCAAACTTTTCGTAACCCGGCTTCGGATCTTCAAAAGTGCCGAAGTGTTCTTTCACGTACTCTTTCGAACCAAGCAGTCCCTGCTCTTCACCACTCCATAGCGCGACACGGATTGTGCGGCGCGGCTTAAGCCCCAGCTTCTTCAGGATGCGCGCAGCCTCCATCATGATCGCGCAACCGATCGCGTTATCTGTAGCACCCGTCGCGGCATGCCACGAATCCAGGTGACCACCAAGCATCACGACTTCATCGGCTTTGTCCGTCCCGGGGATTTCTGCGATGGCGTTGTGTGAAGTTCGGCCTTCAGGATAGACACGATTGAAGATATTGAATTCGAGCATCACTACTTTGCCGCCGGCCATCAACCGAGTGATGCGGCCGTAGTCTTCATTTCGCATCACCACGGTCGGAACCACTTTCGTAACATCGAATGTTCGATTGTTGAATGCGCGGATCTGACCGTGCTCACGACCGGCGTCGTTGACACGCACTCGAGCGCCACTAGTTTTTAAGAACTGGTCCAACTGATCGCCGATCTGGCGAGTTGAAAGGAGATTCGGATCAGGAGACGCGATGGGCGCGGGAGACGGCGAAGGTGAGGGATGGCGTAGTGTTCGGATCGAAGCGGCGAGCTACGTCAGGGTCAGGTGTGCGCTTCGGTGGCGGATTTAGGTTAACGGGAACAGTTTGATGTCTGCCGGCAAGAACGATCCGCCCGCGTACGTTCCCTTTTTCCTTCTCGAAAAACGCGGTCAATTGTTCCTGAGTCGGCCTGTCGGGCAAAACCAACTGATATGCCCGCGCTCGTACCAGGCCTCTGGTGCCGGGGGTCCAGGCGAGTGCTTCACAAACAAGCGCGTCCTTAACCGGTGAAATTATGTGAGCGGTCAGACGTTCATTTAACCATCCGGGATGCTTGAAGTCCCATGGCTCGAGGTGTCCGTTCTCAAGTCCCCATTCCTGCATTTGCTTGATGGTCCATTCAGCGGCGCGTCTGTGATTTGGCGAGCCCGTCAAACGTGGTCCATACACATCGGAAAGCATGTGCATGGTCTTCATGATTTGAGAATTCTCCATTCCTTCCTTGCGAATGCGTGCTCGTATGTCCGCGGCACCAGGCGCCTGCGCGAATGAAGTCAATGAAAGCAGGCATAGGATTAGAGAGAGAGCCACGACGCGTCGTCTCAACATTCGATTAGTTCTCCGGAAAATTCAGGGATGATTAACGGGGAATTATACTGACCGTGCCTCGACAAGGTAATTAGCCACAGATTTTCACGGAGTAAGCACGGATCGGTAACCTCAGCACCAAAAACTGTTGAGGTCAGTGCCTGTTTGTTGCTGGTGTTAGTGATCTATAACTTAGTCATACTAGTGTCATGAGTCCGCGTTTATCCGTGAAAATCTGTGCTAATAATTCTTGTCGATTTGCACTGCCGAATCAAGTGGTTCTACAATCAGCGTATTGAAAAGCAGAGAGTTTTCGGGGGAGCCGCGGAAGGCGGCTGAGAGTCCCGGGGAATGAGGATTTCTGAATTGATGGAATGCGGATTTGACCGCAATCCAAAATCAGCAATCCGCAATCGGGAGACCCCTTGAACCTGATACGGTTAGCACCGTCGAAGGGAGAAACAGTTAATGGTGACCGTTCCATCTTTCGTGTAGGTGTGAACGGTTTTTGTTTTTGCATCAACCTTTTCCGTGCTGGTTCGTGTGATCTTTTTGATCGTTTTCGTCAGTTAAGGAGTAGTCAAATGAGTGCCGCAATCAAACCAGAACCGATCGAAGATACCCAACTGCCAAACTCGCGACGAGTTTACATTCCCGGGGCGCAGCCCGGCGTGAGTGTTCCCTTCCGTGAAATCGCACAGGGACAGACGCGTACGTATAACGGCACGCTTGGAAGAGAACCCGCCGGTGCGTGTTTACGACACGAGTGGTCCATGGGGCGATCCTGCGTTTCAGGGCGACGTGCGCGAGGGTCTGCCGGAGTTCCGGCGCGAATGGATTATCGGCCGTGACGACGTTGAAGAGTACCAGGGCCGCGAAACTAAGCCGATTGACGATGGATACCTCACCTTCGATGCCGCCGATCAGGCGCGTCAAAAAGAAAAAGGTCGCCTTGAAGATTTTCCCGCGCTCCGCCGGACGCCTCTGCGCGCAAAAGCCGGCCGTTGCGTGAGCCAGATGCACTACGCGCGACAAGGCATCATCACTCCGGAGATGGAGTTCATTGCCATCCGCGAAAACCTGGGACGCGATTGGGAGCGCGAGCGTCTCGCTCGCAGTAATTCATCAGAAGCGAGTCGTGATTCGCTATTCCACCAGCATCGCGGACAATCGTTTGGCGCAGCGATTCCTGAATACGTGACGCCGGAGTTCGTTCGTGACGAAGTGGCGCGCGGACGCGCAATCATTCCCGCAAATATCAACCACCCCGAAAGCGAACCGATGATCATCGGACGCAACTTCCTGGTGAAGATCAATGCGAACATCGGCAACTCCGCCGTGTTGTCTTCAATCGACGACGAGGTTGAGAAGATGCGTTGGTCGATTCGATGCGGGTCGGACACGGTGATGGACCTTTCAACGGGCAAGAACATTCATGCGACACGCGAGTGGATTTTGCGAAACTCGCCGGTGCCCATCGGCACGGTTCCGATTTACCAGGCGCTGGAGAAAGTTGGTGGTAAAGCTGAAGAGCTGACGTGGGAGATTTTCCGCGACACCTTGATCGAACAAGCCGAGCAGGGCGTCGACTACTTCACGATCCATGCAGGCGTGCGTTTGCCTTACATTCCACTGACAGCCCGTAGAACTACAGGAATTGTCAGTCGCGGCGGATCGATCATGGCCAAGTGGTGCCTCGCCCATCATGAAGAGAGTTTCCTGTACACACGTTTTCGCGAGATATGCGAAATCATGGCGGCCTATGACGTTTCGTTCAGTCTCGGCGACGGCCTGCGACCCGGCTCGATTGCCGATGCCAACGACGAAGCTCAGTTTGCGGAGCTGGAAACGCTTGGCGAGCTAACAAAGATTGCCTGGGAATACGATTGTCAGGTGATGATTGAAGGACCGGGGCACGTGCCGATGCACTTGATCAAAGAGAACATGGACAAGCAGCTCGAGAGTTGTCAGGAAGCGCCGTTCTACACGCTTGGCCCACTTACCACCGACATCGCACCCGGTTACGATCACATCACGTCGGCAATTGGCGCGGCAATGATTGGTTGGTTCGGAACCGCAATGCTTTGTTACGTCACACCGAAAGAGCATCTCGGCTTGCCGAACAAGAAAGACGTCAAGGATGGCGTCATCGCCTACAAGCTTGCCGCGCACGCTGCTGATCTCGCGAAGGGTCATCCCGGCTCGCAGTATCGCGACAACGCGCTATCGAAAGCACGCTTCGAATTTCGCTGGGAAGATCAGTTCAACCTTTCGCTGGATCCGGAAGTAGCGCGCGAGTATCACGACGAGACGCTGCCGCAGGAAGGCGCCAAGCTGGCCCACTTCTGTTCCATGTGCGGTCCACACTTCTGCTCCATGAAGATCACACAGGACGTCCGCGAGTACGCCGCGCAAAAAGAGCTTGATGAAGAAGCCGCATTGGCTGCTGGCTTGAAGGAAAAGGCAGAAGAATTTGTCAGTGCGGGCGGGGAAATTTATCGTTCGGGCACTCGAGATGAACAGCAAACAACGGGAACCTGACAACGGTGACAAACAGATCGAGCGGGTGCGGCGGATCTGTCTCGCGTTGCCGGAGACGTGGGAGAAGATTTCGCACGGTGAGCCCACGTGGTTTGTCGGCAAGAAAGTGTTTGCGATGTTTTCAAACAATCATCACAACGACGGTCATGTGGCGGTGACGCTGCCGGCGGCGATTGGTATTCAGGAGGCACTGATAAAGAAGTCGCCGAAGAAGTTTTATCGACCGCCGTACGTCGGCGTGCGCGGTTGGATCGGCATTGAGCTGGAGCGAGTCAGCGACAAGGAACTTGCGTTACACATTAAAGAAGCGTGGAAATTGATCGCGCCTGAGAAGCTGCACGGAAGCCTCATAACCACTATCCGCAGATTACGCAGATTACACAGATTAAAGATATCCACGAAATAACACGAACTTACACGAAATCCGAGTTAGCCGCTGGGTTGAACCCGTCAACGATGAGAAAGCGAAGTGTTCACGTAGACGATCTGATGCAGCAGGGCTACGTGTATTACCTGACGGAACCGGTAGGCGAAAACTTTCACCCTGATTTCAAACCTGAGCTGACCCCGCAGGAATTCTCGAGCTGGGAGTGTTTGGCGGGAGGTACATGACTGATTGCCGAAACGAGTTTCCCGCTCGTGGTTCAAGAATGCAAAGCTGTCTCCGCAGCGCAGAAACGCGAAGCTAAACTATTTCGGCGTCAATGCTTCACAACCGTTGCAGTCTGGCGGAGGAACGGATGGATTTATCATGAGGATCCGCGCGGATGGTTTCAGTGGTACTGCCGTTACTTCATGGGTCGGCGTTGCCCGACGATGAACGTCAAATCAAACGTTGGCGCGCGGTGCAGCGTCACATCGCCCACTTACGAAAAAACTGTCCACCTCACGCCCTCGATTGCCGGCCGCGCCAGCGACAAGCGTTACTGCACTGGGCATACGATTCGAGGAAGATCTGAGAAAAGCGATCCACGAATTACACGAAGTAAACCGAATCAACTCTAACGCTACTCACTTACGATCTTTGATCGTCTGGCAAACAGATCGTTCAGTTCGTCAAAAGGCATTGCCTCACGAAACGCAGTGAACGAACCAGAATCCTTCATCTCCTTCGCAGCCTGTGCGAACCCACCCCACGCTGCACGCGCCAGTGCGCCTCCAATTGAGACTCGACGAACACCCGAGATCCTCCAGTTGTGAAACGGTAAGGTGGCAGTTGTTCGTCGAAATCAGAACGTTCACGGGTTTCGGAGATACTGCCTTCACTATCTCCGCAATCTCTCCTGGATCGACGACGCCCGGCGCGTAAAGACAATCCGCTCCGGCATCTGCAAACGCGACCAGGCGCTGCAGCGAAGTGCGCAATGGCTCAGGATCACCAACCAGCCATGCCTCGCAACGCGCGGTTAGAACCGCAGGAATCCCTGAAGCATCAACTGCCTGGCGCGCTGCTTTGACCCGGTCAAGCGCAAGATCGAAGTTGTAGAGTGGCTCATCGCTCCGTCCTGTTGCATCCTCAATCGATAAACCCGCAACACCTGTACGAAGGCAAAGCTCAACATTCGCCGCCACTCCTTCGGGTTCATCCGCATAACCGTTCTGAAAGTCGCCATTCACGGGGAGTGATGTTGCCTCCGCGAGCTCGCGAAAGTGTTCCAGCATCACGTCGCGCTCAACTGCTCCTGGACCATCGGGCAATCCTTTGGAGAAAGCAAAGCCGGCAGATGTAGTCGCAAGCGCTTCGAAGCCCAGGTGTTCAAGGTAGATGGCGGTGCCTGCATCCCAGGGGTTGGGAAGTACAAAACACCCGGACTCATGCAAACGGCGAAAGCGTTCAATTGCCTGTAATTGTTCGTTCATGGTTAAAGCGTATAACGAATTCGCACAAGACTAAAATCCACAGATTGCGCAGATTACACAGATTAGATTGGAAGGAATAGAAGAACGTCAGACCCCGATGGGAATCCTCATGATCACTTGCTTTTAAATCTGCGGAATCTGCGTAATCTGCGGATGGCTATAGCGGTTTTAATTGGTTCCCTCTAAAATCTGCGCGTTCCGTCTCCCTGCCCTACCGAACGTGGTGTTACCCAACTTGAGGAGGAATCAAATGCATCGAGTCACCGGTGTCCGCATCGCTGTTATCGCAACGATGGCTTTTGTCTTTCCTATCGCCTGGTTATCGAACGAGGCGATAAATGTAAACGCGGGTGGCAACCAGAATTCTGCTGCGCCGCCCGCGGCCGCAGCGTCGCAGGCCGAACAACCGTTTGATCAAGCGGCAGCGCTCGCAGAATTGCGAAAGAGCATCGCAGGGAAGGAGCAGGCGCCGGCAGAAACGGTTTTCAAGAACATCCAGCTGCTCAAAGGCATGCCCGCGGGACGCGTGTTGCGAATTATGGAGATGGGTTATGCGCGGTCACTCGGCGTGAACTGCACGCACTGCCATATTCCGGGCGCGTGGGAAAAAGACGACAAACCGACGAAACAGATCGCGCGCGACATGATGGCAATGGTGGGCGCGATTAATAATCAGCATCTGAAACAAATCAAGAACCTGAAAAGCGAAACGCCGGTGGTCAACTGCACCACGTGTCATCGCGGTCAAACGAAGCCGGCGCTGAATCTGCCCGAGCCGCCAAAATCGTAGACGAAAACGGTTGTAAAACGGTCGCCCTTTTTGAGTGCGGCGGCTTGACGACCGCTTTGGTCTGTGTTGCCGTAGGAGATGTCTTAAGTGCGACTACAACTGCAATGTTATCCGGCACCACCACATTTAAAGGCGCCGTCAAGCCGGCGCACCCAAAGAGTTGACCGAATAATGAAATACGTAGCATTTTTGCGAGCCATCAATGTCGGAGGGCACACAGTGAAGATGGACCAACTCCGGAGTCTGTTTGAGTCGATGGGATTCGCTAACGTGGAAACTTTAATCGCCAGCGGCAACGTGATATTCGATTCTAAATCGAAAGGTGCCGCCGCGTTGGAAGAGAAAATTGAAAAACAATTGCGACAAGCTCTCGGCTACGACGTGACAACGTTTATTAGAACTATTGCCGAGGTTGCTGACGTTGCGCGTTATCCGTGTTTCAAGCAAACAGACCTTGAGAAGCCAGGTAACATTCTTTACGTGGGATTTATGTCGGCAACTCCGGGTCTGGCGGCTGAAAAGAAACTCGCGTCACTGGCTGATAAGGTAAATGACTTTCAGGTGCACCAACGCGAAGTTTATTGGCTGCGACGAACCAGCCAGGGCGACTCAGAATATTCGGGAGGGTTAATCGAAAAGACGCTGGGCATTCCCGCTACGTTTCGCAACTCCACCACCATCAAAAAGCTTGCCGCGAAGTATTCTGGC
The DNA here is from genome assembly GCA_963786645.1 of Blastocatellia bacterium. GTDB lineage: Bacteria > Acidobacteriota > Blastocatellia > Pyrinomonadales > Pyrinomonadaceae > PSRF01. The sequence goes on from CAWAZW010000005.1 coordinate 64,081, forward strand.
TGAGTTGGGCTGCGTTAAACCGGCTTGCCAGAGATGGCGGCTTAAGAGATCGTTTAGGGAACGCAGCACGTGAACGAGTTTCCGAACCCGATCTGCCACGCGCCCTTGCGGCTTGGGAGTCGGCAATCGGATTACCGGAGTGACTTCAATAAGTGGAGAGCACTCAACCACTCAGCGTTGTTTTTCACCTGCTTGACGCGCGTGTCTACGGCTTGCTCAAAGAAGATCGGTCGTGAACCAACGAAAGATGGCTCACAAAAACCACTGCGCGGAGCGTTCTCATTAACACCGCGGCTTTAGCCCGGTGGTCGGCGGCGGTAATCATGACGGTCCAACCGTTTTAACGGTTTCCTCCACGCGCGGTAAACCCTTAAAAGGGTTATGGGAAATTGGAACACTTCGTGATCACCGGGCTAAAGCCACGGTGTTAATGAGAACGCTCCGCATGGCCTATAACAAAAGGAACTAACTAAATGTTCCGTCAAAACCCTCCTAAACAATCTGCTCGAATCGTCGTCTTGTTTCTCTTCTTCTTTGCCGCAGGTTCGTCGCACTCCAACGCTCAAACTGGCGAGAGTCACGAGCAGCTAAAGCAACGTGCGATCGTTTTGATTGAACAGGTCAAGTACACGGACGCACTGCCGCTGCTCGAGAAGATCGTTGCAACGGAACCAAACAATGCACGGATGCAGTTCTATCTTGGCTTTGCCTTACAAGGTCAGGCATACCAAATAAACGATGACGCGCCCAGAAGGGCGCTGCGGGTGCGTGCGCGCGAGGCGTTTTTGAAGGCGAAGGCGCTGGGAATCGATCAACCGATCATTGACGGTTTAATCGAAGGCATCCCTGCCGACGGTAAGGATTCAAGAGTGTTTTCTCCTCACGTTGAGGCGAATGCATTGATGTTGCTGGCCGAAGGTAAGTTCGCGCAGGGCAAACTTGAAGAAGCGCTTAAGGACTACCAACAGGCGTTCACACTGGATCCGAAACTGTATTTCGCTGCGCTCTTTTCCGGCGATGTCTTTACGCATCGGGGAGACTATGCGCAGGCAGAGGTTTGGTATCAAAAGGCTATTTCCATCAACCCGATGATCGAAACCGCCTACCGCTACTCAGCAACGCCGTTGATGAAACAGGGCAAGACCAATGAGGCGCGCGACCGCTATATCGAAGCTTTCATCACAGAGCCGTATAGCCGCTTCGCGGTTGGCGGACTAACGCAGTGGGCGGAAATCACGAAAACGGCGTTGGCGCATCCGGAAATCAACATTCCCACGAGCGTCTCGTTCGATGACAAAGGCAATGCGAAGATCAGCCTTGACCCAAGTGCACTAAGTGGAAACGACGACGGCTCGTTTGCCTGGCTCAGCTACGGAGCCACGCGTTCAAGTTGGAGGAAAGAGAAATTCGCGAAAGCATTTCCGAATGAGTCTACCTATCGGCATAGCCTGGCGGAGGAAGCCGACGCTTTGCGCAGCGTGCTGGCGATGGCTGCCACAGATAAGAAGGTCAAGATGCTCACTCCGGCGCTTTCGAAATTGAAGAAGTTGAGTGACGACGGTTTGCTTGAGGCTTATATCCTGCTGGCCCGACCCGATGAAGGCGTTGTTAAAGACTATTTCGAATACCTGAAAGTGAATCGCGCTAAGCTTATTCGTTATATGAAGGAGTACGTGGTGGCCACAAACGCAAGGTAGAACCTTCACGGATCACTGCGGATTTTGCAGAACCGCTCGCGGTAGCGAGCGGATGCTACATTCGACGTCATTCGTAGGCTTTGAATTGCCGGGGCGAAGAACCGATCGTTATTCAAACATGAAGCTGGCATCTGCTCGCTACCGCGAGCGGTTCCGCAAAAAAAGAGCGGGCTACGTTGGTAGCCCGCTCTTTGAGTTTACAGACTGAGATCACGTCCACTATTGGATGACGATGGTTTTCTTTACTTCTGCGTTCTCAGCCTTTCTAACATAGATGTCACCCCGCGCCGTCAATCCTGCTTTATTCGCCAGTGTGTAGACTGCCGAATCCACCAGCTCTTTGTTATCCAGACGAAAGCTGGTAACACCTGAAACGTTCGTGTCAGGGTCGCTGAATTGCAAAGTCAAATAACGAACTTTGGTTTTGATGAAACCAAGCGGAAATCCGATGTAGGGGATATGACTCGCAACTGTCGCTGCGCCCGGCCGGCGCTTCTGTGTGTCAGCAAACGCCGACATCACGGCCTGATACGGTATGAACAAGACTTCCTTCTGTTGCTTGTTTTTGAAGAGCAGACGCTTGTTCGTATCGTCAAAGCTGAGCGTACCTTCCATCGTCTTACTATGGCCGAAAATGCCGCCTTCATACTTCGCTTTCATGGTCTGAGGCGCTTGCCGCGGTGTGGCTTTCGACGCATCCGTTGCAGTGGTGGTCGCCGGCTCAATATTGCGCGGCCGTTGTGCATGGGCCGCTACACACGCAGCCAGCGCTAAAAACAAAACTCCTACTAACTTCATGAATGACCTCCGGGAAACTGTCTACTTGGCAAACGGACGAACTCGTTCGCTTGCTTCTTTAAAATCTGCATCGGCAGGCGCCAGACTCAATCCCTTTTCATAGGCGCCCAGGGCCTTCGCATACTGCTTAGTGATCTCATAAGCGTATCCGAGTTCTCGATAGACGTTTACATCGTTAGGATTCTTCTGCGCTGCAGTGGTAAGTGCGGCGATCGCTTTGGGGAAATTCTTGGCTCGCGATTGCGCGATTCCCAGCAGATAGAACGTGACCGCCTTGGTGTCGGGCGCCACCGTCGCGCGTTCGAGGGCCGCCGCGGCTCGTACGTACTGCTCGGAGCCGATCAATGCTTGTCCAAAAAGTGTGATGGCTTCGGCGTCTGTTCTGACTTTGATCAGTCCCTCACCTGCACGCACTGCGCTCAAATAATCGGCAGCAGATTTAGCGGGTTCGGTCGCAATAGCTGCTCGACGTAAATAAGAAGACGTGAGCAGCGTCCAGGCAGCGGCAAAACGCGGATCGATCACGGTCGCGCGATTAAGTGCGGCAATAGCGCCGTCGAAATCATTTTTTCCGGCCGCGATCTGGCCGAGGTAGAAGAGTGAAACAGAGTCTTTTGGATTTGCTTTGACGACGGCGTTGAGCGTCTTTTCCGCGTCAACCAACTTGCCGGTCTTGTATTCTGCCAGTCCGCGGTAATAAAGCATCGACGCATCTGGTGGCGCGCCCGGCCGCGTGGTCGCGGTAACGAGCAAAGGCAGAGCGCGTTCGAATTTTTCCGAAAGCACCAGGGCTTGCGCCAGTGCGTCGGCAGTGTTTGGATCTTCCTTCTTCGACGCCTTCTGCAGGTCCATCGCTTTCTGCAAGATCGTCTATCGCGGCGTCATACTGTTTCAGATTCAACTCGGCGAACCCGGCGATCTTCCAGGCCTCAGACGTCATTGGGAAACTGAGTCGCGATGTTTTTCGCTTCTTTCGCAGCTTCGGCAAAACGTTTCTGTTGCAGCAGCTGATAAGCGTGAGACGTGTCGCCGGTACCGACGTTATTAGCGACGGGCTTTACGGGCTGTACGTCGATCAACGGTCGGTTGGAAGTGTTTCGGGCGGTCGGATTCGGGGTCGGTTCGGGCCGCAGCAAAGGTTCCTCCGCAGGTTTTTCAGCCGGCCGGACGCGACGAGGGCGGCTGGACTGCGCGGTGACCAATCCGGCCAAGGCCAAACACGAGTGCCGAAATCAGTAAATATCTCTTAATAAGCTTTGTATTCATTGAGAGTCCCCGAGGGAGAGGGAGTTGTTGTTGATCAGTAATAAAGTTTCCGCAAAGGCATGTTTTCGGATGCCAGCGGTGCCGGTTTTAGTTCGCTGGCGTTCAATGTAGCGCAAGTTAAAGTTGAGCACCAGAAGGGCAGTAGCCAGATGCTGGAACGGTTGGGGCGTGAACTCAAGATCCGCCTGCGGCTTGCCGCCGCACTGTGCGGTAAGCCTGTGGCTTACCGGACGAGTCAGATCCATCTACATTCTCGCGAGGCTGAGCCTCGCGAGTGAGTACATAAGAAGCCGCCTTCGGTGAGGCAAGCCTCACCGCACTGTGCGGCGGCTAAGCCGCAAGCGCGGATCGCAAAGGAAAAAGGACAGGCACGCATCCTGTCCTTTTTCTGTGGTTCCATTCAAGAGCGCACAGGCAGGAATGCCTGTCCTACCCTGCTAGAAGTTCAGCTTCATTCCAAACTGAAACTGCCTTGGATCGTAGGCTGCCGTTGGTTGGCTGTAGTAGCGACCGCCCGGGCCGCGCTCGCCAAAAGCATTGACCACATCAAAGAACGGATTCGCGGCCGCTTCGTTGAAGCGGTTGAAAAGATTGAATCCTTCTCCGATCAGATCCAGCCGGAAGCGTTCGCCAAACCGAATCGATCGCATCACGCGCAAGTCAACCGACATGTAACTATGCGTGATTCCGCGATTCCTGCCCAGACTTCCATCCGTCAGGAATGGTGGAAGGATCAATGTGCCGTCAGCCGCAACGCTCGGGCGTTCATTCGAGCTTTGCAGGTCAAGATTCTGATCGATGCCCGTCAGAATATTGAACGGCCGGCCCGAGGAGATCTCCACAATTGGTGCAATCGTGAAATCCGAGAAGAACCGTCGAGCACCACTCGACGAACTCCGCCATGCAGCTCGGCGAAGTGACCACACCGCTGAAAACGAAACGATGACGCTGGTCAAACAGCGAATCGGATCGATCCAGGCGGAAGTTGCGGTTATTGAGTGGTTTCAACAGCGTCTGAAGATCTGACGAATCGTCGATCGAATGGGACCAGGTATATGAAGCGAGGAACTGCATGTTGCGCGAGAAGCGCCGCTTCAGCTCAAGGTTCATCGCATTGTAGTTTGAATTTCCATCTGACAGCTGAGCGCTGACATCACCGAACGGCGTAATCGCTCCCGGCGTGCGAACGCTGCCTGTGATGGCTGCGTTAAATGCTGCCGGGCTGACCAGTCCGCCCGTTGCGGCAACTACGAAGAAGTAGTTGGGCGCGTTGGGCCGGAAGAAGTTAGCCGCCAGCGGACTTACGATTACCTGTCCGTTCGTGTTGTTTACCGCTACCAGGCCCGGAATCCGCACCGTGTAAAGCGCATTGCTGGCAAGTCGGAATCGGGAACAGAACTGCTTCCGCCAGGCCCGTGGGAGCGCGGCCGTTCGGACAACCTCCGGGGCAAAGCACCGGATTATTCGCTGCGAAGCGACGGAAATTCTCCGAGATCAAATTGGCTTGCGGCGCGTTGACGTCCTGCGGGTGCGGCAGGTGATGCGCACCGACAAATATCCAACCTGCGGAGAACGACAGGTTCTTGCCTAACTGCCGCTCGATAGTAAGGTTCGCCTGGTTGGCATAGGCATATTCAAAATCCTTAGCCACGTTCAGCGTGAACGGAAACACCGGCCCAAACCCGACGAAAGTTTGATCGTTGAAGATCAGGCGGCCAGGTAGATATTGAGCGGATGCTGCTGCTCCAGGCGTGCGCACTCCCGGGGGACAAACTGCATTGGTCGTGGCCGCCGTGCAAACTGTTCCCTGGAAAATGTTCAGCAGGTTCAAGGTCGCCGTCGGAGACGGGCTGATTGGCAACACGTTGGTGTATTGCTGTTGCTGAGAGCCATCCGCAATGTCTGAGTTAAAGGCGACTGCGAGCAGCGGATGGTCATAGAAGAGACCATAAGCCGCGCGCAAAACTGTTTTGCCGTCGCCGCCGATGTCCCAGGCCAGACCGAAACGCGGCGCGATGTTATTCGTATCGCGCGGGAATCCTTGCTGAACGCCTAATCCATCCTGCAGGGCAAGAAAATCAGACTCTGACAAGCTGATGCCGGTCAGCGGATCGCGGAAAGGGATTGGCGCGATCGTGTCGGTTAGCTCGACGTCGTATCGCACACCGTAGTTAAGCGTGAGATTGTGCCGGGCCTTCCAGGAATCCTGCGCGAAGAAAGCTATCGGACGGTTCTTGATCGAGCTGCGCGGATCGCCGAAACCCTGGATGAATACGCTCGGGAATCCAAGGCCGTACGACTGAATCGGGGTTAGCGGTGGCGCGCTGGCCGGCAGACCAGTTATCACCGGCTGCAGAGAGAACGTGCTGAAGTTGAACAGGCCGGGGAAATTCAGTTCAAAGGTGGCGTCAACGTTAATGAAGTTGAAGTCAGCGCCAAACTTCGTGTTGTGGTTCCCGATTACCCAGTTCACATTGTCGGCAAATTGGAAACGATCCTCGACGCGGTCCACCGGTGAAAACGGATTGGAACCGATAAACGCGGCGCCGGAAATCTGCAGTGCGACGCTTGGGATTTGCGAATCAAACGTTGCTTTGCGACGCCCAAACTGGAAGCGCGCTTCATTCACAATTGTGCTCGTCAGCGTCGAAGTTAATGAGTGGTGAAGGAGGTGTCACGCAGCGTCTGAATACCGGTGCGTGAAAAATCGTTTTGTCCCAGAGTTTGGTTCTGCGATTCATCCTGAATTCCGGTTAGGTCGCTCGGGTTATAACCAAATCGCATCGTTAACTGATTGCTTTGATTGACCCGATGATCGCCGCGAACTGAAAAGAAGCTGGTGTTCTCAGAAACCGGGAACACGCGCTGTAATTGATTCAGCGGACGGAAGCCAATAGGTTGGCCCGCCTCGTTTACAGTAATGAAGTTTGGCAGCAGCACCGTTATTGGCGGCGGTCGGAACCGGTGTTCCTGCGAGTAGGAAACGTCCGCCAATCACGCCTGGACCAATCGGACTGAAGGCCGGACATCCACTGCCGTCGTTCGGACTGACAAGCGGACTAGCGCCATTAAGTCCAATCGAGCCGGCAACTGAAGTAAAGAATGCGTAGGTTCGCGCGAGACAAATGAATTGGGCGCCCTGTAAGGCCGTTGCCGGGTTGCCGAGCAATGGCACACCTGCGGAAACGAGACCATTGATGAAAGTCGCTTGCGCCGGGGTGATGTTGGTAAAGGTTCGCGCAATCGGATTAAGACCCGGAATAACCGGAATTGTTGCTGAGCCACGTAAGCCGCCGGCCACGTCTGAGGTGAAGAAGCCGGACTCCTGCCGACGGCGTTGTTCAAACGCGGTAAAGAAGAAGGTTCGATCTTTGACAATCGGACCGCCCAACGTCGCGCCATATTGAGCGCGCGTGAACGGCGGCTTCTTGTCCGGGTCGTTATCGATGAGCGGCGCCAAAGCATTGCGCGCCTGGATTGATTTGTGCCGGATAAAGCCGAAGATGTTGCCGCGAAAGTCGTTAGTGCCGCCTTTGGTTACTACGTTGATGATGCCGCCGGTGGCGCGTCCAAACTCCGGCGCGTAAGAATTAGTGGCAACCTGAAACTCCTGAACGGCTTCCTGACTGACCGTTGAGCGGGCAGCGTTAACCGAGTTGTCGGTGTTATCGGCACCGTCAACCTGCACCAGCGTTGAACGACCACGTTGGCCGCCAATATTCAACCCTGATGAAGGGGCTGGTCCAATCGGCCTGTCGTTTCCACGGTTGACTGTGGAGATCGTCGTTGAAAAACCGAGGTAGTCGCGTTGGTTGATCGGCAGGTTCTCAATACGTTCCTGTTCGATCGTATTGGCAACTGTGGTGCGAGTGACTTCGACGACCGGCTGATCTTCGGATGAGATGTTTACGATTTCGGTAATCGCTCCAAGTTCCAAAGTCACGTCCAGATCCGCGCGTGCTCCTACAGTCAACTTGTATTCCGGTACAACTGCTTTCTTGTAACTTGGCAGCTTCGACCGTGACCTCATAATCACCCGGTGGCAGGTTGGTAATTTGGTAATAGCCTTCGTCATTAGTGGTAGCCGAACGAGAAAAGTTGGTCGCCGGATTGCGCGCCGTGACGGTCGCACCAACCACGACGGCGCCTTGCGGGTCTCGTACATACCCATTCAGGTCGGCCGCGTTCGCCTGCGCCTGACCGTAAGCGACGCCGGATGCAAGCACTCCGCAAACAACCGTTGCTATCAAGAAAGCGGTGAGACGGACAGAAAGGTTAAGTCGCCGCGTAGGTGACGCAAACATATCTCATTCTCCTTAACTAGGTTTGGGACTCAGCCGACAAGGTAAGAACCGGCTTATATTAATTCTGAATCTAAAGGCACGCCTCTCAGTTTTCGAAAACGAAAGTTCTCCGATTGTCCGCGGCAATTCCGAGGAACGATTCGGTCGACAGCTATAACGACCTTTGAGAATGGCACCGGGGAGCACTCAGTAGAACGCTCCGCATTTTTACTCCAAAAGCTCCTATCTGGCAAGCATTTACGTTGTGACGCTAAACCAATTGCTGAGAAATAATTATACGAATTATCGGATTGAGGAGACGTCGACGGAAGGCACGGAAGATTGATGAGTGGCTCGTGCAAGTTGACGCCGAAAATGAGAGCTGACACCGGACAAGCGAATGGCAGCGCTGGCGAGGCCGGGAACGAATGCGGCCCGCCGCAGAAGCCCTGCCGTTCGCAAACGTGATTGAAATGTGTCTGAGTACGCTGTCTCGTATTCACGCGAGATATCGAGACACGTCTTCCGCCAGATGTGATAGATGACGAGTGATTACTTCCGCAGCCAGCTTTCCACTTTCCAGGGCCATCAACATGCCGCTGCCGGTGAAGGGATCGATAAATGACGCGGCGTCGCCTATTGTTAGCAAACCCTCTTCGGGTGCAAGCGCATACCTGCCAAAGCCACGTAGCGAAACGCTGAGCCAGGGTGTGCGCGCCCGCGCGCCGCGGAGTGTGTAGGCAGCGCGTTTATTCTTCATTACAACTTCGCGCATTACGGTTTCCGGATCGGAAGCATAACGACGAACATCACGCGCTGCGACGATAAAGCACAAGTTGCTCAGTCCGTTTTCGACTCCGCTTAAACCACCGTACCCGTTCTTATAAAAATAGATTTCGCAGGCGCCGTCCTGGAGATGCGCGTTCTCAAGATGAGCTTTGAAAGCAACCAGCTCTGGCCGTTTACTGTCACTCGCTTCGTGGTTACGTTCCCGGGCAAGGGTTCGGTTTCTTCCAGTTGCGTCAATGGTCAAAGCGGCCGAACACTGATGGAGTTCATCGGCCGCTTTAACAACCATTCCGGTGACACGTGGGCCCACGCGCATTAGGCCGGTTGCGTGCGCGTCTTCCCAAACCGTGACGCCCACCTGCTTAGCACGCTCGAGCAGTCGTTGGTCCATTTCGCTGCGACTCAGTCCGAGTGCCGTTGTGCCTGGTTTGAACCATTCGCTTGGCAATTGAACGCTAGCCCCGTTGCGTGAATAAAAAACCGTTGTCGTTATTGCTGCGCCGCCCGCGCTGAGCATCTCCGTGGCCACGCCCAGCCGCTCGAAATGCGAGATGCACTCCGGCGAAATAAACTCACCGCACAGCTTGGGTCGCGGAAATTTTTTCTGTTCAACCAGTAAGACACGCGCTCCCGCTAGCGCAAGTTGGATCGCAGCGCTGCTGCCTGCCGGACCTCCACCTGCGATGGCAACGTCAAACTGTTTTTCGAGCAAAGGGTCATCGTATTACTGGGATCGCGGGCGTCCCGCCCGCACTGAGCGCGTAGCGCGAAATGCATTAAAGGAACTGCCAGTCTCTGGAAGAATGCGGGAGGAACGCCCGCGCTCCCAGTACGGCGTCACAGGTAATCTCACTGTGTTGGTCTTCCGCGCACTCAATACAAGCCGGTATGGAAAGTGTCGCTTGACGTTGATCTGCTTCAGTCCGGCGCGCTCAGCAAGGTCGGCCAACTCGCGCGGCTTGAATCCGCGCAGAATGGAGAGCGCGCCGTCTTCTCGAATCAGCCGATTGTGCAAAAACAGTTTGCCGATAGTTGTATAGAAATAATAGGACAGGGGATGACGGTGCAGATCGATAACGACCAGCTCGTGCCTGGCAACCCGACTTAACTCCCGCAGGACTTCGACCACGCGCGCGTTTTCAAAGTGGTGTGTGAACAAGGAACAGATAACGTAATCGAATTGATTGTCGGCAAACGGAAGTGAAAACGCATCGGCGCGTACCGCGTCGATTGGCACGTTGGCTGACTGTTCAGAAATCGCCAGGGCCGATCGCGCATTTAGTTCCACCCCGATGAGTCGGGCCCTGCGACCGTGCTTTCGCGACCATTCGGCGATCACTCGTAGCAGTTCACCGGAGCCCGCACCTACGTCCAGCACCGAAAAACTTGTTAGGCCCCGCCGCTCTATTTCAGCGAGTAGAGATGTTCGTAATGCCCTGGCGTCACCGAGCCAACGGTTAACTCGCTGCAGCTCGACGATACAGCCTTCGTATTCCTGGGGCGTGTAGTCACCGATATCGAGGTGCTCGAGCTTTGAGCTGCGTCGTCGAAACTTATCGAACATGGAAGACGATCTTATAACGGAACGTTGTGCTAAACAAATTAGCCGCGGATTACGCGGATAAACGCGGATTAACGGACTCTAGGCGGCAGCGACTTTAAAAACGCCAAACCGATATGAAAGCTATCGAATATCGCGAACGACTAAATTGCCTTTAGATCGTGAATCCGCGCTTTATCCGCGCAAATCCGCGGCTCCATGTATTCAGTTGAATGAAGGGGTTAGAATCGTTGAAGTGATGAGCATTCGTTTAATCGCGAGCGACGCGTTTCTCCATCCCCGGAATGTGGGCGATGCTGCCGAACCGAACTTCGTGGGCCGCGCCGCGTCGTTTGACTGCGGCGCCGTGATGCGTATTTCCATTCAGGTTGACGAGTCGCAACGCATCGTCGACGCCAAATTTCGGGCAGCCGGTTGCAGTACCTTGATAGCTGCGGCCTCGCTTTTAACCGAACGCGTGAAAGGTAAGACTACGGGCGACGCTGCCGCGTCGAGTGAAATTGAAGACGCGCTCGGAGAGTCAGACTTCCGAAGCGAGTGTGCCGCGTTGGCTTTCGAAGCGCTGGTTAATGCGATACGGCAATACAGCGATTCGATCAGGGATGGATGGGAAGGCGACGAAGCATTAATCTGCACCTGCTTCGGCGTTTCGGAGCGCCGAATTGAAAAAGAGATTGCCACAAAAGGCTTAACGACCATTGCGGAAGTCACGCGCGCATGCAACGCAGGCGCGGGCTGCCGGTCGTGCTATCCGTTAATCGAAGAACTTTTACAAGTGAAAAGTGAAGGGTGAAAAGTGAAAAGCAAGAAGAGTAATGATAGGTTATTCTTACGTTTTTACACTTACGTTTACTTTTTACGGTTTACTTTTCACCTTTCACTTTTCACTAGCGACTCTAAATGATCTATCTCGATAACAACGCCACCACTCAAGTCGCGCCCGAAGTCTTCGAGGCGATGACTCCATATCTTCGCGACACCTACGGAAACCCAGCCTCCGCACATTCGCTGGGGCAACGCATGAAGTCGGCCGTCGAACGCGCTCGCGAACAAGTGGCCGAACTCATAGGAGCCGCCCAGCCAGGAGAAATAGTTTTTACCTCGTGCGGCTCGGAATCAGACAATTGGGCCATCGGCGGCTTTCTCGAACAGAACCCGGACCGGCGTCACATCATCACCACGCGCGTCGAGCACGAAGCTGTGCGCAATCTGTGCGAGCACCTGGCTCAGATAGGATGCGAGGTGACGTGGCTGGATGTTAACGAAAACGGCGAACTTAACCTGGACCAACTCCGCAATTCGCTGCGTCGTGACACTGGGTTAGTTTCAGTGATGCTGGCAAATAATGAAACTGGCGTGCTGTTTCCGATTATTGAAATCGGCAAGATCGTTCGTGAAAATTCTGACGCGGTGTTTCATGTAGATGGGGTGCAGGCAGTAGGCAAAGTTCCCATCGATCTCAAGAACTCTAACGTCGATCTGTTTGCTTTGTCCGGTCACAAGTTTCACGCGCCGCAGGGCATTGGCGCGCTGTACGTACGCAACGGCGTAAAGCTGCCGCCCTTCATTATCGGCGGCGCGCAGGAACATGGGCGGCGCGGTGGTACATCCGCCGTCCCGAATATCGTCGGCCTCGGAGCTGCATCTGCGTTGGCCCAAACATTTGACGAGCACCTGAAGGTCGAGACGCTCCGCAACAAACTCGAAGACGGAATACTAAACCGCATTCCGAATGCGCGTTTGAATGGGCCCGCTGATCGTTCCAAACGATTGCCAAACACCTCAAACATTTCCTTTGAGTTTGTAGAAGGCGAAAACATCATGGTCCACCTGGACGAAGCGGGCATCTGCGTTTCCACTGGTTCAGCATGCCACTCAAGCTCCAAACAATCTTCGCCCACTTTGCGTGCGATGAATGTTCCGTACAGTGCTGCGCAGGGTTCAATTCGATTTTCCCTGGGACGCTACAACACTGAAGCAGATATTGACCGTACGCTTGAAGTTCTTCCGGGCATCATCGACAAGCTGGTCGAGATGTCACCTTACGACAAAGAACTGAAGGCGCTGTATGCCGCCCGCGGACGAGGCTGAGTGTTAGCGGCTCTGCCGCCCGATCTGCGGAAAGGCTGTGCTTTTCCGACCTGCGCCGAAACTCACCGGGAGGCTATGCCTCCGCTCCCAGTTGGGGCGTAGCCCACCCAAATATGAAACGTTGATCGGAAGGGCAAGCCCTTCCGCACATCGGGCGGCAGAGCCGCGGGTCGCGCCTGCTTTAGTCGTTTCTTCTTTACTGCTAGAATTTCCAATAGATGTAAAAGCAACTTCTGCTGAATTCATCCCAGAGTTTTCCCGGAGCAATCAATGGAAAGCGAGCAGACCTCTAACGTAAGCCAGTCCGTCGCTGTTGCTAAAACAGAGTCCACGCATAAAGCGCGTCAGGACAGGGTCAGTTTGCTGGAAACCGACGATTACGTATGTGTTGAGCCTTCTACACCTCTGGCGAGTGCAATAGAAATAATGAAACAGGACGAGGGCGGATGTGCGATTGTTTGCGCACCAGACCGCTCCGTAGTGGGGATTTTCACCGAACGCGATCTGCTGATGAAGATTGTCGGGCAAACGATTGACGCAAATGCGCCCGTAAGTGAATGGATGTCGCCGGTGGTGGCGACACTTTCGCCCGAATCTACCATTGGCGAGGTAGTTGCAGTGATGAACGAGAAGGGATACCGAAATCTTCCGCTTGTCACAGACGGCAAGCTGGTGGGTTCCGTTTCAGTTTTCGACGTCATTCGTTATCTCGCTGAAACGTATCCAAAGACGACGATGAACCTGCCGCCGAATCCGCATCAGGTGATGGAGAGCGAAGAAGGCGGCTAACGGCAGTGAAAGTAAAGGTAAAAAGTGAAAGGATGAGCAAAGCGGCGGCTCCGTCAAAGTTCACTATTTCCACTTTACGCATTCGAAAACGAAAGGAACGCTTAAACGCGATCATGAGCACTGTTATTGAACCTCCTATCGAAACTGCTGAAAAGCATCTCGAGGAAGTGGAAACTGTCACCATCCGTTTTGCTGGAGACTCCGGCGACGGAATGCAGTTAACGGGTACGCAGTTCACCAACACCTCCGCGGTTGTCGGCAACGACATTTCTACCTTGCCGGATTTCCCGGCTGAGATTCGCGCGCCAGCGGGAAGCTTGCCCGGCGTCAGCGGCTTTCAGTTGAATTTTTCCAGCCAGGACATCAAGACCCCCGGCGACCAGCCCAACGTTTTGGTGGCGATGAATCCCGCAGCGCTCAAGGTGAACCTTCCCGATCTCGAAGATGGTGGCACGCTCATTATTAATACCGACGGGTTTACCAAAGAGAACCTGAAGTATGCCAACTACGCGACGAACCCACTCGAGGATGGCACGCTCGCCGGGTATCGCGTTCACAAGTTGCCGGTGACGACGCTTAACATGAATGCGTTGAAAGGTAACGTTGAGCTGTCTCGAAAAGAGATCGACCGTTGTAAAAACTTCTTCGCTCTCGGTGTTCTTTATTGGCTTTACGACCGCCCCATGGAAAACACGCTCAACTGGATTCACAGGCCAAGTTTTCCAAGAACCCGGAGCTGGCGAAAGCGAATGAGATTGCGCTGAGGACCGGATACAACTTCGCCGACACTACCGAAGTCTTCACGACGCACTACACGATCAAGAAGGCGCAGATTGCTCCCGGTAAGTATCGAAAGATTACCGGAAACGAAGCCACCGCCATTGGTTTTGTAGCCGCATCACAGCTCGCCGGCAGGCCTTTGTTTTACGGTTCCTATCCAATCACACCCGCATCCGACATTCTTCACGAGCTCGCTCGTCATAAGAGTTTTGGCGTTAAGACTTTTCAGGCGGAGGATGAGATTGCCGCGGTTTGTGCCGCTATCGGCGCCAGCTTTGCCGGACAGATTGGTTTGACCGGAACGTCGGGTCCTGGCGTCGCGCTCAAACAGGAAGCGATCGGTCTTGCCGTGATGACGGAGTTACCGCTGGTAATAATCAACGTCCAACGCGGTGGTCCATCCACCGGGTTGCCGACCAAAACAGAGCAGGCGGATCTCTTCCAGGCTGTTTGGGGACGAAACGGCGAGTGCCCCGCGATCGTTATTGCGCCATCGACACCGGCTGACTGTTTTCACATGGCCATCGAAGCTGTTCGTCTGGCGTTCAAATACATGAGCCCGGTCTTCTATTTGTCAGACGGCTACCTGGCCAATGGCGCCGAGCCATGGGCGCTGCCCGATATTGATGACCTGCCGAAGATTAACGTGACCTTCGCGAACGACCCGGCGAACTTCATGCCGTATTCGCGCGATCCGGAAACGCTGGCGCGACCATACGCCATTCCCGGCACGCCCGGACTGGAACACCGCATCGGCGGTATTGAGAAACAGCACATCACCGGCAACGTCAACTACGATCCCGAGAATCACCATTTGATGGTGAAGCTGCGTCAGGAAAAGATTGATCGTGTGGTGCAGGACATTCCGCTGGTCGAAGTATTTGGCGAGAAGACCGGCAAGGTATTGGTGCTGGGTTGGGGATCAACTTACGGCTCGATTAGCTCGGCCGTTGAGAAACTTCAGGCGGAAGGTAAGAGTGTTTCGTCTGCACACCTTCGTTATCTGAATCCGTTTCCGAAGAATCTGGGCGAAGTGCTCGCGGGATTTGAGACGGTGATTGTGCCCGAGATGAATCTGGGCCAGCTGTGCACGATGATTCGCGCAAAGTATCTCGTCGACGCAGTTGCGTTTTCAAAAGTTAAAGGACGGCCCTTCCAGATCCGCGAGATTGTCCGGAAGGTTGAAGAGTACCTGTAAGTGAAAAGTGAAAAGTAAGAGTGATGAGTGATGAGTGATGAGTGAAAGTAATGAGCTTAGTACCATCCGCAGTAGCGGAGTGGGTCACACAGATTTCCTTCAGGAGCAATAATGAGCACAAGCATTAATGGTCAACGGCAACGGTAACAAACCAATAACTGAAGCAGTTTCCGCAGACAGTGAAGTCGGTTCGGCAGTGTCCGGCAGAGTTGCGCCGCCCCCTGGCCAAATGAAGAAAGCGGATTTCGTTTCCGATCAGGAAGTGCGTTGGTGTCCGGGCTGCGGCGACTACGCCATCCTCAACAACGTGCAAAAGGTGATGCCGGAGCTGGGCATTCCGCGCGAGAAGATTGTTTTCGTGTCGGGCATTGGCTGCTCCTCGCGATTCCCTTACTACATGAATACCTATGGCTTCCATAGTATCCATGGACGCGCGCCCGCCGTGGCGACAGGCATCAAGTGTGCGAATCCCGATTTGAGCGTGTGGGTGATTACCGGCGATGGCGACGCGCTTTCGATTGGCGGCAACCACTTCATGCACGCAATTCGCCGCAACCTCGATCTCAATTACATTCTGTTCAATAACCGCATCTATGGACTGACCAAGGGCCAGTACAGTCCGACCTCAGAGTTTGGCAAGAAAACTAAATCAACGCCGCTGGGCACAATCGACTATCCGATTAATCCTCTTTCCCTCGCGATCGCAAGTGAGTCGACTTTCGTGGCCCGCTCCATCGACATCGACGTCAAACACCTCGGCGCCGTGGTCGAAGCAGCTGCGAGACACAAGGGCATTTCGTTTATCGAGGTCTATCAGAACTGCAACATCTTCAACGATCACGCATTTGATTCGTTTGCCGAACGCAGCGTGCGACAATGACCGCGTGCTCTATCTCGAACACGGCAAGCCAATGATCTTCGGCAAAGACCGCAACAAAGGCATTCGCATGAACGGCGCGCATCCGGAAGTTGTCACAATCGGCGAGAATGGCATTACTGAAAATGATCTGCTGGTTCACGACATACACCTGGCTGATCCGTCGGTAGCTTTTATGTTAGCCCGGATGGAGCAACCGGATTTCCCGCAGCCCGTAGGAATTTTTCGTGCCGTCGAGCGGAGCACATACGAAGAGTTGATGACTGATCAAATCGACGCGGCCATCGCAAAGAATGGCCCCGGCAGCCTGGAGAAACTGATCAACTCCGGCGACACCTGGGTGGTGGAATAGGCTAGAGTGTCCGAGTCAACGCTTTAGGCTTGCTCGTGGCAGCCGACGACAGCAAGCTAAAGGTTTACTCCGGACCAATTTCCTCTCCAAACGAAACTTTCCCACAATTAATCGCAACAAATCTTCGTCCCGACTCGTTTTGGTGGTATAGAAGTACTCCCCAGACCTTCCGATTCAGTGGCACAGCCGCTCGAAACGATTTTCGAGGGCTGCGCAACCTTTTCACACATAGGAGTAGAAACATGAAGAACGCTCTTCCCCTTGCTCGATTAGCAAGCGGTCATCCAACCTCCCCACGTTCAAAGTCACTCATTCTTTGTCTTTTGGGGATAGTGGCCTTATTGGCAGTCACTGCCGGTGCCGCACTTGCTCAACCTCCACAGGTCCCGGCCATCACAGAGATGACTATTAAATCCACCGTGCTGGGAGAAGACCGGCGGATTCTGGTGCGCACACCAGGCGGGCTACGAAACCAACAAGGTCGCCTATCCGGTGATGTACATGACAGACGGCGATGCTCATATTGTGCACACGTCCGGGTCGATAGACTTTCTCGCCCGGAATGGCCGGATGTCAGAAGTGATCATCGTCGGCATTCCCAATACGGACCGCACTCGAGACTTGAGCCCGAGCAAGCCATCCAATGCCGGCGCCACGGGCGCGCCGCAGTTTCCAACGGCAGGCGGCGCAGACAATTTCCTGAAGTTCATAGAAACGGAATTGATGCCGGAAATCGAGAAACGCTATCGCGTGACACCGTACAAGATGCTGGCCGGCCACTCGCTCGGCGGTCTGTTTGCGGTGCATGCGATGGTTACGAAGCCCGACTTGTTCAACTCGTACATCGCCGTCAGCCCGGCGACTGCAGTGGGACAATCAACTGGTGGTGAAGAAGCGCCGAAGATTTCTTCAAGAGTCGTAAAGACAAAGAAATGAATACGACGTTCTTCATGACCATGGGAAACGAACCGGGTCCGATTGAAGACGGCTTCCACCAGATGAAAATGATTCTGACCAAGAACCAGGTCAAAGGCTTGGAGTGGGACGCGCAGGAAATGCCGGACGAGGATCACGGCTCAGTCGTTTTGCGCAGTCATTATTTTGCGCTTCGCAAGGTTTATGACGGCTGGCAGATGCCGCGGGATCCGATGACGGGCGCGATTGCCGGCGGACTAAAAGCTGCCGACGACCATTACGCCAAGCTCTCAAAGAAGTTTGGATACCCGCTTCCCGGTGCCTGAAGTTCCTGGTCAATCAGATTGGATATCAACATCTGTTTGCGGATGAAGTGGACAAGGCGATCGAGGTTCTTAAGATCCAGGTAGAACGCTATCCCGAGTCAGCTAATCCATACGACAGTCTGGGAGAAGCATACGAGAGGGCCGGCAAGCTTGATCTGGCGGTTCCGATGTATGAGAAGGCGGCGGCAATAGGCAAACAGAACAACGACGCGAATGCGGCGCTGTTCAAAACCAACTACCATCGCGCGGCCGAGAAATTGAAGGCGGAAACAGCCAAGAAGAACGGCGCCGATCCCGCGAAGAAAACGCAGTAGGCAGTAGGCAGCGGTAGGCAGAAGCGGCAGGAGCAGGATCATCGCAGCCGCTCATTGTTGATGGTCATCACGCAGAGCGCTCTCACTGAACGCGGCTTTAGCGGTGGCTGCGCTCCAGATTCTTCCTTTTTTCGTGTCGGTTCTTTCGTTGTAAGGTTTCGTGCGATCCGTATTATTACCGTGGCAAAGTGTAATACGATCCACCAATTCATACGACATTAAGCACGACTCTGGACATTTCTGTTGACAATACTCCGCGCTCCCACTTTAATGATTAGTGCGGCTGTTGGCTCCGTACTCCAACACAACCACCAGTTACCCTCGATTTAGGTTAACCTCGCCCCGGTTTAACTCTCTCTAACACTTCATCCTCAGGTTACTAAATATGAAACTCAATCAATTTTAGTTCCTCTGTTTCTACTTTTCACTGCTGTTTCCGCAGACGCCATGGTGCTGCGCGGCGTCGTGTCCGAAGTGCATGACGGCCAGAGCTTCGTGGTAACCAGTGGAGGAAGAAAACTCAATGTCTTACTCAAGGGCGTCGCTGCACCCGTACTTAACCAGGAGTTTGGTGACGTTTCGCGACAACACCTGGCAAGTCTAATTCTGGACCAACCCGTAGAAGTCCATTTTTCACAACTACAGAACGAGCAAGTGGTTGCCACGGTAATTTCGAATCAGTTGGATATCGGTCTGCAGGTAATTCGTGACGGTGCAGCCTGGTTCGACAAAGTCGGCAACCATAGTCTGAGCGACGACGAACGAGCGTTGTATTCGGAAGCAGAACGAATGGCTCGAACTGAAATGCGTGGTCTTTGGAGTGACGGCTCACCAATGCCGCCCTGGGAATGGAAGCGCGCGCAGGAAGCGAAGTTGGCTGCGCCGGCCGCTCCAAACGTATAAGCCGCAGGGCAGCACAGTCACTTGAATCCGAAGACATAATGTTATCGAAGAGAGCAGCCGTCGCTGTCAAACCTCGCGATTCAAAAGGAACCTCGACACCAAAACCAACCGCGAGACCATTGAACATGCCGGGGCAGGACTTTAATTTCCAGTCATACTTCACGCGGGATCGCATCAGCATTGTTTACTTTTACGCAGACTGGTGTCCGGCGTGCCGAAGTTTGAATCCGCTAATGGATGCAATCAACGCCCAGGTGCCCGACATGCAAGTGATGTTTATGAATATTGGCGAATGGAATACGCCGGTCACTCGCCTGTACAACGTGAGCTCCGTTCCACATCTTGAAGATCTACGATAAGGACGGAAGCCTCGTTAGCGGAGGGCCGCAGCGCAAGAACCTGGCTTCAGCAGGCGATGGCGCAAAGGGCCGGGTAAGTAATAGCCGACGGAAAGTTACAAAAGAAGCGCGGCGCGAGAAATTCATTCTCGCGCCGCTTTTTTTGTTGTCAGGGTGATTCTCTGAACGAGCTTGTTACAGTTTAACGCTTACTGTTTTTGTGAGCGGATTCACGGTGAACTGCATAACGCGCAAGACAGTGGTTCCGCCGTACTGTCGGTAGCGCTGAAGAACCACTGCCACCTCCGACCGCCGGACCCATTCCCGCCGGGAAGTATTGCTTGCTCGGAATGTTTACTTGCGTTGGTCCATTGACAAAGCCAACGACGCGATAGCGATAGGTCTTGCCGGGCGTGATGGCGCCGCTCACAAATTCCTGCGGTCCAAAATTACCCGAGCTCGATAGCACGTTGTCATTTTCATCAAGGAGTTGCAGGTCGAGATCCGGGAACGGTCCGACCGAAACCGGGAAGGTATCCATGGCGCCGTCTACCCCAAAAGAATTCGGCTTGGGCCACGAACGGAATATCGAGATAGTCGACTGCGTCTACCAGGTTTTGTCCGCCACCGCCCACGAGCGACGATCCCGGTCAACGTTTCAGTTGAAGTGGTGAAGCGTTCGTCAGCCGGCGGAATACCAACGCCGGTCCCGTCGTCCGCCTGACTGCCATTCACCGCGACTGTGGCCGTGCGCACGCGTCCGGTCACAACGGCGTTGAAGGTGAACATCCGCGCGTTGGGGTTGCTGAACCGCAGACGCCGTGCAGGCGACGTAGCGCCGCTCGCCAGCGACTGGCTGTAGTTGAAGATTGCCGGGATTCGCCTGACCGTCTCCGCCGTTGTCCGCGTTAGTTACCTTGATCGTCGGATCGGAGATACTGACGATCTTGAAACTGATTGGACCATAGATGGTTCCATCAGGTGATGATGACGCCATTGTTCTTAAGAGTTTGATCAACTTCGAAAAATCCGCCGCTAAACGACGGATTGGCAATGCTCGCCTTAACGGAGGCCGTCACATCCTGAATATTTGAGTTGGCCGCGGTGCCGGCACTTAAGTCAGAAACACCGACTTGCCGATTTGGATTTAACGAGAGTGCGCGCACGGCGTACTCGGTGCCGAGCAGTTCGTTGAAACCCTTCTCGTCAGCGTTTCCATTGATGCCGGCTGGTCCAAAGAACTCTGCGATCGGTCCCTCGTCTTCATAGCTCGTCCCATTCAGTCACGTAGGTCACGTGGCTCCAGCCGCTGGTTGAACTGTCGCCGTCGAAGTAAACGTGCAGCGGTGCTCCCGCAAACTGCCGTTGACCGGCCGTGCCCACTTTGCGTTTGAAAACTTCATAAGCGAATGCGCCATCAACCGGTTGCCAGGAAACGCTCAGAGTCTTCGAAGAAGCGGGCTCGACCGTGATTCCCTGAGGCGCGCCAACTCGCGATTGATCGCGGCAAACTGCGGAACTCTGGTCGAGATTGTTTGACGTCCGCCGATTACCGCGTCGGCGTTGATGCCCATCTCATGCGACGCAAACACCTGCCAAATCAATGCTTCGTGTTGACCCGGGCGCATCGAGATTGGTTGGATCAGTTGAATAGAGAATGCGATCAGCTTCAACACGGCGTCGCGAAACTTGATGAAGGTGTCAGGAGTTGAAAGAGCCAAGCAGGTAAATCGACGCCAGGTGTAATCGTTCCCACGTTTCCTGTCCCTGCGAGATTTCGCGAGTCGGTTCGCCGTTCAGAAACGCCGGGCGCACGAACCGCATCTGCGGTTCAGCCGTGATCATCAGGTGGCGCAGGTCCCACATCGTGGAGACGTAGATCTCGCCGTCGCGATGAACTTCAAAGTTATTCCCACCGCGTGTGCCCAGCTCGGAATATTTCAGCGTCGCGTGGGCTGAGCGAATCCAGGCGAGTCGCTCAGGATCACCGCCGGTACCTTCGACGAAGATCTGACCGTCGCGCACAGCCTGTCGTGCTCGTGATCCCTTAGCGACGTATTCGCCGATGGCTTCCGCGTTAGTGATCGTGTAGGCCCAGAGGTCGGCTTGCGCTTCGTTCAACGCGCCGCCTTCGGAACCTTCCAGACCGGCAATCGGCGTTGATATCGAGTGTGTACCTTCGTGATAAACAACTGCGCCGTCTTTTCCAAGGTCGTTAAAGAGATAGCCGTGACCATAGACAGTCGGATTAACGACAACTGTCTGCGGGCCCGCAGGCGTATCGACAGTTTCACTGGCAGGAACTGAGAACGCGTTGTCGAGTCCCAGCATCGATCGCAGCGCAGCGTCAGGACTCGATAGTATCTATCGGACCACCAAGTAACAGGCCGCCGTCGCTCGGGAAATGCGGGCAGTCCAACAAGTGGACGATCACTGTTGGGAAAATTGTCAGGGAAACTTCCCTGGCCCAGGCGATTATGAACCGAGTCATCCTCGCGCGATGGATGTCGAGCATGTATTCGACCAGATAGTTAATGAAGAAGAAGATATTTACGTCGTCGATGTGTTCGGCCGGTTCGGCCAGGTCGTCGGCTTCGTTTGGCTGAGCTTCGAGTGGCGCGTTATTTTGACGGAAGTGCCAGGTTCCCAGAGCTGCCTGCGGAAATGGTTGCTGAGTCGCCAGCACATTGCGCACCAAAGCATGTGGACCAGTCAAGCGTGCCGGCGACACCGGTTGCGTTTGTACCTTCGTTGTAGTTACGAAGTTGCACGCGCAGGAGACCGGCAGGCTCACTGTTGCCGTCCAGCTTGAGTTGATCGGTGTCGGGATTCGCAATCTCAGGATGGTTTGGATAAATGTCGGCCGTGTACGGCAGTGGCGCCTGTTGCGACAGGACTTTATTTTCGCGCGCAAGGATTTGCCCGTTGCTCGCATCAACCTGAGTAACGAACAATCCAAACGGATTCTGCGAAAACCCAATTACATTCCAGGCCAACTTGTAACCGCCGGCGGTCGGGAAAGACATTGAGTTTTGGTGCGCGCAAGACAGGTGCGATCTCCTGTCGCAGCGCATCGAAAGCCGGTTTCGTCCGTCTGTTCGAATCCACTCGGGCAATGCCAGTGCATGCTTGCGCAATCGGCGGCTTGAGCACTGGCTGCCGCGGCCTCGCGCACTGAATGACGGCGCCGCTGGCAACAGTTGAGATCGCGGAAGGTTGGTCCATAGACCATGCGAATCTCTTTATTGGCGGTCATCACAAAACCGAGTCCGCCATTTAACACATTGAACCCACCTGAACGTTGCTGAAATCGCAGCAGGTAACCGCCCAGCGCTTCCTTTTGATCAACCAGCACCAACGCCGAAGGATCAATTCCAAACAGCGTTGAATTAGCCGCCACAAACGAGCGCGCCACGTTTTCCGGCGTGTCGCTTGATGGCGGCGGTGTGGAAGCCTCGTATTACGTCGGGAGAGCCGGCAAAGGAATTCCAACGAATCAGTCGTGTTGACTGCCGTAGTTATTCTTGAACTGATCGATTGCAGCGAGTTGCGCGGAGGTCGCTTTGCGAAGCCCGGCAGCGGTCGCATTCACATCAATGTTCGGCGCGACGGCGCGATAAGGATCGATAGTTCTGGTATTACTTCCCGCCCGGCTGGACTGAAAACGGCGGAAAGATCATACGCGCGGCCAGCGCCGTCAACGACAACAGCGCGATAAATCTTGAACGATTGCTTTTCACTTGAGTGGTCTCCTTAACAGTTGAACGGTTTTCGCTGGTTATCAGCTTATGGAAGCGGCTTGAGGAATCCTTGAGGAAAACTTGAGAGGGTTAGCTGGAGCACAGGGAAGCGAAAAGTAATCGATTCGCAATGATTCGTGTTATTGTTCGTGGATCGTATTTGTCGTGACGAATAAAAGCGATCCAGAAATCGACGACTGAAATCTCACGGCATAGCCGAATCTTGGCAGGCGTCTCAGTGAAGTTATAGAATGCGTGCAATCCCAATAGAAACAGGAACTCGGAAAATGGTCTGTCCCGCTTGCGGCTCGGAAAACATTGACGGCATCGATCGCTGCGAAAACTGCCTGGCGCCTTTTCGCGATCTCGACGTTCCGCGTGCTGATGCCGCGGAAGGTCTGGTGCGCTCTGTAATGGAGGACCAGCTGAGTGAACTCGCTTACGATGAAACAGTTCTCGTTTCGCCCGACACGCCCGCAGGCGAAGTCGCGCAACGAATGAAGAACGCCCAGTTGGGCTGTGCTTTGGTTTTGCAGGACGGCAAGCTGGTGGGGATTTTTACCGAGCACGATGTGTTAAGGCGTTGACTAAATCAGAGATACCTATCGCATATACCGGCGCAGCTCTCGCGGCTGAGGGCCTTCCGATTACAGACGCCCCATACAACGACATCCCTCTCGAGGAAATTCGCGCTGAAGAAATGCCCGTCTAACCCGTGATTTGGCGGACGCTAAGGAACTCGCGATGGTCCAGCGATACTCCGGTTTCGGAATTGATGACCAGCAATCCGGAAACCCTTTATGAGCAAGATTCCGTGGCCACAGCTTTGAATAAAATGTCGCTTGGGCGCTATCGACATCTGCCTGTCCAAAGAACGGATGGCAGTTACTGCCGTCGCGTCTATCAAGTCCGTTCTTAGATACATCGCGAGTGAAGATTGGTAGTTCGGACTCTCCCGAAAACAAAATTTAGGAAGTTGGAATACCAGAGGAGGAAAAATGATTCACAAGTCACTCTTGGTTTTACTCGTCACATTGTTTTGTGTCCACACAGCCTTTGCGCAGTTTGGCCAGTCGCGACGCCTGAACAACGAAGCCCAGCAATTGGCGTCTGAGGCTACCGCTATTAGCTGACGCCAGTTACAGCGATTACACACGTGGTTCGCGCTTCAACAGGGGCGACATCGAGGCTGTCATGCTCGCTTACCAATTCAGTTCGGCTGCGCAAGTGTTCAATCGCATGGTCAATGATCGCCGGCGCAATGCAGAACTTCGCGACGCGTTTCAGGTGTTGCAAGCCTGTCCGGCGTCGGCTGACCGCAGTAATTTGCAACAGATCCCGTTGGTCCAACATTCAACGTCTGATGTCTGAAATTAGATCAGAGAGCTCAACGTGGCGGCGGAAACATTCCCGGTATCCATTCCCGGATCAGGGATATCGGCCGCGGCAGCGGTCGGATGACCTGGCGCGGCACAGTGGACGATGACGTGCGCATCGTGATTCGCGGGGGCACTGCCCAGGTTGAAACGATTGGCGGATCTCCTTACTACGATGCAGTGACAAATTTCACAGCGTCGCTCCCGATGCGTCGCATCAACGTCAGGCTGGCGAAGAGGAGAGGCCGAGGGAAATGTTCATCGAGCAACAGCCTTCGCGTCAGAATAACTACGCTGCGGTGATACGAATAAGAGATCCACGCGGCGGAGCTTCTGATTACGAATTTGATCTAGTCGTGGTGAGATCAGGGTCCAACAGCTAAATAAAAATCGGGCTACGCGTTAAAAAGCGTAGCCCGAATTTGTTTAGAGCACCCGTTGTTCTAATCTCATTAGCCAGGCTTATAGCCTGGCTAAAGAGATCTGCGAACCTACATCCGAGTCTAAGGCTTTTTACCCTTTCCTTCCCCGCCGCCGGCCTTGTGCAGCAGGCTGCCGGACGCTTCAGCCTTTGTCAGCTACGGCTGTTTCTCTTTAGCGGCGCAGGCCTGAACGGGCTGCGGTTGCTGTGCCGCCTGTGGCCGTACTTTGAGGCTCTCGTGCTTTCGGCACATCCTGACGGCCACGCGGCGTCTCCGGCTTTGCGGTTCTGCGCCGGATTTCCTACGCGTTGACCTTGTGGCTGTTGCACTGCTTGCGCGTTCGGCGCGTTGCTGCTCGGCTTGCGACTTTCGCTGCTGCTGTTGGAGCTCGCGCATCTGCCTGTTCTGCTTCCCGATTTCCCTTTGCAGCTTCACCTGCCAGTCGATCGATTTGCTGCTTTCGCGCAACATCCTCAGGTTTACCGGATGTGACCGGAGCATTGCCGCGGTCATCCCTCACCTTAAACTTCTCTTCCTTGACCTTGTCAGGAACCCGTTCAACCCGAAGAGCCCTCTGAGCAAAATCGCGTCCTCGTCTTTTCACTGGCTCCTCACCAACAAACACCGGACGATCGGCAAGCTTCTTCGCGATGCCCGGCGGCAAGTCAATCTTTCCGCGACCCCAGGCAGACTTGACTGCCGCATTCCGGAGTGGCGTAAGAGCCAACGGCTCCAACGTCGGCCTCACTGACGCGAGCACGCTTGGATCTACCGTCTCACAATTGCGCGGGTCGATGACTCTGCCAAAGGCGTCGACCGGAATCACTGTGACCGCTCCTGGAATTCGCAAGATTCACCAGCTGACGCAGGAACCACGTTGGTATTGCGTTAAGTAATGCGGCTGCCAGTTGTTGTCGTAATAGCGAGGCGCATACGGTTCGCCCGGTCCAAGAGGAACCCATCCGATCTCGTCGTCATCGATAGGAACACAAGCCACTAGCGCAGGTGCGTAGACCGGCGTCGTGTTTACGCTCTCGGGAATCCAGTACCACTGGTTTCCTACATTGGCCCAGCGTCCATAGTGATAAGGAGCATAGCCCCAGGGCTCAGACGATACCCAGGTCATGCCGTACGGATAATCGTTAACCCAGTATCCTTGTTGATACGGCACCCAACCAGTGTCCACACGCGGTCGCCAGGCATAGCCATAGCCATCCACGTTTTGCCAATCACCGTAGTAGTCGAGATCGTAAACGCCCGGGATGTCGGAGTTCACATACCGGTAAGCCGACATTGCTGCCGGTATGGATCGTAGTAATAAGGATCATTAAGGTACGCATCGTAATTCACATAACGACCGTCGTAAGCGTTTGGATATTGATACTGGTAGTAATCGTCAACGAGATAGCCGGCGTCTTGCCCGTCCAGCCGCGATAACAGAACTTGCGCTGCCGTAGTTCCGGCGAGCGTTAACATTTCGCCTTTACTGATCTGACCGGATCCGGCCAGGCCGGCGACTTGGGCCACACCACTCAGCACCGAGACCAGCACGTTGCCATCGTCATCGAAGCCGACGTTATAGAGTCCCGGTTCGACGAGGTCGACTGCGCCATAAGGCGTCGCCACTTCAAAGATTTCGTCGTCATCGAGATAGCCCACATCAAAAAATGCCGAACCGTCGCGCAATGCGACCTGGGTCCGATTGTCGTAGAGACTGACGACGTCGAGTGATGTATTGGGATCGAGCCGCGCGAAATTGCGTCCGCTAAATGCTAGCGACGCGCGCGAGTTGTCGCGAGTGTAGATGCGATCGCCAACCGAAAACGGTTGGTTCGCTGAAGCGGCCGTCCATTGGCGGTTATCGTCATAATTCTGTTGTTCGGTTGCTCTGCCCGACGTTGGCTTCAGTAGAAAGTGCATCACTGAATGCGACTTCACCGTCAACTCGCTGTATACGAGCTGCATATGGCAGCTCTTCCGCCGAAGCGGTGCGCTCGTTATTGTTCATCCACAACGCCACACCTAAACCCGCAACCGCCGCCACTACGACCGCGATGATCGTCATGTGCGGCCAAACTTTGATTCTGTTCATGGATACTCTCCTTATGAAGTCGCGGTGACGTGGCCCCACAACGTTAGAGGCGTCAGCCTCTTCATTGGGGCCTAGTCGCCCCAAATCACAGTCCGCATTTTTGAGTTCGATTCACTCATCTACTCGAAGTTCACATTGATACTTGTGAATACTTGTCGCAACACTCATGCCCTCGCAGACCAGGTTTCCCGGAAAACCAGGGAAAACAGTCATCCCTAGGCAAAGAACGCCTTTAATCAAATTTGTTAAGAATTTGTAAGAAGAATGCTATTTCCGAAGTGCGTGCTGTGGATAGATAACGCACTATTTAGGCGGGTCACGTACTCATTCAAGGCGGTGCGTGAGGCGCGTCACTTACTCTTCGAGTCCTACGTCCATTTCATCTTCCATCCGATGAGCGACAAGGTCCGCAGCTCTGGTCAGGCAGGAGTCGAATTATCGATTCAAGCTCGGTGAAAGCTTTTCTAATTTTGGCCACGTTGCTGCGGTAGGCGGTGATTGTTCCGGACGAGATGTTTCGTCCCAATGCTCCAGCACCGGCATTTTAGAAACATCTGGCAAAGATCGTCGCGTCCTGCCAATGGCCGCATTCGCGCGACGACGTGCGCGTCGATCTTGCTGCGAAGCGATGGCGGTAATCAGAGACGCGACCACATCTTCGCGCACAGCATACGCGCTCACGCTCGCCAGGCCATACATAGTGCCGCCGCCCGCCAGGATGTAAGCATTGCTCCAGCTCGCATCACCGATCTCGTTAAGCGCAACACGGACTGCATCCACTTGCTTGCGTCTGGATCTCTGGTAACTGTTGAGCGCGGCTGTCATTTGCCGGACGCTTACATCCAACGTAGTAACTGTATGCCTCCTTCTGTCCGTACTTCGAATAATCCTGGGTCTTCTCGCCATAGACATCAACGAACTTGTCGAGACCCAGCTTCAACACCTGCTCGCAAGGCATTTTGAATTCTGGTTGATCCTGCGCGCCATAGACAGCACCAGACAAAGTCAGCATTAACACCGGTAAAACGAATGGTTAAATCTTCCTGATGACGTTTCCGCATTCAACAAGCCGGAGCTGGATGCATGTCTTTGGGCTTCGCTCCGTAGGAGCGACATGTTTATAGCAATGAACCTCGACCAAGATGTTGGTACTGCTGCAGTTTGGCTGGAATGAAACAATCAACCCGATACTGGGATCGCGGGCGTCCCCGCCCGCACTGAGCGCGGAGCGCGAAAAAATGTCTTGTTAGCATCTGCGTGGTGCGGGCGGGGACGCCCGCGATCCCAGTAACAAGTGGCCTCTCATATTTAACAGCATTAGAACTGTGTTGAACTCTAAGAGTTAAATTCACCTGTATTTGTTGCACGTTTGCTTTTCAGCCGCGCTTTGAAAACCGACTCACCACCGCTTTCACCTTTCCGCTTTCCTGAAGTCATCGCCGGAGTTGAAGGTGCGCTGGTGCGCGGCGTGACTGCATCGCCCCCAATGTGTTGTGACGACTTATCCGCCGCCATTTTGTTGGCCCGTTTCCGACGACCGAGCACCGCCGGTGTCTCCTTCATATCCTTGCGGTTTTGATCTCGCGCGCCCGCCGTGCCCATCTGTTGCCCCCGGCGCCTGGGGGCTATCCCGACTTCATGTTGGTCTTTTTTGGCCGCCATAACTGCTCCTTGTAAATAAATGCTGTATGGCGCGGATTATTGCACATGTTCCCGATGAATCCCGACGCACATCAAGAACAACTTAAACGCAAGAGCGACCTCTTACTGAACCGCTCGCGCTTTCTGACCGGCGAATACCAATTTGCCGTGCTTACTCAAAAAGTCACTTTCGTGCTGTTCGTGAAATTTGTGGATTGATTTGGCGTCGTACTTAAGGACGATCCACCGAATTAACACGAACGAACACGAAATCGCGTAGTCGGGGTTGACTCTTACGTCAAAAAACTTTCATGCAAGCTGTTTGCGTAGTAAAAGTGGCCATAGTCGCCTGTTCCCGGTCCCATGAACAGTTGTTTTATTCGGCCGCGTTTGCCTCAATGGAGGTCCGCAACTATAATGCGCCAAATTTTGGGCAGCCTAAATTGTGGGAGAATTGAGGCACCCTCGCGAGCGGTCCCCCGACTTATTATAAATGCCGACTCCAATTAGATGGAAACAACGTGGACGTGTCGCCCCAATTGGCGGTGCGCCGGAAACTCCTTTGCGCGCCCTGGCTCTGAATCTAACTAATGCTGCGCGCTCGGCGCTGACCGAACCCTACCGGCTGACGATCGAGCATCATCAGATTCATCTACCGCGTTTACCGCCGGAGCTCGATGGATTTCGAATAGTCCATCTATCCGATATCCATCACAGCCCGTTCACCAGCCGCCAACAGATCGAACGAGCCGTCGCAACTGCGAGCAGACTGCAGCCGGATATCATCGCGCTGACCGGCGATTACATTTCCCAAGAGCGCGAATACGCCGCGCCTTGTGCGGAGCTTCTGGGGCGGCTACGTGCGCGTCACGGCGTCTTTGCTGTGCTCGGCAATCATGATCACTGGACCGACGCCGCGTTGATTACTGACTCTGTTCCGCGCCGAAGGAATCACGGTCCTGATAAACCAGGGAATGCGGTTCGAAAAGAATGGCGCGTCGTTTTGGCTGGCCGGCGTTGACGACACGATGGTGGGTCTGGAAGATTTGCCGCTGGCACTTGCCGGTTCGCGCGAAGAAGAAATGAAATTGGTGCTGGCCCATAACCCGATTATCCTGCGACGCGCCGCTCGCGCCGGTGTCGATCTGGTTCTGAGCGGTCATACGCATGGCGGCCAGGTTAATTTACGCCCGGAAAAAAGCGCCTCCGGTCGCCCGCGCAGGCGTTTGCTGAAAGGCTTGGCGCGGCAAGGTGACACGCAGATTTATGTCACCCGCGGTTTGGGTACCGTCGTACTCCCCGTCCGTTTTGGCTGCCCGCCCGAGGTTTCGTTACTCGAGTTAAGAAGTGCCTGAGAAGGTGAATAGTGAACTTAAGGTCGTGAACGCCTTATTATCTATTTGCCGTTCACGATTCACTATTTACTAACCGATGTCCTCCTCCCGAATTGTTACCGTCCCAAACATGCTCACCGTCTTTCGGATGGTGCTGATTCCTGTTTTCGTCACACTTCTCTTCTACCAAAGATTCGTACTGGCCCTGGCAGTGTTCGTCATTGCGGGTTTGACAGACGGACTTGATGGACTGCTGGCTCGACGCTTTCAGCAGGAATCGCAACTGGGCACGGTCCTCGATCCCATAGCCGACAAGTTGATGATGGTTACCGCCTTCATCGTCCTGTCGATGCGCAGTGTTTTTCCCCAACCCGTTCCCAGCCACCTGCCGATACCTTTCTGGGTAACCATTGCGGTTATCAGCCGGGATGTATTTATCGTTGTAGGGGCCGCCGCCATTAACATCATGACCGGCTTCAGAGGGTTCCGGCCCTCCTGGCTGGGCAAGGTCAACACGACCGTCCAGATCATCGCGATCGCTATGATCATGTTCGCCGCCAGCGTCCCCTATTACACCGGCTACTACCTGCCCACCGTATACGCCATCGTGTTTGCCTTTGCCGTCAGCTCCGGTCTCCATTACATCTTCTTCGCCTCACGACTTTTGAACGAAGACCGCCGGCAGAATGCGGCGAACCCGCCCGAAACCCCAGCAAATCCCAGCTAATTAACACCTAAAACCGTTGTCCAGAAAGTTGACAATGGAACACTCAGGTATTATATTACGTATCCATTCAACTAGAATTTGGTTGGCCTAAACACGGCCAAAATATCCTGTGGAGAACAAAAAGATATGAGCAAGATTATTGGAATCGACTTGGGAACGACCAACTCGGTAGTGGCGGTGATGGAGGGTGGCGAACCGACCGTCATCACCAACTCGGAAGGCGGCCGCACGACCCCTTCAGTGGTGGCGTTTACCAAGGATGGGAGCCGGCTGGTTGGGCAGGTGGCAAAGCGCCAGGCCGTGACTAATCCCGAAAACACTGTCTATTCAATCAAACGATTTATGGGCCGGCGCTTTGACGAGGTCACCGAAGAGATAAAGCAGGTTCCGTACAAGGTGAAAGCTGCAGGCACCGGCGACGTGCGCATCGAGGCTGGCGGCAAGGAATGGAGTCCGCCGGAAATCTCGGCAATCATCCTGCAAAAGATGAAACAGTCTGCCGAAGACTACCTCGGCCAAAAAGTTGAGAAGGCGGTTATTACCGTTCCTGCTTACTTCAACGATGCTCAGCGTCAGGCGACCAAAGACGCGGGCAAGATTGCCGGCCTTGAAGTCATGCGCATCGTCAACGAGCCGACGGCGGCAGCCTTAGCTTATGGGCTCGACAAGAAGAAAGACGAGACCATCGCCGTGTTCGACTTCGGTGGCGGTACTTTTGATATCTCGATACTTGAAGTCGGCGAAGGCGTCGTCGAAGTTAAATCAACCAACGGCGACACGCACCTGGGCGGCGACGATATCGACGAGCGGTTGATCGAGTGGATCATCGAAGAGTTCAAGAAAGACCAGGGCATCGATTTATCGAACGACAAGATGGCGTTGCAGCGTCTGAAGGAAGCTGCTGAAAAGGCAAAGATCGAGCTCTCCAGCACCATGGAGACTGAGATCAACTTGCCGTTCGTTACCGCTGATCAGTCAGGACCGAAGCACCTGGCGATGAAACTGACGCGAGCCCGGTTTGAGCAATTGGCTGAACCGATTCTCAGCCGTCTGAAAGGGCCCGGTCGAACAGGCGATTAAGGACGCCGGCGTTGATGCGAAGAAAATCGACGAAGTGGTTCTGGTTGGCGGTTCTACCCGTATTCCGAAAGTGCAGCAGATGGTGCGCGACTTGTTTGGCAAAGAGCCAAACAAGAGCGTCAACCCTGATGAAGTCGTGGCTGTTGGAGCGGCAGTCCAGGCAGGCGTGTTGTCAGGTGAAAAGACTGACATCCTGCTGCTCGACGTAACTCCGCTGAGCCTCGGCATCGAAACACTTGGCGGCGTGTTTACCAAGTTGATCGAACGCAACACAACTATTCCCACGCGCAAGTCGGAAATTTTTTCGACGGCTTCCGACAACCAGACGTCTGTGGAAGTTCATGTACTGCAAGGTGAACGACCGATGGCGGGCGACAATCGCACGTTAGGAAAGTTTCACCTGATTGGGATTCCACCAGCGCCGCGCGGCATGCCTCAAGTTGAGGTCGCCTTCGACATCGACGCTAACGGAATCGTCAACGTCTCGGCCAAAGACATGGGTACTGGCCGCGAGCAAAAGATTACGATCACGGCATCATCCGGTCTTTCGAAAGAAGAGATCGACAAGATGATGCGTGACGCTGAATCGCATGCTGCTGATGACGTTAAGAAGAGGGAAGAAATCGAAGCGCGTAATCGTCTGGATGGGTTGACCTACCAGATGGAGAAGACGCTCAACGACAACCGCGAAAAGGTTGGCGCAGTGGCCGGTGAAGTCGAAACCGCGATTGCCGAAGCGAAAAAAGCTTTGGCGGAAGGCGGAGCGGATCGACTCAACGAAGCCTTCAACCAGCTACAGGCGGCTTCGCACAAGATGGCGGAGGCGCTTTATCAGCAGACTCCGTCCAGCAGGTGGTGAGACACCGGGCGACGAACAGGCATCTGCTGCGGGAGCTTCGACTGCGGGGGGCGCAGGCGAGGACAACGTCATCGACGCTGAGTACGTTGACGTAGACGAAAACAAATAAGGCCTCGGTGCCGGTTTGGTTATTGCGCTAGTGATTTTGTTGATTCAGACCGAGAACCAGCTGAATCGAACCGACAGTCTGTGAGTATGGTGGTGACAAGTGACGAGTATCAGTTTTTAACTTTTCACTTGTCACTATTTAATATTCACTGCAGTTAAATGGCTAAACAAGACTATTACGAAGTACTGGGCATCAAGCGCGACGCGAAGCCGGAAGAGATCAAGAAGGCTTACCGGCGTCTGGCGCGCAAGTATCACCCTGATGTGAATCCGGGTGATAAGGCTTCGGAGGAACGCTTCAAGCTAACCACCGAAGCACACGATGTTCTTTCGGATCCCAAGAAACGTAAGGTCTACGATCGGTTCGGACAGTACTCCGATAATTTGGCCGACGCCGCTGCTCGTGGCGCTGGTCCAACTACCGGACGCGCTGCTCCGAATTTTGATTTCAGTGGATTCGATTGGAGCACTGGCCCAACTTCGGGCGGCGGCGCCTCCGGCAGCAGCTTCCGCGACATTTTTGCAGATCTGTTTGGTGGCGGAGCCAAGGAACAGGAACCGCCGCGGCCGCAACCGAAGAAGGGTGCGGACATCGAGATGCCTCTGGCGCTCTCTTTCGAAGAAGCGATCAAAGGCATTACCACAAATCTTACCGTCAATCGTTCTGAACAGTGTTCTCGTTGTAACGGCGCCGGCGACATTGGTGGACCAGTGACAGTCTGCGCGACATGTAATGGCTCCGGGCAGGTGCAACGCGCGGGCGGACGTTTGCGTTTTGCTCAGGAGTGTCCGGATTGTGGCGGAACAGGGCGAAGGCGTTCGCCGTGCTCGCTTCTGTAAAGGCAAAGGCACGGTTCCGAAAACAGAGAACGTTAAGGTGCGAATTCCGGCGGGTGTGGAAACAGGTTCGCGCGTGCGAATTCCAGGCAAGGGCCAGGGTGGACGACTGGGTGCGCCTCCGGGTGATTTGCATATCATCACCAACGTCGGCACACACAAATATTTCACTCGCAAAGGCGACAACATTTACGTCACCGTGCCGCTTACCGTCCCGGAAGCTGCGTTAGGAGCAAAGATTGAGGTGCCGACGGTAGAAGGCAAGGCGCAATTGCGTATTCCGCCGGGCACGCAGTCAGGACAGAAGTTTCGTCTGCGACAGCGCGGCGCGCCGTCGCTACGCAATCCCGGGCGCACACGGAGATCAGTTTGTAGAAGTTCAGGTAATGTTGCCGAAAGTAATTTCGGAGGAGACGAAAGAATTGCTGCGACAGTATTCGAAACTGAACGCGGAGAACCCGCGTGTAGAGATGGGACTGGAATAGTGAAAGAAGTCGAATGGTCCAATGTCCAATGTCCAGAAGCTGTTCACTCAAAAAGGTCTTTTGACATTGGACGATTGACTATTGACATTGGACATTCCGCTTATGAAACGCAAACCTAAGACATACACAATCAGCGCCGTGGCGGATCAATATAGTCTCCACCCGCAGACGCTGCGTCTTTATGAGCGCGAAGGATTACTTAAGCCTTCTCGTTCCGAAGGCAACACGCGTCTCTACACCGATCCTGACCTCGAGCGTCTTGAGCTGATCCTCTCGCTTACGCGCGACCTCGGCGTCAACCTCGCCGGCGTGGAAATCATTCTCAACATGCGTGAAAAGATGGACGCGATGCAGCGCGAGTTTGAACGCTTCTTCCAATACCTGCACTCTCATGCCGAAGAACTGACTAACTTCACCGAGCCGCCTGCCGAAGGAACCACCGACTCTCTGGTTCCGCTCTCACGCGCCGCTGCATTACGTAATCGCGCCTCACGCGGCTGAATTTCCTTACGACATTCCGCCTGTCACACTAAGCCAAATTCTTTGCATTTCTTAGCAGATGCCCTACTCCGTTCAAGGGGTGACGTCACCGGCTGGCTGGCAGTAGCCTATGCAAAAACCGCTTAGCGTCCTCTCTCTAAATCGTCTTTCCGGATCTCGAGATCTGTGATCACCCGTCCGCTGGCGGAGGTCAACTTGAAAAAGTCAGTCTAAGAACGCCTCATTAACTTAACTCTTGTCCTCGCGTTACTTCTTGGGCTGGCTCTCTCCTGAATCAGCACGCTGTCGCACAGGATCTGGATAACATCACCATTAGCGGACGCGTATGGACCAGAACGGTGCGGTGGTACCCGGTGCAACAATCGAAGCAGTCCTTGTCAAAACTGGAGCTGCCCGTCGCAGTCGTTACTGATGGTGACGGACGCTATGTGATCATCCAGCTCGAACCCGGACATCTATAATCTGCGTATTTCCGCGACCGGCTTTGCCCCACAGGCGAGAACTGAGCTTACCCTAATCTCCGGCCAGAACCTGCAACTCGAAATAACACTTCTGCCGCAGGGCGTAACCGTGGATCCTGTGACGGTGGTTGCCGGCGAAACTCCGGCCGTGGACACGACGCGTACAGTTGTCGGCGGTACAGTCACCACTCATGAAATCGAGTCGTTGCCCATCGCTTCGCGTTCCATCCTGGATTTGATCTTTACTTTGCCCGGCGTTTCCGAAGAAGCACTCTCCACACGAGACCTCGCTGAAGATCGAAATACCAATCCTGCGAGTACTCCCGAAGAGTCGGGCACGTTCTCACTCTCCGGTGGTCCAGCCTATTCAAACAACATCACGATCGACGGGCATGGACAACAACGACGATCGCGCCGCGCGTGAACGTTTCCAGCCATCGATCGAAGCAGTCGAAGAAGTGCAGGTCATTACCAATCAGTTTTCAGCGGAATACGGCAGGGCATCAGGCGGCCGCATCAACATTCGCACGCGCGGCGGCTCAAACAATTATCGCGGACGGTTCTTCTACTTTTTCCGCAACGATATCTTTAACGCCAACACGTCGAACAATCAGGCTCGCGGGCTTCCACGGCAGCCGCTCGAGCAACATAATCCCGGCTTTACTTTCAGTGGACCGGTTCGGCTGCCCCTCTACGATGGACGTAAACGCACGTTTTTCTTTTCCTCCTACGAGTATGACACCCAGCTCGACAGCACCACGATCGACACGCTGGTACCAATTCAAAAGAACCCGCTATTTCCGTTACCCGGCCCGACTGTAACTGAACCGAATGCGATAGGCCCTCTGCGACTGGCCGAAGGTATTGCTCCGTTCGTTGAAACTCTCAGCACGCCATCGAAGAACAACATCTTTACCACGCGTGTGGACCATCAGTTTTCCGAGACGCACCATGGCGCGGTGCTTTATCAAATGGGCCGGCTGAATAATCTTCGGCAATTCGGTGGTGGCAACCGTCTGGCCCAGGCACTGTTGGGTCGAACACGCGGCACTGACGCCATCTCTTACACAGACAATCTCGTATTCTCGCCAACTGTCGTGAATCAGGCGCGCGTGCAGTTTTCAAGACTAACTCCCGGCGTGCAGGCGTCTGGTGGCAGGCGGCCGGTGGTCTTGATTACGTTGAATGATCCTTTGCCTTCTACTGATCCCGACCAACGAACTGGCACATTGGTGGCAGGCTCATCTACTGCGGGAGCGACGGATCGTAGTGAACGACGAGTGCAAGTGCAGAATGTGTTGTCGTGGTTGATAGGTTCTCATTCGCTGAAATTTGGCGGCGACATTCAAAACGTGCGTTCTACATTCATAGATCTCACCGACATCTCAGGCACATTTTCTTTCGACAGCGCGGCCGACTTCATTGCCAACACGACCTAGCCGTTTCCGTCAGAACTTTCAGGCGGAATCCACTCAGAAAAACACGTATCTCGGATTTTTCGTCCAGGACGAATGGCGCATGTTGCCGAACCTGGTGGTGAGTTACGGACTGCGTTGGGAACACGAGACGATCCTGGCCGATACCAACAACTGGGGACCTCGTCTTTCTGTTGCCTATGATCCTTTCAAATCAGGTAAGACGGTAATCAGAATCGGTGCCGGCATTTTTTATAACCGAGCGCTATTGCGCACGATTGACGACTTCACACTCGGTGCAAACCAGCTCTTCTTTGATACGAACGACCTGGTTGATCCGGCGACGGGACAGGTTGGAAGCGCGGACTTTCGCCGCAGTTTCATCGCTAACAACTTGTCATTTCCCGGAGTGTTGACTGCCGACTCGCCGTTGGTCAAACAATTCGGGACGCTGAACCTGGGATTTTCCCGGCGTCTCGATCCAAACCTGCGCATTCCCGAGAGTTATCAGGCAAATGTCGGCTTCGAAAGGGAACTCAACAGCGGATTTGTTTTCGAAACCAATTACACGTTCAACCGCGGGCTTCATCTGTGGCGCGAGTTCAACGCGAATGCGCCGCGTATGCCGGCGGGATTTAGCAGCTTTTCCCAATTTCTGGGTCGCAGGATTTCACCAACTTCCGTGGTGGCCCACTTGGTCCACGACCGTTATATAACGCGTCAACCGCCGGAGAGTTGGTGCGGTTTGTGTTCGCTCCGCTTAACCCCGGTAATCCGAATGCCATCGTGCGCCTCATCGAATTTGGTGTTCCGGTTTCCATCTTCAACCTGAACAGCTACATCGACAACCGCAGTCGAAGTAGCACTGGCGGCAATGAATCGTTTGCGACCGGATCCTACTCGCGCTGAAGTCGAGCAACTCGTTTCCGCCGGAAACAGTCATTTACCACGGCCTGACGCTGGAGCTGCGCAAACGATTCAAGCGAACGAAATCTTTCGGTATGTCGTTCCGTGCAGCATACACCCTCTCATTTTTTGAGGACGACGGTGTCGTCAACACTTCCGACGCGCTTGTCCCAGGCGACTTCGCTGGAGAACGTGCGCGGAGCCTGCTTGATCGGCGGCATCGTTTTGTTTTCTCAGGAACGTTTGATATGCCCGGCTACCTGGGAAAACTGCGCTTCTCGCCTATTTTGAGAATCGCATCGGGCGCGCCGTTTAATATCTCGATTGGCGGCGTTGATCGAAATCTGGACGACGTCAGCAACGATCGGCCCATCTTCACCGGAGACACTTCGCGTTTTGCGCTGGCGTGGTCCGGGCGATCCAATTGATCCTGCGATACTGAATCTCTTTGCCGTCCCCACCATCGGGCAAACAGGAAACCTGCCGCGTAATGCCGGCCAGGGTCCGGGTCAATTCTTTCTGGACTTGAGTATTACGCGCGAGTTTCGTTTAAACTACCGCATGCGACTGCGTCCCGTAATTGAGTTTGATAACGTGCTCAATAAGACTGTCTTCAGTTTCGGCAGCGAGTTCATAAACTTCAGTGCTCTCTCACCATCCGCCACGCCCGCGCAGCGGCAGGCATTTCTTGATTCATTCCTCGTAACGACACGCACACTGCGACCGCGACAAGTTCGCATCGGCGTTCGTCTCGATTTTTAGTTTTAATTTGGTTGAGAGAGGGTGAGCCCTCGCAGGAATTCGGTAAGCTTTGCGTGTGCCTGCCCCGGCGCTTTAATAAAACGAGAACCGATCACATAAGTGGCAACTGAGCCAGTCAGAGTCTTCTTGAAGTAAACCGCTTCGGCTTCCACCGCGATTGGACCATTTGGCAAGCGAAGCTCAGCGTCAAACGCCTTTTCTTTGGCGTTGAGGTATCGATCGATGTTCCTGGCGGAAACGACCACGGCCATACCGGTTTCGCTGATGTTGCGCGTGCGACCGACGAGGGTGAGCCGGCCGGCCTCACCTATTTTCGTAAACGATGCCGGAGGCCGAAACTTGATGGTGACCTCCAATTGGACCGCTCGTCTGCGGTATGCGCGGCGACCTTGTTCAGTCGTTTTCATGGGCGAGTTGCAGAATGTACCACATTAACGCAAGCGCAGAATCACACAATTTTCGCGAATAGGCCCAACGTGATAAGACAGTCAATGCACTGCTCGCACTGTTCGTGGTATTCGTGTCATTTCGTGGATCGTCTTTATGCCGCCGGGGAAACGATCCATGAATTAACACGAAAATACCACGAACTCCGCCTACAACGGCGTGTGATAAACTTCGCAATGAAAGCACAACTGAACTCATTCAAAATAGCAATGGCCGATCCCACGTCACAGCAGGAGCACGTTAGCGAAGTTGATAGTGCGCTGCTCGACGCCGAGTTGTTCCTGAAGTACAAGTCGCCCGAGCGCGCTTTTAAACGATTGCGTGCCGCGCTCGAAGGTAACCCTCGCTCGATTGCTATTCGCGAACGGCTGCGCGAGATCTCAATCACGCAAAAGCAGAAAGAGGAAGCGGCGCGACAGTGTCTGTCGCTGGCCAGTCTTTACATTGAACGCGATGAATTTGATACCGCTTACGATCGGCTGCTGGAAGCGAAGCAACTTGATCCCCGACTAAACATTGCCGGCGGCCTGGAAGCGATCCGTCGTGCGCGGCGTCCCGATTTGCGACCGGAACCGGTTGTTAGTTCGCGCGTACAGCGCGCCAACTACGTGACGCTTGCAGGGGATCTCACTGCAATTAACGTCTTCGATGTCATACAGGTGATCGAGAATGCCAAACTCACGGGCTCACTTGACTTGAACAGTGCGTCAAAATCAGGTCGCGTGCTTTTCAACGACGGACGAATCGTCGATGCCGAAGCTGGCGGAGCGACCGGCGAGCAAGGTTTCAGACAGATTGTCGAAATCACCAGCGGAAGTTTTCACTTTCAAAAGTCTGCCAGCGAATTCCCGGTTCGAATTACTGCGCTCACCAATACAAATCTCATTCTCGACACTCTGCGTCATCTCGACGAACAGAAGAAATAGGTTTTCTGGCTCTTTACGGACAAACAACCCTCGGTTATCCTGAGTACACTCACTGTCTCAGGCTAGTCCAGCTCATCTCCCACGCCCAGGCAGTAAGAACTAACCTCCCAAAATCTTGTTGGTGGCCCTCTGCTCGTTGTTGTCGAGCTGCGTCCGAGACGTCTGAGGAGAAGATGACTGGAAAACTACATGCGTTGGTTATAGACGATGAACCCGACATTACTACACTTGTGGCAGAGGTTTTACGTGCGGAAGGGTGGGAAGTGACGGAGGCA
This sequence comes from Blastocatellia bacterium, assembly GCA_963786645.1. GTDB lineage: Bacteria > Acidobacteriota > Blastocatellia > Pyrinomonadales > Pyrinomonadaceae > PSRF01. The sequence goes on from CAWAZW010000005.1 coordinate 103,752, forward strand.
TCATCCGCAGAAGAAGCATTCAACAAGTTAGAGGGTCAACGCCTGGGTGCCGTGTTCTGCGACATCAATCTCGGTGGTCGCCAGAAGACGGATTCGCTGTTCTCCATCGTTTCAAACAGCAGATGCCGGCGACGCCGGTGGTACTCATGACCGGTTACGCGAGTGCCTCAGGCGCTCTGGATGCTGCTTCCTTCGGGGCTTACGACTACGTACTGAAGCCGTTTGATATTGAGGAACTACAGTCGATATCGCAGGCGCTGAAGGAACAGGTTCTCAACTACAAATCGCGACGCGTGCGTTCTCCAATCGCCCCCACCAGGTATCAGCCCGACCTTCGCGTGATCGGTCGCAGCGCTGCCTTCATCGACGTCATGAAGCGCGTGGGGCGGTTTGCTTCCACGGACTTACCGGTGTTGTTGACCGGGGAATCCGGCACCGGCAAAGAAGTGATTGCCACAGCCCTACATAGTCGTAGCCCGCGGCGGGATCGTCCCTTCGTTACGGTTAACTGCGGGGCCATATCAGCGGAGCTCATAGAATCGGAGTTGTTCGGACACGTCAAAGGTTCCTTCACCGGCGCTGACCGTGATCGACAGGGACTTTGGGCGGCAGCCGAAAAAGGAACTGTGTTTCTCGATGAAATCACTGAAACGACGCCCGCATTCCAGGTGAAACTACTAAGGGCGTTGCAGCAGGGCGAGATCCGCCCGGTGGGCTCTAATCAAACACAACAGGTGGATGTACGCGTAATTGCCGCCAGCAACCGGAATGTCGAAGAAGAAGTTGCGGCAGGTAGGTTCCGCGAGGACTTATTCTATCGTTTGAACACCGTTTCGATCGGGTTGCCACCGCTGCGTGACCGCAGGGAAGACATTCTTTTACTCGCGAAGAGTTTTGCGGAACGAGTTTTCTCACTAAGATCCCCGGTAGTTTTCTCCGGTGAAGCGCTCGAGTTACTGGAGCGGTACCCGTGGCCCGGGAACATCCGCGAACTTGAAAACGCGGTGGTACTGGCTACGGCGGTTAGCGACGGCACCATTCGCGTGAAGAACCTGCCGGAACGCCTACAGAGATATTCTCCAGGCACTGGTGCGCAACCACAAGTGACTGAGGCGTCCCCGAAGAACTTCCTTCCTCTCACCGTGATGGAAGGTCGTTATGTTGAAGAAGTATTGACGCATACGCGCGGAAACAAGCAAGCGGCGGCGCGACTCCTTGGCATTGATCGGAAGAGGCTTGATCGAATGATCAAGCGTCACAGCATTGACCTTCCCTCACCACCCGCGTCGCCAGCCGATTGACGCGCCACGTCACACTGTAATCAGGACACATCTCGTCTACCTCAACTCGTTCCCCGTTTGGGATGAAACGCATTCCACGAAAACGTTTAGTGTTTTGTTCGCGCGACTTCGAAGATCGTTTTAGTTGAAATCTTTAACGAGTAAGAGGTCACCCCAGGCCCACGTCTGGTTTGTGCCAAGCCCGTTGAAATACTCTCCACGTCTTACCAAACCTCACAAATGAAACCAGAGCCAATCCAATCAGTGATCGACTTCGCCTAGGTAACGATTCTTCGACCAACATCGTGGCATACCAGATGCGACTCCTAGGTCGCAGCGTTATTAGCTGCACAAACGGGCCCTGGTTTGGGGCGATGCGACAGGGCAAATTGCCAACTCTCATACATTTCGCCTCATTGTTTTCCTAAATGTGCCGGCTCAGTTGGAAAGCCCGCAGCCCCATCTTCTAACTACTGGAAAGGTCGATCGTATGTCGAAATATCTCTTGACGTTTCTGCAGGTGTTTAGCGTTATGGTCCTGGCGGCGGCGTTTCTTAACGTCCGTGCTCAGGAACTTCCTTTCGCGTCGGTGGCGGACGCAAGCGAAACAGAGGCGAGACGAATTCTTGATGCCGAACCACCGGCCAGACCGCTTAGCTCCAATCAAGTTCTGGAACGATTTGTCAAAGCTGAAACGTCAGTACGTAATTCGTTGAATGGTCACACATTCAAGCGCGATGTATTGCTGCAGACCATTGGGCCAGACGGAGCTGTGACGGGCGACTATATCCGCCAGTCGCAGTTTGTTTTTGACGACCGCGGCAATCGAATAGAGCGTGTCATGTATCACCCCGCCCCTTCACTAAAAGGCATGAAGATCACGAAAGAGGACATTCAGGATCTAGCTGGTGCTCAACTGCTTGGAATCGACATTACCGAAACCGCAAAGTACAGGTTGGATTTCGTTGGCGCTGAGAAATTAGGTGACCGCTCAGTGTTTGCGATCGACGTTACTCCACGGACAGCACCCGATCCATACAAGATGCGGGAGCGCTTTTTTGTAGGTCGTGTCTGGGCCGATGCTGACACATTCCAGATTGTAAAAGTTAGTGGGAGAGTCGAACCGCAGGGCAAGCAACGTTTTCCAGTGTTTGAAACCTGGCGGGAGACTTCACAAGGTTATCTTCTATTTCCGACGCGAACCCATGCCGACGATATCCTGCGTTTTCCAAAGATTGATGTTCACTATCGCGTGCAGGTGAAGTATTACGACTACAAGCTCTTCGCAAGTAAAGTCACAATTAAAGACATCGATGAACCTAATTCCGTGTCGTACTCAACGATTGATGAGCAAGATTCAGATACCGCATCGAACACCGAGGTTGCCGTCTGCAAAACAAACCGCACAGCTCCACCTATCAGCCGGTATTCGTGGCCTCCGGACACGAATATACGTGTCTACTTCGTTCGCGGCATGTTTACTAGCGAACAGCGACGAACTTTATTTGCCGCGATGGCCTATTGGAGTGCCGCAGCAAAGCGAATTGGTGCGGGCGTTTCCTTTGTGGACGCGGGCGACACGGATCGCAGGGTCAGTTGTGAATCGTGTCTGACGGTCGCGCGCAAAGACGCGCGAAACAAGGACGGCAAGTTTTACGCAGCCTTCTACCCTGTCAAACACGACGGCAATAAATTGCTGGAGTCGGCTTGGATCGAGTTTGACGTTGCCACTACCGATCCGAAAGCGCTGCAGGGTTTCATGGCTCACGAACTAGGACACGGTATGGGACTTGAGAACTGTACCAGCTGTAAGAAAAACCAAACGATCATGAACAACTTCCCAGGGATCAACCGCGACAACGGATTGCTCTCACCTTCGCGATGCGACCTCGAGGTTGTACGACGGATTTATGACGAACACCGGCGAGTCGCCAGGACGGCAGCTGAATCCTTAGCTACGATACCCGACGGAAGGTAATCACAGAATGAACCTCCGTCGATTGTCTACTCGGCGTATTGCGAACTCTGTCCGAAGCATCTCGTCTCTACTCTTAGTGACGTGTGCCATCGCAATTAGCGGTTATGCACAAAGCGCTGATGCTGGGGATGCAAACTGCAAGATTGGTTCGCGCGCTGCGCGCACGGGATTCTGGACCTGGGCGCCAGGAAGTCACGTCAAGGTATACATTCTGCAAACCGATTTTACGAGCGATGAGATTCCATACCTGACGAGGCCACTGCAGCTTTGGGATGCAGTTGGAGCGTCGACCGGATCAGGAGTGCGCATCACTTATGCGGGTATAGCCGCCACACCTCTTGAATGTTACAACTGTCTTACGATCCTGCGTTCCAGTGTCTTTAACGGAAGAACGCGCCATGGCAGCGAAGTTAAAGCTCACGGCGTTATCGGCACCGGAATCATCAATTATGCAACTATATCTATTGATCCTAAGCTCGAGTCCAAGACCTTAACCAATGCCGTAGCGCACGAGATCGGACACAGCTTCGGACTGCTCGATTGCTATGACTGCAACGAGGGCAGCACTGTAATGCTTAAATTCAGCGGCGGAAATAAGTCGAACGGTATGGAAGGACCAAGTGGTTGTGACATCGCGCAGGTGAGCAAAGCCTACCAGCAATTGAAGCTGCGTCCCAGTCTCGCGGCAGTGAAAGAAGATGAAGGTGAAGAACCAGTACCTGACGATAGCCCACACGTTCTGCCTAAGCCCTAGTGGTACAAGCCGAATCCAGCAGGGTGACTTGATTGGTTCTGTGTAAGTTCGTGTTAATTCGTGGATCGTCTTAAAGCTCCGACGCCAAAATCCACCCAACGAAATAACACGAAAATCCTTTCTCCTTTACTTTCTGCGATCACTACCGGGAAGCTCGATTGTAAACGTGCTGCCCTTGCCTACCTCTGAACTAACCTTGATTTCGCCGTTATGCACCAGCGCAAGATGTTTCACAATCGCCAGCCCTAAACCTGTGCCACCCTTCTCGCGCGAGCGCGCACGGTCGACGCGATAGAACCTTTCAAAAAGCCGCTCCAGGTGCTGTGCGGGAATTCCCTCGCCCGTATCTTCCACGATGATCTTATCGCGTCCCTTGCCGTCCGCGTTCTCCACGGGCTGTTGATACTTAATGCTCACGTGGCCGCCTTTGCGGTTAAACTTGATCGCGTTGTCCACCAGATTAGTCAACATCTGCTCAAGCCGCCGCTCATCCGCGTAGACTCTGACGTCAACCGCGACATCATTGGTCACCGTAACCTCCGCCGCATCCGCTTTGGAAGCCAGTGACGAAAGTACATCGTCGACAACGGGATTAAGCTCAACACGCCGCGGGCGTACCTGCACGTTGCCCGCTTCAATCGCACTCAACTCGAGTATGTCGTCGATAAGATCGTGCATTCGGGTCGCGTTCTTCCTAATGATCGGAAGAAAACGGCGTGCAGCTTCATGGTCGTCGATCGCGCCGGCTTCGAGAGTCTCCACAAAAGCCAGAATCGCAGTTAAGGGTGTGCGCAGCTCATGAGAGACGTTCGAAAGAAATTCCTGTCTTACCTGTTCCAACCGTTCCAGCCGTGTGACATCAACAAATACGCCTAAGGCACCCTGTGCAGTTTTTTTCGTGTCCTGTCCACTGGCGCTTGTCAAAGGAACGGCGCGTAGATCAAACACCAGTCTGTCCGGCCCATGCGTTTGAATTTTGACGCCGCTTCGCTCAGTTCCCTTCAGCGCATCAAGAAAGGCGCCATAGATTGCCGGATTTCGCGTCAACTCAGTCAGGCGCTGAGCATTCAGCTTCCCGCGAGAAAGATTAAATAACTTGTGCGCGGCAGGATTGGACGCGACCACGCGCATGTCCTTATCAACCACGATCAGGCCTTCGCGCATCCCGCTCATCGTGGCTTCAAACAACTTGCTGAACGCAAAGCTGTCTTTCGTGGAGTTGTCTTCGGTCTGGTTAGTGTCGTCTGGGTTGGTTATTAAGGTTTGGTTTCGGTAGGAATAAATCAGAAAAGCCAGGGCAATCAGGATGACTGCGGCCGCGGCGACAGCGCGTACTGCGAAAGATGGGATGACAAGAGCGATGGCTACTACGACAGCGAATCCTGAAAATAGAAATGCCTTGCCCTTAGTCATGTGAACGACAATCTACTCACGCGCTATGCCGCTGGTGCCAACAAAGCGATAACCCACACCCACTACAGTTTCTATGCTGGACCCGCATCCACCAAGCTTCTGTCGCAAACGCCGGATGTGAACATCGAGGGTCCGCGCGTCGCCGTAATAGCTGTATCCCCAAACACTGTCCAGCAACTGCTGCCGGGTAATTACCCGATCAGGACTTTTCGCCAGGACTGACAATAGCGTGAATTCTTTGTTCGTCAGCCGGACCTTGTTACCGCAGCATACGACGCGGATGTCGTCGAAGTCGATCATCAGTTGATCGTCTTCATAGGTTTTCGACTTAGTGTCGTCCGTGCGCCGCATTACCGCGCGCACGCGCGCCAACAACTCACGCACTGAAAACGGCTTGGTGATGTAGTCATCGGCTCCGAGATCGAGTCCCGCCACGCGGTCTGCCTCTGATGCCTTCGCTGTCAACATTATGATCGGCGTGCGTCGCGTTGCAGGCTCTCTCCTCAGCCGGCGGCACAACTCGATGCCGTTCATACCGGGCAACATCAGATCCAGGATGATTAACAACGGTGGTTCTTTTTCGTTGAGCGCGGCCGCCAGACCTGCTTCGCCTGTGGACGCGACAGTGGCCGGCAACCCTTCACGCTCGAGATTGTATTTCAAACTCTCGGAAATGTCCGGGTCGTCTTCGATAATGAGAATTGGATGGTCCATAGTTAGGACAGACATTCTTGTCTGTCATGGGTCTTACTTATAGTGCTTGATAAACGCGGCCTCGGCCATATACACAGTCAATTCGCAAATGTCTGTCACGTAATCGCCAATACGTTCTAAGTGTTTTGCGACAAAGATCAGTCGCGCATTCCGGGTGGCCGTTCCGGGTTCAGTCACCATCATTTCAATCAACTTGTGGAAAATATAGTTGTACAAATCGTTGATCTTGGCGTCGGTCTTAATTACCTCGCGCGCCGCAATAGCATCGTTTGAAGTAAACGCATCCAACGCTGCCCGCAACATGCCCAACGCGTGGTCAGACATCTTTCTTAAATCGGCAACAGCCGTAAGTTCCGGCTCATTGTTCAGATCGATGGCCGCTCGCGCGATGTTGCAAGCGTGATCAGCGATGCGCTCCAGTACCGGGGCCATCTTGGCAACTGAGATCACAAAACGAAGATCCCGTGCCGCGGGCTGACGCAAGGCGATGATCTCGATACATTGGCGATCGATTTCCACTTCCAACGTATCTACCCTGTCGTCGTTCTCCAACACCTCCTGCGCCAGCTGACTGTCACGTTCAATCAGGGAATGCATGGCCCGCTCCAGCGCCGCCTCAGTCTCGCCGCCCAGCAACAACACTTTGTCGCGCAACGAATCAAGCTCGTCGTCAAGATGTCTGTGATAATCCATTGCCTTCCTCACCCAAACCTTCCAGTTATGTAATCTTCGGTAGTTTTTGAATCGGGGTTGGTAAACATTTTTTCGGTCGGGTTTACCTCGATCAACTTGCCCATTAGGAAGAACGCCGTGGTATTCGACACACGCGCCGCCTGCTGCATGTTGTGCGTCACGATCACAATCGTGTACTGCTTTTTCAGCTCAACTATCAACTCCTCGATCTTGGTAGTGGCCATAGGATCGAGCGCGGAAGCAGGTTCATCCATCAATACAACGCTCGGTTGAATCGCCAGGGCGCGCGCAATACACAGGCGCTGCTGTTGCCCGCCCGACAAACTCAGCGCCGATTCGTGCATCCGATCTTTGACCTCATTCCAAATAGCAGCGTCTTTCATGGCCTGCTCGACGCGTCCTTGCAACTCGCTCTTGCTGGAGGCCATCCGATTGATCCGGAGTCCATAGGCTACATTGTCAAAGATGGATTTCGGAAATGGATTCGATTTCTGAAAAACCATTCCCACCCTCCGGCGCAGATCCACGACGTCAGTTTCCGGACCATAGATGTCGGTGCCATCAATTAAAACTTTTCCTTCAACTCTGGTTCCGGCAATGACGTCGTTCATCCGATTGAGCGTGCGAATGAACGTTGACTTGCCACAACCTGATGGACCAATAAACGCTGTCACCACGCGTTCCTGGATCTCGATGTTGATATCAAACAGCGCCTGGCTTTTGCCGTAAAAGAAGTTGAGGTTCCTAACACTAATCTTAGAAGGCGCCTGTGCTGCATCGCTGGCCGGTTGCGCGAGTGTGGCCGTCGACGGTGTAGCTATTGAATTTGAAAGTTCTGTCGACATCGAATTTAGCTTAGCCAAAATGGCCTGTGATGTATTGTTCCGTTAACTTATTGGACGGATTCTCAAACATTTTCTTTGTGGGCGCCACTTCAATCAGTTCGCCCAGGTACATGAAGGTGGTGTAGTCAGAAACCCGGGCCGCCTGCTGCATGTTATGCGTGACGATGACGACCGTCACTTCACGCTTAAGCTCAAAAATCAAACTTTCGATCTTGGCAGTCGCGATCGGATCAAGCGCAGAAGTCGGCTCGTCAAATAACAACATCTCCGGATCGGTTGCTAAGGCCCGGGCGATGCACAGACGCTGCTGTTGGCCGCCGGAGAGCTGATAAGCGGACTGGCGCAAACGGTCCTTCACCTCATCCCATAACGCGGCGGAACGTAAAGATCGTTCAACGTGTTCCGTTAGTTCCTTCCCGCCTACACCTCGCAAACGTAAACCGAAAGCCACATTCTCAAATATTGATTTAGGAAAGGCGTTTGGCTTTTGAAACACCATGCTCACGCGCATTCGCATTTCCAGAGGGTCAGTTTCCGGGCCAATTATGTTCAGACCGCTGGGTTGCAGAATGATTTTTCCCTGATAGTGAGTTTCCGGGTAAAGATCGTGAATGCGATTGAAGCAGCGTAATAAAGTCGATTTTCCGCAACCTGATGGGCCGATGATGGCCGTGACCTGGTTCGCATGAAACACCATGTTGATGTCTTTCAACGCCTGGTGTTTCCCGTAGAAAAAGTTGAGGTGTTCCACCTCAGCCTTTATCTCCGGCGCCTTCCCGCCTTCCAGAGTTGTGCCCGCCACTTCGGGGCTAACTTCGGGACGGGCAAATTGTTCGCGTATAGACATCGTTGCGTTAAAACTCAATCGTTTAGAGTCCAACCTTTAGGTTGCTTGTATTTAAAAAGGAACAAGCTAAAGCCTGCACTCTGAACTGCACTCTGAACTCTCTTCTTACCACTTAATGCGCTTACGAACTCGATAACGAATCATTATCGCGATCGCGTTGAGTAGTAACGTAACTACGATTAATACAATTCCCGCCGCCGCTGCATTAACCACGAATGCCTGATCCGGACGCGAAACCCAATTGAACATTTGAATTGGCAACACTGAAAAGGGAGACCACAGCCAGTCATCAGAAATGAAAGGTGGCTGCGATGTTATCGGTGGCGGCGGCAGGAAAGCGATAAACGTTAAAGCGCCGATGGTAATGAGCGGCGCAGTCTCACCAATCGCGCGCGAGAGGGCGATAATAATGCCCGTCATAGTTCCGCCGAGCGAGTAGGGCAGCAGGTGATGGCGCACCACCTGCCACTTCGTTGACCCGAGCGCGTAAGCGGCCTCGCGTATGCCTTGCGGTATCGTGCGCAGGGCCTCGCGCGTGGCCACAATTACGATTGGCAGAATCAAAAACGCGAGTGTTAATCCGCCCGTCAGAACGCTTTGGCCTAAACGAAATTGGTAAACCAATAAGCCGAGCGCCATCAAGCCGTAAATAATTGATGGCACGCCCGCGAGGTTTGCAATGTTGATCTCAATAAGATTCGTCAACCAATTCTTGCGCGCGTATTCCTCAAGGTAGATTCCAGCGGAAACACCCAGCGGCACAGCAGCGAAGGCAGTCACAAGCATGATGAGCAACGTGCCTACCCAGGACGAAAGAATTCCGGCGCGTTCGGCAAACCGTGATGGAAACGACGAAAGGAAGGTCCAGTTAAGCCGGGCAGCACCGTCAACAATCAAATCAACAAGCAGGGCGCCCAGCGTCACAATTCCCACCAACGTGCACAGTATGCCGATGATGTTGAAGATGAAGTCCTGTCGCTTCCGCTTCTTAATGATTTGGCTAAAGTCGGGCACTCAGTAAACCTCTCTGAAACGCTTGCGCAGGATGTAGCCAAGAATATTGAAGGCCAACGTCATTATGAAAAGCGTGATACCCGCTGCGAAGATTGACTGGTATCCAATGCTCCCGTGCGGCAGATCGCCGAGACTGACCTGCACGATAAACGCGGTAATCGTCGCCGCGGGCTCGCGCGGATCAATCGTCAGATTCGGCTGCATCCCGGCGGCAATCGCTACGATCATCGTTTCTCCAATGGCACGTGAAATCGCCAGAATATAAGACGCAACGATTCCCGACAGTGCTGACGGATAGACTACCTTCAGCGCTGTGATGATCCGATTCGCTCCCATCGCATACGCGCCCTCGCGTAGCGACATCGGCACTGCGCGCATAGCGTCTTCACTAAGCGAGCTGACGTAAGGAATGATCATGATTCCCATAACCACGCCCGCACTCAGCATGTTGAATGTCGGCAATCCCGGAAAAAGCTTTTGCAGGAGAGGCGACATAAACTGCAAAGCGAAATAGCCGTAAACCACCGTGGGCACCGCACTCAGCAACTCCAGCGCCGGCTTGATAATTTCGCGCAGCGTCGCCGGGGCAAACTCGCTCAGGTAAATGGCAACGACTGTTCCAATGGGCAAAGCGACGGCCAGCGCTACGGCCGTTGTCACCAGCGTGCCGAGGACCAGCGGCATGATTCCGAATCGTGGCGAAGCGAAGAGCGGAGTCCAGAGTGGCGCTGTCAAAAACTCTTTCAGTGGTACATGCGCGAAGAACGATGACGACTCGTAGATCAGGGTGAAGACAATTCCCAGCGTAATCGCCACTGACGAAAACGCCGCCAGAAACAGCAGCGCCTCGATGAAGCGTTCCTTGATCCGTGACAGACGCCTCGCACGTGACGGTGGGGCCTCGGGCGACTGCCTACCGACAGACTGGTCCGCGGCTGCCGCAACTGGATGACGAAGACTTGGTACGTCGTGCATTTCTTTGCATTGCCAATCCGCAGATTACGCTGATTCCACAGATTGCAACTCAGGCAGTGAGCAGATATTTTGCGGTTCACTGCCTTTGTGGGTTACCTACAGTTAACTGTTGGTTTGTCCTAATCTGCGTAATCTGTTTAATCTGCGGATATGGTTACGTTTTCGGCGTTCGCTTCAACAGTTCTTCGATGGGCAGTCCTACTTCCGGTATTCCGCCAAAGCCGGATCCTGTCTGCAGGGCTCGCAGGCGGCCTGTCGCCATCTGGTATGCGGCGTCAGTAAGCGGGACATACTTGACCTCGGTGGCCAGGCTCTTCACGTTGGCCAGATAAAACTCGACAAACTCTTTGACCTCCGGCTTATCCATCGACTTCTTACTGACGTAAATAAACAACGGACGCGAAAGTGGGTTGTATGTTCCGGCGAGCACGTTGGCCGGACTCGGCAAAACTGGTTCCTGCACCTTGTTCTTTTCCCATTGAATCGCGACCGCTTTCATCCGACTGCTATGTGGCGCGTAGTAGGCATAAGGAATGTAGCCAAGGGCAAACTTGTTTCCTTCCACGCCCTGGACCAGAACGTTGTCGTCTTCACTGGCGGTGTAATCACCGCGACTGGATTTCGCTTTGCCCACAATCGCTTCACTGAAGTAATCAAAAGTACCTGAGTCAGCTCCGGCGCCGAACAGCGCTATCTTTTCGTTGGGCCACTCGGGACGAATATGGTTCCAGTGGGTAATCTTTCCCTGTGCTGCAGGCTCCCAAATCTTCTTGAGCTCTGCGACAGTCATCGAAGTCACCCAATCGTTTTGGGGGTTAACGACAACTGCTATTGCATCAAACGCAATAGGCAACTCAATGAACTCAATACCGTTTGTTTTTGCCTGGGCCATCTCTTCGGCGAGGATGGGCCGCGAAGCGTCGGCCACATCGATCTCGCCGCGGACAAACTTCTTGAAGCCGCCGCCCGTGCCGGAAATACCGACGGTAACCTTCACCCTTCCCGCCTTTTTCTTTTTGAAACTCTTCAGCCACCGCTTCGGTGACGGGGAAGACGGTGCTTGAGCCGTCAATCTTGATTACCGCCGCTTCGCCGGTGGTACCAGTTCCACCACCTCCGCCACAGGCGAATCCCAAGATGGTTAGCGAAAGAGCTGCAAGCAAAGCTGTGCCTCGAAAGGCTTTCAAGGAAGACATATGTTTCTCCTAACTGTGTTCAGAAAAAATCGTAGGTGTTGCGTGTTACATCCATCTAAACTCCGTCTGAATTCGACGTAAACAGCGCGGGCGGACATCGGCGGGTTATTCGGAGGTTGCTCCTTCAAGCACCAATCGGTAACCGACATTGACCATGGTGTCGATGCTCAGACGGCAGCCTGCAAACTTGTTCCTTAGTCGGTAGATGTAGACGTGTAGACTCTCAGCGTTTACCGGCTTCGCTGTTCCCCAGACATATTCCCAAAGGTCTTTGGTCGTCACGATCCGCCCTGGTGTTCGGACCAGGCGCGAGAGAATCAAGAATTCGGTTCTCGGCAGGTTAATGGACTGGCCGTCACATGAAACGTAGTAGTTTTCATGCTCAAGACGCAGATAACCATCGTCATAAACCTCCGTCGTTGAACGGATTTTTCTGCGGCGTGTGGTTGAGCTCTGTGTAACGGCCATAAAAACAGTCACTGGACCCGGGTTTAGGAAGCGAAGGTCGAACGAGGTAAACGCGACTGTATTTAATGGAGGTTAACGCGCTGTGAATTGCGGGTTAAATCTATGTTAATGAGGCAGAACCGAGGCAAGCGTTCAGATATTATTCAGATGATGTTCAGATGGACTTTAGACGACTGCTGGGCTATATTGCGGGCTCTTCGGATTCAGCATTTCAACACTTGGGGAAACGTTTAAATGGGTCTGCTAAATTTTCTGCCCAAGGAAGAGCAGTACTTTGACCTCTTCCTCCAGATGACGGTTTACATTTCTGACGCCGCTCGGGAGTTAAAGGAAATGTTAGCCGACAAGAATCACGATTACTCCGAATACGCCAAACGCATCAAGGGCATGGAACACGCCTGCGATGAGCTAACGCATTCAATATCCACCCGGCTCAACAAATCATTCATCACGCCTTTCGATCGGGAAGATATCTACCTGATGTCGGCGGCATTGGATGACATCGTCGATCTCATTGACGATGCGGCGACGCAAATAATCATTTTCGACGTCAAGGAGATAAAAGATTACGCAGTCGATCTGGCAAACGTAATCGGGGGCATGGCAGAACAACTCCGCGAGATTGTCACAACACTTAAGAAGCCAAAGAACATCACCCAAAGACTGGTGGAGATTCATCGTCTGGAAAACCAGGGCGACGATATTTTCCATGCTGCGATCAAGGAGCTCTTTCGAGAAGAAAAGGATCCGCTAACAGTTCTGAAGTGGAAAGAGATTTACGAAAAACTTGAAGCGGCGGTCGATCGTTGCGAGAACGTCGCCAACATCATCGAGAGCGTTCTCATTAAGCACACGTAACGTCAGTAGTCGATAGTCAGTAGTCAGTAAACAGTAGTTTGCCGGCACCGCGTAAGTAATCGAGGCGTTGCAATGCTGAGTTATCCGTCCACTGACTAATTTCAACTCCACTACTACTACTGATTGCTGACTACTGTTTACTGACTACTGATCATGACAGCAACCTTCGCTTTCATTCTGCTTCTCATTGCTTTTGCACTCATATTTGATTACATAAACGGCTTTCACGACGCCGCGAATTCCATCGCAACCGTGGTTTCGACGCGCGTACTGTCTCCCGGCATGGCGGTGATGTGGGCGGCGTTTTTCAATTTCATCGCTTTCGCTGTTTTTGGCACCCGCGTCGCCAAAGCGATCGGTGACGGAGTGCGTCTGGATTTGATCTCCACGGAGATGCGTCTTTACGTTCTGCTTGGCGCTCTGATGGGGGCCATCATCTGGAACCTGATCACGTGGTATCTGGGCCTTCCTACGTCCAGCTCGCACGCTCTGCTCGGTGGATACGCAGGTGCAGGCATTGCTGCATACGGTGGCGTTATTGGCTTACTCAAAACCGAAGTGTGGCTACGTACACTGATATTTATCGTGCTCTCGCCACTGGTAGGAATGCTGCTCGGCTTCAGCCTGATGATTGCGGTCCACTGGATCTTTCGGCGGTTCACACCCTCACGCGTCGACAATATTTTCCGGAAAGGTCAGTTGTTCTCTGCCGCTGCGTTTTCATTGGGCCACGGCGGCAACGATGCGCAGAAGACCATGGGAATAATCACTGCCGTGCTCACAGCCGGCGGCATTGGAGGATTGGCCTATGGTCCCAATGGCTCGCTGCCTCCCATTCCTTTGTGGGTGGTGCTTTCAGCTCATGCGGCGATTGCTTTGGGTACGCTTTCCGGCGGATGGCGAATCGTTCACACGATGGGATCGAAGATCACAAAGTTGAAACCCATTGGCGGTTTCTGCGCAGAAACTGGCGCCGCGCTGACGTTAGCTTACGTAACACTCACGGGCACGCCCGTTTCCACCACCCATACAATTACCGGCGCGATCGTGGGCGTCGGCGCAACGAAACGTTTGTCAGCGGTTAAATGGGGCGTTGCCGGTCGGATTGTCTGGGCGTGGATCTTAACCATCCCAGCCGCCGCTACCATCGCCGCGCTTTCGTTCTGGATTGTCTGGGCAATTCATCAAGCTGCTAACTAGCCGGCGTCGATTGGCGTCAATTAGATTACTCACGAGTTTCCCGAGGGCTCTCTGACCCAAGCTGTTTCAATCAACAGTCTATAGCCCACATTCACCATCGTATCTATCCGCAGCTCGTAAGGCAGGAGTTTGTTTCTGAGCCGGTAAATATAGACATGCAAACTTTCCGTGTTTAGTTGTTTGCCGGAGCCCCAGGCGTATTCCCAGAGCTCCTCGGCAGTAACGATTCGGTCGGGTGTGCGGGCCAGCCGGGAAAAGATCAAAAACTCCGTGCGCGGCAGTTTTATCGACTGTCCGGCGAACGAGACATAGTAGTTCTTATGCTCGACCCGCAGGACGCCATCGTCATAAACGTCAGCCGCCGAGACGTTCTGACTTTTCTGATCTACCAGCGAGGTTTCTGCAAGTGACATCAGGGCGCCTTTGTTGGTTGCAACCTAGAACTTAAGCTTCGCCCTCAATTGCATCACGCGTGGGCCACCAACCGTACTGGTTATTCGACCAAAGTCCGGGCTGCCCAACTCGTAATCCGGCGTACCAAAATTTGCGCGGTTCAGCACGTTGAATACATCCCATCCAAATTCCAGTGCGACGTTCTCCGACAGCTTAGTGCTCTTCACAATCCCAAGGTCCAATCGTGACTGCGCCGAGGCGCGAAGAACGTTTCGCCCGAGACTTCCGTTTTGACCAAGCGCCGAGCAGAGCGCGGAAGGATTGAACGCATCTTCCGTGATATCGCTGCCGGTTGCGCGTAACTCATCGAGCGTGCCGCAAAGGCCTGGACGGCCGAAGCCCAATCGATAGAGGCCACCGGAACCACGAGTCAGGTCGGCGTAGTGTGTCGCCGCTTGGATTTCCGGCTCAGGCGCAAAGATGGTGTAAGGCGTGCCGGTTTGTGCCTGGAAGAATCCGGAGACTTGCCAGCCGCTGAAAAACTTGCTGCCCGAACCGAAGTTCGGAATGTCGTACACAAAGTTCAGACTAAATCTATGCGTGCGATCGAAATCGGAGACTGCCCGATTAGCGTCAAGATTGCGAAGATCGCCCTGGACCACGAAGCCGGTGTTAGGCACGTCGGGCTTACCTGAACCAGCAGTGCTGCCGGGATCGGTGGAGCTCGTATCAATCGACTTGGACCACGTGTAGGCCGCATTGAAGTGCAGCCCTCTCGACAGTCGCTGAGTGACACTGAACTGCGCACCGTGGTAACTCGATTCACCGTTAGAACGCAGGACCAACGCTTCAGGTACGTTGAACCCCAGAACGGGGACGCGCGCCTCGAAGTTTATGACCTGCCCACCGCCGAGCGTGCTTCCCGAACACGTGAGCGGGTTAGCAAGGTTCAGGTCCAGGGGCGTGCCGCCTGGAATTCCCAGCAGACCACCGGAGCAAGATGCCGCACCTCCAACTCGATATGGATTCGCAAAGCCGAATGCTTTACCGAGGCCGCGTTCACGCGCGCTGGTCCCGCCATTGAGTGGACCATTAGGCGCGCCTGCCGCAAGGTACGCCTGGTTAAACCGCTCGAAGATGTGATCCGGAGTGTTTGCATCGTTCAAGTCAAAGCCCTGATTAAAGGCGACCGCCTGCAGTAGATTCTGACCGCGCGTTCCCACATAACGTGCTTCAACCAGCGTGTTCTTAGTGACTTCAAATTGGACGCCGAAGTTCCACTGCTGAATGAACGGTGTTTTCAAATCTCGATCAACAGCGCGGAACTCGAAGGTCTCGGCAATGTTTCCGGCGGGAGACGTCGCTGTTCCTCGAGGATCAAAGCGTACGCCCGTATTGTCCCGGATCACATAAGTACCACCTCTGCCGGAACCGCGAGTTACCCGGAAGGGCAGCCAACTGCTCAGGGGCAACGTTGTCGGTTGCGCGCCGAACGCGTTTTCAAAAGGCACGTTGCCGGAGGGGACCGTGATTTCGATTTCGCGCAGGAATGGGTAATTGCTGAATACGGTGTTGATAAACGACGCCGAAGGGCGATCGTAGAAGAGGCCGAACCCGCCACGCACCACCAACCTATTAGAATCCAGTGGCGAGTATGCGAAACCTATGCGGGGCGCGAAGTTGTTTGTATCTTGTCCGTTGAGCGTGTGGTCGTTGCCGGCCCTCGCGGTGGCATCAATCGCCGCGTCCACGTTGCCTAATCCCGTGGGACGAACATTCGCCGGCACCAGGAAGCCGCGGGACGGGCTATCGCACAGCGCATTCGACGCCCCTGAACGTGTGAAGCAGGACTCAAAGCTCGAGAAATCAAAATTTCCGATGCGTCCGTCTTTTTCGGTCGGCCACATAAATAGTTCGTAGCGCAGTCCGAGATTCAAACTGAGCTTTCGCGACACCTTCCAATCGTCCGCTATATAACCGCTGTAATCCCGGAATTGAAAGCTCTTCTCCGTGACACCAAACTGGGTATCGGCCTCGGTGGCATTGCCCGTCAGCAATTGAGTAAAGCTGTCAAACTTCTCAAACTCCGTGGCCTGCTCTTCCGGCAGACTGGAGTCATACTGGTGACGCTTGAAATCGCCCCCAAAGCGGAAGGTATGCTTGCTGCGAATCCAGGTGACGTTGTCAGCGAAGCTGAATGTCTGTTGCTTGCGCTGATTGAATGAGTCGTTTGGGCCACCAAACGAAAACTGCGACATGTTGGTTCCCGGCCGGCCGATGAAGTGGCCCAGCCGTCGCGTGCCCGGACTATCGTCAAACAAAAGGGCAGGATTTGAAATTCCGAGCGCGGCGCTGGTGAAGTCATCTGAGAGGAATGGGTCGTCAAGACTACGCGTGTTATTCAGATAGAAGAATCCAAATCGCGCTTCATTGATCAGAGTTGGTCCAAAGATGTGCTGATCAGAAACTGCCAACGTCCTGTTTTGATCTGCGCGACGCAAGGTAAACGGTGACGCCAAACTGGATGGATCGGGGAACGAATCCAGGCCGGGGAAATTACTCAGAAAGAACGTGCCGTTGAGCGTGTTGTTTTTACTTAAACGCCCGTCGAGTCGAGTGGTCAGCTGGTGCTGCTTGAACTCTGACGGCTGTACGTTGAGTTGCTGGACCAGCGGATTGTTCTCGCGTAGTGTCCGACTGGCAACGCCGGGTGCAAAACCGAACAAGAACGCGCGTGCGCCCGCGCGATCTAGTCCGATTGGTCGCGCTCCTGCCCGAGGCGACGGTATTACGAAATCTCCGGTCACCGGATTGATCAAGTTAAAGAGCCGCAACGCTGTCGGAGAAACGTCAGCGGGCGAAAGGCAATTCACGCCTGGCGTGCAACCATTTTCTGCATTAAATGCCGTGGCAAGCGCTGCCGCCGTACGTGGACCACTTATCCGGCTGAGTGCGAGCGGCAACACCGTGGTGCTTCGCGCCGTGGGAACAAAACCGGTAATCGCGTCAGTGTATTGATAGCTGCCGAAGAAGAAGAATTTCTCTTTCACGATGGGGCCACCCACCGTAAACCCCGCCTCATTGCGTCGCGCCTTTGGCCGATCGATTCCCTCTTTATTGAAAAAGTAATCGTTGGCGTTCAGCTTTTCGTTTTGAAAGTAGTAATAAACCGACCCGTTGAACTTGTTAGTGCCTTGCTTCGTGACCAGTTGAAAGTTACCGCCGCCGGACCGTCCCGTAGATGCGTCGTACAGACTGGTTTGCAGTTTCACTTCCTGCAAAGTTTCAGGAGCGGGCGCGATATTGTCGTTCAGCGAGCCTTCGTTGGTAGTGATGTTGGTCGCGTCGACACCGTTGAAAAACAAGCTTGTGCTGGTGGTGCGGGTACCGTTGACGGATGGCGACTGATTTCCGTTGCCATTGGTCAGAACCGGGGACAAGTCAGTGTTCACGCCCGCTTCCGTGGAAAGTAGTTGGGTAAAGCTTCGCGTGGACGTTGGAACCGTTACCAGGTCTTCCGAAGACAACTGCCGGAATGTCGTCGCACTTTCCGCCGCGACGAGCGTAGACCCTTCAGTAATGTTTACTACAGCATCCAGTTCACCAATCTCCAGCTTATCGTCAAGCGTACGTGTCACTGACGCCTCGACGGTCATCTGGTCTCTGACCAGCCTCTTGAAACCTGCCAGCTCGTACGTAACCTGATATGTCCCCACGGCCAGGCCCGGTATGGTCCATCGGCCCTCGCTGTCGGTAATCGCCGTCCGGGTGGCGTCGGTTGCGACACTTCGCACAGTGACGCTAACCCCGGGCAAATGCGCGCCGTTTGGATCCTGCACAATTCCGGAGAGGGCCCCGGCCGGTCCGGATTGAGCAAAGACCGGCGAGCTGAGCAACCCCGCACTCACCAACATTGCCAGCATGGTTAAGAGTGCAGCGATGTGAATAGACTTGTGGGGGACCGTATTACTCATGAAAAAGTTCTCCTGTGGTTTATGAATTAAATCTGCCAGTGTGGCTAAACTTCTGCCAACATCGATACCGACGTCGATAGTCAGACCGTTGTTGACTTCAATCTTTAGTAAAGACGCAATGTATGAGTGAGAAGTTAAGGTGCTGTGAAATGCGCCTTAAATGTTTGTTAATGGAGAAGCGAACGGAGATGAATAGTTACTTCCAGGGTGAGGGGAGCGATTAATGCCGGAACCGCGTGGCATTTAACATTTTGTTAACGTGCACGTAACAGACGAAAACTACTATTCCTTCTTCTTAAGCGTCACGAGCCGTAGTTCATCTCCTATTCAGATTGCGTTAATCCATGGCTATTTCAAACGAGCTTAGTAGCGAAATCGCTTCTGCGCTGATCGAGACCAAAGAGCGTTCGGCAGAAGAATTGAATGATCTCAAGAACATTTTGTTGGAGGTTCATTCGACGCTTCAGTCATTAACTGAGGCTGCTCAGCGCGAACGAGCAGAAGCGCGTCTGATGAAAAAGGCTGCTTCGAACCGGCCGTAAGCAGCACCGCCTCGCCGGCTTGCAGGCGGAGCCGTCAAAATCGAACCGTTTTCGGAACAGGTTGCGTAGTTATGAGACTTATCGAAGTGAGGCGATCTGTTTTTGTTCAAGTCCACCCACGAGGTGGGCATCCCAAACCAGCCAGTATTTCTTCTTACTTCCGCTCGAATTTTTCTCAAAGGCCAGCCGCACAAATCGTCTAGCAAATATCGATTCCATCGACGTCGGGAGAAGCGTAGAAAAGTAATCTGCTCGTTCCGGAAGATTGCACTCCCGGCGCATCAGGTTTATGTGGTCCTCGCATTCACCGATCTCATTAGCGAACCGCGCGTCGAATGAATCGTTGATGATGTGATCGATTTCGTGAAGAACAACCCACCCTACGTCGAAAGACTGCAAAGCCATTCGGTCGCCCGTAACATGCTCGAAATCCGCAAAGTCGATCTGAATGACGAATACGGAAGAATTGTTCGGTGTTTCGTGCTTCCACCTCGCGGGCAAGGCCCGAGAAAAGACAACTTCAGCGTTACGGTTCGCCTCCTCCACAACAATGGTGTCGGCGCTAGTCATCGCACTGGGTCAATAAATCTCGGCACGCGTGGCGAACCACCAACTGGCGGTAACATTCCGCGCTGCAGCCGGCCATCGCGATCAAATTGAAGATCCGGCCAGCCACTCACTTTTTGCAGTTTGTGTGCTAACTCTTTTCGCTCACGCTCAGTCACGCCGGCGAGACAAACCACGCCCGTAGGCTGTTGTTGGCCCATCAAACAAACTGGAATAAGCAGAAGAAGAGCAACGGGCCTTCCGGCTCGTGAGATCAGAGCGAATATCCTGCGAAGTCTGGGTAGCAACTAAGTTCTCCCAGCATGTACCGGCGTAGGTTTATGTGCGTCGGCTCAGACTATCCAGGCGCGTTTGGGGAACGGCGCGATTGGGACGGATGTTACCAAAATGTTAACCGCGTGAGTAGCAGAATTTTCCACAGGGGCGCACTCTGAAAGCCGTCTGAATCACATCTGAATGACTTCTCGTAACCACCATTTAACTCACCAGTCATTTAGGTGTAACAAACGACGGTTAGGCTCAGCCGCATACTGTTGGAGATAAGGCAATGGCAAAGAAAAAGACTAAAACGCACGCGCACTTTAGGATTCTCTGCATCACCTGTGGAGATACTATTCGTGAAAAAGTAAGCGATGAGTCATACGGACAGTGTTTGAAATGTTTTTATCGATCGCTGGCTGCATGGTTACGCTCGCAAAGACGAGTCGTGGCCGGTGAGTTCGTCAGCGATCGTTAAGTTGCGTTCTGTAAAGTTGCGCTCCTGCATTGGCGCCCGGAGAGTCCTTCGTTTTCCGAAGGCCGATCCGGGCGCCTTTTTTTCGCGTCCTTTTTGCGTCCCACGCCAGCCACGTTTCCAGGTTGCAGTACCATTATCCGAGGAGTAGGATTCGAGCGTTGACAATCTAATGTCTGCCGAAGTCGCTGCCGCAGGAGCAGGCGACGCGGGGGAACCAAGGTTTCGCAGTAGCGAAACACGGGGCGAATCGTGAAAGGCCTAAACGCCGTTCACGTAGAACACTTCCAGTTCAAGCCCGTCAGCTAACCTCGTAGGCAATAGGAGGGGCGAGCCGCGATCACGATGGCGCTGAGCTAATGCTCGGTGCCTTTTTTTTTGCGGCAGTTCAAGATTTCACATGACGCTTCGCAGAACTGTTGTGCGGTGGTTATATCGGGCGGAACGGGGGAAGGATTCTTCTCCTGATCAGCCAGTACCGCACAAACAACATGCCTGGTGGAAAGTGATGTGCCTCACTGGCGTAGATTACTTCTCCACTCTTGGCTATCAACCAGGAATCGCTTTTCTTGCCGCCGGTGCCCTTTCCCCCGTTGCCACTCTGGTTCTGGTCTTATTAACGATATTTGGCGCGTTACCGGTTTACAACCGGGTGGCGGAAGAGAGCCCTCACGGCGAGGGATCAATTTCGATGCTGGAGCGTTTGCTTTCGCGATGGAAGGGAAAGCTTTTTGTTTTAGTGTTACTGGGGTTCGTCGCCACCGATTTTATCATCACGATCACGCTCTCCGCCGCTGACGCAACAGCGCACATCATCGAAAATCCCTTCACACCGGATTTGTTGCGGCATCAGGTGGGCGTAACGCTTGTGTTGATTGCTTTCCTGGGCGCTGTGTTTCTGCGCGGGTTTAAGGAAGCAATCGGGATTGCGGTGATCCTCGTCGCTGTCTATCTGGTCTTCAACGTGATTGTGATTGGGTACGGGTTATTCGAGTTGGTCACGCATCCATCTCATTTTGGCGACTGGAAGCTTGCGATGTTGCAACATCCCCGTGTTAACGGGCGAACATGGATGATTGTGGCCCTTGCGCTGATGTTGTTTCCGAAACTTGCTCTGGGACTGTCAGGCTTCGAGACGGGCGTTGCAGTTATGCCATTGGTTAAGGGTGACACCGATCTGACGAATGAAGATTGGGAAGACATTCATTCGACGCGCACGGGGCGCACACCCGAGCCTCGGACCTTGTTGCACCTTCAAGGCCGAATTGCTAATACTCGCAAACTCCTGCGCACTGCTGCGTTAATCATGAGCGTGTTGCTAATTCTCAGTAGCATCGTGACGACTACTCTGATTCCAGCCCATGAGTTTGAGGAGGGCGGAGAGGCAAATGGACGTGCAATCGCATACCTCGCCCATCACTTTTTCGGCGATTTCTTCGGAACTGCCTATGACCTGAGCACAATCGCGATTCTGTGGTTTGCCGGCGCATCTGCAATGGCTGGACTACTGAACATTGTCCCACGGTATTTACCGAAGTACGGAATGGCACCTCAGTGGGCAAAGGCCGCTCGGCCACTAGTCCTCGTCTACACTTTAATTGCATTTGCCGTAACCATCATCTTTCGGGCCGATGTTGATGCGCAGGGCGGTGCATATGCCACAGGTGTTTTAATGCTAATGACCTCGGCGGCGATCGCCGTAACTCTCGCGGTCCGTCGGCGACGGCAGAACTGGGTTCCTTATTTACTTATCTCCGTCATCTTCATATATACAACCATACAAAATATTCACGAGCGCCCCGAAGGAATTAAGATAGCTTCATTCTTCATTCTCGCAATCATTTTGTCATCGCTCATTTCACGAGTTTGGCGAACAACGGAACTTCGAGTAGAGCGAGTTGAAATCGACGATCTGGCAAGAGAATTTCTAAAACGGGCCGCTACCGGAACGGTACGAATCATCGCCAATCGCCGGGATGTCGGCGATGCCAGCGAGTATCGGCAGAAGGAGAATGAGAAGCGGCTTGACAACCACATTCCTGCTACCGAGCCTGTTTTGTTTTTTGAAGTCACGCCAAGTGATGCATCAGAGTTTTCTGGAGTTTTGAGAGTGTGCGGCGAAAATGTTGACGGGTTTAAAGTACTGCGCTCTGAATATCCTGCCGTTCCAAACGCCATCGCAGCGTTCCTGTTGTTTCTGCGAAACGAAACCGGAAAGTTGCCTCATGTTTACTTTGGATGGAGTGAAGGTAACCCGGTATCGTACCTGTTGAAGTACATTGCTTTCGGAGAGGGTGATACTGCCCCCGTCACGCACGAAGTTTTACGACAAGCGGAAAAGGATCCACAGCGAAGGCCTATTGTGCATGTAGGTGGTTGATTGAGGCCTGTGTCTAACACGTCCTCAGAACTGTAAAAGTGATCCCGTGCTGAAACGGCATAAGCAACTCCTGGGCTTTCTTGTGGCGGTCCTCGTAATTAGTGCGGCCACCATTGTGCTCAGAGGCTTTGGTGATCACGTCAATTCAACAACCGTTTCTCTCACTTTCCTGTTAATTGTCTTGTTCCTTGCTACGGCTTGGGGTCCTAAACCTGCCATCGCTGCGTCGTTACTTGCAGCAACGAGCTTGAACTACTTTTTCTTGCCTCCGGTCGGCACGTTCACCATTGCTGACCCACACAACTGGGTTGCAGTTTTTGCGTTCCTCGTTACCGCCGTTCTCGTGGGCCAGCTATCCGCGAGAGTGAAGCAACAAGCTGCTGATGCCGACACTGCGCGATTCGAAATCGAAAGACTGTATAAGGAACTGCAAACGACTTTTGAAGAAGCAAGCCAAGCGAAAGCGCTTCGCCAAAGCGAGCGATTAAAGTCGGCGTTACTTGATGCTGTAACTCACGACTTACGCACTCCTCTCACCTCAATCAAAGCCTCGGTTACGACTCTGCTTGATGAATTCAGGAAATCGCGTAATGGTGAAAGCGGGGTGAAACTTGAGCCGGCGTCGAGGCTGGAGATGATGGAAATAATTGATGAGGAAAGCGATAGATTAAACCGTTTCATCGGCGATTTGATCGAGCTCGCGCGGATTGAAGCGGGTGAGATGCAACTTAGCCGTCGTTGGGGCGCTGTTGATGAAATAATCTCCGCTGCTACTTTGAGAGCAAAGCCCATCACGAAAGACCATAAACTCGCAGTAATCATAGCCCAGGAGTTACCAGTGGTTCGTGTCGATGAGCGCGCGCTGAGTGAAGTGATTTATACATTAATTGATAACGCTGCAAAGTTCTCACCTGCGGGTACACCTATTCGAATATCCGCAGAACGTGCAGGCGATACAATCTGCATGGCGGTTGAGGATGAGGGTATCGGCATCCCTTCAGCAGTCCGCGAGCGTGTGTTTGATAAATTCTTCCGAGCTATCCGCAACGGAGACATCGGCACACGCGCGCCCAGTGGGACCGGGATGGGACTGGCAATTGCCAAAGGAATTGTGGAAGCGCATGGGGGTGAGATTTGGATCGAAATTGGTAGTACCGGACGGGGCACTCGGGTTGTTTTCACTGTGCCAATCGGTGACGAAGCGGTTACCGAACATCCCTCCTCGCCCAGCGCCTAAACATGAGCGATCAGGCCCGCATTTTAGTGGTGGACGATGAACCCCAATTAACTCGCGTCCTGAGGACTGGATTGACTTCGCGCGGGTACGACGTGCGCACGGCTATTGATGGTGTTGCTGGGTTCGAGATCTTCCATGACTGGCATCCCGACTTGGTGATAACAGATTTGGCCATGCCGAATGTGGACGGTTTGGAACTTTGTCGGCGTTTGCGCGCCGTGTCTCAGATTCCCATTATCGTGCTCTCGGCGAAGGGCGAAGAAGAAATCAAGGTTCAAGCTTTGGACCTGGGCGCAGACGATTTTGTTACAAAACCATTCGGGATGGACGAATTGCTTGCTCGTATTCGCGCATCGCTGCGCCGGGCGACTCAGCCTCCAACTGACAACCAGCCACTGCTTGAATCTGGTGACTTCCGCATTGACCTGGAAACGCGGACCGTGACAGTGCGCAACAACGAAGTTCGTTTAACTCCAAAGGAATTTGATCTACTCACATATTTCCTGAAGCATCCCGGAAAGGTGCTTACCCACCGGACGCTACTCGCGGCATTATGGGGTGGAAATGCCGTCGAGCAGAACGAGTATCTTCGCGTGTTTGTGGGTAACTTGAGGAAGAAAATTGAGCCGGACATTTCAACACCCCGCTATATCCTCACTGAACCCTGGATAGGTTATCGGTTTGATCCGGGGCACTAATGACCATTGAACCGCTTTGTGACTATTCACATCCTCCAGTCTAAATTTCGTTTTACATCTTTATAAACCTTTTACGAAACCTTTACGCGCCTTTTACGTGGCCCAGCGTAATTTGTGATCGTGAAGGCATTAATCAAATACGAAGCCACCACCTGGCAATCTTGGGCGGCATTTACATGTTTTGCGATCTCAGTCCTTTCACTGGGACTGGGCTTTATCCTCACCACTGGGTGGATTTTGAATGCTAACCGCCATCCAGTGCTCCACGGCTTAGGTGTAACTCTACTGATCGTTGGCATACCAATTCTGATCCTTGGAGGCCACTGTCTGGACCTGATGGAGACAGAAAAGAAAGACGTAGCGATAAAAAGGGGTGCCGATGACAACTGCGTTAAAGCGCTTATTAGTCGGAAGAGCGCTTAAGACAGAGCAAGCAGTTCATGAACGCCTCACAAAGAAAACCGCTTTAGCGGTTTTTTCATCTGATGCACTTTCATCCACGGCCTACGCAACCGAGGAAATTCTGCTGGTACTCGCTGTGGCCGCCGTCGCCACAGCCGGGGGTTCTTTTGCTTATGTTATTCCTATCTCTATTGGAATCGCCCTACTGCTGAGCATTGTAGCCACCAGCTACCGGCAGACGATTCATGCTTATCCATCAGGGGGCGGGGCCTACATCGTCGCCAAAGAAAACCTCGGTACGACGCCAGGACTGGTGGCAGGTGCTTCCCTGTTAGTTGATTACGTACTCACAGTGTCCGTCTCAGTAGCAGCCGGGGTGGCAGCCATCACATCCGCCACGCAAGGAACGGATTACGCGTGGTTGGATCAACATAAAGTCTTAATGTGCCTTGTGTTCATCCTTTTTATCGCGGTTGCGAACCTTCGCGGAGTGCGCGAGTCAGGTGCGCTCTTCGCCACGCCCACTTACTTATTCGTGGTTAGCTTCATCTTCATGATCGGCTTCGGATTCTTTCACTACTTTACGCGCGGCGGCGCGGCTCCGATCCCCACAGAGAATGAATTAAAGACCGCGGAAGGGTACACGCTCCAACCTTTAACATTATTTCTCTTACTTGGTGCGTTCTCTAACGGTTGTGCGGCGCTTACAGGGATCGAGGCGATCTCCAACGGTGTCCAGGCATTCAAAAAACCTGAAGCTCGTAATGCGGCAACGACACTCATTTGGATGGCAGTGCTTTTGACCACTATGTTCCTGGGAACAAGTGTTATGGCCTACCTGTACCATGTGCATCCAAAGGAAAACGAAACCGTCATTTCCCAGTTTGCGCGGATAATGTTTACTGGTTCATTCGGCTGGTTGTATTACCTGATTCAAGCCGCAACGGCTGCGATTCTTGTGCTTGCCGCCAACACGGCGTTCGCGGACTTTCCACGGTTGTCCAGCTTACTGGCGCGGGATCGATTCCTGCCTCGACAATTCGCTAATCGTGGCGACCGCCTTGTATTTTCAAACGGCATTCTGTTACTTGCCCTGTTTTCCGGTCTCTTGGTTATTGGTTTTAAAGGCGACACGTCCCGTTTGATTCCTTTATACGCAGTCGGGGTTTTCCTGTCTTTCACTCTGTCACAGTCTGGGATGGTAGTGCATTGGCTTAGGGAGCGTCACAACGATCGCGCTGGGCCAACCGAAGACGATTCCACACGTCAGCGTGGTACGCAATCTAATCACTCAATAGAAACGGGCGAATCCGCTCTTAGCCAGCAAGATTCGGAAGGTGAGGAAATCCATCGATCATATTTCGTTACGGACGAAGTTACAGCTCCCTCCAACTGGAAAAAGTCAATCGTTATTAATACGGTGGGAGCCACGGCGACATTCACCGTCCTATGCGTATTTGTCGCAACGAAGTTTATACACGGGGCCTGGATAGTGGTCGTGGTGATTCCTTTGCTCGTCCTCCTGTTTCGCACGATACACAAACACTACTTCATGGTTGCAAAGCAGCTCTCAACCGAGGGACTAGTTCAGTTGAAACCCATTAACCATATGGTGATCGTTCCTATCTCGGGCATACACCGGGGCGTAGTTTGTGCGCTGCAATATGCGAAATCGATCTCATCAAACCAGGTCCAGGCCGTTTATGTGGATTTCGAAGAAGAAGCGACTGCCAGCTTGAAGGACAAGTGGCATCGCTGGGGAGCTGGCATCGACTTAGTGGTTCTGCCTTCGCCTTATCGGGAGTTAACGCGCCCCCTATTGCGGCATATTAACAAGCTGATTCGCGAGAACAATGAAGACATGATTACCGTGGTGCTGCCCGAATTTATTCCTGCCAAATGGTGGCAACACATCCTCCACAATCAAAGCTCTCTATTGCTAAAGGGGTCGTTGCTATTTAAGAAGGGAGTGGTGGTTACCAGCGTCCCTTACCATTTGGAACAGTAGATACTAAATCAATGAAAGATTACTTCGGCTCCACCGAAGGACGTACCTGTTCCGGTGGGCGCAATAAGAAATCCCTGACAGGGCAGGCACCTGTCAGGGACTCTTTACGTTTCTGGAAGCGGAACCTGCACACACTCTTTAGGAGTCGAGCATGCCAGGTGTTGCTGGCGGGAATACACTGATCAGCGACAATCCCCAAGTATTTCTTCTGCTGCCACCCGACTCCCCCTGTGAATCGAGTTTAGGCCAATGGGAATTTAATTAAGCGAGCAACAACGGGTCCAATGTAGTGCTTGCCGATCGCTGTCTTAAGTATCTGCGAGTGAGGTTAAAAGACGAATGCTAAATAGCTGTTAATTCCCAATGAAATTCTGGTTAAGTTGACAGGTGTTTTATTTTAGCCAGAAATGTTGACGTAAGTGCGCACCGCATCTAGGATGCAAGATATTGATCCAACTGTCATGCGTGGGTACCCACGTGAGACATCGGGTTAAAAACGACGGTCCAACGCATTAGGGTGATCCCCTCTCGTGTTGGACCGTTTGTTATTTCGGTTGGGCATTATCGTCGAACCAGGCAATGGCGCCTTTTTGGTTGCACTTGACTGGAACACCCGCAACTAGAGACTTTCCAGCCACCACCTTCAATTAGGTTTTTGTTAGGCGGCGACTGCGAGGGTTCCACTTTGCGAAACACCGCGGTTACTCTGTGTATGTGACAGCGCAGAGATGAAGTCTCTAATCAATTACTCTTCAATCAATTACTCTTCGGCTTGCGTGGATCATCTGAGGGATTGACGTAATTGATCATCCATGGTCCGGTGCCATGAAGTTGAAGTATTGTCTCTCCTTTGGCCCAGGCGAAATGCCTCATTTCGGCGGGCCAGAAGCCAAACGTCCCCGCCGGCATTTCCCGAGTTGCCGCTTGATCAAACTTTTCTCCCATACCAAGATTGAAGGTCCCAGAGATGACAGTGACATGCTCGACCTTCGGATGCCAGTGGGGTTGAATTTTAAACCCGTCCGGCAGCAAGAGTCGCATCGTAAAAAACCCTTCTTTTGAAGGATCGCCTTCGAGCACCGCAAACTTGGCGCCCGCGGAAAGGGATGCGGGACCATCCTTCCACTGAATCTCAGCAGTTGGGTAAAGACTCATCTCGGCCTTCTGTGAGTCTGTCATCTCGTGCTTTTGAGGTGATTGAGTCACCTGACCCAATGCAATCGAAGTAACCGCGACTGTTAGAGCAAACGCGCAAAGGATTTGCTTCATAGGTCTGACTCCTTGAAATGGTAATTGAGCGTATGCGTACTATTGTTACGCTGAGCAAGGATGTCAAGATGCCTTCATGCACCCTGCTGGGTAAGTTTGATTCAGAGTGTCCGAGAAACCTGGTTTGTCGCGAGCGCCACGACAAGCTAAAAGCTTATCGGACACCTAATAAGCGGCTTACCCCCTAAAACCTCAGGACCGTATCCAGTTGTAAACGCGTCGTCGCGCGATTCAATGATCCTGGAGGCGTCGGCAGAAATGGTCCAAGCAAACCGCGCGCTCGTTGCGTGACGATTCCGGTGACGACAAACAACACGCGCGGATTTGCAGTATAGGCAAAGGCGATCTTATGTCCGCGCATGTCTGACTGTTGAGTGATGTCAGACATATTGAATGGCGTCAACACCGCATCCTTTTCAATTTTCATGAAGGTATAGCCAAAAAGGAGATCGCCTTTCGTCCTCATTTGTCCGACCTGTACCTCGGCCCAAAGACCCAGGTTCTCGTTGTTCGGTAAAATCACATCGGCCCCGCCGGGTCCCGCCACAACCACGTCCCGCACCCGGGTGTTGTTGACGAGATTAAGGACCATCGTGACAGGGTATTGCTTGCTGTATTTCAGTTCGAGCCGCGCAAACATTTCGACGAGGTTGAAGCCTGACGCCAGTCGCCCGTCGCGGTTCGTCGCATTGTTGCTCGCGGTAGATAATCCCAGATTGGCGTTGCCGGCGACGAGTAGATCGCGCGGAATAGACACTTGAGTGGTAATCGTTTGCGCCGGCGTAGCGCCTGAAGCGGGGATTGTAAAGATTACCGGAAGGGACAACTGGCTGCCGAAGACCTGGACCGGCGAAATGAATTGGGTATTGGCAAAGTAAAGATCACTTAACGCAAAATCGAAGCCTATTCTGGGCGGGCACGCGGCCTTGTCTTTTTCTGTGCGAGCTGCTTTTACGCAGGAGTCCCATTTGCCTTTGGACTCGAAGCGAGTGCGCAATTGCCCGCCATAGAGAGCCAGATCGCGTCCACCTCGCCGTGACTCAATAATGTTCACCGTGCCATTGCTGTTGCGCACAAAAGCAGAGTTTCGCTCGAGGAAAGGCAGTTGCCACGCAATAAGCTTGATCTCTTTCAGCCGCGATTCTTCATCTCGTTTTTTGATCACATACGATTCGTTAAATCCTTCGACCATCAGATCGTTGTCAGTTATCAGTTCAGGGGCAGGCCAGGGATTATCGAATCTATAGGCCCACGGCGCTTCGAATTTACCCCCCTGTAGTTGCAGCCGCGGCGCCCACTTCGGTTTATAGATAATGAAAGCCTGATCGAGGGCGAACGGTTTGCGGTTGAAAAAATCAGTCATGGTCTGGTTGGTGGAAATGTTATCGGCAAAGCTCCCGGTCGCCAGACGCAATCCCCAGTCAAACTCATCGCTAACCGTTCCGCGCATCGTCAGTCGAGCGCGAAAACGCATGCGATGACGCGGAGTTAGTTCGTTGCCAAGTGTTGCTGGATTAGCAGCGTTTGCCAGGCTGTTCGATTGCCCGAAGATCGATTCGGATCGTACACGGATATCGCCACTAAACCTGATGTTGCCCAATTGTAAGACGCTGCTCTCGACCTTCTTCAGGCGATCTTCCACGGAAGGAGTCTGTGGCACTTCGGCCGCCGGGTCTCCGCTTACCATGCTTACCGCTGTTGCGGTGGTTGCAGACGCATTCGGATTCAACTGAAGCGCCAGCAAACGAATCGTCTCCTGTTGCTGTTCAACGGTTTGCTGTAGTTGATTCATTCGCAGACTTTGTTGCTCCAAAAGTTGTTGCAGAGCGCTCAACTTCTCTTCAATAGTCGCAGGAATAGTCGCGGGCTTTTTAGGCGACGGTTCAACATCCTTCGTTGCTATCGGCGATCGACACGTCTGGCGCATCAACAGTAGCCGATCGGGCGACGGTCTGCGCGTGTGTGCCAACGACAGCTACTGCCGAGAAGCAGCCGGCAAAGATGGCAATTCTGAAAGCCTGCGCGGTGGTCGAACCAGATTTGATCAGCATGGCTCGTAATCCTTTGTTGTGGAGATCTGTTAGACGTTTTAGAGAAGAACAGAATGGAAGTGTAGCCTTAAGCTCGCGTGAACGGCAGCTTAAATCGGTGTTAATTTCGGGGTTAGTTGCGCGGAGAACCTCAAACAAGTGGCCTCGGCATGGCTTTGCACAAGAAGATCAAGTTGCATCTCGACGCGGAGCGCTCTCATTAACACCGGGCTTCAGCCCGGTGACCACGATCGCCGATTAGATGGTCTAATGAAAGTCTGGAGTACGCCTTATCACAGGGCTAAAGCCACGGTGTTATTAAGAACGGGCCGAATCGTTGCTGTTGGTTGGATATCGGGACCGCTACTACAAGCGGTCAGTCGAGCAGAACGCGAGTGCTCAAGGCTTCAGCGCGTTCAATCGCTGAAAGTAGACGCACAAACTGGGTGTAATTTCTATCGCGCGTAGTCAGCCGCGCAATTTCCGTTTGGCTTAAATCGTTACGAAGTAGCAGGTCAAGAAAGTCGTAATAGTCGGCAGTGGCCGCGAACGGAAGCTCTCGAACGTAGCTGGTTTCCTCGCCATCATTTGAACGAAACCCTGCAAGGACATCGAAAACGTTGTCGGTCGTGAGGCGCCCGGCTTCGCGTGACAAACGGATCGGGACTCGCAACTCGAAAAAACGTAGTCCTTCCGGAGTAGTCACGCGCCGCAACTCTTTCGTACCTTCCCCGTCAAATGGCGATTCGGGATCGATTAGGATGCGCAACAGACGCGGCTGGTCTTGAGCGTCCATGGTGTCAAGCGCCAGTTGGACGCGATCGGCGAGGAACTTTTCAAACTGAGCTTCAATTGGATATGAGATCCGGCCGAGACAGCCCACGGACTCTCCTTCACCGGCAGCCATATCCGGGAGGTACGCCGGACAGGTGGGACAAACACTGGTTTCAGTTTGCATCAGTTCGACTTCTTCGCGTGCGTTTTCCACCCATTCCAGTTTCTCAGGCGATGGTGCGCTAGCGTCACCCGTGGTTAAGCGCGCATGCAAGTTGCTGAGCCGGCCCCACTCACGCAGATGCTTTTCTGAATAGCGAGCGCGTAGCACGCAAGGATGTTGAACTGCAAATTCGAGGGACATCTCTTTTAGTGAAGAGTGAAAAGTGAAAAGTGAAAAGTAAGAAAGAAATTAACACCGGACTGCTGTTGATGGTCGGGGTTGGGGAAAAACACTCCGCATCGGGCTGAATTGTAAACACGACTAAAAGTATAAACGCTTGCTTTTCACTTTTCACTTTTCACTTTTCACTTTTCACTTTTTGGCTTAACGACTTGGTGGTGTGCTCCGTCACGCTTATCGGCGTAGCCAAGCGTGAAGGTGGCAGTTCGTCGGTTACAAATGATGTAGTGCGATCCGGGAGGGAAAGTTTCGGAGACTGCTGCTCCATTCGAGTCCGCAAGAATCTTGCTTCCGCCAGTGACCCAATTCCGGAAACAAATGAGAGCACGCCCCACGCTGCCATCCATCCTACAAAGACCAACCAAATGAAGATCCAGTCAAGGTTTGAGTTGTTGAATAATCCGAGTGCTACTCCTATCAGCAGTGAGGGGCCAAGCAGACCGATCGCTCTGATAAGTTTCTGAACCCCTTCGTGCCTTACTGACAACCAGTCCTTCGCGGAACTCTCATTATCGTTGTCACCGCGAGCCACTGGAAGACCGCCGGATAGTGCCAGCGCAACGGTCTCGAGACCAGTGCCACAACCGCGGCAAAACTTTGCGTCATCCAGGTTCTGCGCTGCGCAACGGGGACAATACATATAGTGAATTCCTACACCTTTGTGACGTCAGGTTAACCGAGATTAATCCAACTTACGGCGAGACGGGGGCACTCTTCTTGACGTTGCATTGTACGACGCAATGGAAGTCTTCGTTTCACAAAACCATCAGTGATGTACTTACCAACGGCAACAAAAGGCCTGCCGATACACTGTAGTTTTCCGTGGGCGGCGTGAACCTAACACGACGTATGCGGCGCCGGTCCAACTTTTCGACAACGAAGCGTTTTCCTTCATAATCAACAGTATCTCCAACCTGCAGTAACCGGCCGGCGCGGGCCATAAGGAAACCGGCCAGCGTCGTATAACCGCCTTCCTCCGGAATCTCGAGGTCGAGACGCCGATTGGCATCACGAACAGTGAGCATGCCGCTCAGAAGATAAGTGCCACCGGCTTCCTTTATTATTTGGGCACGCGTCTCCTCGTCAAATTCATCGTTGATCTCGCCAACGATCTCTTCCAGTAGATCTTCCAGAGTGACGATTCCCTCCATGCCGCCGTGCTCGTCGACCACTACAGCCAAATGCGCGCGCGAGGCCTGCATATGCTTCAAGGCTGTGCCCAGCGGCGCCGTTGCCGGAATAAACTGCGCAGGATGAAGAAGGTCCTGCAGGTTGAATTCGTCAGGTTTTTGTTGTTCCAGGAAGGGTTCCAAATCCCTGCGAAACAGAACGCCCACAACATCGTCACGGTTTTCGCGATACACAGGCAGACGCGAATAGCCGAGACCGCGAAACGCGGCTTTCGCATCGTCGAGCGTCGCCGTGATTGAAATCGCATCAACCGACGTGCGAGGAATCATCGCTTCACGCACTTCCGCATCAGAGAAATTGAGCACACCGTGAATCAGTTTCCGCTCGTCTTCCTTCAGGTGGCCACTCTGTCGTGAGATGTCCACGAGATGCCGCAATTCTTCTTCCGTGTAGATGGATGCGTGATCACCGGAAGGATGCAGACCGAACAAACGCACGGTGCGTGTGCCCGCCCAATCCAATAAGCGAATGGGCCAACGAAAAATCTTGTAAAAAATCTCCATCGGCAGCGCTATTGCCAGTGCAGTTTTTTCAGCGCGCTCCAATGCCAGGGTCTTCGGCGCAAGCTCGCCCAGGACGATATGAAGAAAAGTAATGATGCTGAATGCGATCGTGAAAGAGATCGTATGTAAGACTGTTTCCGAGACGCGCCCCTGGAGCGGGATCTCAAGCAGGTGAGCAACCACGGGTTCGCCAATCCAGCCGAGCGCAAGGGATGCCAGCGTGATGCCTAATTGGGTCGCCGAGATATAAGCATTGAGATGATCGACTAAACCGAGCAGGCGCTTAGCGCGTTTGTCTCCGGCCTTCGCCAGAGTCTCTATGCGCGAGCGGCGCACGCCCACCAGCGAGAACTCGGACGCGACAAAAAACCCGTTTGCCAATACCAGCAGGAAGACAATAACGATCTTTAACGTTTCAACCATTGGGTTCTAGATTCTAGATGTTGATGATGGCGGATGCTAGTTTGGTTGAGAGGGTCCGATAAACTACCGGTGGCGGCTCCAGGATTCTGGTTGCTCACAGTGCTACCATCTAGCATCTCAGCATCTCAGCGTCTTAGAAGAGGTAACCCAGATGGCAATCAGTCAGGATTTGTTGGAGATTCTTGCCTGCCCCGCCTGCAAAGCCAAGGTTGAACTGACAGCAGATGGCAGCGGGTTGAAATGTGTGCAGTGCAGACGCGTTTACCCAATTCGTGATGACATTCCGGTGATGCTGATCGAAGAAGCCACCGTTGAAGATGAAGAAACCCAACCGGAACAAAGTTGAACAGCCTGCGCGAAATAGTTGAGTCGTCGCCGCAACTGCGCGACCTCGCCATGCAAACTATCCGTGGCGAAGATTCGCCGCAACCCCTGGGCCCAGCGCGTTGGGACTGGAGCAAAGTTGAACGCGTGCTCGTCGTGCGCTTGCGGTCCATCGGCGATGCAGTTCTATCAACGCCCTCGCTTTTTGCTTTAAAACGATTTCTGCCAAATGCCTCCATCGACATCCTGCTGGAAGACTGGGTCGCTCCGGTGCTCGAAGGTTTTGCGCACGTCGACAATGTGCTGACTGTTGCGCGTCGTAGTACTTCCTCGCGCGCGCGCGTCGCAGCACGTTTGCGAGCGAATCACTATGACGTTGTTTACAATCTGCACGGCGGGACCACGGCTACATTACTCACGCGCGCTACAGGCGCTAAACATCGCGTCGGCTACGAGGACTATCAGTACGCGCGTCTGCACAACCATCGTTCGCCATCGTCGTCATCGCTTTGGGGACGCGAGAAGACACATTCAGTCGAGCAACAACTTGCGCTGCTGGGATGGACCGGCGTTCCAGTCACTGATCGACCTCCGACGCAATTGGCTGTAACGGAAACCGCGTCAGCCGGTATCGAGAAGCGTCTTGCTGCTACGGGTCTTGCAGGCCAGGCCTTTGCGGTGATTCATCCGGCCGCCGCGTTCGCTACCAAGCAATGGGCCACCGAAAATTTTGGAGCGGTAATCGCGGAACTAAATGCGAAGCAACTTCCGACCATAGTGATC
Organism: Blastocatellia bacterium; assembly: GCA_963786645.1. GTDB lineage: Bacteria > Acidobacteriota > Blastocatellia > Pyrinomonadales > Pyrinomonadaceae > PSRF01. The sequence goes on from CAWAZW010000005.1 coordinate 138,621, forward strand.
ACCGGCCCGAATGAAACTGCCCTGGTTGATTCACTTCAGAGCATGCCAGCGACCCCATTAACCGCCTTCACTAACCTTACGTTGCCGGAAGTTACAGCCTTGTTATCGCGTGCGCGTTTGTTTGTCGGCAACGACAGTGGCATTGCACACATCGCAGCCGCAGTCGAAACTCCTTCGGTTGTAATTTTTGGTTCTTCGAACCGGGCGCACTGGGGACCCTGGGCCAGAAAGCCCGCCGAGATGGTGTTTGACGAACTCGACTGCCAGCCGTGTCATGGCTACTACTGCGAAAAGTTTGACCAGCCTGAATGCATCAAAGGCGTTGCTGTAGAGCGGGTGATGGCGGCCGTCGAAAGAGTTCTGGCGGAGAACACGTGAGCGCTTAGTTTAGGCTATAGCTCGGACAGACCGGGGCTTCGATGTATTCGAGGAAGTTTGTGATTTCGTGGATCGTATGGCCGTGTAAGACCCGAAGCGATCGACGAAATAACACGAAAAGGCACGAACCATAAGCTCAGCTTGTTTTGCGGTTTCCCCTCAACCGTGATAATTACTCAACGCAATCCCTACGTTCCAGCCAAGAGTTATTCATGTCCAGCATAACCAGACAACGCGCTGAAGAAATTATGAAAGCGGCGTCGCATCGGAAGGTCGTCATTCTGGGCGACGTGATGCTGGACGAGTTTGTCTGGGGCGATGTCACTCGCATATCTCCGGAAGCGCCGGTTCCGGTCGTGGATATTCGACGCGAATCTGTACATCTCGGCGGCGCCGCAAATGTGCTTGCTAACGTCGTAGCGCTGGGCGCTGGTGCTTGCGTCGTGGGAGTGATCGGGGACGACTCCGCCGGCGATCGTTTACGCGCAAGCTTGAAAGAGGCGAGTCCACTCCAGACGGAGGAGTATCTGGTCGTAGCTGAGGGCCGGCCTTCAACAACCAAAACCCGCATCATCGCGCATAACCAACTGGTAGTGCGCGCGGATCGTGAGCAACGCAGCCCGGTCAACGGGCAAGTTGAGCAGCGCATCCTTATCGCTTTAAAACACGCGTTGGAAGATGCCGATGCTTTTGTAGTATCTGATTATGACAAGGGGGTCGTTACGCCGCGTATCCTCCAGGAAATTCTCGACCTCGCATACGAGCGAGTGCCCGTCTTAATTGATCCGAAGATTCGCAACTTTGCCCATTACCACCCTGCGACACTAATTACGCCGAACCATCACGAAGCGCTGAAGATGACCAGCATGGAAGAAGATTCGGACGATGGTTTACATAAATCAGCGCGCGCCATTCGTGAGAAGCTCGGATGCGACGCGGTGCTAATTACGCGCGGCGATCGCGGAATCATGTTGCTGCAAGGCGACGGTGAACCTGTATTTGTCGATACGGCGGCACGCGAGGTTTTCGATGTTACTGGAGCGGGTGACACGGTCATCGCCACGCTTGCAACATCTCTGGCCGCCGGAGCCACGATGTTTGAAGCGGCAAACCTCGCGAATCACGCAGCCGGAATTGTTGTTGGAAAAGTCGGCACTGCGACAGCAAGCGCTGCCGAACTGTTGAATACGTTTTAGTAAGGAGCGAAGATGGCAGTTGAGCACTTTAGAGAGCGCGTTCCGAGTCGCAGTGCAGTTGCAGGTTCTGTTCTGCGCGAGAGCGAACCCGCGTTCCAGACAGTTTGCGCCACATGCAATGATTGGAAAGTCCCTCGGCAGTTACAAGATCCTGGAAAAGCTCGGTGTTGGCGGGCAAGGCACCGTCTACAAAGCCACCGACGCGAAACTGGGTCGTACCGTGGTCGTCAAAGTCTTGCCTCCGGAATTGACTGCCAAGGAAGCCAACCTCAAACGTTTTGAACGCGAAGCACGTTTGGCCTCGTCGCTGGACCATCCAAACATCTGCACAATCTTCGACCTTGATGAAGTGGAAGGTGTTCACTTTATCGCGATGCAATACGTCGAGGGCCGCAATGTCCGGCAACTCGTGGGCGGGCACCCGCTGGAACTTAAAAGCGCGCTGTTGATTGCGATACAGGTCGCCGATGCTCTCGCCGCCGCACACTCCCGCGGCGTCATCCATCGCGATATCAAGTCGGGAAATGTAATGGTCACGCCTTCCGGCCAGGTGAAGATATTAGACTTCGGCCTGGCAAAGCTGCTTGAGGATGAAGAGGAGACTCGCAAAACGGCGTTGCATCGCACCGATTTGACGGAGATGGGCGTTCCTTATGGCACCGCAACTTACGCAGCGCCCGAGCAGGCACGCGGTGATCGTGTGGACAAGCGCGCCGATATTTTTTCCACCGGTGTGTTGCTCTATGAAATGCTCACCGGCACCTGGCCATTCCGCGGCAAGACGACGATTGACGTTCGTCACGCAGTGTTACATGACGCGGCGCGTCCAGTAAGTGAACTCCGCAAAGAACCTTTGCCGCCGCGTCTCCAACAGATTCTGGATCGATGTCTCGAGAAAGAACCGCGCAACCGCTATCAGAGGATTGAAGAACTGCGTGACGATCTCCGTCGTGTATTGCAGGAGATTTCAACCACTGACACAACCGGACAATTCAGCGGCGTCGAAACTGAACCTGCGCGCCACCTGTCCGGCGCCAGCCCTGTCTCGCGTGCGATGAGGTGGCTCAAGGGGCGATCGAGAGGCGAGGCAACCGCACGCTCCCGGCCTGGTTACTCCAACTCGACCGACCATACATGAAACTCCTTTTACAACGATTGCCGATCAGGAAAAGAAGAGCCTCGCCATCTTGTGTTTTCGGAATCTGAGTAACGATCCCGCATCAAGCTTTTATGAGTTCTCACTCGCTGACGCAGTGATCACCGAACTCGCGCGCGTGCGTTCGCTCGTGGTCCGTCCTTCCTCCGTGATAGCGAAGTATCAGGGTGGTAACTACGATCCCAGAGAAATCGGACACGAGTTGAACGTGAACGCAGTCCTGACGGCCGGATTTATTCACGCAGGCGAACGTTTTCGCGTGACCGCTCAACTGCTGGACGTCGCTTCCGGAGACATATTGTGGAGCGATCGCATTGATACGTCGGCCGCCGACGTGATCGCGGTCCAGGACACGATCGCGCAACGCATCGTCGAGGGTTTGAGATTAGAGCTGAGCCCGGCGGAGCAGGAGGGGATAGCGAAACCATCAACCCAGAACGCGGCGGCTTATGAACAATACTTGCGCGGCCGAGATCTGTTCGCGCGATTCATTTTCCGGACAATAGCACCGGAAGATTGCGACGCGGCTATCGAGCATTTTCAACGGGCCATCGAGCTCGATCCGAATTTTGCGCTGGCGCATGACGGCCTCGGCGCTTCTTTTGTCAATCGCGTCTTTAAAGGCTTTGGCGGCGCGGAAGATTACGAGCGTGCGGAAACAGCCTTCGGTAAAGCCCTGTCGATCGATCCACGGTTGATTGAAGCGCGCATGTTGATGGTCTTTGTCTATCTGTGGCGCGGACAAAAGCAGAAGGCGCGTGAAGAAGTTGCGCAGGCGCGTCGCGAAAATCCGGACGAACCGGTGGTCCATTTTGTCAAAGCAACCCTACACCGTTTGGATGGTGAATATGGACGCGCACTCCGGAGTTACGAGCGGCTCGCACGGCTCGATCCGGCAGCGCACGTGGTCGCCAGTTTCAATCGAGCGCTGGTCTTTATGTACATGGGGCGATTTGAAGAGATGTCGAAGGAGTTGGACCACGCTGGTGATCCTGACAACCCGCTGGTCCAAACGTTCCGCGCCTTGTCTCTTTATTACACCGGCCAAACCGACGCCGCGGCAGAGGCCATGCACAAGGTGATTGCGGGCCATCAAAATATGCATGGGATCCGGCCGTTCATGGCGATGTTTCTCAGTGCGCAGGGAAAGCATGAAGAGGCGCGTGCGCAACTTACGAATGACGTTATTCGGAACGCTCAAGTCGATCCCGACATCGCTTACTCCGTTGGGTCTGTCTACGCACTCGAAGGCATGCGCGAACAGGCGTTCAAATGGCTGGAGCGCGCGATCGCTTTAGGCAACGCAAACTTGCCGTGCTTCGAACACGATCCAAACTGGGCTTCGCTGAGAGACGATCCGAAATTCAACGAGCTTATGTCCCGGGTGCGCGCCGAACACACGACGCGTGGCATGAAGGCGGCTCCAACCAGCTAATCGCGCATCTTAAGCAAAATCATGCCTACACACGTTCGATTGTCTATTTGTGTCCTGCTGCTTCTGCTTGCGTCGGCCGCTCGGTTTTCCATCCCTTCCTCCAGGGCCCAACAGCAACCGGAACGTGAAAGACGCGTCGAAGCGACTGCTAGTCCGAGTCCGAGCCCTACTCCATTTTCAGTTCCACTCGCTTCGCCAACGCCGTTCGTTTCACCGACGCCGGACACAACCGGCCCGAGGACCGGCACAACAACGCGGACAATTGGTGAACTCCAGGCCCGCATTCAGGATGTGCTGCGACGGCCGCAACTGACTCAGGCGATCGTCGGGGTGAAAGTAACCTCCGCTGACACAGGCAAAGTTCTCTTCGAAGAAAACTCAAACAAGCTGCTGCGGCCAGCATCGGGTATGAAGCTTTACACCGTGGCCACCGCTCTCGATCGCCTGTCGCCTGACTATCGTTTCATAACATCTGTGTATGCACGTTCTAAACCCGATGCTGCCGGCGTGGTTCGCGGCGACCTAACGGTGTTTGGACGCGGAGATCCTTCTCTTTCGTTTCGCTTCAACAACAACGACTACTTCAAGGCGCTTAACGATCTGGCGGCGCGGATAGTAGCAGCAGGGGTAAAGCGGGTTGAAGGCGACCTGGTTGGCGACGAGACTTACTTTGTTGGCCCACCATACGGCGCAGGCTGGGAATGGGAGGATCTTGCAATGGTGGTATGGCGCTGAAGTGAGCGCGCTGACGGTGAACGATAATTATGTTGAGCTTTCCGTCAATCCTGGCTCACAACCGGGCGCGCCCGCAGTTGTAACGGTGAGACCGGCAGCACCAATGTTGACTATCAACAACCGGGTGCTCACCTCAGTTAAGGGCACGCGACGAGACTTAACCGTTTATCGTCCTCTAAATTCGGACGTAGTCGAACTAAGTGGGACGATCGCTGTGGGCGACACCTATTCCGGTCGCATCGCCATGTCCCGGCCCGCATTGTTATTGGCCTACTTACTTCGATCCTCGCTCGCGCAACAGGGCGTGACAATAACAGGCAAGACCCGCATTGTTTCGGCGCCTGCTGCCTCGGCAACTCCTCTCGCGGAACCCGGGGCGACAGGATTGATTGAGGTAACGACGTTTCAGTCGCCACCTCTGAGTTTGATTGCCGCGCACACGCTGAAACCGAGTCAGAATCTTTACACAGAAATGCTTCTGCGAACGCTCGGAAGAGTAGCCGGGCCAATGACCGCGTCGGCCGCCACAACGCGCACCAGCGAAGCTGCTGGTTTGGAAGTGGTTAAGACATTCATGCGGGACGCGGGTGTAAATCCCTCGTCGCTGGTGTTGAGCGACGGTTCAGGCCTTTCTCGTGGCGATATGATCACTGCCGACGCGACCGTGCAGTTATTGACCTACATGCGACGCCATCGTTACGCAAACGCATTCCGGGAGGCGTTGCCGATAGCGGGAATCGACGGGACGTTGCGCAGCCGATTTAGAGGGACGGTGGCTGAGAACAACTTGCGGGCAAAAACGGGTACGCTGAGCACGGCCAGTAGTTTGTCGGGCTACGTGACTACGGCGGCTGGTGAAGAGTTGATATTCTCCATCATCGTTAACAACTATCCGGAAGACACTAATCCTGTCGCGGCGTGTATTGACCCAATCGCGTTGCTGCTCGCATCGTTTGCTGTGAGATCGTAGAGTTGTCTCACAGAGTTGCGTTTGCAGAACCGCTCGAGGTAGCGAGCGGATGCGAGGCTCAAGGCAGAACTCAAACGAGATTAGGTACAACACGAAAAGGTTGCGTTTAGCATCCGCTCGCTACCGCGAGCGGTTCCGAGTCGCTCGAACCCTGAAGACCATTCCCTAAAAGGAGACACCCATGTCAATTGATCGACTGATTGAAAGTTGGAAAGACACGCGGAACGGACTGATCGACGAGGCTGCTCAGATCCCCGCCGAACAATTCTCGTTTCGTGCTACTCAGGAGATCGAACCATCGCCGAACTGCTGCAGCACATGGTGGAAGCCAAAAGACTTTCGTGGGTGAAACGGCGCGTACCCGACACCAATGTATTTCGTCAGTCGCTCGAAGACCACGCAAGCGAATATGCTCCTGAGGCTGCCGGAATCACGGATAAGAATGGTCTACTTGAATTGCTTCGCGCCAGCATGGAGACCTCGGAGGCCTCTATTCGTGAGGCAGGAGATAAGTTGCAGGAAAAGACAGGGTTTCAGGGGCAATGAGGTGGCCAAATTCGACTCTACTTACGTTCGCCGTGTCCCACGAGATGTATCATCGCGGTCAGTTAACGGTTTACGAACGACTGTTAAATGTCGAGCCCGCATTAACGCAACGATTCAGGGAGCTGTCGGCAAAAGCTGCGAGCTAAAAAAGCTACTCAGAATGCCTCCTAGCTTCGTTAAATTTCATGGCTTCGGAAACGATTACATTGTTATCGAAGCCAAAGAGCTGACTGATGTTGCGGACCTCGGCAAACTTTGCCCGTCGCATCTGCGATAGGCATTACGGCGCCGGGGCTGACGGTATTGCCGTCGTAAGTCCGTCTGAACATCAGGATGCTGATTTTCACGTTCGCATCTTCAACCCCGACGGGAGCGAAGCTGGGTTGTCCGGCAACGGGACCAGGTGCGCCGCCTCTTATCTTTACTACCATAAAGCTTTGGACAGCGCCGGAACTCCGGTTGGGCACCCGCTCAGGTGTTAAGCGATACATCTTGCGTGAGCAAAAGGAAGCCGGTCGATATGTGTTTGACTCCGAGTTGGGCCAGCCAAAATTCGACGCGGAGTCCATTCCGATGCTGACCGATAGCCCCATGGAAAAGGTGGTTGACTACCCGCTGCAAGTTAACGGGGATGAATTCTCTGTTACCGCACTTCAGATGGGCAATCCCAACTGCTGCATTTTTGTGAAGAACTTTGATCAACTTGATTGGCGGCTAATCGGCAAGAGTCTCGAGAACCACAAGCAGTTTCCGGATCGAACGAACGTTGTCTTTGTTCGTGTCGATAGTCCTAAAACTATCTCGCTACGGATTTGGGAACGCGGTGTCGGTGAGACCAACGCTTCAGGCACATGCTCATGCGCAGCAGCCGTGGCCGCCATGGTCAAACAGGAAACTGAACGGACCGTCGACGTACTGATGCCCGGCGGCCAAGCCAGGGTCCAGTGGCGAGACGACGGTGAGGTTGTAATTACTGGTGCTGCTGAAGTAATTTATGGCGGTAAATGGTTGATTCCCGGCTAGGCACTTGGCCACGTTAGTCAGCCGACCTTAATGCTCTAACGCCTCCCTCGCGAAGGAAGGCAGGTTGCCCCCAATGCACTCTCCTCCCAGAACCAGTTTTGCTTTCCGCATTGGCGTCTGCCTGCTTTTATGCTCACTTTTCGTGATTTCGCTGAGTAGTTGCGGCGGAACCCTCGTTAAAGAAACTGTAGCTGAGCCTGTTGTCGCGAAGCCCTTACCTCCACCTCCCAGCATTCCCATGTGGCTGGGCAATGCAAATCGGAACTTCTACGGAACTGGTCCATGGTCAGAGCGGCCGCTCGAAGTTAAGTGGGAGTTTGAAACCAAATTAACTCCCGGGCGTCTACATGAACTCGGTTGGGGCGGTTCGAGCTGGCCCGGGCAACCCTCCGTCGTGGGCAACCGCGTCTATTTCGGCTCAGCTGACAGTTACCTTTATTGTCTCGACAGGGAGTCGGGAAGTCTTATCTGGAGTTTCAAAACCAACGACAGCCTGAAGGCGGCGCCCACGATTATCGGCGACCGCGTGATCGCGAGTGGTTTGGACCACTTCGTCTATTGCCTCAATGCCAACGATGGCTCGCTCATCTGGAAGTACAAGACCGATTTTGAAGTGGACTGTTCCGCCGCGGTTATCGATCGGCGCGTTTACTTCGGTAGTGAAGATGGGTTCTTTTATTGCCTTAATCTCGAAGACGGCGCACTCATTTACAAAACTGAACGGCTCGGTTCCATCGAGGGTAGTTTCACCACTGTTGATGACCGCATTTATGTAGGCACGGAGCAGGGCGACCTTTATTGTTTGAACCTCGCCGATGGCTCGACTGTGTGGAAGGCGCGGATCGGAGCGGATTCCGACTCGACTCCGGCGGTCGCAAACGGCCGTGTGTACACTGCCGCCGAAGACGGATTCATCTACGCTTACAATCAGACCACAGGTGAACCGGTTTGGAAGTATAGAGCGGATGGTGGACTCAGCAAGAAATTCAAAGAGCGCAGCGGTTTCTGGGCCAGTCCGATCGTTCACGATAATCGCGTTTATATCGGTTCCAACAACGGTTACATGTATTGCCTCACCGCAGAGAAAGGCGAGTTGGTTTGGCAGCATCTCGTGCGCGGTCCTATCTGGGGTACGGCGCCGGTAGTCGATGGCCGGGTTATCTTCGGCGACAAAGCGGGATGGATGTACATGTTGTCGGCTAAAACCGGTGAGCGCCTGTGGGAATTGCAGATTGGAGAAAACATTAACGCCACGCCTGCAGTACTGAATGGCCACGTCTACATCGGTGCGTTTAACGGCAAACTCTTCGCTCTCGGACCTTCGCAAGCCAAGCCGCAGCCCTTAAGAACCGACAAAGAGCCGGAAGTGAAACAATAGATTTACAAGAAGGGGAAAGGGGAAAGGGGAAAGGAAAGGGTTAAGGATAACTTGGGAAATCGGAAAGGGTTCCCCGTTACCCTTTGCACTTTCCCCCTTCCCCTTCCTTTTTCCCTTTCCCCTTTTTCCCTTTTCCCCTTTACCCTTTTCCCTTTCCCCTTTAACCTTTCCGACGTATGGCCGCGTCACTTATCTACCTGGTAGACAACACAATTGATGGACAGGGGCCCAGTCCGCGAGAACTGCGTGCTGTTTTGGGTCGAATGCGTGAGGGTTTGGAGATACTGACTGAACCCTTCCACGCGACCTCGATGCAAAGGATCGAGTCGCTGCGTCCGTCTCACATCATATTGAGCGGACAAAGTCATCCGTGGGATCAGTACTCGCCGGAGTCGCTATCGGGCGTCTTCGATGTCATCAAAAACGCGCGCCAGCCTGTGTTGGGAGTGTGCGGAGGTCATCAGCAGATCGCGATCGCTTACGATGCGCAGGTCGATCTGATGGAGCGACTAGAGCCCGGTGAAGGTTATCAAGGGGCGAAACGCGAAAGAGGGTTCTTCCCGGTCGAAACATCCGGAAATGGAATCTTCGAGGGCCTGCCGTCCTCAATTACGGTTTGGCATTCCCACTGCGATGAAGTGAAGGCGCTACCCCACGGTTTTCATTTAACGGCGACGAACGAAACGTGCGCAATACAAGCCATGCAGCACGATAAGCGGCCGCTTTTTGGTGTGCAATTTCACCCGGAATTGTTTGACGACGAACATCCAGAGGGCCGCAACATTCTGGAAAACTTCCTTAGCCTGTGACCCTGCGGGTCGGCACACCCGGCTCTGGAAGGCTAGAATTCTTTGTCCAGAAACCAGCCCTTCCGCCTGAAACACCGCTCCCCAACACTTTTTCTGAACCGCCTAACTCTTAATATTTCAATATTTGCGCCTAAAGCACCTCCGGATGGGCTTTTTTCACGGGTTTGTTGGCTGGACTGACCCTACCCCCTGTGCTAGCCTCCTTCCCGAGCAAGCGGGGTCCTTTCGCTTGTTTTTCTTTTTTAGTCGCGAATTTGGATTTCTCAGCGCATGCATCAAGGATGCAAGCCCCCAACTCCGGCTGACAGTGTTCTCAACTCCTTTGAGCCGGGGGTCGAGTCTTAGGAAAGAACAGACTCGCGCAGCGCGTTGGGAATAAGTTCACACATCGGACAGGAGACCCGAAAGCATGAAAGCAATATTTGGTAGAGGCGCGATTATCGCGTCCATCCTCCTACTTGGTTTGGTAGCGTTTTCAGCGAAGACTTCAATAGCAGAAACCCTCTTCTCACCTTTTCAATCCAATACTTCTAAGCAGGACAAAGCAATTAAGGCCGCAGTCCGCGAGGCCGCCGAAACGCTGTCCGAGCCATCGAAGCTGGAAACGAAGGGTATAACTCCCGCAACGCACTACGTGGCGACTGCTTACAGCCTAAGAGGACGGACGGCAAGTGGGCGCATGGTCAGTAAGGGCTTGATCGCTGCCGACCCGCGCGTTCTGCCACTCGGCTCGCGCGTGAAGCTGGAAGCGGGCGGGTATAGCGGTGAATACCTCGTGGCTGATACCGGCGGAATGATCAAGGGAAAGCGAATTGATATCTGGATTCCCAGCTCTCGTGAGGCGATGCGGTTTGGACGTCGTAAAGTGAAACTCACCGTTTTAAGCTATCCCCAACGACGTACGCGAAGGACTGCTAAAGCTTAGGATTTTTTAATCGAGATCGTAGGGGCAGGAGGTTGAACCTCCTGCCCTTTTTGTTTTTGCAGCGTGGTTGATTCGTCCGTTTTCGTGGATCTGCTTTTATTCCTCGGCCAAAAAGCCATCCAGGAAATAACACGAACTCTCACGAACAGAACGTCATTCGCCGCCCGTGATACCATTACCAGGCTAATTCAATTTCAATCTGAGGTAAGCGAACCCAATGCAGGTTTCCAGACAGCCGTCTGAAAACAATCTGGAGATTCCCGCTCCGGAACCGCTGGTCGAGGTGAGACGCGGCGGAATCACAGAGTCGCGACACCGCGGACACATCGTGGCAGTTGTTGGTGATGGACAGATCGTCGCATTGCTCGGCGCGCCGGAGACAGTCACCTATCTGCGTTCATCGGCGAAACCTCATCAGGCCATCCCGCTAATCGCGTCAGGCGCTGCCGACCGCTTCGGCTTCGATGAAAAAGAGATTGCACTCGCTTGCGCTTCGCATAGCGGCGAGCCGATCCATGTCGCGGTGGTCACCTCTATGCTCAAGAAGATCGGATTACCGCCCGATGCCTTGAAGTGTGGCGTGCATGAACCCTTCAGCATTGAAGCTGCGCAGGAGTTAACGGCGAAAGGCGAAGGGCCAAGCGTTTTGCAGAATAACTGTTCGGGGAAACATGCGGGGATGCTGGCGCTGGCACTACACCTGGATGCTCCGTTAGAGACATATAACCAACCTGAGAATCCAGTACAGCTCGCTATCGGCGAGGTTGTTTCCCAGTTTTCCGGCATCTCAATCCAGAACATTGCGATTGGAGTTGATGGGTGCGGAGTTCCGGTTTTCGGTATCACGGTCAAGGCCATGGCGCTGATGTACGCTCGTCTCGTTTCGCCTCCCGCCGAATTCGACGACCAAACTAAAGACGCATGCGCGCGAATCGTTTCCGCAATGATGGCGCATCCGGAGATGATTGGAGGGACTAAGGATCGTCTTGATACCGAGATGATGCAGGCGGCAAGCGGCCGGCTGATTTCAAAGGTCGGGGCTGAAGGTGTTTACACAGTCGGCGTTCTGCCGTGCGATGAATGGCCAAAAGGGTTTGGACTCGCTCTGAAGATTGAAGACGGAGATGATCACCGCGCGCGGCCAGTAGTGGTGATCGAGTCGCTGCGCCAGCTTGGCGTTCTGGCTGATGAATCACTCGAAGCCGTCGCACGATACGCATTCTTCCCTGTTCGCAACCGGGCCGGCGATGTGGTGGGCGAAGTGGTTGCCGGTTTTAAGTTGAATTTGGTCGAAGGTAAACCGGCATGAGTACCAAAGCGACGGAGTTAGCTGACAGTAACGGCGACGAAGCCCCGATGACGCCGCCGCCGTTGCTGCGTGACGCGACCGGACAGGCGGATCTTGACTCGGTCCCGGACGTTATTCAGTGGTTTCTCGATTACGACCAGCGGGTTGCGATCATCCGTCATCCGAACGTGGAAGAAGTTTTTCACTGGAAGCAGGAACAAAGCAAAGCAGCGGGTGAAGAGATCTTCGCCTTCAATCACGCGGAGGATCGTCTCGCCATCGGCATCATTCAGGCATTGGCTGAGAACAGCTCGGAGCGTGAACTGCATTCGTGGATAAGCCAACTACTCAATGCGCTCGACATCGCGTCGAAAGCGAACGAATCTGCGGCGGAAGCCTACAAACTCGACTTGAAGAGCGGGGGATCCATCCTTGAAGAGGCGGGAAAAATTCCTTCAGTCCGCGGCCGCAACGATTTCCTCATTAACTGTTGGGTAGAAACACTCTGTACCGCCGAGGCTCGTGTTCTGGGTTGGCTGTACAAGGAGTTTTACGGACGTCCGTTCGCGCCTTGAACTACTCGAGCTACCAGCAGATTTCATGAACAACGAATTGCGTGCGCTCTTTCCCGTGACGGAGCGCGCTAATTATTTGAACCACGCTGCCGTTTCGGCCCCACCAACGCCGGCGATCAACGCGATTCAGAAGTACCTGGCCGATGTTTCTCAGAACGGCTCGGTAAATTTTCGGGACTGGCTGGCGGTGAAGGAAAGAACGCGGGGTTTACTGGCTGGCCTGCTAGGAGCGCGACCGGAACAAGTCGCGTTCATGCGAAACACGTCGGACGGGCTATCGACCATCGCCAATGGCTTGAAGTGGCGAGACGGCGACAACCTCGTTACTTTCCGGAATGAATTCCCTTCAAACATCTATCCGTGGCTACGTGTTCGCGACGCGTTGGGGGTGGAAGTTCGCATGTGCGAAGAACGCGACGGTCGCATCGAGCTCGACGAGTTGATTGACTTGATTGACGACCGAACCCGGCTGGTCGCCATTAGTCACGTTCAATACGCGTCTGGTTTTCGCGCAGACCTGGTGCGTCTCGGCCAGGCCGCGAGGGCACATGACGCGCTACTCGTAGTTGATGTGATTCAGTCACTCGGTGTCATACCGGTGGACGTTGAATCTGATCTGATAGACGTGGCGGCGGGCGCCTGCCACAAGTGGCTCTTAACACCCGAAGGAGTGGGCTATATTTACCTCTCCGACCGCGCCCGCGCTCGCATACAGCCGACACTCGTTGGATGGGTCAGCGTTCCCAATCCAGACGACTACAACAATTTTGAGCAAGGGTGGGACGAGGGAGCGCTGCCTTGGGAAACCGGGACTGGCCCAGCAGGCTTGATCCATGGGCTGGAGGAAAGTCTAAAGCTACTAACGCAGGTAGGGACTAAAAACATTCAGGACCATCTGGAAGTACTTACGGACCACCTCTGCGAACGGTTGCAGGACAGCGAATACAAAGTGGTCAGTTCGCGCCGTAGTGGCGAAAAAAGCCAGATAGTTTGCATCCGGGCCATTTCAGGTTTGAGTCCCATGGATCTCTACTCGCACCTTTTGAAAAAGAACATTGTCACCGCGCCTCGGGGCGATCGTCTTCGAATTTCACCTCACCTGTACAACACTATTGAAGAGATAGACCAACTGATTGAGGCACTTCCTTAATCCACAGCACGATTATCGTTCGACGGATCCGTTGGGTTGTATCGAAGATGTACGCGATTACAACGGCATAGTCGCTCAATCGGGGGGAATTAAAACGGCGGCCCGCGATTTTCTTAGGAAATTCCATTATTGGTTTATTGGTGCGCAAGTTTTAACTAATTGGCACGCTCGTTGCCAAAGAAGAAACGAAACAAGAAGGTAGATAAAGGGTAAATCGGGTCAGGCTCAGAGATTACAGTGAGAGGAAGCTTTGGGGGAGGCGTCCCCTCACGATTAAGAAAGCAGGCGGTGGCTCTTTCGGGGGAACGGAGTTAACGTTTGCAAGTAATCAAAGAGCAATCATTGCGAGGCTGCTGATTTCCGTCCTGACGGGGCTTGGGGGAGCCCTCCAGGAAGATCAGCAGCCCGCATTATGTAAGGGCAGGCAGTAATGCCTGTCCTTTCAATTTGTATAGGGAGTTTTTGGAACGCGGGTATCCGGCCCACATCAAAAGTGTCCGGATTTTGCGGTCGATTAATTCCGCCGGCCTATAAGCCGCGCCGGATCATGAGTGACATTCAATTCGTCAATATTCAGCCGCAACATCCCGCCGGCATCTGAATACGCCCGAGCCATCCTTTGCTGTTTCCGCCTTGCCCGAAACAGAATCGCGCCAAGCAACCCACCTAAAGCCAGGCTGCCGATAATCACCAGGCCGGAAGCTTTCACTACCGCAATGAAAACGCCGAGCGTTGTCCGGGTAAATTCGTTCGCCGCCCGATCGTAAAGATTTGGATTTCGACCCAGCCACTGGACCACCTGCTGATATTGCACCTGATCGATCAGTTGGTTAGCCGCCTGCTCGTTCGGAGCATCGAAAACAAACACTAAATAATTGCCAACGCGACGATAGGCTCCCGGCAGCGGTTGCCCCTGATTGCGTAGCTCCGCGATCCTGGCAGTAATACGTGCGTCGTTATCCGTGGCTAGTTGCGGTGTTTTGAATTCGATTAGGACGAGCTTGGGTCCCTGGTAATCGGCAATCGCTGCCTCGGTACCGCCGTCAAAACTAAGAGCTTCCAGAACACTCTGATTGCTGAAAACACGCTTGAGCTCGTCCTGATTGAGGATATACAGGGCGCGATCCTGGACTGACGGCCATCCGGGTAAATGTTTCACCAGGACGGGGATCTCTCCTTCGCCATTGTCGAGCGTTTCCGCTAGCGCTCGTCCAAAATCCAGCAGCGGAGTGGCGTCTTGCGACTTTCCATCGTCACGCACAGTGACCAGCGCTCGTCCTTTGAAGAAAGTTAGATCATTACCGTCCGTGGCTCGGTATGAGAACCCATCGGTTCCGACATTTGCAGCGGTCACCTGTGACTGACCTGCAGTTTGAGCTCTTCGTCCAGCCAGCACGGAATACGCAGCGGCGTCGGAGGCTGTGGTAAAGAGTGTGACCGAAAACCGCTGGCGACTTTTCGAAGCGTAGGTTCGACTGGCGACTGATGTAAAAGAGCCGGCGTCAGAATCGCCTAAGGCTTGTGGATCGGCCGCCTGAGCGCGGCCAGCAGCAGCAAATTCACCTACCCGTTCCGGCAGCATTCGCCCTGCGGGATTCACGGGCAAGTCCTGCGCATTGGCGACGAAAGGCACAAGCACCAGAGCAATCAAAAATAGGAGTTTTCTAAAATAAACGTAGAACAACTTAAAACCTCATAAAACGAGAGTAGACCCCTTAGAACCCGAAAGCTCTTGGATGTTCCGCCGCGGTTAGCGGTTGGCGGAAGATTCAGGGAATGAAGTCAGTACCGATTGTAAAACGAGTTTACTGCCAGCGTCTGAGTTCCCGCAAAAGCAGGTCAGCATAGTGGCGTGGATTGCTGATGTTGTGAAGGACTGTGGTTCCGCCGGTGTCGCTGGCGTTGTCAACGATCAGATCCCCAAATCCCAGGATGCGCTGCGGGATACTGGCTGAAACAGTTACGTCCTGGATCTTGCTCAGTGGAATGTTGCGCGTAGTTCGGGCAATCAGGCCGGTATCGATTTCGATCTTAGCGTCGGTCAGCGTGTAGCGAACCATATTCCGACGCAGATGGTAGTAAGCAGGAATGAGCAGCAGCGCCAGGGCAAGGGGAACGGAAAGGTAAATCGGTGCTCCAATCTGGGCCAGTAGATAAACAAGTGCAATAGCCAGCAGGGCAGCGATCAGGTAACCCACCTTGATGAACATCATCGTGGGTCGGACGGTGAATACGACATTTTCGAGGTCATCACGATCGCTTATCTGCGCCGGCAGTCCTCCTTGAAGGCGTGCAATCCGAGTCACTTCCGGATCTTCTGTCGGCGAACCGCAGTCAGAGCAGAACCGCTTTCCCGGGGCTACATAGGATCCGCAGTTTGAACAATGCATTCGTTTCGGTTTGCCGACTCTATTTTCTGCTTCTATTCCAGTTTTGTGAGGACTAAAACAGCGTGGGCAAGCCACCCTTCCTCACCCTGAGACTTTCAAACTGGCGCGACACATCCTTAGCGTACTGCCCACTGCTCACTGCCTACTGTTCACTGCCTACTGCCCACTATTTCTTATCCACCGCGCCCCCAGCGTTTTGCCATGCTACAAATCCGCCCAACAGCGCCGCCGTGTTATTGATACCTTTACTTCTGAGTTTTACCGCCGCACCGGCGGATGTTTGTTCCGCCGGTCAAGAACAATAGGTGACGATTAGTTTGTCCTTTGGCAGTTCACCCGAACGCTTGTCGATTTCACCCAGCGGAAACAACTTGGCTCCCCTTATGTGACCGGCGTTGTATGAGTCCTGGCTGCGTACATCCACGATGAAAGCTTCATTCTTATTCACCAGGTTCTGCAGTTCCGACACCGTCATGCGACGAACTCCATCAGCTGGTGTAGGGGCGCTCGAGGCTCCCGACGTACGAGAATTGATCCCGGTTTGATCGCTCGAGTTACAAGCGGCAAAGACCGCGACACCAATGACTGCCACCGCCACAATAGAAAGAAAACGCATTCTTAACCTCCGAAACAAATAACTTACCAATCGGATCTGGGTAATGTTACAGCAATTTCGAACCCAACAGAAAGCCATGTTCGCTTCACAGTCGCGTGATATAGTTTGCGACTTACCAATCACAAGGAGCACGCATGCTCGAAGAGTCGCAAACTCGTCAGGTGAAGTGGGCCAAAGTCATCGATCACACGCGATGCATCGGGTGTCATGCCTGCACCACTGCCTGTAAGTCAGAGAATGTTGTTCCGCTTTCCGTCACACGGACATACGTAAAACACGTTGACGTTGGGACTTTTCCCCAAGTGCGGCGCGCCCATCAGGTGACGCGCTGTAATCAGTGCGCCCATGCGCCGTGTGTCACCGCCTGCCCTACCACGGCGATGTTCAAGCGCGCGGATGGCATCGTCGATTTTGACAAATCGATCTGCATTGGTTGCAAAGCCTGCATGGCCGCATGTCCTTACGATGCGATTTTCATCAATCCTGAAGATCATTCCGCCGAGAAATGTAACTTCTGCGCACACCGAATTGATGTTGGCCTTGAGCCGGCATGTGTTGTCGTCTGCCCCACACAGGCAATACTCGTAGGCGACATGAATGACGGCGACTCCTACGTCGCGCAGATTATTAATCGTGAACCGGTGGCGGTGCGAAGGCCTGAGAAAGAGACGCTGCCAAAACTTTTTTACAAAGGCGCGCATCAGGCGACGCTCGATCCGCTGGCGGCGCAGCGTCCCGACGGCGGCATCTTCATGTGGAGCGAACAACAGCAAAGCTCAGATACGGTGGTTTCGGGCAATGCAAACTACAACAACAGCTCAGCGGCCGCATTGCTGTCGTATGACGTCGCACATTCGATTCCGTGGGATTGGCGCGTGAGCCTTTACACATGGACCAAAGGGATTGCGAGTGGTGTGTATCTGGTGGCTGCGTTACTGGTCTTATTTGGTTTCGTTTGACTCAAAGAAATTGGTTCTGGTTATGGGTGACACCGATTATTTCCGGCGTGTTTCTGGCGATCACCGGCGGACTGTTGATCTGGGACCTCGAACATCCGGAGAGGTTTTATTTGATTTTCACGCGTCCGCAGTGGCGCAGTTGGCTCGTGAAAGGCGCGTTCATCATCGCGGGATATTCGCTCGTATTGTTGCTTCATTTTGTCGCAAGCTGGCTGGGCTCTAACACGACTCAAAGTCGTGGTTGATGATCCCCGGAATACCGTTGGCCGCGATGACTGCAGTTTACACAGCGTATCTATTCGCGCAGGCGAAGGCACGCGACATGTGGCAGAACCCACTGCTGCCTCCACATCTCCTGGTACAGGCATTATTGGTGGGAGCAGCTGTTTTGATGCTGGCTGTTGCTTTAATGCGCGGGACTATGGCTTCTGATGACATGCTGAGCGGACTGATTGATACGGTGCGTCTGGAAGTCTATTACTCGTTTTGGATTCTTGCTGTGGCGAGTCTGATTCACATCTTGATGATTTGGGGTGAAGTGTCGCTGACGCATCCCACCGCACACGCGCGCCTCGCGATTTGGGAGATGGTCCATGGGCGTTACCAGAGCGACTTCTGGATGGGAACCGCACTATCGATTATCGGGGCTCTGCTACCAGGGCTCGCGCTTTTCGGAGTCATCAGCGCCGCTTTCGGGGTTGCCGGCGCGCCACTCGCGTTGGTCGGCTTAATGCTTTTCGAGAACGCGTACGTGCAGGCCGGCCAGTCAGTGCCGCTGGCGTAACTTGCAGAACCGCTCGCGGTAGCGAGCGGATGCTGGCGTCAAGATGAAATATCTCGCAGTGTCCAATGAAGATGTGGAATGAGAGAGCCACAAACGTTCGTGTTCAGCAGAGAGCTGGCATCCGCTCGCTACCGCGAGCGGTTCTGCAAATTGTAACGTTGTTAGACCCGTTATTCGCCCACGTCAACGTGTCTGGGACACTAGACACCAACTAACTATGAGTGACGAAACCTTCTATCCTGGTCCTTCGCGAAGCCATCTCGCCGCGTTTCCACCAAAGGAACGATGGCACGACTGGACCGAGCTGGATTCACAAGCATGGCCCACACGTAAGGAACGTCACTATCAACTCGTCCCGACCACTTGCTTCAACTGCGAATCTGCCTGCGGTCTTCTCGCTTACATCGATAAAGTCACCGGTGAAGTTCAGAAGTTTGAAGGCAACCCTGAAAACCCGGGTTCACGTGGACGCAACTGCGCTAAAGGTCCTGCGACACTAAACCAAATCACTGATCCTGATCGCATTCTTTATCCGCTGAAGCGTGCCGGGAAACGCGGCGAAGGCAAATGGGAACGCGTACCTCGTGGGACGAAGCGTTGGACGACATCGCCGGAAGAGATTCGCAAAGCAATCGTCGAAGACCGTCGCGACGAGATCATGTATCACGTCGGTCGTCCCGGTGAAGACGGATTTACTGAACGCATACTCGCCGCCTGGGGCATTGACGGACACAACTCGCACACCAACATCTGTTCGTCAGGAAGTCGCGAAGGCTATCAGCTTTGGATGGGCCTCGATCGGCCCAGTCCCGATCATGCAAACGCGAAAGTCATCCTGCTCATTAGCGCGCATCTCGAGTCCGGCCATTACTTCAACCCACACGCACAACGCGTGATTGACGGAAAAGCGAACGGCGCGAAGTTGATCGTGTTCGACACGCGTCTGTCGCACACGGCCACTCATGCTGATTTTTGGGTGGCGCCTTATCCTGGTTCGGAAGCCGCGATGCTGCTGGCGATCGCCAATTACCTGATTCAAAACAATCTATACAACCGCGACTTCGTGCGTCGCTGGTGGAACTGGCAGGAGTGTCTCACCCTGGAGCACCCGCACATCGAGAACACTTTCGAGAATTTCGAGCAGGCGTTGAAAGACACTTACCGCGAGTACACGTTTGAATTCGCCGCGCAGGAATCCGGTGTCGACGCGAAGACTATCGAAGAGATTGCAAAAGTAGTTGCGACCGCGGGAACACGTTTCTCCAGTCACAACTGGCGCAGCGCAGCGTCGGGTATTAGTGGAGGTTGGACTGTCGCGCGCGCGTTGTTCATGCTGAATGCACTGCTTGGCGCCATCGCCACCGAAGGCGGCGTCTTTCCCAATGCGTGGAATAAATTCGTGCCACGACCGATCTACACGCCGCCGCATCCGAAGATGTGGAACGAGAAAACGTGGCCGCGCGAGTACCCGCTCTCCATGAACGAGATGTCGTTTCTCCTGCCGCACCTTTTGAAAGACGGTCGCGGAGTTTTGGACGTTTACTTCACGCGTGTCTACAACCCTGTATGGACCAATCCGGACGGGTTCTCCTGGATCGAAGCGCTGACCGACGAAAGCCTCGTTAAATGCCATGTCGCGTTGACGCCCGTCTGGAGTGAGACAGCGTATTTTGCCGACTACATTTTGCCGATGGGTCTGGGACCGGAACGCCACGATCTGCATTCGTACGAAACGCATGATGCGCAATGGATTGGTTTTCGACAGCCCGTTATGAAGGCCGCACGCCAACGCGACGGCGAGACCGTCGACGATACGCGTCAGGTGAATCCGGGCGAAGTTTGGGAAGAGAACGAATTCTGGATGGAGCTGACCTGGCGCATCGATCCGGACGGCTCGCTCGGCATTCGCCAGTTCGTTGAATCAAAACAACAGCCAGGCACGCGTTTGAGTGTGGATGAATATTACGGCTGGCTGTTTGAAAACTCAGTACCGGGTCTGGCGGAAAAGGCCTCGTCTGAGAATCTGTCGCCGCTGGAATACATGCGCCGTTACGGCGCGTTTGAGATTACGAAAAAAGTCGGAGCGATATATGAAGAGCCGGTTTCCGACCCCGAGCTCGACGACATCAATGAAGACGTTATGGGACGCGTGTTCACTCGCGCACCAAAACCCGCGTCGCCAAACATCGTTCCGGTACCAAGTCCGGATGGGGATGCTGACGGGCGTCGTTTAGCTGGAGTCCGAGTTGATGGAGAGATCCTTCGTGGCTTTCCGACTCCGAGTGGCAAGCTCGAGTTTTATTCAAGGACACTCGCGCAGTGGGGATGGCATGAATTTGCGATCCCCAGCTACGTCAAGAGCCACGTACATCCCGATAATCTGGAATCGGATCAGACGATTTTGATTTCAACTTTTCGCTTGCCGGTACAGATCCACACGCGCAGTGCGAACGCCAAATGGCTGAACGAGATCGCGCATACCAATCCGCTGTGGTTGCATCCGTCGCACGCTGCGAAGCTTAAAGTGATCACCGGAGACCTGGTGCGTGTTGAGACTGAGATTGGTTACTTCGTCGTGCGCGCCTGGGTAACCGAAGGGATTCGGCCGGGTATTGTCGCTTGCAGCCACCACATGGGACGTTGGAAGGTCCATGAGAATGGTCAGCGGCAACTGATGGCCACCGTTACCCTCAATCACAATGGAACCAGCTGGGGACTCGAACGAAAGAACGGCGCTGGTCCATACAAGTCAAGCGATGCAGACACTTTGCGCATCTGGTGGAACGACGTTGGTGTTCATCAGAACCTCACCTTTCCCGTTCATCCCGATCCGATTTCAGGTATGCACTGCTGGCATCAAGCCGTGCGAGTTACCAAAGCCACAGAGACGGACAACTACGGCGACATCCATGTCGACACTGCGAAGTCGCACGAGGTTTATAAAAAGTGGCTGGCGATGACGAGGCCGGCAGATAAGTATTCACCCGATAAAACACGACGTCCTTACTGGATGCTGCGCCCATTGAAGCCCGCCAGAGAGTTTTACAAACTGCCTGGATATGGAGACGAGGGCACGCCAGTCGGCTAGAACAATTCAATTCCTTGGAGTGCGGCGGCTTGACGCCGCTTTGGTTGGCGCCGACTTGACGGCGCCGTTTGGTTTAAAAGGCTGCGACAGGTCGCAGTCGGCGAAAGCGCCGACAGGTCGGCGCACTCCAAAGAGTTGCATGCTGACTGTCTACTGCTTCTCTGGAATCTCGACCGGGTAGCCGGCATTTATCCACGCGCTAGTGCCGCCAGTTACGTTAAGCAGGCTGGAGAAGCCGTGTGATTGAAGAATGCTTGTTGCCGCACTGGAGCGATAGCCGCCGGCACAGATCACCGCCGTCGGTTTTGTAGGATCGAGAGACAGGTCACCCGCATCGTCATCGAGGTTTGCCAGCGGCGCATGGAGGGCCCGCGGCACGTGTCCGCTTTCGTATTCGGGTGGACGGCGCACATCGACTATCTGCAGTTCATTTTCTTTTCTGATTAGCGAATCCAGTTCATCAACAGAAATTTGCGAAACAGTTTTCGTTGGGAACCCAGCGCTGCGCCAGGAGTCGATGCCGCCTTCGAGATAACCTTTGACACTCTCGATACCGACGCGGGCCAAACGCATTACCGCTTCTTCCATCTTCGCATCAGATTCAGCAACGATAATGATTGGGGTGCCAATGGCGATCAAAACCCCAGCCCACATTGCAAACTGTCCGCCCAAACCGATATTGATTGCGCCAGGGACATGACCTGCGCCGAACTCCGCCGCTGACCTCACATCAAGAACAACGCAACGCAACCCGTTAGTTTGCGCTTCCGTTACCAGATTCAGCACTTGCTCTGCCGTTAACGCTGATGGTCTCTTCAGTTGTTCCAGGGCCGCGGCGCCGGTGCGATTGATCTCTGCATCTTTGGGAAAGTAAGCGGGCGCCTCCGGCAACTCCGAAGTCATCATCTCTACGAAGGCTTCTTTGCTCATCGGCTGCAGGGCGTAGTTGAACTTACGCTGCTGGCCGATCGTGGAAGACGTTTCCTTCGACATGTTCTTTCCACACATCGAGCCCGCACCATGCGCCGGATAAACCTCGACGTCGTCGCCAAGCTTCAAAAGTTTTTCATGTAGTGAGTCGTACATCATCGCCGCCATCATCTGCGGCGTATAACCCTTTCCGCCGGCAAGATCGGGACGGCCCACGTCGCCAATGAAGAGCGTATCGCCGGTCAGAATTTTCTGCGGTTCTCCGGACACTTCAGTGTCTATGACGAGAATGCACATGCTTTCCGGCGTGTGGCCGGGGGTTTCCATGAACCGCAGTTTAACTTTGCCGATGATGGTTTCGTCTCCGTCACTTACGGCCCGGTGGGTAAACGCCGCTCCGGCTTGTTTACTGAAGACAATCTCCGCTCCGGTTCGTTCGGCGAGCTCGCGATGTCCGCTTACAAAATCAGCGTGTAAATGCGTTTCCAGGACATATTTGATCGTGAGCCCCTGCGCAGCCGCTTCATCGACGTACTGGTCAACGTCGCGTTGCGGATCGACGACCACCGCCTCGCCCTCTGAGCCAATGAGATACGACGCGTGCGCCAAACAGCCAAGATAGAATTGCTTGAAGTACATGGTGACAGCTCTTTCGAAGGAACGAAACGTCTATGATCCTATTATACAATCTGTTTCGTTTCGTGTCGTTTCGTGGAATTTCGCGGATCTCAGTTCTTTAGCGTCAATCAAACAAACTACCCACGAAATGACACGAAATTACACGAGCTTTCCTGCAGAGCTCATTGTTCAACGTGACTTTCGCTTGCTACCGACATTACGATTGACTCACCTTGGATCCAATTACTTTCAAAGTCCTGGTTGCAATTGCAATCATCGTGATTGCCACCATCCACGGCTACGGCGCCGCGTGGCTGGCCATCTGGATGTTGTTTCATCCGTATAAGCCGGTGAAACTCCTGGGCATGACCGTCTGGCCGCAGGGCATGATCCCGCGTCACCGGGATAAGCTGGCTCAATCCATTGGTAACGCGGTCGGCAACGAACTCGTTTCGCAAGACACTGTCTTCGACGCCCTGTTTGAAACCAGTTTCTTCAAACGAAAGGTTGAAGACTTCGTCAACGCTTACACGCACGACCTGCTCTCAACGGTTCATCCCTCGTTCATTGAAGCATTACCCTCGCAGGCGCGCGCCCCCATCCTCGACACTATTTCTGGCCTGCAATATCGACTCGCCGATTACATTGCTGAGCTGTTGAAAGGCGAGGAAACGGCAAAGGCCATCGAGAGTTTTGTTGACAGACAAGTAGATGAACTGCTGACACGCCAGATCGGCGACACCATTCCCGCCGCAGCTTTTGACCAGATTCAACAATTCGTTCAGCAGCGATTCAAACGACTGGTTGACGATGAAACGCTGGAAGGAAAGGTGCGCGAGTTTGTTTCGCAGCGTCTTGATGATCTGGCGCAAAGCAGCGCTACCCTGGCCGAGACCTTCACGCCGGAAACGATTGCGTTTATCAAGGAGCGGATTGATAGCCAGGTTCCTCCCATCGTTCATCATCTGGCCGACATAGCCACCAGCGAGAACACGCGCAAAACTATCGGCGCGCTGATCAAGCGCGAGGTAGACGACTACTACGAACAACTCTCACTAATCAAAAAGATCTTCATTTCGCGCGAGCGCATTTACCGCGAGGTTGACGAGCTGGTTAACAAGAGCTTGCCGAACCGCATCGAGGAATATCTGCGTGGTCCTGCCTTTGAACAGGAGGCAGAAGCCTTTCTGAATTCAACCATCGACAACGTTTTGTCTCGCCCGTTGAATGAGCTGATTGGTCAGATTGAGTCGGAAAAGTTTGACGCTATAAAACGGGAGCTCGCAAGTCGCATCCTGGAGCTCGCCAAGAGTGAAGAGCTCGCTGAGTCACTCTCTGCTTATGTCGGCAACGCGTTTGAACGGTTACGCCCGCAAACATTAGGCACGGCGCTCGAGCACGTCGACCCAGACGCCATCCGGCGCGGTAAAGAGTTTCTTACCAGGAGCTTGCTCGGTCTATTGGCCCATGAAGAGACAGCACGGACCATAAACGCTATTTTGTCCGCACAGATCGAACGTTTACTGGTGGCGCCGATCGGGCGACTTGGAGATCACGTTTCAGAGCAGGCGGTAAGACGCGCCAGCGCTGCGCTGATTGAAAGGATCACCGAGGCCGCGCGCGAGCGGCTGCCCGCGGCGATTGCAGAGTTTGATGTCGGAGGGCTGGTGCGTAAGAAGGTTTCGGAGTATCCGATTGAAAAGCTCGAGGAACTGGTACTGTCGGTGGCACAGCATCATCTGAAGACGATTGAATTGTTCGGCGCGATTATCGGGTTCTTTATCGGGGTGGGACAGGCGATCTATTTTTGGTTGACGTATAAACCGGGGGGTTAATTAGTTTGGAGTTCAGAGTTTAGAGTTTGGAGTTTCGAGTTTGGGGTTTAGAGTTCTGAGTTTGGCTGAAACCCGCGGACTTCAATACAAGGATTGTAACTCTAACTCTGAAACTCTGAACTCTGAACTCTGACAAACTCCAAACTTCATACGTGTTTCTAGTGTCCCGAAGTCGCCAATCCAGCCTGGGCCGCTTTCGGATCGTACGGCGTCGCCAGGAACCTCTTCGCCACGGCTAACGCATCGTCGTAGTTGATCCCGGACTGAACGGCCTTGTTGTACTCATAAACAGCCTTGTTACGGTCCCCTCTCGCATCGTAAGCATTGCCTTTTTTGATGTGCGCCCACACCTCAATCCAGCTCGGCTTCAACGTGCCGTTCAAGGCCGCGTCAAAATTGTCCAACGCTAGTTGCCAGTTGCGCTGTTCCAGGTAAAGCAAGCCCAGGTTGTAATAGACCCATGAATTGGAACGATCCAGTTTCAACGCCGCTTCAAACTGCTGCTGCGACTCCGCATACAGACCTTCCTTCATTTGCTCGATGCCGCGCCGGGCAATGATTGAAACTCGCAGGTCGTCCGACATGCGCAGAATGCGGTAGTTCGGATCGACAATCACTTCAAGTGGCTGACCATTCGATTCGAAGTCAAAGTCTTCGCTCCTGCCTTCAATTCTGATGATGCTTGTCTGATTGTCGCCTTCAGCGCGCAGCATCAACTGCACCGGCAAGCGCAGGGTTTCCAGCGTCTGCTTAACTGTTCCACGCGTACGGAACTTTCCGGAGCGGGTGCGAATGATTTGATAGTCGACCGTAAACTCGGGGACCCCCGTGCCTTCCAACCACTGCGCGAAGAAGTAGCGCATGTTCTGTATCGCCACTTGCGAAGTTAATTTTTCAAAGTCGTCAATCGACGCATTCTTGCCTCGATGCTGTTCAAGAAACATCCGCAGCAACTGATTAAACTTTTCGTTGCCAATACTCTCGCGCAACATGCGGAAGACCATCGCGCCCTTGTGAAACACGATTGATTGATACGCGGCTGATTGATCGTCGAGCGCACCTGGGGCGCGCGCAATGGACGCCGTCTGCTCAAAAGTAAGCGCGCGCTCCTGCTGTTCACGCTGGGCCGACTCGAGTGCACCGCCGCTTAAGCTCGATTCACGAAACGCGAAGGCGCTCCATTCAGCGAGTCCCTGCGAAAGCCAGGCGTCGTCAAACGACTTCAATCCGACGGTCTGCCCCCACCATTGATAGGCGACTTCGCGCGCGAGTTTCTCTTCCGGCACGGGCCGCGACGAGTCGAATAATCGTGAGGCCAGGAAAATCATCCCGGGCCCGGAATACGTATCAAGACTGTCGTCATCAACCTGCACGACGACCAAACGGTTACCAAATAACGGCGCCCCGTATTGCTTCGAGTAAAACTCGAGCACCTGGCCCATCAGTTCAGCGTAACCATTAATGCGACCTTCGCTGCCCGGCTTAGCATGAAACTGAATTTCGTAATTCCCAAAACGCAAGTTGCGATTGATGTATTGACCAGCCGCAAAGTTTCCGATAAGCACTGGTTGGCGATGAACAAACCGATAACGTACGGCGCCTTCTTTGGCGGACGACTGCGCAACCACTGGGTCGTCACTGGTGCCCGCGACCTGCAGCCCCGCCGGAACTATCAAAGTGATGTCGGACGTAGCGCGGTCTGCAGCATAGTCGTGAAATGGAAACCAGCGCGATGCGTACATTAGGTACGATCCTTCAGTACCTACATAGGCAAGCCGCCGAGTCGCGAGCGGTCCGCCTTCAGGCGACACCAATGCGCCGCTCCAGCGAAATCGTAGAGTGATTGGTTGGTTCGCCGGCGCCACCTGTCCGAGGTCGACTCTGACACTCGGTCCTAAAGATCCGACGCCAACCGCATCCTGCACGAAGCCGGTCAGCGGCCGTCCATCGCGATCGATCGTTTCGACTTTTAACGAACCATTTAACTCAAAGACGAGGGAACGGGTGGGTTCCAGCGGCACCACGGTAATGTCTGCCCCCGCACGCAACATGTGTTGGTCGGGAATCAGTTGAGCTTCAATCCGGTAATTAGTGACGTCGAATCTGGAAGCAGCCTGTTGAGGCGCCGGTTGCTGGGCAACTGCGGCCGATGCCAGTGCCAGAACGGCCAGAAACGTAAACACCGGGGAAAATGCGGGCTTCAATATCTTCATGTTATCTCTGCTTTTGAGCGTTATTTTCGCTTGAATTATACAACCGCGATGTTATTTACAGACAGCGATCCAGGGTCTTACGAGCGGCGCCCGCTGATGCGGTACAGCGAGGAGTCCGGGGCTGGCAGCTTCTGTGTCGAGATTTTGGATGGTAAACGGGTGCGGGCGGTTGGCTGATTTCACCTGAGAAACATTGAAGGGTTTGACCCGGTCTGACAGTTGGTTAGGCTGGCCGTCTGCCTGGGGAACTGCGGTTAGGTGCCACTTCTTACGGCGACTTCTGGGCCGCAACGAAATTCAGGCCCTTCTGATCTTCTGTCGCTCCCGCCAGAACCTTGTCCACCGGTTCAAAGGTGAATCCATCCTTCGATGGGATCAATCTATAACTGAGTGTTGAAGGCGCTACCTTGAACGAATAGACCCCTTCTTCGTTCGTTGTCGACGCCAAAACCGAACCCTGGGGACTGATTAGCACAACCACGACGTTCGCGACCGGATTATTATTCGCATCCATTACCTGTCCGGTGATAGTTACCACGCTGAGTGCAGGCTTCGTCGGCTTTTGAACCGGTGCGGGTTCAGCATCCGGTCTCGGATCAAATGACGACCGCTGCGGAGGCACCCGGCTGGGAGTGGGGTCTGGTGTCGGGTCCGTTACCGGGACTGTAGCAGTTGGCGTCGGGGTCACTTCGGCTTCTGGTGTAGGCGTTGGTTCTTGAGTTGGCTGTACATTGACTTCGTTTGGCGTGGGATCCGGACTAGCCACAGCAACCGGAGCCGGCGAGGCTGTCACAGCCGCATCAACTGGCGAGCTCTCAGGCGACGGGGTGGGTGCGACTGCAGCGGCCTCGGTTGTAGGAGTCGCACCAATGCTTCGGATCTGTTCATCAAGTCCGTCGAGTGAACCTTTTACCTGCCGGTAAAGACGTTCAATTACCGTGCGTCTCACCGGATCGGGATCACCGGCGTTATAGCTGCGAATGTATTGGACCAGCGCCTCATCTTTCTGATCCAAACGTTCGAGCGTCGCACCGAGATGCCACAACGCGGTCCTCCATGAGGGCGTTCCTGGAGGAAGTATGTTGGTCGCGCGCTTCAAATGTTCTGCCGCCTCAGGAAGCTTGTCCTGGTTGAAGAGCGACCAGCCCGAAAGATCTTCAATGCGTCCGCGCAGAATGTTAGACAGAATGTTGCGCGGCGCGTCCGGAACCTGCGGCGTGCCACCAGAGGCGATTGCGCGAGCGCGGACCTCCCGGTATTCATCCGCTTGAACAACGACTGTTAGCGCCGGGACAGTTAATCCCGCGTCGGCACTGCTCCGTGCAGCTTCAGCCAGCTCGTATGCAACCGCATAACCCACTCCTTTCTGCATCAACTTCGCGGCGGCATGCAGCTGCCGGTGAACTCTCGACGCGTCATCGCCTGAGGCGAACTGCTTCGCGGCCACCGTAGCGCGTTCTTCGTTGATGGTGGGTTGATTCAGCGCGGTGATAAATGTAAGCAGATCCTTCAACAGCTTCGCGTTCTGTTCACTATCCGGTGCAACGGACTGGAAAATACTTGCACGACGTTCAGGCGCGAGCAGCTCAATAAAATTTGAAGCGACTGCCGTAGTTCTTCCGCCGAGACTGGTTTCGATCTGTCCATCCTTCAGACGGAAGGATTGCATCAAGACTTCTGCCGCTTCGTCATAAAGTCCGGACGCGACCAGCGTGCTCGCCAGTTCGTAATCAAGCGTGGGAAACGTTCCATACTGTTTGGCAAAGCGGATGGCACGCTCCGCGCCGACGGGATCTCTTTGCGCCACCAGTGCGCGGGCGACCGCAACCTGCGACCACGTGTAACGCGGCTCGATAGCCAGCGCTTTGCTGCCGAGATCGAGTGCCATTTGAGGGTCGTTGTGTGCGGCAAACCAGTAGGCTCCACCGGCAAGCAATGCCAGATTTGCCGGATCAGCCTTGAGGGCTGCGTCGAGTTCAGTCTTCGCTTCATCCAGGCGTCCCAGGTCAAGCAGTGAAAGGACCACGCCGGCGCGCGCAGCTTTGTCATTCGCATCGGCGGCAAAAAACTGGCGATAAAGCGCGAGCGCTTCTTCTGAACGCCCCAGCGCCCGATGAAGATCAGCCAGCGAGCGCTGCGCGCCTTTTAAGTTTGGATTCAGCTCAACGGCACGCTTGTAACTCGAAATCGCATCCTCGAGACGAAGTGAAATGTGCATCGCCAGTCCCAACGCCTGATGCGCTTCACCGAGTTCGGGCGCGAGACTGATTGCACGCGCTGCAACGCGGGCGGCTTCGGTGCCCTGCTCAGTCGTCAAATAAAAACTGGCTACGGCCAACAAACGCTTCGCGTCCGCGCCGAATTTGGCCTCTATGTTTTGTGCGGCAGTTGCAGCCGCAGCGCCTTCTCCACGAACGAAGAGGTTGAGTGGAATTTGAGAAATGACGCCGGCAAAAAGTCGTTCGGATGAAGTAACTGGGGCTTCCGCTATCGCCGCCATCAACTGTTCAACACCTCCAGCGCTATCGCCGGCTTTGAGTCGTTCATCCCCGAAGGCAGCGTGGGCACTCACGAGCAACTCGATTGCGCGCGGTCGAAATTTCGAGTCCCGCCTTCTCTCAAGAAACTCTTTCAGTTTCGTAATGCGCGCCTCGGGCCGCAGCGTCAAAGTAAGTTCTATCTCTTCAGATTCGTCGGCATCAGCTGTAACGATGTAAGGCTGCGGCACGCTAGCTAGTTGCCGTCGAGGTCGCGTAGCCGAAGTCACCACCGTTGTGGGCTCGCCTACTGGTAATGGCTCGACCTTGGAAACTTCTCGAGGGCGCTGCATCGAAGGTTGGGGGTTTGGTTCGACTCCTCGCGCCCCGGTTCTAATAAAGTCTTCCACGTTCAAAGACAGTTTTTCCGCCAATGAACCCACAAAATGCCGGACTCCCGCATTCACGCCATCATTGAAGCGGCCGGCTTCGACGTGGGCTCGCATTCGCTGGGCCATGTCGCCCAGCACGCCTTCTGGAAGGTCGGCTTGAACAGACTTGCTGAACTGAGTAAAAGACGCGCGGTCGCTCACCGACAAAACCATCAGGAGACTCTTGCCGGCGCTGGAACGAGCACCCAAGTTCCATTCGCGCGCCAGCTTTTGTGAGAAATCAAAAATTTCCTGACCGCCAGTCGCGTCGACTGTCACCACTGCAAATTCGATCCCCGTCTTTTCTTTCAGGTTTTCGAGGATCGCAGTCAATTCGGCGCGTGCCGGTTCACCAAGTACGGCCGCAAAGTCGTTAACGTACCCGGTGCGGGATTGGACGCCTGTTTGTGCGAATTGGGTAACTGCAAAGATGGAGAAGACGGCGACACTGAAAACAAAAAACAGTGGCCACTTGAATTTCCGACGATCTGTTAGTCTCATTATTTCAACTCGTTAAGGTTTGGTTGCGAGGGGAAACACCGTCTTCGGAGCGTTTTAAGTCGATAATTCTCAGGGGAACGTATGCGGGTGCATGATAACATCGCCGCTTTTAGCGAGCGAGGAGACGACTAAAAGAATAGGAGCAGTAGCCCGACCGGCAGGGAGGGCGTGGTAGCTGCGCGAAGACGCCCTCCCTGACGGTCGGGCTACTGCCGCTTCGGGACCCCAATCGCGTTCTTTAACGAACAAATGTTTAGAGCACAACCTTTAGGTTGCTCGTCAGCCATAAAAAGCAAGCTAAAGCTTGTACCCTGAACTAAACGTCTATGAGTGAACTTGAGGAAGCGTGGGCACTCGCATTAGCTGAAGCTGAAGCGCGCGCACGCGCGTCTGGTCGCAAGGACATCCGCGAGTACATTGCGCTGCGCAGTACCAACGATCTGAAGAGGAACGTTGGCGCAGAGTGGCTCGTCAAAGCGTTCACCAATGCTGCCGGTGAAGCAAATCGGATGGGAGCATCAATTCAGATTTCTAATACGGATGACCATCGATTCAAAGTAGGCAACTCCACAATGGTGGGCCGGCAACTGACGCTGGAGAATGGCGTACGCGCGCTCTCAATTGAAGTCGGGTGGCCGCGCACGCCTCGCGACGGCTTCGTGCGCGGCGGTGGACTTGCTTGCGCAAACATCAAGCATCGGGGAATGAAGTCCGCCGGCGAGCAGTTGCAACTTCTCCTGGATCGTAAAGGACATCCACACTGGCAGTCGCAGCCGGAGCACGGCCCTCGCCGTGAGATTCATGAATCCGACATCAAACACCACTTGTCAGTTCTGCTGACTGACTCCCGGACCCCGCCTCCCCGCTCCTGACGATTTCCGCTGTGGCGTGCACGTTTTCGAACCGCCGCTGATCTATCAAAACAATTTCATTCGAAAAACATTGGGTTTACCGAGCCGAATTTCGCAAGACCTCAGCTTCGACGACTGAGGCACGATGCTTGCCGAAGACGTCACCGGCACGACGCTCGGCGCCAACAGTGTCCCCAGAACGAGCGTTAAAAGCGGGCGACCAAAACTCAACCGAGTGTGGTCGGCTCATCAGAAATTTTAGGAGGATGCTAATGACGAACCGACGTACACTTAAGTTTTCGATGTTCGCGGTGGGCCTTATCGCGCTGTTCTTGCCGGTAATGGCATCCGCACAAGGTGGGTATGATCCCTGGGGCCGAAATCGCAACGGCAACAATGGCCGTTACGACGGACGATATCTTCGGGATTCAATCCATCGCCTCGATCGATTGGCAAAAGAATTCGAAAAGGACCTGGATCGCGCACTTGATCATGGTCGCGTTGATGGCACTCGCCGGGAAGACCAGATTAACAACGAGGCTCGACAGTTCCGCGACGCGGTAGGAGATCTCAAATCCAGCTTCGGCAATGGCCGGGATTTGAATAGAAGTCGTGACGAAGCGCAGCGAGTAATTAATGAGGCGCAACAACTTGATCGACTGGCCGGCGCCCGCCGTATCGACAATGAAGTGGCGAGCGACTGGAGCCAGATTCGTCAGGAACTGCGAACCATCTCGAACGCATACGGCCTGAACTCCTATGGTTACGATGACGGTTATTACCGCAACGACCGTCGTAACCGAACCCGTACGAACAACAACAATGATTGGTGGCGGAGAATTCCGTGGCCTAACCAGTAACTTTACTCAGCAGTATCGAATGCTGTGTTTGTCGCGAGCCTCATCCAACCCTAAAAGGTCGGGTGAGGCTTTCGCATGTTTGGCGGCGATGCCAGAATAGCCCCCATGCCGGGAACTCTGTATCTCGTTGCCACTCCGATTGGCAATCTGGAGGACATCACGCACCGCGCAATAAAGCTGCTGGGCGAAGTAGAACTGATTGCCTGCGAAGATACACGCCATACGCGCAAGCTGCTGACGCACTACGGAATCGGCACGCGCACAATTAGCTACCACGAGCACAACGAACGGGAACGCGCCGAAGAGTTACTTACTCGGCTGAACGCCGGCGACAGTGTCGCCGTGGTCTCCGACGCAGGCACCCCGGGGATCAGCGATCCAGGATTTCGATTGGTCCAACTTGCGGTGGAGAATCAAATTCGCGTCGTGCCTATTCCCGGGCCGAACGCGCTGGTTAACGCATTAATCGCGTCCGGCCTGCCAACCGACGAATTCTTCTTTGGTGGTTTTCTTCCGTCTCGTTCTGGACCACGACGGACGCGGTTAAAGTCGCTCGCGTCAATTCCGGCTACGTTGATCTTTTACGAAGCGCCGCATCGCCTGGCCGGCGCTTTGCGGGACGCGGCAGAGATTCTCGGTCCAAGACAGGCCGTGGTGGCGAGGGAGTTGACGAAACTACACGAGGAGATCGTGCGCGGTAGTTTGAGTGAATTGGCGGAACGATATGCTTCAGAGAACGTTCGCGGCGAGATCGTTTTGGTTATCGACCGTGGCACCGGCCAGGTTCAGACTGACGCAACGGCAACAAGCGTTAGCGATCTGGTTAGTAGTTTTGAGAGCGAAGGAATGGACCATCGAGCCGCGCTGAAGAAAGCCGCGCGTGAGTTGGGACTGTCGCGAGACGAAGCCTATCGCCGCCTGGCCGCTGAACGCGGCAATTCATAAGACACATCCGCAGATTCCGCAGATTACACAGATTAAGACGGAGAGTAGGCAATTAAATGTCAGGTTTAACGGACGATACGCTCGCACTTATCGGGCTCGGCCTGGTTACTATTGCGTACTTAGCTGATGAGTCACTTTCAATCTGTATAATCTGCGTAATCTGCGGATAGTTCTTCACCCAGTTCCGCCCATCTGTCGCGGCAATTGCTTATCAACTACAGGACGCGTCGGGCGGTTGGCCACTTCCCACATGGTCATGTAAATCGTGCGTGTGACCTTTTCCATCTTTTGATAGTCGATCTTGTCGGCCGAGTCGCTGGGGCGGTGATAATCGACATGGTCTCCGTCAAAGAAGAACACGATGGGAATGCCTTTGCGCGCATAGTTGAAATGATCGCTGCGGAAAAAGAATCGATTCGGATCGGCAGGGTCGTCGTAACGGTAGTCGTACGTAAGATTCAGATACTGGCGATTCACAGCCTCGGTAAGCTCGCCCAATTCCGTGCTCATCATCCTGGATCCAATCACGTAGATTTCGTTTGGGCCCGACAACGCGCTGTTTCGTGGCTCCGTATCGCCTGCCGGCCTTGCTGCGTCCAATCATGTCCATATTGATCTGGGTAACAATCTTATCCAGAGGAACGGTTGGATAGTCTGTAAAATACCTCGAGCCCCACAAACCTTTCTCTTCCCCCGCATGCCAGACAAAAAGTATTGAACGTTTTGGTCGCAGCGTCGTGTGCGCCAGGGCCTCCGCGATCGCCAGCAGCGCAGTTGTGCCTGATGCATCGTCATCCGCTCCATTGTAAATCGCATCTCCATTGATTGCTGCGCCGATCCCCACGTGGTCGTAGTGCGCACCGAGCGCCACATACTCGTTCTTCAGTATGGGATCGCTTCCTTCGAAAACCGCGACCACGTTCTGCGTCGAGGCTCCAGCCGATTCTTTCCTGATGGTGATAGACAGCTTCTTTTCAGGATTCAGTTCAAACGGAGGCACGGTCTGAGCTCCATACACTGACTCGAAAAGCGCAGTTGCAGTCGCTCGTTCTCCCTGAAACAAAGTGTTGGCGAGTTGAGGCGACGCGATGATCCCGAGAGTTTGTTGCGTAACCGCCGGTTGGAATTTTTCCACCGCTGTAACTCCACGTTCAACCATCCGAATTCGGTTACGTTCCCAGTTGGCGATGAATTGAAAGTCAGGAACAATCACAAGCGCCGCAACGCCTTGCTTCGCGGCATACTCGTAGGGGTTCATCCAATCCACCCCTCTGGTTCCCTGCAAGTCCTGCCGCGTTACACCGCGAGGGTATCCGGTAGGGGGACCGAAGATGATCGCGATCTTCCCGCGCGGGTTAATACCTTGATAAGCATCGATATTTTTTGACTTCACCAGCCAGCCGCTACTCGCGAAGACCATCGGGGCGTTTGCATCCAAAGCTCGCGCAAAAGGAAGATAATGAACGCCTTGCTCCAAGAGTTGATCGTTTAGCAATACTTTGGTTTTCGCTGCGTCTATTACGTCGCTTGATAGTGCGATTTTTTGAAAGTAGCTGCCGGCATCCCCCGCTGGCTTTAGACCCCACCGCGACAAATTTGTAGCCAGGTAGTGCGCGGCTGTATCGAGTCCCCGCGACGGAGTATCGCGACCTTCCATTACATCGGACGCGATGAACGAGAGATAGTCTCGGATTTGAGCTGCCGTGATCTTGTCGGCGCCCCTTTGAGCGGCCAGAGACGGGGCAGCTCTTTGCGTGCGTGCCGGGCGCCGTTGGGCGACAGTGGAAGAATTAAGTGCTGTCGAAAGATTAAGGACGAGAACGCTCGTCAACAAAAATGAAAACAGGAATCTGCGCATATTTCTCCAAAACCGAGGCCAAAAGGGCCGACAGTAAATAGCCACGGCCGTGAGGCCGTGGACAAGGTCGACAGAATAATTTATTAGGCCCGAAGGGCCGGCAGTAAAGTATTAGCTGTCACGTGCCGTGAGATCAGCCTAACTCACGCTAGACCTGTTTTCCAACCGGAAGGGGTCCTCTGCTGCGGGAACACTCAAGAAATAACTGCCGGCCCTGACGGGCCTTTGGAGCCTTAATATTGACGACCCCACGACCTTACGGTCGTTGTATTTACTGACGGAGCTTCGGTCCTGAAACCGATCAACTACGCCTGCTGCACTGCCTGGACCAATCGGGTCAGAGTTTCTTTGGCGTCGCCGTATAGCATTCCGGTCACGTCCTTAAAGAACAAAGGATTCTCAAGACCGGAGAAACCCTTTCCCTGTCCCCGTTTTAGTACTACGACGGATTTGGCGCGATCCACCTCCAAAATAGGCATGCCCGCAATGGGACTGCCTGGATTGTCGCGCGCATCCGGGTTGACCACGTCGTTCGCGCCAATCACTACCGCCACGTCCGTCGATGGAAACTCGGGGTTGATTTGTTCAAGTTCGTACAGCGACGAGTACGGCACATTCGCTTCAGCCAGCAACACATTCATGTGACCTGGCATGCGACCGGCCACGGGATGAATTCCATATTTCACTGTGACGCCGCGTTTCTCGAGTGTGTCCGCCAGCTCGCGCACCGCATGTTGCGCCTGAGCAGTAGCCATTCCATAACCGGGAACAAACACGACCTGCTTCGCATAAGCCAACTGCACGGCAATGTCGTCCATACTAACTTCCCGCATCGTCCCCTGCTGTTCACCTACTTGTGTTGTTGTCGCCGCACTTCCGAACGCGCCAAACAGCACGTTGGTTATCGAACGGTTCATGGCCCGGCACATTAGTATCGAAAGAATAAATCCCGAGAAACCGTCGAGTGTGCCCGCGATGATCAAAACATTGTTTCCCAACACGAAGCCGGTCGCTGCTGATGCGAGTCCGGCGTATGAGTTGAGCAGGGACATCACGACCGGCATATCCGCGGATCCGATCGGCATAACCAGCAAAATCCCAAACACAAAAGATAATGCGACCATCGTGAAGAAGAGCGGCATCGAGCCCGGGAACACGATCAAGTAAATGAAGATGCCAATCGTGGTCGCCAACAACGCCATGTTGAATATGTTCTGCCCGCGATACGTCATCGGCTGGCCGCGAACCATTCCCTGCAACTTCGCGAAGGCCAGCAAGCTTCCGGTTGTCGTGAGTGCTCCCAGCATCACTTCAAACCCGAGCGCACTCATGGTGATCTTGTCGAGGTGGCCGTCATGACGAAGGAATTCTGAGATACCAACAAGCGCCGCGGCGAATGCGCCAAAGGCATGTGAGAGCGCCGTCCGCTGTGGCATGGCAGTCATGGGCACCCAAAAGCCCATGGCCAAGCCGAGCAAAGATCCCAGGACTAAACCAAGAATGATCCATGTGTAGGTGACGATTTCGAGATGGAGGAGAGTGCCGATGATGGCCATCAACATCCCAAACTCAGCCAGGTGCATGCCGCGTTTAGCAGTTTCGGGATGGCTTAGACCCTTGAGGCCGAAAATGAAAAGGATGGAGGCCAGCAGGTAACTGAATTCGATGAAGTAAAGGCGGAGATTCATTTAGCAGTCAAATGTCCAATGTCCAGTGGCTGATCCTCGTTTAGGATTTGCTTTTCACTTTTCACTCTTCACTTTTCACTTCTTGTCTTCTTTCCCAGTCGGTTTCCTCTTGAACATCCTGAGCATTCGATCGGTGATCACAAATCCACCGACCACATTTGTAGTTGAACAAAACACGGCCGTGAATCCGAGGATGGTGCTGACCGTGCCGTAGTCTGCTCCTGCAGTAACGATTGAACCCACCAGCGAAATGCCGGAGATAGCATTCGTCGCCGACATCAAAGGCGTATGCAGCAACGGTGGCACACGCGAAATAACCTGGTAGCCCACAAACGCCGCCAGCGCAAAAATGTAGAGCGCTGTGATTAGGTTTTCATGTGTCATAATCTGACTACCCTACTCACTCGATCTCGATATGCGAAGCGTCGAGTAAGCGAGCCGAATGAATTATCCTCAGCACATATACTATGCTCCCTGCGATCCGGAAGACCGTTCGATAATCGCCGAAGATCAGGTGACGATATTGCGTCCCGAATAACTTGTTTTCAGGAATCAGGGGACCCCGTGCAGGAAATGTTTCGAGTGTCGATACTTGTCGTTCTAATTGACGCAGGAAAGCCGTCGCATTCTCGACATTATCCTGACTTATGAATCTCCAGATTTCATCAACATCTCGCTCCGCCGCGACTGAGATCCTAACGCGAAATCTTTTTGGCATTCTTAAACTCGCGGAGAAACGCTCGAAGAGGCCTCGTCCTGCCAGCGGCAATATCTCCCTCAGCTTCGCCTAATAAACGAGCGAGATTACTCGCTCTCAAGTGCCTCTCGTAAGTTTTAGCATCTAGCAGCACCGCGTCAGCACGACCGTTCACAGTAAGAATTATGGGCCTACCAGTCTTACGGGCCTGATCAAGTACCTCGCGCGTATGTTTCTTTAGGTCGGTTACCGGCCTGATATCCTCTGAAATACTGAATGACATGTGCATCTCCCATGGCCTTAATTTAGTACTAAATTTAGCACCTCCACGCCCTGCCCGGCAACGAGTTTTGCAGGTTACGGCAGCAAAGCCGCGACTCGCTGGTTCACCACCTGCCCGTCATGCGTTACACAAGATGGTCCAACCACGTCATCCTTCAAATCGATCACTAACTCACCGTCCTTGATCAACAGCGACAGAAAGGCCGTTACGTTACGTGAATACAGTTGGCTGGCATGGACCGGAACCGTGGCCGGAAGGTTCGTCGGCGCCAGGATCGTCACACCATTAACATTAACCACTTCGTCGGCTTTACTGAGTGCGCAGTTGCCACCGGTGGCGCCTGCAAGATCGATGATCACGGAGCCACGCTTCATTCCTGCTACGGCCTCCGAAGTAACCAACAGTGGTGCGCGACGTCCAGGAACCTGCGCTGTCGTTATCACCACGTCAGCGGACTTGCGCGTGTTCCGCAATCAGGTCACGCCCGCGGCTCATCGCTTCTTCTGACAACTCAACCGCATATCCACCTGCGTCCTCAGTTTTGATCCCGCCGAGATCGACTTCCAAAAACTTCGCGCCGAGCGAGCGCACCTGTTCACCAGCGGCGGCGCGCACGTCATAGCCTTCAACGACAGCACCGAGACGCCGCGCTGTGGCAATGGCTTGCAGCCCGGCCACGCCCGCGCCCAGCACCAGCACGCGCGCCGGAGGCACCGTGCCCGCGGCCGTCATTAACAGCGGGAACATTCGGGGAATATGTGCAGCGCCGATGATTACCGCTTTGTAACCGGCGACAGTAGCCATCGACGAGAGCGCATCCATCGCCTGCGCGCGCGTAATGCGCGGAATTAACTCCATTGCAAACGTGGTGAGACCTTGCGGTCAGTGCCGGCTTCAAAGCCTGCGGTTCATCAAGTGGACGCAGAAAGCCGAGGATTACAGCGCCGCGTTTTAGTTCAGAAAAGGCTGAGGGTTCGGGACGGTTAACGGTAACTAGTATGTCGGCGGATTCGATTAACGCTTGTCGATCGGTTGAGATCTGTGCATCGGCTTGACGAAAGTCATCGTCAGTGCGGGCGGCTGCGAGACCCGCACCGCTTTCGATCAATACCGACGCCTTGAGTGCTACGAGTTTCTTCACCGACTCGGGCATCAGCGCCACGCGCGCTTCGCCGGGCTGTGTCTCGCGCAACACAACGATGTTCATTTAATCTCCGAACGAGTGCGACAAATAGAAATAGAGCGTGGACTACGCGGCGGAGTATATCATCCGCAACCCGCCGTCATCCGTAGATTTCGCAGACCAGAAACCGTTGAGGGGAATGGGTAAAGGGTAAGGGTGACTTACCCCTTTCCCCTTTGCCCTTTCCCCGCGTGTTCGAATCTGTGTAATCTGCGAATGCTCCTAAACTTGCGAAGGCCTTTAGCCAAACCTATAATCCAACCCTCGCAAGGCGCATTGGTGTAGTTGGTTAACACGCTGCCCTCTCAAGGCAGAGATCACGGGTTCGAGTCCCGTATGCGCTACCAATACTTCCAATCCCATCGATACCAAGTTCTTGTAACTTGTTCTCCAAAACAGCGCGGTTATTGACCCCAATCGGATTCTTTGTGTGGCAATGGGAAGGCTGGTCGAGTTCTTTTATTGTCTGCGCTAAAGAGTTTCAAATCTGAAACGAGACTCCTGGAGTTTAGGCTGATGCGGACGAATACGGAATGGCTGCGCGTTTTTGGCTGCTCTCCGTTGCTAACTCGATAACGCGAATTGTATTCATCGCTTCCTCAGGCTTAACTATTAACTCCGTCTCACCATTTATCGCTTCAACCAGGTTCTGATAAAACGCTTGATAGCGACCCGGCACCGTCTCGATTCGTTGCTGCAAAGTTTGCTCGCCTGCCTGCGTGTATAGCGTGCCCCATTGCTCGTCAGGCTCTTCGCCCCAATGAGGCGCCTCTGGTGTCAATCCCTGTTTTAGGGCCTCTTCCTGTACGTCAAGACCATATTTAACAAACGAGGCTTCAGTTCCGTGCAGGATGAAACGCGGGCTTGGCTCACGCACCAACATCCCCGCTTTCAAAGTCACTTTCAATTGTTCGTAGTAGAGGATCAGCTCAAAATTGTCGGCTGTCCTGGCAAAGTCTCTTTGGATCCTAATATCCGCCATGATCATTTGCGGCACGCCAAACAAGACTTGAGCCTGATCAATCAAGTGTGAGCCGAGGTCAAACAGAATCCCGCTGCCTGGTTCATCTTCCTCGCGCCAGGCGCCAGGTTGTTCATAGTTTCTGAAACGATCAAAATGAGACTCATACTCAACCAGCCGCCCTAACAGCTTTTCGTCTAACAGTCGCTTTACTGTTTGAAAATCTCCATCCCACCTTCGATTTTGGTGCACGGTGATGATTCTGTTTTGCCCGCGAGCTAAATCGATCAGGTGCTGAGCTTCTGCTGACGTCGTGGTGAAAGGCTTTTCCACCACCACGTGCTTCTCGGCCATTAAAGAGTCTCGCGCAAACTGGAAGTGAGAGGTGTTGGGAGTCGTAATGACGACCAAATCGATCTCGTCATCTTTGAGGAGGTCTGAGACATCACGCACCACCTCAACCTCGGGGTAACGCTTGCTCGAGTCGTTCGCGTGGCGCTCTACAACTTTTTTCAGCCGCAGGTTGGGAACCGACGTAATGATCGGCGCATGGAAGACACGCCCCGCCAGGCCATAACCCACCAATCCTACGTTAATTACATCAGCCATATCGCTTCACAGGTGATCTGGTCCAGGAAGTATAACAAGTTGACCCGTCCACCAAATCACACTAGCAACCCAAGAGGTCCTTCTCTAAGTAAGCTTGCGCCAAAGTCGCCTCAACCAGTTAAGGAGACCAACCCAGGAAGGTCCGTTTTCGTGTTAATTCGTGTTTTATTCGTGGATCGCTTTATAGTCCAACGCCAAAATTTATCCACGAAGGCTACGCGAAACAACGGTGGGTGTTGGTGGCCTTGGAGAATTACCTGCGTTTGCAGAAGCACTTGCGGTAGCAAGCGGATGCTGGACTCAACGGGCTCTTGAATAGTATCCAGTTAGATTTTCCAACTTGCGTGCCGGCATCAGCTCGCTACCGCGAGCGGTTCTGCAAAATCCAACCCACCCGCTATATCGAGGTGTCACTCCTCATGCTAATGTTGGTGCTCTTTAGTTTTCTCTCTGCCTGTAATAAAGTCGGTTCACAAAATTTTGTAATCTGCGGACCGAGGACTATATGAAAACGTCGCTGGACGAAAGCGCGATGGCGGAAGTCTCCGCTAAACTCCAACAATCTAACAGTGAATTCGCCAGGAAGTATCCGGGCGAAACGGGACAGCGGCAGCCCGTGCACACCGTATACGGCGGAGCGCACCTGTTTAAGTCAGACTCGGCCCAGCGTTTGGGCGGTCTTGCGCGACGTTCGTTGGACCAGTTCGCACCCGACTTTTTGAGCTTTGCGAAAGCCCTCGGTTTGCCGGGCGCTGAAGATTTACCAAATGCGGTGGATCAGGATGACGGACTTGCAGCGCGACTCTCGGAAGATCTGGATGGAGTACGCAAGGAAAACAAATCCGCCTGGCTGGCACACTCGATCTATGCGCGGGTCAGCGAGAAGCTTCGTCGCGAGCCGGTGGAAGATTTTCGCATCGACTTCGAAGACGGTTACGGCAATCGCCCTGATACGGAAGAGGACGAACATGCGGCGGCGACGGCAACCGAGGTGGCGCTGGGAATTGAAGGCCAAACGTTGCCGCCTTTCATCGGGATTCGTATCAAACCGTTTACCGAAGAGTTGCGAGCCCGAAGTATGCGCACGCTCGATATCTTTGTATCCACTTTGGTTGAAAAGTCGGGCGGGCGGCTGCCTGACAATTTCGTCGTCACATTGCCGAAAATTACTGTCCCGGAACAGGCGGCCGCGCTCGCCGATATCTTTGAGCGGCTCGAACAGCGGACGGGGTTGGCAGCAGGGTCACTGAAGTTGGAAATGATGATCGAAACTACGCAATCGATCATCAACAGTCGCGGCGAAATCAACCTTCCCTTACTGCTGGACGCCACGCGCGGCCGCTGCATGGCAGCACACTTCGGGACCTACGATTACACGGCTAGCTGCGGCATAACTGCAGCGCACCAGCACATGATGCATCCGTCATGCGATTTCGCTAAACACATGATGCAGGTCTCTTTCGCAGGCACGGGCGTATGGCTCTCGGATGGCGCAACTAACATCATGCCCGTGGCGCCGCATCGCTTTACCGAAGGTGGCACGCCGTTGACCGCCGAGCAGATTGCCGAGAACCGCGAAGTGGTCCATCGTGCGTGGAAGGTCCATTACGATCATATTCAGCATTCCCTGATCGGCGGTTTCTACCAGGGCTGGGACTTACATCCGGCTCAACTGCCAACACGTTATGCCGCGGTGTATTCGTTCTTCCTTCAGAGTCTGGACGCCGCTTCCGAGCGCCTGCGGAATTTTGTTGAAAAGGCGGCGAAAGCTACGTTAGTTGGTGATGTCTTTGATGACGCCGCTACGGGCCAGGGACTGCTCAATTATTTTTTGCGAGCGCTGAATTGCGGTGCATTGACTGAAGAAGAGGCGGTGGAATTGTCGGGCTTAACTGTGGCGGAATTAAGGTCGGCTTCGTTTGTAAAGATTATGAAGAACCGGCAGAGTCTATAAGAATGTTTAGAGTTTGGAGTTTGGAGTTTGGAGTTTCACTCGAAACTCTGAACTCGAAACTTTGAACTGCCAGCGGAGGTTTGATGATGAGATTGTTTATTAGCTTGTTGCTTTTATCGTCGCTATTGATTGCGAGCATTTCGGCTATGCAGACACCTAAGCCGGCGTCTGGAGATTCTGACTTGGCCAAAAAGATTCGGCGCTTCTCGCCTACTGAATTGACTGCCGGCACTGCGCACCTTTCGTCCAACGATCGAAAGGCGCTGGCGAAGATTATCGAAGCCGCCAAGCTTATGGATCCACTGTTTCTCCGGCAGGTGTGGAGTGGAAACGAAGCGCTGAAGAAAAAACTCGAAGCGGACAAGACTCCAACAGGTCGGCTGCGTTTGCATTACTTCTTAATCAATGATGGCCCATGGTCCCGTATCGACAACAAGGAGCCATTCATTGAAGGGGTGCCACACGAGAAGCCGGCTATTGCCAACTACTACCCGGAAGACATGACGAAGGAAGAGTTCAACACGTGGGTAGCGACCTTGCCGGAGCCGGAAAAACAAAAAGCCACCGGTTTTTTCTGGCTCATTCGTCGCGACGCAAACGGAAAACTCATGACGGTCCCGTACAGCAAGGCCTACGCAGAGTTTCTGGTTCCCGCCGCGAAACTGCTGCGCGAAGCAGCCGCGCTAACGACTAATCAGACATTGAAAAATTTCCTCAATAAGCGCGCCGACGCATTTGGCTTCCGACGATTACTACGATAGCGACGTCGCCTGGATGGATCTTGACTCGCCAATCGACGTCACGTTTGGTCCATACGAGACCTACGAAGACGAGTTGTTCAGTTACAAAGCGGCATTCGAAGCTTACGTCACGTTGCGTGACGAAGCTGAGTCGGCAAAGTTAGTTAAGTTTAGTGGTTACCTGCAGGAGTTGGAGAACAACCTGCCGATGGATGCGCGTTACCGGAATCCGAAGCTGGGAGCGGCGTCACCCATCCGCGTCGTGAATGAAGTCTTCAGTTCAGGCGAAGGGAACAGCGGTGTGCAGACGGCCGCGTTCAATCTTCCCAATGACGAGCGCGTTGTCAAAGAAAAAGGTTCGAAACGCGTGATGCTGAAGAACGTGCAGGAAGCGAAATTTAAGAAGACATTGATACCTATTTCGCAAGTCGTTTTGGCTGCATCTGATCGGCCATCGCTCTCATTTGAATCGTTCTTCACGCACATTCTCACACACGAGTTGATGCACGGACTTGGACCACACAACATCACGGTTAATGGCGAGCAAACCACGGTACGCAAACAGTTGAAGGAGCTGTCGTCAGCAATCGAAGAAGCGAAGGCGGACATCACCGGACTTTGGGCGCTGCAGTATTTGGTCGACAAAGGTGTTCTGGATCGTTCAATGGAACGTTCGCTTTATACGACCTACCTTGCCAGCGCATTTCGATCCGTAAGGTTTGGAATAACGGAAGCGCACGGAAAAGGCATGGCGTTGCAGTTTAATTACCTGACCGATGAGGGCGGCATCAAGTTTGACGAAAGCAATGGCACCTTCAGTATCGACCACGCCAGGATCAAAGACGCGGTGCGAAAACTGTCGAACGAGATACTGACGCTGCAGGCGGAAGGCTCTTATGACAAAGCGAAAGCATTGCTGGAGAAGTACGCCGTGATGCGGCCGCCAATGAAAAACGCACTGGATCGACTACAGGATGTGCCGGTGGACATTGAACCGATCTTCCCGCTGGCGCACTGAGCAACTCCCTGGCGTGCGCCGACCTGTCGGCGCTTTGGTCGGCTGCGACCTGTCGCAGCCCGTTTATTTAATGGCGCCGTCAAGCCGGCGACGACTAAAAGCGGCGTCAGGCCGCTGCACTCCAGGAGTTGAGCTTAGTCCTACGCTCTTCGGATGAATTTCGCGGCGACCCAACCCACCAGGACCAGCACCGCCAGCACGATCCAGTTGTAGCGATCGCCGTAGGTGACGCCGGGGAAGTGGTTGCTGATCATGAGAAACACAACCGGCACTGCCATGAACGTGTTCTGCTTAGAACGAAGTTTCGCTTGAGCGCTGAGTGAGGCGTCGGGTTTTCTTCCTGCGTTAATCGCGGCAATCATTTTCTTTTGAGCGGGCAGGATGTGCATCCACACATTGGCTGCCATGATGGTCCCCATCATCGCCCCGACGTGAATATAGACGGCGCGGCCGCTCAGGTAGAGCGTCAGCAGATAAGCGACGCCAACGATTAGCACGTAAGCCACCACTGCAAACGCCATTTCATGTTTTCCCAAGGGAGAAAGCATCAGCAGGTCGTAAACCAGTCCGCCC
Organism: Blastocatellia bacterium; assembly: GCA_963786645.1. Classification (GTDB taxonomy): domain Bacteria; phylum Acidobacteriota; class Blastocatellia; order Pyrinomonadales; family Pyrinomonadaceae; genus PSRF01. Next base: position 183,247 of record CAWAZW010000005.1, read on the forward strand.
GCGATCAGAAGGCCCACGCCAATCGCAATCGCGGTTGTTAAGCTGATGTCTGCTATGTCTGGATCGACCAGCGCACCGCCGCCGAGATAGTAAACAAGGACCAGCAGACCGAAGCCGCTTAGCCAGGTTGTGCCCGCCTCCCAACGAAACCAATGCAGCGTACGAGAAACAAGGTCCGGCACCTTCCGCTTCTCCACCACATAAAAACCACCGCTATGGACCATCCAAATCTGTGCTGGGGTTCCAGTGTTGGCCGCCGCTTTCTCTTCTTCGGTTAAACGCGCGTCGAGCCAGGTGAAGTAATAGGTGGTGCCGACCCACATGATTCCGGCAAACACATGTATCCAACGAAGTATTAGATTCAGCCACTCGCTGAGGGTTGGATCGATCATAAGGTAGCGCCAGCTGTTAGCTTGCGCACACAAACTAACAGTTTGTGTTGCACTAACTGCCGCGATAGGTGGAATAGCCGTACGGGCTGATTAAGAGTGGAACGTGATAATGCTGCGCTGCATCGTCGACCTTGAATACGATCGTCACCTGGGGGAAAAACGTTTCAATGTCCAGACCGGAGTAATAAGGTTCCGTATCAAAGACAAGTCTATAGGTGCCCACCTGCAGCGGCTCGCCGACAAGGAAGAAGGGCTTCACCCGTCCATCTTCATCGGTCCACGCGTGACTAAGTTCATTCCAACTCTCGTCCGTATTCTGAGCGGAGAGTCCAACGGCCACGCCACCGGCGGGCGCGCCGCGGGCTACGTCAAGTATGTGCGTCGAGATGGTCGCCATAAAACACGTGGAGTCTACCTTCTGAAATCAACAGTCACAACAACAAAGATTTCAGGTCCTCAGTCGACACGCACTCATGCTGCTTGTCGCAAAATGAATCGCGCAATCCTGCTTACTGGGAGCGCGGCGCCATAGCTGTAAAAAGCTGATTGATTAACCCCAACCGTAAGAACGCAACTCAGGATGACGCCTGGTTCGGGTTAGTGCGTGTTAATTCGTGGATCGTAGTTTAAGACGACCATGATCTAATGCAACGAAATTACACGAAACAACACGGAGGATGCACTTTTGTGCAAAGCCTAACCGGATCCGTCTTAAGGATGCTTCGATGAGTTTGTTTAGTCTCAGCGCAGTGATCTTAGCTTGCTCCGCTGCGGCATTGCGTAATTCATCGTCGTGGTTGTTGCCAAGCCGGGTGCGGAGTATTGCCAACATCTCTTCAGCGCTTTTTCCGGTCGCGCAAACAATGTAGATGAAACCAAACTTTCTCTTCGTACTGCCGATTCAATTCCGCGAGCTCATCCATTGTCTGCTGAGTTGAATCACGTGTTCCTGACTGCTCTGACTCAGACCAGCTTAATGACTCTTTCGGAGCGACTGCCGCCGGCTTCTTTTCACCAATCCTGGGATGACTATGAAACGCTTCGAGCCAATCGTTCGGTTCCAGCTCCCACCAAATCCGATCCGCTGTTGCGATCGTTTCGTCCAGGTTCTCAAACGGTCTTGCAGCACTCATCCTGGCTGCCCAGCGTTTCGCGCCGCAGCATTTTATGAACTCGGCTTGCGCTTGATTGGGAGGAATGGAGTTTAGGCGTTCGAGCGCATCCATAGGTTTCGTGTGACCGTCGTTTCGTGTCATCTCTACTAGGAGGCCTCAGGCGATCCGCCCGTACGCACGCAGCCGGCTGACGCCACCATCGGGAAAAATGTTGAAGCGGAGATGCGAAACACGCCCCGTCATCCAACAGTTCCTTTTCAAAGAAGTGACGCGTATGCGCCTGCAACTTTGTGCGCGGCAAAACACTTTTCCAGACGGCAGCAGGGTCAGTAAGTGTCTCTTCAGTAGCGTTCGGTGCGTTGGTTGCTTCGAGTGAACAACTTTCCGGAAAGTTTCCTTTGAAGTGGGCGGTATCGATCTCGAGTCGCCGCAGCGTTCCCGGCCGACCGAGTTTGATGATGGTCCAATCATGGCCTGGTCCACGGCGGCGCTTGGTTTCCCAGCCATCGCTCATATTCATGGCGCGTCCCGGCATGATCAGGTTATGGCGATGCCCGAAGAACATGTCGCTGCATGAAAGTACGCGGCCACCGTTTTCGACAGCAGCGAGATCGACGTCTCCCGTCTGACTCAGACGTTCCCAGTCAGGCATGACTTCGCCGTGGACTCGTAAACGCGCGACACCACCATCCGGGTAGATATTGAAACGCAGGTGGGTAAAGGTTTGATCGACGTTAACTGCAAAAGCGTTTTGTGAATCGCCGGCCAATGGCATCTGCGGCAAAATCGGAGTCCACTTTGTTGTCTCGCTTTGCAATTCCTCACCGGTTGGCTGGCCAACAAATGAACCACCTTCAAGCGAGAAGTGCTCGGGGTAGTTACCTCTAAAGAAACTTGTATCCACAACCACGCCGCGAATGATGCCAGGCAGACCGAGCCTGACGATGCACCAATCGTGTCCCGGCGTGCGCCGCCGGCGAGACTCCCAGCCGTCCATCCACTTCCCTCGATCTGTGTATTTGTCTTCGATGAAGATCGGAGCATTCGCTTTTAGCAGATTGTCTTTGGACGCAAAGAAATCATCATTGGCGACCAGCACTGCACCGCCTAATTTTTCAGAAGCAAGGTCAACTAACTCGGTAAAGTCCATTGGTGGCTTCCTCAAACTCTAACGTCTCCTGATCTGAATCAAAGTTCCCTGCGGGCGATCCCCTATCTGCCCGTCGACGTAAATTTGCCGGCCGCGCAGAAAAGTTCTTTCCACGACGCCTTCCAGCAAACGACCCTCGTACGGTGTCAGCTTGTGACGATGATGGAGCTTTTCACCTTCAACTCGAAACTGCTTCGTAGGATTCCAAATAACTACGTCGGCATCGTAGCCATTAGCCAAAGCGCCTTTTCGATTTTGGAGTCCAACGAGCGCGGCCGGAGCAGCGCACAACCACTTTGCGACATCTTGCGGTGAGCAGCCGCGGCGTCGCGCTTCTGTCCAAACTATTGGCAAACGCAACTGCAAAGAAGATATACCACCCCAGGCTGCCAGAAAATCACCTGTCTCTCGTAGTTTCATTTCCGGCGGACACGGCGAATGATCTGAAACGATCATGTCGATCGTGTTGTCTTCGAGTGCGTTCCACAATTGCTCGCAGTTCTCGCGTTCGCGGATCGGCGGACAGCATTTGAACTCCGTTGCGCCATCAGGAATGTCCTCCGCGGCAATCGCCAGATAATGTGGACAGGTCTCCGCGCTTACTCTTACGCCTTCGTGTTTCGCCGCGCGCAACGACGATAAAGCATCCGCAGAAGAATGATGGACGATGTGAACTCGCGTATTGAATTCGCGGCTCAATCGAATCATCAGATCAACCGCTTCGTTTTCGGCTGCTCGCGGACGCGAACGAAGAAAGGTCGTAGCTGGTAGGACAGACATTCTTGTCTGTCTCTGCAGTATCTGCAGAGTGACAGGCAGGAATGCCTGTCCGACTGATCGGGCCAGGGACCTCGGCATGAACGATCAAAACAGCGCCCAGCTTCGTCAGCAAAGGCATTGCCTCGCGAAGATCGCTTTCCGTCACATTGGGAAACTCATCGACGCCAGAGTGGACCAGGAAACACTTGAAACCCACAACGCCTGCTGCGGACAGTGGCTCAAGCTGATTAGTGTTACCCGGAACAACGCCGCCCCAAAATCCGACGTCAACAAAACATTGATCTCTCGCAGCGTTTAACTTCTCTTCCAATCCGGCTGTCGTGGTAGTCGCCGGAATTGAGTTGAGCGGCATGTCAATCAGCGTAGTGGTTCCACCCGCGGCCGCCGCGCGTGTTGCTGTGCGGAATCCTTCCCAGACAGTGCGACCCGGCTCGTTAACATGCACGTGCGTATCCACCAGTCCCGGCATCACGAGTGATTCATCGTCTGCCTGGATTAATTCACAGCCGGATGGAACGGTTTCGTAGTCAGTAACCACCTCAATGGTATTGCCGGCAATGTGAATTGCGGCGGGTCCAATCGCGTCGGGCAGTACAACCTGCTTGCCGCGGACCACAAGGTTGATGAACGGCATACGCTAATTAAAAGTGGGCGGGGGTGGCGGCAGGTTCGGCTGGAATTGCCCGAGGCCGAACACGCGTTCATAAGCAATGGCCAGCGCCGCGAAGCTAATTGGTAACACCAGAAAAACGCCGATATAACACAACAGCACTCCCCCGAAGGCCATCAGGCCATTCAACAAAAGCAGGCCAAGCAAACGCCAGAAATTTGCGAGTGCGGCTTTGATGCTGAGTTTCACCGCATTGATCCCGGAAAGGCGACGATCAACTATCAGCGGATAAGCAAACGTAAAGACCACGGACAGCACGATGATGATAACCATCGCTACCAACCAAAAGACCATGAAGAAGCCTAACAGGCCAAACAGAGCCGCTGGATCAGGCTCGCCTCCGCTGCCTTGCGTTGTCAGTATCAAGCCGACGTAGAAGATGATGTAGGCGGGGACAATGATTACGAGAATCGGAATCATGTGCAGCAACGTGGCCACTACGCTGTCGCCGAAGTGATCGAACCCCTTGAAGAGGATGCCGAACTCAATCGGCTCGCCTCGTCTGGTTTTGAATAGCGCGAGATAGATGCCGCACATCATAGGGCCCATCAGGATTCCAAACGGAACGGCGTTGCCAATCAACACGCCCACCGCCGTCATGCCGACGAAGAGCCAATATTTGTCTTTGATCAGCGCGTATCCTTCTTTAATACATTCAATAGGTTCGACTACACCACGACGGAATTCAATTGAGTCTATAGGGGTGCTCATTGTTCGGTCCTTTTCACACTTGCTGCTGGGCCATCAACTTGTCGCCTCCAACGAGCGCTCTCTATGATGGGCTGGAGTTGTCCTTTGATCGATTCGGTATAAACCAGCGCGCCCATTTGATTCGGATGGCCCAGCGAAGCATAGCGGCAGGCGAGGTAGCTGGACTCGCGCGCCTCTTTTTCCTTTTTGGTCTCGTTTTTCTTCTTCAGCTGTTTGTAAATCTCCTTGCAACTCTTACTGCGCATCTCTCGCACCTGATCGTTGGATTTGTACGCGGCGGTGCCGAGAGTAACGATCACGATTGCCTGCCGCAGGCCGGACAAGTTTGTAGAAGCAAATTTAAAATTCCAGAGCAATGATTCAGGCGCGGCGAATGCGTGTTCGGGAGCGAAATTAATCTCGGCAAAGTGAACACGACCGGGCGGAGACTGTTCAGCATTGACGATATTAACGGCCTCGATGAGACTTCGAGTAGAGACCTGATACCAAAGATCGGAGATCGCAACCAGCCTCCGCCGCATCTCCGTGTCGCTCATCTCTTCATCATCTCGTGTGCGCGAAGTTAAGTTCTTAATCAGCATGCGCGTGAAACGGTTGTGATCGGTTTCATCCGAAAAGATGTTGTAGTAACCGGTAACGACTAAATGAGCTTTGGGAAACTCGCCTGCAATGCGACGCAGCAATTTTTGCATTCGTCCGCCGCATGCCTCCTTGATGCTGGCCTCCAGAGGTTCAAGTTTAGTTGCAGAGTTCAGCAGATGGCGGACATCAACGTCGTTAATACAACCGTTTACGAGCACCAGATCCACGGCGCCTCGATCCGGATAATGCAGGCGGGCCTCGTCTACCTGTTGATTTATCGTTGGTGTAAACGATGGCACTTCACCGTTGCTTGATTGAAGCATGCCACTGGTACTAGCCGATTCAATTGACGCACCAGAATGCGCCTCAATTCTTTCCTCTACTTCGCGCCCGGTTTTTTCCTGCAGCCAGCATTTGATGCGCCACCAGAACTTTCGTTCCGGCTTCAGTCCCTGGCCCCACATGATGGAGTCGCCGACCACCAGCATGTTAAGCGGATCGTCAGACGCCAAACGCGAAGGTTTGGCACATTGTGCGGATGAGCTCTGGGCAGAAAAGACGAACAGCGCACACAAAGAAACGGCAAGCAGTAGTCGGTTGTTTCGAGGTGTGCGCTTCATCAATTGATCGTGTTGAGCTCGAGCGTTATGCCAGTGTCGATAAGAAGTCTTCAAGTAGATTTACGCTAACTTGGAGCCGGTACTTCTTCGTCGAGCGAATATCGTCAATCGGTGTAATTTCGCGAGCCAGCTCTGTCTTGGCTTTCTCAATAGTACTTTGATCCAGCTTAGATTGACGCAGAACAGTCTCAGTCTGGAAGCAGCGGAACGGAACCGGTGCGATGCTTCCGAATGCTATACGGACATCGTCAACTGTTCGGTCTTTGATTCGAGCAGTAGCAGCGAGGCAGACCTTAGAAATGGCCTGCGCTTTTCGCGTTCCGACTTTGCGATAGTAATGGCTGAGCTGTCCCTTGGTCCGCGGGATGTGTATTCGCGATAGCAATTCATCGGGGCGCATCACCGTTTGTTTATAGCCGGTGTGAAAATCCTTATAGGTTACGCGTCTCGCTCCATTAATAGATACCAAGTCTACTTCCGCATCATACGCCAGCAACGCCGGGGGTGAATCGGCCGCCGGCGACGCGTTTACAATGTTTCCGCCCATCGTGCCACGATTCTGAATTGCGAGTCCGCCTGTCTCACTGGCAGCCTGGCAGAGCATCGAAAACTCGTCGCGAAGAACCGGGTGCGCCTGAACTTCAGTGTAGGTCGTGAGTGCGCCTATTGAGATTTGTTCCGGCGACACTTCAATCCCGCGCAGCTCGCCCAGGTTCCAAATGTTCACATAGTTCTTGTGCGGAAGTTTTCCCGCTTCCAGCAACACCATCAGGTCGGTGCCGCCTGCGAATGGCTGCCACACGCCGGGGTCTTGAGCCAGCAACGCGAGTCCGTCCTGGAGGGTCGCCGGCGTAATCATTTGATAGGAAGGGAGGTTAGATCTCATTTCGAATGCTGGTCTTCTTTTCCCTTTATCGGCGAGGGGGACGGACCGGCCTCTTTCTTGTTCAAGATAGGAAACGTAGTTTTTCGCAGAGATAAACAGAGGCGTCGTAACTGCTCAATGCGCTTGAGTCTAACGGTCACTGCCTCTGGGGACATATCAACCTTCGTCATGCAGGTCGCTCTCCAGTACTTTGATGTCGTCCAAGTCCTGACCACTACGTCGGAAATTCTTCAAACTAATTAGCCCAGCGCGCGATACGACGAACAACTTTCCCCCCTCCCAATTACCCTCGCTGCGTGTATCCCAAACGTCCTGAACCTCAGGCGTTACCAGGAGTAAGTCAAGCGATAGTAAATCACCGTCGCTTGGGTCAATTTTAGAGACTCGGCGTATTTCAATCGCGCCCTGAGCAAAACTCATGTCTTTTCCTCGAATATTGTAACCGCGGGCTTTAGCGATCTCGATAACCGCATCCAGAGATTCCGAGAGAATCAACATGTCAATATCGATGGTCGATCTGGCGCGTCCGTAGACGCCCATTGCCAAGCCGCCACATAAGGCGTAATCGATTTCGCGATCGGTGAGATCAGATACGAGAGTCTTCAATTCATCTGTAATGTCCAGCATCTTTATTCACCGCTGACAAGCTCGAACCACGGACTCAAAAATTTTCATGTACCCGGTGCAGCGGCATAGATTGCCTGCGAGTCCTGTACGAATTTCAGCTTCACTTGGATTCGGATTACGCTCCAGGAGATCCACCGCCGCCATGATCATGCCCGGTGTGCAGATGCCACACTGTGCCCCACCAAAATCGATGAAGGCTTGTTGTACTGCGTGCAACTCGTCGCCGTTAGCCACGCCTTCGATTGTCTTGATTGATGCGCCCTCAGCCTGAGCAACGGGAACGAGACAACTATTAACTACCTTTCCATCGAGAAAGACAGAACAGGCGCCGCATTCACCTTCACCACAACCTTCCTTGGTGCCGGTTAGATGCAGCTGCTCACGCAACACGTCGAGCAGGCGCACCATCGGGAATGCTTCGACGCTTTGCTGCTGGCCGTTAACCTGAAACTGTAATTTGATCTTTTCCATCTAACAGTAGTGGGTCAAGGTTATCATCCGGCATTCAGTTCGAATGTCATGAGGGCAACAATTGATTGTTAAAGTCTTTCCATCAAGCGCCTCCGGCATCAATGGAACCTCATTGAAACTAACGCCCGTTGCGTTTTCAATCGCATTTAGTATCGCCGGCGCTGGTCCGTCCATCGGTAATTCGCCAATTCCTTTTGCGCCGCCTGGACCATACGCGTACGGGTTCTCGGCAAAGTGAACTCGGATGGGCGGAATGTCGGCCGGCGTAGGAATGATGTAATTAGTCATCTGGTTGTTTGCCATGCGGCCGTTTTGCCATACGACATTTTCAAACAACGTAAATCCGATTCCTTGCGCCACGCCGCCTTCGATCTGGCCCGCCGCCAGGACTGGATTGATCACGCGTCCAACTTCCTGCACGGCGATGAAATCATCAACGTGTGCTTCATAAGTCAGCGAATCCACTGAAACTTCTGCGACATAAACCGCCCACGCGTACGTGCCATACGCATCTCCCTGATACTTTTCGTCGTCCCAGTAAACATTTGGCGGCGCCTGGTATTTGCTGAATGCCTTAAGTGGGCCAAACGTCTGGATGTAATCTCGGCAAGCGTTTTGGAATTCTGCCTGCGAGTAATCTGCTTTTAATAATGCCGCTGCCAATCAGCGTTTGTTTCAAACCGAGTACGGCCGACTCGACCAACTTACCGACGACCATAGATGTGCGCGAAGCTACGGTTGGGCCACTGTTAGGAACGTTGAGCGTATCGGGTTGTGCAACCTCAATAAGACTGTCATCAACGTTAAGCGCCTCAGCCGCAATCTGCGCAAACACAGTGTTCGTGCCTTGCCCGATCTCGGTGCTCGCGGATAGAACACGCACGCGTCCTTCGGCGGTCGCTTCTGCGCCGACAACAGACGCCAGATAAACTTCACCGGAGCCGGTAAATCCGGCGCCGTGCATGAATGAAGCGAAGCCGATGCCACGCTTGATGCGCGAACCATTTGAATTCTCGGCAGCAAAGCGCTTTTGCTTTTCGTGATACGCGGTTAACTCAAACGCGCGATCAAGCAGACCGTTAAGATCTACCGCCTCGCGAATGATTTGGTTGGTGGCCGTCGTCTCTCCCTGCTTGATGAAGTTGCGACGTCGAAACTCATCGGGCGTTAAGCTAACTGCTTTAGCAACCTGATCCATGTGACGCTCGAGCGCGAAGATGCTCTGCGGCGCGCCAAAACCACGAAAAGCGCCATGCGGCGGCGTGTTTGTGGCAACCGCACTGGAATGAATGCGCACATGCGGACAGAAGTATGGACCAGCAGAGTGAATCGTGCCGCGCGAGAGCACGACCGGAGACAAAGTGCAATACGCGCCACCATCGACGATGAATTCAATTTCCATCGCCAACAGTTTTCCATCTTTGGAAACGGCCGTTTTGTGATGCGTGCGCGAAGGATGCCGCTTGGTGGTTGCCACCATATCTTCCGCGCGGTCGTAAATCATCTTCACTGGTTTGCCGGACTTCCATGCCAACAACGCCGCGTGTCCAGCCAGCATCGATGGGTATTCTTCTTTACCGCCGAAGCCGCCGCCGGTCTCAGTTTGAATCACGCGAATTTCTTCTTCAGGCAGTCCAAACAACTTTACCAATGCCTTATGAACGTAGTAAGGGCATTGCATTGAACCCCAAACCGTTACGCCTTCCTGTTCATTCGCCAGGGCAATAACGCCGTTGTTCTCGATGTAGAGCTGTTCCTGGGCACCCGTGCGATAGTCACCTTCCACAATGATGACGTCCGGGCTATTCCAAACTTCGTCTACGTTTCCTTTATCGACGAGGAACGACTTGAAGACATTATCGTCGCCCCAGATGATCTGTTTTTTGGCTAACGCGTCGTCGAGAGAGAACACTCCCGGCATCTCCTCGATTTCGATCTGGACGTTCCGGCGCGCTTCTTCAAGCAGATATTTATCCGGGTGGGCCAGCAGCAGAACCGGTTCTTCGGCGTGATTGACGACCTCGTCGGCGAGGAATGGTTGGTCGTTAAGAATTAAGGCAACGTAGTTATCGCCGGGTATGTCTTTGGGGCCGACAATTGTGAACTCGGTCCAGGGAATATCTCCGCCAAACGTAATGTTCTTGATTCGGCCGCGGGGCACCGAGCTGCGCACGGTAGTGCCATAGAGCATTTCGGGAAATGAAATATCGTCGACATACAGCGCCGCGCCGGTGACTTTCTTCCGGCCTTCTTTGCGGGGGACTGCCTTGCCTATGGGATGCTCTGTCTTGCGGCTCATTTTAAGATTACTTTACAACTATCCAGCGCATTCCATGCAACGGCTTGTTGAGAAGAAAGCATTCAATGTTCAACAATTCGCAGGTTAGGAAGGGGCTTTGCCCCTAGCGTCATCCTGTTTTGACATCTTACCCGTTAAAAGGCGGGTGACGCAGACGAACCCAGGACAAATACTCAACATTGTTATATCGATCACGATGTCTCGTGTATCATTCCCGCGCTCGTTAATCCCCGTTCAGTCAGTTCAGCCGACATCTCGCCTGAACTCAAGGAGTATTAGATGAATAAGAGATTTCTTCTGGCAACATGCGTGCTGGTCGGGTTCTTACTCGTGGCGTGTGCAAAACAGGAAACTAGTACGAACAGTAGCGTGGCGCCTTCAACCGCGACCAACACGTCAACTCCTGCCACCACCGCGGTCAGCGGAGACAAGATCGGCATTGCAGAATGCGACGACTTCCTCGCCGCTTACGATGCCTGCGTTTCAACAAAAGTGCCTGAAGTTGCTCGCGCTCAATATAAAGCGACCATCGAACAGTGGCGAAGCTCCTGGAAGAAGCTATCCGGAAACCCTGAAACGAGGGCATCTCTGGCCGCTGCCTGCAGACAATCGGCGGAACAAGCCAGGGCACAAATGAAGTCTTTCGACTGTGCGTTCTGAGTTACAGCTTTGCAGAATCGCTCGCAGTAGCGCGCGGTTCTGCAAGAGGGCGTGTCTACCGCATAACGAAAACACAACGGCCCGGAACCGGATGGCTTCGGGCCGTTGTGTCAGCGTGCAGCGAGTTCCCCAACTTTCTGCGTGCTGATGTTCTTTCCCGGTTACTGCTTGTTGCGGGCGGCTACTATCCTGGTTGCATGCGTTAGCCGCTCCAACTCACTTGCAGCGGCAGTCGCTCTTTCCTGTTTTGATTTCACAGCTTGCATGCCCACGTTTTGCGCAACCAACCATGCTTGCGCGAAGTAATACTGGTTACCGTAGCGGTTAAACACTAGCCTGGTCTCTTTGTTCATCCGACCCATGACGCTGCTCGTGTGTAAGAGGATGTTTGATTTTCCGTCGACACTCCGCAGTTGCAACACCTTCACCGCGGAAGATGAATTGATGCAACGAACGACATATTTCCCGGAGGGGAGACTTTCGCTACCGACATAGAATGCGAATGGAGTGTCTGCGGTGAATTGCTCCGCGCTGGTTGCAATTTTGCCGATCGAAGGCGGCCAACCGTTGAAAGTCTTCGAGGTGCCTCTGAGTGGAACGATTGTCGTATCCGCGCATTGGGCGCCTGACGGCAAGTCAATTACGTACACGGTAAATACAAACAACGTTACCAATATCTGGAGTCAGGCAATTGATGGAGGACCACCCAAACAGTTAACCGATTTCAAAGACAGTTTGATGACGGGTTTTGCCTGGTCCCACGACGGTAAAACGCTTGCGTGCACCAGAGGAATGCTGATGCGCGATGCGGTGTTGATATCCGAAGCTGATTAGGGTAGCGGCTGTGCCGCATTCGGTGCGGAAAGGCTTTGCCTTTCCGTCATCAAGCTCTACCTGTTTAGCGGCCTGCTAGATTCGCTCGCTACCGCGTGCGATTGTGCAAAAACCGTTCAATGGTTTTTCGATAGTCGCTTATTTCACGCTCGCTGCGACTCTCCGTCCAACCCAAATATTTCCGGCCTACCTCGGCAGCCGCGTCGACTGCATTCAATCCGCAAGTTGAGTTTAGTCCGACCATCGTGCGTCGCAGCAAACAGTCAGCAAGCGTTTGCGCAAACTCGTGCTTGAAAGAAAAGACAATCTCAGCGGCAATCGCTCCTGTCTCATCGTCAAAGGCGACGCCCAGAGCAGGTTCGTCCCGAACCAATTGCATTACGCCGCCGGTGCGATCGCCATAAACTCGCAGGAGTCGATCTTTCTGGGAGGTAGAACCAGCACGGTCAGCATTCGTATTTCCCGGCAAGGACGCTTCTGCAGTGGTACATTTCGGAATGCGTCTGCCGAACTTTTTGAAAACAATATCCACCACCTCTTCAGCGAGGCTGCGATATGTGGTTAACTTTCCGCCGACGATCGACAGCAAGTTTTTAAAACTCGGATGTTGACGAGTGAAGTGCCGGCGCGTGATCCGCTGTTCATCGGTCTCGCCGGTGAACGGCAACGGTCTAACGCCGGAGTAGGTGTAGAGAACATGCTCCCGCCTCAGCTGTGCCGCCGGCAAGACGCGGTTAGTTTCTCGCAACAGGTACTCAATCTCATCATTGTCGATTTCGACATTGTCAGGATTGCCGTCAAATCGAATGTCGGTGGTGCCGATCAGATAGTTATTGTTCCAGGGAATGATAAAGAACGGCCGTCCGTCAGTTTCAGCCTCAACATAGATGGCCGTCTTTGGACCGCCCTCAAACCGGCCGACAATAATGTGGCTGCCTTTCGTGCCGCCAATTAATCTTTCAGACGCAGGCACACCTTTTCCCAGAACCTCATCGACCCAGGGGCCAGCCGCGTTGACAAACATTCGCGCGCCAGCGCGTTGTACGACTCCGTCAATTTCACTAGTTAGCTCGACTCCTCGAATCGCGCCGTTCTCCAGGATGAAATTACTTACGCGCGAGTACGTCAGTATTGCTGTGCCATATTCAGCCGCCGATATCGCGTTTTCCAGGGCTAATCGCTCGGCAAATTCAACTTGCGCGTCGTAATAAACCGCTGCTCCTTGAAGGCCGTTCGGCTCGATTGCGGGCGCCTCTTCCAATGCTTGCCTGCGTGAGAGCATCCGGTGACGCGGGAGGGTCTTATCAAACGAAAGCAGATCGTAGGCCCACATCCCGGCCCGCATCGTCCATAAGCCGCGTCGAGTGCCCTGGTAGATAGGAACAAGCATAGCGAGTGGACGCACCAGATGCGGGGCGATGCGCAATAGCGTCTCGCGTTCACGCAGAGACTCGCGCACGAGGGCAAACTCGCCGTGCTCCAGATAACGCAAGCCGCCGTGAATCAGACGCGTGGACCATGCTGAAGTGCCGCCGCCGATGTCGCCTTTGTCGACCAGCAGGACTTTCAAGCCACGCATGGCGGCATCACGGGCGATGCCGGCGCCATTTATTCCGGCCCCGATGATGATGAGATCGAAATCAGAATCCACTTTGGTTCCTTAGTATCGCGTTCACTCTCATAAACACCGGGCTTCAGCCCGGTGAACAGAAGCATGATGTGTAATTGAAAACCGTTTAAGCGGTTTTCCTGTCGTCTTCTGTTGCGGTTGGTCACCGGGCTGAAGCCCGGTATTAATGAGCGCAAAGTGTATCATTGCGCCATGGCGACTACATCATGTAAGGATCTGACTGTTGACCGTTTAAAACTATGAAACGACTTCCACATCTCGCACTATTCGCCGTACTTGCCATTTACTTCTCTGGTTCAACTGCCGAAGCGGCGATCCTTCAAGATAACCCGTTGAGTCCTTTCATTGATCGGCCGGTACCGCCGGTTTCCGCCGAAGCGGCTCGTCAAATGGACCGCCAGATCGCTGACGCGCGCGCGGTATACGAAGCTAATCCAAACGATCCGGATGCGATCATCTGGCTGGGCCGGCGTCTCGCTTATCCCGGCCGCTTTCGAGAGGCGATCGACGTCTTTTCAGAAGGCATCAAAAAGTTTCCGCGAGACGCGCGGTTTTATCGTCACCGTGGCCATCGTTATATCACCTTGCGGCGGTTTGACCTGGCAATTAAAGATTTGGAAAAAGCCGCCTCATTGATTAAAGGAAAGGCGGATCGAGGTTGAGCCGGACGGCCAGCCCAACGAGCGCAACATACCGACCGGAACACTACAGTTCAATATTTGGTACCACCTCGGTCTCGCGCATTATCTTTCTGGGAACAACACAAAGGCGCTGGCTAGCTATCGCGAATGTCTGAAGGTCTCCAAAAATCCCGGACGCGCTGGTCGCGGTTACCCACTGGCTTTACATGACACTACGCCGCCTCAATCGCGGTCCGGAAGCGGCTCAAGTGCTCAACCCTATTCGACCCGGGCTGGACATCATTGAAAACGACGGCTACTACCGGCTGTTACTGATGTACAAAGGAATTGAATCCGCAGAGTCGCTGCATCAGCAGGCCTTGAAACAGGAGGGATCTGCCGGTTCCTACAGCATTCTTTACGGAATCGGTAACTGGTATCTCTATAACGGCCGCGTCGATGAGGCGCGGGCGGTTTTTAAGAAAATGCTGGCGGGGAATCAGTGGACCAGCTTTGGTTATATCGCCGCTGAAGCGGACATGAAGCGACTTTAAGCCGGCGCGAGCCGAAGTTCATACGATTTAGTATCGGGGACGCACCATCTCGCATAGCAACGTGGATGTCCTTCGATGAGAGACGTCTTAACTTCGTTAATACGGAATCCACGAAATTACACGAAACACAGCTTCGTGATGTTTCGCGTGATTTAGTGGATCGCTTTTACTCCCGAGCAACCAGATAGCCCTGGGAACATCCCTGTTTCCTGGGACGTTGGCCCAGGCTTTAATCTCGGGCCTTTGGCGTTCGAACAACTGCAGTACTAATTAAGTTGCCGGGCACAGGCTTTGCTCGAAGCCTCCGCAGCAAAAAGCCCATCAGTATGAAACCGAGCAGCTTGTCTGCCCAACAACCAGCGGCTTTAGCCTTCTCGCCCGCTCTAAAATGTAACTCTCCGTTCGTAACGCGGGTGACAGTCCGCCGTCCAACAATTGAATAAGGAGCGTTGTTATGCGTTCTACCCGACCTGTCCATTCAGTCCTCTTCTTTCTCCTTCTTACTTTTCTAACCATGCCCACCGTTGTGCGCGCGCAGGACGACGCCGAAGGTGAAGACTACGAAGTTAAGGCGCGCGTCATGCGAGTGAGCCTGCTGACCGGCGAAGTTAAAGTTGCAGCGGCACGACCCTCCCGATTGGGAGCGCGCCCAACTGAACTACCCGGTTGTCGAAGGCGACACGCTTTCGACCGGAGACGATTCCCGCCTCGAGATTCAGATCGATGCACGCAACTTCATTAGGGTCGGACCAAACTCAATACTAAAGATTGGAAGTTTGCGAGACGAGGGTGTCGCCGTCAGTGTAGTTGAAGGGACCGTGTCGCTTCGTCTGGCAAAGTTTGATGGCGACAAAGAGTTTTTTGAAATCGACGCGCCGAAAACAACACTGGCTGCCGAGAAGGAAGGTCTCTACCGGATCGATGTCGATAAAGACGGACGCGTTCGGCTAACAGCTCGCAATGGTGGACGCGCGCGCATTTATTCTGAGAAGTCCGGTTTCGCGTTGCGTGACGGGCGCACGGCTGAGTTGCTTGTCGACGGCGCCGATGCTGGTGAATGGGAGTTGTTGGTCGCCGGCGCAAGTGATGCGTGGGACACATGGATCGATGAACGCGAACAGCAACTGGCCCAACGGCGACGTGACGACCGGCGACATTACGACGACGATATTTGGGGAGCTGAGGATCTCGACGCTTACGGCAGACTGGACTGAGACAAACGATTACGGTTGGATCTGGCGTCCGCACACTACCGTTATCAGCAGCTACTCAAATTGGGCGCCCTATCGTTATGGCCATTGGACGTGGGTTCCCCCGTACGGATGGACGTGGGTCGGAAGTGAACCGTGGGGCTGGGCTCCATATCACTACGGACGCTGGGTTTACCACGACGGCTACTGGGCGTGGTCGCCACGCAGTCAATTTCACCGGCGGAGAAGTTGGTGGCGTCCCGCGCTGGTCGCGTTCGTGATCAATATTTCGTTTGGCGATCAGGTCTGCTGGTATCCGCTTGATTATCACGATCGCGATCCACGCTCACGCAACTATCACCGGCATCGCGACCGCGACAGACACCGTCGCCGGGACACACGATCGGGATCCACGCGGTCATCACGGGCGCTGGCGTGGCGTTACTGGAATACCGCGAAGAGATTTTGGTGGACGCCACACTCGACCCCGGTACGGAGACGAGCGTTGGGGACGTCGTGTCGCGGAAACGGAACCAGTGGCGGATGTGCCGGTGCGGCCCGCGCGTGGAGATCAATCGTCCTGATGTCGAAACCGCGAGCGAATCGGCCGGGCCGTTGGACCATTGCACGAAGAGAATCTGTTCCCGGCGTACAGTTGCCGGAACGGCGAACGGGCGCGGCCGAGCGTCAACCTGGGGTTCCGTTGGACCGCGACCTGCGACGAACTCGCGGCTGGAATGGGCGCGAACGAGTGCCGCAAACTTTAAACCCGACCGCGGGCGCGGGTGAGACTGCGCCCAACGACAGGCGCAGTATCGCGTCCATCACGGGTACTGCGCGAGGCGCCTACGACAGGTGGCGCACGCGGAGCCGAAAGCAAGCGGCGTCCTATCGAGGAGGCGCCTTCCGCACTACCTCAAGGAACAACGGCACCAGCTGCAGTTCCGACGCAGGTAGAACCATCTGCGCCGGCGGAGACACCGGCGAGACGATCCGTCTCGAATTCCTTCGCGTGAAGATCGAACTCCAGCTGCTGTCCCGCAGACAAATGAAGGGCCAGCAGCCCCCGCGATGCCGGACGCTGGTGAACGGCCGGCACGTCGTGAGCGAAGCGAGGAACCCGCTTCCACGGCCGGCTGGTCCTTCACGAAGAAGTGAAATGACCGAGCGCTCCGATCCACCGCCACGAGTCGGAGCAACCAGCGCGGTACGAACCGCCCCCGCGTAACGAGCCGCCGCCGCGCAGTGAGCCTGCCCCGCGCAGCGATCCGCCGCCGCGCAACGATCCGCCACCGCGCAATGAGCCGCCCCGCGCAGCGATCCGCCCCGCGCAGCGAGCCGGCGCCGCGCAACGATCCGCCACCACGCAATGAGCCTGCCGCCGCGCAACGATCCAGCGCCGCGCAATGATCCACCACCACGCAGCGAGCCTGCGCCACGAGTCCGAGCCGGCGGAGCGGCAGCCGGCAAAGAGCAGAGACCCGCGGTAACTTTCGGTTTAGCTCGCCACGATGGCGATGAAGGAGACTTCATGAAAACGTTTCGATTAGTTTCGGTGATAATTGGTCTATTACTTTTCGCCGGCGCGATCACCGCGCAGGATCGTGCTCGCATTATCAAGGTCAGCGTCCGACAAACAGATCCTGGTCAGGAAAACTACTGATCCGACTTACATCCCCGCAGGATCGAAAGTCTATGTCGCCAACATCGATGGTCTGCCGGGTTTTGAAAACAATCTGGTCGCAGCGTTTCAAAAGAAGCGCGTAGACCTTTTTGTGGTTGCCGATCGATCGCAGGCTGATTTTGAAGTCAATGGATTTGCGCGGTCCAAAGGATGCGGGTTGGGCCAAGATAATTTTCGGTTCCGGTTTACCCGAATCGGAGGCGAGTATTCAAATGGTGAATCTTAGGAACGGCGTAGTTGCCTATGCGGTGGCTTCTTACAAAGTGAACTCAGTCAACGGCAACAAGAGCACTGCCGAGCACCTGGCCAAAAACCTGCGCCAGAAGATGGAAAGGGATGATCGAAGGATCAGGTAGGTAGAAAACCTAAGATGAGGTGGGGTCGATGGTCAGCCGAGGCAGCACGCGCGGCTGGCCATCAATTTCTGAAACTGACTCGCCCGTACGGTAGGCGCCCATCTTCTCGTAGAAACCCTCGTGCATTTGGATCGGATAGGATCTCTACTTCTGAAATGTCTCGCCCCGCCGCCGCTCTCATCGCGTGAATGAATAACGCCTTTCCTACACCCGTCCCCATATGTTCGGGTGAAACCCACATGTGGTCCAACTCGGCCCGATCGCCGTGCACGACCATCGCATAGAAACCGAGGATGCGATTGTCTTCTTCAGCGACGAACACCTGGTTGGCTTCAAGATATTCAGGCGTGATAGTGAGGGCGTCTTCCCAGTGTTTGATCCAGTGCTCGGGATAGCCCCAGTGACTTTTGGCGTCATGGGCCAAACGGGTAAGGACGACTACTTCTTCGGGTCGTGCGGGCCGCACATTCAAAGAGTCAGATGTCATTCCTTCAACGCGTTAGTTGTCTATGTGGCCTTCGACCAACCCATTAATCTTTCCTTTGCACACCAACCGGCCCATTGAGTTCCCAGACAGAACCATCCTCGTATTCAATGCGCAGCACCATTACCAGCTCGCCGAGACTAGCGCGTTCATTCTTGACGAGCGAATGAATGCTCACAGTTTGAGTCGGAGGAGTTGGAAGAAAGAATTTCAATTCCTTCGATTTACCGGGTTCGATCTTTACCTCACTTCGAAATCGTCTGCGGCCAGTTTCATTCTGATTGTTAATGTCGAAAAAGACGTAGTCCCAGTCCAGCGCTTTTATGATCTTTCGCCGCTGTTTCTCACCTCGACCTTGTATAAGAACTGGTAACGACCCGGTTTGTTCTTGATGAATTTGAGCGGTCAGGGCCGCATCGGTACGTGCGTCTTTTTCGGCTTTGCTGATCTCCGCTCCGTTGCCTCCACGCTTTGCGTCGGCAATTCGTTTTTCGTTTCGAGAACGGACGCGCATCTCATCGAAGTTTTCAATCGGTCCGCTGAAGGGATCCTGCTGCCAGTTGATTCGCTCCTTCGTCCAACTGAATTTGACAATCGCCAACCCGGGGGAATCACTGGAAGTCGGACTGGCCCTGAGCGTTGGCAGCCGTCGTTGACAAGAATGCAATCAGCGCGAAAACCAAAGCTTTCATATTTACCTCCCGGTTCATACAACTTTGAAGGGGGGACGAGCAAAGCATAGTACGGGAACTGACGGAAGAAAAGTCTTCGGCGTCAAACTCAAATCGGGACTGAGCAAAGGCAATCAGTCCCGACCCGAGCTTGTTAAGTGGGCTGGTGGGCGGCGCGAAACCGCCGGCCACCCCGTGTTGTTTAGAACACATAGCGAATGGCCACTATCACTCGGCGGTTACCGCCATTCGTGCCCCATTGATTCAGGAACCCGGCGTTGGTGACAGTTGCATTCGGAATACCGAAGTCTCTCGTATTCGTGAAGTTATAAAAGTCAGCGCGCAGTTGCAGTCTTTGGTTCTCCCCAAGTCGCGTCGTCTTCAGGATACCGAGGTCGATGTTGTTGATACCGTCGGCGCGAAGAATGTTTCGGCCGGCGGTGCCCACTCGCTGTCCTGGTCGAAGGGTTTGGAACAACGCATTGCCGTTGGCACTGATCGCCCCACGAATCCGAACAATTCCTCGACTGAAAAACCCGGTGACTGGCTGCAAGGAGTTGGGACGAATCGCGTTGCCGACGAGAGTATCGATCCCACCTAACGCGGCCGTCGGATCCGAGCCATTCAACGGCGTAAAGGGCGCGCCGCTTTGCAGCGAGAAGGCCGAGTTAATCTGCCAGCCGCCCAGCACATGACCAACAACGCCTCTTTGTTCCCGATACCATGGGAGTTCATAAACGAAGTTGCCGGCAACGCGATGCGGACGATCAAAGGTGGACCGTCCGCGATCGAGCTCGGGGTTAAAGGAATCCTGCGGAATGGCTATTTCGCCGGGCGACGGATTAAAGATTTCCGACGCCTCGTCGATGAACGAGCTCCAGGTGTAGTGCAGTCCAGCGCTGAAGCCGCGGCTCAAGCGTTTCTCCATGCTGACCTGCATCGAGTGATAGATCGATGACGCGGAATTCGTTCGCAGACGGATGGTTGACTGCGTCGGATCGACGCGGCAACTATCAGTCGGGCTGGTTACGAAAGCGACGCACCCGACCGCATTAAGGCGACGCGGATTGCCATCGATTGTTTGGAAAAGATTCGATCCTTTCGAACCCACATAGCCCCAGCGAAGCACAGTGTCACGACCCAACTCCCGTTGCATTTCAAAACTGAATGAGTCGTAACGGGGCGCATGGAAGTCGTCGGAAACGACTGTGCGCGCGAAAGTCTTCGGATCGATGGACGGAGTGGCCAGGTTAGCGAACGCGTTGGTGGTACCTGCCGCGGCCGCCGTTTCACCCGGCAGCGTTAGCGAAGCCGTCGGGAAGGTTGCCGCCGCAACAAATGGGAAAGAGCTCCAAATGTTGAGCGCGATGTTGGTGAACGTGTAGTCGTGAGTGCGTGAATAACCGCCGCGAATGACCAGCTTGTCACCGCCGGTTAGGAAACCCATCATTCCATCGGTGATCGGTCCGCGGATTCCAGTTGAATCCGATGCGCGGCTGGAAGTTTTTCTTGTCGCGCGAAGGAATGGGACCGACAACAAACCGCGGATCGTTGTCGGCCGCGGCCACTACCGGTTCGTTGAAATCGACCAGGTCGCCAATCGGCTGGCCCGGAAGCTCCCAACGAAGTCCGTAGGTCAAAGTGAAGTTTGGTCGGATCTTCCATTCATCCTGCCCATAGAAATATAAGTCGTGCCAGTCGAGATTCAGAGATCTCGGCGACGCCCGCCAGGTCTTTGTTGATCGTCGCGATTTGAGCCACGTCATTCACAAAGCGGTTGAGCGTCGTATAGACCAGCCGGCCACGCGTGGTTGGTTTGAACAGTTGCTCCAGTTGGCTGCGATGGATGTCGAACCCAAACTTCAATCCGTGATTGCCCGCCGTGTGCGACAGATTGTCCTGATACTGCCAGGTGGTCCGGACGGAGTACTGCGGAAGGTTAACTCCCAGGCCGATAGCCGTGCGACTGGCTGCAGCGTTGAATCCCGTCAGATCCCAGTTGATTGATTTCGATCGATGGGATCGTTTCTGAATCGGGATTATTCGAGGTGGTCGACGAAGCACTCCGCAACCACGCAAACCGGCCTTCATTTACCCAACTGGGACCCAACACGCTGGCCAAAGTAATGTTCAAGCCCTGCGTGCGGGAGATGTTGTTGCTGGTGTTTCCCGGAGGGCTGGCCTGGCCGGTGCCGATCGTGTCGGAATCCTGGTAGATGTAGCGACCAAAGAGTTGGTGGTCGGAGTTGAAGTTGTAGTCCATGCGATGCGACGTTTGCCAATCGTTGAATACGAAGCTGGTGCTGCCGGTTAAGGAGCCGGTAGGAACGGTGAACTGATTTGCGCCGATGTTAAAGGTGGCCGAGCCGGAGGCGGCGGTTTGCGCGGCCGGCAGAAATTTCAGCAACGCCGCAACTTGCGGGCGGCGCCCGCCTGAGCTTGCAGGACTGCACGGCCGGCTTCAGTCGGAACACCTACGATGGTGATGCCGGCGCCTAGTTGACGATCCCACCAACGCTGAACCGAACTAAAGAAGAACAGCTTGTTCTTCAGCACTGGCCCACCGATGGTTCCACCGGCCTGGTTCTCGATGCGGAACGGCGCATGTGGTTTGAGGGATTGGTCGCATTTGGATTGCAGAAACCCGAGGTTTTTATCGACATTGCTGCAGGCATTCAGCGCGTTGTCGTTGTGAAACCAGAAGCCGGAACCATGAAAACTGTTTCCACCGCGCTTGGTGATCGCATTGAAAACCGAACTGGAGTTGCGGCCAAACTCGGCGGTGAATTGGTTTGTGACCAGCCGCACTTCCTGAATCACGTCAGGATTGTTGAGCGGGATGGAAGCGCCCGCGACGCCAAAGTCGTTGTTGTCCTGTCCGTCAATCATGAAATTGTTTGAACGGACACGACCGCCGTTGGCCGAGTAGTTAATGCCTGCGGCGAACCCCACCTGATTTGGCCCAAGTTGGCTGACGCCCGGGGCGGAGAGCGCGAGATTGTAAACGCTGCGGTTGGTCGCCACCGGGAGATCCGCAAGCCGTCGTTCGTCAAACCGCGTGCCGACCTCAGCCGTCGTGGTGTTCAGCAACGAGGCATTTTCAACGACGTTAACTACCTCCTGAACGCCTTTGAGGCTCATCGAAACGTCTACGACTGCATCCTGATTTAGCAACAGACTGACGCCGGTCTGGATCATGCTTTGCGAAGCCGGCGGCTTCGACAGAGATCTCATACTCGCCGACCTCCACGTTCGAGAACCGGTATCGGCCCTCGTCATCTGTCTGGGCCGTTCGGCTTAGATTGGTCGCGACGTTTCTCAGCGTGACCGTTGCGTTAGGCAGGATGGCGCCCTTTTCATCCTTTACCTGGCCGGATATTGAGCCGGTTGTCTGAGCAAGGACTGGAATCGAGAGGCAGGCGCAGCAAGCCACTAAAAGCAACAGAGATTTAGTTGCTTTCAACATTAGAGTCTCCTTATTTGGACGTTGGAGGTTTCAGCAGGCCGGCGAGATTGCGTTCCGGCTAGTACTTTTCGATTGCAAGAACTTTAGTAACCCGGAGTGTTCTTCTCGTATTGCGTTTGCCGGATGCAATTAATATTCCATTTTTTAACGGGTTTTGAGGCAGTTCTGAATTCCCACAACTCTGAGAAGTTTCAGCCAACGCGGCTAATTCTCGTAAATATTCTGGGCAAGCCGAACGCCCGCACGTTCAAATAATTGGATTTCGATCCAATTTACCGAACGAAGACGAGGGTTGAAGTGTAGGCGGGGCTAAAGCTCCGACTTTCAAAAGGCGAGAAACTGAAGGTGTCAGGTTGGTGGGAAGGCGAATGTTTAACGACGAGCAAGCGAAAGAGGGTGGTGTTACTAATCGGTAGAGGAGGGGTTGAAAAACTTCAGGGTGTCGCGCCCGTGGCTTCGGCTGGGGCACCCTTCATCGTGATGTTCAGTTGTATAGAGGCGAAGGATATCCTGCCCCTGTCGAGATCTGGGATCGATCGTCCTCATATGCTTGCGCCCTTGCATTTCCCAGATGGCAGTAACCACGCCGTCTTTCTCAACGGCATGATAGGAAATCTCTTCTGCAGGGGTCTCGCTGACCGGGTTCTCCGTGGTCGTCGGTGCGCCTTCATTTAGCGCGGTTTCATTTTCAGACATCTATCCGTTAACACTCCTCTCACAAAATCAACTTTGTCGCTTGGGTTTGGCGAATTGTTACACACGGTTGCGCGAGTGTCCAACGAGCGACGGGAAGCTCGTTAGCCAGGAGGAGCTACTTCTAGTTGGGAGCGCGGGCGTCTCGCCCGGCACTGCGCCGCAGCCAGCCTTATCTCTTTTATAGAACATCTCGTGCGCCTTCTTACAAATGGCGGGCGGGTCGCCCGCGCTCCCAAAAACGGGGTCGCCATCTACTAGCGTTGGGCTAGATTCTTCGCAACTTCAACCGCGCGCCGCGGGGTCACGACCCCCCAGCCCTGTCTCTCCACTTCGACACCGTCTACACGTTCAGCCGTATCAATCAAAATCCTTTTTACCTGATTGGGGCGTGAGTGCCGGGTTAGCTTCCAGCATGCACGCAACGATCGAGGCAACGATAGGCGCCGCGAAAGAAGTGCCGTCGATGTACTTGTAATGCTCGTTAATGACATTTCCTTCGCGAACCTTAATAGTGATTAACTGCCTGAGGAGTGGCACCGGCAAGTCGAGTGATTGATCGAAGTCTTTGTCGACGCCTTCATTAGCTTCGATAATGGTTCGTAACTCGTCATCGGCCGCCATATCTAGTTTGGAAACTAATTCAGCCTGATCGGCGGTGGGCGTTGACGGCAGGATCGGGCCGGCGACCCAGATGCCCGGCGCGATGATCTCTGGCTTCTGCAAACCATCAATCGTTGGTCCATACGACGAGCGGTACATCCCTCGCTTCGCACGGTCCAATGAGTTCTGATCGTCGAGTCCGCCAACTGCGATCGACGAGGGAGAACTCGCGGGCGGTAGCACGGGATGGCCGGGCGCCATGCCCGCATTGCCGACTGCGCAAACCACCACGAGTCCTTCGCCGACTGCTCGTTCAACCGTCTGACACAGCGAACTATCAAGGTACGACTTCTCCGAGTCTCCGCCTGCTGAGATATTTACAACGCGAATGCCATGTTTTTTTCGGTTCGCCAACACCCACTCGAGCCCCGTTTGAATATTTTCCTCCGGGATGCGGCCGGTCCGACCAATCTTCACGAGCACCAGTTTGGCGTCTGGCGCAATACCCCGATAGAAGCCTTCAGACAAAAGACCATTTCCTGCAGCAACGACGGACGTCATCATTCCGTGCCAACTCGCAACGTCTGTCGTTTCCAGTGAGGTACGGTCATCGTCGCGGTCGAAGATGCTGTGATAGGCCACGATCCGGTTATCGGGTTTCGTGAGATCGTCATGGGCATAAAAGCCCGAATCGAGAAAGGCGATGGTTACTCCCTTGCCTGTGAAACGCTCGTCAGCATCCATTCGCACCCATGTAGGCAAGGCGAACCTGGACTCTGAAAACGCTGCCGGATGTGTCTCGAGATGAAGTAGCGCACGCTTGAGGATGTCAACACACCTGGTGCACACGCCAATAGGCTCTTGCCCCGGCGCGACTGCGTTTAGCGCCAGGGTCGACAGACGTTGGTCCAGGCTTGCCAGCGGAAGAAGCTTCGGCGTCTGGCGCGCACATAAAGAGCAGGCTTGTCGCGCTTGCTGCTCCACCGGTGGCAGTTCACTAGAAACGATCAATTCGGACATTTATGACTCGCAGTCGCCGCAGGCAGCCTGCTGTTTCCCTTCATTCGTTATTAAGTACAGATGATTACGACCCTAGAGTTTTATCACAGCGACAGCGCTCGGAAGCCGTTACAGTCGGAAAGGCGCAGCCGCTGCGTCAGGATGTCGCTAATGAAGACCGGAAAATATGCTTCTGCGGTGCTAGCCCCCTTCCTACCTGCAAGCATTCACTCCCAACGAGCGATCGGCTCATTCCTGGGCTGCAAATTCTCTTTGAATCAGGTTCTAACTAGTATGTCCGTAGTTCAGTTGTGATTACAGCGGCGGGCGTGTAAGTTATTCTCCATCAATTCAAAGGAGAAAGTAGTGGCGGACCAGAACGCTCCCACGGTCGCGGACATTTACCGGCGCGCGTTAGAAATGAGGCGTGATAGCCCGGCGGCATCCTATAAAGATCTGAAAGCCGCGCTCCTCCAGGAGTTTTCGGGAAGCCCGTTCCCGTCGCTTCACAACCTGACCATTCCCGAACAGGACGACAAGGCGCCGGAGGAAGACTGGACCGCTGGTCTACCTCTGGTTAGACGCGGCATTCAGTTTCAGGACTGGAAGGAAATTATCGACGGGATAATCCTCTCGCTCGAACAAACTGAAAACTACGTCAAGCAGCGCGGAGCGGAAGGTAGTCGTGACAAGTGGCACGACCGCACTGTCGGCATAGAAGAACCGACCAAAAAGGCTGTCAGCAAGTGGATGCCGGAAGAATTAATGAAACTTGCGGAAAAGAACATGCCGGACCGCGAACCCTAGCGAAGAATCGATAGTAAGAAGATTCGCTAGCGGCCCAGCGATTTACGAAGGACCCCCCACACTATGAATGAGCGCTACGCCGAACTGATTACAAGATTTCCGTTGTTCGAAGGATTCACCGTGCACGGAGCTCAAAGATTGCTGGACGCCGGTGAAGTCAAAGAGCACGGGCCCGGAGATCTGCTCCTCGTGGAAGGCGACAGCGCGACATTCGTGCTCCTCCAGATCGCCGGCAAATTAGAGGTCTTTGTTAATCGCGACAGCAAAGATATTGTCCTGGCGGCGACAAGCCCCGGCGATATTCTCGGTGAGTTGGCGGTTCTTTGCGGCATACCGCGTTCGGCGTCTGTGCGCGCCAGCGAAGAGTCAGCAGTCTTACAGTGGAGTGCGGAGGCCTTTCGAAGTTTATTGCTGCGCGATCCGTCGCTCTCGCAAAGAATCTTTCGCCAATCGTTGCGCACCCTGATCGAAAAAGAGCGCTCGCTGATTGAAACACTCGTTAAGGCGCAGGGCGCGGGAAGTTAATATTCTTACCACGCTGATCTGGTCAGTACATGAGTTTTCTAAATAACCTGATTCACGATCCCAAATACCAAACCACGGATCCACGCAAACCCGAAGAGGTCGCCGATCCCGACGTAATCATCAGCCCTGACACGCGGCGAGACAATCGCATTCCTCCTGGGCAATCTCGAACCAAAAAGTGGCCGGTGCTCGACGCGCACGGAACCCCAAAGATAGATCTTGCCACATGGTCCTTTGAAGTAGATGGACTTGTAGATAATCCGCGGCAGTGGTCGCTGGACGAATTTATGCAGCTTCCGGCGGTGCGTGTGTACGCTGATTTCCACTGCGTCACACGCTGGTCGCGGCTCGACAATGTTTGGGGAGGAGTGCCGACACAGGAACTGGCTAAGATAGTCGGACTTAAGCCGGAAGCGAAGTTTGTTGTTGCCTCAGCTCTTGACTACGAATGGACCACAAACGTTCCTGTTGAATATTTTCTGAAAGAAGATTCATTGCTCGCCTGGTCGCATGATGGCGCGCCCATTCCGCCGGAACATGGCGGTCCGGTGCGTTTGATCATTCCTCAACTTTACGCGTGGAAGTCGGCCAAATGGGTTAAAGGTCTTCGCTTCCTTTCGCAGGACCAGGCCGGCTTTTGGGAAGAAGGCGGTTATCACATGCGCGGTAATCCGTGGGCCGGCGGCGATGGTGAAAGGTTTCGCTGGTCGTGATCAGGGATGCCGCGGCGGTAATTCTTCTCCGTCACACTACCAACTCGGCGAACCCGGAAGTTTTCCTGGTGCGCCGGAGCACAAGGCTTTCCTTCCTCGGCGGATATCACGCATTCCCGGGTGGACAGTTTGATGAAACTGACGCTGAAGCTCCGGTCAAAAACTGTAACGATCAGGAACTCCGCACAGCGATCAGTTGTGCAGCGCGCGAGCTGTTTGAAGAGACTGAGGCGCTAGCCGCGCGCGGTGGCGAAGCCTTAACACAAGGCCAACGTGCATCGCTGCTTGACGATCTTCAGTCAGGACGGATGGCGTGGCCTGCCCTGCTACGTCACTACAGTCTTTACCTCGACGCTAACGATTTCACTTTTGCCGGTCGCTGGGTGACCCCGCCATTCAGTGCGCGCCGTTTCGACACCTGGTTCTTTCTGGTTAAGTGCCCACCAAAACAACGAGCGCACGTTGCCGGCGATGCCGAGCTGGATTTCGGTGATTGGATTTCGGCAAGCGACGCTCTCGGCAAGTGGCAGCGCTCGGAAATAATCGCTGTTCCTCCTGTAATACACGCCCTGCGAACTTTGTCAGGCGGAATCACCGACGATCTCGTCCAGCGTTTTTTATCAGTTCCAAACGCGCACCGCGAACCGGTGCGGCGAATTGAGTTTCGCCCAAACTACATCTGCTTTCCGGTGCGCACCCCTACAAAGCCGCCTGCCACGCATACCAACTGTTACCTGATCTACACCTCAGACGAGTTGCTTGTTATTGATCCAGGTTCTCCCTACGAAGACGAACAACAAGCGCTGGCTAAGTGCGTGGATGAGCTAATTGCTGAAGGCAGGACCGTCAGGGAAATAGTTTTAACGCACATGCATCCGGATCATGTGGGCGGTGTTAAGGCGCTTCGTGACCACTTGGGCGGAGAAATAGAAGTGGCAGCGCATCGTTTGACTGCCGAACCGCTGATTGGCGCCGTTCTGGTCGATCGTTTGATCGACGATAACGAGCTGATCCAACTGAAGGGAGCGCCGGAAATTCGTTTGCTCGCGATGTATACACCTGGTCACGCCCGCGGCCATCTCTGCTTTTACGAAGAACGTACAGGGACGCTGATCTCCGGCGACAATATTGTCGGGCTGGGTTCGGTACTAATTGATCCGCCCGAAGGCAACATGCGCGACTATCTCAACTCTCTTAAACGCATGCGCAAGTTGCCAAACCTCTCCGTCATGTTCGGGGGACACGGGCCCGCGATAGCAAATCCTTACGAGAAGATTGACGAATACATCACACACCGCCTGGACCGCGAGCAGCACATCCTGGAAGCCGTTCGAGATGGAGCTGACACTCCAAAAAAAATCGTTGCTCGCGTTTACACCGACGTCTCTCCCAAGGCGCATGCAATGGCCGAGCGCGCAGTGTTGGCTCATCTGGAAAAACTAATCGAAGACGGATTGGTAACCTTGGATAACGACGGAAGCTATTCGAGGGTCAAGGTTCCGTTGGCAGCGCGAGATCTCCCAGAGTCTTAATTGTCCCGTACACGTACCCAGCTTATCTCATTAGCACCGGGCTTCAGCCCGATGGCGCGAATGGATGGAAAGATCGGAAACCGTTTAAACGGTTTCCCTCCTATGCACTTGGTCGATCCCCTGGGCTGAAGCCCGGTGTTAATAAGAGCAAGTCGACCACAAACTCTTGCGCCCTAGTCCTGTTCGCCCTTTCCTCGGCTTACGGTTAAACTTTCCGAAAACCTTTTCTAAGTAAGGACAACTATGGAACGAGCAAGGACGTTTGGTGAGCTAAAGGCCAGCGGGTATAAGAGTGTCTCTGTTAAAGACGAGCTGCGCGCAAATTTAATCGACAAACTGAAGCGTGGAGAACGACTGTTTCCCGGCATCGTTGGGTACGATGAAACTGTCGTTCCGCAGCTCGTGAATGCAATCCTCGCGCGTCACAATGTGATTCTGCTGGGACTGCGTGGGCAGGCAAAGAGTCGCATCATTCGCCAGTTAACCGATCTGCTCGACGAACATATCCCGATAATTGCCGGTTCAGAAGTTAACGACGATCCCTTTCAACCGATATCCGCCTACGGACGTCAAACCATCGAACTTCACGCTGACGAGACGCACATCGATTGGATAGGACGCGATGCTCGCTTTGTTGAAAAGCTGGCCACGCCCGACGTAACGATTGCCGACATCATTGGCGACGTCGATCCAATTAAAGCTGCGAAGGGCGGGCATCTACTCAGCGACGAACTGACGATTCACTACGGGCTGTTACCGCGTGCTAATCGGGGTGTCTTTGCGATCAATGAGCTCCCCGATCTCGCGGGCAAAATCCAGGTGGGCTTGTTCAACATCATGCAGGAAGGCGATGTTCAGATTAAGGGCTATCCCGTCCGACTACTGCTCGACGTGATGCTCGTATTTTCAGCGAACCCTGAAGACTATACAGCGCGCGGAAAGATCATAACGCCGCTGAAGGACCGCATCGGCACCGAAATCATGACGCATTATCCGTCGGAGATTCAGACCGCTGTCGAGATTACTCGACAGGAAGCATGGGTAAACCGGGACGGTCTCAACAAGAAGTCACAGATACCCGACTTCATACGCGAGACGGTGGAACAAATAGCCTTTGAAGCGAGGGACGACGGTCGCGTCGACAAACATTCAGGAGTTTCTCAGCGCATGCCCATCAGTGTTATCGAGTCGGTAATTTCAAACGCAGAAAGGCGTGCGTTGTTAACTGACGAAGAAAATATTGTGCCGCGCATCTCCGATATCTATGCGGCTGTTCCCTCGATGACCGGCAAGATGGAACTCGAATACGAAGGCGAACAGGTCGGCGCAAATCGCATCGCAAAGGATCTGATTAAGCGGGCGGCCGGCGAGATCTTCGAAGGGTACTTTGTCGGCATCGACTTCGCCCGCACGGTGCACTGGTTTGATGAAGGAAACAATTTGCGCCTGGCGGATACGGCTTCAGCGAAAGAATGCAGCGCGCTCCTCGAAGCTGTGCCGGAACTGATCGACACGGCACTGATTCCTTTCGACTTCAAGAAAAATGACATGGGCCAGACGGTGGCCGCATGTGAGTTTGTGCTTGAGGGCCTTTACGCACAGAACAAGATTAGCCGTAACGAAGAGGGCGGCTACACCGCGGTGACCAAAGCGAAGAAAGACCGCCGCGGCATGATCTACGATGATCTAACCGAGACAGGGAAATATAGTTAACGAAAGCAATTTAGCCGCGATAAATGCGGTATTTAGCCACAGATGAACACGGATAGACACGGATTTAAGCACGGCGAAATAACAGAGAAGATCATTGGCGTTTTCTACCAGGTGTATAACGAACTGGGCCATGGCTTTCTGGAGTCCGTCTACCAGAAGTCCCTACAGATCGCTCTTAATTCGATTGGGCTTAAAGCCGTAACACAGATCGAAATTCCTGTGTGGTTTCGAGGTCAGCAGGTCGGTGATTTCAGCGCGGACCTCCTGGTCGATAATTGTGTCCTGATTGAACTCAAAGCTGGCAGCACCCTCCATCCAGCTCACACCGCACAGCTTTTGAACTATTTGCGAGCGACCGACATCGAGGTCGGGCTGCTGCTAAATTTCGGACTGAAACCCGAGTTTAAGCGCTTGCTGTTTGATAATCCCCGTAAGTCTATCCGTGAAAATCCGTGTTTATCTGTGGCTGAATTATTAACTCCGGACAAGTAGATGAAGTTTACGCGTTACTCAAAATTCAAAGGTCTCGATGTCTCCGGAATAAACCTCGGCGATCTGATGGACGGTCTGTCCGATTCCCTGCTCGACTCCGGGTTTGACGACGACTATTACTGGACGCGTCAGAGACGGCCTCAGGACACTTCGCTTGATGCTCTGCGTCGCGCGTTGTTGCAGGCGATGCTCGATCAGGGGCTTCTCGACCAACGTCAGGTCCAGGAGATGCTCGATGACAATGAAGGCAAGTTTAAAGGTTCACTGCTCGAGGAGATGCTGAACCAGTTAATCGAACGGCTGGTAGAAGAAGGTTATCTCACCTTAAAAGAGTCGCCGCCGCAACAGCCTCGCCAGCAAATGGATGGACAGGGCAATCCCGAGGTCTCGGAGCCCTTGCCACGCAACGTTAAATTCGAGGTTACCGAAAAAGGTCTCGACTTCCTCGGCTATAAGACGCTGCGCAACTTACTAGGGAGCTTCGGGAAGAGCTCGGTCGGTCGTCACGACACCTCGCATCTGTCGACTGGTGTCGAGGCAGCGGCAGCTAGCAAGCGGTACGAGTTTGGCGACACTATCAACCTCGACGCCAACACCACTTTACTGTCGGCGATCCAACGTGAAGGTCTAACAGTCCCACTGAATCTTGAATATAGTGATTTGCATGTCCACCAGTGTGACTATCAATCATCGTGCGCGACGGTAGTGATGCTGGACTGTTCGCATTCGATGATTCTTTACGGAGAGGATCGTTTTACTCCCGCCAAAAAAGTAGCGCTGGCGCTGGCCCATTTGATTCGTACGCAATACCCTGGCGACTCGCTCAAGATCGTGCTCTTTCACGATGCCGCCGAAGAGTTGCCACTGGCTAAACTCGCTACCACCCAGGTCGGTCCATACCACACCAACACGGCCGAAGGACTGCGTTTGGCACGTCGCATTCTCCAAGCTCAACGTAAGGAGATGAAGCAGATTGTCATGGTCACTGACGGAAAGCCTACCGCATGTTTCGTGGAGAGCTCAGGACAAGCTGCGTTATCGTTTTCTTCGGTACCGCGAGCCGCTCAAAAACGAAGTGAAAGCAAACCGGCGACCCGCCGGCTCTACAAGAACTCGATGGGCGGCGATCCGTTTGTGATGGAGGCAACGTTCAGAGAAGTTCAGGCCTGCCGCAAAGCCGGTATAATGATCAATACCTTCATGTTGGCTAGCGACTATTATCTCGTCGAATTCGTGAAACAAATGACTGCAATGACTAACGGCAAAGCTTACTTTGCCAATCCCGGCAATCTTTCCCAATTTGTTCTAATAGATTTTCTGCGACGACGCACCAGCCGTGTTCGCTGACAGCCGCATTGCGACGGCTAAACACAACACGAGCGCCTACACTAAGTCTCTTCAACGCGGCCCGTTGATTAATGAAGTCTAAAACCAATAAAACCGGCGCCTACCATCGTCTGCGTCATCTGATCCCATACCTTGTGCTGGCTGCTGGGCTGCTGTTCACAGTGATCGTCTCTTACCGGCTGGGCACGGTAACGACAGCGGAAGATCGCGCACGATTTGAAGTTTTGGTTCAGGAAGTCCATGGCGGTATCGAAAGTCGTCTGGAAACTTACCGCGCGCTGGCGCTGGCGGGAGCCGGAGTGTTTGCCGCAAACGAAACGGTGGATCGCCGACAGTTTAAGAGTTTTGTAGACAAACTCGGCGTAGCCGACAACTATCCGGGCCTGCGTGGTATCGGGTTTTCGGTTCGGATCAAGCCCGAAGAAAAGATGGCGTTGATCGACTCGATGAATAGCCAGGGCCAGGAAAATTTCCGCGTATGGCCCGAAGGGCCTCGAAGTGAATACCATTCAATTATCTACCTCGAACCCGATGAGGAACGTAATCGGGCCGCGCTTGGCTTAGACATGTTTACCGAGCCCGTAAGGCGCGCGGCAATGGAACGCGCGCGTGATTCAGGCGCACCTGCTGCTTCACACCGCGTGACACCGGTCCGTGAGATAAACCCTGTTCAGGCGCACACTGGGTTTCTTATCTATGCGCCTGTCTACCGGTATAACCAACCAACGTCTACGATTTCGGAGCGCCGCGAAGCGCTGCATGGGTTCGTTCACTGTGGTTTCCGCGCCGAGGAGTTCTTACGTGGCGTCATCCCACAATATTCTCAAGACAACATTGCCTTTGAGATTTATAGCAACGAACCAAAGCCGGAAAACCTGTTATATCGTTCAACCGACGCCGCGGCCAGCACTCCCGAAGGCTACCAGCCTCGTTTTGCAGCCACTACTAACCTGGACGTCGGCGGCCAGAAATGGACCATCAACCACGTCAGTCTTCCCGGCTTTGATCGGTCGTACACGAAAAGCTGGGTGCCCTATACGTTGTCCGCCGGCGCCCTAATCAGTCTCCTGTTTTTTGGAATCACTCGATCCCAAATGTGGGCGCGTGAGAAGGCCGAGCAATCAGAAGCGGAAATGCGCGAGTCGGAAGCCAGGGTTCGTCATACGCTGGCCGAACACCAACGGGCGGAGGAGGCGATCAGAGAAGGAGAGGCTCGCTACCGCCAACTTGTGGAAAACGCGAATGACATTGTCTTCACCCTGGATCTGCAGGGCAACGTTACCTCGATGAATAAAGCCGCGGAGTCGATTACCGGATACTCGCAGGAAGAACTCATGAAAATGAACATGAGCGAGTTTCTCACGCCCCCATCCACTGAGGCCGCCCGACTCATGACACAACGCAAACTGGCCGGCGAAGAGAGCACGAATTATGAAGTAGAGGTCATCAAGAAGAGCGGGGATTTGATAACCCTGGAAATTAGCAGCCGGTTGGCGAGGAGTGAAGGCAAGCCGGCCGGAATTCAAGGAGTAGCACGAGATATCACGACCCGCCGGCACGCTGAAGAAGCGTTGCGACAGGCTGACCAGCGAGCGCTGTCTGAATACGAACGCCTGTTGGACAGGGTGGCGGGGCTGGCCCAGACATTGGGAACCTCACGCGACTTGATAGCCATCTTTCGTGGTCTGCGTGAGTTCACGTTGCTTTCGGTTCCCTGCCACGGGTTTTTTGTTTCCTTATACGATCCGGTTCGCGATGTTCGCACCGCTTGCTACGGCTGGGCTGACGGACAAGAGATCGACGTTTCCGAGTTGCCGCCGATGCCGGTCACCTCGAGTGGTCCAAATAGTCGTGCCGTCAGAACTAACCAGGTGATCATTACCAACGACTATATGACCCAGACCATTGGGCACCCGGCCGTTCTTGTTGGGCCGGACAACGGACTGCGGCCGCAATCGTCTTTGTCGGCTCCGATGTCCGTGATGGGCCGAATCCTGGGAACCATCGAAGTTCAAACCTATGAAGAATCTGCTTTTCGTGATGAACACGCCACGGCTATGCGTATGGCCGCGAATCTCACCGCGGTCGCGATTGAGAATGCAACGTTGCTGGAGCGGGAAAGCACCGCACGCGCCAACGCGGAGGAGTCGAACCGTTTGAAAGATGAGTTTCTGGCCACTGTGTCTCACGAGTTGCGCACGCCTTTAACGGCGATTCTCGGCTGGTCGCGCATGCTTGAAAGCGGGACGCTGGAAACCGAAGTGGCCCGACGCGCCATCGACACGATTAAGAGAAACGCGAAATCTCAAGCGCAGATCATCGACGACATTCTCGACGTCTCACGAATTATTACCGGCAATCTTTATCTGGAGCTGAATCCAATCGAGCTTGAATCCGTTCTAGAGGCTGCGCTTAACGTCGTGCGCCCAACGGCCGAGGCCAAAGGAATTCGAATCGAGTTGAATTTGGATCGTGAACCGATCGCTGTTTCAGGTGATACAAACCGGCTTCAGCAAGTGTTTTGGAATTTGCTTTCAAACGCAGTGAAGTTTACCCCGTCGGGAGGTAGCGTTTCAGTACAACTTAGGAAAGTGGATTCGCAAGCTGAAGTCACTGTCTCTGACACAGGCCCGGGAATCTCACCAGAGTTTCTGCCGTACGTTTTTGATCGCTTTCGCCAGGCAGACAGCACTTCAACAAGACATCACGGCGGATTAGGTTTGGGCCTCGCCATCGCGCGTCACCTGATCGAGATTCACGGGGGACTGATAGAGGCGAGAAGCGGCGGAGACACTAGCGGCGCGACGTTCATTGTCAGGCTTCCGATAGCGGGATCCAGAGTTGAAGCGTCGATACCGAGAGACGTGCAGCGGGATGCGGAGCTGCAAATGGAGCGTTCAAAGTTGCACGACGAGTTGGCGGGCTTGCATGTGCTGATGGTCGACGACGACGAGGATACCCTGGAGCTGCTTAGCGCGGCATTGCGCCAACGGAGTGCGGACGTCACCGCGGTATCTTCGGCAAGTGCCGCCCTTGAAGCGATTCAAAATTCACGGCCCGATGTGTTGATTTCTGATATCGCGATGCCGGGCGAGGACGGCTATCAACTAATCAAGAAGGTGATCGCACTAAACCTGAAACCCGAGCTGCCGGCCATTGCTATCACGGCCTATGCTAAGGACGAAGATAAGCAAAACGCTCTTGCCGCAGGATTTCACCGTTACCTGTCGAAGCCGGTTGAGCTTAGAGAGTTTATTTTGGCGGTTGCTGCAGTAAAGGACCAGGGTGAAAAAGAAACGGGGAAAGGGTAAGGGGCAGGGGGTAACGTTGTTCGCCTACTGTCTGTGTAACCTGCTGACTACTGACTCCTGACTACTGATTACTGATTACTGACTACTAGCGATGAGCGATTTTAAGAAGTTCACAATCGAGGAACGAGTCCGTTGGGGCGATGTCGACGCTGCGCGCATCATCTTTTACGGCGCTTATATTCGCTTTTTTGAATTCGCCGAGACGGAGTTGTTCCGCTCGGTGGGCCTGCCGTACAGCGTTATGTTTGAGGAGCTAGATGTTTGGTTGCCGCGTGTACACCTCGAGTGCGATTTCCATCGCGCTGCCCAACTCGATGACCTGCTGGAAGTGTCCGTTTATGTCGGGAAGTTCGGAACGAAATCGATGCGCCTGGATTTTGAAGTCAGGCGCAAAGGTGAAGAAGATTTAGTTGCGGACGCTCACTTTGTGCTCACCTCAGTAAGACGTGATACGTTTGAAACTGTTCCGATCCCCGATGAGTTAAAAGAAAGACTAGCTCCGTATACGAAACCGATTTAGTGATGAACGACACCGAGTTACAAACTTTGCCTGACGTGCTGGACGAAAAAACCGTCGACTCCAACCCGATCGATCTCTTTGGTCGCTGGTTTGACGCAGCCGTCGCGTCAGGGTCGCGCCTGCCCGACGCAATGACACTTGCGACAGCCACGAAAGATGGGACGCCTTCCGCTCGCGTAGTGCTCCTAAAACAGTTTAATGATGACGGGTTTGTTTTCTACACGAACTACAACAGCAACAAGGCCCGTGAGCTTGAAGAAAACCCTCGAGCTGCATTGGTAATGTACTGGACCGTGTTAGATCGGCAAGTGCGGGTCACCGGGACCGTCGAACGTGTATCGGGTAAACAATCAGACGAATACTTTCAAACGCGCCCGCGCGAAAGTCAGATCGGCGCTCTTGCTTCTCCGCAAAGCGAAGTCATTGAGGGTCGCGAAGTTTTAGAGCGAAAGTATGCCGAGTTTGATGAGTTTTATCGTAATCGGCCCGTGGAACGGCCTGCACACTGGGGCGGTTACATTCTAAAGCCGGAGCGCATTGAGTTTTGGCAAAACCGCTCCGGCCGTCTGCACGATCGCATCCTCTACCAACGCGATTCGTCCGGCTCCTGGTCCATCCAGACGCCTGGCCCCCTAAATTTCTTATCCGCCGATTGCGCAGATTACACAGATTTAATAACCAAACAATGAAGGCAGTGAGCTCAATCCGAAGAACTCTTAGGCTTTTACCTTAAGACTGTAAGGCAGGCCTCTTAACTGTCTAATACCTGGTTTTGTAATCTGTGTAATCTGCGGGTTAAGGTCGGAGGGCGCTGCGGGCGAGTTTCTTTTTCAAATCCGTGTAGCCCTGCTCACCGGCAACAAGGTCACCAAGCACGCGCTTTACGCCGCGATGGCCGCGGGCGAACTCAATCATTCTTTCGGTAAACGGCGCGCCCCAGAAGTTGCCGTAGAACCGTCGGCGCATTCGCGACGCGCGACGCAACTCGGCGCCGAAGTCTTCACGCCAGCGCCGTTCGTAATCTTCCAGTCTCCCTTCCAAATAAACATCGGCGAAGAGTTCGGCTGAGCGCAGAGCGTAGTAAATGCCTTCACCGGTTACAGGATCTGCGAAGCCGGCTGCGTCCCCGAGCAGGGCCCAACCATCGCCCGATGCCCGTCGCTTGTCCCACGTTTTATCCGACAGGCCTGGAATGCGCGCAGCGTAGCGTTCGGCGGTTGACTGCAAGTTCTGCCGGATACCGTTCGCCCGGTCATCATTATTCGAAGCCCATATCTTCGCCTTGCTGTCTTCGCGCTGCAGGTAGTAACCAATCATGAACTGCCATAACAACTCATCGAGCGCTTTATGATCAAAAGCGTCCTGCGTCGTGGCGATGCCAAACGAAATGTGATCGGGACGCGGAAATGCCCATGCATAACCAACCCAACGCGGTAGGAAGGCGACAACGGTCGGAGCCGCGCCGTTTTGCGGCAGAGGCGCGCGGTAACCGAAGGCCACTTCCATGTCGGAAGCTGACAATGGGCCAGCTAGCTTCTTGCCGATACCACTGTTCGCACCATCCGCCCCGACCAGAAACTTTCCCGACCATTCACTACCACTCGCACCACGCAGGGTCCAGCCATTTTCAGTCTTAACAATGCTGCGGGAAGAGACTTTTTCGAAGATCACTTGGGCGCCTGCGTTCGAGGCAAGGTCACGAAGGTAATTGTCGAAGGCGATGCGTGAATAGATTGCGAATGGCTCTTCGAGCTGCAGATGTAACCGCTTACCGGAGGGGGAATACATTTCCAGTTCATCGACAGTGCGACCCACCGCACCGAGCAGATGCGGCCAGGCCTTCAACGCCTTCGCCGTAACTCCACCACCGCAGGCCTTCGGCTCACCTTCCGGCCGGCCATCAAACAACGCGACGCGCGCGCCGCCTTTTGCCAGTCGCTCCGCGGCGAACGAGCCCGCGGGCCCGGCGCCGACAATGAGTACATCGAATTCGCTGTTCATCTTTGGGGGCAATCATAGTTGGCTTAGATATGGCTAGCAATCATACGGTGGTAAAATGCGGACGTTCCTGACACAGAAAGTTTCACGCAAACGTTGAGCGACGTCTTAACGTCGATCCCCCTTTCTCAAACCAGGCCTGTAATGCGAGGACCGAATCCCATTGTTTTCTCCGGCATCGCGCCGCACCCTCCGATTATGGTGCCGGAGGTCGGTCGCGAGGCCATTTCAGAAGTGATGGGCTCAATTGATGCGATGGCGGAGTTTACGCGTCGCATTATTGAGAACGGGGCGGAGACGGTCGTCCTGATCTCTCCTCACGCACCGCTTGAACGAGACACCTTCGTTGCCTATCGAACGCCAACACTGCGCGGGAACTTTGCGAACTTTCGCGCGCCTGAAACTGAAATCGAATTCGAACTGGACGAAGAACTACTCGACGCCATCATTGCCAGTGCTGCGGCAGACGGCTATTCGGTGACGGGGTTGGACAATCGGTACGAGCTTGATCATGGCTCGGCGGTGCCGCTTTATTTTCTTCAACGTAGCGGGTGGCACGGCCGGCTCGTTGATCTCGGATATAGCTTTCTACCGAATGAAGACCACCTAAAATTCGGGACATGTATTAAGCGCGCAATTGCTGAAGTCGATCGTCCGACCGCTTTTGTGGCCAGCGGCGATTTGAGCCACCGTCTAAAACCCGAAGCGCCCGCGGGGTTTAGTCCCAACGGCCAGGCTCTTCGATGAACAGGTGGTCGCAGCAATCCGTGAAAACACTCCGCAGAAGATTGCTGAAATTGATCCCGATTTGAGACGAGTCGCAGGAGAGTGTGGCTACCGTTCAATGCTGGTTGCGCTCGGGGTTATTAGCAACTCCCCACAGGCTTGCGAAGTATTGCATTACGAAGCGCCTTTCGGCGTCGGTTATCTCGTGGCCCAATTAACTAACGCTCAACAAAGCGCAGGATTTTCTGCATGTTGATGTTGCAATTGAATCCGGAAGCGACCTCCCTGCTCTTGCGCGTCAGGCCGTGGAAACCTTTGTGCGCACCGGAAAACAGATCGCTCCCCAACACAATAGCGAACTATTGCGGGCGCGCGCGGCTTGCTTCGTATCGCTGAAAACTCGTGAAGGTGATTTGCGTGGATGCGTGGGAACTATCGAGCCGGCCAAACAAACATTGGCGCAAGAGTTAGTGGCGAACGCAATCAACGCGGCAACGCGCGATCCGAGATTTCCACCTGTCGCCTCACACGAACTCGGCGACCTGACCTATTCCGTGGACGTACTCGAGAGTCCGGAGCCTGCGACTTTCGAAGATCTGGATCCGGCGATCTATGGAGTGATTGTTGAGGATGATTCCGGGTTCGCCAGGGGACTGCTATTGCCGGCTATCGAAGGAGTAGATACCGTTCAAAAGCAGGTGGACATCGCCTCACGTAAGGCTGGAATTCCGACCGGCGCAGCTTCAAAGCTTTCACGATTCAAGGTGCACCGCTATCGCGAAAGAAAGTAGGACAGGCATTCCTGCCTGTCCCTCTTTTTGGTGCAATTCTGTTTCAGGAAAGAATGGACAGACAAGAATGTCTGTCCTACTACACATCCAGATTCCTGACATCCAGCGCGTTGTCTTCGATGAACTTGCGTCGCGGCTCAACCTGGTCGCCCATCAGCACAGTAAACATTTCGTCAGTCTCAACCGCGTCATCAATCCGCACCTGCAACAAGGTGCGCTTCTCGGGATTCATGGTCGTTTCCCACAGTTGCTCAGGGTTCATTTCCCCAAGGCCTTTGTAGCGCTGAATCGATAGATCCTTCTTAGCGGAAGCCAACACCTTCTCCAGAAGCAAATCGCGCGTCGCGATCTCCTCGCTGGTTCCGTTCTCTCCCGTTACAAATGGCGGCGCCAGTTTGGTTTCCAGAGCCATGTAGAGCTCAACCGCTTTTTGAAACTCGACAAAGCTGGCCAGGTTCCAGTCGATTACGATCTTGATGCCGGCGCTGGTCGTAGTTTCAATTTCACAAAGCCCGTGCTCTTCGTCACTGGAGAGTTCCGTAGCATAACCAGCCTTGGCCACCACGCCTTCGACGTGCGCCATTTCATCAGCTGTCCTGAAACGCCTTTCGAAGTGTCGCGCCTTCTTTTCTCAGCACGCCCTTCTTGCCGCCAAAGCCTTCGAGCAAAGCGTTGAGCAGTATTTTGTCGCCTGCCAGACGTCGAGCCGCGCGCTCGCAGTAACTTTGGAAGTCGACCATTTTTTCAAGCCACTTCGCCAAGTCTTTCCCCTCAATCACTTCCTTACCGGAAGCCGATGTCACGCTGAGGTCGGCCGTCGCTTGCCGCATTAGGTAACGAATCATCGCGCTTTCGTCTTTGATGTACTCTTCTTTCTTCCCCCGCTTTACTTTGAACAGTGGCGGTTGGGCAATGAAGACATGCCCTCGTTCCACTAACGCAGCCATCTGACGATAGAAGAAGGTAAGCAGCAGTGTGCGAATGTGGGAACCGTCGACGTCGGCGTCCGTCATCAGAATGATCTTGTGATAGCGAAGCTTGCTGACGTCGAAGTCTTCCTTGCCGATGCCGGTGCCAAGCGCCGTAATCAACGATTTGATTTCGCTGTGGCCGAGCATCTTGTCGAACCGCGCCTTTTCGACATTCAGGATCTTGCCTTTGAGCGGCAGAATCGCCTGGTTCTTACGATCTCTACCCTGCTTTGCCGAACCGCCGGCTGAATCGCCTTCGACAATATAGATTTCCGACAAGGCGGGATCCTTCTCCTGGCAGTCCGCGAGCTTCCCGGGCAACATCGTCGAGCCCAACGCGCCCTTTCGAACAATCTCACGCGCCTTGCGGGCCGCCTCGCGTGCTCGTGCGGCATCAAGCGACTTGCCGACAACCTTTCGCGCCACGGTCGGGTTCTGCTCGAGATACTCAGTTAACCGCTCGTTTAAAAAGGACTCGACCGCGCCTTTGACGTCTGAATTAAGCTTGCCTTTTGTTTGCCCTTCAAACTGAGGT
This sequence comes from Blastocatellia bacterium, assembly GCA_963786645.1. Classification (GTDB taxonomy): domain Bacteria; phylum Acidobacteriota; class Blastocatellia; order Pyrinomonadales; family Pyrinomonadaceae; genus PSRF01. The sequence goes on from CAWAZW010000005.1 coordinate 223,975, forward strand.
TGCGGCAGCTTCACGGAGATCACAGCTACCAGGCCCTCACGCACATCGTCTCCGGACAGCGAGCCTTTGAAGTTCTTGGCTAGCCCCGAGGACTGTGCGTACGCATTAATCGTTCTGGTAAACGCTGAGCGAAAACCGGAAAGATGCGTCCCCCCATCCACTGTGTTGATGTTGTTAGCAAACGAATAGACCTTCTCGTCGTAACCATCGTTGTACTGAATAGCAACTTCAATCGAAAGCGCGTCGGCTTCCTTCTCGAAGTAGATGGGCTTGTCGTGAAGCGTTGTCTTGTTTTTGTTAAGGTGCTTTACGAATTCAGCGATGCCGCCTTTGTAATAGAACTCGTGTGAACGCTCCGGTTCTTCGCGTTCATCCTTGATAGTGATCCGAATGCCTTTATTCAGGAACGCCTTTTCGCGCAGCCGTTCAGAGAGTTTGTCGAAACTAAAAACCGTCGTGTCGAAGATCTGCGTGTCAGGCTTGAAGGTTATCTTGGTGCCGCGTTTCCTGGTTTTGCCAGTCTGTTCCAGCCGGGCGACCGCGATTCCGCGCTGATAGTCCTGCTCGTACGTTTTACCGTCTCGCCAAATTTCCAGATGAAGCGTCTCTGAAAGGAAGTTAACGCACGAGACACCGACGCCGTGAAGTCCGCCCGAGACCTTGTACGCATTAGAATCAAACTTTCCGCCGGCATGCAGCTTCGTCATCACGACTTCCGCCGCAGACTTCCTCTCCTTCTTCATCTCATCTACCGGAATGCCGCGGCCGTTGTCGATCACGGTTATAGAATTGTCGAGATGAATAGCGACGTCAACCGTGTCGCAGTATCCCGCAAGCGCTTCATCGATCGAGTTATCGACTACTTCATAAACAAGGTGATGAAGTCCAATTTCGCTGGTCGAACCGATATACATCGCCGGACGTTTTCGTACCGCCTCGCGACCTTCCAGAACGGCGATAGATGACGAATCGTAAGAATTCTTCTTTCCTGTAACTGTCGTTCCCGCTATAGCCAAAACTTTCTCCTTCTAACCACTCCAATAAGCTTCTTGATTTAGGTTTGAGATGTGCTTTCTACCGCACCGGCGGCCGCCGAAAACCTCTCCCCGCTCACATGCGCGGAGACGGCTTCGCCTTCCTCAATTCTGTGTACGCTGGCGTTCGAAAGGAACCCTTCGAGATGACTTCTCTTCGATGTTGTGATGAATGTTTGCGTGCGGCCTTCAAGGTACTCCAATAGACGCCTTATCCTTTTTTCATCCAATTCCGCGTCGACGTCGTCGACCAGGAAAATCGGATAATCCTGATGCCACAAATTATACACTGAAATCGCTGCTAAGTCTAATAGTAACAATGCGCTACGCTGTTGACCGGAGCTGCCAAAAACCCGCATTTCCCGGCCCCCTAAATGGATGGTTAAGTCGTCCCGGTGCGGACCGACGAGAGACCGTCCCGCCGCAAGTTCAGCCGGCAACCTGAGCCGCAATCTGGAGCTCAGCAACGACTCAAAATCGTCGAGGTCTCCCTTACCTTCCATTGACGATGCGTACCGGATTTGGAGTTCAGTGGGCTCGAAGAGATTCCGCTCCAGCGCGTCGTTAATTCGGTCTGTATACTCGACGCGCGCTCGATGGATTTCAGTCCCTAATCGGGACATCTGCTGGTTCCACGGATTTATCAGATCATCGGTTTGTTCCAGACTGAGTTCGCTCTCAAATGCGTCCTGAAGAATCCGGTTCTTCTGTTTGAGGACCTTGTTGTAATCGGAAACAGTCTGAACGTAAGCGGGCCGCAGAGATGCGACTCCACGGTCGATAAAATTGCGACGTGCTTCCGGTGCTCCCCTCACAACCTCAAGTTGATCGGCCGTGAACGCGAACACTTGCAGATGGCCCAGGTAACGCGCAAGTGGCTCTCGCTTGCCATTGACCCAAAGCGCCTTGGTGTTGTCTTTCAGAGTGATTCTGATCTCGCGATGCAGATCACTTCCCGTTGACACTTGCCCGCTGACGGACGCGCTGTCTTCTCCAAATCTAATTGATTCCTGGATACGTTGTGTGCGAAAGGATTTGGTTCTGGAGAGGAGATGGATTGCTTCAAGCCAGTTGGTTTTTCCCTGGCCGTTATCGCCGTAGATGATGTTTAGTCCTGGTCCCCAAAAGATCTTTCCGCGTAGATTTCGGAAGTTACTTACCTCGAGGGACTCAAGAAACATCGCGGGATTTTAGCATACACTTGACACTTCGCTTGCGTTGCGCGCATTAGCGTAAACCGATACATCTCTACAAACTAATGCCACCACCAGGCGTTGCTGGATACGAAAGTAAGTTTCGATCAAACTTCAAAAACGATCCACGAAGTTACACGAAGTCTCACTAAACCGTTTTCGTGGAGATTCGTGTTATTTCGTGGATCGTCCTGTTGAGTTCAGGAATAAGAAATCAGGAAGAATAAGAGCTCCCCTTCTTTTCAGAATGGGAGCTCTCGGATTGACCAAGCCAACGCGTCAGATCAGATCCGCATTGGCATGACGATGTATTTGTAGTCGTATTCGCTGTCTTCGGCGGGTCGAAGCTGCGCTTGTGAGTTTCCGTCTTTGAATTCGAACTTAACAGCCGAATCTCCAATCACGTTCAAAAAGTCCTGGAGATACTGGGCGTTGAAACCGATGTCTGTTTCGTCGCCGGTGTACTCCGTTTGAATGTTTTCAGCAGCTTCGCCTTCTTCAGCGTTCTGGGCGGTGATTACAAGCTGATTCGGTTCAAGATGAAAGCGGATCGCGTGCGAGCGTTCATCGGACATCAAGGCTACACGTCTGATCGCTTGATTGAGTAAGCCACTATCGAACTGCACTGACTTGTCGTTGCCCTTTGGCATAACCATTTCGTAGTTGGGAAACTGGCCATAAAGCATGCGCGAAATCAGCAAGCGCGGTCCGACTTCGAAAAAGATATGGTTGCCGTCCATGCCCAAGCTGATATCAGCGTCGTAGCCGGCCGTAAGTTTGGTCAACTCCGCCAAAGTCTTCCGCGGAATCAGCGTGTCGATAGCCTCGCTGCCGTTCTTAGAAACATCTTTCTTTTCAACATAAGCGAGCCGGTGGCCGTCCGTTGTCACCATCCTGGCGCCCTTGTCGTCCAGCATAAATTTCGCGCCAGAGAGCGTGTAACGGGACTCTTCCTGCGTGATTGCAAAGATGGTTCTATCGATAAAGGCCTTGATAACGCCGGCAGCAATCTTAGTGGGCGCAGACTTAAAAGACGGGACTTCAGGGAAGGCTTCCTTCGCAACGCCGACCATCTTAAATCGGGATTTATCGCACGTTACTGTTACCCAATCGTTAGCTTCCTTTTTGAAAGTTACGGGCGCGTCCGGTAAGAGTCGGGCGATCTCAAACAGCTTTCTTGCCTGGACACAAATCGATCCGGGAGTCTTGATGTCTTCAGCGTCCATGTCGCATCGAATCGTGACGTCGAGGTCAGTGCCCGTCAGTCGAATAGTTCCCTCTCCAACCGATTCGATGAGAATGTTTGAGAGCACCGGGATGGTGTTCTTCTTTTCGACGACACCCTGAACGTAACTCAGTTCTTTTTGCAGGTTCTGTTTGCTGACAACGAATTGCATGCTCGACTCCTTAAGCTTGGCGCCTTCAGTTGAAGCCATATCGGTTAACTCCTCTTACTTTCTGTTTCTAACTAAAATCAAACTTGAATTTATTTCCAGCAGTAGCAGTAGGTCCTGTCGATTTGTGGAAAACTCACTGAACGTTAACCAGAGCGGCATCAATCTCAACTAACGCAGCAGTGGAAATCAATTCGAATCTTCACTGCCGCTGTCGATAACTTTTCTGCGGCGGCGATATTCTATGCTTTCACACTCGCAGTTCCAAACAACTGTTGATAAAACAACCGGCACTTGTAAACTTCGCTTCGCGTCGCATACCGCCTTCGGAAATCACTGTGGAAAATTCTTAGTGCTTTTGTAAACCAGCTGCGGTGTCCAACAACAGCCGATGCATTCCGGCATCTTTCGCGGCCAATGCTTGAATCTTTTCAACCGAATGAATCACCGTCGTATGGTGCTTACCGCCAAAAGCTCTGCCAATCTCGGGATAACTATGTTTTGTCAGCCGTTTACACAAACACATCGCCACCTGCCGCGGAAAAGCAACCCGCCGGGAATTGCTCTTCGATACAAGCTGTTCAACTGTGATGCTGTAGGCGGCGGCAACTGCTTTCTGTATTTGGTCGATCGAGATAACGCCGGGATCTTCCTCGCTGGCAATGTTCTTTATTGCATCGCGAGCCAACTCTTTCGAGACAGGAATGCCGCGCAATGACGAGATTGCAACAAGCCTCACCAGCGACCCTTCCAGTTCGCGAACGTTGTTTTTCACCCGGCTGGCGATGAACAAAGCAACGTCGTCGGGAATTGCGAAACCGATCGCTTCGGCCTTGCGTTTTAGAATGGCAACCTTCGTTTCCAGATCAGGCGGCTCAAGGTCTGCTATCAAACCCCACTCAAAACGGGAATGGAGTCGTTCCTCAAGCGTCGGAATCTCCCGTGGCGGACAGTCAGAGCTAATCACAATCTGCTTTTGTTGTTCGTACAGCGTGTTGAACGTGTGGAAGAACTCTTCCTGGGTGCGTTCCTTTCCCGCCATAAACTGAATGTCATCAATTAGCAGGACATCGACCGACCGATACTTCTCTCGAAAGCTTTGCGTTTTGTCGTAACGAATCGCGTTAATCAACTCGTTCATGAAACGTTCAGACGACAGGTAGTGAAGCTTCAGATGTGGATTTCGTTGTTTGATCGCGTGACCGCACGCATGCATGAGATGCGTTTTGCCCAGTCCCACACCGCCGTACAAATAAAGCGGGTTATAGGTCTTGCCAGGCGCTTCGGCCACCGCGAGAGATGCAGCGTGCGCGAATTGATTGCAGGATCCAACAACGAAACTGTCGAACGTGTATTTGGAGTTCAGAAGGGGATCGAACGCGACCTGTGTTGCGGCCGCTGCGGACTGTTCAGAGGATTGGGAACCAACAGACGCGGGAATCTTCTCTGCAGCTACGTCCGGCTCACTCGCTGATGTCGGTGCCGGCGGCTTAAAGGTATCTTCAGGCAGAACCCAGTCGACCTGATAACCACTTAGGCTCAATTCTCCGAGAGACTGATCTACCAGGCCGCCGTAGTTCACCGTTACCCAATCACGAACAGCCTGGTTCGGTGCGCTCAAACGGATCCGGCGCCGTGCATTGTCGATCCCTTCGAATCGGATAGGGTTAAACCATGTCTCAAAACTCTCGAGCTGGAGCTTGGGTTTGATTGCGCGAAGAACGTTGTCCCAGAGGTTGTTTTCCACTACTTACGCCACCGCTAACGATTTGCAATTTTCAAAAACAAGCAACGCTTTGCCTGCTTCAGCCGAGGGCAAAAGCCAGGACGAAAAGCTCCTGCGTAAGTTGTCAGTGTGAGAACAAGCAGGAAACGCGCGCCACCGCGAGAGATATTCACAGGGTTTTCCTCAGCTTTGTGGAAAACCGACCGGCCTTAAAGTAAAGCTTTAAGCGTATATTTATCAAGTACTTACGGGGTTGGCTGCGAACGGGCCGGAGACTAGCACACGGTTGTAACGTGAAGCAAGAATCTGAAAAGATAAAACACCGCAGCGACGATTGGGAACCCGGGCGTCCCGCCCGCAAGTGAGCGCGAAGCGCGAATCAGTTTGTGTATACCAACCTCTTGCAGCTGGTTGGTGCGGGCAGGACGCCCCCACTGCTGGCTTTCTTGACAGAAGTGTTGGTGGCAGCTAGTCTTACCGTTTCTTTTCAGGGAGAGATTTGAATTATGGCGAAGCGAACTTTTCAGCCGAATAACAGACGCCGCGCAAAGACGCACGGGTTCCGAGCGAGAATGGCCACCAAAGCCGGCCGACTTGTTTTGAAGAGACGGCGTGCGAAAGGCCGCAGCCGGCTGACACCCGCGCACTATTAAGCGGATCGTGGTTCATGACGGTACATTTGCGGGCAAGCCAGGAGTTTCAGAAGGTTTATCGCAAGGGCAAGCGTTATGACGGCACGCTGATCACCGCTTTTGTACTTCCGAATAAATTGTCGCATAACCGCTTTGGCGTAACGGCTTCGCGCAAGGCGCTGGGCAAAGCAGTTTATCGAAACCGAGCCCGGCGATTATTGAAAGAGACTTTCCGGTTAAAAACTGCTTCGCTGTGCGGGTTACAAGGAAAGTATGACTGGGTGCTGAATGCGAAGCGAAATTTGCCGGCGCTCAAAGTACAGGCAGCACTGGATGAATTTGAGAAGCTGATTTCGAGAGTGGCTGAGGAAGAAGCCAGACCCAGAAGTTTGGGTGATCGTCAGTGAAGTCATTACTAATCGCATTACTTCGATTTTACAAGCTAGCCATTTCACCTTTTCTTCCATCCGCTTGCAGGTTCTCGCCAACTTGTTCGGTATATGCCGCGGAAGCGATCACCAAATACGGCGCTCTGCGTGGAACTAACCTCGCGGTCCGCAGGGTGTTGCGCTGTCACCCGTTTAGCGCCGGTGGCTACGATCCGGTGAAGTAGCGCGCAGCGGCGACTTGAGTTTTATCTAGCTGAATGCAACAAAAACGTCTAATTCTCGCGCTGCTCATCTCCACCGCGATTCTCTTTTTGTGGAGCTACTTCGTTCCCGTTTCGCAGCCACCGAAACCAACTCCAACCCCCACGCCAACGCCATCAGCGCAAGCTACAGCTCAACCCACGGCTGTCCCAGGCGACGCTTCGCCGACGCCTGCATCCACGCCCGGGCTTACAACAACCGCGGTTGCTAACGCTGCTCCCCGTCGCAACATCGCCATCAAGACGCCCTTGTACGACGCCAGATTCGATAGCCAGGGCGCTGAGGCTGTAAGTTGGATTATCAAGAAAAATACCGATAGCGCTGCCGATATCCATTCGGTCGCGGGCACGAAAAAGAATCCGGTCACGCTTGAGTTGATATCGCCTGAAGGTCTGCAGAGACAACCGCGCCAGGCTCCGCTCCAATTAGTTACCGGCGATGCCGCTGTGGATCAGTTGTTGATGTCCACCACGTACGCGGTCGAAGGTGCGGATGGCACAAGTGATGCTGATGTCACCTTAGCTGGTAACGAGACGAAAAGAATAACGTTTCGGTTTAACGATCCGGGAACAGGGCTTGAAGTATCCAAGACCGTTATTGCCGACGGAAACAGTTATGACGTTGATTTGGAGATCACCGTTAAGCGAGCGGGCGCCGTTGTGCCGGCCAAAATTCGGGTTGGTCCAAGTATTGGCGATCAGGGTGTCAAGCATTACACGTTCTATTCCGTCGCTCCGGAGGCGGTAGCATCCATCGGGAATCCTCCAAATACGGAGCAAGTACGCCACCTGGCCCAATCAATTAACGCCAACACGGACCGGCTAGCTCTCGGAGGTCCAGTCGACTGGGCCGCGATCGGCGATACCTATTTCGCTATGGTTGCCGTGCCTTCGAAGCTGCAGGAGGGTCTGGAACTAACCACAACGCAATACGATCATCAAGTGAATGGCACCCGCGAAAGTCGCTTCCTGATCAACGCGTGGGTTCCAGTTCCAACCGATGGTTCTCGCACCGTGCTTTATACCGGCCCCAAGGATCATTTCATTCTCACGCAAACGAATGGAGCCATCAGTCAGGCTGTTGGCAGGCCTGTCGACCTCGAAGGATTGATTGACTACGGCTGGTTTAGCTGGATGTCAAAACCTCTGGCGGTGCCAATTTTAAAGGCGATTAAATGGTTGAAGCAGTTAACAGGGAACTACGGAATCGCGATCATCCTGTTCACGATAATCATTTACTCGCTGTTCTTCCCGCTGAAGTGGCGCTCCTCGAAAGCTATGAAAAAGGCGCAAAAGCTGGCGCCCAAAATGAAGGAGCTGCAAGACAAAATCAAAGGGATGAAACCAAACGATCCGCGCTTAAAAGAGCTGCAGGTCGAACAACTTCGTTTGATGAAGGAAGGAAATCCCCTCGGAGGCTGTCTGCCGCTTCTGCTTCAGATGCCATTTCTTTTCGCGCTCTACAGAGCCATCACGATCTCTTTAGATTTCCGGCAAGCCACGTTTCTATGGTTACCGGATCTTTCAGCAGGGGACCCGTATCACATACTCGAGTTCTTAATGTCCGGCACGATGATCGTGCTGCAACTAATTACGCCCGCGCCCTCGGCCGATCCGCTGCAGCGAAAAATGATGGCGATCGGTATGCCGTTGTTTATGTTGTATGTCCTTTGGGGCGCGCCGTCAGGATTGCTTTTATACTGGCTGGTAGGCAATATCGTCGGCTTCAGTCAGCAATTTATTATTAATCGTTTAACTAAATCGGAAGACGACGAACCGCCTCCTGCTGATCAGAAGACAAAAGGTTCGCGGAAGCGGATAGCCAGTCCACAGCCTTCGCAGGCCTGATTGTTAAGAGCGCTTAAGTAAAACGATGGAAGAGACGTGTACTAACGCAGGTGATTTTCTTCGCTCCCTGTTTGAGAAAAGCGGGCTCAGCCTGGAAGTGACGGTGACGGAAACGCCCACCGAATGTCTGCTGGATCTCAGCGGGGCCGACACAGAGCTGTTGCAAGCCGAAGGCGCCGAGCTACTGCAGGCCGTTCAACACCTGGTCACGCAGGCTTACGGCCGCAAGCTTTCTGAAGGCCAACGACTGTTTTGCGATGTCGAAGGGTTTCGCGCAACTCGAGAAGCGGAACTCCGCGCTATGGCGAACCTCGCGGCGGATCGAGTGCGTAACACAGGCCTGCCGTTCGTCTTCGGCGAAATGAATTCAAATGAGCGCCGTATCATCCACCTCACTCTCGCGGAATGCGAGGACTTATACACAGAATCCGTTGGCGATGGAGCCGACCGAAAGCTTCGAGTAGTCAAGAAACCCTCCGCTTAACTACAATTCCCGTTAGTTACTAACCCCAATCGGTTTCAACGCTATGGATACGATCGTTGCAGTAGCAACACCTCCAGGCAGAAGTGCGATCGCGGTCGTGCGCCTGAGTGGTCCAGAGTCTCTCGAAATAACGAGGACACTGGTCCATGACGACCAGTTTCAACCCGAACCGGGCCGCGTCGTCCTCAAAGAGATTCTAACGAGCGAAAACGAGGTTATGGACCAGGCACTGGTAACGTTCTTCCAGTCACCTCAATCATTCACCGGCGAAGACATGGTGGAGATCAGTTGTCATGGTTCACCTGTTACCGTGCGCCAGGTATTGGACCGCATTCAACAACTCGATGCTCGCCTGGCTGGTCCAGGTGAGTTCACCTTGCGGGCATGTCGCAATGGAAAGATGAATCTAAGCCAGGCCGAAGCTATCCGTGATCTGATCAATGCGAGGACCACCGCCGCCGCGCACCAGGCGACACGCCAGTTGAAAGGCGAGCTCTCGGAAACGTTGCAGACGTGTAAGCAGCAACTGATCGACGTGATTGTTAAGTTGGAATCGGCTCTTCGAGTTTGTCGAGGATGACTTGCCGCAGTTGCAGCGCCAGAAAGTGCTGGAAGAATGGAAGAAGTAGGGCGCGTTGTAAAAGGTCTGGCGTCCACCTATCAGACCGGACACCTCCTGCGGGACGGGATTAGAGTCGCTTTGGTCGGTCGCCCAAATGTCGGTAAGTCCAGTCTTTTCAATATGTTAGTGCAGCGTGACCGAGCGATCGTAACCGACCTTCCGGGAACCACTCGAGACAGCCTGACGGAGTCGATTAGTTTAAATGGGGTTCCGGTTTCGCTCACTGACACCGCGGGTATGCGCGAAGCCGGCGACCGGATCGAAGCCATCGGCGTGGAGCGTACGCATCGAGCGATGGCTGACGCGGACTTGCTGGTGGTCGTGATCGATAGTTCGTCTGAACTGGTTGACGAAGATCGAGATGTGCTGTTACGCGCGGAAGACATCCCGACATATCGTCGCTTTCAACAAAGCGGATCTACCAGGCGATGCAAGCATCAATAAACTTAGCAATGGTTCCAAGGTGGTCCATGTCTCAGCTTTAACCGGCGCAGGACTACAGGATCTTGCTGCTGCTATACTTGAGCCATTCGGCAACGTAGACTCGGAGTCTGTTGGGCTCCTGGTGACTGACAGCAGACACTACGATTTATTGGTTCGCGCGAACACGTCGCTGGACGAGTCCGTTGGCCTGCTGCGGAAAGGTGCGAGCGAAGAGTTGGTGTTGGTCGGACTACACAACTCGCTGAGATATCTCGGCGAGATAACGGGTGAGACAACGACCGAGGAAATTCTCGGTAGGATCTTCAGCACGTTTTGTATAGGTAAGTAGCAATGGTTTTCGACGAAGTCTTTGATGTAGTGGTGATTGGCGGTGGTCATGCAGGTTGCGAGGCCGCTTCGGCAGCAGCCCGTCTGGGCGCCAACACGGCCCTAGTGACCATCAACCTGGATTTGATTGGCCAGATGTCATGCAATCCGGCCATCGGCGGGATCGCGAAGGGGCACCTGGTGCGGGAGATCGACGCCCTGGGCGGCATCATGGGTCGGGTAATCGATCGCACGGGCATTCAGTTTCGATTACTGAATCGATCACGCGGGCCAGCTGTTCAGTCGCCTCGTGCACAAGCAGACCGCTCGTTGTATCGCACTGAAATGCGGACGATGCTTGAAAACACGCCGAATCTTCATCTGCGACAGGGTATGGTTTCCGATCTCACGGTGACGAAAGGCAGGATAGCCGGCATCGTCATGCAGGATGGAAGAGCGATCGGAGCGAGGGCGGTAGTCATTGCAGCGGGCACCTTTCTCAATGGATTGGTTCATACAGGTCGGCGGACGTACACGGCTGGACGAGTGGGTGAGCCCGCGTCCATCGAGTTAGCGGAAGCGCTGAAACGTCTGGGGTTCCCGGTGGGACGGCTGAAAACCGGAACGCCGCCGAGGCTTGACGGTAGAACCATTGATTGGGACGCCTTTGAACCTCAGAACGCCGATGAGCGCCCGGTGCCTTTTTCGTTCGCGACTGACCACATAGAACAGCCGCAGATCAAATGCTTTATCGGTTACACCACCGATAAACTCCACGACGCCATCCGGGCGAATCTCCACGAATCGCCACTCTATTCGGGAAAAATAAAGGGCGTCGGCCCCCGGTACTGCCCGTCAATCGAAGACAAGGTGGTCAAATTTGCTGACAAAGATCGCCACCAGCTTTTCCTCGAACCGGAAGGTCACAACACAAATGAAGTCTACCTAAATGGCTTCTCAACTTCGTTGCCGGCTGCGATGCAGCAGGATTTGGTTCGAATGATTCCGGGCCTCGAAGAAGTCCAAATAATCCGGCCCGGGTACGCGATTGAATATGACTTTGTAGATCCCCGTGAGTTGGGACCGGATCTGCAATGTCACCGAATCCCAGGGCTGTTTCACGCTGGACAAGTCAACGGTACCACCGGCTATGAGGAAGCGGCTTGCCAAGGTCTCGTCGCGGGCATTAACGCCGCGCTGTCAGTTCAGGGACGGGAGAGTTTCAGGTTGCGTCGCGAAGAGTCGTACATTGGGGTTCTGGTCGACGATCTAATTCGGCAGGGGGTCGATGAACCCTACCGCATTTTTACCTCAAGAGCGGAGTACCGACTGGCGCTGCGGCACGACAATGCTGACGAACGTTTGAGCCGGTATGGAAGGGAAGTTGGCTTGGTGGGCGATTCCGAGTGGGAAAGGTTTAACCAACGCCGGGACCGGATCGCGAGAGTTAAAAGTGCGCTGACTCAGCGCCTGAGAAAGAGCGATCCGGCCTACGCAGCCATTCAAAACCTCGTCGGCGACCTTCCGGATTCGATTGGCCTCAGTGACCTGGCTAAGCGCTCAGGGATTCAAGCAGACCACATTCGCCGGCTGCTCCCGTACGAAGTGAGGTCGTCAATTGAGGCAGCTGACTTGGACTTCGCCCTGGCGGATAATCTTGTACGATGGATATATCAAAACACAGGCAGCGGTGATCGGTCGATTAAACAATCATGACAAGACGCCGATTCCCGTGAGCCTCAGCTTTCGGGGTTTAAATGGGCTATCACATGAAATGATCGAACGCTTGGAGCGCGTGCGACCCCAGACTTTTGGTCAGGCGCGAAACATTCCCGGAATGACGCCGGCAGCACTTTCGACACTCCTCGTAAGCGTAACCACCTCAAATTCAGGAGTTTAGCAATGTTTCACGTGTCCCGATGGGCTCGGTCGCCCCCCTGAGTGGGACACGTGAAACATAGGTAATAAAACGGCACTAACGACGAGGTTTTCGGTGAAACTGAGGCGTTTCTGTGTTAACTTTGGCCCCGCCAATCATAGTAGCGTCCGACGTAAATGGCGAAAATAATAGCGATAGCCAACCAAAAGGGCGGGGTCGGTAAAACGACCACAGCCGTGAACCTCTCTGCGGTCCTCGCTCAGTCTGGCATGCGCGTTCTCCTCGTCGATGCCGATCCTCAAGGGAATGCCACCTCCGGGGCTGGCATTCAAAGAGGCAGTTTTCGAAAGAGCATCTATCAGTGCATCGTCGTAGGAGATCCGGTGCCAGAAGCCTTGATCCCTACCGAAATTCCAAATTTGCAGGTCTTGCCCGCCAACAAAGATCTGGCAGGCGCCGAAGTCGAACTGGTCGACATGGAGCGCCGGGAATTTCGATTGCGCGATGCGCTGGCCGGCGTCACCGACAATTTTGATTACGTCATAATTGATTGTCCCCCATCACTCGGGCTGCTGACCCTGAATGCGTTGACGGCGGCGCACTCGTTACTCGTTCCCATTCAATGTGAGTACTACGCACTTGAAGGGGTCACCGAATTGTTCGATACGCTCGCTCGCATACGGCGCCTACATAACCCAAGCCTTACAATTGAAGGCCTGTTGCTCACGATGTACGACGAGCGGACCAACCTCTCAGCGGCCGTCGCTTCCGACTTGCGCGACTTTTATGGTCGCCAGGTTTTCGAAACGGTAATACCCAGAAACGTTCGTCTGGCAGAGGCGCCCAGTTACGGAAAGCCGATCACACAGTACGACCCTCACTCAAAGGGCGCAGACGCTTACTTCCAGTTAGGCAAGGAGATCATCGCGCATGACACGAAAGGCATTGGGTCGGGGGCTGGGAGCGCTGCTCTCGGCTGAAGGCACTGCAACCGCGACGGAAGACCCTAGCGAAATCCCCATCGATTTGATTGACCCCAGTTCGTTGCAACCACGTACTGTCTTCGACGAAGCAAAGTTGGATGAGCTCGCGCGTTCGATCAATGCAAACGGCGTGGTTCAGCCACTGCTTCTGCGGCGCAAGGGCGGACGCTTCGAGCTGATCGCGGGGGAGCGGCGTTGGAGGGCGGCGCAGCTGGCGGGCTTATCTAAAGTGCCTGCGGTGATTCGAAGTGTCTCCGATGACAAGGTTCTTGAGCTCGCGCTAATTGAAAACATCCAACGAGAAGATCTCAATCCTATTGAAGAAGCCCGGGCCTACAAAAAGCTGATCGACACTGTGGGGTTGACCCAGGAGACCGTAGCCGAACGGGTCGGCCGAGATCGCTCGTATGTGACGAACTACCTCCGGCTGCTGCGCCTCCCGGACGACCTTCAGGAGCTACTTCAAAGAGGCAAGCTCTCCACAGGCCACGCCCGCGCTTTGTTGGGAACTGAACACGTTGACGTCCAGCGTCGGCTAGCGCGAAAAGTAATTGAACAGGATCTTTCGGTACGCGCGACTGAGCGGCTCGTGAGGCTAACGGTCGAGCCGCGCGAAAGAAAAACTACGGGAAAAGTACGGCAGTCGGATCCGAACATCCGTGCGGCCGAGACAAAGCTACGCCGGCAGTTTGGAACACAGGTCAGAATTCTGCAGTCTGAAGGGTCAAGCGGCGGCAAGATCGAGTTTGAGTTTTATAACGCCACCGACTTGGATCGTCTGTACACTTTGCTTATGAAACCCGGTCAATAGTACAAAGTATCACGTAGCGGCAGTCCGATGTACAAAGTACAACCAGCGTTTATGTTGCGATCTTTTGGGTGCCGCTTGTAAGTGCGACCGGCGGATGAGTAGAGAGGTTCGAGGTTCGGGTTTTCTCCACGCGAATGGCGGGGTGTCTGCTTGACCGGTTTTTGAGGCGGGTGTTAGACTCCGTCGCTTTTGCCTAAGTCGAAACTGTTCAGTTAGTCGGGGGTGACGCGTTTGTTTTTGGCGTTCGCGGGGAATGCGATCCAATTAGTGCCGGACGGCACCTTAATCTTCCATCTCATTCTTATCATCTTGATGGTTGCGATTTTGAACGCAACCCTTTTGAAGCCCATCAATCGGATTCTGGAAGAGCGTGAACGTAGGACGCGCGGCCGGCTTTCCGAAGCGCAAACGATCATTTCAAAAGTTGAGGAGAAGATGCGCGACTACGAGCGTCAACTCCGTGAGGCCCGCTCGGAAGGCTATTCGTTACTAGAACAGGAGCGATCCGCGTTGTCGGCGAGCAGAGAACATAAACTCGCGGAGTTGCGAGGCGAAATAGGAACTCTGCTTACCGAGGAGAAGCAGCGACTGGCCTCCGAAACGCAGAATGTTCAGCAGACGTTGAAAGCTGAATCGCGAGCTTTGGCGGTGGAGATTAGTCAGCACATTTTACGCAGGCCTGTCAGCGCGCAACCGATTTCATAGGGCGGGTAGAAAGTTTATCGTGTTTTCAGCACCAATTACTCCGGTCGCTTTTGGCTTTCTAGCCAGCGAGCACCCCTGGTGGAATTATCCCGGCTTGGAGCTGTGGAAATTCATCAACCTGTTTCTATTTATCGCGGTCGCGCTATTCCTTCACCGGAAGTTTGGCCGCCCCGTTCGAGAAGCTCTCCGTGCCCGGCGTGAACGAATCAAAACGGAACTTGAGACAGCACGCAAGGAACGCGATTTGGCTTACGCAAAACTCGCGGAAGTGGAAGCGCGTTTTGAGAAGCTGGACGCTGAGGTCGCAACCATAAGAGAAAAGGCGAAGGCGGAAGCTGAAGCCGAGAGCCGGCGGCTGCAAGCCGCGACGGAGCAGGAGATTGCCAGGATTCGAGAAAACGCGAAAAGAGAACTCGAAAGCGCAGGCAAACTAGCGAAGCACGAGCTCCGGAAATTTGCTGCCCAGGAAAGCGTTCGCATTGCTGAAGAGATCTTGTCGCGCGAAATTAAACCTGAGGATGACGCAAGGCTTACCACGCTAAATCTACAGGAGCTTGGGAGGACCTCGTCGTGAGTTCAGCAACCGTCGCGCGGCGATACGCCTCAGCATTAGCCGATGTGCTCAGCGGAGCGCAAAGAAGAGGCTGTGGTTGTTCGAGAGGAGTTAGCGACCTGGGAGCGTATGATTCAGGAAAACCCGCTCCTCCTGGAAGCGCTGACTAATCCCACGATTCCTTACGATCAAAAAAGCAAGGTTCTGAATGAGCTTATCGCGAAAACAAACGTGCGGCCGACGACATCGAATTTTCTGCGTGTGCTTTTGCGGAATCAGAGACTCGGCGAATTGCAGCACGTTAATGCGAAGCTGAGCGAGATCATGGATGAGCGGGCGGGTGTGGTTAGTGCGCAGGTGGTCTCTGCGCGACCCATTTCGGAGCCGGTCAAGAAGGCGCTCGAGCAAACGTTGGAACAGTTAACACACAAGCGGATACGGTTAAGTTTTGAAACGGATGAATCGCTACTCGGAGGAATCGTGACGCGGATCGGATCGACGATTTACGACGGTTCAGTACGCAGCCAACTGGAGCGACTCGGTGAGGAACTCGCGAGTTAGATACAGAGGATACGATGGAACCAATCAGAGCAGACGAAATCAACGAAATCATTCGCAAGCAAATCGAGAATTTTGAGACCGGCGTGACGGTCATGGAAGTCGGCACCGTTATCAAGGTTGGGGACGGCATCGCCGAAATTCATGGCCTCGAGAAGGTGATGGCGGGCGAGTTGCTGGAGTTTCCTCATGAGGTCCGCGGGCTAGCGCTGAATCTCGAGGAAGACAAAGTCGGCGCCGTGTTGTTCGGTGACTACCAGACCATTAAAGAAGGGGACCTGGTGAAGCGCACGGGGCGCATCATGCAGGTTCCTGTCGGTGATGCGATGGTCGGGCGCGTAGTCGACGCGCTGGGGAATGCAATTGACGATCGCGGACCAATTGTTACCGACACCTATCTTCCAATTGAGCGAATCGCGCCGGGCGTAGTTGATCGTCAGCCGGTTAAAGAGTCGTTGCAGACCGGACTGAAAGCTATCGACGCCATGGTGCCTATTGGCCGTGGACAGCGCGAGTTGATTATTGGCGACAGGCAAACAGGAAAAACCGCAGTCGCTGTTGACACGATCATCAATCAAAAGGGTAAAGACGTTATTTGCATTTACGTCGCCATCGGACAAAAAGCGTCGACCGTTGCTCAGGTGGTGAAGACACTAGAAACCTTCGGCGCGCTGGAATACACGATTGTTGTGAAGGCGACCGCATCGGATCCCGCAGCGATGCAGTTTCTGGCGCCATACTCCGGCGCTGCCATGGGTGAATACTTCCGCGACAACGGCCGCCACGCTTTGACGATCTACGACGACCTTTCAAAACAGGCCGCAGCATATCGCGAGATTTCGTTACTGCTACGACGGCCGCCTGGTCGTGAGGCCTATCCGGGCGACGTCTTTTATCTTCACTCACGTTTGCTCGAGCGTGCGGCCAAATTGGCCGATTCGAAGGGCGGTGGATCGTTAACCAGCTTGCCGATTATCGAGACGCAAGCCGGTGACATTTCCGCCTACATCCCAACGAATGTAATTTCAATTACTGACGGCCAGATTTTCCTTGAAGCCGATCTCTTCAACAGCGGCATCCGCCCGGCCATCAACGTCGGCAACAGTGTGTCGCGCGTGGGCGGTTCGGCGCAGATCAAGGCGATGAGACAAGTTGCAGGAACACTGCGAATCGACCTGGCCCAGTTCCGTGAGTTACAAGCGTTTGCGCAATTCGGATCGGATCTCGACAAGGCGACACAAGCGCAGTTGGCGAGGGGCCAGCGTTTAGTTGAGATACTCAAGCAGCCTCAATATCAACCGATGCCGGTTGAAAACCAGATTCTTGTAATTTGGGCAGCCAGCAACGGCTACGCGGACGACGTGCCCGTGGATGAAGTCCGGCATTTTGAGGGGGAGCTGCTCAAGTTTGTTGAGAATGCGCACCCAGGTCTATTGCAGTCGATACGCGAGAAGAAGACACTAAGTGAAGAGATCACTGCCGACCTGAATCAGGTGTTATCTGACTTCAAAGATATGTGGAAGGATAAGGCTTCCGCAGCGGATTCAACCACGCCGCTGACTACGTCCGCGCAACCTGCAGCTGCTGGAGTGTAATGCCGAATCTTTTAGACATTCGACGACGTCTCAAGTCGGTCAAGAACACGCAGCAGATTACCAAAGCCATGAAGATGGTTTCGGCTGCGAAGCTAAAGCGTGCGCAGGACCGCGTAGTAACGGCCCGGCCGTTTGCGAACAAGATGGCTGAGGTTTTGGCCGGGCTCGCCGCCCGAACAGACGAAGATTTTCATCATCCGCTACTGGACGCGAGGGGCGACGAGCGTTATCTGCTCGTGTTAGTCACCGCGGACAAGGGCCTTTGCGGCGCATTCAACACTAATCTGATCAAAGCAGCGCAGGCTTTCATAAACAAGAATCCCGGCAAGCAAATCGAAATCGTCGCCGTCGGAAGAAAGGGCCGCGATTTCTTCCGCCGAAGAAATGCCACGGTAGCTAACGAGTATGTGGGACTGACGGGCAAAGGCCGCGTCGAATTTTCGGAAGCGCTCGAAGTCGCGCGTGATGTGATCAAAAGGTTCACGGAGGACGAGGGACTCGACAAGGCGTTCATCATTTACAACGAGTTCCGATCCGTTTTGTCCCAGCGAGTTGTTACCGAGCAGCTGTTGCCCGTGTCGCGTGAAACTGAAGCCGAAGAGCCAACCGGCGCGTCCGGCGGCGTCACGTTAGTTGACTATATTTATGAGCAGCCGCCGGGAGAAATTTTTTCACGACTTCTTCCACGCCTGGTCGAGACGCAGATTTTCCGGGCTCTGCTCGAGTCGGTCGCGTCTGAACACGGCGCGCGGATGACGGCGATGGATTCCGCGTCGAAAAACGCTCGCGAACTGATTGATAGCTTGACGCTCAACATGAACCGCGTTCGTCAGGCGGCGATCACAAATGAAATCATCGAGGTCGTGTCAGGCGCAGCCGCTCTATAAACTCATTAGTCGAGCATTCGGTTAGCGAGGGGAAGCCGGCATCAACGGCTTCCCTTATTTCTTTTCTGTAATGGTTGAACCGGCCTCAAACCAATCATCCGTGGCCCAACGGGTACGGCGTTATGGCCCAGTTGTGCTGTGGATCGGGTTCATTTGGTTTGCTTCGACGCAAGGATTCTCCGCGGGAAACACCTCGCGCATTATTCGTCCCCTGCTACTCTGGCTTTTTCCGAATATCGCTGAAACTCAAATCGCGACTGTGCACGTGATCACGCGAAAGGCCGCCCATTTTTTCGAATATGCAGTTCTCGCATTTCTGGCCAGGCGCGCATTTGTTAGTTCAAGTCGCACTTTCATTCAGCAACATTGGTTCGTCTTATCTTTGTTGATCGTGGTTGCTGTTTCGCTGCTGGATGAGCTTCATCAGAGTTTTATTCCATCCCGAACGGGTTCGGCATACGACAGCGCACTCGATGTTGCAGGTGGATTGACGGCGCTACTTTTGTCATGGTCTAGTCGCCGCTATCAAGATGCTGAGGCCCAAAGGGCCGGAAGTTAATAGCCACGCGCGTAAGCGCGTGGACAAAAGGAACGTAGAGAATTTGAGGTCCGAAGGACCGACAGTCCAACTTCAATAGATCTAGCTGTCGGCCCTTCGGGCCTCGATGGTCAGAGTCGACTTAACCACGCGCTTACGCGCGTGGCTATTAACTTCCGGCCTTCGGGCCTCGCACTCAAAACCTCTTCCCTCGCTGCCTCGTTTATGCAATATTCTTTCACGCGAGTTTTGGGGCCGTCGAAGCCAACTCGTCGCCGACGCTTACGATTAGTTAGATTAAGGAGAGACAGAAAATGGGAATATTTGACGCCATCAAAACGCAGTTCATTGAGGTCATTGAATGGCTGGACGATTCCGGTAACACCATACTTTATCGTTTTCCGGTCCACGGTCAGGAAATCAAAAATGGTGCGCAGCTAATCGTGCGCGAGTCGCAATCAGCTGTTTTTGTTTTCCAGGGTCAGATCGCAGACGTGTTTGGCCCGGGCCGATATACGATTGATGGCGGGAATACACCCATTCTTAGCAAACTGGGCGCGTGGAAATACGGCTTCAACTCGCCGTTCAAAGCCGAAGTTTATTTCGTTAATACAAAGCAATTCACCGATCTAAAGTGGGGAACCTCGAATCCGGTGATGATGCGCGACACTGATTTCGGCATGGTCCGTCTCCGTGCTTTCGGAATCTATTCAGTTCGCGTCACTGACCCACAGGCTTTTATTAAGGAAGTCGCCGGCACGAACGCGCATTTTGTAACCGAAGACATTCAGGGACAGCTCAAGCGGACCTTAGTCAGCGGATTCAGCGATGCGCTGGCGGAGTCGAAGATTGCCGCGCTTGATCTCGCTTCGAATTACGACGAGTTGAGCAAATTTACCCGGGCCAAGCTGAACGAAGACTTCAATGCCTACGGCTTGGAATTGATTAAGTTTGTTATCGAAAATATTTCGCTTCCTGGTGAGGTTGAGGCTGCTATGGACAAGCGCACCTCGATGGGAGTTATCGGTGACGTCGGACGCTATGCGCAGTTCCAGGCAGCGGACGCCATGCGAGATGCCGCGCAGAATCCGTCGTGGCGGCGCCAGTACCGGCGCTGGTTTAGGGGCCGGTTTTGCGATCGGGAACGCAATGGCAGGGGCCATGACGAACGCAATGAATCAGTCGACGAACACAGCGGGTGGTGGAACGCAGCCTAAGTGTCCCAAGTGTGGAGCCGCCAATTTCGCGAATGCGAAATTCTGTACCGAATGCGGAGGTCAAATGTCTACCGCCCCACAGACAGTCGCCTGCGCGAAGTGTGGCGCTCAAATGCCGGCCGGCGCGAAGTTTTGCAATGAGTGTGGGACCAAGGTTTCCACTTAAAAACTTCGCCACGGGAAATTCAGCGACCCGGGGTCGGAAACGATCCCGGGTCTTTTGCTGGATACCAGTTCACTTAGATAGCTCCGGTCCGTATTAACGTTTGTGTCCGCTAGATGCTATTCTCGCTTCGAAACTTCCCTGAGACTCCGGCGCCAACTGCGAGAACAATCCCGTGCTAAGTCAATTTAAAGGACCGCGACGTGTCGTGATAACCGGCATGGGGTGTGTCACGCCGATTGGAATCGGACGTGAAGCGTTCTGGAAATCTCTGATTGAGGGACGAAGTGGCGTCGGAAGAATTGACGCTTTCGACGTTTCCAAATCGCCGGTCCAGATCGCAGCCCAGGTTCGAGACTTCGATTGGGAAGCGCAGCTTAATCCGAAAGATCGGAAACACGTGGCGAGAACGGTGCCCCTGGCGCTGGCCGCAGCGCGCGAAGCATTGTCTGACGCGCAGCTCGATACGACGAATCTTCCATTGGACCAACGACGTTCGATTGGAGTCGTTTTGGGAACCGGTGGGGGCGGTCTCGCTTTTACCGAGCAACAATACTCGTACTGGTACATTGGACCAACCCACAAAGCGAGCGTCTACACGATTCCCTCGTCAACGCATGGTGGCCTATCCAGCGAGTTGTCGATGGCGTTTGGACTCCGCGGCCTTTCACACATCGTTTCCACCGGCTGCACCAGTTCCACAGACGCCATTGCGTATGCTGCCGAACATATAGTTTTAGGACGTCAGGAGATGATGTTAACCGGAGGTGTTGATGCGCCAATCGCTCCAGGCATCCTTGCCGGCTTCAACCTGATGACTGTCCTGACAAACGAATATAACGACGAACCGGAGCGTGCCTCGCGTCCGTTTTCACTGAATCGATCCGGCATGGTTTTAGGTGAAGGTGCGTGGATTTATGTTCTGGAAGCACTGGAGTCGGCCAAAAACCGCGGCGCAAAGATCTATGCCGAGGTGAAAGGCTATGGCGCGACCTGCGACGCTTATCATCGAGTCCGGCTCGAGGAAACTGGCGACGAACCTGCGCGTGCCATGAAACTCGCGCTGGCTGACGCGGGGCGCGATGCAGCTGAGGTTGACTATGTAAATCTGCACGGCACCTCCACGGTTTTAAACGACCGCATCGAAACCAGTGCTTTAAAGCTCGCGTTGGACGGGCGTGCGATTAAGACGCCGATGTCGGCTACCAAATCACAGATCGGACATCCTCAGGGCGCCAGCGGCGCGGCGGGTTTGGGAGCAACTCTTTGCGCGATGGAGACGGGAATGATCCCGCCGACCATCAATCTGGACGAGCCCGATCCGCAATGCGATCTGGATTACGTCCCCAACCATGCGCGTAAGGCGGACGTGCGTGTGGCGCTTTGCAACTGTATCGGATTTGGTTCCAAGAACAGCGCTTTGGTTGTTGAAAAACTGAATGGCGAATAGAAACAACCAAAAGAGGTTGCGTTTGCGTTAGCACTATCGATCAGCTACGCTCTCGTTGAACATTTCCAAAACTCTGTCCCAATTCATATGTCGCAAGTTAATGAAGAAATTGTCCTAAACGCACTACGTCAGATCGAAGACCCGGATCTTCATAAAGACATCGTCGCGCTCGGTTTTATTAAGGATCTTAAGATCGAAGGCGGAGCTGTTTCGTTCCGTATTGTGCTGACAACCCCCGCCTGTCCTGTCAAAGCTGAAATGGAAAGCGCCGCAAAGGAACTTGTCGGCGCATTACCTGGAGTGACGACAGTCGCTGTCACGATGGACGCCGAGGTTCCCAAAGGCCGCGGATTCGGCGACAAGATTGCCGTCGAAGGCGTGCGCAACATCATTGCGGTGTCGTCGGGAAAAGGCGGCGTCGGCAAATCTACTGTCGCAGTGAATCTCGCGGTATCGCTGGCGCTCGATGGCGCACGAGTGGGCATCATGGACGCCGACGTTTATGGACCAAACGTCCCGATTATGCTGGGTGCCGCCGAAGCACGACCTGAAGTCGACGTCAATAAATTGATTCCGATCGAAGCTTACGGCGTCAAACTGATGTCGATGGCGTTGTTGCAACCTGGCGACAAGCCGATGATCGTCCGTGGTCCAATTCTGCACGGACTAGTGAAGCAGTTTTTGTCGGACGTAAAGTGGGGCGAGCTGGATTATCTGATAGTAGATATGCCGCCAGGAACGGGCGACGTCCAGTTGTCGCTGGCGCAATTAGTGCCGGTACAGGGCGCCGTCCTGGTTACAACCCCACAGAATGTTGCGATCGCGGATGTTCGCCGGGCGCTGCGGATGTTCGAGACAGTCGCGATTCCAGTTCTCGGAATTATCGAGAACATGAGCTACTTCATAGCGCCTGATACGGGCACCCGTTACAACATTTTTGGCGAAGGCGGCGGCGCGAAGCTCGCAGAGATGTACCATGTGCCTCTGTTAGGCACAGTTCCCATCGGTATTGAGGTAAGGGAAGGTGGCGATAATGGCGTTCCGGTGGTTGTTAGTCACCCCGATTCCCCGCAAGCACTGGCTTTTAGGCGCGTTTCTGAGGAAGTGGCGCGGCGCGTCTCAATTGAAGCAATGAAGCCTGAACTTGTTGTTTTGGGCAAAGGTCAGTAAACTGGATTTGCGATTTTTGCTTTGTGATTTCAACGGTCACGGGGTTAAAACCCGAGATTAGAAACCAAGAATCGAGATTCGAATTAGGAGAGAAAAACAAGTTATGTCCACACAAAATGTGTCCAGTGAAGCGTCGGCGGGCACCCCCAATGCGGCCCCGATGACGCTTGACGTCACCGATAGCGCGATTACTGAGATCAAGAAATTTATGTCGGGCGAAGAGGGTTTGCCCGAGACGTCCGGCCTTCGAGTCCGCGTAGTTCCAGGTGGCTGCTCTGGCTTTCAATACAGCCTGAACATTGAAGAGGATTCGCGACAAGGCGATTTCATTTTGGACCAGGGCGGCGTCAAGTTATTCGTCGACATGTTTAGCGCGCAGTATTTGAACGGCGTTAGGATCGACTACGTTACTGGAGTCATGGGTTCGGGATTTACTTTCACTAATCCAAATGCGACAGGCAGCTGTGGTTGCGGGACGTCGTTTACGGCTTAGGAGAGGCCACGGTGAAAAGTGAAGAGTGAACAGTAAATCACCTCTCCTTTTCACCTTTTCATCCTTCATTTCGCGAGCGCGGTGCGTGATTCAAGCCCGGTGGTTCAAATGGACCATCGGGCTCTTTCACGTATGGAGTTAAGCTCATAACTGAGTATGAAACTTATCCAGGCAACATCCGAAGCGGAAATTCAAGACGCTCGCACGCTCTTCGAGGAGTACCACGAATGGTTGGGACTCAATCTGTGCTTTCAAAACTTCGATAAAGAACTTGCGTCGCTGCCCGGCGAGTATGTGCCACCCCATGGACGCCTGTTGCTAGCTTCTAAAGACGATCGTGTCGCCGGCTGCATTGCTTTGCGGAAACTTGACGAGGGGACTTGCGAAATGAAGAGGCTGTATGTGCGTCCGGACTTTCAAGGGACGGGGCTGGGTCGTTTGCTGGCAGAATCGCTGATAGAAGTAGCGCGCGAGATTGGTTATCAACGGATGCGTCTCGATACATTACCGGGAAAGATGGATCGTGCAATTGCAATGTATCGGAGGTTAGGATTCAAAAACATCGAACCTTACTATTTCAATCCGGTTCAAGGGGCAGCTTTCATGGAGCTGGATCTGGGCAGACATCAGAGATCAGAGGGGAAGGGGTAAAGGGGAAGGGGTAAGGGGAGCCATTTACCCCTTCCCCTTTGCCCGTTACCCCCTTCCCCTTTCACGCAAGTTGTGCCAAATTCACTAACGCAATCAAATTCAATTTAACGGAGTGTGACCGATGCCCACGATCGTAGCTGAGACCGCCACGGGTGCGCAGACAATTGACGCGCCTGAAGGCAAGAAGCTGGTACTAGTCCTGGAAGACGCCGGAATCGATATTCTTCACCGTTGCGGTGGCAATGCTCGCTGCACCACCTGCCGGGTCGAGATACTTGAAGGCGATCCTGGCCCAATGGGTGAGCTGGAGCGGAACCGTCTAGCGATGGAAGCAGAGTTAGCCGAGAACGTCAGACTCTCCTGCCAAATCCGTGTCAACAGCGATTTGAAGGTGCGTGTGATCAATCAGGCAAGCGTTAGAGGCATGGACGCTGGTCCACGCCCGCTCGACGAGTAAGCAGGTTATTGCGTCTCATCGTCTGTGGGTGTAATCTTCGCGCGTAATCAAGGCCAGTAAGCAAGACAGACATTCCTGTCTGTCTTTACAAACATCAACTGTGGGCAGGCAAGAATGCCTGTCCTACACGGAGGTTCGGAATGTTTATTGAGTCAGCTGTTCATCTCCCCGTCAGTGTGGCTATGTTTCAGGAAGTCTTTAATTCGCCCGACGGCACAGAGATCGCACGCACCATCTTGCGTTGGCTGCACCTTGTCGGCGGCATCACATGGATTGGTCTTCTTTATTTCTTCAATCTGGTAAACGTTCCGTTTCAGAAAGGCCTTGACGCCGAGACCAAGAAAAAAGTGAATCCGGATCTGTTGTCGCGTGCTCTGTGGTTCTTCCGCTGGGGTGCTGTGGTGACCGTCCTTGCCGGCCTGACGTACTTCGCGATGTACATTCTCTCGCCGGCGGTTACGAACGCGAACACTCTTGAAGACGCAAACCTTAATGTGTGGCTGATACTTTTGACTTGGCTGAGTTACCCCATCGTGTTGTTCATCATTGAGTACGTCCTCATCAAAAAGGTCCCGGCGCTGACGAAGGATGGGAAAATCTTCGCTATCGTAATGATCATCCTGACGTTGATCGTGTCGTACGGGATCATCAGATACTTCAACGCGAAGCTAACTATTGGCGGATACACGACGCCGAACAACGTGTATTCGATAGGTTTGGGCGGCGCTTACGGTATTGTCATGCTACTTAACGTGTGGGGAATTATCTGGCCCAACAACAAGAGGATCATCGCAGCGACGGCAGGCACAGGACCGGCGGCGCCGCCTGAATTGGCGCGC
This sequence comes from Blastocatellia bacterium, assembly GCA_963786645.1. Lineage (GTDB taxonomy): Bacteria > Acidobacteriota > Blastocatellia > Pyrinomonadales > Pyrinomonadaceae > PSRF01. The sequence continues at coordinate 249,256 of CAWAZW010000005.1, forward strand.
CAGGCATTCATCGCATCTCGTACGAATGCCTGGCTGTCACTTCCCATGCTCCTGTTCATGGGCACTTCGGAACACGACTGGGTCGCGTTTGGAAAGTAACTGGTTTCGAATTTGAAGCTTGCCAGGGCGGGCCGCTGAGTCCGCCCTTTCCTTTGGGCCACACCGGCGACACCGCCCGCAACAGTAAAATCGCACTGATTTCACGCATTCGGCACAAGTGGCGCCGCACGTCCGTCTAAACTACACAGTTAACCTGGAGACGAATTTTGCGGAGGTGAGTAATGAGTAAGTCTGAATCCAACAACGCATCCTACAAACCCAGAGATTTTAATCTGAGCGGCCTTCAAGGCATCTCAGACGAAACGTTGGAAATGCACTTCAAGCTTTATGAAGGATACGTGAAAGAGACCAATAACCTAACCGAGAAGATCACGGGATTCATAAAAGATGGCAACGTAGATCAGGAAGAAATGCCTGCGTACTCTGAACTCACCCGCCGGCTTGGTTTCGAATTCAACGGCATGGTCCTGCACGAGTACTACTTCGATAACTTAAAAAGTGGTAGCGGCACCGGCGATCCCGCACTGACGACACCGTTTGCCAAAGCTGCTGAGTCGAGCTTTGGGAGTTATGAAATCTGGAAGACTGATTTCGTTGGCATAGGAAAGATGCGCGGAGTGGGTTGGGCCATCACCTATCAGAACCCCGTGAACGGTCGGCTATCGAATCACTGGATTTCTCTGCATGAGACCGGAAACGTGGCGGGCTTCACTCCAATTTTGGTAATGGATGTTTGGGAGCATGCATATCTGCTCGACTACAAACCTGCTGAGCGTCCGAAATACATCGAAGCTTTCTTCGCGAATATTGATTGGACGATGGTGGAAAGTCGCTTGAAGGGTAATCAAGCGAAGACGGCGGGACGATGAAGCCAGTGAGCAGGGCAGTAGGCAGTAGGCAGTAGGCAGTAGGCAGTTCAGAGTAAATTGTTTTTTGTGACAGACGTTGGTTCGGAAGAAACGATCCACGAAATTACACGAAACGACACGAAAGGGATTGCGTCTCGTTAGATTTAAATTTTAGTCGTACTGCTGCCACTGGCCTACTGCCTACTGCCCACTGCCCACTGCCCACTGCCCACTTTATTTCTGTGGCAGCGGCGGCTTCTTTAGTCCGCAATCAACATTTAAGGCGCGTAGAAAATTCAGCACGTCCTCTCTTTGATCGGGCAGAATGTTGCTCTTCTGCAGGTTCTTCCTATCCAGGTGAGGGTTGTCCTTTCCTCCACCCAGCATTATGTCCACCGCTTCTTCCAGCGTGGCTGCGCTGCCGTCGTGGAAATAAGGTGCTGACTCAGCAATGTCCCGCAAGGTCGGAGTCTTAAACGCTCCAGTGTCCTCCGGTTTGTTAGTAACCTTAAAACGTCCCACATCCGGTTCCTTCTGGTCCATTCCGATGCCGACATTGTGATACTGCAGATCTGCTAGCAGCACACCGTCGTGACAGTTGGTACACTTGATAGCCTGAAAAATGTTCCACCCCCGCACCGCGCTCTGGTCCATCGCCGAAGCATCACCGGCGCGATACCTGTCCCAGGCTGTATCGCCGCTAATTATGGTTCTCTCAAACGCCGCGATCGCCTTCACGATGTTATCGGGTGTTGCATCACTGCCGAAGACCTTTTGAAACTGCGCTCGATAATCCTGCAACGCGTTTAACTTGGTCGCAATTTCGTCCGCTTTCGCGCCCATGTTGGCGCCCGTCCAAGCCGCCAATGCCTGCTTTTCCAGCGAGCCGCTACGACCATCCCAGTAAAACTCTTTGTGGTAGCCGATGTTCCAAAGAGTTGGACTGCTGCGCGGCAACTGCTTGTTGAAAGCACCTATCGATTTCGCGAGTCCATCTGTAAGACCCTTCTCGCAAACGTGACACGAGTAGCAAGACCTCGAACCGTCGCCGCTGAGCCGCTCGTCGAAAAACAACTGGCGGCCCAAAGCCACTTTCTCAGGTGTCATCGGATTGTCCGCGGGAATGGCCATCGGTTCGAACGTTGTCAGTTGTTGCGGAAGCGGAAGCACTTCAGGTTCAAACGAAGCCGAAGGTTGCATTCGTTCGCAACCCACGAGCAAAGCTATGCAGAAAGTCAGAAGGGTAATTACACAACTCAAAAACCAGGTTCTTCGTGTCATTAGAGTATTCGCGAGAGTATTCGCGCCTCCGGAAGTTTGCTTTGACGGGTTACCAGCACAGCGAAAACTACCCTGGCTCGAGTGCGCGGATTCTTGCATTGCACTCGCAAAAAGTCTAGATCGCGCGCAGGTCAGGGGTGGTTCAACTCTTTTGAAGCAATCTTGGTTAACATTCGGCACACCATTGCTATAGGCTGGACCAATCAAAAACATGGGAGGCAGACAATGAAACGGGTCACGAATTGGCACTTGATACTCATTATTAACACTGTGGGACTCTTATCCTTTGCAGCCTGCTCTGCAAATAACCAGAACAGTACGACGGCTGTCACTACCGTCACCCCTCCGCCAAGTCAATCGCTTCAAGTTACGCAACGGCCGCAAAAGATTGTTGAGTTGATGAATCAACGCGGTAACCAGGACGAAGACAAACCAGTGCTAAAAATCGTTTCGCCTGCTGATAACTCCACAATCAAGGGGTCGACGGTTCAGGTTCGTTTAAATTTGTCAGGCGAGTTGGCGGGCGGATATAAGCCTGGAAAGGACCCTGCCACAGGTACCGGTAACCACGTGCATGTCATTTTGGACAATCAGCCGTACGAAGCTTATTACCACCTGGATCAGCCATTCGAGTTGCGTAATGTGATAGCGGGTAAGCATACGTTGCGCGTATTTCCATCGCGGCCGTGGCATGAGAGCTACAAGAATGACGGCGCATTCCAAATGGTGACGTTCACCGTCGCGGGCGGAGGCGATCCGTCAAAACCAACTACCACTAACACTGGCCAGGTAGTTGCCAATAACAATGCGTCCCCAGCCTCGCCGGCGGCATCGCCCGCGGTCAGCGAAGGTAAGGACGTCGCTCCCAGTACTGCGGGCGACGTGGATCCCACTAAGCCACTGCTGACTTACAGTCGACCCAAGGGGGAATACAAGGGTCCGGATGCCGATCCAATAATGATTGACTTCTGGCTGTCGAATGCGAAGCTACGAGGTGATGGCGGCGAGTATCGCGTTCGTTATATCATTGACGATGACGAGCCCAGATATATCGAGAAGTGGGAAGCGATCTGGTTAACCGGTTGGACCAGTGGACCACACACGGTGCGGTTGGAGTTGCTGGATAAGGACAATAATCCGGTCGACAACGGTGGTTACAACACAACGACGCGCGAAATCACGGTTGTGAAGTAAGACTTCGATTCGAACAAGTGAGACGACGTAAAATCGATGGATGTCCGATAGCCGGCGCGCTGCAGATGATCGGCGACAAGTGGACGTTGCTTGTCGCCAGGGACCTTGCGGCCGGCCCCAAGCGGACGATGGAGCTACATAGCGGGCTGTTTCCAATCAGCAGTCGCACACTTGTTGGCCGCCTGCGCGACATGGAAAAGGACCGGCTGGTTGAGCGAAAAGACTTCGGTGGTAATCCGCCTCACATTGAGTATGAACTCACCGAACGCGGACGGCTGCTCCTGCCGTTAGTTGATGCGTTAAGAGAACTTGGACAGTCCCTCGGCTGTAACGAATGTGAGGATCGAAAGGACCACCTGGGGTTTTACTGTGAAGCGTGTCCGCGCAACTTTGCAGTTCCTGCGGTAGAGCCCGTTCCGCGATCAGTTCCTACCGCCGGCCGCCGTCAACCCGATGATTCGATAGTGTTGTTGTAACGAGACGATAAATCATCCTATTGAGCGCCAAGGGCGCGAAATGCAATAGCCCGGGGCAGCGCCCCGGGAAAAGAGTCCCCGAGAAGTTTAAAGAGCGCTGAAGGCGCGGAATCTTCAAACATTCCGCGCCTTCAGCGCTCTATCTCCGCAAGTTTTCTTTATCCTGGGCCGCTGGCCCAGGCTGTTACAGTTCGCGCCTTCGGCGCTTAAGGCAACACTCAAATCCAACGTCGCAACTTTTGTGCGCCGTTAATACTGTTCAGTCTTCTTGCGCTGCCATTTCAGCATTGTTGGGAATCATGGTTCCATCGGGCTCGATGATAGCTTTATGGTCGGGCGTGATGTGTTCGCCTTCTATCGTGACTTCGTCGCCGCTTGGCATCATTACCGGTAGATGGTCGAGGAACCTTTCGGCGTCGAGCGCAGACATGCAACCGGTTCCTGCGGCCGTCACCGCCTGACGATAACAATTGTCCTGCACGTCGCCCGCTGCAAACACACCCGGAACGTTCGTCGCTGTAGATTTCCCGGATGTTTTGATGTAACCAATTTCATCCATTTCAATCTGGCCCTTGAACAGGTCTGTGTTCGGCTTGTGTCCGATGGCGATAAAAACGCCGGCACACGCACGAATCCATTCGTCCTCCGTCTTTAGATTCCGCAACCGAATCCCCGTAACTCCCTCTTCCGGCGTACCCAGGATCTCCTCCGCGGCGGTGTCCCAAATAAACTCGATCTTGTCGTTCTTAAATGCTTTGTCCTGCATGATCTTTGAAGCGCGCAACTTGTCGCGGCGATGAACCACATAAACCTTCGACGCATAACGAGTCAGAAAAGTCGCTTCTTCCATCGCAGTGTCGCCCCCACCTACGACCACCAGCGGCTTATTACGAAAGCCAGGTAGTGGTCCATCACAGGTGGCACAGGCTGATACGCCATTACCTCCGAACCCCGTGGGAACTTTTGCCTCGCCCGGAATTCCAAGCCACTTGGCAGACGCTCCGGTGGCGATGATGAGTGTGGCAGTACTAATGTTGTGGTTAGCGGTTTCGAGCAAGAATGGCCGCTCGCTTAAGTCAACTTTATTAATCCATGCTTCCAGAAATTCCGTCCCGAAGCGTTCAGCCTGTTTTCGAAACTCAATCATCAAATCCGGGCCCTGGATGCCCTCTGCGAACCCCGGGTAGTTTTCCACGTCTGTGGTAATCATCAATTGTCCGCCTGGCGTGGTCTGCTTTTCCGCATCTGCCGGCGCATCGATTAAAAGAGGGCGGAGATTTGCCCGGGCCGAGTAGATCGCAGCTGTTAGTCCCGCGGGACCCGAACCGATAATGACGACTTCTTTGTCGATTGTTTGCTTGGAGTTCACTTTGTCATCCATCCGTTGTAGCAAGGTAAGACCGCCTGCCTGGAGAGTACTTGCAGTGCAGGTTGGCGCGTGCGTTGGTGTATTATTAGGCTTACAAAATGGCCTAAAGTATAGCCTTTTCCGTAAGGCCATAGTATAACTAGCCATATTAGAGTAGTCGAACCTGAGAGCCGTCAGCCTTACTTAGATCGGTTCAACTTAGAGAACCTGAGAAAGGATTGAGACCCGGAATCGCCCCGCAAACGATTGAAACGATCGGCGTGATCGGCGCTGGAACTATGGGCCACGGTATCGCCCAGGTCGCAGCGTTAGCGGGCTATCGTGTCGTGCTGCGCGATGTGGACCGCGAGTGCCTGGCGCGAGGCATCCAATCCATCGAACGCAATCTCGCCAAAGGCAGGCAACTCGGAAAGCTTACTGAGGCGGACTGTGATTCCACCCTCCAACATATTCACGGCACTACGCACCTGGAAGAGGTGGCGAATGCCGATCTGATTATTGAAGCCGCGCCCGAGCAGTTGGAACTAAAGAAGGACTTGCTGCGGCAAGTTGAAACGCTTTCCCAGGGCAGTTTTATTTTCGCCAGTAACACTTCGTCGCTTTCAATCACCGAGATTGCTCGTAGTTCAGAACGGCCCGCCAACGTTGTAGGCATGCATTTTTTTAATCCGGTTCACCTGATGCGCCTGATTGAAATTGTGGTTGGCAAGGCGACGAGTGATGATACAGTGGAGACTGTTCGTGCAGTTAGCCGCAAGTTGCGTAAAGAACCAATCGTAGTTAGTGACGTTCCCGGCTTTGCGTCAAGTCGTTTGGGTGTGGCCCTCGGACTGGAAGCGATGCGCATGGTCGAACAGGGTGTGGCCAGCGCGCGTGATATTGATACCGCCATGGAACTGGGTTACAACCATCCGATGGGCCCTTTGAAACTGACGGACCACGTCGGTCTGGACATTAGGCTCAACATTGCCGAGTATCTCTATCGTGAACTCGGATCGGAAACGTTTCGCCCACCTGAAATCCTCCGGCGGATGGTGAAAGAAGGAAAGCTGGGCAAGAAAACAGGTGAAGGTTTTTATGACTGGAGCGAAGAGCAAGTAAGGTCGGCAAAGATCGCGTAGTGGAATTAATGAACGTTCCTTACAACAACGAAGAGCGCCGGTTTGCACTGCGCATGGCTTTGCGTCTTCCCATCGTGATCTCGGGACGCGCTGAAGACGGTTCTGCCTGGAGTGAGCCAACGGAAACTGACGACATCTCGACCTCGGGCGCATTGTTTCATTTGAACCAGAAAGTCAGTCGAGGCGACCGCCTTTATCTGCGTGCGCACCGGCCGGACGGCGCGCCCATCGAAGTCACTGCCGTTGTGATCCGCATAGCTCCTGCCATTTATGGAACGGCTCGAATAGGGGTTCAGATCGCAGAGTCAACTGAAAACTGGCTGCGACTGTTCGTCTCATGGGTAGCCGACGATCAACCCGGTCAGGAATCCGCCGCAGATACAGAAACCCCTCCCGAGTAAAATTCCACTTAAAGATATTTCCCAGATTAGCAGCGAGGCTTGCACACGTTTAATTGACGCCGGGCTTGCTTTTGCAGAACCGCTCGCGGTAGAGCGGATGTTGGTGTTCAATGCACCCTGGAATTGCCTTGATTCTGCGACATCTATCCAGCCTGTCAAGCTCCTCCAATAACCATCGGCCGTTTTAATCTTGAATGTCGGCATCCGCTCGCTACCGAGAACGGTTCTGCAATAAGCACTCTTGACGCTTCGCACTCCAGGAGTTGAATTGCTGCCCCTCCTCGATAACTCACCGGAAAAACACTAGTTTCCCATTTCCTATTTACCATTCACCCCCAGCGGCAGTATCCTGTACCAGCCGCACTCACCGATAACCGCCTGGCGAGCCCCAAACGACAATTCGATTTAAGACTGTCGAGCTTCTCGATCTGTCTTCAGGAGGGACGCGATGAAACGTTGCCCACAGTGCGAATTTATCTATGAAGATGAGCAAAACACCTGCGACATGGACGGCACCATTCTGGCCTTCGAGTCTACTAGCGCCTCGAGCAAGGTCAAACAATCGCCGTTGAGAGCGTTTGCACTTCCGGCCATTGTCGGCACGATGCTCGCTGCGCTGTTGTTCGTCGCCTTCTATGCGTCGCCGCTCATGCTCGCAAGTCCCGATGCGCGCAGCCGGCCACCGGAAGCGCAAACATCGCCGGCAACCGATCCATCTCCTGAACCTGCAGCTACTCAACCCGCACTCAATGAACCTTTCCCATTGCCGCCAGAGGTGGCTTCTGATGAACCCAGTTCGGAGCCGGTGACTGCTTCCGCCGCTCACGAACTCGAGCCTGCGACGACCAGCAATACAGATTCACGCTCCGGGGATGGCCGTCTAACGATTCGCCGCGGATTGCCGCCGTTACCCCGAGTGCGGTCGCTTCCGCGTCTGCCGCCGGCACGAATTGGAAAGCCGGCAAGCTCGTCCCCGGTTGATAGAAATCGAAACGCCCAAGTTGCTCACGGCGACTCAAGCAGGCCTTCGAAGGTCAGATCGTTTCTGAAGAAGACGGGCCGAATAATCAAAAAGCCATTTAGGTTCTAGAAAGCAGACAGCAAACAGCAGACAGCAGACAGCAGGAGCCAGGAGCCAGGAGGCAGGCAGCAGGACGACTAAATTTTCAAGCTAACGTCACGCAATCCTTTTTCGTATCGTTCGTGTAGTGCTCCTGCTCCTGCTCCTGCTCCTGCTCCTGCCTCCTGCTGCCTGCCTCCTGCCGCTCCTGCTCCTGCCTCCTGCCGCCTGCTGCCCGCCTCCTGGCTCCTGGGTTTCTGTTCTCCCGTGTCTACCATTTACTATCTAGAAAACTGCACGGTTAACGGGAGAACACATGCGCCACAAGTCCATTATTTCAACTTTGCTTCTTTTGTTGCTGGCGGCGTCCATCACGGCCCAGCAAACGGCACAACAAAGCGATCCATCGCTCCTAACACTTGATTCGATCTTCACTTATCAAACCAAATCGCTGGGCCCGGTTCAATGGCAAGAAAACGGCAGCGGCTATCTGGCGCTGGAGCGACCCGGAGACCGCAAGACCAAACTTGAAATCGTTCGCTACGATGCGCTCACCGGTGAACGCAGCATTAAAGTCTCTGCAGAGAGACTTACTCCAATGGGCGTTGGTGTTCCTCTCGAAATCGAAGATTTTGTTTTCACACCTGACGAGCAGAAGGTACTCATCTTCACCAACTCGGAGCGCGTTTGGCGCAGCAACACCCGTGGCGATTACTGGGTACTCGACCTGACCAACTGGAAGCTGCATAAACTCGGAGGCGCGGATGCAAAACCTGCGTCGCTGATGTTCGCGAAGTTTTCGCCCGACGGTTCACGTGTCGCATACGTTCGTGAAAACAATATCTATGTCGAAGACCTGGCGACGCCCGGACGCGTCATCAGAGTTACAAACGATGGCTCGCGTTACATCGTCAATGGGACATTCGATTGGGTCTACGAGGAAGAATTCTTTTGTCGCGATGGCTTCCGATGGAGCCCTGACGGTCGTCAAATCGCTTACTGGCAATTGAACACGGAAGGCGTCAAGGAATTCCAACTAATTAACAACACTGCCGGCTTATATCCGGAGATCATTTCGTTCCCGTATCCCAAGGCCGGAACGACGAATTCAGCCGCGCGTGTTGGCGTGGTCAGTGCCTCAGGCGGCGAGACGCGCTGGTTCGAGGTAGCCGGCGATCCGCGTAACAACTACCTGCCGCGGATGGAATGGGCAGCGTCATCGGATGAGGTGGTCATACAGCAACTCAACAGACTGCAAAACACAAACACGGTGATGTTAGGAGACAGTCGTACCGGCAAGGTTCGTCAAATCCTGGTTGAGAAAGACGAAGCATGGGTGGACATCAGTTGGGGCGACCTGGATTGGAACAAGAAAGGGTTGGCGCGTGGAGATGCGGAATGGATCGACGGAGGCAAGCGTTTTCTGTGGTCCAGCGAGCGCGCCGGTTGGCGGCACATCTATTCGGTTTCTCGGAACGGTCGTGATGTTAAGGACATCACGCCCGGCAAGCTCGATGTAATTAATGTTGAGAGAGTCGATGCCATTAACGGGTGGATTTATTTTGAGGCATCTCCTGATGATGCGACGCGCCGTTATCTCTTCCGTGCGCCGCTGACCGGCTCGCCAAAACTGGAAAGGTTGACACCAGCCACGCAGCCAGGCTCGCATTCTTACAACATTTCACCGCGAGGCGACGTCGCGATCCATTTCTTTTCAGCATTCATGAAAGCGCCGGCAACTGAGATCGTTCGCTTGCCGCAACATACGGTAGTAAAGACCCTGATAGATAACCGGGAAGTACAGGAGCGCCTGGCGAAATTGAAGCCGACGCCGCACGAGTTCTTTAAAGTCGATATCGGCGACGGCGTCTCACTGGACGGGTGGGTAATTAAGCCGCCCAATTTCGATCCGCAAAAGCGATATCCGGTTCTGTTCTACGCCTACACGGAACCATGGTCGCAGACCGTAGTAGACGCGTGGGGTGGATTGAACCTGCGTTGGCACATGATGCTCGCGCAACAGGGTTACGTGGTGATGAGTGTGGACAATCGCGGTACGCCGGCGCCGCGAGGACGAGCGTGGCGCAAGATCATTTATCGAAAAATGGGGATCGTTAATTCCACAGACCAGGCGAATGCTGCGAAGGCTATTGGCAAATGGCCCTACGTGGATCCCGCGCGCATTGCCATCTGGGGTTGGAGCGGAGGTGGTTCGGCAACATTAAATGCGATGTTTCGGCATCCGGAGGTATATCACACGGGCTTGTCTGTCGCGCCCGTGGCAGATCTACGTCTCTACGACACGATCTATCAGGAGCGGTATTGCGGTTTGCCACAGGAGCATCTGGAGGAATGGAAACAGAGCTCGCCGATCACGTTTGCTAATCAATTAAAGGGAAACCTGTTGGTGGTCCATGGGACAGGCGATGACAACGTGCACTATCAGGGAACGGAGATGTTGGTTAATGCGCTTGTGGCCGCTAACAAACCTTTTACGATCATGCCTTATCCGAACCGTTCACACAGTATTAACGAAGGACCAGGAACCACGAAACATTTGTACAGTCTGTTGACGCGTTATCTCCATGAGCATCTGCCGCGATAGCAGGCGCAGGAGCAGGAGGCAGGAGGCAGGAGGCAGGAGGTAGACACTCAAGCTTGAATGTTTCGAGGTTGGGAAGGGTGGCTTGCCCCGCTACCTGTGAAAGAGCAAGTGTTTTTCTGAATTCGTGAGTTGGGTAACGCTATCACTCAACCGTGACTTCATAACCCTGCGTCAACCCCAATACAAACCCTTCCCACTTCTTTTTAAACATGTCCATGTCAGCTTCGCCCAGGACTTTCTGTAGCGTCGCATATCCGCTCGGATCGGTTTTCTGGTTGGCGTGAAACTCTTTATAGAACTTCACGAGCAAACCTTTTTGTTGCAGGTAATAACAGAGGTAGCGTGCCTGGGCGTAGTTTGTGCCCCTCTCGTCGTTATAGAAAGCGTGCGCGTCCATCGAAGTTAAAGTCTTGAAAGGCGGTACTGTCTTCGCCTTTATCGCGCGCTGAAGTCCGGGCAAGCGCCAGTTTGTATACCCGTGGATGTGTCCATCCTCATCGCCGCATTGCTCATACAAAGATCCCAAACCTTCATTGAGCCACGACGGGGCAGCGGGAAAGTTTGCCTCGATAAACGGATGCACGATCTCATGGACCAACGTGCCTCCGCCGGTACCGATGTTCATGATCAGCGCCTTGTGCGTAGGCGAGTAATAACCGAAGGGAGTAGTTGGGTTGTCATTAAATAAAAGTTGCGTGTGCTTTTCGTATGATGCCTTATCCTTGAAAAGCCAGATATCCAGAATGTGTTCCGGGTCCTGTGTGAAGAAGTCCTGTTTCAGCCGATCGACGGCCCACTTGACCGTGTCCTCCGCTCGTTGCTTCACAACTGCTTCTGCTTCGTCACCGATAACTACGAACGGTTCCTGTACTACGATCGAGAATTCTTTGGACGGCAATCTTTTCTTTAGTTTTGCAACGTGATCGGAAAAATCAGCAGGCGTGAGTTTCCCGGGTGTGGTCGTAATTGGCGCCGCCGCCGATGGGCGTTGAAACGGTGTGCACCGCGTCACGAGACCGCGCTTCCTGACATGCTGGAAGAAGCACAACGGCGAGAAATATGAGTTTTACACGCATGATTAGTGTCCGGAACGACTAACCGCAGCCTGTCGCTTGGAGTGAACCAGCACCGCTTAGCGTTGCCCGCAACGTTTTGTTTGGCTGGAAACCCTTGCCGGTTTAGGATTCCTTTGCATGACGCGCCGAGCAGTTTCCAGTGCAGGGCTTCTTCTGGTTAGCATCATTTTACTCGTCCAACCGGCGTGCCGTAAGCAAACTACTGAGTTCATTGTTACCGACGCACCGCTTATCGCCCTGACTCATGTTCGGGTGATTGACGGGAATGGCACACCAGCAATCGAGAACCAGACAATCCTCATCGAGGCCGGACGTATCAAATCAATCGGCGACGCTTCGAAAACTGAAGTGCCCTCTGACGCGAAAGTCTTCGATCTAACAAACCACACGGCCATTCCGGGGCTGGTGGGCATGCACAATCATCTCTTCTACACCACCGACGCCGGTAAGAAAGAAGTGCGCGCGACTCAGACCTTTCCGAGACTTTATCTTGCTGCCGGCGTCACCACCATAAGAACAGCCGGCGCGCTCGACCTCGCTGGGGAAATAAAAGCGAAGCGCCAGATCGATACCGACCGGGCGCCTGGTCCAAAGATTTATCTTTCGAGTCCTTACATCAATCACTCAACGGGCCGGCGACTAAACTTGGCCGAACTCAACGATCAGCTCGACGATTGGACCGCAAAAGGCGTGACCACGCTTAAGGTCTACACCAACGTGGGTCGAGAAGACCTTGCAACCGTGATAACCGCCGCGCATGGTCGTGGGTTAAAAGTCACCGGACATCTTTGCGCGGTCGGTTTTCGCGAAGCAGCAACAGCAGGCATTGATAACCTCGAGCACGGACTGCTTGTCGACACGGAGTTTTATAGCGGTAAGCAAGATCGGCGAATGCGCGGAACGGAGAGACGTTTTCCCTGAGCTGGTCCGTCTGGATATTAAAAGTCCTGAGGTGCGCGCGTTAATTAAGGAACTCGTCGACCGAGGGGTAGCCATAACGTCAACTCTTGCTATCTTCGAAACGTTTACGGGTGATCAGTTCAAACTCGACCCTCGCATGCAGCAGGTGTTAACGCCCGAGGCGTATGGAAGCTGCCTTGCTCAGATTGAGCACGATCGTTTAGATCCGCGTTGGCCCGCATACTGGCAGCCGCTAATGAAAAAAGAGATGGAGTTTGAAAGAGAATTCGTGCGCGCCGGCGGACTGCTACTGGCCGGTGTGGATCCTACGGGCTGGGGTGGCGTAGTGGCCGGGTTTGGCGACCAGCGACAAATGGAGCTGCTCGTGCAGGCGGGTTTCACACCCGAAGAGGCCATTCGAATCTACACGAGAAACGGGGCAGAGTTTCTTACTCGGCCGGTAGCTCGGACAGTCTCAGTTGGCTCGCCATCCTCCGGAAACTTCGAGCAATTCTCCAAACTTCGGAACGCTGGCAGCGGGAAAACAAGCGGACATTGTCATTGTTCTCGGCAACCCCGCCAGCGATATATCTGACATTCGCAATGTGGCGATCGTTCTCAAAGACGGGGTCGCCTACGACCCAGAGAAACTGATCGAGTCCGTCGCTGGCCAGGTGGGCGGACAATAGACCCGTATGGAAGGCGCCTCACGCTCCCCACCGCAAACAGTTGAACGTTAACCCGCTGAAGTGGGGTTGGTACCCGTCCCGTCGGCGGTCTGTGGTTAATGGGGCTCAATTCTGTGGCCGCCAACATTACGTCCAACTCCTGACCGGCCTAGCATCAGCCCGTATTTAAGAAGGCCCTGGCCTTCCACTGACCGATGGAGCTGATGACATGAACACCGTGGTAATCCACAACTTGCGAAGTATCTGCCTGGTTCTATTTGCGATAACTATTATTTCCGCCCCGGCTGCCGCCCAAACCCATGAGGACAAAACGCTGGCGCCGTATTTCGTTGTGCAAGGCGATCCGAATGTAGATCACCTGCCTCTCAAGGACACTCGCGTCGACATCGCCGTTTCCGGCGTAATCGCCGACGTGAAGGTGGTGCAGACCTATCGAAACGAAGGCTCGCGGCCGATTAACGCCTCTTACGTATTTCCGGCATCGACGCGTGCCGCGGTTTACGCCATGCGTATGCGAATCCGCGATCAGATCATTGTGGCAAAGATCAAAGAACGCGTAGCCGCAAAGCAGGAGTTTGATCAAGCGAAGAAGGAAGGTAAGAGCGCGTCTTTGCTGGAGCAGGACAGGCCAAACGTATTCTCTATGAGTCTGGCCAACGTAATGCCTCAGGATCAGATTGAGATTGAGCTGCACTACACGGAATTGTTAGTGCCGACCGACGGCATCTACGAAGTTGTCTTTCCCACTGTCGTCGGCCCACGCTATTCATCGCAAAAAGAATCTTCCGCAGCAAAGGAAGATCAATGGGTGAAGAGTCCGTATCTTCATCAAGGAACGAAGCCGACAAGCACACTTCATATCTCGGCTCGAATTTCGGCTGGTGTGCCCATTCAGGATTTGAGCTGTCCATCACACAAGATTTCACCGCAGTGGCAAAATCCAACCGTTGCTGATCTAACACTGGATGACGCGGATGCGTTTCCAGGGCAACCGCGACTTTGTCTTGCGTTACCGCCTGGCGGGAAATCAGATCGCTTCGGGCCTCCTTCTTTTCCAGGGCCAGGACGAAAACTTCTTTCTTTACATGGCCCAGCCGCCGCAGCGTGTGGCGACAGAGCGACATTCCCGCCCGCGAATACATTTTCGTAGTCGACATCTCGGGTTCGATGGAAGGATTTCCCCTGGATACGTCCAAGCAACTACTGCGCGATCTGATCGGACAACTTCGACCGACCGACATGTTTAATGTCGTTTTGTTTGCCGGCGACTCAACGGCGCTATCACCCAAGTCAGTTCAAGCGAACCAGGAAAACATCTCGAACGCGATCCGTTTGATCGATGGGCAGCGTGGCGGCGGAGGGACCGAACTGCTGGGAGCGTTGCAGCAGGCGATGAACATCCCGCGCGACGCGAACATCTCACGGAGTGTTGTCCTCGTTACAGACGGTTACATTTCTGCTGAGGAAGGCGTCTTCGATTACATTCGCAACAACCTGAACCAGTGCAATGTGTTCTCGTTCGGCATTGGTTCCTCAGTAAATCGTTACCTGATTGAAGGTGTTGCCAGGGCGGGTATGGGTGAACCTTTTATTGTCACAAACGAAGAGCAAGCGGCAGCGATCGCAGCCAAATTCAGGGAATACATTCAAACGCCTGTCTTGACCGACATCAAAATTCGGTCGAATGGCTTCGACACGTACGACGTGCATCCCGTGCAGTTTCCGGACCTGCTTGCACAACGACCGGTAATTCTCTTCGGCAAGTGGCGTGGGCCGTTAACCGGGACTTTTGAGCTGCAAGGAAAAACCGGACGCGGCGATTACATGACTCAATTAGATGTGTCGACTGTGAAACCAGATGAATCAAATCGAGCGTTGCGGTTTCTCTGGGCACGTTCGCGAATCGCAGAGCTCTCTGACTACGGCGGGAGAAGAGTCGGCGACGATAAGGTTAAGGAGATCACTGCGCTCGGTTTGAAATACAGTCTGTTGACCCAATACACATCGTTCATCGCGGTGCTCGAAGAAGTGAGAAACCCGCTTGGGCCGGCGGACAATGTAAAACAACCGCTGCCGCTGCCGCTCGGCGTGAGCGATCTGGCTGTTGGCGGAGATACGGAAAACGGCTCAGAACCTGAGTTCGTATGGTTGATGAGTGTGATGTTGTTGTTGGCAGCGTTCATGATTTTCCGTGGACGTCGCCGCCGCAGTTCAGAGTACAGCCTTTAAGCTGCTCTTGGCTCCGGCTCCGGAGGACCGAATGTCTATAGACACCGCCATGCGTTTGATGGTCAGCGCTCCAGAGGAGCGAAACGTCCGGCTCCTCCGGAGCCGAGAGAACGAGAGCAGTTCCCGTTCTATAAACGCCTACGGGACGAGGTACGCGGCTACGAGACTCATATGATTCGGAAAGCAACCTACAACCGTGTTGGGCAGCTAATCGCTATCCTGGTTTGCGCCTTTGCGTTGAAGCACTTCTACTCAACCGCCGGCGTCAACGAGTTACGCTGGATCCTTGCTCCGACCACGACCCTGGTGGAGCTAGTCAGCGGAGCATCGTTCAACTTTGAATCACACGCCGGGTATATGAGCAGCGATCGCAGGTTCCTGATCGCTGCCTCATGTGCCGGAGTCAATTTTCTGATTACAGCGTTTCTGATGCTTTCGCTGGCGAGACTTTGGAAAGCGAATCTCGCGTGGAAATTCATACCAAGCGCACTGGTCTTCGCGTATGTAGCAACGCTCGTAGCTAACACCGTTCGCATTGCCACGGCGTTACAACTGCAACAGACGCCTTTGGAGATTGGCTCGTTAAGTTCAAATCAAATACACCGCCTTGAAGGCATCTTGATCTACTTCGGTTTCCTGTTGTTGCTATTTCTGATTGCTGATCGGACGAGTTCCACCCCATCCGGAGAGTCCGCGCCGGCGACGCCGAGCAGGCGCTTAACGGTTCGGAGTAACCGTACGCTCCTGCTCAGCTTCAGAAATGCGACTCAATTATTGGGGCAGTTCTTTTTCCCGCTTCTAATCTATTACACAACTACGCTCGGAATGCCGCTCGCTAATGCTGCGTATCGCCGCGAGATCGCCGCCAACGCATTTTGGGAGCATTCCTTGTTCGTATTACTCGCCCCCCTGCTATTCATTGTCCCCGTCGCCGCATTCCGCTGTTACCGCGCAGCGCGTCGCGTTAAGGCTCAAGCCACATGATAGGAGCGGTCGCGGATGAAGACTAAGCTACCGCTCGCGACCGAGATGGAACCATTCACAGGTCGCGAAGGGTGCCTACGCTGCTGAGCGATAAGACTGAAGGCGACCTAATGAAAAATGAGAAATGAAAAATGACAGATGGAAAATTTTCCATTTCCCATTTCCCATTTCCCATTTTTTATTTTCTATTGAACTTAATAGAGCGGGAGAAGGCCCCTTTCCCGACCTGCGAATTGTTCCATCTTGAATCGCCTCTCAAGTTGACGATTCTCAAACCATCGTCTCTTATGGTCGAAGCATGCCAAGAAAACGCACCATCGTTTTAGCCCTCACGCTCTTAGCTGCTGTCATTGGCCTGGTGCTGCTGTCGTACTCCGAAAGTTTCAGGAACCTCTTCGAATCCATCACGCTGTGGGCCAAAGACTTGATGGCTGGCAACCCGCTGCTCGGCGCCCTCGTCTTTTTCCTGTTCTCCATGTTGTCGGCGATGCTTGCGTTCGCATCTAGTGCGGCTCTCGTGCCTCCGGCAAATCTGGCGTTTGGGAAACTCGTCACCTTTCTGCTTCTTTGGGGTGGTTGGTTAACGGGAGCGGTCGTTTCATATCTGATCGGGAGTCTGGCTCGGCCACTGCTAATACGGTGGGGATACAAGGAAAAACTCGAGCAGTATGAGGAGTACGTTTCACGACGCATGAAGTTCTGGATGGTGCTGCTGTTTTGTTTCGCCGTCCCGTCGGAAATCCCCGGATATGTGCTGGGTGGCGTGCGTTATTCTTTTTGGAAATTCCTACCTGCGATCGCTGTCACTGAAGGAATTTACGCACTCGGCGTAGTCTTTGCTGGTGAAAGTCTCCTGGCCGACAAACCCCTGCCCCTGATAATCATACTTGGTGCTTTGATCTTGATTGGTTCAGTTGCCGGCATACTGTTCCGCAAGTTCCGAAAGCGCCGCTCACATCGCACGATGGCCAGGTAGTTCACTCCTGCACGCTAGCCAAACCTTTTGCTAAACCGTGAATACGGGTATCTCAACCTCGACCTTGAGATCTACCGGCACGCTCACCATACTCACCGCCAAACTCAACAGGAGGCACCTCAATGAGCGAAGTAAAACTCAACCTCGTCGATGCGCATACCATTCTGAGCGGAACAATCCATGGTTCAGTCGCCGACCGTTGCATCGCTGCGCTTTCAGCCGAGCCGGAAACGATAATAGAACTGGAAGCGGCGTTGGCGCGGTATATGAAGCCCGATGAAACGGGAATGGGACCATTCGCAAGTTTCCGGACAAGTCCTGAGATTGACTCTGAACCCTACGACGCGGGAGTGATGGTTATAGACCTTGGCGGCAGAGTCGTTTCCTCCGAATCAACTTATTCACAACCAGGTCCAGAGGGCCACGTGTATTACCACGACGGCACGCAATTGACTGACATTCCCATCTCTTATCACCTGCCTGACGATTGGCGCTTTGTTAATTCAATCGAAGCTTATCGCTGGTCTGCCGAGCGACGTCGCTCCGAGCGTCAGGCAAATCCACCGGTCGATGCTCGCGCCGTGCTTTATGGACTGCCGTTGATCGAGTTCATTTTTAACGCTGGTGGTGCACTGCTTGAAAAGAGCCGCACGTTTCCGCAAGAAGGAGATGAAGCGCGCGAAGCAATGCAGAGTGAAATTGTGCAGGTTCACGCCAATTGGTTGATGACACCGCGGACCGATTTGCGAGGGCGTTCGCCGCGAGACGTCATGCTGGAGAAGCAAAACCTGATCAACCTCGACATGGACTCGCGTTGCATGCAATGGAGCATTCAAGGCGAAGGCCCACCTTGCTTGCCGGCCGATTCGTTTGCCTATCGTTATGGCGGCTTCGGCACACACGAGTGGGTTGTGTATTACGACCTGGTGCGCTGTCTGCTTTGGACGGCAGTCGCCGCTCGCAGGTCAACGAATGCTGACGAGTCACAACTGAATGTGACGGCAGACGGTTCGCAACCGGAGCAGCTGCCCGTAGACGTAGTTAATAGCGGCGGAAAGTTCTTAGACATCCCTACGCTCGATCGGATCAAGTCAGACTGGCTGGAGCATGGGTGGGGCGCATACGACGGACGCACGCCCGCCATCATCGTGGAGAATGAGCGCAGGCGACTGCCGATCACATTGAGCCCGGCGGAATTGATCATCGACGAAGATTGCGACTGCTGCCGCATGATGGCCCTGGACGCAGAAATGGGCGGCGGTCCAACCTTCTGGCATCTCGACGGGTGCAACATGGAAGAAGAGTTTGCTTTCTCGACGTGTCTCACGCGCGAAGACTGGGAAGCCGAGATCCGCCAGCGCGAAGAGTTCAATCGGGAGTTTGACCGGAAGATGGAAGAACGCGAACAACGCGTCGCGCGAAGTGAAATCATCGAGGACGAACCTTGGGCCACCGACATGCCTTTCTGAGAATTGTGACCACCATCCAGTTTCTTTCAGAGAGGCTGGATTAAGTGATTTAAACAACCGCCATCAATTTCGCAGATCGGGAAGGGGGGCGTGTCCCCCTTTCGATACTACGAGGCTGTCTTCAACCGTCACAACGCACTTCAAGATAAATCTTCCTTTTAGTCTTCAAACTCAATCCCGTGAATGAATCACTTATAAGAGTTCCTGTCGAGCGGATTGAGAAAACGATCTACCTGATTCGTGGTGAGAAGGTAATCCTTGACCGCGATTTGGCTGCACTTTATGGCGTTGAGACGCGCGTGCTGAACCAGAGCGTTCGACGGAACCAGGAGCGGTTTCCACCTGACTTCATGTTTGAGTTGAAGCGCGACGAGATCATGGGGATATCACAATTTGTGACATCCTCGAACCTGAAATTCTCAAAGAGAGTAACGGCTTTCACCGAGCAGGGCGTGGCGATGCTATCAAGCGTTTTACGCAGCAGACGTGCTATAGCCGTTAATGTTCAGATCATGCGCACGTTCGTCCGTCTGCGGCAGATGTTAACCTCCAATGCTGAACTGGCCAGGAAGCTGGAAGAGATGGAAGGGAAGTATGATCGGCAATTCAAAGTTGTTTTCGATACTATCCGTCAACTGATGACACGCCCGGAACCCAAGCGCAAGCAGATTGGCTTTGCAAGGGGAACCAGGAAGAGATGAATCGCGAGCGCTAGCGGGTCCAATCAAAGCGCCGAGTAGTGTGAGTCATGGCAAACTAACAGTTTGCGTTACATAAGTTGAAGAGCCGGGCAAGCCCCTCCTCACCCTGAGACATTCGCGGACTGTCTGTCCTACAATCAGGCTATGCGCGAAAAGGTTGTTCAGGTTGCCGGCCTGGTGGTGACTGTAGTTTACGCAGTCCTAATCATCTGGCTGTATGCGACGGAGCCGCGCAGCTTCAAGGAAGTAGCGACGGGAGCACAGGTGGTCACCGGTTCTTATCAGGTCGACCAGGAGAGGTTTAACGGTGCTCTCGACCTTTTTCGACGCGACCAATTTCGTGCTGCGCGCGATGAATGGCAACGTGCTGACCCCGCCCAGTCTGATCCAAAGACGCAGTTTTACATTGCCTACTCCTTTTATCGCGAAGGTTGGGGGCGCGTTTACTACGATCAAACTCTGTTCAAGCAGGGCCTCGAAGCCGTCAATCGGGCCATTGCGCTATCGACTGTTCCGCTGGCTATTGAGGATGACAACTTGCAAATGCGCACGGCTGCCGAGTTGAAGGCTGAACTGGAACAAGGGATTGAACGGAGCTGGGGCGACCTGAATCCGATTGAGGTTATGCGGAAGAGAAAGTGACGCAGCAGGGGCAGGAGGCAGGAGCAGGGGCAGGAGGCAGGAGCAGGAGCCAGGAGGCAGGAGCGCAGGAGGCAGGAGCAGGAGCCAGGGTGGGAAGTTACAGGTAAATCGTGAGTCTTAACAATCAGCAATCAGCATTCAGCATTCAGCAATCGAAGAATCGGGCACTCGTTAGCTACGTCGTCTTGCCCTTCATCTTCTTAACCGTAGCGCTTCTGGGCGGTCTGCGTGTTGGCGCGGACGATCACGCTTTCATCTTTTTCCCGCCACCACTGATTACCCTCCTCCTCGCCGTGCTGTTAATGCTGCTGTTCATACGCGGTGACCTGATTGACTTGCGATCGTGGATCGCGGCCGACAATACGCCGTTCGCGAACGTGTCCAACATATGGTTGTTACTCACACTCTTTTTCGCATCGGCGCAGGCCTTCAATTCCGTGCTGCCTGAACGTGGTTTGTTACACTGGCTCTTTTCATTCTTCTTCCTGTGGACGCTGTGGAACAATCAGTTTTCTTCGTTCGATGCTCGCCGGCTGTTACGTAGTCTGATCGTGCTGTTCGGAACTGCGTTTGTGCTGAAGCACATGCTGCTGGCCAGCTTGTACGCGCCGGAGGGTGGTTGGCTTAAGCGCGTGGCCGGTGCCCTCGTGCAGGGCGTGGCACTCGGCACTCTAGACGTACCAACATTCGCTCCGGCTACCGGCTACATCTCATTCTTCACACTCGCACTTTATGTGATCGGGTTGACACTGTTGGGTACAGCAGATAGGAACCAGCAGACAGCGATTAGCCGAACTCAACCCACTTTGAATGATGAATTGATAAGTCATGATAGGGATCCGATCGCAACATTGAACGCACAGCGAAGCGTAGAACAATCGGTTAAACAAAGCCGCTAAATCTGACCAATGTTTCTCAAGACGCGTTATGAAGACATCTGTTGATCTTCAAGAGTGGTTTGGTGGGATCGACATCTACTTATTTGACCAGTTGTTGAAAGGTCGTTTAGTTCCCGGAATGCGGGTGCTCGATGCTGGATGTGGTTCAGGCAGAAACCTTGTCTACCTTCTCAAAAGCGGTTACGAAGTTTTTGGGGTTGATGAATCGGAACAGGCGATTGAGCAGACCCGCCACCTTGCGGCAACGCTGGCACCGCAACTGCCGGCGCAGAATTTCAAAGTTGGGCCCGTGGAGAGGATGTCTTTCGGCGAGACGGACGGAGCCGCCAAATTCGATGTGGTCCTGAGTAGCGCTGTGCTTCACTTTGCTCGCGATACTGGGCATTGGATGGCTATGGTCGATGAAATGTGGCGCGTGTTGAAGCGCGGTGGAATTTTCTTCGCCCGTCTCGCGTCAACAATCGGTATTGAAGATCAGGTTCGGCTAATTGAGGGAAGACGTTATCGGCTGCCGGATGGCTCTGAGCGATTCCTGGTTGATGCGGAGATGTTACACAGGATCTCGAAAGGACTTCGTGGCGAATTTCTGGACCCGATAAAAACCACAGTTGTCGAGAATATGCGGTCAATGACGACCTGGGTCTTAAGAAAGTAAGAATGAAAAACAAAAATGCCGCGAACGTTTTTTGTCCGCGGCATTCAGTTCTTAGCTTAGCAAACTAAAGTTGTGCTCTTTACGATAGCCAAACTTAATGTTGGCCCAGGATGCCTCCAAGGATTGCTCCCAATCCACCGCTACTCGAGCCATTGCGATAGCTGCCGTTACCAGCGTACTGCCGGTAGCCCTGATCGTAGCCTCTCACAAAGCCTTCACGAAAACCCTGTGTTGAAGCATTTTTGAAGTGCCGCGAACGCTGTGGGTCATAACTCTGATTGCGTTGACCATCACTCGCGCCGGTCTGCACGCCTTGCTGGTAACCACGGTTCAGTTCTGCCTGGTTGTATCCACCGTTATTACCATAGCCGCCATTATTACCATACCCGTCGTTACGGCGATATTGATCGTTGTTACCGTAGACGCCATTATTGCGGTTCCGGTCTTGATCGCGCCTCCAAGTACCCTGTCGATTTTCGTACCGGCGCTGTTTCATGGCGCGCTTTCGTGCCTTACGTTCACTCTTGGAATCGCGTCCGTAATAGCGATCGTCATTACGATACTGAGCTTGCGATGTAGTGCTGGTTGCCGCAACCATTCCAAAAACGAATGCGAGCGTCAAAAAAGCACCACCGATACCTCTTTTAAAATTTTTCAATGTTATCTCCCTCATACCTTTAGATGTCTGCCTTGCTAGAACAATGGCAACCCCTATGCCTGTGGAGTGAACAGGCAGAATCCATCGAAATACGGGCGTTATTGGCGGGATGAGTTTGGAGGGTCCGCTCATATAGTGCATTACGCGCGCAGATGGGTACGCGGAAGCAATGGGAGATTGGGGCCGTTAGCGGTGAGCCACTCAAGTTCGAATGTCTCTGGGTCGGGGTGGCTTGCCCACGCTTGCCTTCAATAAAAAATGACAAATGGAAAATGATCAATGGCAAATTTTTGGTTTACCAGTTCTCATCGCCATTTGTCATTAAACCAAGAGCGGGGCAAGCAGCCCTTCCCAACCCAGAGACATTCGAACTTGAGTGGATAGTCTCGTAATTAAGAATGAGGCGATCCTCGCATTGAATAGGACCACGGCAACGAGTAACATCGTGGTCCTACAACCAGGTTAGTAACAAAAGAAATCACAACGCAGAGGTTACAAGATGACGAGTAAATCCGAAGCCAAGTTGCAGAAGTCTGAACCTATGTCAGGTGATGAGATCGTTGAGCTGTGCCGGCGGCACACGCTGTTTGAATGGTCTGCGCAAGCTGCTGTAGATCCAATTCCTGTGGCGCGGTCCAAAGGCATCTACTTCTGGACCCCGGAAGGCAAGCGTTTCATCGACTTCAATAGCCAACTCATGTGCGTCAACATCGGGCACGGCGATGAGCGTGTGATTCGCGCCATTCAGGAGCAAGCTGCGACGCTGGCGTATGCCAATCCGTTCATGGCCACCGAGATGCGAGCGCGCCTGGCGGTAAAACTCGCCGAGATCACGCCGGGCGATATTGACGCTTTCTTCTTCACCAATGGTGGCGCTGAGGCTAACGAGAACGCCATACGCATTGCGCGACTATTCACCGGCCGACACAAGATTGGGGCACGCTACCGGACCTACCACGGTGGAACAGCCGGCGCGCTAACGCTCACTGGCGATCCGCGTCGCTGGGCGGCCGAGCCCGGCATTCCAGGAGTCTTTCGTATACCCGACTTCTATCACGGCATTCAAAAAGGTTCCGATACAACGGAAGAAGTACTGGCACGCACGGAAGAGATTCTCGAACTCGAGGGCGCGAAGACAATCGCCGCAATAATCGTCGAACCGGTGGTCGGGACGAACGGCATACTGATCCCACCGGATGGTTATATGCAGGGCTTGCGCGCGCTTTGCGACAAGTATGGAATCCTTCTGATTGCCGATGAAGTAATGGCGGGCTTCGGGCGTACGGGCGAATGGTTTTCGGTGGACCATTGGAAGATCGTGCCCGATCTGATTTCGATGGCCAAGGGACTGACGAGTGCATACGTACAGCTCGGTGCTGTTGGTATGCGGCGACAGATTGCCGATTATTTTCAGAACAACGTCTTCTATGGCGGGCTAACATACAACAGCCATCCGCTGGCATGCGCCGCGGCGCTCGCGACAATTGCGGTGTACGAAGAAGATGATCTGATTGAGAACGCGCGACGGATGGGAACGGTGATGCGTGGCATGCTCGAGGATCTGCAGGGCCGTCATCCTTCAGTTGGCGCCACGCGCAACATCGGGCTCTTCGGAATAGTCGAAGTGATCCGAAATCGCGAAACACGCGAGCCGATGGCGCCCTTCAACGGCACATCGCCAGAGATGCAAGCGCTCGGTAAGTTTTTCCGGCAGGAAGGCTTGTACACGTTTGTCCGGTGGAACACGTTTTTTGCGAATCCACCGCTGTGTATCACGGAGGCCGAGCTTAAGGAAGCGTTCGCGATAATTGATAAGGGTTTGGAGATCACAGACCGCGCGGTTGAATAATTCGCAAACAGCAAACAGCAAACAGCAGACAGCAAACAGCAGACAAAACAGCAGACAGGCTTAGCAATCCTAACCTGCGAATTTCTAGTCGAATGCCTTCGGGCAGGTGCTTGCTGTTTGCTGTCTACTGTTTGCTGTTTGCTCCTAAGTAACGACGAACTGCTTGTAGTGGTCGAAACGTTCCAGGATGTTGGTGACGTAGTTGACCGGTTCCAATCCACGGCAGAAGCCAAACTTCACAACCGGATCACTCGAGTATTGTTGCGTTGACTTCTGCAACAGCCAGTAAGAGACGTCGTCCCACTTTTGAGGGTTGCCGCCGTACTTTTCAGTCAGACGCTGTGCATCTTCCACATGGCCCGCGCCCGTGTTGTACGACGCGAGAATAAACTTCAAACGCTCCGTCTCGTCGGGAATGCGTCTCTCCCAGTAACGCTGTAGCCATTTCAGAAACTTCACCGCCCCTTGTACGTTGTCAGACGGATCAAGCGCGTTCGTGACACCGAATTGGCGCGCTGTTGCCGGCATCAGTTGCAATAGACCGGTCGCGCCGGCCCATGAGCGCGCCTCCGGCTTGAACCGGGACTCCTGAAACGCCTGCGATGCTAATAGTCGCCAGTCCCAATTCAACTCACCCGCAAACTGCTTTATCAATGGATCAAACGCGCTCAGTTTTCCGGTCTTCGATGTCAGATATTCACTTTGAACACGCTCGAGATATCGACGCCGGTCGATGAAATACTTCTGATAAAGCGCATCAAAAAGTGCGCCGTTTTTCTTCTCCTCGATCCAGCGGTTGAGTTCCTTCATCAATTCGGACGAATTTTTTCTGACGGCCCACGCGACGCGATGAGGTTGGCCCAGAATGGGCCGCACCTTGAGGTTTTTGAATTCAGCTTCCTTCAAGTCTGCCAGGTTGCGCGGCATTACTGTGAACTGCACTTCGCCGCGCGCCACCTTTTGGGCCAGCGTTTCATCCTGAATGTTTTCACCCACCTCGACCACGTGGATATCACCGGTAATTTCGTCAGACAACTCAACCAGCGTGCGCTGGTAGGCCGAATCTTCCGGCAGAGTCACGGTGTGACCTGCGAGCTGCGCTGGTTGCGAGACAAGGCGCGCCTGAATGTCTACTTCGGGCAATGGGTTTGCCGGCCCCGGCTCAAGGGCCTGTTCAGTGCCCTCGCCTGCCGCGGAAGGCGCCTGCTGTTGTTGGACCAGCGCGGGCTCCGTTCGGTAAAGCGCACGCGTGAACGCCACCGGCGACTGGTCCTGTAACGCGGTGGTGGGCGCAGTGGAAGGAACCAACCTGCCGGCTGCGATGTCGCCGTCGCCGCTGTTAAGCAAAGGAAACAGACTCTTCGGGTCAGTAACCACCACCATCTTCAGCGTCACCCCGAGATCTTTCGCAAATCCGCGAAGCATCTCGTACTCGTAGCCAAGTGGTTCGCCCTGATAGATGAAGTAGGTGGTCGAGTTGTAGGGAGCAAGAACAACAAGGTAGCCACGCTCGCGTATCTCTGCGAGGTCGCGATTGATGGGTTCAACCATCTGCAGGTTGGAACGACGGTCAATTTTATCGATGGCTTCGAGGGATGGAGGACGACGTTTACAAGACAAGCCGGTGACAAGAAGACACAACAACACGAATGGAAGTAAACGTTGAGTCATGGCTGCGAAGGGGGTGAATGTCCTGGAGGGAACGAACGGGTTGTATTACATGCAAGGACTTAAGTCAATCAGTCCCGTAGTAGGCAGAAAGCAGTAGGCAGTAGGCAGAAGGCAGGCGGCAGGAGTGCTGTCGCTGTTGGAAAATATCTAGTTAGGGCTACGTTAGGAATGAACAAAAGGCGTCACCGCCCCTGCCTGCCACTGCCTACTGCCCACTGCCCACTGCTCCACTGCCCACTGCCCACCGCCTGTTACCTCTTCTTGCCGCGGCGCTTCTCAATAGTTACGGTTACGGCGGCGGTGGAACTGGAAGTTAAGCATCCCTCCGGCGCACATATCGTGTACGTGAAAGTGTCGACCCCGGTGTAACCGGCGGCAGGTGTATACGTCAGCGTGCCGTCCCCATTGTTTGTCACAGTGCCCTGCGCGGCCGGTCCGACATTGGTAATCGTCAATTGATCGCCATCCGGATCGGAGTCGTTCGACAGCACGTTAATGCGAACGGCGACCCCTTCCATCGTGATAGCAGTGTCGTTCGCCGCGGCCGTAGGCAATGCTTCAAGCACGGCAGCGAGCGCGTCGATCCGGCCCCAGCCATAAGTATTGTTTGGAACAGCCGTGGCTGAATCGAGGCCACAACCTTCGGTAGTCGTTTTCTTCACAGCAGTTTGCTCGATAATGTCCTCGAGTCTATTAACCAGACCTGCAAGTCGAGGGTTAGCCGAAACTAACAGAGCAACCAGACCAGCCACGTGAGGCCCGGCCATGCTGGTGCCGCTGAAGCTCGCATAGGTTCCATTTTTTACACTCGAACGAATGCCCGAACCCGGCGCGCTTATGTTCGGCTTCATCAATCCTGTCGGTGCGCTCGGCTCACCAAGTACGGAACCGCGGCTGCTGAAGTAGGAGATATTATCCGTACGGTGATCCGTCGAACCAACTGTGAACGCCTCTGGATAACGGGCGAGCGGCGTGTTGATCGTATTACAGATAACCTGTCCGGAATTGATCACGCCCAGCGGACTCGACCCATCGTTGCCGGCCGAAACTGCATAAAAAATTCCGGCAGCGCGGCTGGCGCGCAATGTGTCCTGGAGTGCGGGCGGCGGGCAGCCCTCATAACAACCCCACGAGTTGTTGATTACGTGAGGCGCCTTTGTTGGATCGGGATTCTGTCCCGTTGTGTCAGTCGGTGCGATGAACCATTGCATGCATTCCATGTAGGTCGGAACCGCGCCCGCGCCTTCCGTCATGTTGCGACAGGCAATCCACTTTGCCTCAGGCGCCATGCCTATGGTGTTCGTGCCACTGTCGTCTCCTACCATCGTGCCCACCGTGTGGGTTCCGTGGTCATGGTCGTCGCAAGGTTCGGTTGTGTCGCCGTTGCAGACGGTGTTAGGCGCGTGAATCGAGTCGTGCCAATTGTAGCTGTGGGTCGCCGTCTGCGTAGTTTCGTTCCAACCGCGATACTGTTTCTTTATTGCCGCGTGCTGCCACGCGACACCCGTATCAGCGCCGGCGACTATTGCGCCTTGACCTGCTATGCCTCTGGCCCAAACGTCGTCGGCGTTCACATTAAGCAAGTTCGCTTCAGGATTCGGATCGGCGGTTGTAAGAGCTGAAGTGGAGGTGACACCAGTTGAAGTAAGAGGTTGATCCGCGGGTGGTAGTCTGAGTTGTCCGCCCCCACTCGAATAGACGTAAGCCACTTCGGCATGCGCTGCCACCGCCTGTATTACCGCGAGATTGCCTTTGGCCCATATAGCATTCGTCACCCAAAAGCTTTGATGCGGCGTCCCTGAAGAATTCAGAGTTTGCAGCACTGCAGGCTGCGTCGATTGCGCGGTGGCTGTCAGTTGTTCATAAACAAACTGACCTTTCGCCTCCTTCGTTGATAACGCGTCGGCGCCGCTGAGATCGGCCTGGGAATCCATATAGATCAGAATCTCAACCGGGCCGGTAGCGGCAGCGCTCAGGACGTTTGGATCAACTTTGTCTTCCCAGCTTTGTATCTGGGCGGAGCTCGAGTTGATCAAGAAACCAACTGCAAGCAATGAAAAACTGAAGAGGCACAGCAAGGCGACTCGGAGTTTTAGCGGCTTCATTTCATCTCTCCCTTTCGAATGCGTTCAACCCGTTTTAGGCATTCACAGGATAAGGAACAGGGTTGAGGAATTCTTGAGGAGGGGCGATTGGCAAACACTTGGGCAAAACGCAACTGAAGGGTTCGCGTTTTGCAATGTTCGGCTATCGCCCGGTTCGTGTCGTTTCGTGGATCTTCTTTGTAACTGCTAAAGCCTATCCACTAAATAACACGAAGGGACACGAACGACAGGTACAGCCCGCCCTTCGCGTCTGTATCAATTTCGTATTCCGAGTTTTTGCCGCATGCACTGTCTTCTCTGAGCTGAAAACGAGACGCCCGGATATGGCAGCTCTCTATTTCGCTTCAAATTCGCGAGAACCTTAGGAAACTCAAAGAAAACGGAAGCCGCAGTTCTTGAAATGCTGTCGCTGCGCTTGATGGTATGGCCGTTGCTATAGAGCCGCGAGCCAAGTTGAAAACTGGTTTGTAAATAGAGTGCATCAACGCACCGTTTGATAAGAGGAGTGTATTTCGGTCGATCAGGACACGAGTGCGCTTGATTCAGAAACAAGTCTTAAATAACAGAAGGAGCGAGCAATGGGAGATTTTAATAGGGATGGTTTGGGCGAAGGCACCGCGCGTGAGCGTGACAGTCGGATGATGACAGGTCTTTTTAGAGACAGGGAAAGCGCAGAAGGCGCATATCGTTCGTTGAGCAGTCGTGGTTATGGAAAAGACGACGTCAACCTTCTGATGTCAGACGAAACGCGCAAGAAATATTTTGCCGATGACGATTCTGAATTGGGAACGAAGGCCTGGGAAGGCGCGGGCAAAGGCGCGGCGATCGGCGGCGGAGTGGGAGCAACTCTCGCAGCGATAGCGGCTGTGGGAACCACCCTGGCGCTGCCCGGTCTGGGCTTGTTAATTGCTGGTCCACTCGCAGCGGCGCTTGCCGGCGGCGGGGGTGGCGCATTGACCGGGGGCCTGATTGGCGCGTTGGTCGGCCACGGCATTCCCGAAGAGCACGCCAAGCATTATGAGAAGGGCATCCGCGATGGCGGCATCGTAATGGGTGTCAATCCTCGCACGGCGGAAGATGCCGACTACTTCGAAAACGAATGGCGCAGCAACCGCGCCGAGCAGCTGTATCGATAGAGT
Source organism: Blastocatellia bacterium (assembly GCA_963786645.1). Classification (GTDB taxonomy): domain Bacteria; phylum Acidobacteriota; class Blastocatellia; order Pyrinomonadales; family Pyrinomonadaceae; genus PSRF01. Next base: position 278,313 of record CAWAZW010000005.1, read on the forward strand.
TAAGAACGAACCGGGGAGGAAAAACCTACTATGCGACGCAACCAGGCGCTTGCATTAGTGTTCGTGGGGGCCGCAGCTTTAACAGGCTGCGGCACCACCGACAACGCTAATAACACATCCAACGCAAACAACAGCAATGCTCCAAGTCCTCAACGTCAGGGTGTTGTTGAGACCAACGCAAACATTCCGGGAAATGCGAACAGCAGAAATGTTCCGTCAAACACCGGAGTAGTAACCAACGACAATGGCAACGCCAATACGGCGGGTGTCAGATCGATCAACAGCAACAACCGAAACGCGAATCGGAACAATAACAATCGGTGATGGAGGTAGATGTGATGTCTAGACCAACTACCGATTCAACACCGATCCTTTTTGAGTCGCCATGGTGGACACGTTTGGCGGCTTTCAGTGAAAACCGGCAAGCTACGCAGTTCGTGTCTCAACGACGCAGACGACGATCGCCAGGCATCACATTGAGGATAAGCGCGCTCTTGAAGAGCAGCTTGACGAGTATGTTCGTGAAGTAGAACCAGCGGGGAAGCTGTACATAAAGCGCCGGCCGATCCAGGGGCGGCGTTTTTTGTTTCGCCATTACGCAAGCGCGGTTTACGTAACAATCAATGACGTTGGGGTCGAGCTGCTTGTTAGTGTCGGTTCGTGTTTTTCGTGGATCCGGTTTTCCAGATCGAGCAAATACGATCTACGAACGCCCACGAAATAACACGATCCAAAAGGCGCTCGCACTTCAATATTTGACGCAATGCTTGTTAGAATCCGTTTGACTCCCAGCCATTAGTAAAAGAAAGGTCACGTTGATTATGCCTCGTCATATTTCGCGATTCCTGATGTTCGCTCTATTGCCCCTTCTTCTGGTTATCCCGGCGAAAGCTCAGGACAAAAACAAATCTTGCTTTACCGAGCAGGTTCGTGCGGAGGCTGAACGAACCGCAAAAGTCTGGCAGGCGCCTGATCCGGACTTCGATCCCGCGCTTGGTCACAGCATCTCAAAGGGACCACGGCTTGGCGCACCTCCCGTTGATTCAAACGGACTGGCGCGTCCGATTATCTGCGTTGCGAACAGGGATCCAAGCCCCGGCGCCGGCACTACACCAAAGTTTCACTGTTCAGTGGCCGGGATAACTGACAAAGACGGCAGTCTCATCCGCTATAAAGTTAAACCCCACTTCAAAGGCCAGACAAAAGACAAACGCAACGGCGAGATCTACGGCGAGTTTCTTTCCTCGCGCTTCTCGAAGGCTCTTGGCTTCTTCGCCGATGACGAGTGGGTTGTCGACGTAACCTGCAGGGATTGCGAGAAAAGCCTGACAAGAGGTTTTCAGGGAGCCAGCTTCTCACCGTTTCAACCCGCGGCCGGTGTGGAATTGACCATTGGTAACGGAATCGACGTGAAGTGCAACAACAAGGATGGGGCGTCGATCCCGGACGCTCTTTCAAAGTTATTACAGAGTGGCGCGCCTCGTGCTGAGATCGATGCGCTCAAATTGTGGCTCGCGTTCATCGATCACGGCGACACGAAGACGGACAACCAGAAGTTTGCATGTCTTGATTCACAGAACAACCCAGACGGCACGCGCAGCTGTAAACCCGGTCAGGCGGTGTTCTATGTGAGCGACATGGGATCAACCTGGGGCCATTCGAGCTCGAGCGAGAGCAAGGCGCGGCTGGAGCGCTGGAAAGGTAAAGATCCGATCAAGGTCAGTGGCGGCCAATGCAGTACGACGGCGAAGAGCGTTGGCGATCCGGCGATTAGCGAAGCGGGCCGTAAGCTGTTAGGTGATCAGCTGCAGCGTTTGCTGGATGGGGAAAGAACGAGCGGAACGATTACGCGTGTTTTTCGTGCGTCGCGGAACCACGAACGCGACGAGCCGGCAGAAGCCTGGACGGCTGAATTCATCCGCAAGGCCAACACCATCATCAACGCTCGCTGCCAGTAGGAGAAAAGCGATCATTTTTTGTTTTGCCGCTGACGTAGTCCTTCGCGCAGGACACGCGCTTGGGATTTGTCGGGAGGCTTGATCCGCAGCAGCGACGACAGCGTCGGAGCAATGTCCGCAGGAGTCGATGGCTGGCGGTACCTACCTGCCTTAACCCCCCGTCCCATGATTATCACTGGTACGTGAGTGTCGTACCAATAGGGTGTCGCGTGACTCGCCGGATCAGCCGAGTCACCGAGGTAGTAGTACTTCTTCTGCACAATAATCAGGTCACCACTGCGCTCGGGATCGAAACCGCGTAGTACGCGCGAACCAATTGGATCGGTCAAACAAGGTTTAGGGGGTTGGGTGTAAGGGGTTTTAGAAAACGATCTCACGAAAGCTTCGGGGACCGGAAAACCTAAATCTGGCATCGATTCACGCAATGAGCTATGTCCAGCCCTGGCGGTCCGGCATTTTTCGAGCTGCGATCGCGGGTAATATCCTGCGATGCCGGGTAATTTGGAGACCGCTTCTCCCGCCAGTTGTGTGATCTCATCCAGGCTTACTCCATCCCGTTTGAGTGCAGCAAGATTGAAATAAACGTTGCCATTAATGATACCGTCTTTTCTTTCTCCGTCATCGTCATACTGGAAGATGTAATCCGCCTTATCACCATAACGCAAACTGATGGCAGCGCGAATTACGTTGATAACCTCAGCGTACGGAATTCGAGTCTGACCCAACCCTTTCGCGGCGGAGTAATCCCAAAGCGGAGCGACGCCGTGGTCTGATGAAAAGGCGACGAGAGTGTTCTTCAACCCCACCCGTGCATCTACAAAATCGAGCAACCTCGCGATCTGACGATCCAGACGTACCGCAGTATCCATTAGCTCCTGACTGGTTGGTCCAAAACGATGGCCAACATGGTCCGTGCCTGACAGGCTCACACTCAGGAGATCTGTTATTTCGTCCTCCCCAAGTTTTTCATTGGTAATTGCCTGCTCCGTCAGGGCAACCAGGATGTCGTTTACAAAAGGCGAGTGGTCCAAAGCATCATAGAAGGCTCTGCCCGGCCGCGACTCACCACCGGTAATAATGTGCGGAAAAGCATTCGTGAAACCTGGAGCATCGTCAATCTTCTCCCACGGCGGCGAATCGGGACCCGCGTGTTTCAAGTATTCACGCTCAGGTAGGATACGCTCCCAGCGCGCGCCGAAATACTTGTCCAGCGGCCGCGTGCGATTGAACGCCACCACCCAGGCAGGCAATTGTTTGAAGTAATAGTCGGAAGAGATAACGTTGCCGCTGATCGAGCCCAGCCAGTAAGCCGCATTCGCCCGCCTGCCCGCCGGCAGAATCGCGGCGCGCGGTTTGTCGGAGATGCCAATCACCTTTGCGCGGTCACCCAGGGCGATCTTCAATTCATCGCCGACCGTCGAAGCGAGTAACCGGCGCGGACTGTTGGCGCTTTCATCTTGCCCTCCCCCGACCACGCGCGCTGTGGGATCACCCACGCTGGTTACCTTCGTAGCCGTTGGTCGATCGATCCACTCGTTGGCAAGGATTCCAGTAACACCAGGCGGTGCGCCGGTCATGATTGCGGTGTGGCCGGGAGCTGTCTTCGTGGGAACGTAGTCGAAGTTGGCGTTGGTCCAGGTAGCTCCTTCATTCAGCAGCCGTCTGAATCCACCTTTCCCGAAGAGAGTGCCGAAACGCGCTAAGTAGTCATAACGAAACTGATCCGCGACGATAACCAACACCAGCCTGGGTCGCGGGCTGGGTTCGTTCTGGGCGGAAGTGACATGGCCCAGCAGTAGCATGCACAAGACAGCCACTGCCGTTAAACGTCGACGCTCGCTTGTTCGCATTGGGATAAATCGTAGCACACGCGTGTTAGCAGGAAATGAAGTCAGCAGGAATTCTTTGAGCGAATCTGAAGCGCCAACGGCGCGGTCTTACAGCCTGGCGAGCCGGCCAGGGCAGGTTTAATTTACGTCTCCCGATATTAGAAACCGTTTTCAGGAGGCCTGGGTCCTCTTCGTGTTAATTCGTGTCATTTCGTGGATCTTCTTAACAGCAGGGATCAAAAACGATCCACGAATTACACGAACTAAACACGAACAATCTTTTCCTGTAGTCTGATCCGATTCGAGGTGTGGCGCTTCAGCGCTTCGCGAGAAACTCTTACACGGAAGATTTAACTAACGATTCGTGGGTCGATCAGCGCCTTCAGCACTTCACCAGAAGCGACAGCACTCAACGCTTCATTCGCCTGCCCCAAACTGAAGCGAGACAATTTGGGTTGAAGCCGAGTCCAGGGCGCGGAACGCACCGGATCAGAAACCAATTGGGCAGCACGGTAGAAATGTGAAAAGTCGGAGCCCCAGCACCCGCGCACGTCCAGATGCTTCTTGTTTAGATCAAGATGAGGATTGAAAGCTGCCTTGTTTGAAACCGGTCCGTGGTCAGTATACTGGCCCACAATCACCACCCGACCTGCGTCTCGCGTGAAGCGCATCGCCTGAACAACTGCGTCCGGATGCCCGGTCGCTTCAATCGTCACATCAGGCAGATGCCCAACCGCCTGTAGCCACTCCAGCCGTCCGGCTTCATTGTGTTCTTCAAAATTCAAAACTGCCGCGGCTCCCAATTCCAGCGCGGCATCGAGGCGTTGCTTCGGCGCGCCAATACAAACCACACGCAAGGCTCCGCGCATCAACGCCAGTATGATTGCATTCAATCCCACCGGTCCCGAACCAAGCACAAGCACAGCATCGCCGATGGCAATGTCGCCACGTTCAACTGCGTGGAGGGCTGTTGGGAGTGCGCAGCCGCCCGCCATGAAGCTTTCGGGTTCGGCGTCCATGCGAATACAACGGGTGCCGGGTTTCAAATAAACCTGTTCGGCCCAACCCCCGGACAGCCCGTCTATTGCTCCGTAAGTAATTCCATAGACTTTTCGTTGAGGACAGCGCGTCGTGGCTTTTGCAACCAAACAATACCAGCATGCGTTGCAGGTTCGATGAACGTCGAGAAACGTGACCCGGTCGCCTTCACGGAAAACTTTCCCCTCGACATCGAGCATTTCTCCACGAATCTTCGCCAGTCGTCCTACTGATACATGCCCTGGAATTAGCGGGTAAGGAACACCATCGAGGAGGCCGCGTTGCAAGTAAACGTCGGTGCCGCAGACTTCGGACAATTCGACAGCCAGGACAGCCGAGTTCGGTTCTAATTCAGGCTCAGGGAATTCGCGAATCTCAACTGGAGCGTTCGGTTTAGGAATGACTGCGGCAAGCGGCATGAGATCAATCAATCAGAAAAGATAAAGCGCCAACGGCGCGAGGTGTAACAGCCTGGGGCAACCCCGAGTGTATGACCCTCTCATTGACATCGGACTAAAGCCGCGGTGTTAATGAGACTCAAAACGTCGCTGATCTGTCGCTAAAGAGGAAAGTCTAGTAGGCGGGTCCTGGTGAATTCCCAATAAGCCCACCAGCCGTTCCGCCTCACGTGAGAAGCGTGGTGACTGACAAGCTGCCACAAACTTGCTGTAACGAGCGGCGACTGTTTCAGCTTCACCGCGTTTCGCTTCCGCCTTTTCGGATTCGCCCGCGGCTTCAGCCGCTATGCTAACCGCAAGCAATGTTTCGACGTAAACGGGCCCCAACCAAAGCCTGCTCACCTTTGATTCTGTATCGGCAACTAATGTCATCGCTTCCGCGCATACTTGGTCCGCGTCATCCAGTTCGCCGCGACGGAAGCGTACATGGCCCAATGTTCTACGGGCTTCGACACGCGAGTAGAGCAGGCCTAAAGATTCTGCACGGGTAAGAGTCTCCAAAGCCATCTGCAGGGCCTCATCCAACATTTGCTCACGCTCTGCCGTTTGCATAAAAAGGGCCGGACTACGAAGGTTGTCATAGAGCTGATTGTCTTGGGAACCAGTCGCGCGATCGGCCAGGAAAGTCGCAAAATTACCCTTAAGCAACATTGCCAGACGCAGTTCGCCAATCGACTCAGACAAGGCAATGCCTTCCCTAAACTCCTCTTCTGCTCGTTCCCAGTTTCCGCCGTACCAATTGCTCATTGACGTTACGAGATAAGTCCATGCGCGGCGTTCGCGAGAATGAAGTTTGAGCGCAATCTCACGTTCCCTACCTGCATACTCCAGAGCTACTTCGTGTTCGCCACGGTTGAATGCGTCTTCGCCGAGAAATTCGTTGCCTAGCGCCTGCGCAAACAAAATGTCGTGCGAGTTGCCAAAGTCGAGCGCCCGGCGGGCCCACACATCGGCGTCAGTGAACAAGCCAAGATGTTGATAAGCGCCGGCCAGCCAACCATAAATTGCGGGAATCGTCGAAGCGCCAAATGTAGTAACGGTCTCTGCTGTTGTTGCCGGCGTAACCAGATCGGCCGCGCGCGTCAGTAGTTCAACCGCTTTCTCGTGACGGCCCGCGAGGTGATGAAAGCGGCCTTCAATGGCCAAAGCGTGTGCGGTCTCTAAAGGGTTGCTAATCGGATCAAGAACAGAAAGCGCCTCGCGCAGGTGCTTCAGACCGCGCGGGTCTCCGGTTGCGACCAGAGAATTAGCAGCCTCTGACTGGAGGCGCGCCCGAACAAAGGGGTCGCTGGTAAGCGCCAGCGCGCGTTCGAAGTGTTCGCCCGCCGGAATCATTTCGCCGTGCAACACATAGAGCTTTCCGATGGCCTCTTCCTGCTCCAGTTCTTCGTCAACTAATCCCAGAGCATGCGCGCAATCGCGCGCCCGGCCAAAGCCGGCGATAGCATCTTCAAAAGCGAAAACCCGTTCGGCCTCGGCAGCTGCCTGCTTGGCATACTTCAGTCCCTGTTCATAATCGCCGGCAAGAATGTAGTGGTGGGCCAACTTCTCCACGGCGCAGTGTGAACTGGCGCGGCGGCCCTCCAGCGCCTCGGCTGCATGCCTGTGCAGACGACGACGGCGAATCGGGTTCAACTCTTCGTAAAGCACTTCGCGAATCTTGTCGTGAGTGAACGTAAAGGCATCGTTGTGATTTGAGGAGATAAGTTGTGCGCCGACTGCCTCATCCAGCGCGTCGAGCAGTGAATCCTCTTTTTGATCGCCGGCGGTCGCCAGTAATTCTTCAAATGTAAACGTCTTGCCGAGCACCGCGGCCGCTCGCAACACTTCATTGCAGTCGCCGCTTACCCGATCAAGCCGGCTGCCAATGGCTTCTTTCACGCTTTGCGGGATGACCAATTCATCAAGGTCGCAACGTTTCCAGCGACCGCTCTCGCGCCTGACGGACCCTTTTTCAATCAGCGCTTTCAGCACTTCTTCCACGAAGAACGGATTGCCTTCAGTTTCCCGGTGTACTGCGTTTGCGAAATCGCCGCTGACGTTCTCACCGAGAAGTGCCCCCAACTGCTCTGAAGTCTCGTTTTGATCGAAGCGGCGCAAAACGATTCGTGTGACCAGGCGCTCGCGGTTCCAATCGACCAGCGCCTTCGCCAGTGGATGAGCGCGGTCAAGTTCGGTTTCACGATACGCACCAACTATCAACACGCGCTGTTCGCGCAATTGACGAAGCAGATGACCGAGCAGCCAAAGCGTGCCGCGATCTGCCCAGTGAAGATCGTCCGCGTAAAACAGTAGACCGTTTTTTTGCGCCAGCCTGGCGAATACATCGGCGACAGCATCGAAAAACAGCAGGCGTTCTTCGTGAGGCGGCAACGGCGGGCAGTCTTCGCAAGGACCGAGGCGAGTTTCGATCTCGGGCGCTAGCTTCGCCATCTGTCTCACCGAATCACCGAGGAGGGCGCGCAAAGCCGCATCGTCCTTTTCTTCCCGCACCCAGCGCCGGAACGCTTCAGTGAATGGCAAGTAAGGCGTGGTGGCCTCGTATTCATAGCAGCCGCCGCTAAGCACCACGGCGCCATCGAGTGCCGCCTGCACTGTTATTTCGCGGGCCAGTCGCGTCTTGCCCGCGCCTGGTTCGCCGCTTAAGAGCACCGCGTGCCCGCGACCTTCGCGTGCACGTCGCCACAGGTCGCGTACCTCCGCTAACTCAAAAGCACGACCCACGAGTCTGCCCCGCGAAAGCGCATCCAGTATGGCGACAGCGTCGGCGGCTTCATCTCCGGTTGTTATCTCCGGCGCTCGCAGCGATTCGCGCAAAGCGATCTGCGTTTCAGCAGCCGTGGCAAAACGTTGCGAAGGATCCTTTGCCAGCAGCCTCAGGATTACAGTTTCCAACCCCCGCGGTAAGTCGGGCCGCAGAACGCGCGGCGGCACAACCGCAGCGTGTACATGCTGAGATACAACTGCCAGCGGATCCGCGCCCTTAAAAGGCACTTGCCCGGTCGTCAGTTCATAAAGCAAAACGCCAAGCGCATATAAATCGGCTCGCCCGTCGATCGTTTGTCCGAGGGCTTGTTCGGGCGCCATGTAGGCAGCAGTTCCGACTATTAATCCCACGTGGGAGATGCGCGCAGCGTATGACGGTAGTGCCAAGCCCAGATCAGCAAGCTTAACAATGCCCGACGAGGTGGCAGCCGACATCAAAATGTTTTCGGGTTTTAGATCGCGATGAACGATGCTGTTAGTGTGTGCATGCTCGAGAGCTGTGCAGATCTGACCTGCAATTTCCACAATCCTGGAAAGGTCTGTGGGACGCGACTGGGCCAGGCTTGGTCCATGGACCAACTCCATCACCAGGAACGGCATGCCATCAGCTTCGCCAACGTCGTGTATTGAAATGATGTGCGGATGGTTGAGTGCAGCCGCAGCGCGTGCTTCGCGAAGCAGTCGCTGGCGGGCGTCGGTTGAGGATGTCGTTTCCGGCAACACCTTGACGGCAACTTCGCGCATCAACTCCAGGTCAGTTGCTCGATAAACAATCCCCATCCCGCCCCGGCCGATCTCGCTGTCGAGACGGTAGCGCTGACGCAGAACTACCCCCGGAGCGATGGCGCTCGTGCGCATCTCCGTCATGATCCGGGTGTCTGCCTGATCGTTAGTCACTACACGGGAGGATATCATGGCTCTGCCTGGACTTTGGACATTGGAGGGCATAGGATTCCACCGCAGTAATCAAACAAAAACCAAGCGATTTAGCGGTCTAAAAGTCTACTTATAAATACGTTTAGACCAAAAAATCAGTTCCATTTCCGGAGAACAATCAATGTCTCAAGCAATGTCTAAATCATACGAGACGCTCCTATTTGAGCGCCGCGGGCGGGTGGGAATAATCACTATTAACCGGCCTGATAAGAGGAACGCCCTCAACATTAAAACTCGCGAAGAAGGCGCTGCGCTTCTGGACGAGTTGCGAACTGACGACTCGGTGGGCGTCGTCGTAATTACCGGCGCAGGAGACAAGGCTTTCATTGCCGGGGCTGATATAGCCGAGTTTGCGGGTCGCACCGCCATGATGCAGCGCGACGTCATGACTGCGCGCTCGTTATTCAATGCTATCGATACGTTTCCCAAACCGATCATCGCCATGATCAACGGGTATTGTCTGGGCGGTGGTTGCGAGCTGGCACTTGCTTGCGACATTCGCATCGCGGGCGAGACCGCGTCATTTGGTCAACCTGAAATCAACCTTGGGATTATTCCCGGCGGCGGAGGCACGCAGCGTTTGACGAGACTTGTCGGCGAAGGCAAAGCGATGGAAATGATTTTGACTGGAGCGATAATTGACGCGAAGACCGCAGCCACCATCGGTTTGGTGAATCACGTTTATCCCGACGATCAACTTGAACCCAAGACTATGGAACTCGCAAATCGCATCGCGGATAAAAGCCCGGTCGCTTTGGGTCTGGCAAAAGAAGCCGTGAAACTCGCAGCGCGTTCCACGCTTGATGAAGGTCTGCGTCGCGAAGTCGACCTGTTTGCGCTCTGCTTCTCCACGGAGGATAAAGATGAAGGCGTGAGCGCATTTTTAGAGAAACGGAAGCCGGCCTGGAAAGGAAAGTAGGCGTAAAGAAGATCTTCCATTTCTCATTTCAAATTTTTCATTTGTCATTGGTCTCAGAGGGCACTCAAGTTGGAATGTCTCGAGGTTAGGAAGGGTGGCTTGCCCCCGCTTCCTTCGTGGATCGCGTTTTAGTTTTTCCAAGGTTCAATCGATGGTCCGAGTCCTACTGATCATTTTTGGAATTGTGATCGCGGCGGTGGGTGGCGTAGTGGCGTACCGCGCCTACTTTCTCGCGCCTCCCGAAGCAATTGTGATTACGGAGTCAGGAATCCGTGAGGTTCCGGATTACTTTCGAGTGGTCTCAGGACTGATTCTATTAGTCGTCGGTGCTGCGCTAGCGTATACCGCGGGAACCAGAAGAATAGTAAGCAGAAAGCAGTAGGCAGAAAGCAGTGGGCAGTGGGCAGTGAGCATTGCTAAATTAGATTCAACTGTTCGTGTAAAATCGTGGATCGATGTTCTTAATAAGTAAAAAACCGATCCACGAATTACACGAACGACACGAATTGACACGAAAACATTGCGTTTAATTTTGTACTGCCCACTGCCTACTGCCCACTGCCTACTGCCTACTGCCTACTGCTACCTTGCAGCTCGCGGAAGTCTCACACTGCGATTAAGAATCACGCCAAACTCGGTTCCGGATTTCACTTCCGCGTCTTTCTCTCTTTCGTAAACTCGCGCTCCCGTTCCCAGACCGCCGCCGAGTATCGCGCCGATAGCGGCGCCCTTACCGCCTCCGGCGATCGCTCCGATGATTGCGCCCGTCGCGGCGCCGCCGCCGATGAACACTGCGTCACGCTTTCGATTGCTGCGGCCTTCAACAGTGCCTTCGTTGTCGGCGTTTACGTCGTCAGCCTGAAGGCTGCTTAGCGAGCCATTGATTGGGTAACTCTTGCCGTTTGGCAGTTGCACTGAATAAAAGCCAACAGTAATCGTGCCAGGCGTACGGCGGCCCGCACGTCGGACCGTAGAGACGCGGCCCAGGATTTTGCTGCCAACCGGGATAACTTCAACTCCACCGGCATACGCTGGTTCGGTTACGGTCGTCGTAAAGCGATCGCCAACGCGCGCAGTTTTCGAATTGAGTTGATTGTCGATTCGTACACGAATAACGGTGTTGGCAGGCACGGTGTAATACTGCCACTGGCCGGCGCGCGGCGTCGGGTGCGTCGTCGTTGGGGTTCGCCAAACGCAGGCGCTACGCTAGCAAGGACAAATGCCAGCAGCGCTGTCAAACAAACCGCGCGACGCAACGAGATCAAAGTAATATTCATTTCTTTCGTCCTCCCAAAGGTATTTTGCGGTTCATTGAGCATACCCGGAGGGTCGGGTGACGTTCACGAACAGACGATGATAAAAACGAGGGTTGATACTCTTTAATTACTCGCTTTCGCACGCAGTTGCAAGCCACGGTCGTGTGGTAACAAACCGCCGTAGGTCAGTGTGGTTGAGAGTGTCCGATAAACTTTCTCGTTTGTCGCGGCACCACGACAAGCTAAAAGCTTATCGGACATAAAATTGACCCACTACCCCTGAAGCGAGTTTTTCAAAGCCTTCGCCAGGCGGGATGGTTCGCACAAGCGGCAGAAACAAAAATTCTGCCGCTTATTCGCTTTAAGAGAAGACTCCAAATCTGCCCCAAACCCGTTTGATATTTAGCTCAGACATCGACTGAATTGTCGTTCCACTAACTATTCCACCGAATGCGCGCCTGTGATATAAGCGCCGCGACCTCGCACTTCTCGAACTATAAAGTTTCTAATCAGTTCGCCGTGATAGACCGTAAAGGACTCGGAACTCGGAAAATGGTAAGACTTGGGCCGCAAAAAAAATGTCGCATCAATTGAACACTGATCTTCCGCAACCCGACCTTGGCCTGTCTCCCGAAGAGGCCGAAACTCAATTCCAGACCCTGCAGAAGAAGCTGCTGCCGCTATGGAAGTCTATTCAATCTTTTAACCAGGACGAACAGACGATTGTGGTGGTGCCGTCGATGTCAGTCGACATGGAATTTTCCGGCTCAGTGCTTCAGGCGTATGAGGAGCGATTTTTATTTTTACTCTTGCTGTTGCGCCAGCCGCGCGCACGTCTCGTGTATGTAACCTCGCAAACGATCCAAACGAACATCATCGACTACTATCTGGACTTACTTCCCGGTGTTATCTCCAGCCATGCTCGGAAGCGACTGTTTCTGGTCAGTCCGCTGGACGCTTCGCATCGCCCCTTAAGCCTGAAGTTACTGGAGCGCCCGCGACTCATCAGGTATATCCGATCGCTCATTCCCGACCCGGACCGGGCCCATTTGGTACCTTTCAACACTACCCTTCTCGAACGAGACTTAGCACTTCGTCTCGGCATACCTATGTATGGGGCTGACCCCAAGCACTTCTGGCTCGGTACCAAGAGTGGATGCCGGCGCATATTCAGCGAAGAGGGAGTCGCTCATCCACTCGGAGTGGAGAACCTTTCCAGCGTCGACGAAGTCATTGGTGCCATTGCATGGATGCGGTCCCGCAAACCCCAAATGCGGCAGGCCCTCGTCAAACTCAATGAGGGTGTGTCCGGCGAAGGCAATGCTGTCGTCGATCTTGGTGGACTGCCCGACCCCGGAGCGGCATCCGAACGGGACCTTATTCATAATCGTCTCCTCTCCATGAAGTTTGAAATGCAAGGCGCTACGTATCAGTACTACACGAGGAAGCTCGATGAAGGAGGTGGCATCGTCGAAGAGCGCATCGCGGGCGAAGAATTTCGCAGCCCGAGCGCCCAGCTCCGCATTACCCCGCTCGGTGATGTCGAGTTGCTATCGACCCACGATCAGGTGCTGGGTGGTCCAAGCGGGCAGAGTTTCATGGGGTGCCGGTTCCCTGCCGATCCTGGTTATGCTGCTGCGATCATGAATGAGGCGGCGAAGGTAGGAGCACGTCTCGCGAAGGAAGGAGTAATTGGGCGCTTCGCAGTGGACTTCGTAGTCGTACGTTCCGAGAAAGGTAACTGGTTGGCTTATGCGATAGAAATTAACTTGCGCAAAGGTGGCACCACGCATCCTTTTCTTACGCTGCAATTTCTTACCGATGGCACCTATGACGCGGCGAACGGTGTCTTCGTTACTCAGCGCGGACAGGAAAAGTGCTTTGTCGCGACTGATCACCAGGAGTCGCCCCTTTACCGCGCTTTCACCCCGGATGATCTGTTTGACATTTTCGCGCGCCGAGGCATTCATTTCGACCAGACGCGTCAAACCGGAGTGATCGTTCACATGATGAGCGCGCTTGGCGATTGCGGGCGGTTGGGGCTAACCGCCGTTGGCGATACCCATGAAGAGGCAGATAGAATTTTCGCAACGGCTGTCCAGGCCCTGGATGAGGAGGCGCGCCTGGCATTGATTCAATAGGAGGGTAAGTTTGGTGTCCGATAAGCTTTTAGCTTGTCGTGACGCCGCGACAAACTAAAAAGTTTATCGGACACTCTAAACCAAACTGACCCGGTACCTAACCAAGCCGTCGCTTGACTCTGTTTGAAACGCTAGGCTAGTCTCCCACTCAGCGTTTACGACAACCGTCGTTCTAAAAATGGGGCCGTAGCTCAGCTGGGAGAGCGCATGACTGGCAGTCATGAGGTCAGGGGTTCGATCCCCCTCGGCTCCACCAATTCTTCGAATGACTTAGGGCACCCCTCTCAGGTGCCCTAAGTTGTTTTGTGTGCCTATGGTGTGCCAATCTCTGAAAAAGAAAGATTGAGCGAATTAGAAGATGGCTCTAACTCTTTATTTCCTTCGGCACGGACAAACGGCCTTGAGCCGCGAAGACATTTTTTGCGGATCCGGCTTAGATCCTGAACTGACTTCCGAGGGGATGGAGATGGCCCAAGCTTTCGTGAATGCTTACCGGAACGTGGGTTGGCGCGCAGTTTATTCCAGTAATCTGCGGCGAAGCATTACCACTGCTCAGCCTCTTTGCCACGCTTTAGGAATAGACCTCCAAGCACGAGCTGAATTAAATGAAATTGGTTACGGCAGGTGGGAGGGACTAACGAAGGAAAAGGTCGACCGAGAGTTTCATGATGACTACATTAGTTGGCTTGCTGACCCGGCCTGGCACGCTCCAACCGGAGGGCAAATGGCTGTCGTAATTGCCTGTCGTGCTCTACAAGTGATCGAGGAGATTAAACAGAAGTTTATCGACGGGAATATTTTGCTCGTTTCTCACAAAGCCACAATAAGAATTATTCTTTGTAGCCTGCTAGGCATCGATGTTGGTCGCTTTCGTTATCGACTTGGATGTCCCGTAGGCTCCGTCAGCATCGTGGAATTTACGTTAAATGGTCCTCTCCTAAGCGCCCTTGCTAATCGTTCCCACTTAACGGAGGGTCTTCGATCTTTACGCGGTACCTGAGAAGTGGACGCACAATGCTGGAAGCCGCGAGCCTTTGCGTTCGTCGCCGAATCTCACTCTACTCCCAACTGAACGTCTCCAAATGCCCGATGGCCCGTCTACGACTGCTCAATAAATCACCGACGGCAGAAACGCGCCGCGGGGTTCGTTGTACAGGCCCATACTCATCAGCGTCATCGGCATAACCACGCGCAACCGGTGCTGCAGACACCAGCGAAGGAGCTCACTGTTGCGCGTCGGCAGTAGAAATCCAGGCCCGGGAAATTCTTTCGCCGCGCCGATCAGCGCTTTCAGATCTTCATTGTTCTCAGCAACTGCATAACCCAGAAAACCGATTGCAGTTGCGTACCCTGCAATGCGACCCTCGCGTTCAACTACAGTCGCAGTTCCCTGCTCGATGGCGTCGACAAGTTCCTGGCCACGGTCGAATCCGTGAATTCTCTCGCACACTTTGTTGCACGCCTCCACGTCTTCCTTTGTTGCTGGCCGTACCGGATGGCCGAAGATCTCCAACCCGAGAGCTGCGCCTTGTATGACCGAAAGAGGTTCGCGCGTGTCGAAACCGAGTTTCGTGTACAGCGACAGGGATCGGTTGTGATAAGCGGCCTGGACCAATCTCACGCCCGCGAATCCCTGCAGCTGCGTTCGGTCCAACACATCCTGCATCAAACCGCGTCCAATCGCTGAATTCTGAACGGAAGGATCAACCGTGATTGGGCCAACGCCAGCAATCGACGCCGTTTCCCACAGGAAGTTACTGCCGACAACACGGCCGTCAATTTCCGCCACAACCGAGTAGACCTCCTTGCGCGAGAGCAAGTGGGTTAAAAGACCGATGGCGGGTTCTGGCACCGGAAAGTCGCGAGGAAAGTTATGTTGGTCGGAAATTGCTTTGAACGCTTCAAAGCAAATAACACCGCACCGCTCGGCATCGTCCGGCCGTCCTGCTCGTAGGATGATATTCATCGGATCACTCTTTCCACCGTCAATTGGATCAGTCCCGTATTGGTGTTGTTTTGCAACTGAACTTACCACCTTCGCGCTCCTCTCATGCCCTGATTTCCATGCTTCTACTATAAAACGCGAAAAAGCCCGGCAAGTTCGGTCAGTCCAACGCCAGTCTTTTCTGTATTTTTGTCATTTTTGTGGATCAGCTTTGCACAAGGAGTTCTTTAACGAGTAAGAGGTCAACCCCGGTTGACATCTGGAAGGTGACTTTTTGCGCAAAGCCTCATGGATCTTGGGGAAACAAGGGACGATCCACGAATGACACGAAAGTTCGAGTGACTGAGTTTGCACGTGTCGTGGCCACCACCATCATAAATGCGGAAAAGCAGCCGACGTGCGATCATAGAGGAGATGAAAGTTCTCATTGCTTATGACGGTTCCGAGTTTGCTGATGCCGCGCTTGATGATCTGCGTAATGCCGGGTTGCCTGATTCTGCGGAAGCATTGGTGCTGACGGTGGCTGATGTTTTTCTGCCGCCGGCGAGCGCCGGCGACGCTGGTGATGAAATGCCTCCGGAGCTGCCCGCTGTGCGCCACGCGCACGAACGAGCAGAACGAAAGCTGAAAGAAGCACAGTCACTGGCCAAAGGAGCTGGTGAGCGAATCCAGACAGACTTTCCCGAATGGAAAGTTTCACACGAAGCAGTCGCGGAATCGCCCGCGTGGGCCATCATCTTCAAAGCCGGCGAGTGGCAAGCTGACCTGATCGTGGTTGGCTCACATGGGCACTCGGGACTCGCAGGGCGACTAATCCTGGGCAGTGTCTCGCAGAGAGTTTTGTACGAGGCGCACTGCTCGGTCAGGATCGGACGCCGCGTCAACAAAGGAACCGGACTGCGTTTGATCATCGGCATCGACGGCTCAGCGCATTCAACGGCTGCAGTCGACGCGGTTTCGAAACGCCGCTGGCCCCCAGGAACCGAAGTCCAATTACTGGCTGCGGTCGATACCGTAATGGCTTTTGAAGATAGCGAACTCGGACCGGGAGAAGTTAAATGGATTGAAGTTGGGGACGAAAGCAATTGGGATCTCGTACGAGGAATTTTCGAACCGCAGGCTGAGAAACTCCGCTCGACAGGTATTACGGCAGGTGTCGTTATGAAACGAGGTCATCCTACGCAAACACTGATTGATGCAGCGCAAAGCTGGGGAGGCCATGCCGTCTTTTTAGGCGCAAAAGGTATCAGAGGAATCGAACGCCTGGTGTTAGGCAGCGTTTCCGCGGCCGTAGCCGCGCGTGCGCAATGTTCCGTTGAAGTTGTCCGCCCTGCGAAAAAGGAGTGAGGCCCGAAGGGCCGAAGTTAATAGCCACGGCCGTGAGGCCGTGGAGAGGAATCCTCCCCGTGGAGTAGCGCCGAAGGTGCGGCAGAAGAAAATCTTTCAACGCAGGACCCTTGTACCGGCCCTTCGGGCCTCGGAAGTCTATCTACGTAGGTCCACGGCCTCACGGCCGTGGCTATTGACTCCCGGCCCTTCGGGCCTTATCTGTTAGCTTCATCAGGCGGAAGACTGGATAACTCACAGCCAGCAGGATAATTGCATAGACGCTGTTTCCGGTGTCGCTCACAATCGCACCGACTAAAAACAGTAGCGAACCCGCCAACGCTACTCCGGTGGTCCATGGATGACCCCACGCGCGATAAGGCCGTTCTTTGTTTGGCTCTCGGCGGCGCAACACGAACAATGAAATGAATGACAACGTGTAGTTTGCTACGAAGAAAAACGCCAGCACCGTCAACACCGTCTCAAACGTCTGGCCGAAGACAATAAAGAGCACCGCAACGATCGCGCTCATTAACAATGCCACGGTCGGCGTCCCGCCTGCGTTAACATGCGCGCCTGTCTTCATGAATAGTCCGTCACGACTAATGGCAAACAATACGCGCGTCGACATCAGGTGGTAGGCATTGATCGCGCTGAGCATTGACACGATGGTGAGGACGCGAAAGATGGTGTCGCCCTGTGGTCCGAAGATGGCCTGTGCAGCTGCGCCGGCCGCAAAATCTTTCCCGGCCATTGCCGAAATGGGCAAAACGTAGAGTAGCGCCACATTAACCAGCAGGTAGATCACAATCACCGCAATCACGCCGCCGAATAGCGCTCGCGGGATATTGCGCCCAGGATCGGTAACCTCTTCTGAAAAATATATGACACCGCTCCAGCCGTCGTACGTGTAAATCACTGCCTGCAGTGACAGCACGAGTCCTGTCAAAAGGCCGAGACTGACTGCCACAGGAGCCGTTGCAGTTGCAGTAAAAGCTCCGCCGCTTCCTGCGATGAACCCGGCCGCAATCAGTATTAGAAACGCGATGGCTTTTAGTAAGCTGGTGAGATTTTGGGCGCGGCTGCCCCAGTTCACGCCTCGCCATTGAAGGATTGCGAAAGTAATGGCGACGATGGTCGCAGTAACGACGTCTTGTCCAGTCAACGCGGGAATCAGATGGCCGGAGAACTGGCCAATAACTAACGAAACTGCGCCGGCAGATCCACACGTTGAGATCCAGTCGCTCCAACCAACAACAAATCCAGCGTATTCGCCCAGGGCATAACGTGAATACACGTACTGGCCGCCGGCACGCGGCAGCATCGTGCCGAGCTCGGCCAATGCAACAGCGCCGAGCAGCGCGTAAAGCCCGCCTATGACCCAGACACCGAGAAACAGCCAGGGACTCTGTAAATGCTCGGCGATAGTGCCCGGTGTTCTGAAGATCCCCGCGCCGATCGTGTTGCCGATGATTACCGCCAGTCCGAAGCCGACGCCGAGCACGCGCAGTAACCGGCCGCGGCGCTCGTTAGTTTGTGTTTTGTCACCGTTGTTCAAAGTGTTGGGGGCGAAAGTGACGCCTGGAAGATTTGCAGGTAAGGAAGGGGGCCTGCCCCCGCGCTTAATGTCGAAGTTTTTAATGGAGCCTTTGCTTAAGATCCGCATGCAGCAGCCGATGGAACAAATGCTCACCCGCCTCGCGCCGGACGGATAAACGCCCTGCGCCATAAGCTCGCGACGTCAATCCTCTCTGAACCGATTTGCAAATCTCAACGTCCTCGTCCTGAATTCGTTGGCCCACCTCAATGCTGGCGAGATTGCGCCCGCGCGCTTTCTCGGAAACGTCCGGAAAATAAAAATCGAAGACCACTTCAGTCTTATCAACGCCCTGTGGGATCACCAGATTAGTGTCCATCACACCGTCATACCAGTTGATCATGAAATTCGGATAGATCCAGTAATAGAGGGCTCGCTCACCTTTGCGAACCGCGCCGGTTTGCTTCTCAGCGCCCTCGGCAACCATCGGGCTCCACTGCAAACAAAACCGCTCGCCGTTTTCGATCATGTAATTGCTGTAATCGAGCACGCTATCGAGTCCCTTGTGCAGGTGAGGTACGTGATACCCGCCGTCGAGGTAGTTGTCGACGAAGACTTTCCAGTTGCAGTCAAACTGGTAATGTCGCCTCTGAAACCAGGTAAGGCCGTTCAACTCTAGCGGTTGGATCTGTTGAACGAGATCGGTTCCCAGGAACCTCTCAATTGTCTCCGTTCCCGGGCCAAGTCGCACGAATACCCACTTCTCCCAAACGGCCGTTTCCACCTGGACCAGTCCGTTATCTTTCCGATCAAACTCGCAAACGCCGGCGAAGTCAGGTGTCCCTTTTAATTGACCATCGAGCGCGTAAGTCCAACCGTGGTAGGGACAGCGAAACTGTGGAGCACTTCCGGAAGGCTCTGTCATCACGGCGGCGGCGTGATGGCGACACACATTAAAAAACCCCCGCAACTCATTGTCGTTGCCACGCGCGATCAGAATGGGTTCGCCCGCTATCTCGGCAGTGACGTATGCGCCGGGTTGTTCGAGTTGATCCAGGCGAGCAGCCATCTGCCACGACGTGGAAAAGACTGTTCGGAGCTCGTGTTGGTAAAGGTCTTCGTTGGTGTACCAGGAGGAAGGGATGGTAAAAGCTTTTTCGAGCGGCGAATTGGGGTCGTAACTATCGATGATGTCAGCGAGTGTGTGGTTCATGGAATTTCCACAGATTACGCAGATTACACAGATTAGGAATTACAACAGCCGAGTATTAAGAAACTAATAAAGTAGTTAAGAAGAAGGACCGACCAGGTAGCGCCTCGAGTTTTCAATTAGCGAGACGCATTCCAACTCGCCCATTCCATTTGTAAATCTGTGTAATCTGCGTAATCTGCGGATATCAGACAGGTGTCGCTGTCTTCCTTTTGGGATTGAAGAATGGCGTCTTCACCACGCGCGCACCGACCAGATGACGTTTGGCTTCGACTGTAATTTCAAACTGAAGAACGGTCCCAGGAGTGTTGCAGTCTCGTCGCACGGTCGCCAGCGCAATCATTCGTTTGAGCGTCGGCGACCACGTGCTTGAGGTTGCCTTCCCAACTTGAGTGCCCTGCTTGAAAACTGGCACCGCAACCCTCGAAGCTATTGGCGAAACTGCCGGCGGAAGTCCGGCGCGTTCGTAATGCACTTCGACTTCTGGCCAGTCAATCTCCAACCCCACGATCTCACGCGCGTGTCCACGTATCTTCTCGGCAGTCAGCGCGGATTGACCAATGAAGCGATTCTTATCGAGATGGACCAGCCGGCCCAGTCCCATCTCAAGAGGAGTGTACTTCTGTTCCTCAATCAGTGCTTTTTTGCTGCTGTTGAAATCAATATCGATCAGGAGCAAGCCTGCTTCGATGCGAGATACATCAAGGGCCAACATTCCCGCGGGCTGGATGTCGAAAGCACGGCCGGCCTCCATCAGCGCGTCCCAGACCTGAATGGCGGCGTCACTTGGCACCCAAATCTCATATCCAAGGTCGCCAGTGTAGCCGGTGCGCGAGACGTCGACTGGAATATCTCTGATCGTGCCATGCGTTACGCGGAAATATTTCAGGTTCTCGATATCGGCGCCTTTGACCAGAGATTTCAGCAGCTTTCCGGAGGTTGGACCCTGGAGCGCAAGTGCGGAGACGCTCTCGGAAATGTCTTCGATGTGAACATCCATTCCAGTTGCATTTTGGGTGAACCAGCGCAGACTCGGATCCGCAGCCGTCCAGCGGTAAGTGTTTTCTTCGAGACGCGAAACAGTTCCGTCGTCAATCACCTTACCCAGTTCATCACACCAGGGCGTATAGATCACCTGGCCCACAGACACTTTACGCATGTCGCGAGTGATGATTCGATCCACCAAGCGCGTGGCATCGCGTCCAGTAAGGCGATACTTGAATAGGGGTGAGATGTCGATTAGCGCCGCGGCATTACGAATCGCGTTGTACTCGTGCTCGTGATGGGGTTCATAAGAGCTGACCGCGTAATAGCCGGACCACTCGCGGTAATTCAAGCTCTCGCAGAGTTGAAATGTTCGTTCGTGAAACGCAGTTCCGACCGGCATGCGCACCTCAAAGGCGTGTTTGTCAGGGCAGGCGATTATAAGTATGCTTACAAATCTTCAGCAAGCTGCATTACCGAAACAAGCATGAACAAGTACGACGTCATCGTCATCGGAGGCGGACATAATGGTCTGGTTAACGCCGCCTATCTTGCGCGCGCCGGCAAGAAAGTGCTGGTACTCGAGCGTCGCCATGTATTAGGCGGAGCAGCGGTGACCGAGGAAATTTTTCCAGGCTTCAAGTTCTCTGTTTGCTCCTACGTCGTTTCATTGTTGCGGCCAGAGATAATTCGCGAACTTGATTTACCGCGACACGGCCTCGAGATACTTCCACTCGACGGCACATTCACGCCAATGCCAAACGGCGACTACCTGTGGCGAGTCAACGATCACGCCAAAACACGCCGCGAGATCGCCCGCCATTCCAGACTCGATGCCGAGGCGTACGACGAATACGGAAAGGCGATGCTCGAGATGGCCCACTTCGTGAAGCCGATCATGAGCATGACGCCGCCCGATCCGACTTCTCTCAATCCCAAAGGCTTGAAAGATTTGCTGTTCCTCGGCCGACGTTTTCAAAAACTTCCGGCCGAAGACAAGTACAACCAGGTCCAGTTGATGACCATGAGCGCCGTTGATTTCCTCGATCAATGGTTTGAGACAGACGTGCTCAAGGCCACGATGTCGGCGTCGGGAATTATCGGTACCTTTCTGGGCGTGCGCTCGCCCGGCACCGCATACGTGCTGCTGCATCACTACATGGGCGAGATTGACGGCGCGTTTCGATCGTGGGGGTTGTCGCGCGGGGGCACCGGAGCGATTTCAAACGCAATTGCCGACGCGGCGCGCGAGTTTGGCGCGGAGATTCGTACTGAGGCGCCTATCGCAAAGATTATTGTCAAAAACGGCGAAGCGAAGGGCGTGGTTCTGGGGAACGGTGATGAGCTCTACGCAAACGTAGTCTCATCGAGCGTCGACCCGCGTCTGACATTTATGAAAATGATCGGCGAGGAACATCTGCCGGATGACTTTACCGACGATCTTAAGCGTTACAAATACCGAGGGTCGTCAGGCAAAGTGAATCTCGCACTCGACGGCTTGCCCGATTTCAAATCCAAACCGGGCGCTGGACCACATTTAAGAGGCGCAGTATCAATCTCGCCGGGCGTCGACTACATGGAGCGCGCCTACGATGAAGCGAAGTATGGACGATATTCGCGCCGGCCATACATTGACATGGTGATCCCCAGTCTGACTGATCCTTCGGTAGCGCCGCCGGGCAAACACGTTATGTCATGTTTCGTGCAGTACGCGCCCTACAACTTGAAAGAAGGAAACTGGGACGACAAGCGCGAAGAATTTGGCGACACGGTGATCGACACGATCGCGGAACATGCACCTAACATTCGAGATCTGATTTTGCACAGGCAGGTCTTGACACCGCTGGATATTGAACGTGACTTCGGACTGTCAGAAGGAAATATTTTTCAGGGTGAGCTAACGCTTGAGCAGTTGTTTTTCCTGCGACCGGCGCCGGGTTGGGCGCAGTACCGCACGCCCATCAGAAATTTGTACATGTGTGGATCGGCGACGCATCCGGGCGGCGGCATCATGGGCGCACCGGGACGCAACGCGGCCATGCAGATGCTGAAGGATAAGAAACATTAGCCGCGGATTTTACGCGGATAATTAGCCGCAGATTTCCACGAGTAAGATTCGGCCACAGATGGACACGGATAAACACGGATGACAATAGGTAGCTCGGTTGAATCCCAGCACAAAAGCCTAAGCGTATTTCTGTTTGTGGTTTGTTCTGATCCGCGTTTTATCCTCGCAAATCCGCGGCCAAATCGTGTTTATCCGTGAGAACCTGTGCTAGTTCTCTTCTGACCCGAATGGCGAGTTACGACATCATCATCATTGGCGGCGGTCACAATGGGCTGGTCGCGGCGTGCTACCTCAGCAAGGCTGGATTAAAAACAATCGTGCTCGAGCGGCGCGATGTGATTGGCGGCGCCGCAGTGACCGAAGAAATTCATCCAGGCTTTCGTTGCTCAACTGTGGCCCACTCAGTTGGCCCACTCCTTCCTAACGTCATCAAAGATCTGAATCTCGCGCGTCACGGACTGGAGATTCTCACGCCAGAGGCGCGTGTGCTGGCGCTAACACCCGAAAGCCAGAACATCTGTCTCTATCACGACACGACGCGCACCATACATGAGATAGAAAAGGTGTCTGCCGCGGACGCTCGCAATTATCCAAAGTTCGAAAAGAGTTTTGCGCGCATCGGGAAAGTGCTTGCTCCATTGGTTACCTCGACTCCCCCTGAGATAGAAAAGCCGTCAGCGGGCGAACTGTTTCATCTCGGCAAGGTTGGGATGTCGTTTCGGAAACTTGGTAAGGCCGATGCGTACCGGCTCTTGCGTTGGGGACCGATGGCGGTTGCAGATCTCGCGGCCGAGTGGTTTGAAACCGAAACGTTACGTGCAACGGTTGCCGCGCGAGGCATCTTTGGCGCGTTTGCTGGTCCATGGTCCGCCGGCACCAGCACAGGTCTACTCTGGCAGTCTGCCTTCGATGGTCATCCATTCGCGCCTTCGTCGTCAGTTAAAGGCGGAATGGGCGCGTTAAGTGACGCGCTTGGCAAGGCGGCCCGAGCTGCGGGGGCAGAAATCAGAACCGGCAGCGCCGTTGAAAGAATTGAAGTCAAACAAGATAAGTTTTCCAGTGTCGTGCTCGAGAACGGAGAAGAGCTTTCAGCACGCGCAGTGGTATCAAATGCTGACCCGCGTACTACATTTCTGAAACTGCTGGATCCTGGCGTTCTCGATCCAACTTTTCTTTTAAAGATACAGAACTACCGGGCAGCAGGCGTTTCTGCGAAGGTCAATCTTGCGCTTTCCGGATTGCCCTCGTTCACCGGAGTTACAGATGCCGCTCAACTATCGGGCCGCATTCACATAGGGCCGGAAATCGATTACCTCGAGCGCGCATTCGACGCCGCGAAGTATGGCGACTATTCACCTGCTCCATACATGGACATCACGATACCGACGCTGACAGATCCTGGATTGGCGCCGACAGGCGCTCACGTGATGTCGATCTATGTTCAGTACGCGCCATATACGCTGAAGAGCGGTGATTGGAATTCGCGCCGCGAAGAGTTTGCGGATAATGCGATTGATACGCTTGCGAGCTATTCGCCGAATCTAAAAGGTCTCATTGTGGCGCGGCAGACGATCACACCGCTCGATTTGGAAGAGACATACGGATTGAGCGGCGGCCATATTCATCACGGCGAACAGTCGTTGGATCAGTTTTTTACTTTCCGGCCGTTGATCGGTTGGGCGCAATATCGCAGTCCTATCAAAGGTCTTTATTTATGCGGTTCCGGAACTCACCCCGGCGGCGGACTGACCGGTGGACCAGGAGCCAACGCTGCGCGCGAGATAGTTAAGGACTTCAAGTCGCGAAGGTTGTAGAGGCCCTCAACGTCTCCTGGAAATCGGTAGTTGTCTACTTGCTCTTATTAACACCGGGCTTTAGCCCGGTGATCACTTCGGTCGGACCGACAGGAAACCGTTTAAACGGTTTCCTCCTTCTTTACGAAGCTACACCCCACCGGGCTGAAGCCCGGTGTTAATGAGAGCGAAACGGCAACTCGGTATTGACTTCAACTCTGGCAAAACACATCCCTCTGATCTAGACTTCGGCCAGTGCTCAACTCGCTCCGCCGGCCCCTATGAAATCAAAAGCACCAAGCGGTCGTCGTTCTTATCGACAAGGCAAATCGAAGGTTTACCTCCAGCCGGTAGACGACGTTCTGGCAGTTCGTTATGCCATTTCGAAAGAAGAGGTGCGTGCGGCACTCAGTTTGTTAGGTAAGGTCAGAGAGGTTGAGGCGCAAAAGTTGTTCATCGTGCAACTGCCCGAAGCGTCTGAAAAAGAAAGCGCTTTGAGGCAACTCCAACCGCTGGTAGATAACGGCCTAATTGAATCTGTGGTTCCCGTGCTTCGCGATGAAGAGAGTCAACTTCTCCAGGTCCTTACTGATGAAGTTACCGTGCGTTTTAAGCGCGCGCTGCCTAAGAAAGAGCGGGCGCAAGTCGAAAAGAAGTTCGGGTTTACCATCGCGCGCCAGAATGAATTTGTGCCCAATCAATACGTAGTTAAGGTGCCAACTTCCGCGGGAGTGGATGCATTGAAAGTTGCGAATGAATTGGACGCTGCGGACGAAGTTGAATTTGCCGCGCCTAACTTTGTTTCTGAACACCGACGTTGATGGGGAAAGACGTCCTCAAAAGTCTGTCCCTGCCCAACCCTAAACCTCGACGTAACGGCCGGCAGTACGCCGGTTGTCGATCCTTACAAGGAGCACAGTCATGGCCCATGTCTACTCATACACGGGGAAAAGAATTTCTCTGACGTTGTCGGCTGACGACATTGGGGTCCGTTTTGAGACTCCGGAAGTGGCGGCAGAGGCATTTCGCTCCGTGCGCGCCAGTGTCTCAAGGGCGGTGCCTCGCGGCGAGACTCGTTACAGAATTGCGCCGAGGCGGTTTGATCGAACTATGCTGTTACATGATCCAGGCGCTGCGCGCACCGCGGTGTCCACGGTTCGGAATGCGTTGTCCGCGCGGTTGATGACCAACGTGCGTCGAACGCTTCCCGTATACGTTGAGGATGAATCCCAGTTGCGAGTGATTGTTACCCGTGAGATTACCGTGCGGTTCAAACCCAAAACTACACAGGCGCAACAAACCAGGGTTCTGAAGGATTTATGCCTGACGATTAAGCAGGCTAACGAGTTTCATAAGAATCATTATGTCGTGATTCCGGCGAGCGACATTGACGAGTCTGACACCATACGCGTGGCGAATCGCTTGAGCGAGCGTCCTGAAGTTGAGTACGCTGCCCCTAACTTTGTTTCGGAAAGCCGGAAGTTAGCAACTACCAACGATCCGCAACTTCGCGCACAATGGCACCTAAACAATTCAGGAGTAAACGACGGGCTCGAGGGAGAGGATGTGCGTGCGTTTGAGGCGTGGGATATTACGCCGGGCGGAAAGCGGAGCATAGTCATCGCGATTGTGGACGATGGGGTGGACCTTGAACATCCTGATTTGCAAGCCAACATTTGGGTGAACCCGAAAGCGACGGCGCCCGACCGCAACGGTAGAAATTTTTTCGATGACGACTTCAATCCGCGTCCGCGTTATTTCGCGCCGCCCTTCGACGAAACGGATCTCAATGACATCCACGGGACTCCATGCGCCGGCGTCGCGGCAGCGGTCGGCAATAACCGAACGGGCGTGGCGGGCATAGCGTATCGTTGCAGAATTTTGGCGGTTAAAGTTTTCGGTGGGGAAGGCCTCGCGCCTAACGACCGGATCGCTGATGCTATTCGCTACTCCGGCCAAAAAGCAGATGTGATTTCAAACAGTTGGGCCGTGCCACGAAATCCTGACGTCGAGAGTGCGATTGAAGACGTCGTCAAAACGGGCCGTAGCGGCAAAGGGTGTTTGGTGTTTTGTGCGACGGGAAACGAAGCCAGGCAACGTATAGGTTTTCCCGCAAGCCACCCGTCAGCGCTGGGAGTGGGAGCGTCCAATGACCAGGGCAAGCGTTCCGAGTATAGTAATCGCGGCCAGGGCACACAGTTCGTGGCGCCCAGCAGCGACCCGGATCTCGATCGACAGGGAATTACAACCACCGATGTATCGATCAGAAATCGCGGGTACGCAAGCGGCGCCTATACGACCGACTTCGGCGGCACATCGTCGTCAACACCGCTGGCTGCAGGAATCGGCGCCCTCGTACTTTCGGTCAATCCGTCGCTTACGTGGAAACAGGCGCGCAGTATCCTGCGGTCCACTGCAGATAAGATTGATCGGTCAGGCGGTACATACAAAAAAGGTTACAGCATCCACTACGGCTACGGCCGGCTCAACGCATTCAAGGCAGTGAAACGAGCAGCAAGCGGAGCGAAGCGTAAAGGGACGAAAGCCAGGAAGACTGCGAAGAAGCGTTAGGATCAGAACAACCGCGACCACGTGGAAAAGCAAAAGAAGCGAAGCAGAAGTTTTGCCAGCGATAATAACGCCGGCGTCCATCCGGAAGTGATGGCCGCGATAACAGGCGCAAACGACGGCCACGTCATCGCGTACGGTGACGATCCATTTACCGCACGCGCGATCAAGAAGTTTCGCGAGCACTTCGGCAGGGACACAGAAGTCTTCTTCGTCTTTGGCGGAACAGGCGCCAACGTCCTCGGGTTAAAAGCCGCCACACAGTCTCACAATGCAATAGTGTGCGCCGAGACCGCGCACATCTACGTTGACGAGTGTGGCGCGCCGGAGAGATTCACCGGCTGTAAGCTGTTGCCCCTCAAAACTCCCGACGGAAAGATTCGGCCGGAACAGATTCCACCCCTGCTGCACGAAGTCGGTTTCGAGCATCACGTGCAGCCGAGAGTAATCGCTGTCTCACAAGCCACAGAAATGGGCACGGTCTACACGCCGCGCGAGTTGAAGAGTCTTGCAAACTTTGCGCACGAGCGCGAGATGTTACTGCACGTTGACGGCGCGCGTATTTCGAATGCTGCCGTGAGTTTGGGCGTTAGTTTTAAAGCCATTACGAGAGATGCCGGTGTTGACGTGCTCTCGTTCGGCGGCGCTAAGAATGGAATGATGTATGGCGAAGCAGTCGTGTTTTTCAATCCCGAGTTGGCTCGCGATTTTAAGTACACGCGCAAACAGGGAACGCATCTCCCGTCAAAGATGCGTTTTATCTCCGCACAGTTTGAAGCCCTGTTGAGTAACAACCTCTGGCGCAGAAATGCCGAACACGCGAATCGCATGGCGGTCCTTTTGGCAGAGGAACTGAATGAGGTTCCGCAAGTGAAGATTACGCAAAAGGTCGAAGCGAACGGCGTTTTTGCAGTCCTGCCCCGGAAGTACATCGCGGCGCTTCAAAAGCATTACTTCTTCTATGTCTGGAACGAGGAAATGTCGGAAGTGCGGTTTATGACTTCATTCGACACTACGGAGACTGATATTCAGAACTTCATTCGGCTGGTTAAGAAGACAATCAAGAACCATTAGGTTCAACCACCCGTCTTTTCAGGGCTTCACCAAAGTCTTTTTCGTGTAATTTCGTGGATGGGTTTTGGTGTCGTACCCAAAGACGATCCACGAATTAACATGAACTAACACCAAACAAAGCTTCATCCGGGGTTGAAACCCTTACTTGGTTAAGGACTTTTGTTCAAAGCTGCACTCCTGCTCCTTATCTGTCGGTTCTGATCCGCGTTCATACGTGTAAATCTGTGGCAGTTAAGCTTGTGCGGACAACATTTGCGTAAGTCTGTGCGTCTGAAGGATACTTACCTCGAACGAGGTCCCTCCCGAAACCCATCCCCCCGGGCATTTTAGAAAGCGAGTTTTCAATGAAAAAGTGTGTGTTGGAGCATCTGGGCTTAGTTCTAATTCTGGCGCTGGCTGTCACAGCTGTAGGGCAAACCACAGAAACAGCGCCCCAGGACCGCGTTGTCGGTGTTGTTACCTCAGTCGACAAAGGCTCCAATCAAATCGCGGTAAAGACCGACACAGGTGAAGCCAGGGTGGTTGTAGTTGCCGGTTCCTCTTCGGTGCTGCGTCTACCGCCCGGTGAAACATCTGCGCAGAAAGCTGTAAAGATTTCTTTGGAAGAAATTGCCGTCGGCGATCGCTTATTTGCGCGTGGCAATACCATCGGGGACGGCAAGTCTATTGAGGCTCGCCAGGTAGTTGTAACCGGAGGGGCGGCCGCGCCGGTCACGCAGGATCAGCAACAGCGCGATGATTTTCGACAGCGTGGAATGGGTGGTCGTGTGGCAACCATCGACGCGCAGAAGAAAGAGATTGTGCTACAAGCCAGAGGTCGCGAAGGCGCGACGCCTCCCACCATCGTCGTTACGGATGCCACTCGGATTTTCCGTTACGCGCCTGATTCGATGGACATAAAGCATGCGTCGCGCAGCTCGCTCAATCAATTGCGTGTGGGCGATCAATTGCGCGCGCTTGGCAACCGCAGTGAGGACGGAACCCATTTTACCGCTGAAGAGATTATTGCAGGTTCAATGACGAGAACAGGCGGTCAGGTCGTTGCGGTCGACCCGGCCCGGAACGAGTTGACGATCAAAAACAATCAGGGACAGACCGTCACCGTGGCCGTCGGTCAGCGCTCATCGCTCCGTCGCATCACACCCGAAGTGGCGGCTTCGTTCGCAGCCAGGCCCGAACGCGGAGGCGCTGGACAGGAAGGCCGTCCTCGCGAAAGACGCGAGAGACCCGCAGGAGCAAATGGCGAAGCGCGGCGTGCCCGTGGAGATGGCGAAGGACGACCGGCGCGAGGAGGCCGAGGATTCCAGGCCATGCTTGAAGGCTTACCAGCGATCACACTGAGCGAGTTGAAGAAAGGTGATTCAGTTTTTGTTTCCGGGACCGAAGGTGCTGATGCGTCGCACGTGACGGCCGTCATGTTGATCACCGGTGACGCCGCAGTTGTGCAGCGGTTCTTCCAGCGCGGTCCGAACCGAGGGCCGCAAAGTCCCGGGCTACCAGGCGGCGTAATTGGTGGCGGTGTTGGACCAGCGGAACCGCCAAACAATCCATAAACCGGGTCCGACTTTGATCTAAAAGATTACCCCTTTAGGCGCCTCTTATCCGTCCCGAGGCGCGTTTTCCCCCTGAAGCTAACGTTTAGTTCCGGCGCTCTAATCCAGCGTCAGGTTTCGCGCGGCCATAGTGTCGATAAAGGATGGGTTAATGGGTATCAGTGGATTCGCAAAGTTAAGAATCAGTTGTTGGGCGGTGGCGGTAATTCTTGGCTGTGCGCTTAGTATTCCCGCGCAACAGTCGTCAGGAACGTTGCGCGGCCAGGTCGCCGACGAGTTTGGCGGACTAATTATCGGAGCGAACGTATCGGTAGCTGACCAGAGCGGAGTCGCAAAAACCACAACAACCGACGCCGAGGGTAAGTATGCTTTTCCATCCCTGCCGCCCGGGCGTTACACGCTAACAGCGACTGCACTGGGCTTTGCTACTTACGAAAACGCTGAAGTTGAAGTCACGGCAGGTCAGACTGTTCCGCACAACATCACTCTAAGCGTTGCAATCGAACAGACTGAAGTAACAGTCGAGGCTGAATTGCCGATCAGTACGGAACCCGAAAACAACGCCGGCGCGCTGGTCTTGCGTGGCACGGATCTCGATGCGCTTCCGGATGATCCCGACGATTTATCCGATGCCTTGCAAGCGCTCGCTGGTCCATCGGCCGGCCTGGGTGGCGGCGAAACCTATATAGACGGTTTCAGCGGCGGACAATTGCCGCCCAAAGAATCTATCCGCGAGATTCGCATCAACCGCAATCCGTTCTCCGCCGAATACGATCGCCTCGGCTACGGGCGGATTGAAATTTTCACTAAGCCGGGAACGGACAAATTTCGCGGGCAGGCTTCGTTTAATTTCGGCGACGAGAGCCTTAACTCGCGCTACCCGTTTGCGCCGCGCCGCGCCGACTATCAAAGCCGTCGATACGGGGGAAACCTCAGTGGTCCGATAAAACCAGGCAAGGCGTCTTTCTTTATCGATATCGAACGGCGCGAGATCGACGACAATGACACCATCAACGCTATCATTCTCGATCCTCAGTTCAACATCACGCCATTTAGCCAGGTGGTGTTGACTCCGTCTCGTCGCACCAGCATCAGCCCGCGCCTTGATTACCAGATAAATGCCAACAACACGTTGGTGGCCCGTTATTCCTACACGCGCTCGTCAGCAGAAAATTCCGGAGTCGGCGACTTTAATTTGTTGTCGCGCGCCTTTGACACGGCAAATCGCGAGCACACTGTGCGGCTAACTGAAACCGCAGTGATCAATCAGAAGATCATTAACGAGACTCGTTTTCAATACATCCGGCGTCGCGATGAGCAGGAGAGTGAAAACTCGTCTGTCATCAGCAGGGTGTCCGAAGCATTTACCGACGGTGGTTCGCAGGTGGGGTTCTCTTTCCGCGACGAAGACCGAATGGAATTGCAGAACTTCACTTCATGGACGACAGGCCAGCATGCCCTAAAAGCGGGAATACGTATTCGCAGCGTAAGCATTGACGACGTGTCACCGCAAAACTTCAATGGCACGTTTACTTTCGCCGGGGGAACGGCTCCTCAGCTCGACGCGAACAACGAGATCGTGCTCGATCCAGTGACCGGTCAGCCAACGTTGGTTCAAATCACCAGCATTGAACGCTATCGCCGGACATTGCTCCTGGGCAGCCTTGGGTTCTTCCCAACTCAAATACGGGTGCGCGGGGGCGGTGCTACACAGTTTTCGATCAGCGGGGGTGATCCCCAGGCCGCGGTCTCGCAAATCGATGTTGGCCCATTTATACAGGACGATTGGAAAGTCCGGCCGAATTTCACGCTGAGCCTCGGTTTGAGATATGAGACGCAATCGAACATCAGCGATCGATCTGATTTTGCTCCGCGTGTTGCGTTTGCATGGTCGCCGGGCGCGGGTCAGGGACAACGGCAGAGCATGGTGATACGCGGCGGGTTTGGAATTTTCTATGATCGGTTCCGCGAAAATTTGACGTTAACAGCGATTCGTTCTACAGGGCTGAGACAACAGTTCCTGGTAACAGCCAACCAGCCGAATGGTGTGGCAATTCTTGATACGTACCCGAACCCACCCTCGGTCGCGGAGCTGACGGCGTTTAATGTTCCTCAAACGACGCGTCTCGTGGCGGCTGATCTGCAGTCGCCCTACACGATGGAGACAGCCTTTAGCGTCGAGCGGCAGTTGCCGAGAAACTTGACGCTTTCAGTCAGCTACATCGGCGCCCGCACTCTTCATGTGTTGCGCTCGCGTAACATCAACGCCCCCGTACCGGGCACCGGCCTCAGGCCATTCGGTAACGTCGGAAACATTTTCCAATACGAATCGAGTGGCACTTTTAATCAGAACCAGCTGATCGTGAACTTTAACAATCGTTTGAGCCGCGCGTTTTCTTTGTTTGGAAACTATGTTTTGAACTTTGCTAACGGCGACACGTGATGGCGCCAACACGTTTCCGGCTAACCAGTATGATCTAAGCAACGAATACGGACGGTCTGCGATTGATGTGCGCCATCGCTTTAGTTTGGGTGGCGCTATCAATGCCTTGCCCTGGGGAATCCGGCTCAATCCGTTTTTGATCGCTAACTCCGGTAGGCCGTTTAACATCACCACCGGCCGCGACAGCAACGGAGACACGTTATTCACAGAACGACCGGCACTCGCCACGGATTTCGCCAAACCCGGAGTAGTGGCTACGTCTTTAGGCGTTTTTGATCCGAACCCCGCGCCGGGTCAGGCAATCATTCCGCGCAACTTCGGAAGTGGTCCATCTTTCTATACAGTCAATCTTCGAATCAGTCGTGCCTTTGCCTTTGGTCCCGAAATCGCCGCAACCGGGCGCGGAGGTCGAGGTGGCGGCGGCGGAGGCGGTAGAGGCGGACGCGGGGGTGGCGGCGGTGGCGGTGGCCGGGGAGGTCGAGGTGGTTTTGGCGGCGGTGGAGCGGATGGCGGCGACAGCGAGACTGGGAGGCGCTATAACCTGAACCTGTCAGTAAACATTCAAAACCTTTTCAACCACACGAACCTGGGCACGCCTGTTGGAAATTTGAGTTCTACGTTGTTTGGACAATCAACCTCGACAGGTGGAGGGTTTGGTGGTGGTGGCGGCGGCAATCAGGCTGCGGGGAACCGGCGGATTGAGTTACAGGCGCGATTCAGTTTCTGATGCGCAACGCGCGACCGATGTGATTTCAGATTTGCATCGTGCGCATTAATGAAAATGAAGTCGGTTCCGACTGATCGCGCTTACGGCGTTGTTTGTTGTCTTCTTGCGGCTAGATTGTATTTGCGCCGCCAGTCAAGTGCTTCCTGCTCTGCCTTGTTTTTTCCTTCCTTATGAAAGTCGCGGTCCTTTTCAACGTCGGATTTCGCCTTTAGAGCCTTCGTCAGCTCCGTCGAAACCTTTTGCAGATCCTGTTCAGCTTTTTCCGCCCTTGCTTTCACTGTTTGCAGCTCCTTATCTTTTGCCTGCATTGCCAATAGATTGCTTTCGGTAAGCTGTTTTAGGTTTTGATTAGCCAGCTGCTGCCGGGTCACCGCATCGAGTCTGGCTTTCTCAGCTTCCATTGCTTCGCCTTTAGCTCTCGATGCCGTTGATTCAGCCTCGGCTCGCAGAAGATTAGCGCGTTTTACCTCATCTTGAGCTAGCGCGCTAACAGTCTTATTCCTATAACTCCACAAAGCCGTTAACCCGATGGCTATTGCGATCACGAGGCTTACGATTGTCATTCGGTAGGCCCTCCGTCTCTTTACACCTTCTGCCGCCTCCAGTTCCCGGCGCGAGGCCTCTGCTAAACGTTCAGCCTTTTTGCCCATGATCCAGGGCACAAGAAATTCGCTCACGATATCGTAGAAGTAGGTCTCGTAACGTCGCTCGCGACGGACCAGTTTCGTGTCCTGGACCAACGCCTGTAGCGCAGCTTTCAGCTTATCCTCGGGCAAGCCCTCGTCTTCGTTCAGCTGTGAAATCAGATCATATTCCGACACGATGTTCCGGGTACCTGATGGCGTCACCATTCGACTGAGCAAGGCGACGGCCGCATCCTGCAGATCACTCGGAAGTTGCTTCAAGGAATCGGACAAGTAATCCTCCAATAGCCCCTGCACTCCTTTTTCCTTAAACAGTAAATTGGGATCCTTCGATTGCCATAACTTCAGGCTGGCGATTTGGACTTCGGATAAGTTGATCCTGTTTCCCTCACTTCGCTCCTCGATCGCCATCGTCAACTTGTGGGTCAGTTCTCGGGAAAGCTCTTTGCCAAAATGACCAGGAAACTTTTCAAATGGGCCTCGGATAATGTCTGGCAGCGAGGAGACATCGGGCGCGGTTATTCTTAAGTAGTGATCTGGTAAATCGGGACACAACATGAATAACTTGCTGAGCTTTGCCAGGTAGTCTTCTCTGAAGACGAGCAGTAACTTAACGCGGAGCCGTGCGTCGCGCATCAGCGACACCAACATCCGCAAGATCGACTCCTGCGCTTCAACTGCTTCCTCCAGTTCCCCCTCCTTGCGCGGCGCTTCTTCAAACAATGTTACAAACTCCTCAAATTGATCGAAGATCAACAAGGGCGTTTGATTCTGAGAATTCTGGTTAATCGCTACAATTCGATCCATGAATGACTCTGTCGATAACAGAACTCGTGCAGCATCGTCGTTGTCGACGAAAAAGGATGGTAGGTACGGCACCTTACCCTCAACAGTTGTGGAAATTCGTTCCAGGATAATCTCTTCGCCGCGACGCGGCTGAACTCGCAGTCTCTCAGGTGCAAATCCCTCTTCCATGGCGGTAGGAATGAGCCCGGCGTTTATTACGGACGACTTGCCCGAGCCGGAATCTCCGTAGAAGAGTACCCCGCGATAAAGTGTTGCCAGGCGGAGAAGTTTTAGTATCTCTTCGTTTCGAGCAAAGAAAATCTGCTGATCGACAAAACGGAAGGGTTCGATGCCTCTGAAAGGAACTTTCGGAACAACAACCGGCGCAACCACGGTAGCGGAAATCATTTTGGTAACTCCTGTCCGGTAATAATCTTGTACAGGTGAGGATCCCTGGTCCATTGCTGTCCAGTGACCAGGCGGTACAGCTCAGGAACAAAGGTCCAGACGTCCTGCGCAATGAACGTGACGTATTTATTTTGATTAGACCAAACATCGAAAATCAGCGGGTCGGGGTAAGGGTCGACGGAGTAGGTCGCGGGAAAGTCCGATTTATCCAACTGCCATCGAAGGGTCTTAAATAGTAAGCGGAGGTTGTAATCCAGAAAGCTGTAGCCGACGAATAGAGTGGGCCAGCGTTTGAAGTTGTAGCGAAACGAATCCGGAACCGGGTGATAGGGCTCTTTGTCCGTCATCCGCAAAACGAACTGTATGTAATCCTCATCTGTGACGACGATGGACTCAGGGTTCTGAATATCTCCGTGCAACTTGTAAACGAAAGGCTCTTCGACCGTGGCCTCAGAATGATCCTGGGTCACGTCGTAAGACTCCGCGCTATAGACGCCGACGATGGGATTTTTGCCGGCCTCCCTCAATGCTCTTTCGAATAGCTGATCGTAGTTGGTGGTTATGATGAGCGAGAAGGGCA
Organism: Blastocatellia bacterium; assembly: GCA_963786645.1. GTDB lineage: Bacteria > Acidobacteriota > Blastocatellia > Pyrinomonadales > Pyrinomonadaceae > PSRF01. The sequence continues at coordinate 313,260 of CAWAZW010000005.1, forward strand.
GGTTGGCCAGAGCATGCAGGGTCGGAGATGGTTGCTTGCCGACTTGCACGGCCTTCTTGAGCTCTTCGACCAGTGCCTTTCGATCGTTAGTAATTTCGTAGCACAGGGAGACCCTCTGTAGATTGCCAGGGTCTCCTCTGGGAAAGTGGTCTGTAAACTGGCAGAGCTTCGCTAGCTGCGCGGAAAAGGCCCCTCCGAGCGGCGGGCTTTGAGCTTCCGGATACGGGTAAGCCGGCTCCTGTAAGGAGGGGAAATTCACGCCGGCTCCGAGAAACAGAATGCACTTACCTTTTTTGACGCTCTCTACGAGCCGGTCAATCTTGGTGTTATGAGAGATTGTGGTGATTGCTTCGTGAGTGAGCATTGGCATCGCGCGTCAACCTCCTGGTTGTCCAACCGATACCTATTGAGGGGTCTACCGATCACGGATTAGCGTGAGGCAGCCAGCGCAATAGAGGGTTTTAAGAGTGAATGGCCGTTAGGCTTCGTACACAGTGCGCCCTATGCATATACCAGTATTGGAAGGGATGCAAGACTTTACGACACGCAAATCTGCGTAGTCTGCTTAATCCGCGGATCGGATTACCGTCCACAAAAATCCGCGGATTATTCCAGCAGGAACTTCAACAAACCTCTGGCCGAGGCGATCCCGGAAATGCTGTCATCGAAGTCCACTAAGCTCGTGCTCGTTGAGCGGCTAATATCCGAAGCGGCCAACTGTTCATCACGCAACCGTCGCCGCTCCTCCTGGATCTGCGCTTTCTCCTTCTGGCGTGAGGCTTCAAGCCCGCCGTCGCGAATGAATTCCACAATGCGGCTCAACTCCTCGCGGTCGAACCATGTTCCGTGACCTTTGCAAACATCGACGATCACTCCTGAACAACGTGCGAAGTTGATCCGGTTCATCAGTTGCGCACATTGAGGGCACGGCACGTACTTGATCGGCACCGCATCTTTCGCCGTGTTTTGCGGCGCCCGCGACGCACCTCCCAAAAGGGCCGCCTGTTGCTCACGGCTTGCACAGATGTTCTCAAACGAGCGCACATCCAGCCAAAGACCATTGCACCGTTGACACTCCTGAACGTTTGTTGTGCCCAATCGCACGGTCTGCATTGTCAACGAGCAACGCGGGCACTTACGAGTAGCGTCCCCGACAGTCTCGCGCACGGCCGCAGGCGCGCCACACCGGTGACAGTGTTTGCTGCCAATGAACATCATGCCGAAGCAGGAAGCGCAGGCAATGGTTGCCAAACGTGATCCGCAAAACTGACATTGCGCCGCCTCGCTCGATGTTCCGGCGCCGCAGTTTGGACAGTTAAGAGTCTCGGCCTGCATAAAACTTATCTTAGCAGTTTGGAATTGGAGGTGGACTAGAAAATTGGGCTGTGCGATCCTTCGCGAAATACAGTAACGCAAACTGTTAGTTTGCGGATTTCTTTCGGGATTGAGTTCACCGATATTACGCAAACTAACAGTTTGCGTTGCAGCGTCATTCGCAAACTAAGGTTTGCGTTACAACATCCACATGAGCAACGTGCTGGACGAACTAGTCGAAGGATTTGATCCGATGCCGGAGCTACTGTCCGTGATGACGGCCTCGAACACTCCGGCACTTCTTAGTCTGGATATCGGAACCTCCGGAATTCGCTCCGCGCTTTTTGACGAACATGGTGTGGAGATTGACGGAACCAGTGTTCGAATCAATGCCATTGGGCCAAGCCTCATTGACACGGGGACCATCTCTGCGGATCTCTTGCTTAGTCAAGTGGTCCAGACAATGGATGAAGTAATTGTTAACGTCTACGATCCCGCAACGCGCATCAAGTTCCTTGCCATCTCTTGCTTTTGGCACAGCCTCGTTGGCGTCGACGATACAGGAGAGGCGACAACCCCCGTGTTTGGCTGGAACGATTTGCGTGCATCCTCCGCCGCGCGTCAACTCAGATCCCAATTTAACGAAGCCCAAATTCACGCGCGCACCGGTTGCAGATTTCATCCGAGTTATTGGCCGGCAAAACTGGTCCGACTGCGGGATGAAGAGCCTGACACATTCGACAGAACACGCCGTTGGCTGTCGTTCTCAGAATACGTCGCGCTCAAATTGTTTGGTGAAGCGCCAATCAGCGTTTCGATGGCTTCAGCCACGGGACTGCTGGACCAACGCACCTGCGAATGGGAAGTCGATTTACTTAATAGCCTGGACATAGACATAGAAAAACTCCCCGAGATATCCGCGCCCGGAAAAACACTAAATCAACTAGCGGAAGAATATGCACGGCGCTGGCCGCAGCTCAGCGAAGCGAGATTGTTTCCCGCCATCGGCGATGGCGCTGCAAACAACATAGGCGCGGGATGCACATCGAAAGAGCGCATCGCTCTAATGGTTGGCACTTCAGGCGCGATGCGCGTGGTTTACGAAGGCGCGCCGCCGGATAAAGTTCCGCCGGGGTTGTGGAGCTATCGCGTCGATCGCGATCGGGTGGTAGTAGGCGGCGCATTGTCCGACGGCGGAAATCTTTACAGTTGGCTCAGATCCACACTCTTGAATGAATTCGATGGTCAGTCTATTGAAAACGAGGTCGCGGGGATGGCGCCCGATTGCCACGGGCTGACAATTCTGCCGTTTTGGTCAGGCGAGCGAAGCACCGGATGGCACGAAAATGCGAGGGGCTCGATTCATGGATTGACTTCGGCCACGCAACCAATCGAAATTCTTCGAGCTGCGATGGAAGCTGTTGCGTATCGTTTCGAGCTTATCGCGGACGCGCTGCGACCCGTTGCGCCGAACGCGTCGATTATTGCTTCGGGTCATGCATTGTGCTCTTCGCCGGTGTGGGTGCAAATTCTGGCGGACGTTTTGGGTAGTCCTATTCAGCTTTCGCAATCAGATGAAGCATCAACTCGCGGTGCGGCCTTGCTTGCGCTGGAAGCGGCGGGCAAAATACAAACCATCGACAGACCTTCGGCGACCGTGATCACGAAAGCGACAGTATTCGAACCCGATATGAGCCGGCATGCAATATACCGGAACGGACTCGAGCGTCAGCAGCAGTTGTACGAACGACTAATCTCAATAACCTAGCCAGCGTCAGGACGGTGAAATGAGCGCACAAGTGCAGAAGGACAATTCCACACCTACAACCGACCTAGATCAACTTTGCATTAACACAATTCGCACGCTGTCACTCGACGCCGTTCAAAAGGCTGAGTCGGGGCATCCCGGTTTGCCGCTCGGCGCGGCGCCGATGGCGTATGTGCTCTGGACAAAGTTTCTGCGGCACAATCCAAAAAATCCCAAGTGGGAAAATCGCGATCGCTTTTTGTTGTCGGCTGGACACGGTTCCATGCTCCTTTACTCGTTGCTTTACTTAACCGGCTATGACTTGCCGCTTGAGGAAATCAAAAATTTTCGCCAGTGGGGTTCCAAAACACCGGGGCATCCGGAGTACGGCTTGACGCCGGGCGTCGAAATCACCACTGGACCACTGGGCCAGGGCTTTGCAAACGGCGTGGGAATGGCCATGGGCGCGGCGCACCTGGCGGCTAAGTTTAACCAGAAAGATTTTCCGCTGATCGATCACCACGTATATGCAATTGTTTCTGATGGCGACTTGATGGAAGGGGTCGCTGCCGAGGCGGCGTCTCTCGCGGGACACTTAAAACTCGGAAAGCTAATTTATTTGTACGACGACAACCAGGTCACGATCGAGGGATTTACAAACCTTGCCTTCAGCGAGGATGTGCCGAAACGTTTTGAATCGTATGGCTGGCACACTTTGACTGTTGAGGATGGTAACGACCTGGACGCAATCGAATCGGCGATTCGTGAAGCGCAGTCGGTCGGGACGAAGCCTACACTCATCTCCGTCAAAACGATAATTGGTTACGGCATGCCTTCTGCCGGCACGCGCAAGGCGCATAGCGACGCGCCAGGCAGTGATGCAGTTAAGGAGACGAAGCGACACCTTGGCTGGCCGGAAGACAAAGAGTTCTACGTACCCGAAGAAGCACTGGCACATTTTCGTGAGGCGGTCGAACGTGGCGCCAAACTGGAAGCCGAATGGCGCGCCGCTGCCGAAGAGTATCAGCGGAAGCATCCCGAAGAGGGAAAGAAATGGGCGTCGGTGATCAAGGGTGAGCTGCCCGCCGATTGGGAAAAGCACCTGCCGAAATTTGAAGATGCGAAACCAGTCGCGACTCGCGTATCGAGTGGTGAAGTGATTAACGCCCTTGCGCCACACTTGCCGTTGATTGGCGGGTCGGCAGATCTCGGAGTCTCCAACAACACGGACATTAAGGGCGGCGGAGACTTTGAAGCCGGGTCATACGAGGGACGAATCATTCATTTCGGCGTACGTGAACATGCGATGGGTGCCACACTCACCGGCATTTCTTTGAACGGAGGCTTGATTCCATACGGCGGAACGTTCATGACGTTTTCGGATTACATGCGTCCCGCGATCCGTCTGGCAGCGTTGTCGGAAGTGCAGGTCATTTATGTTTTCACTCACGACTCCATCGGACTCGGCGAGGATGGACCAACGCACCAACCAATTGAACACCTCGCCGCACTGCGAGCGATTCCACATCTGTTTGTTATTCGGCCTGCGGATCCTGCAGAAGTTAGTGAAGCCTGGCGCATCGCGATCTTGCGGCGCAAGGCGCCAACTGCTCTCGCGCTAACGCGACAAAAGGTCCCCGTAATCGATCGTAAGCGGTTTGCCTCTGCGGAAGGCTTGCGCCGAGGGGGATACATTCTGGCCGAAGCTGAGGCAGGTGCGGCAGCAGGCGACGGGGCAGTAGCCCGACCGTCAGGGAGGGCGCAGAGTAATGACCAGACGTCCGTGCCGCAATTAATTATCATCGCAACCGGTTCCGAGGTTTCTTTAGCGCTGGACGCCCGTGAAAAACTCCAGGCCGAAGGCGTTGCTACTCGCGTTGTTTCCATGCCGTGTGTTGAATTGTTTGAAGAACAGACGGAAGAGTATCGAAACCAGGTTCTTCAACCGGATGTCACAGCGCGACTGGCGATCGAGGCGGGCGTCGGTCAGGGCTGGCACCGCTACGTTGGGCCAAAGGGCGATGTCATCTGCCTCGATCGTTTTGGCGCTTCGGCGCCCGGCGACGTGGCGCTGAAACAATTAGGATACAACGTCGAGAACGTACTGCAGCGCGCGCGAGCTTTACTCTAATTCCATGCGAATAGCAGTAGCCGCAGATCACGCTGGTTATCCGCTCAACGAGCGGGTAATTCAGGAGTTGGATCAGGCCGGTCACGAAATAATCGATTTCGGAACTCACGTAGGTTCGCGTCCGGATGATTATCCGGATTACGCACTCAAAGTTGGCCAAACCATTCAACGCGGCGAGGCTGACATTGGAATCCTCATCTGCGGCAGTGGCGTAGGCGCTGCCGTCGCCGCCAATAAACTTCAAGGCATCCGTGCCGCACTTTGCGGCGATACCTATTCGGCGCATCAATCGCGAGAGCATGACGACTGCAACGTGCTATGTGTGGGCGCGCGCGTGACCGGAGTTGAGTTGGCGCTGGATATTGTCAGGGAGTTTGTTGCTGCCAGGTTTACGGGCGAGGAGAGGCACCAGCGCAGGTTGAAAAAGATCGCGGATATCGAAAGTCTGTGACAGGATTTAAGAGATCCACGAATACACGAAACGTCACGAAAACAACTTCGTGATAGTTCGTGGAGTTTCGTGGTTCGTTTTTGCTCTTCACTAATTTTCGCGCTTCGCGCTCATCGCGGGCGGGACGCCCGCGCTCCCAGTAAGCGCGATGAATGGTTCAATGAGATTTCTTCACAACGGGGCCCTTACACCACGAATCGGATGGCCTTGGGAAGCACGCGAAACTCTACCGGCGTAAATCCGCGCACGTTCCCATCAACCTCAATCGGCATGGCATCCTCCGGCGCAAAGGTTTCAATACGCGCCGTCGTTCCCTGCATGATCTTCACCTTCGGATTGGCGACGTGTCCGCCTTTATGTATCCGTCCCAACTCACGGACGACTGCCAGCCGGTTCAATCCACTCGCCGTCACCACGTCTAATTTTCCGTCGTCGGATCGAGCTTCCGGCGAAAGCATCATTCCTCCGCCTGCGTAAAGTGCGTTTGCAACAGCCGCAAGGTTCATCGGCCCGTCGACAAGAGTTTCATCGTCAACAGAAACGCGGACGCGCCTCTCTCGCCAATGCGCGATCGATACTAACGCGGCGGCGGCAAACCTCGCTTCACCCGATAGTCGCCGCATAAGTTCTCCCTGCGCCGCAACGCGCGTGGCTGTTTCACCGCCGATGCCCATAGTCGATGCGTTCAGACATATAAAAGGTGTGCGGTAGTCGTTGCAGGATCCGTAAAGCACGTCAATCATCTTCGTCTGATCATTGTTAGACGCCTGGCAGTGAGTGATGAAGATCGCGGTCCAATGTTCGAGGGGGGCGCGTTTGCCGTGCGTTAAACCTCTCGCGAAATCATCACCTGTGCCGGTAGGAATCACGGCGAGCGAGGCTTCTGAATTAATCCGCGAAGGCGTCTCGGCTGGATTTTGTTTCAACTCGAAAAAGCCTTCAGCCGCTTCACCCAACGTGCCGTCTCCGCCGACTACTCCGATAGTCATCACGCCAGCTCGCAACGCCTCGCGAGTTCTAACGGATGCGTCGCTCGGGCCCGTTGTCTCGTATGACTCAACTACGCACGCCGGCCGAATCCAGAAGGCTCCGCACTCTTGGCCATGCGTCGCGCGCTTTCGCGGCAGCGTTGTTAATGATGATGAGCGGTATCATGCGCGGGGTGAATGGTAAGCAAAGAATGATGGAAAGGGGGAAAGGGGAAAAAAGCGATTCGTTTACTTCATGTGTTGCTTGGACTTCCATTTGCCCACCAGATTACCTGCTTGACCTGCTGTTAAGCGAGCTTTGAGAAAACGTAGACAAAAAAAAGGACAGGCATTCCTGCCTGTCCTTTTTAGGGTAAATACCGGGGTTAACGGTTAAGAACGCGCTCTGGCGCGTCTGGCTGCTTGCGCCAGCTCGCGTGCACGTGGCATCGCATCAACGGCTCGCGAGATCTGCGGATCCTTCTCATTGATAACCTGAAGGGCAGTCGTAGTCCCATAAGCCGCCGTGGCTAGATCGTAACGTAACTGTCGTTCAACGAACGGTCGCGCTTTCTCAAGTTGGTCCGGCGTAACCTTATAGATCGGCTTGGCGGTGACGAACCGTTTGAACTCCTTAATCAGCGCATCAGTCACGGGAAAGTCAGTTGCCTGCAGATCGTGTTCATACTCGATCGCCCGTTGGACTTTATAGTCTTCAAAGCCAGCCACGCGCCCCGTAGTCAGCTCGAGCGCGAAAGCAAAAATTGAATCAATAAGTCGCTGCTCAGCGGGAGTAATCTTGCCAGGCTTTACGACTTCATCCGGCATGATTCCGCCGCCGCCGTAAACGGCGCGTCCCGTGTCTGTCAGGCTTTCCGGGCCTGACGGCTGAGGTGGCGGAGCAGCATCGCGATTCGAGATGCCGCCGCGCGTGTAGTAGTCATAGAAACTGCTACTGGAATAGTCGCGCTGAATCAACCTGCCTGACGGCGTGTAGTACTTCGCGATAGTCAGTAACAATGCGGAATCGTATTCCAGTGGAATAGGAAGTTGGACCAGTCCTTTTCCAAAAGTGTTTTCACCCACAATCAATGCGCGATCGTGGTCCTGCAGGGCGCCGGCCACGATTTCAGCGGCGGAAGCCGAGTCGCCATTCACGAGGACAACGAGCGGAATCGGATCGGGATTCGGGTTCTGCGCCTTGAACGGCTCGGTCGCCCCCCTGATTCTTCCCTTCTGCGTCACGATTAACTGACCCTGCTGAAGAAACATGTTGGCGACTTTCACCGCCTGAATCAAAAGGCCGCCACGGTTTCCGCGCAAGTCCAGCACCAGCATATTCATGCCCTTGCGGTGTAGATCCTCGAGCGCGGATTGAAATTCTGCGGACGTGGTCAGGTTGAAGCCGCCAGTCATCGCCACATAACCAACGCCGGGGCGCAGCATGTAAGACTGCGGTACTGACGGTAGTGGAACTGCGTCGCGGGTGATGGTGACAGTTTCGGTTTGGCCAGTACCAGGGTGCTCAACAGTAACTTTCACGACCGTTCCCCTTGGTCCAAGCAGGAACTTGCGGACTTCAGGATACGACTTGTTTTTCATCGACTGCCCATCGACGGCGACAATTCGATCGCCAAAACGTAAGCCGGCGCGATGTGCTGGAGCTCCGTCGAAGGTAGCCCGAATATGAGTGCTGACCTGGTCGCCCTGGTGTAAGTCGCCGATGGTGGCGCCTATTCCAAAATACTCCGAGCGCTGTTCGGTTTTGAAGGAAGCGTATTCCACCGGATCAAAATAGGTGGAATGCGGATCCAGCGAGTTCAGCATGCCGCTGATGGAAGCCTTGAAAACGGAGTTGTAATCCAGCTTGCGGCCATCGACGTAGTTGTTCTCGATAACCGAAAGCGCCTCATTGAGATCCGTCCTCACCACGGCACTGGTGACACGCGGACGCGAGGTGGCGGGTGCGGCGGTCGAAGCGGAGCCCTCAGCCGGTGTAGGTTGCCGGCGGGCTGATCCATTTTGCTGTGAATAGATTAGAGCGGGTAATGAAAGCGAAAAAAGAACGAATATGACGCTAGCCAAGTAGAATTTTTGTTTCACAAATCCTCCTACAAATCCCTGGTTCCTCAACGGCGAGTTGGTGTCCACGTCCCCCGCGAAGCGGGCTGCCAGAATAGCACGAAGAGCAGGACTAGTTGAACGTTGCCGGCATCCGGTTTGTTCTGAAGTGTCAAATCCACACGATTTGGAGACCCCGAACAAGCTTTTGAATTGGTCAAATGCTGGCAAAAGTACCCGCGTAATTCTTGGAAGTTAGTGAGTTCAGAGCCCCGAAAAGTTGCCTTCGCAGTTTCGGATTCCATACGAATCGATGGCGCCTTCGCCTTTCAGTGACATCTTGTTTACACTGTCCGTCCCCTAAAAGAAGTTTGGCCGCAGCAGGAGATTCCCGGAGGGGTTTTGGTTCGGAGTCCGCCTGCGGCATCGACAGCATAGGTTTACCTAAGAAATAGCTAAATCACTTTCCCGAAAGCGGAGGATTCCAGCATGGCGACCGCGCTAAATCGTGACCAACTCTTTTCGTTTGCGAAAGCCCACCGGCAGGAATATGAGGATTTGCTGAAGCGTTTTGTTGAAACACCAACTGTGTCAGTTGATCCCGCCCACGCTGAGGATATTCGCGCGGGGGTTGATCTAACCGTTGACACGCTTCGGAAGTATGGCGGCAAGGTCGACGTCTACAAGATCGAAAAGGGTAATCCCGTAGTTCACGCCGTCTTCGGGTCTTCGCGACACGCGCCCACAGTCACGGTTTATAACCACATTGACGTCCAGCCGGCGTCCAAAGAGACTGAGCCATGGGACACCGAACCTTTTGTCATGACCCGAAAGGGGGACAGTTATTTCGGCCGCGGCACAACTGACGACAAAGGACCAGCTTTGTCGGCGCTGTTCGGCGCGCGCGCCGCGCTCGAGGCTGGTGTGCCGGTGAACATCCGGTTTCTGTGGGAGTTTGAAGAAGAGATTGGCTCGCCAAACTTTGAAAAGATTATTACGAAAGCCGCGCCCAATCTAAAAACAGATTCCGTAGTCGTATCTGACACGGTTTGGGTCTCGCGCAATAGGCCGGCGAATTCAGCCGGACTGCGTGGGCTGATGGGGTTCCTGTTGAGGTTGGAAACCGGCACTGTCGACACGCATTCCGGAGAAGTCGGCGGCGCAGCTCGAAACCCGATCGGGGAGCTAATGAAAGTGGTCTGCGATCTTTACGATCCGGTTACGGGACGCGTGAAAGTCAAGGGTTTCTACGACGACGTGATTCCACCCTCGAAGAAGGAACTGCAGGACTGGGCGAACTGTGGCTTCAGCGTAAGTGCATTCAAGAAGGCACACCATCTCAAGAAGATGCGCACTGAAGACGACATGGAGGTCATGAAACGAATCTGGGGAATCCCCACACTGGAGATTCACGGAGTGGCAGGCGGCTATCAAGGGCCGGGATTAAAGTCGATCGTTCCACCGCGCGGTGAAGTAAAGGCCTCATGCCGTCTCGTACCTGGCCAGGATCCTAAAAAGATCGCAGCCTTGATCAAAGCCGCGGTCAAAGCAAGTAATCGCGATGTCGAGATTCAGTTTGAATCGATGGCTCCAGCGTTCCGGACTAAGGTTGAGGGTCCGTTGCCCGAGGCACTAAAGCGCGCGGTGAAGTTTGCATTTAAGAGGGACGCAGTTTTTGTGCGCGATGGCGGCACGATCGGCGCGATGACAAGTATTGAGAAGGTTTTGAAGTGCCCGATACTCTTCCTGGGTCTTTCGCTACCTGAGCATGGATACCACGCTCCTAATGAAAACTTTGACTGGCAACAGGCGTCGGGCGGGATGGTGGCGTTCGCAAAATACTTTGAAGAGATCGCAAATCTGCCGAGGTAGGCGGTCCGGGATAGAAAAACAGTTTCGTGGATCGTGTTGCTAATTTCCGCCTTCAGTTCAAATCACACACGCGAGCCGCTCTTCACGCAACGTAGTGAAGCCGAGCTTTTCGTAAAACCGGCGCGCTTCAGGATTGTCGAAGTGTACGGCAACGTCGATACGAGTCACTGATTCCTTTCGCAGTTGCTCCTTCAGTTGATCGATTAAGGCCGTGCCGACTCCCTGTCCTCTGCGGTCGGGCTTAACCGAAACGTCATCCAGCTTGACCACCACCGAACCCATCGAGGTGGAAATGGCATAACAGATCACGCAAATGCCGGCCGCGCCCTTGTTCATCAAAGGCCATCCAGACAAAGCCCAGCTCCGGCTGCTCAAGAAACAGGTCGAGCGCATCGTTGAGTCCCTGGAATCCCTTGTCGCCGTAGGCTTCACTGCTGGCGAGGTAATGTTCATCTTCACTCAGAAACGCCTGGAGCATCGCGAAAGCGTCAGCCACGTCGGCGGCAGTCATCTTGCGGCAGTTGATCAAACTGAGTCTCCTTTCGAACACGCGCGAGGGTCACTACCTTAAGGTTTTATCATGCCATATATTTCCCGCGATGATATAATTCGCTTTCCCCATTCCAGAAAATTGCCCGCCAAATTGTTGCCGGGCCAAATAGTTCCCATCTCCGAAAAAGTAGGTCCTAACACCATGAAGAAAATCCTTCTGTCGGCTATCGCTATCCTGATTTTCATGTCGTCTTTTGTTGTTGCGCGGGAAGCCCGGCTAGTGCGGTATCCCCATTATCACAATGGGCGCGTTGTGTTCAGCTACCTGGGAGACGTTTGGACCGCCGACGAAAACGGCCAGAACGTTCAGCGGCTTACCGTGAATCGCGCGCGCGATGCCTATGCGCGGTTCTCGCCGGATGGAAAGTGGATCGCATTTTCGAGCGATCGCAATGGTAATCAGGACATCTTCATAATTCCCGCCGGAGGCGGAGCCGCCAGGCAGTTAACTGCGCACTCTTCTGACGATTTGATGCTCGGTTGGGCGCCGGACTCCCAGGCCGTGCTATTCAGCAGCAATCGCGGCGAAGATTTCGCACCCCAGTTATATCTGGTGAAAATCGAAGGCGGTATGCCATGGAAAGCGGGCACGGATATGGGCGTGCAGGCCTCTTACTCGCCAGACGGTAAGCGCATCGCCTACAACCCGAAGTCGCAGGCGTACTGGCGCAAGTTTTATCGCGGTGCGATGCAGAGCGACGTGGTAGTGATGGACATCGCATCCCGGAAATTTACTCAGTTGACTGATTTTGACGGTCACGATTCATGGCCCATGTGGGCCAGCGATGGATTTATTTATTTCGTCAGTGATCGGGACGGCAAGGGCCTGACTAATATTTGGCGAGTTGCTGAAAGCGGCGGCAATGCGGAACGTGTTACTTCCTTTAAAGCTGGAGATGTTCGTTGGCCGGCAATTAGCGCTGACGGCCGGGCTATTGTTTTTGAACATGACTTCGGTATTTGGAAACTCGACGTGCCGAGTAAGAATACGACGCCGATAAAACTCAACATCGCCGCTGAAACTCAGGAAAACATGACCGAGATGATGTCGTTTGCGTCTCAGGTCGACGATTACGATCTGGCGCCCTCGGCACGCCGAATCGTGTTTTCAATTCACGGCGAGGTTTTTACCGCGCCCGTTGAAGAGGGCGACATCAAACAGATTACTGAGAGCACCTCACGCGATCGGTTCGTCAGTTATTCGCCGGACGGCAAAAGCCTGGCCTTCGTCTCCGATCAAAGTGGCAGGGAAGAGATTTATGTCGTTTCGGTTGATGGCACTCAGCAGCCTCAACAGGCGACAGACATCGATGCGTTGAAGTTTGCCTACAACTGGTCGCCTGATTCTAAGGAAATAGCGTTCACTTCTTCGGACGACAAGCTGCGAAAGTTAACGGTAGCCACGAAACAAGTCACTGTCCTCGACACTTCGCGCTACGGTGGAATTGGCACTCCGGTGTGGTCGCCTGATGGTAAGTGGATCGCCTACTCGAAGCCTGATATCACGCGCACATCGGACATCTTCCTGGTGGCGACTTCAGGTCAGGAGCGTGAACCACACAAAGTAACCTTCGATTCAAATAGCGACACAACGCCGATATTCGCACCCGACGGTCGGAAGCTTTTCTTCCAGCGCGTTGAGGGAACCACCGGCACCACACCGACTTCGGTGCAGATCTATTCTGTGATCCTCGAACGTCTCGACCGCGATCCGGATGACCCGGAAGAGCGCGCAGAAACTGAAGCGCCACAACCGCCTGGCGACGGAACAGAAGCTCCCGCTAATGCCGCCGGTGGTGGTCGGCGCAGTGCAGCCGCTGAACGGCGAGCGCCTCCGAGAGAGATTAAGATGGACTGGGCCGGACTAAAACGACGAACACGTCAAGTTACACGTATGCCTTTCGCAGTCACTAATTTCACGGTCGCACCGGATAGCCGCACAGTTGTTTTCGTTACCAGCGAGCCGGCGGGGACCGCGACCGTCGCAGTTGTCTATTCAATTCAGGACGACGGTAAACGGCTGACGCGTCTCGTGTCTGGTCAACCACCCAGCCCCGACGCCGCACCAGGCGGAGGCGGCGGGTTCGGTGGTGGCATCGGACAGCTCAACGTATCGCGAGATGGCCGCACGTTGTTTTTCCGCGAGCGCGACGGTGTCTACTCAGTCGCTATGCCACCACCTGCACCTGCATCGGGTGCTGGAAGTATGGCAAGTCGCCCGGCAGCAACTGCGGAAGGGGCAAGACGACGAGTCAGCTTTAACACTCGCGTCAATGTCGATCACGCAGCGGAGTGGGCAGAGATGTTTGACGACGGCTGGCGCACCATGAAATACCGCTTCTACGATCCGCAAATGCACGGATTCGATTGGGACGCCGCGCGCGCGAAATATCGTCCGCTGGTTGAGTATGTGGGGGACCGGCAGGAGCTGCTCAACATCCTGAACGAAATGATCGGCGAGCTAAACGCGTCTCACACTGGAGCAGCACCTCCACCGCGCGGCCAGGGAAGCGGAGTGTCAACCGGACATCTGGGACTGGAACTTGAAGCGGACAAAGCCGCCGGCCGTTATCGCGTAACTCATGTTTATGAAGATGGTCCAGCCGACAAGGACTGGGTTCGCGTCAAGACGGGGGACTATTTGATTTCAATCAATGGCAAACCCGTCAAGGCTGGCGATGAATACTGGCAACTTCTAAACAACCGACTGAACCGCAAAGTGGAAGTTGTTTTCAACGACAAGCCGTCGGAAGCAGGCGCATGGGGCGCGCGCATCGAGGCCATCAATACCAATGCATATAGCCAGTTGCGCTACGAGCGATGGGTAAACGGCCGTCGAAAGAAGGTGGACGAACTTTCGAACGGGCGCATTGGATATCTACATATTCAGGCCATGAACCAGCCGTCATTGCGAAAGTTTGAAAAAGAGATTCGTGAGTTTCGGAACAAGGAAGCGCTGGTGATCGACCAGCGATGGAATGGTGGCGGCAACATCGAACAGGAGTTGTTGGCAATACTGGTGCAGCGGCAGTATCAAATTTGGCAGCCGCGCGGAACGGAACCGATGACTCGGCCATTTGCAGCGTTCAGTGGGCCGAAGGTGGTGCTGCAAAACTGGCGCTCAGCGTCGAATGCCGAAATGTTTCCTGCGGGATTCCGTGCCCTGGGTTTGGGCAAAGTTATCGGCACACCGACCGCCGGGGCAGTCATCGGAACGGGTAGTTATAGTTTGATTGACGGATCGACGGTACGAACGCCGGGAGTCGGAGTTTTTCTGGCCGACTCAAAACGGACGAATATGGAAAACTATGGAGTGCAGCCGGACTTGTTGATTGAGAACACGCCCGAAGACACCTTGGCCGGACGCGATCGCCAGCTTGAGATGGCCGTTGATGAGTTGTTGAAGCAGTTACAGCGTCCGCAGAGGAATCTTGCCAAGACGGAGTAGCGGCTGGGGCTGGAGCAGGAGCAGGAGGCAGCAGCAGGAGGCAGAAAGCAGAAGGCAGACGGCAGATTGGGACCGAGGTTGGAATAATCAAGTTTAGGGAATTTGCAGGTGAGGAAGGGGGCCCCGCGCTTTGATTTCAATAGAAAATGAGAAATGGAAAATGACCAATGGTAAATTTTTCAATTAACATTTCTCATTTGCCATTCGGAAAAGAAATTTGATCCACGAAATAACACGAACACGAAAAGGATTGCGTCACGTTACCTAAAATTTAATCGTACTGCCTCCTGCCTCCTGCCTCCTGCCTCCTGCCTCCTGTCTCTATGGCTTTAGCTTGAAGTCCGATGGGACAAACTCAAGCGACGTCGCCACTCCATCCACTTTGAGGCGCGCGTCGGTCGCAGCTACATAAGACACCACCACATTATTTTCAGATTTCCGTGGGCCACAACCTATCTCGCCGCCGGAATCAGGACTGAAGCTCGTCATGTTCACTGACTGAAAACTGCTGGTCCGGAGCTTGAGTTGACGATCCGCAAGTTTTACGACGAACGTCATTCCTTTTTGATCGCAATCGATCCTCACCAGCTTTCCCTGGTCCCGCGTTTCACCAGCCTCGGGTGGTCTGAGAGCGTTCCGCAGATACGAAGAGGGATCGACGGGCTTAACTTCCGTTTCCTCATTACCCTCCGTTGTCATCAAAACCGGACGGTCGCTTGAGGCTCGTTGACGTCCGTTACGGAAAGTTGCTTCCTGCTCCTCTATCGCAGCAAGTTGCG
This sequence comes from Blastocatellia bacterium, assembly GCA_963786645.1. Classification (GTDB taxonomy): domain Bacteria; phylum Acidobacteriota; class Blastocatellia; order Pyrinomonadales; family Pyrinomonadaceae; genus PSRF01. The sequence goes on from CAWAZW010000005.1 coordinate 328,583, forward strand.
TAAGCAGGGATTGCGCCCTGCGCACCAATTCCTCCGGGCTGTTGCTCGCGTTAATTTTCTGAAGCATCTCTCTCGCCGTTTTGTGATCACGTTTGGCCATGTAAAGCTGGGCCAACATGAAGCTCAAATCATTCCGGCCCCTGGCCTGCGCTTGAGCCTTCTTTAACATTTCAATTGACTCGTCGAGCCGGGTACCAGTGACCAGGTTAACGAAGGCCAACAGACTGTATGACTCAACGAAGTCCGGTCTAAGTGCAATCGCCTTCTCGAGTGCGGCACGCATTTTGGGAACAGAGTCCGGTGGGAAACCAAAAATGACTTCGCTCGAACCCTGACCGGCGCGACTCAGCACATAGGCGTAGTAATAGTGAATTAGGTAGTTCTGCGTGTCTGCCGCCGCGGCGCGTTCGAGGCTCTGACGGGCTTCGTCCGGCTTTCCCTGGCGGACGCGTAACATGCCCAGCGATGCGTGGGCCATCGCTAGATCCGGTTCAAGACTCAAAGCCTTTTGCAGATACCCTTCGGCGTCCGCACGGTTTGAATGCAGCAGCAAATCTCCCAGGTAAGCTTGCGCCTGCGCTTCTGTGATGGGCGCGACCTGCATATCTGTCTCTAAGCCCAGCTTGCGTTCGAAGTGGCCGGAGATAACCGGGTAACGTTCGTTCCGCAGGTATTCCTTTAGTTCCTTCTCCATCTCCTCAAACGTCATTGAGAAAACTTTCTGAAACGCTTCTTCCATGGGAACGTTGCGAGCAATCTCCTCGACAAATTTACTTACCTGCGTGACTCGCTGACCTCCTTTGCCCAGAATCAGGTAATGCAACAGCGCCCACGACTCGGCATAGAAAACGCTTTGCTTGTCGCGTTCGTTGTAATAAGGAGACTTCTGGTCCACCTGAAACAGTGTTCGCAGCGGCAGCATCTTCTTTTCACGCAGAAGATAAACATGGCTGGCGATTGGTTTGCCTAGCATGAACTTCTGATCGTCGGAAATACTGAAGGTGCTGTAATACTCGGCCAGTCCCTCACTAAACCAGGTGGGAATATTTCCCAGTGTATTGCTAACCATCAGATGAGTGTATTCATGAAAGATAATGGTGTAGGGATCCTGCTGGCCACGCACTTCGGCGGCCAATGTGATGTAGTTGACATCTTCACCGGATTGAAAATAGCCCGCAGTGTTTGAATTCGGTTTGAATGGACCAAACGAACTGTCATTTTTGAACACCACTACCGTCGTGGGTACCGGAGTACTTACCACTGCGCGGGGAAACAGGTTCGAAAACGCCTCTCGAAATTGTTCGAGGCGCACGCCAACCTGTCGCACCTGCTTCTCACTGGCGTTACCGATCAGTAGGAAGTTTTTTGAGCGGACGCTGATCCAATTGTCCTTCGCAGCCACAGGTGAGGCAGCAGGGATCAACGCCAGAACGCAGAACGATATTGCGAGGAATAACGTAAGTCTTTTCATAATGTAATTCGAAAGTTTAATTCAGACGTCGAATGCTGTTTTGCATTTCCAAAAAACCGCAAGGATGAAATGCAGGAACAACTGACGCGTGTGTGTCGGTTATCACAGGCCAAAAATAGAAGACTCTGCCAAACGAAAGACATACTCGACTGTTACCCAGCGTGAAACCGCTTGACCACTACTCATCGCGGGTTTGAATTTGATCTTGCATGCGGCTCGAATCGCATTTTCTGTCAAACCCGCCGGCAAACCCCTATGAACTCTTATCCTGGAGATCTCACCGGTCGAGGATAATAGGACCTTCAATACAACCAGGCCTTGAACGCCGTTTCGTCGCGCCTCCTTGGTATAACCAGGAGCAGGCTTCGTCAGTATTTGTGCACGCACATCCGGCTTTTTTGAAGGGTCTACATTTTCGTCAGCGGGCGTATCAAGAATCCTTGCCAGACTGCCGTCTTCCGTGCACCGGTAATCCTCATTTTTCTGCGCGGTAACAGGCGCCGTCCCAGCTGGTTGAGGAGGAGTCTTTGATTCCACGACTTCGGGAGGCGGAACGGGAACTACAATTGTCTGACCTCTTCGGCCTGACTGGGAATACGCGGTGCAGAAACAAATGAGAATTGCGGAAATGGCCAGAATTAGCTTCATCAGAGTAATGGGTTTCTTACAGAAAATGCTGAGTGGAGAGCGCCCGAAATTGTATATCGAGAAGCCGACCCGGCGCTAACGGCCGGGCCATGAGGGCAGCTCGTTCAGGTACTGTTTGTTGACCCCAGTCAACCAGACGAATTGGTCGTCAATCTTCGCAGGCGCCACGACGCGAACAGCCACAATTGCATAAATCAACGAGGCAATGACAGCAAGGCAGCCAATCAGCAGGTAGGTCGTATCGGAGAAGTTTATAGCCAATGCGAATCCGATCACACCAATCACCAGAAGTGCAATCGCTATCCACCGATCTCGTCGCCGTTTCGCCAGGTGTTCATCACACAGGCCTATCTCGACAGTCGCCGCCTTACGTACGATCAACGCGACAATGAGGTAGATCAACAGCGCGACGAACAGGAGTATATATAGCAACGGATGATGCCATGTGAGCCGCCGCTTAAGCCGAAGGTGGGTCGGGACATTGCATTTAACGCATCGCGGCGGAAGGTCCGCGTCCCTCGACATTACAAGTTTAGATCGGTCTCGCCAGACACCCTTAAATGGCGACGCGGGAGGCGGCGGGAGAATGTAACCGTCCTCCAGAACAATGCCCTGGTCGGTAACGCTCGCGACTGGACCAGCCGTGGCGGCCAGTGGGGTTTTGCACCGCTTACATGCAGTGTCTGTGGCGAAATTTACCAGGCCACATTGCGGACACTTAATAGACGACAAGCTGTTCTCCTGTCAGGGCGCAAAAAAAACTCAGGAGCATTGCATAGTTGTCCCTCTACTCTTCGGGACCAGCGCACGTTGGACCGTGCAGGGCAGGTATCTTCTGACTGATTACCGGATAGTTTGGAGCTTCATCGATATTGATCTGCGTCCAGTGAGCATACTGTTCAGGGACATTGGTGTCTGCGAAGATTGCTTCGACCGGACACTCGGGCACGCACGCGTCACAATCAATGCACGTGTCGGCGTTGATGTAGAGGCGATCAGATAGTTCATGAAATGCTTCGACAGGACACACAGCAGCGCAGTCGGTATACTTGCAGTCAACACATAACTCAACAACTACATATGTCATCTCGGGGATAAGCTCCTTTCGGTCAGACAAATAGTTATTCAGTAACGTGGTTAATGTCAACAGGAAAAATGGCAGACGTTTTCAAGAAAAGCGAACAGCTTGTTGCTGATCAGATCACGTGTGAACTTGGATCAACTCTTGAGGTTGTGAATAAAAACAACGACGCGTCGCGTAAAAAAAAACTTAACTTCCTTCAGAAGCCGTTTTCTGAACGCTGCCTGGTCCATTAACAGTCTTATTCACGGCCGGGTTTCCTTCATACGTCACGTGTGATGGTCCGGAGACTACTACATCCAACTGATCGCGAACGTAAACAGCAATCTTCGAAACACCGTTAGAGTTCACGTCAGCAGTGGCTGCCCGCAGTCGGTGAGTGTCAATCTTCCCGGCGCCGTTCGCTTTAATTTTCAACAGATTTGTCTCGCCTGATACTTCGATTGCTGAAGCGCCGTTAAGATCTATCTCAAACTTGTCGTTCTTCAATCCCGTCACTTCCAGACGACCTGCACCCGACGACGACAACCCTTCCAGATTGGGGACTGAAATCTCTATTTTGATTGGCTCCGAGACAGAATAGCCTTGTCGGTTTTTGATATAGAGCACACTCCCGGACACGTCGGTACCGATCAAGGGTAATATGTTGTCGTCACCTTCAATCTCGAGAGCGAGTGGCTTTTGACTCACGATTTCTATTTCAAACGCGCCTTCGGTAGAGATCGACGTGAAAGGAGCAACTTCGCGTGTTTGCTTCTGCCTGTTACCGGAACCCCGAACCTGATTAAACGGTCCATGAGCGCAACCGGCAGCGAACGATGCTAACAACAGTGCCAATGCAATTCTTTTCATCCGTGCTCCTTTAGGTGGGCGAGCGTTTTCGCGGATTAAACGTCAAGACAACCAAAGATTCGCACAATAAGAAAACGGCAACAAGAAGCGCCAGGTTCCGACATTTTAGATCGACTTGGAAAACCCGACGGGTCCGAAGCGGTAGAGTAGTCAGCAACGGGCTGCTCCCTTTATTATTGACGCCACGTGGAGATCCTGGTTTCCGTTTATTAAAGAAATTGGGCGCGGAAACGACAACCTGACTCGTTATGTCTCTGATAATCATACTTGTTCGCGTGATACTAAGCGCTATCTTCGGCGTTGCCGGCGTAACGAAACTCCTGGACCAGAGCGGCACTCGCGAAGCTGTCACAAACTTTGGCGCACCCAAGTCTGCTGCACCAGCTATTGCCGTCGTGCTGCCTCTCGTGGAACTCGCTATCGCAGTCGGCCTACTGTTCACCGCCACTGCATGGTGGAGTGCGTTGGCGGCGCTGATTGTATTGGGCGTCTTCGTAGTCGCCATCAGCGTGAATCTGGCGCGTGGCAACACGCACGAGTGTCACTGCTTCGGCCAGATTTATTCACGACCGCTGGGGTGGCCCACACTTGTTCGCAACATGGTCTTCGCCCTGGCTGCAGGAATCGTGCTGTGGAACGGGCAACATGGTCAGTCAAACATAGTCTTGGCAATTTCGGAACTGAGCGCCTCGCAAGCATTGCTCCTCATTTTCGGAATCATCATCGCCGCGGCGGGGCTTGTTTCTTTTCAGCGAAGACAAAAGCAGAAAGTTGCTCACGTCCACGAAGAGTCGGTCGGCTTGCCATTGAATTCGGAAGCTCCTGCTTTCGAATTGCCCAATTACGAGGGTGGGAGCACCTCGCTCCAATACTTTCTCGATATTGGTAAACCGATCCTGCTCATTTTCACAAACCCGAAGTGTGGACCGTGTATCCAATTGTTCAAAGAAATCAAAGACTGGCAGACCGCGCATAACGATCAACTGACGATAGTGTTGCTGAGCATCGGTACGATTAAAGATAATTTTGTGAACGTGGCCCGCAATGGTTTGGGCCAGGTCCTGCTACAGGAAAAGAGTGAGATCGCGAAACTCTACGGTGCGCCCGTGACGCCGACAGCAGTCATAGTCAACCCTGACGGCCGGATCGGGAGTCGTGTTGCCGCCGGGGCTGACGACATTCGCACACTGCTTCAAAGCTATGTGCAGACGGCCGATGGCTCTTCTGAGGATGGTCCGCAGCATCTCCACGACCATTCGATGCAGTCGGCGGTTGAGCCGAGTCCTGCAATTCGGTAAACGCGCCGTAGCTGAACAAATTAATCCTATTGCAAAGGAGTTCTTATGCGTCCGGCACCAAACGAGGCTGCACCGTATTATTTCACTTACATTGATCGCGTCCAGAGCGATGACATCGTTAAAGCACTGGAAACTCAGCTAGACGAAACAGTCGGGTTCCTGGCCGAAGTGTCTGAAGAGAAGTCGCAAGAACGATATGCTCCAGACAAGTGGTCGCTTCGCGAGTTATTAAACCATGTAAACGATACTGAGCGACTGTTTGTGTTTCGCGCATTATGGTTTGCGCGTGGCTTCGAGGAACCGTTGCCGAGTTTTGATCAGAACGTTGCAGTGAGTGGCTCGGGAGCCGACGCTGTTTCGTGGCGGGAGTTAGTAGACGAGTTTCGCTCAATACGCCAAGCGAGCCTCGCTTTCTTCCGAAGCCTACCCGCTGACGCCTGGGGTCGCGCCGGCATCGCAAGTGACAACCCGTTCACCGTTCGCGCACTGGCATACATTACCGCAGGCCACGTTACTCATCACCTCGATGTTATGCGAGCACATTATTTGTAGATGGCAGAAGGCAGAAGGCAGCTGGTCGTAGTGAGCAGGCACTCAAGTTGGAATGTCTCTTCAGTCAATCGAAGGGTGGCTTCGCCACCGCTTCCTAGACCCGAGTACATTCGAACTTGAGTGCCTGCCTACTGCCCTGCCCACTGCTCACTGCCTACTGCCTCACTGCCTACTGCCCACTGCCCACTGCCTTCTGCCCACTGCTGGGTTTGCTGGTGCTGCGTGGCGTATGCAGGCTGAGCCGCGTACGCATGCGCTGCCTCCATGCGCTATCCACGTCTCTCACGTCTTCGATCTGCGTTAACGCATCTGATAGCGACTCCCCTCCAAACTGACGCATTTTCAAATAGAGCAGCGCGGGGACGATCGACATCAGGGGGAGGATGAAAATGTTGATCAAGCCTGAAAACTGTTGTGACACCTTGACCATCGGATTTCCCGTAGCTTTCTGAATTCGTACCGTCACCGCGCTGAAGAAACTGCTTATGATCAGCGGAATGACAAACTGGAGTATCGAGACAATGATTACCGTTCGCCACGAACGCGACGCCAGTTCTCGAGCCCGTCTCAGGGCCGCTTTCTTTTCCAATCCTTCCACGAGCACTACAGGAGCGTACAACGCATAACGTATCTGCATCACGAAGCCAGGTATTAGGAGCAGGAGGAACCCGATAATAATGCGCAGCGTCACGTTAAGAGCGGTTCGCAGGAAAGGCCGCCATCGCCGTCTCAAGATGGCGAAAGCTGTTCGCATCTCCAGCGGCCGGAGCGGCGCAGCCTCCAGTTGCGTAACGATGATCGCCGTCATCCCTGAGATTATCGCTGCCGCAAGGAAGTAAGCGACGACCTGAAATAACACGACGCATCCCATAGCGACAATCAACAAAATCCTGATCGCGTTCATATCTTGCGGCTGCGACTGTTCCACCAGCAGCAGAATGGCTATTAACAGCGAGCCCACTATGACAGGCACATGGGCGATGAATGACAGTTTGATGAATTGCGGAAAGTACTGGCTGTAGAGGGCGAAAGCGCGGCGGTATAAAGAACCAATCCCTTCCGCTTGCGCCCGCAATTGGTTTGCAAACGCCGCAGCTGTCTGCGGGCGGTTTGCGGGATCCTTCTCGAGCGCACTCATTACAATTTGCGCTGCACGCTTACGAACTTTTGGCGCGTTCACGTAGCGGTGCGGGCTGAGTTTTAATGTGATCGCGAATTACGGTTTGAGTTGGACCGGTAAATGGGGGTTCGCCGGCGAGCATTTGATATGCGATTACACCAAGGCTATAGACATCCGAACGAGCGTCAAGGCGGCCTGGCTGCGCATTGTTCCGGCGACATGTATAGCGGCGTGCCCATGATTGCACCAAACTTGGTCAGCGCAGTGCCGCGTGTAATCGACGCTCCGATATTGGTTGAGCGGGCGAACGCAGCGTCCTTCTCATCCAGGATAAGCGTCCGATCGTCGTCGACGAGATTTGTGGCTCCACTACTTAATCCCGCGGAAGTTTCTTCAGCATTTTGAAAGAGCTGAGTAGCTTCTTCGGGTGACGACGACTCAAGCAAAGACGGTTGCGTGCTTCCATCGTTGTCGTCGTAAATTAAGGTGTCCTGTTCCAGATCGGGTGGAGACTCGGATAGGTTTGTCGTACCGCCAGTTTTAAGGCCCGATTGTCCGTTGGGCGACTGCGTGTCTTCCGTCGCCTGGGAATCAGCCTCGGCGAGTTTCGCAATGCCGAAGTCGAGCACTTTGACGCGATAACCACCAAGCCTGTTGGGCTCCAGCCAAATGTTTTCAGGTTTGAGATCGCGGTGAATAATTCCCTGCTGGTGCGCTTCGTGAACGGCCGAGCTGACCTGTTCCAGAATATCCACCACCCAATCGAGCGGAAGCTGATTCTCCTCCGCCAGCACGTCGCCCAGCGTGCACCCGTCGAGATATTCCATCACCAGATAAGCGACCGGCTCTCCGCCCGCATCGGCAAAACCGAAGTCGGTGACGTCAACAACGTTCGGATGTCGCAGGCGGCCCGCTGCCCGTGCTTCGCGCTTAAACCGCGCCACAAACTCTTCATTGCGCATGAACTGCGGCGTGATCAGCTTCAGCGCAACATAACGTTCAGTACCGAGGTGTGTGGCGAGATAGACCGCTCCCATGCCGCCGCGCCCAAGCAGCCGCTCAAGACGATATTTCGCATCAAGCACTTGTCCGAGGTAAGGATCGACTTTTGCCATTCCGCTGAATCCTAAAGGCTGAGTGATAAATGGTAAAGACAGCTTCGACAGTGTACGTATGGAGGGGCGATGTTGTTTCTGCCGGATGGTCGACCCGCAACGCCCGCCTCTAAGGACACATCTGCCATGACTTAATCGCCTCGATCGGCGAAACCAGCATAAGTATCTCCAACAGCAGGCTGTCTTTAATCCAGAGGATGAGAATTAACTCCAACACGACAAATGCAACCAACGAACGGCGGAACCCAAGGCGCTGCGCGATCAGGAAGCCGGCGAGGCAACAGAGAATGTCGCCCAGAGAATTAACTACCGCATCGCCCGTATAGCCGAGTGCCGCCGTGGCCGTTCGATAACGCTCGATGACGAAGTTAGTATTCTCAAAAATCTCCCACGCTGCTTCGAACGCTATTGCGATTAGGATCTGCCAGCTGGAACGCAGGCGCGGCCAAAGCCAGGAAACTATCCAGTAAAACGCCACGCCGTGAAGGACATGCGTAAAGGCGTATGGATCCAGGAAGTGTTGGGAGTTGTCCGAACTGCAGGTGTTACCTACCCACGGCTTGATCGTTCCGCAAGCGCATATCCACAGACGTCCCTCGAGCCGCAGCGCAAGAGCTGTGACGATAAACAGTAAGACCAAGCCTGCGACCAGCCACAGCTTCTCTCGACGCTGGCGCATTGGATCACTATCGCTGATCAAGCGCGCCCTCGTCGGTAGTTGCTCGCATAAGACGGGACTTCAGTGTCGTCAGGCAAGCGGGGATCGTTGATCGGGGCGCCAGATGCGAGCCGCAACGGAATAACGCCCGCCCAAACGGGAAGTGAATAGTCTTCTTCGTCATCCAGGGGTGGCCCGGTGCGTACCTTTGCGGAAGCTTCCATGAGTTCGAGCGACAGCACAGTCGTGGCTTTGAGTTCCTCGGGAGTTGGCGCGCGGACGTCATCCCATCGCCCCGGGATGACGTGTTCAGAGAAAGCGAACAGCGCCCCCAGTTTTGTGTCAGCATCTTCTACCAGCGACGCTCGGCCGAAGATCACAACCGATCGATAGTTGATTGAATGATGGAACGCTGAACGCGCGAGCACGAGGCCGTCAACAAGAGTTACCGTGACACAAACGTCGACACCTTGCGAGAGAGTGCGCAGCATCCGGCTCGCCTGCGACCCGTGAATATATAGCTGATCGTCGATACGCGCGTAGCCAGTAGGAATAACAACTGGCTTGCCATCTACTGCGAAACCGACGTGGCAAATGAAACCTTCGTCCAGAATTTCATAGACGCTGTTCCGATCGAAAACGCCGCGCTTAGCGAGACGTTTCAACGTCGTGCGTTTAGTTTTGGAGAACTCCATGTCAGAATCGTAAATCGTAAAGCTCCAATCGTAAATGCAAAAAGTGGTTGGCCGTAGTTGGACCAGCCGAACGGTTTTGTGGCGTGTAGTAGAATGTCCGGCCTGGTCTTCAAAACAATGCCGCGAACTCTATATGCTTCCAGGATTCTCACTGTGCTGACAGTGATGATGATTGTTATTCCTGTTATCTCATGCTCGAGTGGTGAGTCGGGTGACAATCAACCTACTCCAGTGTTATCCACAGCGCCGAGCACGACATTTCCAATGCCGCCGTTAAAAGTGGATCCGGAGATGGGGTGGGTTCTGGCCGACGGCTCGCGATCGCGTCTGACTGATTACAAAGACAAGGTGCTAGTAGTGGATTTTTACGCCACCTGGTGCTTGCCGTGCCGGCAGAGCATTCCTCACCTCGCTTCGATGCAGGACCGTTTCGGGTCGAACGGGCTGCAGGTAGTGGGGCTGAATGTTGGCGGAGCGGATGATCGAGTCAAAGTTGGGGATTTTGCGCGCGAGATGCGGATTCAGTATCCTCTGGGGTTCCCTGACAAGTCGTTGAGTGACTTTTTTCTATCAGACAATCAGACGATCCCACAAACCTTCGTCTTCGCCCGCGACGGTCAACTGGTCAAGCGATTCATTGGCTATGAACCGGCAACGGGAGTTGAACTTGAGAAGACAATTCAAAGTGCTTTAGAAAACTAAGATCGGGTATTGATGGCCGAAAACAAACCTATCAGGAAGGCAAAAATACTTGCCACGCTTGGACCAGCGTCACTGGACCAGTCTGTTATCGAAAGCTTGTTGCACGCCGGCGCAAATGCCGTGCGCATTAACATGTCGCACGGTACTCGAGAGGAACAGGGTGAATACATCAAGCGCGCGCGTGCCGCGGCCAAGTCGGCTAATCGGCCAGTTGCGGTGCTGGTGGATCTGTCCGGACCAAAGATTCGCACCCGACAACTTAAGGACGGAAAGCCGGTAACTCTGAAGGCGGGGGCCATTTTTACGCTCACCACACAGGATATTCGCGGCGACGAAATGATGGTTGCCACCAACTATCCGGACCTTCCCCGCGTCGTGGAACCGGGCACGCGTTTGTTGCTCGACGACGGCGCCATCGCTCTCGTCGTCGAAAGTACCACCAAAACGGAAGTGATAACCCGAGTCATTAACGGCGGCGTTTTAGGTGAGCGAAAAGGAATAAACTTACCCGGCGTCTCTTTGCCCATTGATTCCCTGACGCCTAAAGACATCGAAGACTTACACTGGGCGGTTGAACAAAACGTTGATTACATCGCCTTGTCGTTTGTCCGTCGCGCTGAGGACTGCTCGCGGGCCAAGACGCTAATCAATGAAGCGGGCGGGCGGGCGCCCCTCGTGGCAAAGATCGAGAAGGCAGAGGCAATAGACCATCTCGATGAAATTATCGCGACGGCTGATGCCGTCATGGTGGCGCGCGGAGACCTTGGGGTCGAGACGAGTGTTGAGTTGGTCCCTGTCTATCAAAAGCGAATCATTGAGAAAGCAATGCACGCGGGGAAGATGGTTATCACTGCGACCCAGATGCTTCAGTCAATGGTTAACAATCCGCGACCGACACGCGCAGAAGCTTCCGATGTTGCAAACGCTGTTTGGGACGGAACCGACGCGTTGATGCTCTCTAACGAAACTGCGAGCGGACTGTATCCAACCCAATCCGTGGAGACGATGTGCCGCATCATCGAAACGGCCGAAGCGGGAAGGCAGACAGATCACGACAATCTGAAGAAGTGGGCCGGCCGCCAATCCGGCAGAGTTAGCCGTGCGCTGTGCGAGGCTGCAGCTTTCGCTGCGGAAGAGATGCGCACGCGCGTCACTGCAGTACTCACCGAGTCTGGTTTGATGGCGCGTAGATTATCGTCCTTGCGACCGGAACAACGGATCGTGGCGCTGACAAATTCTCACGACGTGCAAAACGAGCTTGCGTTGATTTGGGGAGTTGAGACTCTTCTTGTTCCACACGTCAAAACTACAGAGGAGATGTTGAGCGCGGGCGCTAAGGCGCTGCTTGAAAGTGGCGCAGTGGAAAAAGGTGAAATGATTGTATTGATGGCCGGGCGACTGTCAGGGCTGGGGCTTTCCAGCTCTGTGACCCTTTTTACCGTGGGCGGAACCGCGAGGGTCTAACAGAAAGAAGAATTATGGGAGGGAGTTACTCAACCCGGACCATTTGGCCCAGGGCTTCTTTTTTCTTTTGTTCTTCAGCCATCTGCGCAGGCGTTTTTTGAGGATCACGCCAATTGTCAAGAATGCCTACCTGGTGAACACACTGCAGCGTACAGGTTGGAGCGCACCACTTTTCAGTGTTGTACTCACGATCGAAATCCACCATTGAATACTCTTCGAGTGGAATTCCCGGGTACCCCTTCTGCTGGGAGCACCAGTGGACCAGGCCGTCTTCACAGATGTACAGGTATCGCGCTCCCGCACGGCACCGCCATTGGTAAGGCTTGCCTTCCGCGATGCTGTCCTGAAACCAGTTCAACCGCGCGTGGTCCTTATTTCCCATCTTCTTAACCTGTTGGAAGATGTCTTTCTCTCTTGCCGACAGCGGCTTCAACGTTCCGTCGCTGTCATGAATCACACCTACAGTTGTCGAAAAGCCTAACTCCACTGCTCGACGCGCAACCGTGAGCGCATCTTCCGGATTTTTTATACCGCCGCCGATCACTGAATTGATATTGACGTGGAAGTCAGCATACTCGGAAAGATAGCGCAGCTTCTTATCGAGCACGCGCAAGCTTTTTCGTGACACCTCGTCAGGCTCGACGTTGTCTATGCTTATCTGGAGATTATCGAGTCCGGCTTTGTTGAGCCGTTTGATTCGTTCGGGAGTGAAGTAGTAGCCGTTGGAGATTAGGCCGGCAATCATCCCGCGAACCCTGATGTGATGAATGATGTCGTCCAACTGCGGGTGCATCATCGGTTCGCCACCCGAAATCGTAATAATCGAGGTGCCCAGATCCGCCAGCTTGTCGACGCGACTGTTGATGACTTCGACCGGCACCGGCGCCGACGTATGGTCATATTCGTTGCAGTACCCGCAAGCGAGATTGCAACGTCGCATCGGGATCAGATGCGCCAAAACAGGATGGCGTGTGGACGCCAAAGCCCGGCCTATGAAGCCAAACTGACGAAGTTTTTGCTTTACGAATTTACTTTTACGCATTGTGCGGACAAACAGAAAAACGCCCAGAAACCATGGGTTAGTCGGTTCGTTTGAAAGCGCAGGATAGGCGACCTACGACGTCAAACGCAACCGGACGAACGCGCCAAAATGAAAGGGGCTCTGATTCGGACCAGAGCCCCCACCATAATTCGATCAAATCGAAGGGTTATGCCTTAACGATTTTCACGTTCGAGTCGAGCTTGAGATCAAACATGTCGCCGTTAATCTTGGCATTTCTTTCCAGGTTCATCAGTCGCATGGTCGTGGCGTCGCCGTTTTTCTCGACGATCTTTGTCTGCACAGGCATGCCTGCAGAATCTACCCAGATCTCAGCGTACTTGAAACTGGCGTTGCCCTTCGGAACCAACGTTAGATGAATTGTGCTCACGCCGCCCCAAAGGGTTTCTTCCCGCACGTCCTGTACTGGCTGAAACTTCGCTTCAAGCTGTTGCCGCGTCATGTACATCATTTCCAACACGCCGCCGGCTGAATTCTTCTTTGACTTTGAATTCCCAACGTAGGCCATGTTGAGACGAGGCCGGAACAATGTGAACTTGTTGTTGGCAACCGCGAGAATCTCATGTTGCGGCTTTTGCCATTCGATGCGCACCGACGCGTCGCGTCCACCCGCAGGTACATAAAGAACTACGCCGCTGTAACGCTCTGAATCGCGCAACTGTGCGTTGTACTTCTCCATGCTTAGACTCGCCCTGAGCGATCGCAACGATTGGCGATTACGCTCCATTCGATTTAACACCGAACTAACAAGTCCTGCACTCTGAGCATTCGCCGTTTTCGGGGCACTCACAAAAAAACCGGCAGTCAACGCTGCCAAAAGAACGATGGGGGAAACAATTTTCTTCATCACAACTCCTAAAATTCCGTTTAAAACCTTCCTTTGCAACCTACCCCTTGGTAAAACTCGGCAATTATAAGGGTTGACTAACGTATGTCAACCTCGTAGCCCGTCGTGGTGCCATCGGTGGCGGTCACCTTTCGAACACTCAAAACCTGAAGATCGGGCCGCCCGGTAATGCTGCGCAGCCGCTGCTGGAGCTGGCCCCTATCTGCTGCATTTTCAATAGTTTGCCTGTCAATCAACAGAACTGAGGCAACGGGACTTTGATGCGCGAATCCAGCCCTCCGTTCGCTGTTTTCCCACCAGCTTTTTGGTGTCAAAAAGATGAAGATTAATATAGCTACGCACAGGGCGTCCCACTGCCAGGTGTTCCTCTCGTAGTTCCAAAAAAACAGCTTTTTCAAAAAGTTCAGCACGTCTATTTGGGTGCCTGGGGATTGTTTAGGCAAGCCCCAGGCCATCTCAGCCGCCGTTACAGAAATATTCTAAAGGCCGTAAAAGCCTATGTAAATCGAGGTTAGAGTTGGACGGTCGCCGCGGGTTCGACAATATGACCGTCACGCATTTGTATGATCCGTCGGCACATTGCTGCAGCCTCGGGATTGTGAGTAATCATGACTATGGTCTGATTGAAGCGGTAATTCAACTCCTGAAACATGTTCAGGACAAGTGCGGAGTTCTCCGAATCTAGATTGCCGGTCGGTTCGTCTGCTAGAACAATGGCGGGACGAGTCACGACCGCGCGTGCGAGCGCGACGCGTTGTTGCTCGCCTCCAGAGAGTTCAAGTGGCTTGTGATGTAGTTTGTCTTCCAATCCAAGCAGTCTCAACACTTCGCGCCGGCGCTCGGGATCTTCTCCCCCGTTGCCGTGAATACGTTCCGCGAGCCGCAAATTTCCCTCCGCAGTTAGTGTCGGAAACAGATTGAAGCGCTGAAAGACAAACCCGATCTTGCGCCGTCTAATGTCGGTTCGTTTAGCATCTGAAGCGGCTGTCAAATCTTCACCGTCTACGATAATCCGACCGGTAGTTGGAGTAAGCAGTCCGCCAAGCAGATGAAGCATGGTTGATTTGCCGCAACCCGAAGGGCCCATGATCGCGACAAACTCGCCCTCGTGGACTTCCAGCGAAACGCCCCGCAAAGCCGGCACGTCGACCTTACCGACGCGATAGACCTTTACTAACTCTTCGGCTTTTAGAATCGTCCTCATGAACAGACCAGTTGCTATTTATAGCAGACGTAAATCAAACGAAGTCAGGATGTTCGCCCGATGTTAATACAAGCGGACATTGATAGCTACTGCGGCAGAACTCGCGGGGTGACAGAAGCTTTGTTGCGTTGGCGCTCGTCCAAATCAACCTCGGGAAGCTGCCAACGGTTCTCAAGAATGAATGCTTCCGGTTGATAAGGCCGATCGATGTCGACGCTCGAGGGCGCCTGGTAGGTGATGCTCAATTTGTAGTGATCCTGTGGGCGCGTTATTTGGATCTTCGAAGGCAGACGCAGTTGCGCGCTTTCAGCGAACGGCTTCTCATCCAGGTAGGAGACGTCCGTTATTAGTCGCCCGCGTTCATCAAACGCTTGTAGACGAGCAAGTCGAATTCCATTGATGCGGTCAAACCAGAAACGACGCAACAAGCGAGCTTGTCCGGATGAGGGCGCCGTGATCTCTTCAAGAAGGTAATAACCCCTTACTATCCTGTTATCTTTCTTCGCGCGCGGCCGATTATCTGGTTCTTCCTGATAAAACTCACTTTGGACGTAGGTCAAACCGCTCTGTGCCGGATCGGGAATGGGCGTAATCATCAGCGCATCGGTAAGGTGCTGCGGTCGCAAGTTTGCCAGCGCGGTCATGGTTTCACTGGCGCTCATCGAAGACGGCTTCTTGTTGTCAGCGACTTCGGGTGTTCCGTTCACGTCGAGCTGTTCATATGACGCGCTATTTGTGCCTTTCACAAACCGGCGATACTTTGGATCTCCTTCAAGCACAGCAACCCGAAAGGTCTCACCGTTCGAAGTCATCTGTGCGATGTCCTTGGCGATAAATGGAACAGAGATGACCAGATAAATCTTGCCCGGCCGCTGCAAAGTTACGGTGCCATCAGCTTGACGATACTTTTCCGCGATACCCACTTCAGCAAACGACGTATCCTCAAATTCAATATCAACCTTCCCACGGATTGATTGAACGGTAGCTAGTCGATTTACCTCAGCAATTAAGCGTGTGGTGTCAGCTTCCATCAGCGGAGCGAGGAGCTGAGGCACTTGTACTTTTTTGCGGGTCCCAAACAAGCCACAGCCGGTAACGACCCATAGCATTACAAACAGAACTAAGAGAATGGGCAGTCGGGAGTGTAAACGAGGATGATCAGCGGTCGAGTTGAGCATGAACCAGCTTTCAGGGAAAGTGCAACACGGTCTTAGATAGATAAAAGCTCAAGCTAACAAAGACATTTTTTGTTGTCAACGCACCTTCTTGAGCGTTGGTGGAGTCCGCCAACCACTTTCTTGAACCTCTCCCTCGCAAGAATTCACGCCAACTGGCATGCGATCGCTGCACCGAATTCGCGGCGCTCGGTGCAGCATGGCGCACTGTCAATCAAGTATTAACTCGGGCTTACCGAATTTACTTCTTAGTTTGTTAATTGCTCCGCGCACGTTTGGTCTGCTTACCAATTTGTATTCCAAAGTTCGTTTGCCTGGGAAATCGAGGAGCATAATTCCCAAAAGGATGGTCAGGAGACCCTGACCCGGAACGCCGGGAAGCGATAGAACAATCCCGAGCCCTACCAGGAACGCTCCAAGAATGTTTCTTCCTACCAGGACCGCCCCGCGAACGGCGCGACGGTGGTTAGGCAAAATTTTCCGAGGGTTGTCCTTCTTGAAGTAATCGGCTGGGATTCTGATCATAATAAAAGACACAATGCCCAGACTGACACTAAACGTGATCAGGAACAAAACGATTCCCAATATCGCGCCTTTCCAGCCAATCATTCCTAAATCCGGTAATGACATCTCGTTATTCCACAAGTGCAACGTTGAGACGTTGTCGCGCCGTCAGTATTAGTTGGAGCAACTCGCCTGCCACTTCAGCTGCAACCGACGGCAATTGGAAATCAGCGTCGGTGGCAACCTCCCAAAATTCATCAAGACCTTTCGCGCCGGCGCGTTCAAGTGCGTAGGCTTGTATCAGCAGATCGAGGATGTCAGCGGCTTTCACTACTCGTGCTTCCAGGCTATCGCGATTCTCATAATCGTGGTGCAGGTCCGACAGGGTGGTCTTCGTTGTCACCCTCTCCACCAAATCGGTAAACGCTTTCGTTTCCGCTTCTTTTCTGACATCCGCTTCAAAATATTGGGTTGCCGTTCGCGGCATGTCCCCAATACGCGTCTCGGCCCAATCATGGATCAGCGCCATGCGGAGGACGCGTTCGCTGTCCAGGTCAACTCCGCGAGCTTTCATTTCGTCGGCAAGTAACATCGCCGTCACTGAAACTCCGAACGAATGGGCAGCGACCGACTCCGTGCCGGTTGCTAGCCCGCGGAGAGTCCAACCGGTCCGGTCCAGCCCCTTCAAACGTTGGAGTTCAATCAGGAGTGAAAGCATATCGAATACTTTACAGTTCCTTCATTGACTCCAACAACTCATGCGTTCCCACCTTCTTACCCACTCTACAAAAAGAAAAAGGGGGCGCGATAAACCGCGCACCCTTTTCTTTAAGTGTTGAATTAGACTCTACTGGTCTCGCTTGGTTCCGGCGTTAGCCGATTGCGTTAGGACCAGGTTAAAGCGTGTGCCTTTCTCGAGTCGTAGGTTACCTCCCTGCAGTGACAATACAGATTCGCCTTGTACGGACGTGCTGCTTGATTGCGTGATCTGGATACCACTTAGCGGGCTACCGACGCTACTGGTTTTACTTCCCACCGTGGATGTAGTGGAGTCGACGGTCGAGCCCACGGCTGAGGTAGTTGAGTTGAGGACTCCACCGACGCTTCCGAGAGCACCGCCTGAATTACGCGCGCCGGCTGATGCAGTAGATCTGGATGAGGCGCTCGCATCGCTGCCAAAACCATCGTCATCAAGACGTGCGCTGGCCGTTCCGTTTGTGACTGAACTAATTGATGCCGTTATCGGCACGGCGAGAGATCCTTGTTCCAGCCGATCAAACAGAATTCCGACTCGCGACGCGCCACTGTCACTCTTTTGAGTCACGTCTGTGACTTGCCCCAACAGCCTGGCCCCCTTACCAACTACCGTGCGGCCGTTGGATTTGACGGCTTGCGTAGTTTTTAGTACAACTTCGTCGCCCACCTTTGCCTTACGTACATCAATCGTCTTTTGAAGTTCGGCGGACAGACGCGTTCCGCTTTCAAGGCTGATAGCGTCGTGCTGTGCTTGGGCTGACGTTTGAGCGGAAGCGCTCCCGCTGGTACTGCTCTGGATATCCTGCGCGAAAAGCGCACACCAAACAAGTCAGCGATAAGCATATTGCGAAGACGGTTTTGTTCATTATTGCACCTCTTCTTTTACGGTCTTAAGAACCGTCTGTTTAGGGAATGACCAAATTGACGGATGAAAATGATTGTATGAGCGTTGCCGTTTCATCAACTATGCGCAGGTTGTGAATTTGTTGCAAAAGATAATCAGAGGTTGAGGTCGTCGCCGAGGGAAGTAACGGTAAGGTCGCACTGATAAGACCGCTAACCAGGGAATGTTAGCGACAGGGCGCATGTTCGCACCCACAACCTATCTCTATGACACCGGACTTTTCTGCGTTCTCGCAGTACTCGCTACAGTATTTGCTGTCTGCCGCGGGAGCGCACTCGCAAACGGCGTGGGCGCACTTGTCTTGATTGTTCTCTGCCATGTCTACCTGCTTTCTGTTTGTTGCTTAGATTGATGCTAAGACTCCAGCACATTGAGGTCAAGCGAACTGCGTGGTCCAACAGTCACGGCCTGGCCCGCACAATTATTGTTCGCTCAACGGTTCCGAGTTGCAGCACCATCGGTTTTTCCAACTGAATCGGATGCTCTTCCCCGTCAACGCTAATAATTAAATTGTTAGACCTGATTGCTGACAATGCTGGTGGGGCAGTAACCGTGGGCACGACGCGCGGTAATAGGTTTGTCGCCACAATGCGCCAGCTTGCCGGCGAACAGCGAATTCGGATGCCCGGCGAGTCCGTTTCAAATGCTTCGTTCACCGAGAGTGCGTCAGCCTTGAATATTCCTTCACCGCATCGCACCCCACTACCGTCGTAGAAAGTGATCAAACCAGACACGAATGAAAAGTCGATGGCGCTGGCGTTTCGTATGACCACACGAATATTCGTGACCGGCGAATCGTTGGCGCCGTGAAGAGCCGTGGTTTTCAGCGTCGCTTCTAAAGCCGCCGTGCCACTACTATCCAGAGCGACCGCAGCATCAGTTAATGGGACCAGTCTTTCCTTTGAAAGCGGAGTCTCCTGGGCCACTACGGTGAAACAACTCGCAATCAGGGCCATGCTGAGCAAGGCGGTTCGCATCTGTTTGCTCCTTTTAAACCTTTAAAGATTAGGCGTTGAATTGATTCTATTGCCAGGCCGTCGCGCGAGCAAATTAAATTGCACCCACAGCGTTCTCAACTCGCGGCAAGACCCCCGCGCCCCGCGGCATGATATAGCCGGCGCCGTCTGGCAGCTGCGATACAACTTCTTGCAGAGAACGCGCTGGAGTCATTCTCATAAGCCGCACATCTTTTTCTGGTAATTTGGAAACGAGATGGACACGGTAGCGTTCTGCTTTGGTTAGCAGTGCCCATGCTGTTTGGCCGTTAACTTCATACGACTCGCGTAAGCGAGCGCCGAGAGCCTTCGAATCCCGTTCCCCAAACCACTTCAAAAAATCAGGCCGGCCTGGTCCGTCGCTACACTCGGCAACTAAAACTATCGATCCGCCATCACGGCAAGCCTTCGCTGCCATGTCCAGCGCCTTATGTGCCTGAATGAGATTGATGTCATAGGGAAATCCGCCGCAACTGACAATTACGAGGTCACGTTGCTCGTCGATAAGCACTGAGTGAGTAAGCAGATACTCGTTACTAGCAGCTTGATGCGAGGCCCGCCAGTCGCCTGAATATAGTTTGACGGCACGGCCGCGGTCGTCTACCTCGGTAGTGATGCTGAAGGCTGGGCCAACCAACGCAGCGATGCGTTCACATTCTTCGTGAACGACGTTGCCGGAAAGTCGGGCCGTGTCTACACCTTTACGTCGCGCCCCGGTTTTGAAGTCGAGCGCCAGCATGTGCGTCGCCTCAATTGTTCGAGCGGATGCAAGCCCGGGACAGATCGACTTGCGACCTCCGGTAAAACCGGCGAAGTAGTGAAAGCCAACTGCTCCGGTCGTGATGACAAGCGAGTAGTCTTTGAGAGCACGATTAAGCTCCGCGGGAGTTCCCAGCTCAGTTGTGCCGAGATCGACCATTTGCGCCGCATTGTTGGCATCGTGATCAATAACTAGTAGACGTTGCACGATGAAGGGCGTCAGTAGCTCCGTCTTTTCCTGTTGAGTAACAGGCCGATGGATTCCCGTAGCGAAGATAATGGCGATGTTGGGTGGAGAAATACCGTACTGGATAAGACGGCGGACCAGGAGGTTAACAACCTGCGCGCTCGCAGTTGCGCGAGTGGCGTCTGACACCACGATTAGAACGGAGTCGTCAGCGGAGCAAATTTCGTCAAGCGTAGGCGAGCCAATGGGCGCATCGATAGCAGCGCCTATTTCGACGTCGGTCAAAGGCCTGGTGTTTTGTGAATTGTCGGAGAGAACTGTGAAACGACTATTATCGAACGCGAAACTTATCGAATCTCTTCCGAAACCTAGTGGGATTTCCGACATATCGAGAGGTGGGCCAACTCGGGAGTAGGTGATTAAAGACCAAATTCAACCAAGCCTCGCTCAATAACATGTAATGACGCGAAGTCGGTCTCGCCCGCGGTGCGCGCTTCGGCGAGCCATTTTCGAAGCTGGCGCGCCTCCTCGATCGATGAAATACGGCACGCACCTGTCAGTGCGAGCGTCACCAGAGAATCCGGAGCGCCGTGAGTAACGAGTGCTGCCTGCAAGGCAGCTTGCTCCCTAAGATCCAGAGTCAGCAGTAATTTGATTTCCATTTCAGGTTTGATCGAGCGCCTGGATGACGTCAGCAATGACGTCTTTTGCCGATTCGATGCCCAGGGAAAACCGAACTGTGGATGCGGAAACGCCCGCCGCTCTCAGCTGATCCTCGGAAAAGCCGGCGTGGGATGAATAAAGGGGATAACTCACTAGCGTTTCAACTCCGCCCAACGACGGTGCGGTGCGCACCAGTTTTAGTGAATCAAATAGTTTCTCGACCTGTGGTTCGCCGCCCTTTATATCGATAGCGACAATGCCGCCGTATCCTTTCATTTGACGCTGCGCCAGGGAATGTCCCGGGTCGTCTTCCAGACCTGGGTAATAAACTCGAGCCACTCGGGGATGGGCGCGGAGTGCTTGTGCGAATGCATAAGCGTTGTCACACGCGGCGCGAACCCTGAGGTCGATTGTCTTGATCCCCCTGGACAGAAGATAGGCTGCAGCCGGATCAAGAGTCGTACCCACCATCACTGAAATCCGGCGCACTCGATCAACAAACTCTTTACTTCCCGCAATCGCCCCTGCTGTTAAGTCTGTGTGGCCACCCAAATACTTGGTGGCGCTGTGCATTACCGCGTCTATTCCGAAATTGATTGGCTTTTGAAGAACGGGCGAGGCAAACGTATTGTCAACAACAGTGAAAAGCTTCGCATGCCGTGAGACTTCAACCGCCATTTCCAGGTCAACCAATCGATTCAATGGGTTCGCAGGGGTCTCAAACCAAAACGCGCGGGTCCTGGGTCCAGCTATCTCAGACAAATTGGGAATATCGTCGATCGCAATGAAGCGCGAACGGACGCCGAATTCACCGAATACGTTTGTCAAAAGCTTTATGGTTCCGCCATACACTGAATCACACGCGATTACCTCATCGCCCTCTCGGCATAGCGCCGCGAGACCGCAGAATGTTGCAGCTGAACCGGACGATGTAACAACGCAGCTTTCTGCACCCTCGAGTGCCGCGATTTTTCGTTCGGCTTCTGCAACTGTGGGGTTAGCATAACGTGAATAAAAGAAGGCCTCCGGCAACTCGCCTCGCGCATACCGTCGCATTTCATCAAAATTTGCGAATGCAAAAGTCGAGGAATGAAATACCGGCGAAACAACCGCGCCGAATGGTTGCTCGTCAGTAAGTTCCCCGCCATGCACGGCGAGCGTCGCCTGCGAGGGGCCGGAATCTTCTGAGTTTTATTAGATCCATGAATGCTCCGAAGGTTGATGGAAAGGCGCCTTAGCTTAACAAAAATGGCAACCAACGCGACAGGTTTCGTGCGAGCGACTTTGAAACACATGGATAGATTTCAGTTCGTCCCAGCTCGACTGCGGATCCGTTAGCTGGCGCAAATAATAAAGGGCCACCGAGGGCCCTTCATTAACTCAATCGGGGTAGGTTTGCTGTTACAACGCCGGAACCTGCATGACGACGTTGAACTCCGTGTAGAGTTCGTTAAATTCACGAAGACGATGCTCGATTAGTTTAGGAAGTTCCGCGATGTCGTTGGCATTCACAACTGCGTTAACGTTGTTCAGAAAAGCAGCGTGTGCATCCATGGTGCGCATTGTCGGCGAGAGTAGCACAAAGAATACTCGTCTCCGTTGGACCGGCCTTAAAACATTTACTTCCCGAGTTACAAAAGCGGAGCCCTGCTCGACAGGATCGAATCGTGGATCGAGAATAACTAAATCTAATCGGTTTTCGCGCATTCGCTCAATTGCCTGCCTTGCGTCCTGAGCGACGAAGACTTGGTAGTTATTTTCCGCAAAGCCGCGGGCGACGGCCTCGCGACTCTCTTCCGGCACACATATCAAGGCCTTTCGCGGGTTCCAGGATGGACGCGGCGCTTGCGCATACACACCGTTGGTCGCCGGCTGGCTTATCAAACCGGACAGCAGCTCAACCAACTTGTCAGTTGCGGAGTTGCCGGCAGGCGTGTTCGTTCCGTTCTGATCAAGTTCAAAGAGTGGTGCAGCTTTCGATTGTTCCGAACGAGGGTTCTCCGTGGATGGTGACCCACCAACTGCAACTGCGGTCTGCTCGGCTGCGCTACTAGCCGCACTGGAGTCCACATTGCTGTTGCACTTCGGACATTTGATCGTGAAAGGACGAGATGGGATCTTCATCTCATCAACTTGCAGTCGCGACGAACACTTTTGGCAAACAATAATCATGGTGGTTTTTGAAAGGTCAGGCAGAGTTACGGTTAGATCACAAATCTATTCGATCATGCTCAGCATCGATCCTGAGTCTGAAGCAGCCGACATCGGTATGCCCGTGTCGCGTTTGAGGAACTCTTCGGTAGCCGTTACACCTTTTAGCTGAAGCAGCAGGTTGTTTTGATTTGTGGCAAAGGTGAGGCCATCTTCAAGCGTAATTACGCCACGTTCCACAAAGTCTTTAATCACAGAATCGAAATCCTGCATGCCATCGAGTCTTCCGTCACGCATCGCATCGAGCAGGGACTTTCCCTCACCTTCACCGGCTTCAATGTACTCCCGCGTCCGTGGGCTCGATCGCAATATTTCGACTGCTGCAATTCGCCCGCGCCCATCGGCCCGCGGTATTAGTCGCTGCGATACAATGTAACGAAACGTCTGTGCCAGACGTGTTCGAATTACAGGTTCTTCGTTCTTTGGATACAGACCGATGATTCTGTCGATGGTCTTGGACGCGTCAATGGTATGAAGAGTGGACAGTACGAGGTGTCCGGTCTCAGCAGCTTCGAGAGCGATCTCGGTGGTTTCAAAGTCGCGCATCTCGCCGATCAGAATCACCTTAGGCGCCTGGCGTAGTGTCGCTCGCAACGCCGAAGGGAAATCTTTGGTGTCGTGTCCCACTTCCCGCTGGTTGATCGTGGAATTCTTATGTGAGTGTAAGTACTCGATCGGATCTTCGATGGTGACAACGTGGTAATGCTTCCGCTCGTTGATGATGTCGATGATGGAAGCCTGCGTAGAGCTTTTACCTGAACCGGTTGGGCCTGTCATAAGGACTAACCCGTTTCTAAGCTCGGCAATCTCTTCAAGTTGTTCCGGTAAACCGAGTGACCTCACGGTAGGAATGTCAGTCGGGATGACACGCATCACGATCGAGTAAACGCCACGTTGCTGAAAGATATTCACGCGAAAGCGGGCGCGCGAAGGAAGCGAGTAACTCAGGTCAGCTGTGCCCGTCTTCCCAAGTCGCTCGGCTGCGTCCGGATTTCCCTGCATCAAAGCCATCGCGATGATCTCTGTTTGGTATGGGGAGAGTTTTTGCATTCCCAGCGGCTGGACCGGCGTGAGTTTCCCGTTTATCTCGACCTGCGGCAGTTGGCCAACGGAGAAGTTAAGGTCGCTGATCTTGTCTGAAGTAAGCAGCATTCGCTCGATGATTGGAGGCAGGTCAAAAAAGCTCATGGAAGATTAGCTCCGCGGACGTTGGAAATTTAAAGGAAAGGAAGTTACTAGAGCAGCAGGACGCCACCCTGTGGGGAGGAATTCTCGCGCATAACACTGCTAAACGCAAGTAAATTGTGTTGTTTCCGCCTATTGGAGTCGCATATAACGGCGTCTGCGCGCTTCCGCTCCGTGTTTCGGCTTCCAAAGATCACCGACGACCGCGAGGGCGTGTGCCCCAGAGTCGAGCAACTGGCGGCTATTTGCTTCAGTAATTCCGCCAATTGCAACCAAGGGAACATTAAGGAAAGCGTTCACCTCACGCACTTTGGAAGCACCCAGTGTAGGATTCCCTGAATTCTTGGTGCGAGTGGGAAAAATCGGTCCCAGGGCTATGTAGTCAAGAGGCATCTCGGCGGCCAACTCGGCTTGCTCCAGGTTATGAGTGGAGAAGCCGATGATAGCTTTTGAGCCAAGGATTCTCCTTGCCGCTTCAACTGGTAGATCGTCCTGCCCCAGGTGGACCCCATCGGCTTCCAACGCGAGTGCGATATCTACACGATCATTAATGATGATCTGAACACCACGTTCGCGGGCAACAGCGACTGCGGCCGTAGCCTCCCGGAAGAATTCTCGTCCGGATAACTCCTTTTCGCGCAGCTGAATCACTCTGGCGCCGCTCTCACTCAGCTCAATCACCTGCTCCGCATGAGAAAGACCGGAGATATGCCTGTCGGTCAAAGGGTAGACGCGGGTCTGAGCCAGGGCGTTCAAAAACATATTCATCAGCGACGTTAGGCATCTTTCTTTTTGGGGCGCTCATTGGCCCGAAGCATTCGCTTACGCAGCCTGACACTGCGAGGAGTCACCTCAACCAGTTCATCGTCCGCGATGAACTCAATCGCCTGTTCCAGCGACAACTCCTTCGGCGGCACCAGCCGCATCGCGTCGTCGGCGCTTGCAGCGCGCATATTGGTCAGCTTCTTTTCCTTTACAGCATTTACATCCAGATCAACGGCGCGCGCATTCTCACCAATGATCATCCCTTCGTAGACCTTCGTGCCGGGGCGCACGAACAGAGATCCGCGTTCCTGAAGGTTGAACAGCGCGTAGGTGGTTGTTTCGCCCGTACGGTCTGCGACTAACGATCCGGTGGCACGGCCACGCAATGGTCCCATCCAATCTCCCCAGCGAAGGAAGAGCGTATTGAGAAGGCCCGTCCCTTTCGTCTCTGTCAGAAACTCATTTCGGAAGCCGATAAGACCTCGCGACGGAGTTTCAAACTCGAGTCGCACTCGACCGGTTCCGTGGTTGACCATTTTGGTCATTTGTCCTTTGCGACGGCCGACTGCTTCAGTGACCACACCGATGAATTCCTCCGGGCAATCGATAACCACCTGCTCAATCGGTTCGAGCAGCTGGCCGTTGGAGTGCCGAGTGATCGCTTCAGGCTTAGACACCTGCATCTCATAATCTTCACGGCGCATCATCTCGATCAGGATAGATAACTGCAATTCGCCCCGACCTGAGACCTTGAATTGATCTGGTGATTCCGTTTCTTCGACACGGATAGCCACATTGCCGAGAGTCTCCTTGTCGAGCCGTTCTTTTACTTGCCGAGAAGTTACATACCGGCCTTCAGTGCCGGCGAACGGAGAATTATTAACGCCGAAGATCATCGAAATGGTCGGTTCATCAACTGCGATTGACGGCAGAGGTTGAGGATTGTCAGCAGAAGTTATCGAGTCGCCAATCTCGATGTTGTCGATTCCTGCGAGAGCCACAATTTCACCAAAACCGGCACGCTGGATCGGCTCACGCTTCAATCCTTCGAACGCGTAGAGTTGAGAGACGCGCACTTTTTGGAATGATCCATCGGGCTTAGCGACAGCCACATGGTCTCCGAGGGCAATCTCGCCCGAGAATATTCGTCCTATCGCCAGGCGACCTACATACTCGTTGTAATCGAGATTTGCGACGAGCAGTTGCAGCGAATCATCCCTCAACTGTTTCGGCATCGGAATAGTTTTCACTATCTGATCGAAAAGCGGCCGAAGATCAGTCGACTCTTCGCTAAGTTCACGCTTAGCTGTTCCCTCGCGGGAAACCGCGTACAGAATTGGAAACTCAATTTGATCGTCGTTCGCATCGAGATCCAGAAATAATTCATAGATTTCATTGACGACCTCTTCGGGACGTGCGTCGTGACGGTCAATCTTGTTGACCACCGCAATTGCGGGCAGACGTGCTTCAAGCGCCTTGCGAAGAACAAACCTGGTTTGTGGCAAGCAGCCTTCTGCAGCGTCGACGAGTAGCATTACGCCATCCACCATTTTGAGGACACGTTCAACTTCGCCGCCAAAGTCGGCGTGGCCCGGGGTGTCGACGATGTTGATCTTGACATCGTGGTAACGAACGGAGGTGTTCTTTGCCATGATGGTGATACCTCGCTCGCGTTCAAGATCCATTGAGTCCATGACGCGGTCGCGCACCTGTTCGTTATCGCGGAAGGTCCCTGACTGGCGCAACATCGTGTCGACAAGCGTGGTCTTGCCGTGGTCGACGTGCGCGATGATCGCAATGTTTCGGATATCTTTTCTTTCTTGGGTCATTATTTCTTAGACAGTTGTACGGCTCGCAGTTTTGCTCAAACTCAAACCGGACATGGTAACACCTGATCCTGACTCTTCTGTAATGAGGGGTTCTGAGTCAGCGCCTTTCTCGGCAACTATGGTTGGTGCTAACTACGTGCGGATGAAAATGAATCAAGCTGCCGTAGTGCTTCATAAAGCGCGATGCCCACGGCAGTAGCGAGGTTTAGGCTCCTTACTCTTGGGTTAAGCATTGGTATGGTGAGACAACGTTCCCAGTTCGCCCGCAAAAGACTCTCGGGTAAACCGCGTGTTTCGCGCCCAAAAACGAGGCAGTCGTCAGGGTTGAAAGACCAGTTAAAGTAGCTTTTGTCTGCTTTCGTTGTGAAATAAAGCAACCGAGCTTCAGGTAAGGAGTGCTGCAGATCATCAAGATCAGAATGCCGATGCAAAATAACCTCAGGCCAGTAGTCGAGGCCGGCTCTGCGGACAGCGCGCTCGTCGAGACGAAAGCCGGTGGCCCCCACGATGTGGAGAGGAACACCATTGGCCGCACACAGCCGAGCAATGTTTCCGGTGTTGGGTGGGATCTCAGGTTCTACGAGGGCAACATGTATCATCTACTACCTGGTTATCTGCAAGAGTGCCGCAGTCAGATGTGAAACGGAAATACAAAAGGAACGACGAGATTCACTTGAAGTCCTCGTCGTTCCTTTTGAAAGGCCATGCTGGCCTTAGAAGTGTTTGTGCGCCAGTGGAGGGTTGTTGTTGTAACCTGCTGGCTCGAACTATCTCTTCTTCGCGGCCTTCTTGGCTGCCTTCTTCTTGCCGCCGCCCTTTTTCGCTGCCTTTTTCTTTCCACCTTTTTTAGTTGCCATTCTTAGTTGCTCCTTCTTTTCAGATTTTTTTGTTTTCTGACTGACCACAAGATAGTGTGCTTACTTCGGTCTTGTGGGCTAGAGTAAACGGCGCACAACATCTTGCTATATAAACTCAAACGCCATGGATGTCAACAACTTATTACAATTAGAAAAATTATTTTTCTCGTCATCTGATCGTGTTGATCGCCACTTCGGACGACTGATTATACGACGCGATGAACTAGCGATCCGTTGAAGAGAGACAGATCGTGCTCGTCACTGTTGCTGTGATCGGTGTGATAGAGAAGAAGAGTATCGAGGAGCGTGAAGCCAGCATTGCGCTGGTGAAGAGATATGATTATCGGAATAGCGGAGTGAAGACCCAATCACGATGTCGAGCGATACCGTAGTAGTGAAGCACAGAGTCACCGGTACTTTCACTCGCGACTCCGATAAACGGTCCGGTCGAATTGGCGCCGATGGATGAATCTGAGCTGGACGCTTCAATTCCAAGTGTTGGCAGCACCGGCGGAGCCATATGTTGTTCTATCTGTTTGAGTTGCGGGTCGCTCGTTTGAGGGCGAACGTTCTCTGCATAAAGCATCAAGCCCTGCACGAAGTCAGACAACTCGAGTGAGCGCGGTCGCACTAAGCGCCATTCTCCAGAGTCGGACAGTGGGTCGCGCGCTGCGGATGGTCTAAGTATTTGAACCTTCCTCGTTCCACTCGGTAAGCCTTCCAACAGTTCGTCGATCGCTGTCGGAAGCGCTGCCTCCCCGTTACCCAAGCGTCGCTGTTGGTGTCCGTAGTACGCGCGAATAGCATCTGCTACTTGTTCGCCTCGATAGATCGCTTCTGCCTCTCGCTCGCGCAGTGCCTGCTGACGTATCGATGGCGCGGCTGCCATCGCGAAGAGTGCGATCACCGTCATGAGCGCAAGAAGGGCAACGAGGGTGTAACCCTCCTCCCCCGAGCGAATCGAAGCTTTGACCGTCGGAGAATGCCACTTAACTCTGACGTCAGGCGCTGTCCATATGTTGTGGTATGGTCCAACTCTATGGCTCATCATCTTCGCTCTCAACTCGCGGCGTCGGTCGCAGCGTCGGGCCTCCTCGTTCATTCTGAGTACTGAAGGCAATCGTATGTCTAATCTTCAAATTGGTGTCCACGGCAACCAATTCCTTCTCAGAGATACTTGTGACGCGGAATCTTCCGCCAAGCAAATCTCCGCGCTGTACGTTCAGCAACTCGCGGTTGTTCTTATCCTGGAGAATCGCGGTATCAATGTAGCGGGGTGTGCCGATAATTCCAATGTACGAGTAGTTCGGTGTGGGCGGTGCTGCCACATTAAGAATCGTGTCGTTTGAGTAGAGGGCTCCGTCAGGGGATCTCAGCACGACCTGCTTGCTCCCCGGATTGGCGATCATCGGTCGCCGGCACCGTTGCCGTTAATTGCTGAGGACCGCGGTAGCGTGTGGGAACCTCTGCGCCGTCGATAAATAACCGCAGCTGCGCCGTAAACTTGTCTCCGGCCACCTCCAGTGTAAAGTCGCCTGTACGTGCGTACACATTCGAGGGTGACAGATTGGCCAACAGAACTGGAGGAGGCGGAGGCGGTGTCGGGGTAGGGGCTTCTTTTACCGGCGGGGGAGGCGGTTCGTAATAGACAAAGATATTTCGCCTGGCTTCAGCCACCGCCGGAATCGACACAGGATAATTCAGCGGTTGAAGCTCATCTACCGCATCAACCGGTAACGCAGATGGCGGCTGCCCTGCAACGGGTGTCGGCCGCGGAGTTGGCTGTACCGCAACACGGGGAGGTGTCGTCGGCGCGCTACTGCCAAAACCAATGAATGCCCACCACAGAAGTATCAGGGCGACGATGAAAAGGGCCCCTGCCACAATGAGCTTCTTCCGTTCGGCCGGATTGCTGATATCGGATAACTGCATATCAACCCTAATGTGCAACAGGTTCCGCGGAACCCGCGCCTGAATCTCGTTGAAAGTACGTAGCCATGTCGAGGCGCAAGCTAACCAGCGACGAGCGCGTGCCTCCGGAACCGCCATCAGCGCCTGCCGCCACGTTGGTCTCGGTCGCGCGCTCTAATTCGACGCTGTTAATTACGACAAACTGTTTGCTGGTTTCGATTTCGCGAATGAAACGTCGCAGGTTCTGATATTGACCTTCAACAGTGACACTGATAGCGATGCCCGGGTAGATGCTTTGCCACTTTGAGCTTGTTGCTTTCGTTCCGCCTGTCTCAGTCTTCGTTCCCGCCGGATCAAGCGGTGTGTAAGTTGGACCAGAGGTATTTCGCAGTCCGTTCTTTCGCATCAATTGATTAATGGAATCGTAAATATCCATACGACCCCTGCTGGCACCAATCAGGCCGTTGTTCTCGAAGGCATCAAGACTCTGCGTTATGCCATTGACGATAGTTTCGGTACTTAACCCACGCTGAACGGTGTCCTGCGATGTCCGCAACTGGTTTTGCAAACGCGCTCGCTCCAACTGAGCTCTTTCCAAGCGGGCACGCGCAGGCGACAAAAAATAAAGATACGCAACAACCACGAGCATCAGAACCAGCAGACTGCCAGCTAATCCGATCACCTCAGCGGGACCCAGTGGCCCAGATTTCCGTCTCGTCCTGAGCGTATTCAAACGCACGTTGAATCTCTTGCGATTCCTCGGTGCCGGCGGAGTTTGATCACTCATTGGTTGCCTCCGTCGGCAGGGCCTTGGGTGCCACTGAAGCGATCGATGAAGGCTCCGATGGCGCACCCGCGCGCGGCATGTAGATCACAAAGAGCTCATACTCAGAGCCCGCTTCTCCTCTGCCACGTTGTAAGTTCTGAGATCGCAACTCTGCTCTAAATACTCCTCCACGATCCATCCCCGAGATCATCTCGGTGACAACATTCGGACTCTGGGCAACGACTGCGAGTTCCAATTCGGCCAGCGTCTGAGCGCCGCGCGTCGACACTCCACGCACTGCAATTCGTTTCACCCGCACATTTCCAGGCAATGCCGCTTCCAGATCAGCAAACAACCGCGACCATGAAAACTGTTTACGGTCCACCAAGGCATGTGCGGCCGTCAATGTCTGTCTTTGTTCAGCGGTTAGAGATTGGCGAACGGCTTCCGCCTGTTTACGGAGCGCTAATTCCTGTTGTCCCAAATCGTTTATATCTTTTTGGACGGCAACAGCCTGCGCGTTCGCCCGGTTAGTCGCGCGTAAAATAAAAACCAGGCTAACAAGCGAAACGAAAATGATGAAAGCGGTCACCGCCCAAGGCAGTGCGCGATTACTAAACGGCTTCGTCGCAAGATTAAGTTTGGTGGTCACTGAGATATATCCGGTCAAGCAGGGAAGACGGAATGCCGAAGCATACACGGGTCAATTCAACGCGCGCAACCGGCGAAGCTCCCGCAGATAAATACACGCCTCTGTCCCCCGCATGTTTCATTAAAGGGCCTAATGGGTCCCGACCTAAGATTCGCGGCGTGGAGGTAAGGGGCCCTCAGTGATCGCGAGGGAGGGTCTATAGGCGCAAATACGGTTCCGCCCGCTGCGTTTGGCCCGGTAAAGCGCGGAATCGGCAAGCTCGACCAATTCAATGGGATCCCTGGCGTCATCAGGGTAAGCGGCGACCCCGATACTGATGGTGATGCGGTGGGTGGCCGGTGCCATCAGCGGAGCCGGCGCGAGTTGCGGGAAACTCGTGTTCAGCCAGCGCCAGCCTTACGCGCTCCGCCGCCACCAATCCTTGCGCATAGTTAGCATCGAGCAGGAAGGCCGCGAATTCTTCTCCACCAAAGCGCGCGGCTACGTCCCCGGCCCGTAACGCTCCTTTGATAATGTGCCCGGTTTCTCCCAGCGTTCTGCTTCCCACCAAATGGCCGTACGTGTCATTAACTTCTTTGAAGTGGTCCAAATCCATCATCAATACGCAGAACGGGCGGGAGTCGGCTTCGGCGCGTGCTGCTTCACGACGTAGCTCTGAAAAGAACGACTTACTCGACAATAGTCCGGTCAGTTCGTCATGGGCGAGTAGACGATGGATCTGTTGCTGAAACTCCCGATCAATTTCATCCTGCATGTCAAAGCGAAAGAGGTGTTCACCGATTTCGATCTTGTCGCCATCGTTTAATACCGATTCGGAGACTGAGTCTCCGTTGACCAGAGTTCCATTCGTTGATCCAAGGTCAGTAATGCGGTAAGTCGTGTTCTGTGTGGACGGTTCGTTGGTGCTGGTAATGCGTGCGTGCAGGCGTGAGGCTCGGAAATCGTTAAGACGCACATCGGCCTCGAGAGCTCGACCGATGATCACCTGATCTCGCTCCAACGGTATAGGCACTGCCATAAGCTCGCCGCGAAGTGAGACAAGCGCCGGCCGCCGTTCTTTTTGGGGCTTTTTAGGCTTGGTATCCCGACCTAGCTTCGTTTGGCCGGACCCGTCCGCATCAACGGTTTCACTGGGCATCTGGGCTCGAAAATCACGAGAACTCAACGGTCTCGATAAAACACTGAGCAACGCAGCGTATCTTATCTTGCACCGGACAGCGGGGCAATTTTATTTGATTGCTTTGCTGAGCTTGGCAACGGCCCACGCCTCGTGTGGCGCTTACAGACTTACTCGGATAAAATTGGCACAAAGAACAATTAGCGAATTTGAACATGGTTAACATGGGAGATTTAGTTTGAAGGACGAATCAGCCAGTGGATGTGTAGAGGCAGTCGGAAATTTATCCGTAGAGAGAGTCGCTGTAGCGAATCTCCCGACCGAATGGGGAGATTTCAAGATTGCCGGTTACCGTTCGTTAACCAGCGACGAAGAGTTTGTGGCCTTGTTCAAAGGTGAATTCCGCCGCGACACACCGACGCTCGTGCGCATTCACTCCCAATGTCTTACAGGCGACGTCTTTGGCTCCACTAAATGCGACTGCGGCCCGCAACTTCACGAGACAATGAAGATGATTGAGATGGAAGGACGCGGCGCGGTTGTATATCAACAACAGGAGGGCCGCGGCATTGGCATCCTCAATAAGATTCGGGCTTATGCATTGCAGGACGAAGGTGCCGACACCGTAGAAGCCAACGAACAACTGGGGTTGGCAGTCGACCTTCGTAACTATAAACAATGCGCCGAGGTTCTATTCGATTTAGGTCTTTGCCGGGTGCGAGTGATTTCGAATAACCCTCTCAAGCTGCGTGCTCTGGAGGAGGCTGGCTTGAAGATCGTTGAAAGGGTGTCGATACAGGTAGAGTCTACGGACAAGGCTGCTCACTACTTACGAACTAAGAAAGACAAGCTGGGCCACCTTCTGGATTTCAAGGTCAGCTGAAGAACCTTCATACACGACACAGCAAGGCCCCGGTTGCCAGTTGGCTTCCGGGGTCTTTAGTTTGCGGAACTCTCCTTCTTACCTCTGAGGTCCTTGATGGCGGCCCGTGTCTTTTCAGCGTCGGGGGCTTTTGGATTTAGCCGTAGGTAAGTTTCGAGGTGGTCAGCGGCACGCTTGTAATCGCGCTTACTCCAATATATACCGCCGAGGTACCGGTGAGCTTGCGACAGACTATTACCACCGGGAAGGCTGATCGTCGTTTCCAGTTCTTGTTGAGCTTCATCAATCCGCTTAAGGTTCAGCAATGCTATTCCCAGGTACAGACGAGGAGTGGCTGCCTGGCTTCGTTTCTCAATCGCGATTCGCAAAGGCCGCTCCGCCTCTACGAAGTTCTTCTTTTGTAGCAATGCAATTCCGGAGTTGAGATTGGCATCGAAATCGTAAGGGCTGATCTTAAGTGCCGCATCCAGGGCTTCGAGGGCCTTATCAACATCAGCTGCCTTCAAATATTGGACGGCCAGCTCGGTGTAGGCGGGAACAAATCTTTCGTAATCGTCAATCGCCGTCTTCAATAATGCGATTGCCTTTTTCCTGTCTCCCTTGCGTGATGCTTCTGTTGCCTTGATGTAGGCATCGAGAGCTACCTTGGAAACGCCGGCGAAAGCAGGATCGGCGCTCGGTTTGCGGCGCAGGTAAATAGGCACTATCACTACCGGACCGCTGGTGACACCTTCAATGTAGACACTTTCGCGGACGGCTTCATATTCAGCAGTCTCCTCGATGAAAAGGTTGTAAGACCCGGCGAGAACACCGTTAAAGACAAACTCTCCGTCAGAGTTCGCAAAGGTTGTCAACGTTCCCACATCAGGACCATCTAATCTGATTCTGAAACGAGCGAAATCTCCGCTCCCTCCCGGCAGATATAACTTTCCCTTTATCGAACGGCGGCCACCAGCCCCTGCATCGCCGCGGTTAGCGCCGACCCCCTGTCCATACGCGCTCAAGGACGTCAGCAGAAACAGAATCAATAGTGCGAGTAAAGTTCTCTGGCTAAGTTGTCGAATTATCATATTGGGATAAGGGCAGATCGGTTCTTAGTGAGTCTTCGTGTTAACGAATTTGGCAGGTGTCCGGCCGAGGCGTTGTCGGATCTACTGTTTGCCTCGGAGTTCCTTGATCGCCGTCCTGGTTCGCTCGGCATCTGTCGCGTTAGGTAGCAGCTTCAAATAAGTTTCCAGTTGATCCGCTGCGCGTTTGTATTCTCTATTGCTCCAGTAGATTCCGCCAAGGTACCTGTGTGCCAGCGCGGTTTCACCACTGTTTGAACTCACGGCAGCCAATAGCTCTTTTTCTGCTTCTTTCAGTCTTTTTTGGCTGATCAACGCGATACCCAAATACATATGGGCAGTTGGCAATGCAGAGCTTTTTTGCAACACAACTTTCAGCTGCTGCTCTGACTCTATGAACTTCCGTTGGTTTAGTAATGCAATCCCATAGTGAAGCCGCGGAACGATTTCATCCGGCACAATTTTAACGGCCGTAGCCAGCGCCTCGGCCGCTTTTGCCGGCTGGGCAATTTTCAGATACTGAACACCAAGCTCGTTTAGCGCCAGTGGGAATTCCGGATAAACGGCAATGGCTGACTTGAGTTGTTGTATTGCTGCCTCAGTATTTCCGGACCCGGCTGATTCCAGCGCCCTCCGGTAATGCTGAGCGGCCACTTCGGGCACGCTCGCCAGAGCGGCATTGACCACGCCCGGCTTTCTATCAACGCGGTCCCTTGGGCAGAAGGTGTATCGGCACAATAATGGTCCGAGGCGCGTTTCCAACAACCGATCTTCCCCTTATGTTCGAGCTCCCCGGGTCGTCGATATAAACCGCTTCTCTCACAGTTCCATAGGCGTCGGATCCGTCGATCACAATTGTGTAAGAGCCTGCTGTTAGATTTTTGAACGTGAAAGTCCCATTCGAATCGGCAAACACCGAAAGATTGCCGTAACCCATGGATTCCAGTGTGATTTTCAGTCCCGGAGCGTCGGCGCGGCGGCCGGAAGGAAAATATATACGACCCTGAATGGTATGTTTGCCGCCCGTCCCTGTGTAATCAATGGCGCCCTGAGCCACGGCTAACAAAGGACACACGGTGCCCAAAAGGATGGCAAACAGGGTTATCGAAAGATGGCGCTTGTAAGTCTTGAGGCCCGTTAAGAAAACCATTGCTCAACTCCTTTCGCAACGGCGGAGGCATTATCAGAATATTTGAGGGGGGTACAAAACAAGACGGGAGGGGCACAATGTTACTTGTGCTCCTCCCGGAAAGCGTTCACGCGCCCGGGTTACCCGGAGCCTGACGCAAGTAAAGTTAGAACGAGAACTTCACACCCAGTCTTAAAGTGGATGGGAACTGGAAGACTGAGCCCGTTCCGAAGAATGGGTTCAGGAATCGACCTTCGCCAGCGCCGGGAATGCCGTTGCTGACGCGGACCGTTTCATCCAATCTCACAGCGCGCTGAGCGTTGGTTACGTTGAACCAATCAAACTGGAAGCGCAACTGGCGAGTCTCGCTAAACTGAATCGGGTAGTACGCACCGAAATCAAGTTGGTAGGTTGATGGTGTCCGAGTACTACCTGCCTTGATTCCACCTGGCGCATCAGCCGGGATGGGCGCCGTACCGCGCGGGTGACCGAAGCCTTCGTTTTCCCCGTAAACAGCGTGGGGAATCAGATCGCTAAACGGTATACCCGATTGAATGTAGAAGTTGCTGGACAGCATGAGCTTAAACGGTGTCTGGTAGCTGCCATTCAACTTGAATTGATGTGGGCGATCGTTGGGTAAACGACCATACAAACCGGCCAACAACGAGGGCAAATCGAACAGCGAAGTAATGTTCGGATCGCTCTGGCCGTTGTCGTTGCGGAACAGACCTTCGTAGTTACCAATCAGGCTGGAGAAAACGTAGGAAGCGATGAACTGGTAGTTGTTCGAGAAACGCTTCGTCGCGGTGAACTCCAGAGCGCGGTAATAGCGACGGGCTGGTCCGAAACATCCGATGAGCGGATTGTCACAGGCCAAGTCTTCTGTTGTGGCACCGTGGCCTACTTGACGGCCTGGGTTAAACAGGAAGTAAGTGGTGCCATCGTCAAACGAACCATCTTCGATGACCTCATCCTGCGCGCGATAAATGCCGCGGAATCCGAGTGCCAGGTCTGCGAACAACCTCATACTGGATACCTGCGGTCCATTCGTTGACCGTCTGAGGTTTCAGACCTTGATCAACAGGTGTTGGCACGCATCCCAGGCATCCAAGTCCTGACGCGCTGCCGGCCGCGATGGTCGAGCCCACAGGTGCACCATACGCACTGGCGTTGATGTTCTTATCGAGTTGAATCTCGTCCCCACCAGCCCGCACATTAATGTCGAGCGGAAGCGGCGTCTCGAGGAAGCGAGCATAGTTCGCGAAGAACTTGCCCTTGCCTTGGCCGGTGAAATCCCAGCTGAAGCCGAGACGTGGCTGGAGGTTCGAGATGAAATCGTTAAGCTTAATGTACGACGAGGTAGTCCCGTAACTCTGCTGATAATCCCAGCGTACGCCGATATTAAATTGGAAGTCGCGGGTTAGCTTAACGTCATCCTGGATGTAGAAACCCTCAACATTGGTATAAGACGGATTGTCTCCAGTGTTTAAGAGGAAATCACGCACTCGAACCGCATTGAGTACGAGAATTGGATTCACGTTCAGGTTTGCGTCGGTAAGGGCGCCATTGGTGACCACGGTAGTAATACCCGCAGGTCCCAGACCAGCCAAAACAACGGGCTCGAGACGAGCTGTCAAACCGGCAGTCGGACATTCAACCGTAGTCGCGCTGACTGCTGTACAGACGCCAAACCTATTTGTGATTCTGACGCCGCCCGGCATGCTCGTTGCCCTGAGATTCGAGCCTGGCGGAATCGGAAGACCATGGGCATCAAAGTCCTCTTCCCCGAATGGGTCCCCGAATGTTCGCGCTGGGCCACTGGAGGTCGTAAGGATCTTGTACATGTTTCTGCTGTACTCGAACCCGTACTTGATCGTTTGCTTGCCCCAAATGTTTTGGAATCTCGCGGCGAGTTCCCAGCGGTTACGGTCCTGAGTTCCCTGAAGGCCGAAACCACCCCGAGTGTAGTTACGAGTTAACACGCCACCTCGGCCATCAACAAACGCACCCTCGATTCCGCCAGCAACCGGAACAGTGGTAGCCACCACCGGCCGGACAGCGTTACCCGCGATAACCGCAAAGGTATCGAAGTTCAGCGACTCATTGGCTACCGAGGATTCTGGAGACGTGTTGGCTCGCTGGAAGTGCAAACCGAACATAAACTCGGCGATCCAGTTGGACGTAATATTCGAGTTCAACCGGGCCGTGTAATTGTGTCCGCCAGTCTCGATTATGCCGCGGAAGCTGTCCAGATTAGCGCCAAAGCCACTGTCGGGAATTCGGGCGTTAACGCGGAAGAGGAAGCCTTCCTGCTTGGTGAAATCAGCAAATGTCGAGAAGGTAAACGTATTGTTCGAATTGATTCCCCATGTAAGCTTGCCAGCATAGAAGGGGGTCGTGATCTTGTTTTCTACTGGAATACGGAATTCCTGAGTAAGGAAAGTATTCTCACGACGTTGGGGGTTGAAGGCGCCGAAGAACCAAAGCTTGTCCTTCTTTATTGGGCCGCCAATGTCGAAACCTGCATCGATTTCGGAGAAACCGCTCGGTGCAGCGCCGATGCCCGGAAACACTGTTGTCTCGCGCACCATGCCCTTGCCGGTGAAGTATGCGAAAGCGTCACCGCGAAACTCATTACCACCACTCTTAGTGATGACGTTGAAGATACCGCCTGTCGCTCGGCCATACTCGGCGCCGATCGCGCCAGTCTTGATTTCGACTTCCTGCACAAACTCGAACGGAAGGTTGGCGCCCGAACCGCCGAAGGCGGGGTCGGTCGTGTTCACGCCGTCGAGAATGTAGTTGTTTTCCGGACCTGACGAACCGGCGACCGAGGGATCGCGGTCGCGACCGGATGCATCACGCAAACCTGAGCGAGCAACGGTAGGCGCAATCGTGTAAAGGCCTTGCACCGTGCGCGCGGTTGGAAAGTTTGAAAACTGTTCGGTCGAAACATTGGTGCCTGTAGTGTTCTGCGTCGGGTCGATCGAAGCGCCGGCAGTATCGGTGATTGTCACCTCTGCTGTAGCGCCGGCGGGCTGAAGTCTCACCTCTACCGCAGAAGTTCTCGAGAGGTTAACTTCGACATCGCTTCGACTAAACTCGGCAAATCCAGCAGTTGCGCCAACCTTGACCTGATATCTACCTGGAGGCAGATTCAAGATTCTATAATTACCCTGATCGTCTGTCTGGGCACTCTGTGGACTAATTAGGTTTGGGCTGGTCACAGTGACTGCGACATTCGGCACTGGAGCGCCGTTGATGTCGAGTACCTGCCCTTCGATTGATCCTGTCGTCGATGACTGTGCAAACGCGCTGAGCGAAAAGCACAGTACAAACAGCGTCAGGACAAAAAATCGCATGCTGTTTTTCATGCTAAGAGATCCTTTCTTTTTAGTGATTCCTCTAGTGCTGCCACTCATAATTAGACCGGACTTCGGCATGCCTAAGCACTCCGAAACCGGCAACATGGCAGTTTTTGTAATTGACCCTGGAAAAAAGCGCATAATCTAGCAGGCAATTTTGCAACTCTTATGCCCAGCATGCTGGATCTAATAAGTTACACAACTATTAACACTTAGCCCGCTTGGTGAAATGCCCCTGCGGTCCATCTAATCCAAAAAAATGGGAACTATCCATAAATCACAACCGGCTTGTTCCGCACCCCTGGATCTCCTAACTCGCGAATCTTCTTTCGAATATGTGAATTCAGGGCCACGTGGCGCCCATCGTCACCTCGGCGGGTTGGTAATATATGAATACCACTTTTATTGAAACAGGTAAAAGCATTTCTCTACAGAGTGTTCGGTTCATCCATGGCCCAACATATTCGGCGTGATAAACTTCGCGGCCAAAGATAGCTTAAGAGTATATGACTGAACGCATTTATCGAGACCCGGTCCATAACATTATTCGTCTTCGCACTGATACAGACGAAGGCGAACTGATGATGCGTTTGATCGACACGCCGGAGTTTCAACGCCTGCGACGGATCAAACAACTTGGTCTCGGTCTTTACACTTATCAGGGCGCCGAGCATTCCCGGTTCACGCATTCACTCGGCGCGTTTCACTTAATGAGCCGGGTACTTGAGCGCCTGGGTGAGAAGCACGAACTTAATGCGCAGGACCGCACTGCGGCGCGTGCCGCCGCGTTACTGCACGACGTGGGCCATGGTTCGTTTTCACATGTGATGGAAAAAGTTTTGGGTTTCCACCATGAGAAATGGACCGTCGAAGTGGTGTTGAGTGAAGAGACAGAAATAGGGCAACTGCTGCGCGCATACTCGACTTCGTTACCGGAGAAAGTCGCGGCCATTATTGAAGGCAAGTTTGAGCCGGCAGCGTTGGCCCAGCTGGTGTCGTCACAGCTGGACGTGGATCGAATGGATTACCTGTTGCGCGATTCGTTAATGACCGGCGCCAAGTATGGAATTTACGATCTCGAGTGGATCATCAATGCTTTAGCGATTGACGAAGAGAACGACCGGATCTACGTGGCGGCTCGTGGTCTGTATGCAGTCGAGGAGTATCTGCAAGCTCGTTACTACATGTTCAGACAGGTGTATTTCCATCGCACGCTACGTTCGGCGGAGGCAGTACTGCGCTCGATATTGCGACGCGCGCTGGCATTGCTTGAAGCGGGCCAACAGGTCTGGTATGCACCCGATACTGCTTTTGAAAAGGTATTGCGAAGGCGCCCGTTGTCGATCACCGAACATCTGGAAGTTGATGATTCAGATGTTCTCTTTCATATAAAGCAATGGCAACGATCTTCCGATGGTGTTCTGGCCGATCTCAGCCGCCGGTTCACCGGACGTCGACTCTTCAAAGCGATTGATTTGGACATGCCATTGGCCGAGCGACCGGCGTTTCTGTCGGCGGCCCGTGAATGTGTTGCGCAAGCTGGCTACGATCCGGAGTATTACTTCATTGAAGACAGGGCCAGTGACGTGCCTTATTACAACTATTACACGCCCGCGGGAACTGAGCCCAAGAGTCTGATTTACGTTGAGGACGGATATGCCCGCCCTCAGGTGCGGGAAATCAGCGAGGTAAGCGATGTTGTTCGCGGCTTGCAACGTGGTTACGAACTTCATCGCGTTTGTTTTCCGTCTGAAGTGAAGACCGCGGTCTATGATCTCTACCACGATCGCGTCCCTCGGGAGGCCTCGCAGGCCCGCCCAGTGAGTTCTGTTGGAGACTGATTGATGGCCAGGATTCCCGACGCCGATATTACAGAGGCCGAACGTTACGTAAAGCAGGTGCTTGAAGCTCAAACGCAAACGTGGGGCGCTCCCCTGCTCAACCATCTTTTATACGCGCGCAGACCGTCAATTTTTCGAGGCGCCCGCGCGATGTGGACGGGCCTCGACTCTTCAGGGTTAATAGATGACGGTTTGAAAGCGCTGGTGAATCGCCGAGTGGCTTTTCTCAATGGTTGTGAGTTTTGACAGGACCTCAACGCTGCGGTCGGCAGCCGTCTTGGAATTTCGGAAGAGAAAATAGACGCCCTCCCCAACTATGCAACCAGTGAGCTGTACACGGACTCAGAACGTATGGCACTTGAATTGGCGGATCGCATGACGATCACAGGTGAAGATGTCGACGACGTTTTCTTTTCGCGGCTGCGAAATCACTACGGAGACGATGAAATCGTTGAGCTTACAGCAGTCATCGCGTGGGAAAACGCTTCAAGCAAATTTAACCGGGCACTACGCGTGCCGTCACAGCAACTGTGGAAGAGACACTGACAACAGTCTTGCAACCAGGGCCCGTCTCGCATTCATCGATAGATAACACTTTTCGAAATTCGGCCGCCGCGTGCGATTCAACAAGCTTTTCATCTTTGGCTGGGTAGCCTGGACCATCTTGCTGGCCATGCCAGGCGCCGTGTGGGGTCAGGTTTCCGAGCGTCGCCTTACCCTGGCAGTTCTGGACTTTGGAGACACTTCAACCGGCCGGCTAGCAGCAGAGAAACTTGCAGCGAACCTTAAAGCTGTTCCTGACGTTTCTATATTGGACCACGATCAGGCACGAGCAGCCGCGCGAGGCGCGGGTTACGCAGGATCCATAAACCAAACACTCGATGAGGCACGCGAACTGGGGGCAGCGCTGGGAAGCGATTTCTTTCTGCTGGGTGACGCCCAGACATTGCGGCGGTCTCCATCTTCCGGTCCGGTTTATTTCGAGTCCTATGCTTCTGTGTTCTTAATCAGTGCTAGAACGGGCAGGCTGATCTCGTGGCGACGGCCCATGGTTGAAGCGCCAACTGCAGCCGCTGCTGAATCAGCGCTTGTCACCAAGCTGACGAGTCCCGACCTAAGAGATCACCTGATCAAATCGATTCAGCAACGCCATAGCCAGGAACGAGGCGAGCGCGAGCTTTCGCACAACAAAGACGTTCCGATCATTGAAGAAGCGCCTGATGACGAGAAGATGGCGGAGGCGGAAGGACTGCGGTTGCCAAGACCTTATCGCCGTCTGATACCGCCATATCCGGATAGCGCGGCGAAAGCGGAAGCTGAAGCAACTGTCGATGTCCTTGTAGACCTTGATGCCGAAGGTGAAGTCACGCGTGTTGAAGTTGCGCGCTGGGCGGGCTTTGGATTAGACGAAGCTACCGTTGACACCGTCCGCCGGCTACATTTTTTCCCTGCGAAGCGAGATGGAGTAGCAGTTCCGCTCCGGGTGTTGTTGCGTTACAACTTTCGTAAGCCACCGCCGGAATAAGTCGAGGCCCAGTAAATGATAATGGGAAAAGAAAAACGAACAACTGCGTTCCGCTTTTACTTCCTCTGCCTCTCCCTGGCAGCCCTGGCGTGGGTAGGTTTTGCCGCTGGCGAAAGCTTCCGATCACGCGCCGCGGCTGGCACCTTGACCCGTGAAGCGAGGCTGGCCGTCTTTGACGACGCCTGGTCCACGATCAATCAACGTTACTACGATCGCAATTTTCAAGGCCTCGATTGGGACCAGCAACGAATTGCCTATCGAGGTCTCGCAGCCAATGCCGAATCCGACCGTGAATTCTATTCCGTGCTGCGTCGAATGATTGCGTCGCTCAACGATTCCCATACGCGCATCTTCGCGCCGGAAGAAAAATTTGATTGGTGGCGACCACGCTTCGTGACGATAGGAATTTCGGTGAAAGAGATAGACGGGCTTCCAACGGTGGTTCATGTGGAACGTGGCTCACCTCCAGATCGTGAAGGTATTCGAGCCGGCGACGTTATTGAATCGGTGGATGGTCAGCCGGCGTTATATCTAATCAAGGATCGTCTGAAAGTCTTTGAGCAGCCGGCTGGTGCTGGATCGAGAATGCGTGTCTTTGCCGGCTTGATGGAAGGTTTGCCGGCATCAACGGTTGAAGTGAGTTGGAAAACTCGTGACGAGAAAATCAAAACAGCCCAGTTTCGAAGGTACTGGCAGCAGCGGGAGCTTGGCATTCGGGTTCGCAGGACTGGCGGGGTTGCGATTGTTGAGATGGATGCGTTTACTAAGCCGATTGCAGCTACTTTTGCCAGCACATTGAGACAGAACCTCGGCAACGTGCGCGCGCTGATATTGGATTTTCGCAGTAACGGTGGTGGCGACGCGGAAGCGATGACGGATGTTGCATCAGCCTTCCTGGGAGCGGGTTCGAGCCTGGGCCAATTTACCGATCGTTTTGGATCATCCTACGCAATGTCGACTCGCGTGAAGTCGCCCTTAGTGGCCCGGCCGATCGAACCGACGCGAGTGCCCGTAGTGATCCTCGCAAGTGAACGCACCTCAAGCGCAGCTGAGATTTTTATCGCGGCCCTGAAAGCAACTGGCCGCGCCCGGATCATCGGCGCTGAAACCTGTGGTTGTGTGCTCGCTATTCGGCACCGCCACACGTTGCCGGATGGCGGCTTATTGGACGTGAGTGAAATGGATTATGAAACCGCGTCCGGACAGCGTTTGGAAAAGCAGGGCGTCAAACCTGATCAGGCGGTCACAGTTCATCGGATGGATCTGTATGCGGAACGAGATCGAGCAATGGAACTCGCCTTGAGCCGAGTTGAAGAAACCTCGAGCCCAGCTTAACTAGCCCACCCTGCGCTCTCACAATTCGTGGTCACATTTCAAATATTGTCTCCTTAAACCTGCGTGCTATGATTCGCGAAGATCGAGTTCGCAGGTGAATAACTAAGTGCTGTACCTATCGCAAGTGTTGGGTCGCCCCATCCGCGATCTGGAGGGTGAACGTGTGGCCACGATCAAAGATGTGATCGTGCGTCTTGGCGAGGATGATCACCCGCCCGTGACAGGCATCGTGGCGCGTTATCGTCGGCGCGATTTCTTCCTGCCACGATGGCGCATCACCGCGCTCAGTGATCGTGGCGTCCAGCTCAATTCAGACATTCTCGACCTTCGTCCTTTTGTTCGCCGCGAAAGCGAGGTGCTACTTGCTCGCGACGTGCTCGACAAGCAGCTGATCGACGTTGACGGCAAACGCGTTGTGCGTGTTAACGATGTGCAGCTCATTGAAGCGGGCGGAGATTGGCGCGTGACTGGAGCGGACGTAAGTCTGCAGGGCCTCTGGCGAAGGCTCGCGCCCGCAGGTTTGATGGGCACATCAAGGGCGGTGGAAGTGCTCGATTGGTCTGACGTCGGATATCTCGCGACCGATGCCGCAACGGTTCAGTTGAAATCATCGAGCGGCAAGCTTGCTCGTCTTCATCCCGTGGAGATTGCTCGCCTCGCTGAAGCGCTTTCTTACCATCATGGTTCGGAAGTGGTTGAGTCTCTCGACGATGAGACGGCTGCTGAAACACTCGAAGAGATGCCGTCGGAACGGCAGGCGCGAATTATCGGCGACATGGACGAAGAACGTGCAGCCGACATTCTCGAATGGATGTCGCCTGATGAGGCCGCTGACGTGCTTGGTGATTTGCCGGAGGCGAAGGCGGAAGAGCTTCTCGGTTTAATGGAGGACCAGGAGCAGGCTGACGTTGCAGAACTTCTTCCCTACGAAGACGACACTGCGGGCGGACTAATGACAACGGAGTTCGTCACGCTGCCTCGCGATCTTACGGCGGGCGCGGCGCTCGCGCGGTTACGCGAGATGGCCGAAACTCCTAACATGATCTATTACCTTTACGTCGTCGAGGGCGAAGGTTCGTGGAGTCTGGTAGGAGTGATCGCGCTGCGTAATTTGATATTGGCGGACCAGGAAATGCCACTGGAGAACGTGATGCGCACGGACATTCAAACTGCGCATCCGAATGAGCCAGCGAATGAAGTCGCGCAACGAATTGCCGAATACAATTTGCTGGCGCTGCCGGTGGTGGATGAGACGGGTGACATTCTCGGAATCATTACTGTAGACGACGCTATGGAAATCCTTCTGCCAAAGGACTGGCGGCAACGCCTGCCCAAATTCATCGGGTAACTGACATTCAGATTGATGACCGAGGGAGAACCTCCAAGTGGCGGCCTCGAGAGAAGCGGTGAAACGCGCAGGGCAACGTCTGCTACGTCGCGGTCGCGGCGGGAAGGGCGTGTCTGCACGCCGCCGCGCGCTTGGCTATCTCGCGATTCTCGGACCAGGAATGATCGCGGCCAGCGCCGGCAATGACGCCGGCGGCATCGCGACGTTCGCGTCAGTCGGCGCTGAACAAGGTTACCGTCTTCTCTGGGTCTTAATTCCCATCACAATTAGTCTCGGGCTGGTTCAGGAAATGTGTGCGCGCATGGGCGCCGTCACCGGCAAGGGACTCGCTGACCTGATACGCGAACAATTTGGCGTGCGATGGACCGCGC
Source organism: Blastocatellia bacterium (assembly GCA_963786645.1). Lineage (GTDB taxonomy): Bacteria > Acidobacteriota > Blastocatellia > Pyrinomonadales > Pyrinomonadaceae > PSRF01. Next base: position 373,450 of record CAWAZW010000005.1, read on the forward strand.
TGGTCATGCTGGCGCTCTTAATCGCGAACGGTGGAGTGACTGTTTCGGAGTTTGTTGGAATTGCAGCGGCGACGCGAGTTGTTTGGTGTGCCGCGCTTCATATCTGTTCCGATTTCGGCAGTTGCGATTTGGTGGCTGGTTGTGAAGGGTTCGTATCAGCGAGTTGAGCGAGCTTTTCTGTTGATGTCGCTGGTCTTCCTTGGATACATCGTATCGGCGTTTCTTGCGAAGCCCGATTGGGCAGAGGTTGCCACCGGGCTCGTGAGGCCGAGTTTCACTTTGGACTATCTGTACCTGTTTACCTTAGTGGCCGTGGTCGGAACTACGATCTCGCCTTACATGCAGGTTTACGTTCAGTCGTCTGTTGTTGAAAAAGGCGTGACGCCTGAAAACTACGGTCGCACGAAACTCGATGTCTGGATCGGCACGGGCCTGGCAATGCTGGTGGTATTTTTCATCGTCGTTTCGACTGCGGCCACTTTGCACAAGAACGGCATTCGCATCGAAAGTCCGGAGGACGCTGCCCGCGCGCTGCGGCCACTGGCCGGGGCTTATGCTGAGAAGCTGTTTGCAGTCGGATTGTTCGGAGCTTCGATGCTGGCCGCGGGAGTACTTCCCCTGGCGACCGCTTATTCGATTAGCGAAGCACTTGGATTTGAAAAGGGCGTGTCGCGTAGTTTTCGCGAAGCGCCCATCTTTCTTGGTGTGTTTACTTTTCTTGTCGCCGTGGGCGCGTCAATCGCTGTGATTCCGGATCTGCCTCTGATTCGCGTGTTGCTGGTTACGCAAGTCATCAACGGTTTACTTCTGCCAATCATTCTGTTCGCCATACTGCGTCTGGTTAACAACCGGGAGCTCATGGGCGAACATGTCAATGGTCCTATATATAACGTGGGAGCCTGGACCACCGCGATCGTTGTCACCTTGTTGTCGTTGTTGCTGATCCTCGTCCGGCTGTTTCCAGGGTTGATGCCTTTTAGCCGCTAAAACAACGGCTGATCAACCTGCCTGATGTCCGCGCAGCAACCCCTGACTACATACAAAATCCTCTTCGCCTGACAGCCAATCAGTGGTAAAAGATTAGGCCGCCGTAATACCAAGACCCTAACTCCTGGCTAACCGGAATCAACCCGTGAGCAGACCCGAGACTAACAAGAGATTCGTCGCATTCTTCCTGGCTACCGCCTTCGTGATACTTGCGATTTACCTGGTAGTCACCTTCGATTACCAACTTCGCGAGCTCTTGCGCGCGCAGATGGGCGGTTTCGCTGACCAAGCTGACAACATTATTCGAGTCATTCGTTTAGTGCTGCTGGCGATTCTCGCGTTCCTGATAGTGCGAGCTTTCGGCTTTATTATCTTTGGTGTTGCCTACCGGTTCAGGCGGGGATATGAAGCTCCGACGCTAATTCGAAACATCTTTTCAATAATTGCTTTTACAGCATTATTCTTCTTGATCTTCACCACCCTATTTCCCACAGTGGATCTGGGAGCGCTGTTTACAACCTCAGCCCTCTTTGGCGTCATCCTCGGTCTGGCCTTCCAGGACACGCTTGGCAACTTTTTCTCCGGAATCTCTCTTCAAGCCGACAGACCTTTCCAGGTGGGTGACGTAATTACTGTCGGCGCGAACCAGTTAACAGGTGTCGTTGAAGAGATTAGCTGGCGTGCAATAAAGATCAGGACCTTTCAAAACCACGTGGTCCTTGTTAACAACAGCACCGCTGCCAAAGAGGCCATTGAGGTTTGTCCCGCGTGACAACTTGAATGCAAGGCTGGTTTTCTTCAACACGCTATACACGGATTCCCCTGCGAAGACAATTCACACGGTCCGCGAAGCAGTGCGTGAAGCGGATAACGTCTCGCAGAAGATCACGCCGATAGTACGCATCAGAAACCTGGGTGATAACGGTCCGGATTATGAACTTAAATACTGGCTGGACGACTACGCGAAGTACAACGACACGGACGCCTTAGTTCGCCAGAGGATTTGGTACGCATTCCGACGTGCCGGAATCAATTTCGCCTATCCGACCAGAACATTGTTTGTCGATCGACCCGCGAAACAAGGCGTACGAGAAGGGATTGACGAGGCAATTATTGAGCGTTTATCTGCCGTAGATATTTTTGAGCCGCTGTCCTCAGAAGAAACGGCCATGCTGGCCCATGCTGCAGCAAGTCACGTTTTTGCACCTGAAGAAACCGTTATTCATGCAGGTGAGCCGGGCTCCTCAATGTTCGTGGTTCATCGCGGTAAAGTGAGCGTTCAGATCAATGACAACGGTCGGCCTCGAACCGTGGCGACCTTGAATGAAGGCGCGTTCTTCGGAGAGATGGCTCTCTTTACCGGCGAACCACGTTCCGCAAACATAGTCGCGGACGAAGAGACAGAGGTTCTGGAGATTGGTCACGATGCTATGAAGCATGTGTTTGAGACAAATCCCGCACTCGTCGAATCTCTCAGTCAGATCATCGCCGAACGACGCCAAGCCCTAACCGACTCCGAAAGCTCTTCGACCACAGGGCCTAATGAACCGGCTGGCGTACTGTCAGCCATTAAGCGGTTCTTCGGTCTAAAGTAGCCTCCCGCTCAACTGAAACCCTGTAAATTTCAGAGGGTTTTCGCAGCCCTTGGTGAACTTGACAGCGTAGGACTCACATATTATTATTCCGCCACGCTCACAGCTTGTCTGGGTCAGGGCGCTCTGTGAGCGTCGAGTTATGAATTATTTTAGGAGGAAGAATCACAATGAGTATCGTTCGCTATGACCCTTTTCGAGATTTACGCACACTGCAGGAAGAGGTGAATCGCCTTTTTTCGTCCAACCTGACTCGTGGTTTTGGGGAAGAAGGCATTGGGCGCGGCGCGTGGAACCCCAGCGTCGACATTTACGAGAACAAGGATCAAATAGTGCTCGAAGCCGAGCTGCCGGGAATGAAACAGGATGATTTCGAGTTGACGGTGGAAAACAATGTCATCACTCTTCGCGGCGAGCGTCAGTTTGAGAAGAAAGAGGACTCCGACAACTATCACCGCGTTGAGCGTTCGTATGGCTCATTCACACGATCGTTCACGCTGCCGCAAACTGTTTCTGCTGAAGGCGCGACGGCCGAATACAACAACGGTGTTCTGCGAGTAACGCTGCCGAAGCGGGAAGAGACGAAGGCTCGTCGGATTCAGGTTAGCGGAGAACCAGCATCATCTTCAGCAAAGACAATCGAAGCGAAAGCCGAGAACGTAAAGAGCGAAAAGGGACAAGCTGCCGGCGGCAGGTAAACCCCAATCGTTTGATGTGTGATGAGCGGGCCGTCAGTTTACTGGTGTCCCGCTCAAAAAGTCAGAATCAATAATGCGATTAGATAAATTCACACTGCGAGCTCAGGAAGGCATTCAGTCGGCCATTGAGCTCGCAGAACGCAATCAGAATCAATCTGTGGAGCCGGAGCATCTGCTCGCAGCAATGCTTGAGCAGCCCGAAGGAATCGTCCGTCCGATTTTAGGAAAGCTGGGCGTCAATGTTCAGGTTGTGCTTAACGACACGCAGGCTGCAATCGCGCGCTTTCCGCGTGTCGAGGGTGGCCAGCAATACTTCAGTCCCCGTCTCAGTCAAATCTTTACCGCGACGCAAAAGCTCGCCGACAAGATGTCGGACGAGTTTAATTCGACTGAACATCTCCTACTTGCCATCGTCGATGAGAAAGACGGCGAGGCCGGAAAACTTTTAAGACAACACGGCGTGAAGCGCGATGATCTGCTGAAGGTCATCGAACAAATGCGTGGCGGGTCAAAGATCACCGACCAGAACGCGGAACAGAATTACCAGGCATTGTCGAAGTATGCGCGCGATCTCACCGAGCTGGCGCGTAAAGGCAAGCTTGATCCCGTGATTGGTCGCGACGATGAGATACGAAGAACCATCCAGGTACTGTCGAGACGGACAAAGAACAATCCAGTTTTGATTGGTGAGCCGGGCGTAGGCAAGACTGCGATCGTCGAAGGGCTGGCACAGAGAATTGTTTCCGGCGACGTTCCAGAAACGCTCCGCAATAAGCGGCTGGTGGGCCTGGATCTTGGATCGATGCTGGCAGGAGCAAAGTATCGCGGCGAGTTTGAAGACCGTTTAAAAGCGGTCCTGAAAGAGATTGAGAACGCCCAGGGGCAGATCATACTTTTCATTGACGAGCTGCACACCCTGGTAGGCGCCGGTGCTGCTGAAGGCGCCATCGATGCCTCGAACATGCTTAAACCAGCATTGGCGCGCGGCGAGCTGCGATGTGTCGGCGCGACCACGCTTAATGAATATAAGAAGTACATTGAAAAAGACGCTGCGCTCGAACGTCGCTTTCAACAGATCTATGTTGGTGAACCGACGGTCGAAGACACGATCGCGATCCTGCGCGGCCTCAAGGAAAGATACGAAGTGCATCACGGTGTGCGAATAAAAGACTCCGCGATCGTTGCCGCCGCGACTCTTTCAAATCGTTACATCACCGATCGGTTCTTGCCGGACAAGGCAATCGACCTGATCGACGAGGCGGCTTCGCGACTGCGAATCGAGATCGACTCGTTGCCGCAGGAGATAGATCAGCTCGAGCGCGAAATTCTGCAACTGGAAATTGAACGCCAGGCGTTACAACGCGAGGAAGATGAAAAGTCGAAGCTGCGGCTGAAGGAGATCGAGCAAAAGATTGCCGATCTGCGCGAGAAGTCTTCCGGGATGAAAGCCAAGTGGAAGTCGGAAAAGGAAGCAATCGAACGGATGCGCGCTGTAAAAGCGGAGCTGGAGCAACTGCGTCTTCAACTCGATCAAGCACGCAACGCCGGCGACCTTGCGCGGGCTTCGGAGATCCAATACGGGCAGATTCCTGAACTGGAACGAAAGCTTTCTGAGGAACAGGAGACGCTGGCAAAATTTCAGCAGGATGGCGTCATGCTGAAGGAAGAAGTTGACGAAGAGGACGTCGCTGAAGTTGTCGCTAAGTGGACCGGAATTCCCGTCTCCAAAATGCTCGAAGGCGAGATGCAGAAGCTGGTGACGATGGAAGACCGCCTGAGCAAGCGAGTCATCGGTCAGGAAGAGGCACTGAAAGCGGTGGCGGATGCAGTTCGACGCGCTCGCGCGGGTCTGCAGGACCCAAACCGCCCGGTCGGATCTTTTATCTTTCTGGGACCAACAGGTGTGGGAAAAACGGAAACAGCGCGTGCGCTGGCTGAGTTTTTATTTGACGATGAACACGCGATGATTCGTCTCGACATGTCGGAATACATGGAGAAGCACGCAGTCGCCCGTATGATCGGCGCTCCGCCGGGATATGTCGGATATGAAGAAGGCGGCCAGTTAACGGAAGCGATTCGGCGGCGTCCGTATGCGGTTGTGTTGTTCGATGAGATCGAGAAAGCGCATCCGGACGTGTTCAATGTGCTGCTTCAGATTCTGGACGACGGCCGGCTAACCGACGCGAAGGGCCGCACAGTAGATTTCAAAAACACGGTTCTGATTATGACGTCGAACCTCGGGTCGCGGGAGATACAGGACGCGGACGGCGATGAGATTCAAGTGCGCGAAGCGGTGCTGGAGCAGTTGCGCGCCAACTTCAAACCGGAGTTTCTCAACCGTATCGACGACATCGTGATCTTCCATCAGCTTTCTCGTGAGCAGATTGCAAAGATCATAGACGTGCAGCTCGAGCGATTGCGCGCGATGCTGGCCGATCGAAACATCCATTTAGAGTTGGATGATTCCGCCAGAGCGCTGCTGGCCCGTGAGGGTTACGATCCAAATTACGGTGCGCGCCCGCTGAAACGTGCGATTCAGACATTGATTCAGAATCCGCTCGCGGTGAAATTGCTTAGCGGTGACGTGCTTCCGGGCCAGACGATAAAAGCCTTTGCCCAGGGCGACAAGATCGATTTCAAGGTTGAGGCGGCTGCCGCCGCGGCATAATTCCAAGATCGCAGTCTGTGATATTGAGATCGCAGATTGAGGCCTGCAAGTCGAGGGGTAAGAAGATGTCACAATGGAATCCTTTACGTGATTTGGTGTCACTTCAGGATCGGATGAACAGGTTGTTTGAAGACGCGTCGCAGACGACGCGCGAGTGAAACCGACTATTCATCTGAACTTCAGCGAGCGGATTGGAAACCGTTGGCTGATGTGTATGAGAACGAAAACGAGTACACGGTCGCGATCGATCTGCCTGGCATTGATCGGGCCACACTTGAGATTAGCGTGGACGAAAACAGACTGACTGTTGGAGGCACGCGTCCGGCTCCTGAAGCCATCCAGCATCGGGCCGAATGCCCCAGAGGGAACTTCTTGAGAAGTTTTAGCGTGCCCGCAGCCGTCAATCAAAAAGAAATCAAGGCGGACTACAAGGACGGCGTTTTGCTGGTCCATCTGCCAAAGCAACCGGAACGGCAACCTCAGAAGGTCAAAATCAACATCTCGTCGTAGGAAGATTGCAGTTAGTAAGCAGGGGTAACATGTTCAAAGATAGATATGGCAGTGAACCGAGAAGAACACGTGGGGACGACCCAGAAATTCGCGTCACCGACCGGCGTCGTATTCAGTTGGACGAAAACCAGGAGACGGACAGCAAGGTAGATGTTCAACCTCCAAGCCTGAAGCCGAGTTATGTAGAGGAGCTCGAAGGCCGCACGCGGGCGGCTGAACAAAAGCTCCAGGAAGTAAACGCGCGCTTCGAACAATTGCGCCAGCACCTGCAAAAAGAAACTGACGAAACCCGCCAGCGATTGAACAAAGCTGCCGACGAACGAGCGCAACGCGAGAAGGCTGACTTCATCGCTGCGCTGCTGCCGGTGCTGGACAATTTGGAACGCGCCGATGAAGCTGCCGCGTCGGGTGCGTCGGCCGGTGACGTTGCTGAAGGGGTCCGTCATACTGCGGCAAGTTTTCAAAACGCGCTGGCTGCGGCGGGGGTTGAACCGATCGACGCGGTCGGTCAGGAATTTGATCCGGAGCTGCATGAGGCGGTGGAAACGGCGGAAGTCGATCCGGACGATTCAGGAAGAGTTTTAGCCGAGTATGCGAAGGGGTATCGAATGGGCGATCGTTTGCTGCGTCCGGCCCGGGTCAAAGTGGGAAGGTAGATCTCAAATCTCAAATTTCAGATCTCAGAACGGAGACCCCAACGTGTCTCTCTTTTCGCTTGGAACTGAAGTATTTGAGATCTCAGATTTGAGATTTTTCAGAAGGAGATTCAATAGTGGCTGCAAAAGAAATGAAGTTTCGAGAGGAAGCACGCAAGGCGATGCTGCAAGGCGTAAACACGCTTGCCAACGCCGTGCGCGTCACGCTTGGCCCAAAAGGTCGCAACGTGATCCTCGGTAAAAAGTTTGGTTCCCCGATTATTACTAAGGACGGCGTGACCGTTGCCAGGGAAATCGAACTGAAAGACAACTACGAAAACATGGGCGCACAAATGGTGCGCGAGGTGGCCGTCAAAACAAACGACACTGCCGGCGATGGAACGACGACCGCGACCGTGTTGGCGCAGATAATCTTTCGTGATGGCGTCAAGAATGTCACAGCCGGCGCCAACCCCATGTCTTTGCAGCGCGGAATTCAGCTGGGGACTGAGAAAGTAGTTGCCGAGCTAAGCCGTATTTCGAAAAAGGTCAAGAGCAAAGAAGACTTGAGAAACGTAGCCACCGTTTCAGCCAACAACGATCGGGAAATAGGCGATCTGATCTCGCAGGCAATGGAGAAGGTGGGCAAGGACGGAGTGGTCACCGTTGAAGAAGCCAGGACGCTGCAAACTGAGCTCGATATCGTCGAAGGAATGCAGTTTGACCGCGGCTATTTGTCGCCCTACTTCGTTACCAACCAAGATCGAATGGAATGTGTGCTCGACGACGCGTTGATTCTGCTTCACGAAAAGAAGATTTCGGCAATGCGCGATTTGCTTCCGATCCTGGAACAGTCTGCCGGCAGCGGCCGTCCACTCTTGATCGTTGCTGAAGACATCGAAGGTGACGCGTTGGCCACGCTGGTAGTTAATAAGTTGAGAGGGACCATCAAGGTTTGTGCTGTGAAGGCGCCGGCCTTCGGCGATCGGCGCAAAGCAATTCTGGAGGACTTGGCAATTCTTACTGGGGCGCGCGTGATCACTGAAGACCTCGGTATCAAACTTGAAAGCGTTCAACTGACCGATCTTGGTAAAGCCAAGCGTGTAATTGTCGACAAAGATACGACAACGATCGTCGAAGGTGGTGGCGATCCAAAAGCGATTCAAGGTCGTGTGGCCACGCTTAAAAAACAGATTGAAGAAACCACCTCCGATTACGATCGCGAAAAACTGCAGGAGCGTTTGGCGAAGCTCGCCGGTGGTGTGGCAGTTGTGAAAGTTGGTGCTCCAACCGAAACGGCGATGAAGGAAATCAAGATGCGCGTTGAAGACGCACTGAATGCCACCAGGGCTGCCGCGCAGGAAGGAATCGTTGTCGGCGGTGGCATCGCGTTGTTAAGAGCTGCGAAGGTGTTGGATGACTTTACGGATGACGACTCCGATGTAACTACCGGCGTCCGCATCCTCAGGCGTGCTTTGGAAGAACCGCTGCGACGCATCGCTGAAAACGCCGGCCTCGATGGCGCTGTGGTTGTTGGTAAGGTTGAAGAGATGAAAGGCACTAAGGGTTTCAATGCCGCTACCGGCCAGTTTGAAGATCTGGCCGCTGCCGGGATCATTGATCCGACCAAAGTCGTGCGCACCGCTCTTCAAAACGCTTCGTCTATCGCCGGCTTGCTGCTGACGACGGACGCTGCGGTAACAGATGCGCCGGAGCCTAAGAAAGCAGGCCCGCCGATGCAGGGCGGTGACGACTACGATTACTAGTAGTCCCGGGTGAAACTTCCCAGGCGTACAAAATTGTGCGTTTCGGCCAATTGCCGCCGTCAGTTGGCCGAATATTTGCTGTGCGAAGTTCCGGAGAATTCTTATTGCATTGAAACGCAACGGCGAATAAGCTCAGAACATCTAACCTTGGGGTTAGGTAAGTTTGATAAAGCTACTGGGGCAAGAGGGCTGTCGTGAAATCGTCCAGCACGGCTCCTCAAGGCGATTAGAAAGTTAAAAAAATGGTAGACCTCGGTTCCTATAAAGACAAATTTGGAGAAAGCGGACAGCGCATTCTGGAGCACGCGTTAAGCGAGTCGCGCCAGCGTGACCAGAATTTTGTCGCGGTTGAACATATCCTTCAGGCCCTCATGCAGGAGGAACCGGATCTGTTCAACTCTGCCATGCGCGAGCTATCGCTCGATCCGGTGACGGTGAAGATTGCTATCGACAAGCGTCTGGACACTACGCGGCAACAGCACGTTGGAAAAGGTTTTCGTATTTCTCCTGATACTACGGATTTGTTCAAGCGAGCGATGGAACGCGCGCGCGCTCAGGGTCGCAAGACTATCGAAGCGACTGACATATTTTCCGCGCTGACCAACAACGACGGATTGTTTGTTGAAATGTTGAGCAGCCTTGGGGCCAACCCTGATGCCGTGGCAGAGAACATTCAGGCGCAAGTGCAAAAACGCGAACGCGAAGAAGAGCAGTATCGCAAGAAATTTGAGCTGCCTCCGTATTTGAAACACTTTGGCGTCTCGCTCAACCGGCTGGCGCGAGCTGACAAGATTCCACCCACCATCGGTCGCGAGAAAGAGATTCAGCAAATTGTTGAAATCCTTTGTCATCGCGAGCGTGCAAACTCTCCGATGCTCGTCGGCGAACCGGGCGTGGGTAAGACTGCCGTCGTTGAAGGGCTGGCGCGATTGATCGAGTTGGAACCTGAGAAGGTCCCGGCGCGTTTGCGCGGCTCCCACGTTGTGCAACTTCAGATGGGCGGAATCGTCGCAGGCACGATGCTGCGAGGAATGTTTGAAGAGAGAATCAAGGGCATCATTGACGAAGTCAAAGAACGCGACAACATGATTCTCTTCATCGATGAAGCGCACACGATCATGGGTGCTGGAGCCGCCCTGGGGACGTCTTCAGATGCTGCCAATATGTTCAAGTCGGCGCTGGCGCGTGGTGACATGCGCATCATCGGCGCCACGACGCTTACGGAATACAAGGAATATATCAGCGAGGACGAGGCGCTGGCTCGGCGGTTCCGCCTGGTAAAAGTTGTGGAGCCGACGATTAGCGAGACGCGCGAAATACTACTGGGACTGCGCTCACGGCTTGAGAAGAACTACTCAGTAAAGATCTCCGACGATGCGATCAACACCGCACTGGAGATGGCGCCGAAGTACATTCGCAATCTTCATCTGCCAGACAAAGCCATCGGATGGCTGGACACCGCCGCGGTTAAAGTTGAAATCAACGAACCGCAAACGATGGTCGTAAAACCTGAACACGTAATCGAAGTAATTTCGCAGGAGTCGCGTATCCCGCGCGACATGATCTTCCGCGACACCAGCGAACGGTTCTCGATGACGGAGGCAATGTTGGCTCAGCGCGTCATCGGCCAGAAAGCCGCCATCAAGGCGGTTGCGCAGCGACTCCGTCTTAACAAGGGTCCGCTTAAGGAGTCGCATTACAAACCCGATGGTGTATTGCTGTTCCTTGGTCCAACCGGCGTGGGCAAAACCGAGTTGGCTAAGGCGGTTGCCGAATTCATGTTTGGCGACGAAGAGAAGATGGTCCGGATCGATATGTCGGAATACAGCGACGGCACCGTCAGCATTGAAAAACTGATTGGCATGCCGCGTGGCATCGTAGGTTCGGAGCGCGGCGGAATTTTGACCGAACAACTTCGCGAGAACCCGTATACCGTATTGCTGCTGGATGAAGTTGAAAAAGCGTCGCCTTACTTAATGAACCTGTTCTTGCAGGCTTTCGATGAAGGCTGGTTGACGGACGGCCGCGGTAAGAAAGTTTACCTGTCTGACGCGATTGTAATAATGACTTCAAACCTCGGCTCCGAAAGCTTCAAGAAGTTTGAGAAGCCGCTTGGGTTTGGGACGAAGACAGCCAGTGACTTCCGTGTCGTTAAGAACGAAGTGATGAAAGCCGCAGAGCAACGCTTCTCGCCTGAGTTTCGCAACCGCATCGACGAGATCATAGTGTTTGCGCCGCTAACGATGGACGAGGTCCGGCAAATCGCTGAACTTTACCTGAACAAGCTGCAGCGCCAGATGCAGCGACAAGGGAAAGAAATCGTGGTGACCGCGGACGCTTTGAATCTGCTGACGGAGAAGGGCTTCAACACGAAGTATGGCGCGCGTTTTCTGAAACGCCATATTGATGAGCACGTTAAGTTGCCGCTGACCGCCATGTGGAAGTCGGCGACCAACTTCAGCGTGGACATTGAAGCCGGTGAAATTGTAGTTAAAGCCGTCGCCGGGACGAATGCGAAGCTGAATTGATTTATCGTTGCGCCTGAGCGCTAAGAACTGAGACCAGTTTCAAGAGGGCTTCAAGGTAATTGATTGAAGCCCTCTTTTTCTGGCCGCTCCAACGTCCGAAGTTTCTGTGGTAAGTTTTTAACCATGAATACCGTTAGACCCCCCTACGCCTTGTTCCTCCTCGTGTTGTTCTCCGTTTGTGCGCTTCCGGCTCAAATATGCGCGCAGGCGGCTAATGAGCCGGCAACCAAGACAACGACGCCAGATGCGAAGGCCGAAGCTGTGGTAGCTCGGGGGCTTGAAGCACTGGGCGGCAATAACTACTTGAACGTAAAGACTGTAATCGGCCGAGGGTTTTACACAGCTTTTCACGACGGCGTCTCGCAACTGCCGGCGCGCTTCCTCGATTACATCGCGTTTCCAGACAGGGAACGGACGGAGTTTACCGGCGCAGGAATCAAGGCAATTCAAACAAACGTCGGTGACAAAGGGTGGTTGTATGACGGCGCCACCAAATCGCTGAGCGACATGAAGGAGCCGCAGATCACCGACTTCAAACGCTCAATGAGAACCACGCTGGAGAATCTGTTGCAGGGATGGTGGCGAAAAGAGGGCGCGACTCTCACCTATGTCGGACGGAGAGAAGCTGGTCTTGCAAAGCGCAATGAGACGGTGCGACTGACGTATCCCGACGGTTACTGGATCGAATACGAGTTTGGCGCCCGGGATGGGCTTCCGGCGAAAATGATTTACAAGCGCACCAAGAAAAAGCCGGATTCGGAAGAGACTGTTGAGACCACAGAAGAGGATCGACTTGCGAAACCGATCACAATCAATGGAATAACGGCGCCCTGGGTCATAGATCATTTCGTGGACAACGTGCAAACCAGCCGCATCAACTACGAGTCGATCGAATACAATAAGCCACTCCCCGATTCACTTTTCACAAAGCCGGAAAATGTTAAGGCGCTGAAATAACCCTCCTCGAGGGCAGCGCTTCTCTCCTGCAAGCGTCGAATCAGTCCCACGTGAAAGATCTGATGAAATCGATTGGCTTTCGTGTTCTGAGCGGCTTCCTTTGTTGTTGCCTCGCCATTGCGGTTTGTGCTCAGGACCCCGTCGAACAAGACCCGGACATCATCCGGGTTGATACCGATCTCACCAACCTACTATTTACCGCCAGCGACAAGAACAACCGTTTTATCACGACGCTCACGCAAGAAGACTTGCGATTGATGGAGGACGGTGTACCGCAAACTATAGTCACCTTCCAACGCGAAACGGATCGCCCGCTGGCAATCGCCTTCTTGATTGACGTCAGTATTTCGCAAGAGCGCACATTGTCGCAGGAGAAAGCAGCAACGCGCGCGTTTATTGAAACCGTGATCAAATCGGACAAGGACCAGGCGGCGATGCTTGCCTTCACACACGCCGCCTTCCTTGAACAGGATTTGACGCGCGACGTATTGAGTCTTTACCGCGCGCTCGAACGTGTTGATGTAGCGATGCCGAGTTATCTCGGCGGAGGTCCGGCTCTGACGGGCATTGCTTCAGGGCCTGGCATGTTGGCCCCGCCACGTGAGGGCACCACGGCGATATGGGAAGCGATCGTACTGACCAATGGTCGGGTGCTCGCACCTCGTTCAGGTGCGCCGGCTGAGATTCAACGCCGTCGCGCGATCATTCTGTTGACTGACGGGTTTGACACCAGCAGCCGTTTGAAACGAAGCGAGGCGATTGAAAGCGCGATTGCGGCTGAGGCTGTCATTTATGCGATTGGAATTGGCGACAGGAAATACTCAGGTGTCGAGAAAGACGCCCTCAAAGCAGTGGCTGAGTCGACTGGTGGCCGGGCGTTTTTTCCGAAAAAGGAAGAGGACCTGAAAAAGGCTTTCGGCGAAATCGAGCAGGAACTTCGCTCACAATACCTCATCGCCTACACGTCTTCGAACAAACGTCGAGATGGTTCCTACCGGCAGATGCGTCTGGAAATAACCGACCCTCTACTACAAAAACAAAAACTCCAGCTGCGTTACCGCCCAGGGTATTTTGCGAGGCCGCTTAACTAACGGGCAAAGCAGTAGCAGAATCAGCCACAGATAAACGCGGATGAAACGCGGATCAGAATCAATCAATTGGTTCTGATCCGTGATAATCGGTGTTCATCTGTGGCTGCAGTGCTTTCCGTTTACTTGCGACTGAGTTTTCGTTTTGTCGTGTTCTCTGTCGGACGATCCGTGAGCAGCGGCAGCGGATTAATCGCGCCGCCCGGAGAATACACACCGAAGTGAAGGTGTGGCGGCGTACCGGCAGCATTGCCCGTGGTTCCCACATAACCAAGTACGCTTTTGGTTGTTACGTAATCGCCCTCTGCGATTCGCGGTGCGTAGGAATCCAGGTGAGCGTAGTAATAAACTCTGCCGCCAGCGCCGACTACTGAAACAGTTTGACCTCCCAAACTGTTCTCACCGATTGTCATTATGTAGCCTTCAGTTGCTGAAAGAATCGGCGTACCTCTCGGCGCAAAAATGTCCTGACCCTGATGCAGCCTGTCTGTTCCTCGCGGCGCCTGCCACGTGTTCGCAATCTGTTTCTTCTCAACGTCCTGCACAGGCATCGCCAGCGTCTGGTCCGGGTCTTTTGTATAAAGCCGGGCCACATGTACGTACAACACCACCTTGTTGGCGACTCTTCCTGCCAACGTTTCAAGCACTGGCGTCAGTCCTGTGGCACTCGCCACAATCAGGAACCCAATCACCAGAAATAGTGCGATCGCTAGTCTTTTCACAACATTCTTTGGATGCAGAGCGCCGACGGCCGCGTTGTGTGAAGAAACTGGCGAACAAGTTGATGGCACAACATTGCAATTGCGCACCCTTACGCTGTAACCAAAAGTCTAGCGTTCCAGAGACGCGCGGTCCCAGCTGGCGAGGTTTGCGCCTGCTTCGTAGGTGGTCTGGCAGAAGTCCATGAGCGCCTGCTCAGGTGAGTCGGCAGTGCGCACGTTGTCGTAAAGCAGGAAAAACTCCTTCATGTCCGTGATGTAAAAAGTCTGAGGCGGTTTGATCTTTCCTTCAGCGATAGTGTCGGCCAATCCTTTTGGCTCCGGTGCGGTGTAAGAATAGAAAGCGGCTTCCATGTCTTTACTGCCGGGCCACCAACCGTGGCTGATTACTTCATGCGAGTACGCTTCGCGCGTGATCGAGTCGGCTCCTTCACGTTCCGGCGCACGCCGGCCGGAAAAGCGCGTAACTGCCAGGTCGAAACTGCCCCAGAAGAAATGCACCGGGCTGCACTTACCGATAAACCGCGAGCGGAACTCCTGAAGCACAGCCTCCATTTTTAGAAGGGCATGCCAGAAACGATTCGCATACTCGGCGTCGTACGACTTGTGTTCGTGATCCTCAGTGAACCGAATCGGATTCGGTACTTCGACCGGCATGGTCCAGATATCGACTACGATTCTCAACTCACGAAGCGCATTCATCACTTCGGCATAGAAATCCGCGACCGACTGTGGACGGAGGTCAAGAACCTTTGTCGCACCGTCGCTACACTCGATCCGTAACTTGTGGTCGATAAAGTCGAACACAATCTCTACTGAGCGGTCGCCGTAAGGCATAGATGTTGTCGTTAGCCCCCGTGCAGACACATATAGCGGAACGTTCCACCAGTGATTGATGAGCGGTGTCAGCTCAAGTCGAATCTTACCGACCACCTGCGTCCACATATGCAGAGTCGCAAGCGTGTCCTGCCATTCGGAATATTTAAGTTCAGGCCACATACAGTTACCAGTGAAAAGTGAAAGGTGAAAAGTGAAAAGCAAGAAGCAAGAAGCAAGAAGCAAGAAGCAAGAAGTTTGACTTGCTATCGATTCGCGGAACTCGACTATTGATTCTTCTTCGCTATCTTACTTTTCACTTTTCACTTTTTACTCTTCACTGGGTTACATCGCCAAGCCTGCCATCCACCTGAATTACCTGACCCGTAATATAGCGGGCGTCATCAGAAAGCAGGAAACAAGCGATGCGGGCAATCTCATCAGCCTCAGCGAACCGGCCCAGCGGTATCTGCTCGATTAGTTTTGCGCGATAGGTGTCGTCCAACGCTCCCGACATGTCTGTGGAAACCAAACCAAGCGCGAGCGCGTTCACTGTGACTTTGCGGCTGGCAACTTCACGGGCCAGCGCTTTAGTTAGACCAATCATTCCGGCTTTCGAAGCGGAGTAATTAGATTGCCCGGCCATTCCTACGCTCCCGCTGATCGAAGAGATATTCAGGATCGAGCCGCCACCTTCCTGACGCAGCATGGTTCGCAGCGCCGCCTTAGAGAAATTCCATGCGCCTTTTAGGTTTGTATCGATCACTTCGTCCCAATCAGATTCCTTCATCCGCAGAATCAGATTATCGCGCGTGATGCCGGCATTATTCACGAGGAAATCAATTCGGCCATACGCTTCCTTCACCTGCTTGATCATTTCCGCCGCGCTTTCGGTGTTCGCGACATCGCATTGCGTTGAAAGTGAACGAACGCCCAGCGCTTCGATTTCCTTAGTCAACGATTCCGCAGCGTCTGCGCTTTTTGCGTAGTTGAAGGCGACGTCGGCGCCGCGGTTCGCGAGCTCGAGGGCGATGGCGCGTCCAATCCCACGCGTGGCTCCGGTAACAATGGCTGCTCGCCCCGAAAAAGGTTTTTGATCAGACATGATTGTTCTTATTAACACCGGGCTTTGGCCCGGTGACACAGGATCTCATTAAGAAGGAAACCGTTTAAACGGTTTCCGCTGTCTCCCTAAGTGCGTGATCACCGGGTTAAAGCCCGGTGTTAATGAGAGTTCTGAAGCAGTGCATTAAAGGGGCCCAACCGTTATTGAGCTCACGACAGCTTCAGCGACTTCAGATACTCTCTAAACTCCGCCGCCAGATCTGTTCTTTTCAACGCAAGGTCTACGGTTGCGATTAGGAACCCAAGCTTGTCGCCCGCGTCGTGCCGCTTTCCTTCAAAACGGACGCCATAAAAGGGTCGCTTCTTCAAAAGCGATCTCATCGCGTCAGTAATTTGAATCTCGCCAATTGCGCCCGGTCGCGTGGTTTCTATTTCCTCAAATATGTCCGGCGTCAACACGTAACGACCGATGATCGCCAGATCGGAAGGCGCCTCGGCAAACGGTGGTTTCTCAACCATGTCGTTGATTTTGAAAACGCCGTCTTCAACTTCTTCGCCGCTGATCGCACCAAACCGCGATATCGCTTCGCCTTCTACCTGGAACAATGCGACGACCGGCGCGTCGTATTTTTCGTAAACATCCAGCAACTGCTTCAGCGCCGGCGTTTCGGAGTCGATGATGTCGTCGCTCAACATGACCGCAAACGGCTCGTCACCAACTAAATCGCGCGCCTGCAACACGGCATGGCCTAAACCGAGCGCTTCACGCTGCCGCACATAACTTACGCGCGCCATCTCGGAAATTGCGCGCATCGCCTTCAGCTCCTCTTGTTTCCCGCGTTCCCCAAGTAACTTTTCCAATTCATATGAAATGTCGAAGTGGTCCTCGATGGTCGTCTTGCCGCGCCCTGTAACAATGATTACCGATTCGATTCCCGAAGCAACGGCTTCCTCAACTACGTATTGGATTAAAGGCTTGTCAACAAGTGGCAACATCTCTTTCGGAGATGCTTTGGTAGCGGGAAGAAAACGAGTACCCAACCCTGCGGCAGGAAAAACTGCTTTGCGAACTCTTTGTGGCATTAGTTGAATTTCGATTCAGGTTCCGAATTAGCAACTATCGAATAGACGTCGCCAGCGTCCATTGCTAACTGGCGTTTGATCATGATTTCCCGGTACATTCTGTTTACAAACGGTCGCCTCTCTTAACATATTTTGCAGGAATAGAACAAATCCAGGATTTGCGATAAGGATAACTCAGTTGTAATCGTGCCATTCGTATGTCCGTAATGATTGACTCAGCTAAGCGGCAGCATACTAATTCGGTAACGAAGGAATGGCTGGATCAGGTTTATAAACCCGCTGATCTTTCTGCCTATAGCTTCAAGCAGCGGTGGCTGATTCGCGCCGCCAGCTTAGTTTTTTACTCGGTCGCCAATCTCGTTGGTCGAACGGTGCGGTTTGAAATTGAAGGTTGGCAAAACTGGGAGGCAATTGAGCGCGCTGGGCATGTTCCAATCTACATTATCTGGCACAACCAGTCGTTCCTCAACACCTACTGGTGGCGCAAGCGTCGGATTGTGGTGATGACGTCCAGAAGTTTCGATGGTGAGTACTTCACTCGCTTTATTCATCGCTTCGGTTTTGGAGCGGTCCGTGGCTCGTCAACACGCGGCGGCGCGACCGCGATGGTTGAGATGATCCGGCTTATGCGGGCTGGATGTCCGACCGCGCTTACACCCGATGGCCCCAAGGGCCCGCCTTACCTTGCCAAGATGGGTCCCGTGATCCTGGCTAAGAAATCAGGACATCCCATGCTGCCTATGGGGATCACGCCCACTCATTATTGGGAGCTTCCAACCTGGGATGGCTATCAAGTTGCCAAGCCCTTCACTCGTGCCCGTTTACGTTTGAGCTCTCCCATCTTCGTTCCGGCGGATGCGAACGAGTCCTTGCTTGAAACCAAACGTGAAGAACTGCAGCGCGCCCTGGAGGAGCTCAACAATTAAAGTAGCGGAGATTTCATGGAGAGGCTCGCTTCGTCTGCCAAATACTGCGTGAAAACTTGAATCATGCGGAAATGGCATCCACTAATATACTCGGTTACACTCATGAACCACGGTCGGGTACATTCAAAACTAAACCGCCATCTGATACAGGCTGACACAGGGGCAACAGATGCTTGATCTGAACTACGTTCGGGAGAATCTCGAGAAGGTCCGAGCCGCGCTGGACGCGCGCGGAGCGACTTCCGAAGTGCTCGATCATTTCGCCGAAGCTGACGCAGAACGGCGCCGCGTTATTGCTGAATCAGACCAATTAAACGCTACCAGAAATGCTGCGAGCCGGGAGATCGGCGCGCTGATGAAAGATGGCAAGCGTGACGAAGCTGAAGGGCGCCGGCGCGAGGTATCCGAGCTAAAAGATCGGATTGCCGAGTTGGACCAGTTGCGCGCTCAGTCTGAGACGCGGATGTCCGATCTGATTTCGACGCTGCCGAATATCCCGCACGACAGCGTTCCGGTTGGAAGAGACGAGTCCGCGAATACGGAAGTCCGCCGTTGGGGAGCGAAACCTGACTTTGATTTTGAACCAAAGGATCACGTTGATTTAGGAACTGGACTCGGGATTCTGGATCTTGATCGCGCGGCAAAAATCGCTGCGTCGCGTTTTGCGATTCTTAATGGCGACGGCGCGCGTCTCGAGAGAGCGCTGATTAGCTTCATGCTCGATGTTCACCGGACGGAGCACGGCTACCTCGAGACCTTGCCGCCGTTCATCGTAAACAAGGCCGCGTTGTTCGGTACCGGTCAGTTGCCTAAGTTTGAAGAAGATCTGTTCAAACTGGCAGATGAACGCGAGTTGTACCTGGTGCCGACTGCTGAAGTGCCCGTAACTAACTATCATCGCGAAGAGATTCTGGATGCTCCCGACCTGCCGAAAAAGTGGGTAGCTTACACGCCATGTTTCCGTTCCGAGGCTGGGAGCTACGGTCGCGACACTCGCGGTCTGATTCGCCAGCATCAGTTCGAGAAAGTGGAGCTGGTGAAATATGCGTTGCCCGAGAATTCTTACGACGAGCTTGAGGCGCTGACGCGAGACGCAGAGACGATTCTGCAGAAGTTGGAGATTCACTATCGCGTGGTTGCGCTGTCCACGGGTGACCTGGGATTCGGTTCATCGAAGACGTACGACATCGAAGTTTGGTTGCCGTCGCAGAACACGTTTCGTGAGATCTCTTCGTGTTCAAATTATGAAGCGTTTCAGGCGCGCCGGGCGCAGATCAGGTTTAGAAGAACAGGGGGCGCCAAGCCGGAGCTTGTTCACACACTCAACGGGTCGGGATTGGCGATCGGACGTACATGGATTGCTATCCTGGAGAACTATCAGCAGGCGGATGGCACGATTGTGATCCCGGAAGTCCTACGGCCCTATATGGGCGGGCAGGAGAAGATCAAGTAGGCATCCGCAGATTACACAGATTACGCAGATTCAAAATCTCAGTTGGGGGTTTTTCTCTTCGCCGCTGTACTCCAAGCTACTTACCGCGCTAAGTCCTAATCTGTGAAATCTGCGTAATCTGCGGATAGTCGGTCACCTGATTCGCAGCTCAAACGGCATCAAAAGCATCGACTCACCGTTCTTCATTCGCTCAAGCAAAGCCATATACCGAACTGCGCGTTGTGCATCTTCCGGCAACATTGATAGCGCCGCTTGTTTCTGCTGAGTCTGTGAACGCATTTCCAGTTCGCCGCTCATCAGCTCCTGCAGGAAAGTCCGGGGATACGGAAGAACAACGCGATCTACACCCTTGTCCGCGGGAATGTTTGCGAGTGCCTTAGCCACTTCCACAGCCCGATCGAGTCCGCCGAGTTCATCAACCAGCGCGCGGTCCCTGCCTTGTATTCCGGTCCACACTCGACCCTGGCCCACTGAGTCAATGTACTGAACATCCTTGTTCCGACCCTTCGCGACCTTCGGGATAAAGTCTTCGTAATAAGTCTTCTGGATCCACTCTTCAAACTTAGCGCGTTCGTCATCAGTAAACTTTTCCGTCTCGCGGAACATTCCAGCGTTTTTTCCACGCAGCAGGTATTCGTTGGAAATTCCCAGCCAGTCGTAGAAGCCTTTAAGCACCGGCTTGCCTGCGAGTACACCGATCGACCCTGTGATGGTCGACGGCTGCGCGACGATCTTGTGGGCGCCGGTCGCAATGTAGTAACCGCCCGACGCAGCTACATCGCCCATCGAAACCACCACGGGCTTCTTTTCCTTCGCGGATTCCACTGCGCGCCAGATGATGTCGGAGGCCAGACCTGTACCGCCCGGACTATCAACTCTGATCACGATTGCCTTGATCGAGTTGTCGTCACGCGCATCGTTCAGCGCCTTCACCATCGTGTCGGAGCCCACCGACTGCTCACCCAAAGGACTGTTATCCGACTTTCCAGAACCGATGGTGCCGGTGGCATAAATGACTGCAATCTTCTCGCCCTGTTCCAAACCCAAAGACTCCGGTCTGACGTCGTTGTATACAGAGTTACGGACCAGCTTAAGCGGATCCTCTTCTTTGTAGCCTAACTGCGCCTTCAATTCTTTTTCGATTTCCGGGCGGTAAGCCACACCATCAATCAATCCGGCATCCTTTGCGGCCTGCGGCCGGTATGGAGCGTTATCGATTAGTGCGCGTACTTCATCAGCTGATTTGTTTCTCGCCTTAGCGACTGCCTGGACGTGGTTGTTGTAGAGATCGTCGAGGAACGAGTTCATGAACTCGCGGTGCGCCTCCGACATCTCTTTACGTGTGAATGTATCGCCGGCACTTTTGTACTTTCCGATCTGGTAGATGTCAGGATAGATCCCCAGCTTGTCCAACGAACCGCGGAAGAACATCACATCTGCCGCTAAGCCGTTAATGAACAACTGGCCCGGCGGCGCTACAAAAATTTTGTCGCACCCAGTGGCGATGAAGTACTCCTTGTTCATTCCATATTCGATATAGGCGTAGGCCGGTTTTCCTGACGAACGGAAGTCAATAATCGCGTCGCGGATTTCTTCCGCTTTCGCCAAGCCTGCGCCCGACATGTTGATATCGATTAGTACCGCCTTGATGCGGTTATCGACCTTCGCCTTCTTGAGTTGCAGAATGAAATTTGAAAGAGACTGATCGCTAGCGCCAAACAGTTTTCTGAAAGGATCGTCCGGCACATAGTCGGGCATTGACCCAGCGACGCGCAGTGACAGCACACTGTTCTGCGCGATGGCCGGCTCGCGCTGCCGCAACGCAGCAAACAGCACCGCCGCGCCAATAAGGACAACCAGGATTAGGGCCACCAGGAGGCTGGTGATGATGATTAGAGTCTTTCTAGTACCGGACATTGGCATGTGTTTTTCCGCCTAATTTCTATGGATTCGATCTGATTCTTCACCGGAATGAGTACGCAATTGGGGCCCAAAAGGTTTACGACGGTGAGGTTTTTCGCCGTTAAGGAGTTAGGGCTCGTACTACTGCCGAACAAGTCTTTCTCTTGCGACTTCGTGTCAATTCGGGTCGTTTTTCGGTTGCCTTAAGGAACTGATCCACGAACTCCAGGAAATGGCACGAAAGATACTAATCGTGTCCAGCTGTTAGCTGTCCTTTCACGATCCAGCCGCCACCCAACACTTCGTCGCCGCGATAGAACACTGTTGCCTGCCCGGGCGTTATGGCTCGTTGAGGTTCATCGAAAACCACTCGAGCTCGCCCGCCGTCAAGCGGCGTGATAGTGGCCGAAGCCGGATTGTGACGATAGCGCACACGTACCTCGGCCCGAACTGGCGTGGTCGGGTCTTCGAAAGCAATCCAGTTGACGCGCGCTGCGATGAATTCACGTGACAGTAAATCGTCTTGCTTTCCAACAATCACTCGATTGTGAGGCGCGTCGATACCGATCACATACAGCGGTCGCTCACTGGCGATCCCAATACCCCGCCGCTGACCGACTGTGTAACGATGAATACCGCCGTGATGTCCCAAAACATCTCCCGCCGAGCTAACGATTTCACCTTCGCCAGGCAGACGTGCCTCCGCATTTTCAGCTTGCAGATAGCGATCGATGAAGCCGGCATAGTCTCCGTCAGGCACAAAACAGATTTCCTGCGACTCCGATTTTTCTGCTACTGCAAGAGAGTGTTCGCGCGCTACGTTGCGAACTTCAGGCTTCGACATCTCACCGAGCGGAAACAGCGCGCGCGATAATTGCTCCTGAGTCAGTTCCCAAAGGAAGTACGATTGATCTTTCTGAAGATTCTGGCCGCGCAAGAGACGATAACGGCCGGCGCTTTCATCGAAATCAACGCGTGCGTAATGGCCGGTCGCGACCTTCTCACAGCCCAGACTGGCAGCGAGGCGATCAAGCGACGCAAACTTCAAACGACTATTGCAAGAGACGCAGGGGATCGGCGTTTCGCCACTCAAATAGCTGTCAACGAACGGCTCGACCACGTCACGCTCAAAATCCTTTTCGAGATTGAGCACATAAAAAGGAACGCCGAGCTCTTCAGCAACTCGCCGTGCGTCGTAAACGTCGTCGAGCGAACAACAGCGTGACGGGAGCGGCTCGCCATTCTCGTCCACATTTATGCCGCGGCGCTGGTTCCACAACTGCATCGTAAAGCCAACCAGTTCATGGCCCTGCACTTTAAGAATCGCGGCGGCTGCGGACGAATCCACCCCTCCCGACATTGCTACTGCTATCTTCATTGTCTCCAGTGTCAGGTTTCAGCTTCGAAGTTTCAAGTCACCACGAGAATTCCCTTCCCTCTGGGAGGGTCTGGTTTCGTGTTAGTTCGTGTTAATTCGTGGGTCGTCTTTAAGTACGACGCCAAAATCGATCCACGAAATTACACGAAAAACACGAAAGCGACTTTTGGTGCAAAGCCCTATACGACCCGCTCAAAAGGGAGACGGAGACTCTTCCTCTGGCAGGGTCTAACGAAGCGTTACCTTTGAATTCGTGGATCAGAAGTCTGAATGTTAAGATTTCGTTTCACAAACTCGAAACTCGGAACTTTGAACCCGAAACTTTAAAAATGCCTGAACGCGCGATTGAAGAATTCCGCATCGTTGACGAACCGTTTTATCTGGCCGTCAATGGCGAAATAGATTTGTTCGAAGCCGCCCATTCGGCGCGGCTGCCCGTGATTCTCAAGGGACCAACCGGCTGCGGCAAGACGCGTTTTGTTGAGCACATGGCGTGGCGGCTGGAACGTCCGCTAATCACGGTTGCCTGCCATGAAGATTTGTCGGCCACGGACCTGGTTGGGCGATTTCTTTTGGAAGGTGACGAGACAGTTTGGCACGATGGTCCATTGACGTCGGCTGTGCGCAATGGCGCGATTTGCTACCTCGATGAAGTTGTCGAAGCGCGCAAGGACACAGTCGTAATCATTCACCCGTTGACTGACCACCGCCGCCGCTTACCGATTGAGAAGCGCGGAACAATTTTGGATGCGCCTTCCGATTTCATGCTGGTGGTTTCCTACAACCCCGGCTATCAATCGATTCTCAAAGACTTGAAACAATCCACGCGTCAACGCTTCGTCGCGATTGATTTCGACTATCCGCCGCCCGAATTGGAAACCGAGATAGTGGCGCGCGAGGGTAATGTCGACGAAGGGACCGCACGCGATCTCGTCTTGATTGGCCAGAAGGTCCGTAACCTTCGCGGCCATGGTTTGGAAGAAGGCGTCTCGACGCGCCTGCTGATTTATGCGGCCCAATTGATTGCGCTCGGCATCCCGCCAGTTACTGCCGCGGAAACCGCAATGTGCTCACCGATCACTGACGACCGCGAGTTGCAACGCAGCATTCGCGAGATCATCACCACCGTAATTTAGTCGCGGTTCACAGCGATGAGTCTATTCGATCAGGAACAAAAACTGTCCACGAAATTACACGAAGCAACACTAAGCCTTCTTCGTAAAATTTCGTGTGATTTCGTGTGATTTCGTGGATCGTTTTTTCCGAACAACAAGGGACCCGGCCATAATCCTCTAAGCGATGGAAGACAACTCATTCGACAAAGAAACACTCAGTCCGGAGCGGCAGTCGTTTCTTAAGCTAACTCGAGAGCTGGCGAGTTTGCCGCTAGATCAGTCAGCCGCCGCACTGGACACAGGCGCTGCTATCGCGGGCGTTTCTTTGCGCGCGAGCATTGAGTTCCTGCGCGGCTGCCGCGCGGCCGCAGAAGTTCTCCAAGCCCAGGAATTGCGCGCCTGGGGCGAGTTTGGACGCCGGCTTGCGATGAGTGACGTTGAAACAGCGATTAGCTTTTTCAATGCAGGCGTAGAGGATCTACAGCACGTGCCCGAGGATGTGCGCCCACTGATCTTTCAGCTAGTGTCTCGTCAAATTACTCTTTCCACTGCGATCGCGCTCGATAGTTTTCGACGCTTGCCCGAGCTGGCGAAAGTCGTAAATGACCCAGACTCGTTTGCGATGATTCTGGAAGTGGCGGCGGAGATCTCAAGACGTTCGGCCAAGCACAGCGCCGAGTTTCTAAACAAGACATCGGTAGTAATCACATCGCTACGCCGGTTTGACGATGTGCAAATCACCGCAAAGGGAATCGAACTCGCAGCGGAATTCGCTTTCCGTGCCGGCGGCATTGCGGCCGATGCGTGGACCGCCCTCCCTGTCGCTTTATCGAGACTCAACAAGGCCGAAGCGATGCGATTGCTTCAAAGCTCGAACGAGTTTCTTGAGCGCGGCGGTGGCGCGTCGCTTCAGGTTTTGATTACCGGTGGCGAAATTCTCCGAGCGCTCCCCGAGGTCTTTGATGAATGGCTCAAATTGTTATGGACAGTAACCCGGCACGGCAATGCAAGCCTGGTGGCTTTTATTCGCAGCAGCCCGCGTTTCGTCCAGGCGTTAGCAAGCGACGCGGATAAACAACGCGCCGTTGGGCTTGGCAAGCGAGTACTAAAACTGACGGCGCAGATCGCGGAGATTGATGGCGAATCGGCCCTGGCGTGTTTTCGTTCCAGCACGCTGGCGCTGAGAACTGTCTCGATCACACAGTTTGAGGAGTGGGCGCTGCGTGGTCTTCAGTTGTACGGGAAAGACGCGCGCGCTCGTCGAAGTTATTTTGCACTCGAGACGCGAGGGAGTAACGACGCGCTGCGTAGCGGAAGCGACGGCCTGGCGCTGGAACGCGTAAGGGAACTACTTCAACTGTACATTGAGGCATTGACCGGCCACGAAATCGAGATTAGTCCACTCGCTGCAGTTCCTATTGAGTCCCGGATCTCCGACGGTCGCACGATACACCTGCCGTCTCTGGTGGCGGAGTTTGGCGACGACGAACTCGATTTCCGTCTTTACAAAGTTCTGGCTGCGCATGCCGCCGGCCAAATTGAGTTTGGCACCCATGAACAGGGCACGCCCGGGCTTCAGGCTGCGTATGCCAGTCTTGCTGAAACCTATGACAGCGAAAATGTAGACGCTCGCGACGCGTTCGCGATTCCAGACGAGATGCTTGCCGTAGGACAGACGTCCACGTCTGTCCATCAGTCTGGGACAGCCAAGAATGTCTGTCCTACTGACGTCGACTTTCGTCAGGTACTAAGTCTATTTCCGGAACCACAGCTTGCGCGGCGAATCTTTGGGACGCTGGAAAACTGTCGGATCGATTTGCGTCTGCGAAAAAAGTATCGCGGGCTGGTGCGCGATCTGGACCTGATTCGCGAACACCTGCGACGCGGGAGACCGAGCGTTCTTGAGCTGCCGGCTACGCTGCTTCCGTTTGAGTTGCTGTTCCAGGCGACGCTGCTGGCTGGTCCAACCGTCGACGCCCGGACTTACTACGGTCAGATCGTTTCTGAAATGGAGACGGTTGTCGGTGACTATCTTTCAGGGCCAGAGACGAGCGTTGCCGATAGCCTGATGGCGACCAGTCGCGTCTATTCGTTGTTCCAATCCATTTCGCCTAATGACGAATCGGTTCAGAAAGTGGAAAGGGAGGAGCAGCAAAACGAGGATGAAAACCAGATAGAGAGCGATAGGGTTAACCGGCCGCAGTCTGAACGGATGCCGCAGCGAAAGGACGCGCGCGAACTTTTCAACGCCTGGAATGACCCGAATGGTGAAGGAGACCCGGATGAGCTTGAAGGCGGGGAAGCCTGGACTGAAGCGGAGTTGCCGGAACAAGTACTGGAAGAGGGCGAGGTCGCTTACAACTACGATGAATGGGACCGGGAACTAACTGATCATCGGATGGGTTGGTGTCGCGTCGTCGAGAAACGCGTCAAGCACGGCGACCGGGCGTTCGTGGAGCAGACTCGGGACCGGCACCGGGGCGTGATTTCGTCAATTCGCCACCAGTTTCAATTAATGAAGCCGGAAGATCTGCTCCGCGTTTCAAATGAGCTGGATGGAGAAGAGTTTGATTTGAACGCGGTGGTTGATTTTGTAATTGACCGCAAGGCCGATGGACAGCAATCCGAGCGGCTCTATACCAAGCGGCTGCGACGACGCCGTGATGTTGCAGTTTCGTTCCTGCTGGATCAGTCGTCGTCTACTGCGCGCACGATCGGTCGTCATCCTTTGCAGCCGTACACACGTCCCGGGCGCCGCATCATCGAGATTGAAAAGGAAGGGCTGGTGTTGATGAGCGAGGCGCTCGAAGCGGTGGGCGATATCTATTCGATTAATGGTTTCACATCCGAGGGTCGTCGCAACGTGAAGTTTTATGTAGTGAAGGATTTTGACGAACAGTATTCGGATGAAGTGAAACAACGGATCGGCGGCATCTCGTTTCAGAACAACACGCGGCTGGGTGCGGCGATCAGGCACGCGACGGCAAGATTGGCGAAACAGCAAGCGCGCACGCGTCTGCTGATCGTGTTATCTGACGGACGGCCTTACGATCACGACTACGGGGATGCTCGTTATGCGCGCGAGGACACGCGCGAAGCTTTGCGACAGGCGAAGAACCAGGGCATCACGCCTTTCTGCATCACGATCGATCGCGAGTCGGAAGCTGAGTTGAAAGACCTGTACGGGGAGATTGGTTACACGATCATTGATGACGTGCTGTCGTTACCCGAGAGGTTGCCGGGGATCTATCGCCGGCTTACGACGTAGGAGAATTAGCCACAGATGTACACGGATAGGCACGGATCAGAGAACATAAACACGTCCAGGGAGATTACATCCAGGTCGTAAGGATTCGATGTGATCGTCGTAGTCAACTTTGGGTTCTGCGTCAACCCCACTTTCTAAATTTTTCTGATCCGTCTTATCCGTGTTCATCTGTGGCTAATTCTTCCTCTTCCCGAAGCCGCCGCCGCCGGGTGTCTCAATCCGAACACGATCGCCTGATTCCAAGTCCCACGTTCCCTTAGAGTCGATCGGCTTCTTTTTGCCGTTGCGAATGATCGACGCTGTCCCTGCCGCTCCGGCCTCGCCTCCATGTAATCCATACGGACGGTTTGTCCGGCGGTCAGAAAGCAAAGACATTCGTGCGGGGGCGAGCGTCTCGATTTCACGAATCACTCCGTCGCCGCCGCGCTGCTTTCCTCTTCCACCTGAACCTTTACGGATTCTGTATTCGCGCACACGAAGTGGATATGCATACTCGAGTGCCTCTGCCGGTGTGTTGAGACTGTTCGTCATATGCGTATGCACGGCGCTCATACCGTCGGACGAAGGACGCGCGCCCATGCCGCCGGCAACAGTTTCGTAATAGGAAAACTCTTTGCCGGTGCGTGGATCAATGCCACCGATCGTAAGGTTGTTCATTGTCCCCTGGCTGGCCGCTGGAATTTTTTCCGGCATCGCCTGCGACAGCGCTTTGAACAGCACATCGACAATTCGTTGCGACGTTTCAACATTGCCGCCTGCGACGGCCGCTGGATGTTTCGCGTTGACCACTGTGCCCTGTGGCGCTGCAACGTCAATCGGTTCCATCAAGCCCGCGCTGGCCGGAACGTCGGCCCCAAGCAAACACCGAAAGACATAAGAGACCGCGGAAACAGTAATCGCTTCAACTGCATTTACCGGCCCGGCTACCTGCGGCGAACTGCCAGTGAAGTCAACACGCGCCCCAGATCCTTTAATGGTTATTGTTACTTTGATTCTTACTTCGCGAGTGCCGACGCCGTCGTCATCGAGCACATCAACCGCTTCGTAGCTACCGTCGGGAATTGAAGTGATGACATTTCTCATAAGTCGCGCGGAGTACTCGACTAGATGAGACGCATACTCCGTCGCTTCTGCCGCGCCACGCCGCTCGATAATTTCGTTCAAACGCACGGCGCCGGTTTTTAGTGAACCAATCTGCGCCTGGAAATCACCGCGACGCTCGTCGTGACTGCGAACGTTTGCCAGAATCAAACGCATTACGTCTTCTACCTGCTCGCCATTCCTCACCAGACGAATCGGCGGAATTGTTACACCTTCACCGTAAATATCAGTTGCAAGTCCCATAGACCCCGGCGTGCTACCGCCGATGTCGGCGTGGTGTGCGCGGTTGGCAACGTAGAAGAGAGTGTGCAGTGGGCTGTGGGCAGTGTGCAGTTCTTGAGGTCGAGATGACTTCGTACTAGATGGAGCGCTCTGCGTTCGTAGATTCCTACTGCCCACTGCCCACTGCTCACTGCACACTGGAGCGACGAGCGTGACGTCCGGCAAATGCGTTCCGCCTGCAAAAGGATCGTTAAGCGCGACCACGTCTCCCGGCTCCAGTTTTATTTCCTTCAGCGCGGCAGCCACTGCCATTGGCATTGAGCCCAGATGGACGGGCATGTGATCGCCCTGTGCAATCACTCGCCCATTTGCATCAAAGACGGCGCACGAATAATCGCGGCGCTCTTTGATGTTTGGTGAAAAAGAAGTTCGGCGTAACGCGATACCCATCTCCTCGGCTACGGACGTGTACAGCGCGCGATAAATCTCAAGAGTTGTGGGATCGAATCGTTTCATGCTTCTTATCGGGCTTTGCGCGCCACGTCAATTATCAGATTCCCCAGAGCATCCACCTGCGCTGAAGTAACTTTCGGAATTAACGTCGTTGACGAATACTCGGTCACAATGCACGGTGTTCGGAGTCGCGCACTTCGCTGCAGTTCATCTCGGTTATAAATGGCAATGCTCAATCGCGCTCCATCTATATGGGCCATTGCCTTCCTTGATGCGTTAACAGCCGCATTACTGCGAAGCTTTGCGCGCTTGTCTAACATCTTCTCCACTAGACCACTCGAGCGTAATCGAGCACTGACCACTTCAACCGTATTCGATTCCTGAGCATAGCCATACCGCTCGCGATGAGCTCGATGAAAACCGTCAATGATGTTTCCAGCGGCCTGCCTGATCGCTATCTCAAAAGACTGTCCTTTGTAACGCAATGCAAGCGAGCGTTCATGCCGTTGTTCAGCGATCGAGAACCCTTCCTTTCGTAGTAGACCCTGCGCAGTTCGTTCCATGGTTGCGAACGCACGGCCCAGGATCTTTTCAGTACCCGGCCCCAACTCCAACATGATCGTGTGACTTTGATCTTTGACGACATCAGCCATCAATACTCCCATGGCGGAGAGCGCGCCCGCCGCGTTGGGAATGATCACCCGGGGGATCCGCAGCGCTCGCGCGAGATCGACGGCGTGTAATCCGCCTGCGCCGCCAAATGGAAGCAGTGTGAAGTCTCGGCTGTCGTATCCGCGTTCAACTGAAATGCGCCGCAGCGCGCGCTCCATGTTGGTGTTGGCTACCGCAATCACGCCCTGTGCCGCTTCGATGTGCGTAAACTTTCGACCGCCTACTTTATTCATCTCACGGGCCAGTTGGACCATGGCCGTTCGTGACCGCCCTTCATCCAACTTGAAGTTCCCGCCAAGCAAACCGGCTCCGCCAAAATGGCCCAGAACGACATGGGCATCGGTCACGGTGGGTAAAATTGAACGTCCATAGCAGGCTGGTCCAGGATCGGCGCCGGCCGATTCGGGGCCGACACGCAGCGACCCTCCCTCGTCAACCCGAGCAATGGATCCGCCTCCGGCTCCAACCGTGTGTATGTCCATGACGGGGATCGCGATCGGCAAACCAGCTACGGACGCTTCATTGGTCACGCGCAGCCCATCACGTTCACACAGGGCGACGTCGGTGGATGTACCGCCCATGTCGAACGTGATGATCTTTTCAAACCCGGCAGCACGCGCAACGTGCAGAGCGCCAACCACACCACCTGCGGGTCCGGAGAGAATTGTGCGCACCGGTTCGTCCCCGGCGACCGCCGCAGAGATGCTTCCGCCCGAGGACTGCATCACGCGAAGCTGTGATGTATGCCTGGCAAGTCGCGACAGATACTTGCTCATCAGCGGCTGCAGATACGCGTTGATTGTTACGGTCGAGGTCCTTTCGAACTCGCGGTACTCAGGAAGGATCTGGTGGGAAACCGACAAAGGAATGCCCAGGCTGCGAAGGGCTTGAGCGACTTGCTGCTCATGCTCTGGCAGCAGAAAACTGAACAAGAAGCAGATGGCCGCCGATTCGACGTTCGCTTTCCTCAGCTGGGAGATGAGCTTTGGCAGTTGCTTTTGGTTCAGGGGGTCGATTACTTCGCCCGTTGCAGTTACGCGTTCCGTTAGGCCGAAGCGCAGTTCTGCAGGAACAACCGGCGGCGGCTTTACTGCGTTGAGGTTGTAGAGCTCTGGGCGCGCCTGCCGGCCAATTTCGAGTACGTCCTCAAAACCTTCGGTAGTAATTAGCGCCGTGCGTGCACCACGTCGTTCGAGCAAGGCGTTCGTGCCGACGGTTGTGCCGTGCACAACCTCGATCTTGTCGAGTGCTACACCGGCGTGAGTTGCGACTTGTTGGAGACCATCCTCGATTGCGATCGAGGGATCAGCAGGTGTTGAGCGTACCTTGAACATTTCCAGACGACCGTCCAGCGCAAAGACAAAATCCGTGAACGTGCCGCCGGTGTCTACACCTACGCGACAGGACTGTGGGGGCGCTTTCTTGCGCCTCTTCGCTTTGGGCTTCGCCATTAGCTCAAAAAAATCCGCAGATTGCACAGATTACGCAGATTTCAAAAAAACGGAAACATCAGAGTGTCCTCGTTATCCGTTGCCCTGACCGTCGTTTGAAATCTGCGTAATCTGTGTAACCTGCGGATCATCCCTGGCGGCTGACGGAAATCCATCGCCTGGTATCATTCGATTGCCGCGCGGCGTCAAGCACTTGCTGAATCCGATGACCATCGTCGAAGGTCGCGGCGCCTTCGACAGTTTTCTGTCCTTCCTGGAGCGCTCTTACGATATCTTGCGAGAAGGCGGTGAAGCCTCTGGACCAACTTCCGTCACGCATACCCGGCGCGACCTGATCTTGATCCACCTGTACCGGACGCCATTCCCCTGAGCCTGCCGGCGAGTGCCAAAGCTCCCCTGTTTCCTCAACCATTAATGCGCCCATGGATCCGTAGATAGCGAGTGTGTTTTCGTATTTTCCCGACTCGACGACCGACAGCGATGCTGTTCCGGTACTGCCCTTCGTCAATGCTGAATCGGCAAAACGAAACATGAGCTTCGCTTCATCGTCGGTAGTGACTGGGCGCGTTGACCCACTCGCCTCGTGAGGCCGTTCGGCAATGTGTGTTGACAGCATGCAGCAAACGTCGCTGATCTCGGCGTCCAGCACCCAGCGAAAAGAATCGATTGCGTGCGAGCCGATGGCGCCCAATGTTCCGCCACCCATCTCGATGTCCGACCACCAATCCCACGTTTGATCAAGACCGCCGCGATAGTCAGAGCGGAAAACATACTCACAATGACGCACATTGCCGATGGCGCCTTTATGCAACATCGCCCGCATCGTTTGCCGGCTGTTTACGAACCGCAATTCGTGATCTATCAAAGCCAGGACTCCAGCGTCGCGCGCCTTCATAGTCATCTGTTGCGTTTCGATGGAGTTCATCGCCATAGGCTTTTCGCACAGCACGGCCTTGCTATGAGTAAGCGCCGACAGCGTGATCTCCATGTGTGTGGAAGGTGGTGTAACGACGCTTACAAGATCGATATCTTCGCGTTCCACCAACTCCTCCCAGGAGTCGGCAACGTTTGCGATACCAAACTCCCGAGCGACAGCTTCGGCGTGCTCGCGATGCCGGCTTGCGATAGCAACAATCTCAGCACCGTCGCAGTTTTTGAAGCCGGGAATCTGCGTAGAGCGGGCGAACCCCGCGCCGACGATCCCAATACGAATCTTCTGTCTATTCATGGAGGTTCTTTGGAGTATAGACGACCGCGTTTGCCGGCTCAAAATGTTTGCGTACGCTAAGGCCTGATCGCGACTTTCAACACGCCATCCTTTCGTTCGCCAAATAAATCGTACGCATCTTTGATCTTTTCTAACGGAAAGGTGTGCGTCAATAACGGGGTGAGATCAACGCGCCCGCTTCTCACCACCTCCATTAGACGCCGCATGCGTTCCTTGCCACCCGGACAGAGGGTCGTGACCATTCGGTGATCCCCGAGGCCAGCCGCAAATGCGTCGTAAGGTATTTGCAGCTTGCCGGAGTAGACACCGAGGCTCGAGAGAGTACCGCCCGGCCGTAGGCTACGCAGCGCACTTTCAAATGTTTGCTGCGTGCCGAGGGCCTCGATAGCGACGTCCGCGCCACCCTCGGTCAACCGTTGTACTTCGGCCACAACATCGACTTCACGGTAATCGAGAATTACATCGGCGCCCATTCGTTTGGCCATGGCCAGGCGATTATCATCACCGTCCACAGCGATGATGGACGTAGCGCCCATCAATTTCGCGCCGGCCGTTGCGCATAGTCCTATCGGTCCCTGTGCGAACACAACGACAGCATCACCAATGCGTATGTCTCCCGATTCCGCTCCACTGAATCCTGTTGAGGCGATATCGGCAAGCAACACCACTTGTTCATCCGACAACTCGTCGGGAATCTTCGCTAGATTTGCCTGCGCGTTTGGCACGAGCAGATACTCGGCTTGCGCGCCATTAATCGTATTGCCAAAGCGCCATCCGCCGATAGCTTCGTAACCTTTTCCGTGTCCACACTGTGCAAGGTGACCCGAGAGACACGCGCGACATTGACCACAAGGTGTGATGGCGCCGACCAATACGCGCTCGCCGATTTGATAACCGTTTACCCCCTCTCCTAATTCTTCAATCACTCCTACTGGCTCGTGTCCGATGATGAGCCCTGATTTCACCGGGTACTCACCACGCAAGATGTGTAAGTCAGTCCCGCAAATTGTCGTAAGAGTGATTCGTATCACTGCTTCGCCAACCCCTGCCCGAGGACGCTCGACTTCCTCTACCCGAATATCATTCTTCCCGTAAAACACGTTTGCTTTCATTCGTTCCATACATTGACTCCTCATCGTCCGGTAACATGCCCGACAGGTGAGGCGAAGTAGTTTGAATACCGCCACGCAACGCAACTTGCCCCTTGCGTGAAAAATTTATCGACTCACCGAGGATGCGAGTGGCTTCCTGAGGAGCATGAAAACCATTCGAGTTTTCTGACTCGATGAAATCGAGGTAAAACTGCGCACGACGTTGGAAGTCCTGTGCTGTCGTGACGGCCGCGTCTGCACGGCCTGCAGCCCGGGCGGCCTTAATATCGTTGATTAAATCGACCAGCGCATCCATCGCCAGATTGCGCAGGCTATGCGTCCGGCCCTGAATAGTTTCCACTCTTGCTTTTAGTTCGTCCTCCGACCACTTATGGCATGTCTGGCAGGCACGATTGATATTCAGCAACGGCGAGCGCACGTGATGGTCACTGATCTTCAACGCGCCCTCTCGCTTGTAAGGCATGTGACAGTCTGCGCAGGCAACTCCCGAACGAAGACGCGGTTGAGGATTTTCGGTACAGCGCCCGTCAGATTCGGCGGTCCCCACAGCTCGCATCGGCGGTCGTGCTGACGCTTGTGATAGGCATCGGGCTTGGCATCTACGGCGTGACGTCATTTGCCGTCGCCGATGCGCCGCCACCAGATCGGTATCGCGTGCCGCTCGGCGCCCGGCCGCAGACACTCGTGGGCATGTTTTTTCTGTCGCTGCGGTGGCCGCTCATGGCGGGGGTTACGTTGGGGATTCTGTTGTCAGCGCTGGGGAACCAACTCCTTCAGCGGGCGAACATCATGACCGACGTGTCGCTCGCAGACCCGTGGGCGTATGGCAGCGCGCTGTTACTCGTCTTATGCGCCGCCGGGGCAACGCTGATTCCAACCCTCCGCGCCGCGCGGTCTGAGCCATGGCAGGTGCTGAGAAATGACTGACGTAAACAAGACCCATCAAGGAGCGCACCAATGAGCACGATCACCGTCGGCAAAGAGAATTCCACGTCCATCGACCTCTATTACGAAGACCATGGGTCGGGGTCGCCGGTTGTGCTGATTCACGGATGGCCGCTGAGCGGGGCGTCGTGGGAAAAGCAGACGGCAGCGCTCCTCGCCGCTGGACACCGCGTGATCACGTACGACCGCCGCGGCTTCGGCCGTTCGAGCAAGCCGGCCGTCGGGTACAACTACGACACGTTCGCGAGCTGATCTCGACAAGCTGCTGAAGAAGCTCGACCTCAAGAAGGTCGCGCTGGTCGGATTCTCGATGGGCTCAGGCGAGGTGACCAGATATCTCGGGAAATACGGCAGCAAGCGCGTGCGCAAGGCGGTGCTCATCGGGACGCTCGGACCGTATCTGGTGAAAGCAGCCGACAATCCAGAAGGCGTAGACGCCAAAGTGTTCGAGGGCATCAAGGCCGCGATTCGCGCGGACCGCCCTGCGTTCCTGATGGAGTTCCTGCGCAATTTCTACAACTACGACGTCACGGGCGGAAAGCTCGTGAGCGAACGCGTGCTCGAAGACAACTGGAACGTGGCCGCCGGCGCGTCCGCCATCGGGACCCTGGCGTGCGTCGACTGCTGGATCGAGGACTTCCGCAAGGACATCGCAAAGAACAACGTGCCGACGCTCATCCTGCATGGCGACGCCGACCGGATCCTGCCGCCGGATGCCACGTCACGACGGCAGGCCAAGATGATCAAGAACGTCAAGTTCGTGGAGCTGCCCGGCGGGCCGCATGGCGTGCTGTGGACGCACGCCGATCGGATCAACGCTGAGTTGGTGCGCTTTCTAGATCATAATCGTCGATCTCAGATCAAAAGTGTTAACTCGTCAATTCGCGCAAGCCACGGGTGCTCCGCGCCGTAGGTCCGGTAGACCGCCTCCGCGAGCCACGTGCGCTGGCGCGCGGTCAGGATCGGCAACGCCATGTCGAGGTCCTGTTCGTCCTTGGCGCGAAGGTGTTTTGCCTTGTGGTACAGCTGAATGTCTGGCGCGAGAAACGGCGGCGTGCCTGGCTGCCGGGCCGTCAAATCCGCGAGCGGCTTTCGCACCGTGGAGTCGCGGCGCGCGTACCACATGTCTCCATCAGCTTCGTCGATCAAGAGACTGAAGCGCCACGGCGCGTCCGTGCCTTCACGGCACCATACATCATGAACATGCAGCGGCAGTATTGCGTCAGGCGCCCAGCTCCGCAATAACCCTTCCGGATCGACGGGCCGGCAGTCCCACTCCGCAAGGAAGCGGCGCAAGGCTGCCTGGTCACGTCTCAGGATGAGCACGTCCATGTTCTCGTGTTCTCGGAACGGCTGTCCGACAGCGAGCTCGATCGCGTATCCGCCCGCCACCCACCACGGGAAGTCAGCCGACGCGAAGAGCGCTGATATGTGCGGAAGCGAAAGCGGTTCGCGCGTGTGACACATGCGTTTATACATGCATCAACATTCGTGCCCGGCCGCGTGCGTGCGTACGGGAAAGATTTACGTGCGAATTACGGTGTTCAGCAGAATAGTGGGCATCAGAGATGTCTGCGCTGAAGGACCGTGCTGTCCACGTTGGGTAGCTATATTGCTATTTCATCCGAAACTTCGATCGTCGGCCGTCGGCCCGTACACTGAAGGAACCTTCGAGCCGAGCAGGCGCAGGTACACCGTCATCTGTCCACGGTGATGCGCCGAGTGCAGAAAGGTATCGCGAATCACCTGGTGACGCGGCTGCTCGAACGCGAGATGACCACCCGCGAGGAGGCGCCAGGGGGTCTCGAGGTGCGCATCGGTGGTCTTCTGCAGGGCCTCGCGCGCCTGGGCAACGGCCTTGTCGAGCGCCGCAACGAGCTCCGCGCTCGTGTTCAGTGGAGCCGGTTTGTGTTTCGGTCCGTCTTTCGGCGCGATATCCAGCTCGTCCTGCGTGATGGCCATGCCGACCCACGATGGTATGGTCGCGACCAGCTCTGACAGGTAGCCGAGCTCCATCGACCTCTCGTGCGGCTTCCAATCGCGCTTGCCCGTTGGCACCTGTTCGAGCACGCGCCGCGACTTGGCCGCTTCGCTCTCGAGCTCGGCCAGAAACCATTCAGTCATCATCGTTACGTCTCCGTGTCGGACGAATACCGACATCCTAAGCCGCCTGCGTTTCGAGCCCATGCGCCGTGTTCAAAACTGAACAGGCGCGCCATGGTATTTGCGGAATACGTACACTGATTCGGATTTGTCGTCGGCCCTGCCCAACTGCCGCTGACAATACATTCGAGCGACTTCTCCTCTTCAATTGACCCTCTGTTGAGGGGCACGAACAAGCGGCACGATCTGACTACGGGTGGATTAGGGACACATGTTTACTGCCGACAACGGTGCCGCCGAAGCGACTGGTGCCAGTATCGACGTCGGTCACACGGAGGCCCTGTTAAAAGCCGGCGCCTTGCAGCATGCGATCTTCAACAGCGCCAACTTCTCGAGTATCGCCACTGACGCGAAGGGCGTCATTCAGATTTTCAACGTCGGCGCCGAGCGAATGCTCGGCTACACGGCCGCCGAGGTCATGAACAAGATTACCCCGGCCGATATTTCCGATCCACAAGAAGTGATCACGCGCGCCACCGCGTTGAGCGTCGAACTCGGCACTCCGATTACTCCGGGATTCGAGGCCCTGGTGTTCAAGGCGTCGCGCGGCATCGAGGACATCTACGAGCTGACCTACTTCCGCAAGGACGGAAGCCGTTTCCCGGCGGTGGTCTCGGTCACGGCGCTGCGTGACGCGCAGGACACAATCATCGGCTATCTGTTGATCGGCACCGACAACACAGCGCGCAAACACGCGGAAGAGGCGCTGCTCAAAGCGGGCGCGCTGCAGAGCGCGATTTTCAACAGCGCCAAATTCTCGAGCATCGCCACCGACGCGAAGGGCGTCATCCAGATCTTCAATGTCGGCGCCGAGCGCATGCTGGGCTACACGGCCGCCGAAGTGATGAACAAGATCACGCCGGCCGACATTTCCGATCCGCAGGAAGTCATCGCGCGCGCCAAAGCGTTGAGCGCCGAACTCGGCACCCCGATTACGCCAGGCTTCGAGGCACTGGTGTTCAAGGCGTCGCGCGGAATCGAGGATATCTACGAGTTGACCTATATCCGCCAGGACGGCAGCCGCTTTCCGGCCGTCGTGTCGGTGACGGCACTACGCGACGCTCACGGCGCAATCATCGGCTACCTGCTGATCGGCACCGATAACACCGCGCGCAAGGAGATCGAAGAAGAACGCAAGAAGCTCGAGCAGACGCTCAAGCAAAGCAACGTCGATCTCGAGAATGCCAGTCTCGCGAAGGATCGGTTCCTGGCGAGCATGAGCCACGAGCTGCGTACGCCGCTGAACGCCGTTATCGGATTCACGGGGACGCTGTTGATGAGACTGCCAGGGCCGCTGACTTACAATCAGGAATCGCAACTGCGAACGGTCCAGACGAGCGCGCGTCAGCTGCTTTCACTCATCAACGATTTACTCGACCTCGCCAAGATTGAATCCGGGAAGGTCGAACTCCATTCGAGAGCGTGTCGTGTCAGAGCGTCATCGAATGGCCCGCGGGTCCGTAGCCACCAAACCAGCCGAACAGCTTCTGCGCACCATGGGCCACGAAGAAGAGGCCGATGGGAACGCGCAAGATCAGCGCGGCTACGCTGTCGTCGGTGGACAGAACACGATCGATGATCCGGTTGTTGCTTCGGGAATTGCTCATGAGATGCTCCTTGGTTCCTGAGGGCAAGCCACCTGGCGCACCCCACTGTTCATGAAGAGCAGTCTATTGGCATTGCCACGTCTGATAAATACGTCTACGCTGGACGAACAGTCCCGAAAACCGGGACAATCCGGAGATGGACCGGTTCCAGGAAATGCAGGCGTTCGTCGCGGTCGTGGAGGCCGGCAGCTTCGTCGGCGCGGCCGACGCACTGGACGTATCGAAGACGGCCGTCTCCCGGCTCGTCGGCGACCTCGAGGCGCGGCTCGGCGTTCGCCTTCTGCATCGGACCACGCGCAAGCTGTCGCTGACACGCGAGGGGGAGATCTTCACCGAACGCTGTCGGGCGCTGCTGAGCGAGGTCGCGGAGGCCGAGGCCGAGATCACCGCCCATGCCGACGAGGCGATAGGCCAGCTGCGGATCAACGTGCCGATGAGCTTCGGGCTGATTCACCTGGCACCGCTCTGGCCGGCGTTTCTGGCGATGCATCCGAAAGTCGTACTCGAGGTCAACCTCAGCGATCGCCTGGTCGACCTCGTCGACGAAGGCTACGAGTGGCGGTCCGGATCGCCCGGCTTCCGAGCTCGTCGCTGGTCAGTCGCAAGCTGGCGGCGACGCGCCTGGTCCTGTGCGCGTCGCCGCCGTACCTGCGAACCATGGCACACCGAGCCATCCATCGGACCTCGCCGGTCACGCAGTGGTCGCGTACACCCTGCTGTCGACCGGCGAGATCTGGGAGTTCATGGGGCCCGAAGGACGGGTCAGCGTGAAAGTCGCGCCGCGGATGCGAACCAACAGCGGTGACACCTGCTGCATCGCGGCGCTTCAGGACCAGGGAATCGTGCTACAGCCGTCGTTCATGGTGGCCGAGCACCTGAAGACGGGGAGGTTGATCGAGCTGATGCCGGCGTACCGGGCCCTCGAGATGGGGATCTATGCGATCTACCCGAGCCGCAAACACCTGGTGCCGAAGGTACGGGTGCTCATCAACTTCCTGGTCGAAGCATTTCGACAGCCGGCCTGGTCAGGCTGAAGGCCCGGCCGGGTCGCGCCAATGCGTGGGGTTGGAGAACTTGACAACCGCGGGCTCGCGCGACCCTAATCGTGCCTTGCTCCCGCTCACGATGCGCCGGCCCCGCCGGTCGCGGTCGGCAGCGGAGAGCACGCGGTCGCCGATCGGCGATGACACCAACGACAACAACGCGCTGGATGATTCGATGAAGAGATTTCTTGCGACCCTTGGCGCCTGCCTGCTCGCCATCTGCGTTTCGGTGCCGGACACGGCCCAGACCCCGTTCGACGGCAGGGTCAAGGTCGGCGTGCTCAACGATCAGTCTTCGCTCTATGCCGAT
>CAWAZW010000006.1:0-169823 GCA_963786645.1 Blastocatellia bacterium
CACTTACCACCGGCGACTAACTTCAATCCACCAAACCTCCGGTCGCGTCCCTGGTAATCAACGATCGCCTCCAGCAAGTGCACGCGCCGGAAGTCGGGCCACAACGTGTCAGTTACATAGATCTCGCTATACGCCGCTTGCCACAATAGGAAATTCGAAATTCTCAGCTCGCCACTGGTGCGCACCAACAGATCCAGATCGGGCATCGTGCGCGTGTAAAGCTCATTGGCGACTCGTTCTTCGGTCAACTCATCGGGCTCATTTCCTTCGTCAATCAAACGGCGAACTGCCGCGCGGCATGCATCGATAATCTCCGCACGTCCGCCGTAATTCAGCGCCACTGCCAATGTCATTCCGGTATTTCTGGCAGTCCGTTCCGTTGCTCGCTCGATCTCCGCGCGTACGTTTTTCGCAAGGACCCCTGTGCGTCCAATCGTTTGAAACCTAATGTTCTGTTTGTCTATCTCGTCCAATTCCAGACGCAGGTAACGACGCAACATTCGCATCAATGCGTCGATTTCATAACGCGGTCGTTTCCAGTTCTCTGTGGAAAACGCATACAACGTCAGTGCGCCCAGACCGAGACGCGCACCCGTATCAACCGCTGCCCTGACCGCTTCGACGCCCGCACGGTGACCGGCAATGCGCGGCTGTCCGCGTTGGGCGGCCCAGCGTCCATTGCCGTCCATGATGATGGCCACGTGCCGCGGCAAACGCTCCCACTTGATGGAGCGGAGCAAACGGTCTTCACGCGTTCCCGATTTAACTAGTCCGGCAAAGTCAGAAAGCATAACGTTTCAGAAATTGTTTGGCCCAAAGCGTTTCAAGGTCACACATTCTTGCTTTTGAGATAAGGCCTGTCAACGCATCTACTAGTATTTCACAGACATAAGCGTTAACCCACACGCCGGCGCAGTCGCGGCAACTAAACAGCGTTCTCCTTCGTTGATAGCGCGCTTCACAACTTCATCGTCCATTTCACCTCTCCCGACAGCCATCAAAGTCCCGACAATCGATCGCACCATGTAACGCAAAAAGCCATCTGCGCTGATAGTGATATCGATCATGCGGCCGTGTGAAACTTCGTCTGCGTGTTCAGAAACATCGAGGTTTGTAATGGTGCGAACCTTGGTCTCCGCGTCTGATTGTGCGGACGAAAATCCGGACCACTCATGCTCACCAAGAAAAAGCTTCGCGGATTGTCGCATGCGATCGAGATCAAGACGATCGCGCCTCATGATGCGCGTATCTAACCCAAAATGGGGAAATTACCGGCCCATTGACGACTCGATAACGATAAGTCTTTCCCAAGGCTGAATAACGCGCATGAAATTCTTCATTCGACAGCTTCCACTTCAACGGCACGAAGATCTTTTCCGACATTTCCGTTGATTGCCGCGCGAAGCTTTTCCGGAGTTATTTGTTTCTGCAGACTGACACTCGCTACCTGCCCTTCTGCATGAACACCTGCGTCCGTGCGTCCCGAACCGTGAACAATCACGGGCCGGCTATCAATCTGTGAAAGCGCACTGGTAAGTTCGCCCTGCACTGTGCGGAGCTCACCCTGCATCTGCCAGCCATGGAAATCAGTGCCGTCGTACTGTAGCGTGATTTTGAAGTTCACTGTTTCCTGCTGCCAGGCTTCACCGCACGTTCTCCGCGCGCGCACGCTTCACAATGGCTCGGATCTACGGCAGCGACATTCAGCGTTGCGAGCGCTATTCGCGGAACGCCCACATCGGCTTCGCCTGAGGAGCGATCGATGATCGAAGCCGCTGCTACAACATCACCGCCATTGGCCTGCAAGGTCTCGATCGTTTCGCGCGTCGAACCACCGGTGGTAACAACGTCTTCCACCACCAGTATTTTTTCGTGCGGAGCTCAACGCGAAACCGCGTCGCAGCGTCATCTTTCCATTGTCGCGCTCAGTCCAAATGAACCGCGCTCCCAGCGCGCGCGCCACTTCATGTCCCACAATCAAACCGCCGATTGCCGGCGATGCGACGACTTCAATGTTCTTGTCTTTGAACTTCGCAGCGATTGCGCGGCCAAACTCTTCTGCCTGACCTGGATGTTGCAAGCACAAGCGCGCACTGCAAGTAGACATTACTGTGCAATCCACTCGTAAGGACGAAATGGCCTTCGAGCAAGGCGCCGGTCTGCCTGAATTTTTCAATCACCTCTTCTGATCGCAATGTCGCTCTCCACGGTTAGCACTCTGCGTCTGCTACAATTCGCGCGATGCCGCAGTTTTCCAACCTCGTCTCTGATTCTGCATTGGTCCAGGAGACAATCGACCTCCTGCTACTTTCGGGAGGTAGAGCAAACGCTTTACAAATCGTAGACGCGGTTTTCAAAGTGTCTCACATTGACGAAGAACTCGCGGGACTACTGGTCGGAGACCTCGTCAAAGACGATCGACGTTTCAAATTCATCGACGGCCACACGATTGAATTGCAATCGCATGACTTCGAATCGCGATTGCTCGATGAACTGGATTATGTCGTTGTCGACGTCGAAGCCACCGGCGCGAAATTGCCGCCTAATCGAATCATCGAGCTCGGCGCTTACCGCATTAGCGGCCGCAAAATCGTAGACAGCTTCCTGACGCTCGTAAATCCGGAGATCTCGATTCCCCGTTTCGTGATGGCGTTAACCGGCATCAATAATGAAATGGTGAAGACTGCGCCTCTCTTTGCCGACGTCGCGCCACGCTGGCTGGAGTTTGTCGAGGACGCCGTACTTATCGCACACAACGCGCCTTTTGATACCAACTTTCTCAATCACGAAATATCGCGCGTATATCCCGGGCCACCGCATGATCAACGCGCATCTATGCACGGTCACGTTGTCCCGACACGCTGTTCCCGGTTTGACCAATTATCGCCTGGATACGATTGCCGATCATTTCTCGATTCCGATTGCGGAAAGGCATCGAGCTGGTAGCGACGCATTAGCAACTGCCGAAATCTTTCTGCACCTGCTCGATCGACTCGATGAGCACGGAGTTAAAGACCTGGCGGCGGCGCGTGCCTTTAAACCCATTCCCGTCGAGCCTAACGAGAATCCACAGCCTCAAGCTTCCGCTCCTTCCCGTTAGTCTGATCGCTGTTTTCTAATCGCTCGCGCCTTCATTCTCAGCTTCAATAGCGTCGCCGGCACGAGTTCGCTGATCTTTGTTTACGCCGGTTTCTTACCACGAAGAACACGACGATCAGCACCGCCAGCCCCAAACCAATCCATGGATAATACTTCGCAAGGACCTCTTTCGCCTGGGCACCATAACGCACCGCAAGATACCCTTCGAGCAGGAAGCGGAACATGCGACCGGCGATGATGGCCAGTGTAAAACGAAGGAGACCGAAACGAAACACTCCTGCGCTTACTACAAACAACTTAAATGGAAACGGCGGGGGCATCACCGATGCGACCAGCACTGACAGCACGTCGTACCGATCGATTAGCTCCTTGACCCGTTTCTGCTTTGCTGGGGAAAACTTGCGCAGCGCGCGACTGCCAGCACGTTTTGAAATCTGAATAAAGGATTACGCAGCCGAGCGTCGATCCGGCAGTGGCGATAGCTGCGTAGAAAACCATCCAGCGCGGATTCGCGGTGGTAAGCAGAATCATTATCGCGTCGACGCTGCTCGGCAAAGGAACAAACGTCGAGTCGAGTAAGGCGACCGCAAACAGACCAAATGGTCCAAGCGCCACGAAGTACTCGGACAAGCGCGTTAATGCGCTGGTAAGTCTTATTGCTGAGGATGGTCATGCTGGTTGATCAGTACTAGCCGGCTGACGACGCGCGCCGTTTTGAACGTTTCCGCTGGTTGACGATGACGTAGACGAGCAGTGCTACCACGAGTACTGAAGCAACTACGCTAAGAATTACCAGGCCGTTGTCCTTCATGAACAACAACACCCGCTTGCCATAAAACACGGCCAGAATACCCTCAACATAGTAGCGAAACGAACGCGCAATCATCACCGTCAATAGAAATTTCCAACGTGGATACTGAAGCGTTCCGGCGGTGGCCACAAAGATTTTGAATGGCAACGGGGGCGGCAGGATAGCGGGAATTGCTATGGCCAGAACGCCAAACCGCTCATAAGCCCGTTCGACGCGCTGAATGCGTTCAGGTTTAAAACGCTTTCGCAGCAGCGCCTGGCCGCCACGGCGCATGATCGTATAAAGCAGCAGGCAGCCTAATACCGATCCAAGAGCTGCAAACAAGGGAAAATAGATAACCGCTCCCGGATACTTGTAACAGCGCGCCACCACCAGATAGTCATTAATCTCAGGAAGAGACAGCAGCGACGAGTCGAAAGTTGCGATCAAGACCATCGCTGGGATCGCAACATACAGAGGAACGCTGACGATGTATTGCTCCAACCACTCCGCAATTGCGCTTAACCAATCAGACATATGGACAGTTTACAGTTTCTGAACAGTTTACAGTTTCTGAACAGTTTACAGTTTCTGAACAGTTTACAGTTTCGAGTTTGCGAGTTCGGAGTTCGTCGAGACCCAGAACTCAAAACTCGGAACTCGAAACCCGAAACTCCGAACTCCGAACTCGAAACTCGGAACTACGGAACTCCAAACTTGTTATTTAGCGGGAGCAAAAATGGAGGGAGTATCGTAAGTGACGCCAATGGTAACGCCCGTGTCATGTGTGAAGCGGGTAAGACCTTTTATTCCGGCAAAATCAAATCGCAGACCTGACGCGCGGACTTGCATTCCCAAACGGGCCTCGGCTTGAGACTCTGTTCCCAATGGACCATCGCCTGGTCTTGTGTTGGCCCGGCCGTTAACTTCGCCGGCAATGCTGAATTGTTTATTGATGCGGAAGATGCCGGCGGCTCCGTATGTGATGACGTCGTTCTGGGTAAACAGTTGCGTCGGCGCCGTCAGAATCGCGATGCCAAGATTGCCGAATGTGTTCAACCGGCCGTC
This sequence comes from Blastocatellia bacterium, assembly GCA_963786645.1. Taxonomy (GTDB): domain Bacteria; phylum Acidobacteriota; class Blastocatellia; order Pyrinomonadales; family Pyrinomonadaceae; genus PSRF01. The sequence continues at coordinate 4,958 of CAWAZW010000006.1, forward strand.
GCGCCCAAATTTTTTCCCGACCAGGATTGAACCGAACGCGTTCGTTTGATTAATTCCGATGCCCCGCGTCTGATTAGAGTTGGGAAGCTGAACGCCGAATCGGAAGCCTAGCGATGGCCCACGTCTGGTCTCGCCGCGCAGTTTGATCTTGGTTGCGAGAGTAAAATCGCCGGTGTCGTTGGTGGAATTTGCGCCGGGTGCAATCGCCAGAGGAACAGCAGAGAAGCCGCGCGAGTTGATGCTCAGGAAATTCTGCGCGACTCCTTCGATCTGGACCTCAATGTTCGGTGCGAACCCGATGTTGATTCCAATCACGCCCACGCGCGTAAGATCGCCGGTCAAACCGGAGGTCGTAAATACTGCGCCCTGGAGAAAGTCGATTCCTGTTTCAATGCGGACTGTTCCTGGAGGAATGATGTCGACGTCTTCCGTCAGCAACGGTCGCTGCTGTGCGTTAGCCACCGATGCGCAGACCAAGAGAAACGCAAGCAGCACAAGCTTTCCGGCATGGTTCAGAAGGAACTTCATTTGGCTCGGGATTGTAGCTATGTAACAGAACCTGGTCAACATCCACAGATTGCGCAGATTACACCGATTAGGTGGTTCATCGGTTATGTAGAAACTCAGAACAACTTGTGGTTCCAACTCAAAACCTTCTCCTAATATCTGCGGAATCTGTGTAATCTGCGGATGGTGATTGCCCTTAAAGCATCGCTGGCTACCTCATGCTAATATCTGCGGATTCCGATCGCTGAGGTTCCCCCGAATGATGGTTCGCCTGGTTGCACTCCTATCAACAGTCTTTCTTCTAATTTCTTCCGTCGCCCCGCTGAGTTCTTCGGCCCAGAGCAACGCGCCTGCAGGTCCCATCCAGATAGATGGACTGCGCGAGCGTGTCAGTATCAGACGCGATGAGCGCGGCATTCCATACATTGAAGCGAAAAACGACGAGGATCTCGCGTTCGCTCAAGGCTATGTAACCGCCACCGATCGCCTTTGGCAGATGGATCTTTTCCGCCGGACAGAACGCGGGGAACTCGCCGAAGTGTTGACCGCCGGTCCGAATAACATCGCCCTCGAACAGGACAAGCAACATCGAACTTTGGGGTTTGCTTATGTTGCAGAGGCTGAAGTCGCGCAGGCTTCGCCTCAATCACGCGCCCTTCTTGAAGCTTACGCGCGTGGCGTGAACGCATATGTCGCGACGCTCGACGCCAGGAGTCTCCCGCCGGAATTTCAAATTCTGCAGTATCGGCCAAAGCCCTGGACAGCCGCAGATTCTCTTCTGATAGTTAAGCTCTTTTTTGAAGCACTCTCTTCAACGTGGCGGCTCGACCTGATGCGCGAGGCGATAGCATCACTCCCTGCCGAGAAACGAGTCGGGGTTGATGCCTGAGTATTCGCCGCTCGATGTTTTAGTCGTGGGGAAGGACGTAAAGAAACCGAAGACGACTAACAGGCGATTGCCGATGCCGGGCGATTCATGGACAGAAGGAGAGTCTGACTGCGCTCGCGCACGATCAGGCCATTTCGGATCATGCTCTCGCGCGCGTCGGTCTTTACGCGGAAGGACTGGCAGCAAGCAACAACTGGGTGGTGAGTGGCAAACTCACCACAACCGGCAAGCCATTGCTCGCGAATGATCCACACTTAATGCCCTCCGCCCCGCCAATCTGGCACATGGTCCATCTCAGCGCGCCCGGAGTGCGAGTTGCCGGAGTGACTGCGCCGGGTCTACCGGGAGTGATCATCGGCCACAACGAGCGTATCGCGTGGGGCTTCACCAACGTGGGTCCCGATGTTCAGGATTTGTATGTTGAGAAATTTGATCCGGCAAACGCTAAACGCTATATGACGCCGAACGGATGGCGCGATGCCGAGATACGTCGCGAAGAGATTAAAGTTCGAAAGGGACTTGCGGACGCCAGTACTGAAACGGTGACGCACGAAGTGACCATCACACGGAACGGTCCAGTCGTTTTTGAAAAGGCCGGGAAGCGTTATGCGCTGCGCTGGACAGCGCTGGATCCAAAACTAAGCAACGCCGATTCGAGCTATCAGATTAATCGCGCGCGCAACTGGAATGAGTTTTCAACCGCTCTCAAATCGTTTACAGCTCCTACGCAAAACATTGTGTACGCAGATGTCGATGGGCACATCGGCTATCACGCCGCGGGCGTTGTTCCCATCAGAAAGTCGGGGGACGGTAGTGTGCCCTATGACGGCACAACTGACGCGGGTGAATGGATCAGATATATTCCGACAGACGAGTTGCCGCAGATATTCGATCCGCCGTCAGGAATAATCGTTACAGCAAACCAAAGAATCGTTGGCACTGACTACCCTTACTTCCTGACACACTCATGGGCGCAGCCATATCGCGCGCGCCGGATTCTTGACCTATTGAGTGCGAAACCGAAGTTATCTACGGACGATTACCGGCGAATCCTCGGCGACGTCTATTCCATTGGTCAAGTGTCGTTCGCGCGCGGTATCGCTAAAACTCTGCGCAAGCAATTAAAGCCAGACGAGACGAAACTCGCTGCCTCACTGGATCAGTTTGAAAAATGGGACGGGCAGGTCAATGCTGACTCAACAGTGGCTCCTCTGTTAGCTCAAATGCGCGCGGCTTTTCGGTCGCGAGTGCTGACCGCGGCGCTCGGTGAAGAGCTCGTCAAGATTTACGGGTGGGCCAACCTCGACACCACCATCGATCGTTTGATAGCTGAACAGCCAAAGGAATGGTTGCCGAAGGAGTTTGGAAGTTATGCCGAGCTATTACGCGCGAGTTACTCCGACGCACGAGCTGCGCTGACCAAAACGCTGGGAGAAGATGAGTCGCGATGGAAATGGGGTGAGATGGTCAAGGTGCGCTTCCAGCATCCGCTGGCGGCGGCGCCATTAATCGGAATGCAGTTTACCGTCCCACCATTTCCACAGAATGGCACTAGCGGCTTAGGCGGCAACCGTAAACGTCGGTGCCTCCGTTTCAATGCGCCTGATTGCGGACCCAGCGGATTGGGACCGAACGCAACACGGGATCACTCTGGGCGAGTCGGGGCTGCCGTCGAGTCCGCATTGGAAGGATCAACTTGACGACTGGCGCGCGGTGACCCCGCGAGTCTTTCCGTTCAGTGAAGCTGCTATTTCGAAGGCGACGAAACAGACGCTGATACTGGAACCAAAAAAGTAGGTTAGTCCGTTGCATCCAAAACGTGACGGGAGATCACGGAGTATTTTGAGCCTTCTTTTCCCAGTTCACTCCGAATAACCAACAACTCGGAGACCTCTATCTCCGCAGACTCGAAATTGAGTGTGCGGTGAGCAGCAGCGAGCGACCGCGCGTTTGTTGAATGTCGTAAACGGGCGATCGTGAGATGTGGATGAAAGGGACGCGCCTCTTTTGGAAAGCCCGCTTTCGCACATTCCTCGTCAAGTTGGGCATGCAGACGTGCAAGTCGTCCATCGGAATCCGTTATGCCTATCCACAAAACGCGTGGTGGTCCATGTGTACGGAAACACGCCACACTGTTCGACTCTTACTTTGAAAGCTGCCAGATGCTTGGTAGCGCGAGTTGCAGCCTCAGAAAGTTTCTCAGTCTCCGACACTGGGATGTCGCCGAGGAATTTAATGGTGAGATGAATGTTGTCAGGATGGGACCAGCTGGCTTTAACTTCGGTGATCTCTCGCAATCGACGGGAATGGTCGGCGAGTTTCTGCTTCAGATCCGGTGGAAGATCGATTGCGCAGAAAACCCGCCATGTGTCACTCATTGATTTGGTTAACGAGGCAGCTCACGCGGCCGGACGGGTGGCGGGGTGTCGTCGCCCTTGTCTCCGGTCTGTGAAAGAACTTCCTTGATTGCCCCGACGCTGGAAAGCATCGCCGAAGTCTCAATCGGCATAAAGATGACTTTCGAATTGTTAGTGCGCGTCATGTCGCGAAGGCTCTCGATATATCTTGTGGTGATTAGGTACTGCGCCGGGTCGCCCTGCCCGATCGCCTGTGAGATGCGCGTGATGGCTTCCGATTCAGCTTCGGCGTTACGCAGGCGAGCCTGCGCCGCGCCTTCCGCCTGAAGAATTGCTGACTGTTTTTCGCCCTCCGCTCTCATTACTGCGGCTTGCTTCTCACCTTCAGCACGCGTGATGGCCGCCTGCCGGTCGCCTTCAGCTTGCAACACAAGCGCGCGACGGTTACGTTCCGCGGTCATCTGCTTTTCCATCGTGATGCGCACATCTTCAGGCGGATTAATGTTTTTGACGTCTACGCGCGTAACCTTCACGCCCCACTTGTCAGTCGCTTCGTCGAGGATGATCCGCAGCTTCGCGTTGATTTGATCACGATTTGATAGCGTGTGGTCCAGATCCATTTCACCCATCACGGAACGCATGCCCGTAATAGTTAACTGCACGATGCCACCTACCAGGTCATTCATTTCGTAGACCGCTTTCACCGGATCCATGATCTGCCAATAGACCACGGAGTCAACATGAATCGTTACGTTGTCACGGGTGATAACCGGTTGCGGCGGCAGATCAATGTACTGCTCGCGCAGGTCGATGGAGGTCACGCCCGGCCGTGTGTTGGTCCAGTAAACCGCGCGCGGTCTGTCCAGGAATGGAATCAGGATGTTCAACCCGCCGCTGGCGATCTTATCGAAACGGCCGAGGCGTTCGACCAGCATCACAGTCGCCTGCGGAACAATCCTGATGGTCTTGAAGGCAATGACCAACAGCACAATTCCTATGAAGCCGAAGAAGAGGAAGGCAAGAACACTGGAAAGGGGATCCATGATTTGAACTCCGTCGAGAAAATTGGTTCTTAAGTAAACACGCGGCTCGGCGGAAACTATATATGATCGGCAGATCGTCCGACAAATTAGCTGCCACGGCGCTTGCATGTGAGCGTTGGGTGAATGTTTCATCTGAGCGCGAAACGAAAATTCTCATTAACGCCGGGCTTCAGCCGCGGTCTAATGAGGAGATCTGTGGGCTTGAAAGCGTCTTCGATGATCTTTGCCGCAGCCAGTGCAGTTTCCTCTTCAAACGGCCGACCGACAACCTGCACACCAATCGGTAAGCCTTCTTTCGTTCGCCCGGCAGTAACAACCACCACGGGCAGATCGAAAACAGTAAAGGTTTGCGCATAGCTGAATGCGCGAAATACGCTCATCTTCTTGTCGCCCGCCTGCACTTTAAGCGTCCCATGCGGTACGGCCGCGGTTGCTCCAACTGGCGCGAGGATCAACGGTATGTCTTCCATCCATCGAAGCAACGCCTCACGTAATTCATCGCGTACAAACCAACCCTGTATGTATTCGTCCAATGAAGGAGGCGGTGTGTCATCGGCCGTCGCCAACCTCCAACGCACAAAATCGCCGCCCTTTTCTTCGTGTCCCGCGTAAGCACTACGCAGCTTCACGACTGAAGCGCGGGAAAACAATCGCAGCCACAGCTCATGTCCCCGCTCGACTCCGGGCGGACGCGTTAGTGTCGTCTTCAATCCTGCGTTCGATAACGACTCCGCTGCGCATGCAACTGCCTTTTCTGTTTCGATCGAGACCGGCGCGATCGAATCATCGGTATACCAAGCCACGCTCATCCCGTTCGTATTGACCTTCTCTTCAACTATCGGTCTCCCTGCCAATACTCGGAACAACAACTGGAGATCCTCGACTGTGCGGGCCATTGGTCCAATCACGGAACCGAGCGAATATGGTCCATCCGACGCGGGAAATTGTCCTTGGCCCGGCACGCGACCGACGGTTGGCCTCAGACCCGCGATGCCGCAGAAGTGCGCGGGTACGCGAACCGAGCCCGCAAGGTCGCTGCCGATTCCACCGGGCGACATGAATGAAGCTATCGCTGCAGCTTCACCTCCACTCGAACCGCCGGGAGTAAGCGATGCATCACTCGGGTGATTCGTGCGGCCAAACACCGGATTGTCGGCCGTGTAGTCCATCGCCATTTCTGCAGCATTGGTTTTTCCCAGAATGATTGCTCCGGCAGCTTTCAAGCGCGCGACTGCCGGCGCGTCAACTTCGGGAACGAAATGTTCGCGCATTATTGAGCCGCTCGTGGTTCTCAGTCCTGCTGTTTCGATCGTGTCTTTAACTGTGATCGGCAATCCGTGAAGCGGTCCGCTCTCTTCTCCGGCTTCAATGGCGGCTTGCGCTTCCCTTGCCTTCTTCAAAGCGTCCGGCGCGAGCGTCACAATCGCGTTGAGCTTAGGGTTTAATTGTTCAATACGACGAAGATGCGCTTCCACAACGTCAATCGGCGAGACCGCGCGCGTTTGAATCAGCTCGGCCAATGTTGATAAGGACTGCGAAGTAAGATCGGTCATTTATTTCGCTTATGGATGCGATACGTCGTTTTGATTTTCCGCAACTTCTCCATATAATTTCCTTGCTCTGAAAAAACTCGATCACAACCTGCCTGAGTTTGCATTCGCTTTCAAGCGTAAGCTCAACGGCGGAGGAGTGCGCACTTGGGGATTCGTCTGAGCAGGACTTTCGTCCTGCGCAAACTTCATCAGCTTTCCGGTATCGTTCCGCTCGGCGTTTTTCTTCTGGAGCATTTCTACACTAATTCCAAAGCGCTCGATGGTGCTGAGCAGTTTAATGCGGCCGTCAGCCGACCTGCAGTCGATTCCCTACATACTCTTCATAGAAATTGGCGGCATCTTTATACCGCTCATCTATCACGCCGTCTACGGGCTGGTGATAACCATGGAAGCGCGGCCCAATAATCTGGCCTATCCGTATCCGCGCAATTGGTTCTATCTGGTCCAACGAATCACGGGCGTGGTTCTGTTTTTCTTCATCTTTTTCCACGTGCTCAATTTCCGCTTCGGCATGATCCCGGGGTTGAATACGATCTCTGTGGCCCATCGGCCTGACCTGGCTTTCGATATTGTTTCGCGCGAGTTTCGCATGGTGCCAATCTTTATCATTTACATGATTGGTATCACGGCCACTGTTTGGCACCTGGCAAACGGCATCTGGCTGTTCCTCGTTGATTGGGGAATCACGATCGGTGAACGCGCGCAACGCGTTGCCGGTTACGCCTGCCTCGGCTTCGGAGTGGTTCTTTTACTCGTCGGCATAAACGCAGCGGTCGCATTCATTCGCCCGGGTGGATTGCTGGGAGGCATTCTTTAGCGCATGGCGTCAAACGGCACAAGGATAGCGATTGTGGGTGGCGGACTTGCCGGTCTCGCTGCCGCAATGCGAATCGCCGAAAAGGGAGTTGCCGTCGATCTGTTTTCGATCGTGCCGGTGAAACGTTCTCACTCAGTTTGTGCTCAAGGCGGCATCAACGGCGCGGTGAATACCAAGGGTGAAGGCGATTCGCCCTGGGAACATTTTGACGACAGCGTTTACGGCGGCGACTTCCTCGCCAATCAGCCACCCGTGAAGGCGATGTGCGAGATGGCGCCTTCGATCATCTTTCTTTTCGATCGGATGGGTGTTCCCTTTTCCCGAACCCTGAAGGGTTTCTCGATTTCCGACGCTTCGGTGGCACCAAGCACCATCGCACTGCGTTCGCCGGCGCCTCAACCGGTCAACAGTTGCTCTACGCACTCGACGAACAGGTCCGCCGTTTCGAGTCGTCAGGCAAAGTACGAAAGTTTGAACACTGGGAAATGCTTTCCCTGGTGCTGGACGACGCGCAGGTGTGCCGTGGGTTAATCGCGATGAACCTGCAAACACTCGAGCTGAAGGCGTTTCCAGCGGACGCGGTAATCATCGCTACTGGTGGTCCAGGTTTGGTGTTTGGCAAGTCGACCAACTCGATGGTCTGCACTGGCAGCGCGGTCGCCGCGTGCTATCAACAAGGCGCGAAATATGCGAACGGCGAATTCATCCAGGTCCATCCGACATCGATTCCCGGCGAAGACAAGTTGCGCTTGATGTCGGAATCGGCGCGCGGTGAAGGCGGACGAGTTTGGGTGCCACGAAAGAAGGGCGACACCCGAGCGCCGTCACAGATCCCGGAAAACGAACGCTGGTACTTCCTCGAAGAAAAGTATCCCGCGTATGGAAACCTTGTGCCGCGTGACATCGCGACGCGCGAGATATTTCAGATTTGTCTCGACGGATTTGGTGTGGGCGGCGAGAACCAGGTCTATCTCGATCTGACGCACATCCCGGCTGAAGTTCTCAACCGCAAGTTCGGCGCTATCCTCGAAATCTATGAAATGTTTGTGGGCGACGATCCGCGTCACGTTCCGATGCGCATCTTTCCCGGCGTCCACTATTCGATGGGCGGCTTGTGGGTTGACTACGACCAGCGCACCAACATTCCCGGATTGCTGGCTGCGGGCGAATGCGACTACTCGATCCACGGAGCGAACCGGCTGGGCGCAAATTCACTGGTGAGTTGCGTATACGGTGGATTCGTGGCGGCGCCGGCGGCGATTGAGTACGCCACCAATGTCGAGCGCAACGGCGCGGATGGCTCGCGTGTTTACGATCAGGAGTTGAAGAAGCAGCAGGAAATCAACGATGCGTTGATCAAACAGAGTGGGACTGAGAACCAGTACGTTCTTCATCAGGAGATGGGCAAATGGATGACGGACAACGTCACGGTCATTCGTTACAACGACAAACTCAAAGCCACAGATCAGAAGCTGCTGGAGCTGATGGACCGTTACAAGCGCATCTCGATTAATGATTCAAATCTCTGGGCCACCATGGCGCTGCCGCACGCGCGTCACCTCGACAACATGTTGGAGCTGGCGCGCGTGATAACCATCGGCGCCTTGAATCGTAACGAATCGCGCGGCGCGCATTACAAGCCGGAGTTTCCCGATCGTGACGATGAGAATTTTCTGAAGACGACAATCGCGGAGTATTCAGGAGAAGGCCCGGTGATTTCTTACGAAGCGGTCGATGTTTCGTTGATTCCGCCGAGAAAGCGCGATTACAGCAAAGCGAAACAGGAACGAAAGACGGATCCGGTCGCACCGAGACCCGTGGCGCCCGCGGAACACCAGACCTAGACATTTCAGCCAGTCGAGCCAGTTCATGTCAGCACAAGCAAAACCAGCAGAACACGCACGCGTTTCATCGCGAATGGTCGAGATTCACATTCGCCGGCGCGAGAATCCAGACGCACCGCAATACTGGGAGCAGTTTGAGATTCCCTATCGTCCGAACCTCAACGTCATCTCCTGTCTGATGGAGATTCAGAAAAACCCGGTTACAAAGGAAGGCAAAGCGACCACGCCGCCGGTCTGGCAGATGAACTGTTTGGAGCAGGTGTGCGGCATCTGCACCATGGTAATCAACGGACGGGCGCGCCAATCCTGTTCGGCGCTGATAGATAACCTCGAGCAGCCGATCAAGTTGGAGCCGATGAGCAAGTTTCCGAACATTCGTGATCTGATCGTCGATCGATCGCAAATGTTTGATCATCTCAAGCGGGTCAATGCGTGGATTGAGCTGGACGGCACACACGATATGGGTCCCGGTCCGCGTATGGACCAGGATGACGTTCAGGAACGTTACGCGTATTCCCGGTGCATGACTTGCGGCTGTTGTTTGGAAGCTTGCCCGCAGTATGACGGCGACAACTACATTGGCCCACAAGCGATCGCTCAGGTGCGTCTGTTCAACATGCACCCCACCGGTGCGATGACTCGCGAGGAACGGCTGCCAGGAATCATGGGCGAAGACGGAATCACGAACTGCGGCAACGCGCAAAACTGTGTGAAGGCATGTCCGATGGGTATTCCGCTAACCCGCGCAATCTACGAAGAAAACCGCGAAACGATCGTTCACGGTCTTTTTGGCTGGCTGAGGTCGTAATTCCAAACTCCAACCCATCCGCAGATTACACCGATTACAAACTAAATGACCCAGAGGAGCTGTGGACTCGCTCCGGGTCATGTGTCCTTACTGTCTCTCGTTCCGCTCTTAATCTGTGGAATCTGCGTAATCTGCGGATAACCTATGCGGTTACTAAACGCCGAGCACGTTGACCAGCTCCTGCACCGCAGCCGCACTCTTTTGCAGCGCAATCCGCTCTTCAGAAGTCAGGTTGATCTCGATGATCTGCTCGAAACCGCGTGCGCCCAGCTTGCACGGCACGCCGACGTAGAGACCATTCACTCCATACTCACCTTCGAGATACGCCGCGCACGGCAGAATCTTTTTCTTGTCCTTCAAAATCGACTCGGTCATTTCCACGGCTGCAGCGGACGGCGCGTAGTAAGCCGAACCGGTCTTTAGCAACGCAACGATTTCGGCGCCGCCATTTGCAGTTCGTTTCACAATGGCGTCGATCTTGTCTTTTGGCAGTAGTTCAGTAATCGGTATACCTGCACAGGTTGAAAAGCGCGGCAGCGGCACCATCGTGTCGCCGTGGCCGCCCAGAACGAAACGCGGTAACGTTTTCAACCGAAACATCCAACGCCTCCGCCAGGAAACAACGCATACGTGCAGAATCAAGCACGCCGGCCATTCCGATCACGCGATGCTTCGGAAAACCTGAGCGACGAAACGCGACCTGGCACATTGCATCAAGCGGGTTTGAGACAATGATCAAAATGGTGTTGGGTGAACGTCGGACGACTTCATCAACGACTTTTGAAACGATGTCAGCGTTGGTCTTCAACAGATCGTCACGACTCATGCCGGGTTTTCGCGGCAGCCCGGCAGTGATGATCACCACATCGGAATCTTCAGTGCCGTCGTAATTGTTCAGGCCTCGCAGTTCCACGTCGAACCCTTCGATCGGCGCCGCCTGGGCCAGGTCGAGCGCCTTGCCTTGCGGCACACCTTCAACGATGTCGACCAGCACCACATCCCCGAGTTCTTTCGCTGCCAGCCAGTGGGCCGCCGTCGCGCCGACATTGCCGGCTCCGACTACGGTAATTTTCTTTCGCGCACCCATGTGTTTTGATCCTTTCGAGGCAGCGAACGGACGGGTCTCGCGTTCAGTCCGCTGCACATTTGCTAGTTTAAAATTGCCTGGATTTGAAAGACCGCGAGTGTATATGCCGTCAAGAGAGAGTGTCAAGAAAGTGAATTGAGAACTTAACCGCTGTTGACTTCATGATCGAGGACTGTGTTAAGTTCGCCGCAATTGTGGCGATTCACCTGACTTGAAACCGATTATGACAACCGTAACTTCGTTGCTGAATGAGTGCTGTTATGGCGACTGACGAAAGTAAACAGCGGCTTGTTGAGATCCTTCAGCTTGCCTATTCCGGTGAGTTGGCGGCTGCCTACGCTTACTGGGGACATTGGCACTCGGTAACTGACGCTGATGAGCGCGCGCGCATCGCTGAAATCGAAGACGAAGAACTGCATCACCGGCAGCTGGTCGGCGAAATGTTAACGAGCCTCGGAGCAACACCTAACGAAGCCAGGGAGATCCGCGCAACGATCATCGGCCGCTCGTTGGGTGTCTTATGCCACGTAAGCGGATGGTTGGCGCCGATGTACGGAGCGGGTCGGTTGGAAAGCAGCAACATTCGAGAGTATGAAACGGCCGCTAAATATGCGCGCGAATGCGGCCGCGAAGATCTAATTGATTGTCTACTGACAATGGCGGAAGTGGAGTGGGAACACGAGAAATACTTCCGCTCACGCGTTTTGATGCATCCACTGGGACGCCGACTTTCTCTATGGCCTCAGCCCCCGCCGAAAGAGACAATTCGCGAGGCGTTTTCGGTTAAGCCTACGGATAAACTGGAATTTGCACAGGTTTCGTAACGATTCGGCGCACTCTGCTGGAAGCCCCTCGGGCGGCATGATAGTATCCAGCCATGATTCCGCCATGATCGATCAGAACCTACATCATCGACCGCTCGATAGTCGCTCAAACCTCTTCGCCGACTAGCTTCTCCGCCACAAATTGTCGCGACCTGACTGACGAACAGTCTTGAACTATCTTTGCCACTTTAATGGGTCCGTTTTAACCTCGAAGGAGAGTACCGATGTCGACTTCAACTATTGCACCAGCTAAGCGTCCGGAAATCAAAACTGCGCTACCCGGTCCCAAAGGAAAAGAAATTATCGAAGCGGACGCCCGCTACGTGACGCCGTCTTATCCGCGTCCTTCTTTTAAACTGGTCGCTGAAAGAGCACAGGGCGTCTGGGTGGAAGACGTTGATGGAAATATCTTCCTCGATTGCAATGCGGGCGTAGCTGTTTGCTCGACCGGACATTGTCATCCGGAAGTCGTCCGCGCGATTCAGCAACAGAGCGAGCAGCTGATCCATATGTGCGGCACGGATTACTACTATCGTCACATGCCCGCACTGGCGAAGAAACTCGAAGAGATAGTGCCTGTTCCCTCACCAACGCGAACGCACTTCGCCAACAGTGGGACGGAAGCCGTCGAAACGGCGTTGAAACTCGCGATGTATGCCACCGGTCGAGAAAAGTTCATCGCGTTTTTTAACAGCTTTCATGGTCGCACGCTGGGTTCGCTGTCGTTGACTTCATCAAAAGCTGCCCAGCGAAAAGGATTCAAGCGGCAGGCATTGGACGTCGTCCACGTTCCATATCCGAATGAGTTTCGCAATCCGTTCAATCCGGCTGACTGTGGTGACGGCGGCGCTGGCCAGGGAGCGCTCAATTGGATCGAGGAACGACTTTTCAAAACTACAACGCCGCCGGAAGAAGTTGCCGCCATCGTGGTTGAAGCCGTACAGGGCGAGGGCGGATACGTGCCCGCGCCCAAGGGATTTCTCCAGGGTCTACGGCGCATCTGTGATGAGCATGGAATCTTGTTGATAGTCGACGAAGTGCAATCAGGAATGGGCCGAACGGGAAAAATGTTTGCCTGCGATCATTACGACGTCGCGCCCGACGTTGTGTGCATTGCCAAGGGGATCGGTTCAGGGTTACCGATTGGCGCGTGTGTGGCTCGCGCCGATCTAATGACGTGGAAACCCGGCGCGCATGCGTCAACCTTCGGTGGAAATCCAGTCTGCATTGCGGCAGCATTGAAGACGATTGAACTACTTGAAGGTGGGTTGGTTAAGAACAGTGCTGACGTAGGCGCTTACTTAAAAAGCGGACTGGAGCGGCTCCAAAGAAAATACGATTGCATCGGCGACGTGCGAGGCATGGGAATGATGCTCGGCGTCGAATTTGTTAAGGACCGCGCCTCGAACGAACCCGCTGTAGAGTTGCGCGATCGCATTGAAGTGGCATGTTTCGAACGCGGCCTGATCATTTTGGGGGCGGGAACCAATACCATTCGCTGGTCGCCGCCTCTGATTCTCACCAAAGAAAATGTCGACGTTGCCCTGGAAATCTTCGACGCCTCCATCGAAGCGTCGTTGTAAGAAGGCGCTACGTTTTTCGTGTCGTTTCGTGGATCGCTTATCCCTGAACCTGGCGATACGATCCACGAACTAACACGAACTGAAGCGAACCAGTTCTCGAGGCTAATCGGTGGATAATCATTGAGCCAGCTTCGTTGCAATCTCCCTAATCCGCGCCCGCAGTCGTTCTTCGTCAACTGTCGTCACCCGTCCGTCGCTGTAGACTACTTTTCCCGCCACCACGGTCATGATCACGTCACGCGCTGATGATGTGAAGATTAGTGTCTCGGCGACGTCATATGTCGGCTGTTGATGAATTCCGCTCAAAGATACGACCGCGAAATCCGCTTGTAGTCCTTCTTGAAGTTCACCAATTTGGTTTTGCAAACCAACCGCATGGGCGCCCCCGATAGTAGCGGCTTCAAGACCTGTTGTGCGTTTACCGGAATGCCGTCGTGTCCGGACGCGCGCGCAAGCAACAGCGCAAAACGAGCCTCTTCCAAAAGATCACAAACATTGTTGCTGGCCACTGAATCGCTCCCCAACCCCACTGCAATTCCTTTGTTTAAAAACCTGTGAAACGGCGCAATGCCATGGCCAAGTTTGGCATTCGACTTGGGACAGTGTGCTACACGTGTTTCCGTCTCCGCGATCATGTCGATGTCCGCCTCGTCAACTTTTATGCAATGGGCCAGCAAGGGACGCGTCTCCAACACGCCGTGATCCTGCAGGTATTGAATTGTTGAGACGCCGGGTGACTGCCACTAATCCCGCGGCTACGCAATCCGTCCGCGAACGGCCCACAGCCCTCGCCAAGCAAGGCAACTTCCATTTCGGTTTCAGCGGCATGCATCATCAATGGGAGTCGTTCGCTCGTGGCAAAGCCGGCTATCAGTTCCAGTTGAGAAGCGCAAACGGTGTACGGCGCATGTGGGGAAACGCCGCAGGACACCAACGCTGTTTCGAGCTCACGTAAGCGGGCAACTTTGCTTCGCAGTTTCTCAAAGTTTTCCTGCGCCAGACGCGGATCTGGTCCAAACGATTCCTGAAACACAATCCCACGCAGACCGGTGTCTCGCAGCGCTCGCATGCTGGTTACAGCGGAGTCGCTGGCGTCGGCTACGCAGGTCACGCCAGCGCGTGCTGCTTCACAGGCGCCCCACGCCGCGGAAACATAAAGATCGTCTTCAGTCATTCGCTCCAAACGAGCAATAGTCAGTTTCCTAAGCCAGGCAAAAAAGTCGCCTTCTTCCCGTTCGAGGAAACCGCGCATCGCTGTGAGTTCCAGGTGGGAGTGTGCGTTTATGAGGCCGGGAACGATTGCAGAATCACTAAATTCGTGGACAGTTGATTCCGGGAACTTTTCGCGAAGAATCTTCGCCGGGCCGACCGACACGATGCGGTCGCCATCAACTGCAATTGCGCCCTCAGCAAGAGGCGAAGCTGAGTTGGCCAACACCCATGGCGCGCAATAGAGTGTGATCATTTGAGGTTGGTGAACCGGAATTTATGGGGTTGCCGCTTGTGCGCGTCCCTTTAGACTTCGGTAACGCTGGAGTATTGACGTGACGTATGCCTTGGTTGAAGGAATACTGATGTTGTTGATGAAGTCTGATTCGGACAACGGGCGCCCCCCGTCTGAAGCTTTGTTCCACTCTGCGGCTCTGCTCGGCCCGGCGTTATAGGCGGCAATCATACGCGCTTCTGGGTTTGGCAGGTCACGATACTGCTCACGGATTTTCTCCAGGTACCACGAGCCGATCTGAATATTTCGTTGTGGATCGCGCAGCAGACTCGCAGGGTCCTGGGCCATTTGCCGTTCCAATTCCTTCATTCCCGTTTCCGCTGCCCAGTCACGTCCGACGGCCGGCGTAATCTGCATTAAACCGATCTCTCCATCTTGTCCATTTTTCCAGGGACTGAAATAGGTTTCTTCGTAAATGACGCTCCAGATCAAGTCAGGATCGAGCCGATAAACAGACGCGTGTCGTTCTATCAGCGTGTCGTAGCGATGAATCCAATATTGATTGAAAAGATATAAGCCGGCGGCGACAGTGAGGAGTATGAAGACTGCGATCAGAACACGTTTCATCGAGATGGACTATAAACCGCCTGCTCGTTCCGGGCACAGCGCCGATAAACAGACGACGCCGATAGGTTCTTCTCAGTTCTTTCGCTTAAGTTGAGACCAGAATTTCGCAGTAGAACATGTGCGGTCTATTCCCTCGTAACGCGAACGCAATGCCAGCTCATCGAGCACGTGGCCCTGCAACCATATTTCGGCCTCGAGCGTGGCGCCAGCGGTCAAAGCTTCTCCTCGCAGCGCACGCTGATTAACCAGGATTTCCAGATTCATCTTTTCGAGGTCTACATCGATCCAGTAAAGATCGCTGCCGGAGAGTGGGTTCTTCAAAGGCTTGAAAGCAATGATGCGTCCGGACAGGCTCCAATCGTTTTCGTGCGCGGCCCGCGAAGGCGCTGTCTTGTCCAGAGGGAGCCATCTTGTTTTGGCCGGCGCTGCACTCACACGCGCTCGATACGCGAGGCCGCACAGCCCGACATGGAGTTCCTGCGCTCGGAAGCCACTGGGACCAACCTCCGTCAGATTCTGAAGTTCAAATAAAACTTCACAATCGGTACCTTCGCGATAACCATGCACGACCGCCTCGCCTTCTTCGTCATACTCGGTTAACGCCCATGGACTGATGGTCTGAATGTGTCGTGCACGGAAGCCGGGACGACAGTCCGCATAAAAAACGTCGCCACTTCCGGATTCGTACAACACTGTCCAGACTTCGAGACCATCACCCAACTTCCAGCAACGCCCATGCAGTACCGCGCCACGACGATTCAGTTGAGTTGCTTCGCCCTGATCGCCAGCGCGTTCAGCCAAATAGTTGAAAGCCTTTTCACTAGGTACTTCCAACCCTATTGTTTCAAACGTGGCGTTCATAACATTGCTTGGTTGTTGACGAATGGTGCCTTAACGCTTGCCGGCACGCTTTCTGGGTCGTGTTTGAAGTTCTTCAACGTCATCGCGCCTTGCCCGCGTACGCACACCACGGATGACTCGTTCGGGGCCATGCGACGGTCTGACTCCCGATCGAACCGTCTCGGCAAACAGGTCGACATCGTAGTCGACCTCTCTCGACATCTCCTCGCGAATGGCGTGCAGGATTTCCAGAAATTTAGGGCGACGATACATAGCTAAAAGTAACTACTGATTGGCGATTCTTTCGGTAGCTTCCGACACCAAAAACTCCGGAGTGACGATCATCGGCACGTAAAATCCGGCCGCGGTGTTGAACAGCTTGATGCGGGCCTGGCGTCGAACATTTGCGAGATGGCCGAAATTCCAGGTGACCAGATAATCAACCTTATGAACGGAAGCGATGGCCACATGCAAAGCATCGGCGATGTACTTGCGATGAAAAATTCCGCGCGAGACATAGCCTTCCGCCAGGATCGTGGCTTCTTCTGTCAACTCAACTTGTTCGAGCGCTGCGATCAAATTCAAGTAAGACGACCGGTGCGGCTCGGCGACTCGTTCAAGCTCACGCTCAACCAACGGTGACACAACCGCTCGGTAATCAGGCATCTCATGTTCCCACCAGCGGATTGTCAGATCACGCCGAAAGGGCTCGCCGTTGTCGAGGTAAGCACCAATGACTGAAGTTTCGAGATAAAGACTCTGTTTCACGTTAAGGATTTAAAACCTTGGGCTGCCAGCATCGCGATCCGTGCTGCGCAATGGTTCAAGTCGAATCAAGCCTCGTTGAAAATCAAAAGTAACTCGAAACTGCCGAAGGAAGTTGGCGCCGAGAATTCCATCCTGGGTGAAACCAGCAGTTTCGTTTATCGGCTCCAGATCGAGAACAGCGGCGCCAATGTTCTCGCGTACAAGGGTACCGATCGTCACTCGCGGTAACAAGAACAGCTTCACGTTCTCGGTAACGCCGGCAGCGCCCAATATTCGCATGCGTGTCTTTTGCAGGTAATTAGCGAGCTCTTCCTGCTCTGCAAGTTTTTCTGAGATGACGCTGATCGACGCTCCAGTATCGATAATAAAATTCTGCGGCCGCTCGATTCCTTCGACCTGAAGTTCGCCACTAATGAAGCCACTGCCTGTGGTCCGCACTGGGATTTCAATGACGCCAGCTTGCTCAGGCGGAGGTGAGCCAAACTGAGAACCGTCATTAGTTAATTGCGCATCGGAATTGCGACGTAACGAAAAAGTATTGGTGCCGTAATCGATCGTGGCGATGAAATGTGAGATCACGGACAACCCGAGATAACCGTCGACAGGCACCTTGCCCTCGTAAAAATGGCGGATGTATACAGGTACTCTTTCAACCCTTACATCTCCGATATCCATCGACGACAAGAAGCCATAGACAATTTCAAATTTACCGCCACCCCCGACTGCCCGGGCCAAGCCCCCGCGCGCGGCGGGACGCAAGCCAAGTTTTTTCGCCGTGGCCTCCGAGAGCACTGACATCCCGGATCCTGTATCGAGAACAAACCTCAGCGGCTCTTTCCCGCCGTTGACACGTACCTTAAGAACCGGCCGTCCGTCGATTGCTTCGAAAGACTGCTCACTTTTGCTCTTGCCCCCGATGCCGTAGAGCGAGGCCTGAGTGCCCAGATACCGCAGGAAATCGATCATCCCTCGAATCCGGTCCCGGCGATCTACGTCAGTCTTGGGTGCGATCACGAGAAAGCGCTCATACGCGTCAGCGGCCTCTTTATATCTTTCGCTGCGAGCTGTGGCTTGTCCCAGATGGAAGATGTAGTCCGGCTCCTCAGGTGCGAGCGCAACCGCGCGTCGCAGCCCTCGAATCGCAGCCTCAAGTCGATTCTCATAGAAATCGACCATCGCCAAGCCAGCAATTGCCAATGAGTCGTCGCTTTGGAGCATTAGTGCTGTGCGGAATTCTTCGACGGAGTTTCGAAAGTTTCCGGAGGCTAATATCACGGAACCCAATATCGAATGCGCGCGCGCCGATAGAGGATCGGCAAGAATAACTCGAGCCGCGTGATCGTATGCGTCCTGCAGCATTCGCATCTTTAGAAGTGCGAAGCTCAAACCCAATCGCGCCGAATGATCTCGCGAATCTTTTGCCAACAACTCGCGATACTTCTTTTCAGCGACTTCGTATTCTCCCTCGCGCAGTGCTTTCGCTGCCTGGCGCTGCGCCTTCGAGTCCGCGGCTGTCGCATGCACTACGCAGGGCGCAGCCAGGAAGCAAATGACAACGGCGGTCACAATTCCGACCGCCGTCTTGCGGATTGCCATTCTGGATTTCGACATCTGTCGAGCGACCACTTGTTTCGTCCAACTCCTTGTGACGTGGTAGAGCACCCGTGATCTCGCGCTGAATACTACTTCAAAACTTCTCCGGTTTTCATTGACCATAGAACCAGATCAAGCTCGTCAAAATCAATTCGTATGTCACGCGCAAACCGTCGCAGTTTGTCTTCCGTTTCCAAATATCGAGCCCGGGTGGCAGGTGGTTTTGAAGTTTCAACAACCTCAAGATCTGCCAGGCAATTCATAACGTGCTTGTCGAGTATCGCGTACCCTTTCAGCCCAATGTTTCGCAGGAAATGGCTCGACTCTTTGTATCCTAAACCCTTGATCTCTTTTTCGCGCGCCAACCAATCGCGTCGTTCATTCGCGTCTGGAAAACTCACTAGCTTCTTACGCAACGCCATCCCACAGTGTCGCTGAAGATAGTTTCGCGTAATCACGATATAGCCCGGACGCTCGATCGGAAATCGGTGTGCACCGGCGTTCTTCAAAGCCGTTGTCATTTCTTCCTTTTCACCTACAACCAGAAATGGTCGAACTGCTTCGATGGCCCGGTAGCCCATTCGCGCGGACGCGCCGGCTGTGAAGATACAATACACAAGTTCTTCCCAAAGTTGCTCATCAGATCCTTTGCGCCAGATGTGGTCAAACTGATCTAGTCGCGTTCGGATTTCTTTCCGACGCGCTTTGTGCGTGGCGCGAATGTCGTCGACAGCTACGGGCTTGCGATTGCGATTCACTGGAATGTCAATGGTCAGATTCTAGGTTTGCGCTTCCAACGTTGTCAACGAAATCCGCTTTTGTGTTGGCCATCAAAATCTCTGTCCGTCACGTGACATCGTAGCCGGAGGAAATCGCATCCAAAAGAGACTCTCTCGACTGGCTTCTCCCGCGCCATGTTATGATCGTGATGTGTCCCCCCAGCGGACGCAATACCCGACGAAATGACAAAACTAATTAACATTATTCTAGTAACGCTGGTGTTGTTGACTGCACCAGTCTTAGTTTCTGCGCAACCGGTCGTCAGCCCGACGCAACCACTACCGCCACAGGCCTCCGAAGATCAGCAAACACCAACGGTCTACGGTCTGCAGGGAGTCTTGATCGAGACTGTCGACGGCAAGAGTGTTTCAGAGCAGGCCGCTAACGAATTGTTTAATCCCGCGTCAGCCATAAAGCTTGGCACTGCGCTGGTGGCGTTACAAACGCTTGGCCCAAACCATCGCTTTACTACTGCGTTCTGGACTAATGGCTTCTTCAACAAAACAACCGGAGAGATAACCGGCAATCTGTATGTCACTGGACGTGACCCGTCGTTCCATTACGAACATGCAGTAATGGTCGCCCGGCAGTTAAACGGTCTTGGTATTCGTAAGGTGACAGGCAACCTGGTGGTGGCGCCAGGGTTCACGATGAACTTTAGTGGCTCAGCGCGGGGTTCGGGAGAACAACTTTACGACACACTCGATTCAACGTTGCGATCTGGTGACGCAACGAGCGCATGGATTTACGAGCGTACGGCGCTGGGAGATCGAGCCAGCCTGCAGACAGTTCCATCTGTTGCAGTAATGGGCGACGTAGAAGTTGGTTCAGTCGCGCCCGGTGCCAGAACTCTTCTTTCGCACAAGTCGAGCAAGTTAACGAGCGTTCTGAAAGTACTTCTTTGTTATTCAAACAACTTCATGGCCGAACGAATAGGCGACGGTCTCGGGGGCACGGAGTCCGTTCGTCGGCACCTAATCACCCGCGTTGGGATTCCACCCGAACAGATCTATCTCGCCTCGCTCAGCGGGCTTGGAGTTAACCGAGTTACGCCGCGTGCAATGATGAAGATTCTTCGAGCACTCAGAGTGGAGCTTCAGCGGTATCGGCTGACGCCCGCCGATATCATGCCGGTCGCTGGAATCGATCCCGGCACTCTTGAAGATAGGTTTACTGGTCCAGCGTGGCGAGGAAGCGTGATAGCCAAGACCGGTACGCTGATCCGCACCGACGGCGGAGCAAGTTCCCTGGTCGGTCAAATGAGGGCGGCAAGAGGCGAGGTGCTACTCTTTGTCATTTTTAATCAACGAGGTAGTGTGCTCCGGTTTCGAGATAATCAAGACTATTTGGTGATGCAAGTGCAAAACAGTCGCGGTGGGCCAAGGGCGTTTACTTATAGGCCGCTGATTTTATCAATGAAGCTTGCAGACACAGAGAGCGTAACTGGATCAGCTGCCAATGAATTCGAGCCTCAAGTCAACACCCAGAGAAGCACTCCCTGAAAAGGGATCCCGTGCTTAAGATTGCGCCCCGCCAGTCGAAACGATTGACGGGGCGCTTTACCGTCCAACCGCGCGCTTGGCGTGCGGCACCTCGCGACACAGCGGACGATCTTTGCCTGCGTGATTGATGTAAAGAGCAAACATCTGCCCGATTCCTCAGAACCAGCTCCGAATCTAATTAATCAGATTGTCGATACTGCCTGTAAAGGTGGGCTTCGCAATAGGAAGGACGCTTCCGTCGGTGTTACATAAGGTTACTGCGCTTCACAGGTTCCCTCGGTAGTGCCCGCAGGAACTTCAGGTTTTGACGTCATTCCGTGTTGGCATGGCTGTTGCCAACGGAACCGCGGCATAGATCCTCACGCCAAGCGATTTTTAATCCGCGGAGACGTCATGAAAATTTTACAAGCCAACAATAGGACAAGCGATTCTCGTCGCTGCCAAGCCGACGCCGGATTTACAACGATTCAGATGCTCATCACGATAGCGCTGATCACGGTCGTTTCCGCCTTCGCGCTCTTTGCCATCGACTCAGCACGAGCGAACGTGCGTCTAACAGGTTCAACCCGTGAGTTGGCCGGCTATCTTGAGAAAGCACGCTCCAACGCCATCCGCCGTAACGGTACTTCAGTTGTGACGATCATCGATCAGAACAACTACACCGTAACGATGGATTTCGATGGCGACGGAACGGTTGAATCAAGAACGATTAGTTTGCAGACCGGTGTCACGTTTCCTGCGGGTCAAATCGGAATTACAGCTACGTTTGACTGGCGAGGTCGAGTTGCAAATCAGATCGGATTCGTATTGAACAACGACCGCGGTTCGTCGAGCTCAATAAACCTCTCCGGCTCGGGAGACGTCACCATTGGCAGTGAAATCTTCCAGGACAGTGCGATAGCGGAGGTTACCCTCAATTCCAACCCGTCGACGGTGGTATCGGGAAGTCCTGGTGCAAGTCCCAGTGACCCGCTGATCCGTCAGCAACCCCCAGTCCATCGCCGGATGAGTCACCCTCCCCGTCCCCCGACGGAGATCCGTCACCATCGCCGGGACATGACCCGTCGCCTGATCCAGATAATGATCCGAGTCCGTCGCCCTCGACTTCTCCATCACCCTCACCATCGGTATCGCCAGCTACTTCGCCGACACCGCCGGTTTGTGTCTTATCCGCGCCGTCCACTTTGTCGTTACCGAAGAACGGCAGTCCAAAGACCTTTTCTGTGGTCACCATCACCAATGCCAGCAACACGGTAATTACGGCTACCAAGAGCGGGGACATTACATCGGTGACACCCGCCAGCACGACCGTGTCTGGAAACGGCACCATTTCGTACACCATTGTTTACGCCAACGGTACTGGGAGATCGGGCACTGTAACGGTGAGTTCGGCCTGCGGCAGTAAGACCATTTCCATAACATTTGATTAGTTACGGATGAGACACGCAATGAATCTGAAAAGCAGCAAACCCGGCACCTTAATAAGCTCCAGGCACGGAAGCGAACAGGGCTTTACGTTGATGGAAACCTCAATCGCTTTGGTTGTCATGATGGTCGTGGGGCTAGGTGCGGCTTCCCTGTTCTTTTACGCATTGGGCGCGAACTCTACGGCGCGCGATCGCGAGCTTGCGATGGCGGTTGCGCAGCAGCAAATGGAACGTCTGCGAAATACCGAGTTCTCACAGCTCGAAACAACCATCGTGGCACTGGGTGGAGGCCTCAAGACCGAAGTCAGTGCAGGCCGGCAATACACAGTTTCGACGACCATCGCCAACACGTTCGCTGGAAACCTCACACAGAAAACAATCACAGTTCAAGTGACCCCCGCCGGGACGACCGCTTTAGCAGGCGTGCAACGTGTATTTGGTGGCGTAACGCTCATCACAGTTCGGTCCAGCAACGGTGTTGGAATCTACGTCGGACCATGATCAGGTAATCGAATTGTCGGGGTGGATCGAAAGGATTAAACGTGCAGCGACTTTGCAAAAATACGAACCGCAGCGAGCAGGGATTCTCACTTATGGAGCTGCTCATTGGCATGACCGTGACCCTCGTTATCATGGGGATTGCCAGTACCTTACTCGCAACCTCCTTCAACGTTCGTAACCGCGAGCATTCAAGAACTGATTCGATAGCAGACGTTCAAAGGGCTCTCAACATTATGACCAGGGAAATCGCTATCGGTGGTTATGGATTCAATACCGCAGACAATGGACTCGTGGTTGGTGACTGCGATGGTTCAACCATACGAGTGAGATCCAATTTGAACCGCTTCAGTGGCGGATCTTCCACGATTGAGAGTTCTGGTGAAGACGTGAAGTATCTGGTGGATAGCACGAACGAGCAGAACTACCTTGTTCGGCACGATAGATTCGCCGCAGGCGGCACCAACCAGAACACCGTGCTCGCCAACAGAATAGACACTCTGGAAATCATCTACTGGAGTGCGGATAATGCACCGCTCGACGTAGTCACCGACCCTACTCAAGTCGCAAACGCAGTTGGCGTGCGAATAACCGTCACCGCGAATCTCCCGGCGGTTGGAAGTCCCGGAGCTCCCGGTTATCAACCTGAAACCGCCCATTCAACTTATTTCCGACGTGGCTCTCCGCAATAAGAGTCAAAATCTCGCAACCTACTAATCGCCATCAAGGTAAGAAAAATGAAAAGCATCACAAACCAAGACTTGTGTTTGATGGAACGCGCAAACGAGCGCGGTGCGGCGTTGCTGACAATGTTGTTGGTTTCAATTCTGCTTCTTTCCGCTGGATTGGCGCTGGTAACCGCGACGTCAGTTTCGACAACTTCGACTATTGATGCGACCGCCGAGATGCAGGCTTACAGCGGCGCAGAGGCAGGCTTGGAGGCGACGCTCAACGTTCTGCGCGGCAACATCGCTCCCGATGCGTCGCTAGGAACGACCAAGATGAATTTTAGGAATGCGGCAAACCCTGCCACGTCTAACAGGACGACTGACCCATGGGCCACTGGTACCGCAGCTACGTCACGTTTATCGGGTTGGCTCACTTACGCCTACCAAAATCCAGACGTAGCCAACGATTGGCGGGTGCCGTTGACCGATGCCTACGCCCCGTCTACCGGCATTGCATTTAAAGTGACGATCACTGATCCAGATGATCCCGGGCCTATTGCTGCCAGACAAATCACTACGAATGTCAATTATCAACCCTCACGCCTGATAATTCAGTCAGAGGGATATGGTCCAAAAGGCGCTGTCAAGCGTCTTGAAATGGTCATTCGACGGAGAGGCTTTGACTTTGACCCACCAGCGCCTGTCACATTACCAGGGGGCCCCGGCATGGACTTCGACCTGGGAAGTTCTTCCGAGGTCGAGTATTCAGGCGTCGACCTCGGCGTTCCGCCGGAGGATGCATTACCGGCCTTTGCAGCCGGCGCCGGTAATCTAGGGACCGTCCAGACGGAAATATCAACCCTCGATCCGGATCAGGTGTTGCCGGTCGGTTCTGGGGAACTCAATGCCGACAACACACCTGGCTTTGTGAAAGATGGAGATGCGGCTAGAGAGTTTCTCGCCGAAATGCGTGCGTTCGCCGAAGAATCAAATCGGCTTTTCGACGACAAAGACGCTGCCGACGACGCAGGAGGGTTGGGCACTGCAGACCAGTCCACGATTCACTTTCATCGACAACTACGACGGTGATCCCGTCTCGCTCGGTCCAAACCACCAGGGGAGCGGCCTTCTCATTGTCACCGGCGAGCTGATCACCCACGGTACGACAGATTTTCAAGGAATAATCCTCGTCTTAGGACGAGGAAAGATGGACCGAAACGGTGGCGGTGAAGGATTAATGCAGGGTGCCATTCTGGTTGCGAAGTTCGATCCTAACGGAGCACCCGGCGACCCAATCGGTGCGCCTTACTTCAAGATCGATGGCGGTGGTAACAGCACGATTGCCTACGACTCAGTTTGGGTGCGCAGGGCGATGGACTTGAGCGGATTTAGGGTGTTAGGCGTCCGCGAATATAACTGTCCTGTCCCTTCTGCGTCTGCACTCCCGTGTGTGGCGGCATTAAGAGTAAATCTTGAATTTGAATATCTGGATATCAAAATGATTGCCCCTCTCTCAAAAAATCAATTCGCAGATGAACGAGGTATCTCGGTGCTCGAACTCCTCATCGTCATCGCCATGATCACAGTGATCACCGGCTTCGCTCTCATGCAAGTAGTTGAAGCCCGGCAGGATATGACGCGAGAAAACGCTACCCAGCAGTTGGCGGCTTATCTTGAGAAGGCCCGGCTTGATTCAGTTCGTCGTGCATCCGGCGGTCCAGCTGAAATGGCCCAGGTCAGTATCCTCAACGCAAGCTTTTATTCGGTGACAATTGATGCTGACGGTGACGGAACCCTGGACGCTCCACGGGTTATCGGAATGCCAGCGGAATCCAATCTGCAATTCAATACTCCTTACCCTCGAACAATCTACTTCAACTGGCGCGGCAGAACAGTTGATGCTGCCGGCAATCCGGCGACTCCGGATTTCGTTTCTCTGAGTCATGGTCATGGATCCAGCAGGATCGATTTAACCCCGGCCGGCCAACCTTCGTTAGTCGGAGCGCCCGTCAGCAGTCCAGTTGTAAATTCAGCGGCGCCCGCTCCTTCGCTTCGTAGTACCACGCAAGTATCCATGATCCAGTTACGCAACCTAAAGAAAACATTAATCCCTGAAACCCAACTAGTTTCCCGCGAGCGCGCACGTTCGAGCAACGGGGTCACGCCAGACTGGCTTTACCCTTCTCGAAGCGTGCATTGCGTTGCTACTTGATGATGGTGGTGGCGCTGGGTTCCGCAAGTCTGTTTTCTTTTTCGATCTACAACAACTCAGGTGGCAGTGATCGGGCGACAAGTATGGCGATCGCGCAAGAAGCGCTTGAACGTCTGCGCAGCGCTGAGTTCAGTTCCACCACTACTCATGCAAGTTTGGTCGGCGGCACAACGGTTCAGGCTGGCGTCCTAAGAGATGGCCGCACTTACAGCATAACGCGCACGATCGATGACAATCCGACGACGATTGGCGGCGTCCCCGATGTGAGTGCGACAACAAATCTCAAGAGCATCACAATCACGGTTATGCCGGACAAGAATTGGCGGCGGCTGGGCCTTTGGTGCCGGAGGAACAGTTACCTTAATCACTCAGACGAGCCCGAACGGATCAGTAAAAGAACATGCAAAACATGTAATGCAACAGACAACTCGACGCAGAGCACCTCAGGCTTTTCGCTGCTTGAGTTACTAATCGCGATGACGATCACTCTGGCGGTAATGGCGGCGGCCAGCACGCTGCTTGCGACATCTCTGCGAACACGCACTCGTGAGAATCAGCGATCAAATGCTCTGGCCGCAGCTCAACGAGCACTCAATATCATGTCGCGCGAAATTGGAAATTCAGGATACGGATTAACTGACAACGGAATAGTGGTCGTCGATTCCGACGCGCGATTCCATCAGAGTTCGCGCGAACCTCGACAACGGGCCGATCTTAATCAAGCGAATGAGGATGTTCGGTTTGTATTCCAGGATGACAACGACGTAATAGTTCGCGTTGATAACACTGGCAGTTCTGGCGTGCTGGCTGGCAGCATCACCGGGATGGGCATTCAGTACCTTGACGTTGCCGGCGTGGCACAACAACCGCAGCCTTAGCCGAGCGGGTTCGCCTTGATATCCAGAGTTGACCTTCCAGCTGGTCCACAACAGCCCGCCGGCATCGTTCGCTTAGCTTCCGACGTGGCCCTGCGCAATGCTCCAACTACCCTCGATCAGTTTTAAGTTTAGATATGAAACCTCTCACAAAAACCAACAATAAGAGGCGAACGCGGAGCCGCGCTGATCAGCACGTTGCTGATCTCCGCATTGCTTCTCGCTGCAGGCGGGATGTTGATTCTCACAACGTCGATGACCGGGACAAACACCATCGACGCTGCTGCCGAGATGCAGGCTTACTACGGAGCCGAAGCGGGTCTGCAAGCAACTCTAAATGTGTTGCGCGGCGGCGTGGCACCTAATCCTTTGTTTGTGGCCAACCCTGTCGGAGGCGTGGCACCGGAAAACATAATTGACTTTCGAAAAGCGCTCACTCGCAATACTTCTAATCTTGCCGGTGATCCCAACACAGCCGATATCCGCCTGTCACGTTGGTTGACTTATAACTACACACCAGCGGGCGGAGCACTTCGCCGATCGTGTTGCCATCAGCCCCGGCTACAACCCATTCAGCGGAGTCGCTTACAGTGTGGAAGTGTCGGATCCCGATGCCACTCCGGTTACCCGTCCGCCGCAACGGATGATCATTGAGTCAACCGGCTATGGTCCAAGGGGCGCGCGAAAAACGCTTTCTATGATGGTAGGCGCCAACGGATTGAACATTACTGTTCCTGCCCCACTTGTGATCCGAGGCCATGACAACGCGGCGGCTGCAGCATTTATCGACCTGGGAAACAGCAATGCAAGAACTTACTCTGGAGTAGACAATGCCGGGATTGAAACTACGCCGAAAGCATCGCTGGCGGTTAGCGGCCATGACGTTCCCATCGCTCACGCGGCATATACGGATAAACCTGTAACCGTTGCCAATCCCAAGCACAATGTTCTTCGCCTACCGCACGATCCTACGCCCGCAGGCTCGACCGAAGTCGACCCGCCGTGGTTCCTGGAGACTGCCGACAAAGCTCGCGCGTTTATGGCTCAGGCCGAAGACCTTGCCAATTCGTGCGCTGCGCCAGGAGATCCCTGCGTTAAGAGAGGGGTCATCGTAAATTCACTGAGTGGCAACGCTGGAACGGCGGCTGCGCCGAAGTTTACTATTGTTAAAGGTAACTGCAACCTGGATGGCGGAGCAGGCTTGTTAATAGTGACGGGGACACTAACTTTCGATGGGCCAGGACCTAATTTTAATGGCTTAATACTTGTTCTGGGTGGACGGACATTGTGGTGAAGACAGGGGGCGGCAACCGCGACATCTTTGGCTCAATAATGGTCGCACGATTTGCGGCCGGTGGAGGATTTCTGGCACCTACGTTTAACTACAGCGGTGGCGGCGGAAGCTCCAACTTACAATATGACTCGAGCGCGGTATTGAATGCGATCGTAATTCCTGGAGCAACAGTCCTGGGCGTCGTCGAAAAATAGAGACCCCGACAGTTGTTAGATGAAAGCGCAGGTTGAACGGCCTGCGCTTTTTTTGTTTTGCGCACGTGGTCTCGTTACCAAAAGCTTGACTATGTGTATGCGAAGACCGCTCGTTGCATTGAAAGACTCTTGACACCCGCGCAGTTAGAATGAATGATGAATCGAAATCGCCGTAACTGATAAGAGATCTGGAAACGAGCATTCTCAATCACGAGATCGCACACTCCTATTCGCGCATGCCTGACATCCTTCTCGTCGAAGACAAAGACAGCTTACGCCGCGTTTTGAGGCTTACTCTGGAGAATGCCGGATATACGGTGACTGAGGCTGCCGACGCGCGCGCTGCACTAAACGAAATCGCTGCCGGTCCTCACAAATTGGTTCTAACAGATTTGCGGATGCCAAATGGTTCGGGCCTGGACGTTCTTCGCGCAGCGCGAGCTGCTGACGGAAGTATCCCGGTTATCGTGATGACGGCTTTCGGTTCAATTGACGAAGCTGTTCAAGCGATGAAGGACGGCGCACACGACTTTCTTCAAAAGCCTGTCGACTCAAATCATTTACTTCTAATAGTTGAACGCGCACTCGAACAGGAGAGACTACGAACCGAGAACATTCTGCTTCGGGAAGAGTGGTCACGGCGTTACGGGTTCCCTCGAATCTTAGGCGAGTCAGAGGCTCATCAAAAGTGCTGTATCTGAAACACAACGGGTCGCACAAACAGAGACCACTGTTTTGTTGCTTGGCGAATCTGGAACCGGTAAAGAATTGTTCGCGCGGGCAATCCACCACTTGTCACCGAGGACGAGACAAACCCTTTGTCGCTTTTAACTGTGCGGCAATTCCTGATTCATTAATTGAGACCGAATTATTCGGTCATGAACGCGGCGCGTTCACCGGAGCAACAGATCGTCGCCTCGGAAAATTTGAGCTCGCTGCCAACGGCACTGTCTTCCTGGATGAGGTAGGAGAACTACCACTGGCAGCTCAGGGAAAACTTCTCCGCGTAATCGAGGAGAAGGTTGTAGATAGGATTGGCGGTCGTGCGCCCGTTCCCGTTGACGTGCGAGTGGTAGCTGCTACCAACAGAGATTTGCGCGGTGCGGTGGATAAAGGCGACTTCCGCAGCGACCTCTTTTTCCGCCTGGCAGTATTTCCGCTGGACATTCCTCCACTCCGAGCGCGTGGCAACGACGTCGTTCTGTTAGCGAGGCATTTCGCCGCGCAGTTGGGGAAGGAGCTGCGGGGACGTGAGGTTTCGTTGAGCGAATCGGCGTGCGCGGCGCTGCTGACGCATAGCTGGCCCGGTAACGTACGCGAACTGGAGAACGCGATCGAGCGGGCGTGCATTCTTTCCGACAGTCTGGTATTGGAGCCAAAGGATCTGGGACTTGGCGAAAAGGCGCAAACCACCTCAACCGACGTCGCGACTTTTGATCTTTCTGGAAGTCTGGCGGATGCCGGCCAACGGGCTCTTCGGACTGTAGAGCGTCAGAAGATTATTGATGCACTGCAATCTTGCGGTGGGAACAAGATGCAAGCAGCGGAAAGTCTTGCCGTAAGCTACAAAACACTTCTCACAAAAATTAAGGACTACAATCTCTGACCGCTGATGAAAGACTCTTCTAACGGCGACGCCAAGAAACCAACCGACGGCGTAGACGCGGTCTCAGAGACTTCAGGGCAAACCTCTCAACCAACTACTCCAAGCACTGCGGTTGAGGCCGATGCATCTGTGATTGCTGGTGAGAGGATGGAACAAGTTGGCTCCGTAACCGCCGACCGTTGCCGGCACCAGCACCTGGCGAAGCGTCGAGCACCCACCTCTAGTCGATCCGCTTTTTCCGTCGGAGCTGGAATCTTAATCAGTCGCATTATCGGACTGGTCCGACAACGAGTCTTCGCGCACTACTTTGGTTATTCGGCCGCCGCGGATTCTTTCACAGCCGCGTTTCGCATTCCAAATTTTCTTCAGAACGTTTTCGGCGAAGGGGCCCTCTCCGCATCCTTCATTCCGGTTTACGCCAAGTTGCTCGCGAAAGACAACGAGGAAGAAGCGTCGCACGTAGCCAGTGCTGTTCTTGGCCTTCTTGCGTTGATTACTTCCGTCGTTGTTCTGGTCGGCGTGCTCGCTGCACCTTATCTAATCGACGTCATTGCTCCTGGATTCGAGGGCGAAAGACGGGAGTTAACCATTCGATTGGTCCGCATCCTCTTCCCGGGAGCTGGATTGCTGGTCTTGTCCGCGTGGTGTCTGGGAGTTCTCAACAGCCATCACCGGTTCTTCATCTCCTACACGGCCCCCGTCGCTTGGAATCTCGCGATCATTTCTTCACTGATCTTTTTTGGTGGTCGAGTAGGGCAGTTTCCATTGGCTGAAGTCGCTGCGTGGGGGGCGCTGATTGGCAGCGCGTTGCAGTTCCTGGTGCAACTGCCGACTGTCTTGAAGCTCGTTCGGCGGTTACGCCCGGTTATCGATCTCACCAGTACTCACGTGAAAACTGTAGTGAAGAACTTCTTGCCTGTTTTCATGAGTCGAGGCGTCATCCAGATTAGTGCGTTCATCGACGAAATCATCGCAAGTTATCTTCCGATCGGCGCGATGGCGGGACTTAACTACGCGCAGAGTCTCTACACGCTTCCGGTAAGCCTGTTTGGAATGTCAGTGTCGGCGGCAGAACTGCCAGCAATGTCGCGCGCTGTGGGAAGCGATCAGCAGGTGGCCCAAATCCTGCAAAACCGGTTGAATGCCGGGCTTCGTCGCATTGCCTTCTTCATCGTACCGTCAGCAATTGCATTTCTTTTTTTGGGCGACGTCATTGCCGCGGTTCTTTATCAAACGGGACAATTCCAACGCGATGCAGCTGTCTACGTTTGGGGAATTCTGGCAGGCTCAAGTATTGGCCTTCTTGCCGCGACGCTAGGGCGACTGTATTCATCAACCTACTACGCCCTGCACGACACCCGCACACCTTTGCTATTCGCCATCATTCACGTTTTACTGACAACTATCCTCGGTTACCTTTGCGCGATCCCTCTTCCTCGATTGATTGGTATCGATCCAAAGTGGGGGGTTGTCGGTCTAACAGCGTCGGCTAGCGTTGCCGCCTGGGTCGAGTTCTTTCTTCTCCGACGAAAACTCAATCGACGCATCGGTCAAACGGGATTGCCGATGCTTTATATGCTTAAGCTTTGGGGCGCCGCGATTTTGGGCGCAGCGGTTGGCTGGGCTTTTCAAGCTCGTACTTGGTCCCTTACACCCGTACCGGTGGCCGCGCTCGTGCTGGGGGGTTATGGCCTCACCTATTTCGGTGTCACGTATGCGCTGGGAATGTCAGAAGCGCGAGCAGTTATTAATCAGGGTCTCCGTTTCCTGAAATTACGCAGATAACATTCCGCATATCCCCGCCGTTTCCTGGAAAACTCTCCTCTATTGCGCCTTTTCACTGAGGGAAGGAATTCAACTACCAGCTCTGGAACGATTCCAGAAAAGCAGGTATTCAAAGATTCAGCCCCGACCCTTAGGAGGAAATGAACGAAATGAACAGGTTTTTATCGAAAGGAATCTTGGCTCTGGGTGCCATGTTGACGTTGTCTCTGGCCGGTACTACTGCGCGGGCAGACAGCTTTCTGATTGTTCCCGCGGGACCCCAGATCGTGCAACCTGCCGGACTTGGAACCGTTAGTACGGTGCTGGTAATTCAAACCAAGGGCTCTTCGACCAGTGGGTTTGGTTCGGTTGCCTACAACCCAAATGATCGGAACGCAAACAAAAACGGTGATGTCGTCGGCGGTAGCCAGATAGTCGGCGGCGCGAACAACCAGACTTACTCTGCCGCAGACTTGGGCCTAACTAATGGCGATCTCTGCATCATGATGAATATCAACGACCCCAACAAGGGTGGCAGCAACGCCGGCCCCGTGGGTCCGATTATTCTCAATTCTCTTGTTGTGACAGCGTACGACCAATCTGGAAATGCGGTCTTCAGCGCGCATCTCGCTGACGCGCTCACGCTCCGAGAAGCCACTCTTAATGGCAATGGCACCGGCAAGTCCGATTTCGCCTTTGCTCTAACTCCCGATGCAGCTGCCGCTCTCGCTGCTGCCATCGCGGCCAACCCTGGACTCCGACTCGGCTTGG
This sequence comes from Blastocatellia bacterium, assembly GCA_963786645.1. Lineage (GTDB taxonomy): Bacteria > Acidobacteriota > Blastocatellia > Pyrinomonadales > Pyrinomonadaceae > PSRF01. The sequence goes on from CAWAZW010000006.1 coordinate 37,133, forward strand.
CGGCGAGCGTATCCAACGCACAAGGCGGCCATGAGAGCTTCTTCTTCTGCAAAGGCTGTGGTGGCCAAAAAGAGGTTCCAGAACCCGCTACGATGGTTTTCCTTGGAACGGGCTTGGCAGGAATTGCCGGCGCAATTCGCAAACGGCGAAATGCTGCAAAAATGGAATAAGCTCTTTCAGTTCTGGCGGTTGAGAGAAGCCTGAGCGAGTAACAACTCGTTCGGGCTTTTTTCAATATAGTTTCTGAAATTGTTCAGCCATTGATTCTATTCAGTAAGTATCCTGGACAAACGGACTGGTTGGCGCAGCGGCAGATAGCAGAAGCGGCGAGAGGTAGGCGGCCTCGGGCCGCCTTTTTTTATGCCTGACGTGGCGGTAGTCGCAACGTCTAATTGACCGGGTTATTTTTGCTCCCTATCATCCCACCGTGTTGCCGGTTATCTCAGCCAAGCAGATGCGGGAAATCGACCGCCTGACGATTCAGGATTACGGAGTCCCCTCCCTCCAACTAATGCAGGCTGCTGCAAAATCCTGTTTCCTGGAAATCGAAAAAAAATATTCCGGAAAACTTGACCATAAGAAGGTTCGGATACTGTGCGGGCCAGGAAATAACGGTGGTGACGGCGCCGTTTTGGGGCAGTTGCTTTCGGACGCCGGAGCAGAGACAGAACTAATTCTTTTTGGTCGCGTCGAAGAAACTCGCGGGGACGCCCGCACAAACTTCGAGAGTGTGCGCGAAGCCGTACGCGTAAAGACGCCAGCGAACAACCTCAGCTTCATTGAATGTGACAGCCCGGAATCCTGGAAGGCGCTATGCGCGTCAGGTGATACGCATGACATGATAATTGACGCGTTGTTTGGAACAGGACTCAGCCGTCCGCTCGACGGGCTCTTCGCCGACGTTGTTAGGCATTTAGAGGTAGTCAGAGGCGATCGGGAAAATAGGGGTACAACCGCGCCGCTGATATTTTCTGTCGACATTCCATCTGGTCTCGATTCCGATTCGGCGATGCTTATTGGACCTGCTGTCCAAGCAGATCTGACTGTGACCTTCACAGCTCCAAAAACAGCTAACGTCTTGCCACCCGCTTCGAACCATAACGGCAAGTTAATTGTTGCCGGCATCGGTTCACCTGCCGCGCTGGTGGAACGCATAGGCTTCCAATCTATTTGTAACTGAGAAAGAGGATGCCAGGCGTTGGCTAGTCAGAACGCGTTATACATCCGAGTCATTCAAGAACACGCACGGCCACGTCCTGGTGATCGCCGGCTCGCGCGGTTATACAGGCGCCGCCGTGCTTTGCGGTAACGCTGCGATGCGCTCAGGCGCTGGTTTGACGACGATCGCTACGCCGGCGTCAGCTCAATCGACGGTTGCTGCCACCGCCATGCCAGAAGTGATGACAACTGCGCTGGCTGAAACTGATCGCGGTGTGGTCGCTGAGACAGCAATTGATTACGCGCTGCAGCTGGCGTCTAAAGCGACCGTCATCGCCATTGGCCCTGGACTTACGGCAGATGACGAGCAAACACGCAGTTTCGTCTACGCGGTGGTAACCAAGCGTAAGACTCCGATGGTCATTGATGCCGACGGACTGAATTGTTTGGCGCCTTGGCCTGCGGATTTACAGGGCTCAACGAAGGCGCCATTGATTGTGACTCCTCATCCAGGCGAAATGCTGAGACTACTCGGCACGACAGATAAGTCCGTGCTCGATGATCGGGTGACTGCCGCTCGCGACTTTGCAACCAAGAATCAAGTCATTCTGGTCCTCAAAGGATCACGGCCGTTAGTTGCCGCTCCTGATGGTCGTGTGTTTATCAACCCAACCGGAAATCCGGGTCTGGGTACTGCGGGCGCTGGAGACACACTAACAGGGCTCATAGCAGGCTTCGTCGCCCAGGAGTTTGCACAACCAGATCGCCAGCCCGATTGTCTACAGGCGACGATTGCCGCGCTTTATGTCGGCGGGTTGGCCGGCGATCTCGCGGCGCGTGATCTGGGTATGCGATCGATGGTTGCGTCTGATATTCGAGAGCACCTTAGCCAAGCAATACGTTCCCTCGATCCAATTGGGGAACAACACTTTCGATGACGACAGATTCACAGATTCAGACCGGAGACTGGATATCTGAAAGTCCGCAAGAAACCTTCAGACGTGGCCAACAAGTTGGTACGCAACTCAAAGGTGGCGAAATCATTTTGCTCGATGGGCCACTCGGGGCGGGTAAGACTGTCTTCGTTAAAGGACTCGCCAGTGCGCTGGGCATTGATCCTGATGAGGTCACCAGTCCATCGTTCACTCTGGTGAATCCCTACACCGGCCGGCTCCCTCTATTTCATATTGATCTTTACAGGCTTGATGAGGGGGCTTCAGCGGCGCACGCTGTCGACCTGGAGGAAATGCTGAGTAATGAGAGCGCCGTCATAGTCATGGAATGGGCGCATCGACTGGGTGAGTATCGCCTGCCGGAGAACGTTTGGAGAGTAGAAATTAAAGGCGATGGCGAAGAGGCTCGCGTGATCTCGATCACTCCGCGCGAATCTCCAGCTCGTGCGAATTCATAATTTCTCGTTGCGCCCTCATCCACCTTCATTAATCTCAGAACTCAAACGAAAACTGTGACAGTCTTGACTCTGCGCCGCGTGAGCGAATATAAGCTAAACTAGCCATCTTGTGAGGAGTGAACATTTGTTAACCCACCTTGATACAGCCGAACAATTAGAAGACCACGAGCTTAGCAATCACCGATTGACCTTGCCTGAACTTGTTTCTGCACTTCAATCTCAAAACAGTATTCCAACACGCGAGCAGATTAACCGGTGGCTGGAGAACGCTGTACTTTCGGCAGAAGAGTTAGCTCCTTACATGGGCTTTAAGGAAGGAAATTATTGGCGCCATCGCGTGTGCCGCAATGACTTCGTCGAGATGCTGGTTTTATGCTGGCGTCCCGGTCACCGCACTCCGATTCACGATCATAACGGCTCACACGGCGGGGTGCGCGTTCAGGAAGGTACGTTGTGGGAAACCATCTTTCATTACGACGAAGTTGAGGGTCTCCACTACCAGTCAGCACGTGATTATTCGCCTGGCGCGGTTACCGGTTCAGATATTCCTGATATTCATCAACTTGGAAACCCTGACGTTAGCGAGCAAAACCTCGTCACGATTCATATCTACGCTCCGCCACTTGGGGTCCTGCATACCTACAAACCTGGCAGTACGATGATCGACCTCTACACGCCGGAAGACGTCGCCGGTTAGATACAGATAGCCAACACGCTACGGATTAACGAACGTCTTCAGCTCCATCTGTTGCCCGTCCGTGGTTAGTGTAATCATTCCTCTCTTTCCCGTCGTAAGAACCTGCGCAGCATTAGACTGCCAACGTTCGACTACTTCTTTATGCGGGTGACCAAACACCGACGACTCGCCCACTGAAACAACTGCCAGACGCGAACCAACCGCAGTGACGAAACTTTCCATTGACGACGTCTTACTGCCGTGATGGGCCACCTTGGTGAGCTCAGCGGCTAACGAGGATCCATAATGGTGAACTAGCGCTTGTTCTGCTTCAGATTCGATGTCCCCGGTCAGCACAATGGTGTGCGCCCCATATCTCAGGCGAAGCACAATCGAATCGTCGTTACGGGATGCCAAATGGGACTCGGCCGCGGGTGGTGGCCAAAGAACGTGCAGCGAAACTTTGCCCACGCGTAACTCATCACCCGCACCGACAACCCGAACCGGAATGTCTCTCGAAGCCAGCGACTGGGATAGTTTCGCAAACTCTGGATCACGGGCGGGAGCCCTGGCCACCAAGGCCGCACGGACATTGAAGTTTCGAGCGATGTCATTCAAACCATCAATATGATCTGCGTCCGCATGCGTCGCAATCAAATAGTCAATTCGATCGAGGCCGCGCCACCACAGATATTCCGAGACCACCGACTCCCCGATGCTGCGACGCTCGCGTTCCGGTTGCTGAATTTCTTCGTCACCACTTGTATATCGCTTGAAAGGACCTGGCCTACCACCGCCATCAACAAGAATGGTTGTGTTGTCCGGTAATGTGACTAGTGCGGCATCTCCCTGTCCGACGTCCAGGAAATCTACCCGCAGTTTACCCTCGTTCTCGGCGGCGCTAAACGGGTGAACGATCAACACTACGATAAGAAGCAACTGAGAAATCACGGCTGCCGAAACAATTCCTCGCCTCACCTGCGTCGGATTCGTATTCCGTTGAAACTCCAATGGTTTCCACTTCGCCAGACACACTGCGAGGGCCGTCAACGGAGCGTAGTAGAGAACGTACAGCGACGCCGGCCAGCCTGTGTATTCCGGTAAACGGATGGAAGCGATTCGAGCTTGTGCAAACGGATCAACGCTATGAACCATCAGCCAATTCAAAGAACTAGCAGAAGCAATAAGCGGAGCGGCTACCACTGAGCTAACTTGAGCGATTGCCACTCCTACCAGTGCCGCTAGAGCCAACGCCCCCATCACGACGCTTACGAAAATGTTGAGTACGAAGGAAGCAAGTGAGAATCGATGAAAGTAAACGATGAGGAATGGAAGTAATGCGATCTGAACGCTGACAGAAACTACTAATGCCGCAAACGCGAAACGCAGCGACGCTTGAAGATACAAACGTTGTAGTGTATTCGCAGCGGAACTCTTAAACAGTCTGTACGTGTAACTCGCGCGCTGGATTTCCCGATCGCCTTCCCGCTTATCCCAAAACAGAGTCTCCGAAAGGCTACGCAGCCACGAAGGGCATGACGGCGGATAGGGCGTGACCCGTGCTGGTCGCCATGAACCAATAGCCGAGAGATTCTGTAGTATTGGCCACGCAAGGACGAGAATGGCCAGTACGGAAACAAACGTAAGTTGAAAAGAAGGATCCAGGAGATTTGAGGGTTTCCACAGAAGCAGAACGATGGCCACTGCACCAAGCCCATTGAGAGCTGACGCACGCCGCGAGACAAGCGGCGCAATCATGATGACACTAAACATGAGAGCAGCGCGGAGAATAGAAGGCTCGGCGCCGACGGCAACAGAATACGCCCAAACGACGGCGACCGATGCCGCGTACTGCGCGGACCTGTTTTTGGTTATCCGGCGCGTGATGACGACGATGAGACCACCGAGGAACGTGATGTGCAGCCCACTGATAACCAAGACATGGAAAGTGCCGCCATCACGAAATCGTTCTTCGGTAGGGTGCGAGAGGTTGTAACGGTTTCCCAGGAGCGCAGCATCCAATACGCCAGCAGTTTCTTTTGCAAACTGCGAATCAAATTGCGTCTGCAGTTGAGTTCGCCAATCGTAGACTAATGCTAACGGAAGGAAAACGCGTCCGTCGTCAAGGCGCTCGATCAGTAGGGGCGATTTGATAAAGCCGGTTGCGTCATAACCCTTACGGTCGAGGTATTCGGTAAAGGGGGATACGCCTGGGTTGCGAAAGTTATTCGCCCGCTCCAGCCTCGTCATAACACGGACGCGGGCCCCGTAACGTAATTCCAAGCGTTCCGACTCCTGGCGGTCCGCTGGAAGCGGCATGGTGAGTGTTACAACTCCGGAAGCCTGCTTCTCATATCCCTTAACCCTGATTCGTTCAGTTCGTAGCGTAAGGTAAAGACTTTCCCAACTGACCTCGGGGTTGCGTTGCAAGACACCCGCAATCTCAATTGGTTCTCCAGAAGCGATGACGCCCTCATCTATAAGTCGTTTCACCCGGTCCGGACCTTGCGGCCGCAGTTCGAGAGACGCAAGGGCGGCACCGCAGAACGTAAAGGCGAGAAATAATGAAACTGTGGCGAGACTTATTGTCGTCCTGGCGAGAAGAACCAATGCACTCAATGTGCAGAGTATTGCACCGGAAACAACGAGCAGGAACGCCGCAGTCGAACGGCCAAACAAAACGCCTGCTGCGAAGGCCACAGCCAATTGAGCGAGAGGGAAAAGATTGGTCCGACGATAATCGTTTTCCATTTACCGTCCAGCCCACCACTTGTCCCGCGCATATTCTCGACGCTGTTAGTCGTCGTCGGCTCCATTGACGCGAAACCGCGCGACCAACGGCAAGTGATCTGAAAATTCCAACTTATACTTGTGGCACCACATGTTGGGCAGGTGTGCCTGGAGTTGCTGGATGCGAATGAAGCCGGTCCATTCCCCGGTGTGCGCTCGCGAAATTGAAAAACCGTCCAGCAGGTTACCCTCGAAGTTGCCCGCATTAAGACAATGGTTAATGTGCGAGGGTCCAGCCAGCGAAGAAGAGATGAAACGCAAAAACTCGTTGCTCGCTCCGCCCGGGCTTAGATTGGCAAAGTTTTCCGCATCCTGGCCCGGCACCATGTTGTAGTCACCTATTACGAGAACGTCTTTCTCACCAGTACCGTTGGTCTCATCGCGGATGAAAGCGGCTATGGCTTTCGTTTGCCGGTTTCGGGTTTTCCGGTTCGCGGGTTTGCGTCCCGACTTCAAGTGGACCGCGATCAGAAGAAAGTCGAAGTTTCCAATCTTCACGTCAAACGCGTAGGCATTTCTCAAACCCGGGTTGCCGTCGTTTGAGTTTGGCACTATGCGACGATTGGTGACCGATATGTCCGGCCGATCCTTGAACAAGAGCGCGATCTTCTGCGGAACAGTTTGCCCATCGTCCATATCCACTTTGTAGGTAGCGCCGTTGGCGAAGGGAGTGGCGACAATTTCATCCATCGCCGCACGTGAGTTTACTTCTGACAAAGCAATGACGTCGGCGTTTATCGCGGCGATGGCTATGCGAAGTTCTTCAGGCTTGTTGACGGGAAGAACCTGATCGTCGTTGGTAAACCTGACCCCTTGCTGGTTCCACGCGGCGACCCTGGCAAAGGTTTGACCATAAGCAGGGGTTGCCGCGAGAAGTGAAATAGAGACAGCGGTAAGGGCAATGATGAGACGGCGAATCATAGGTAGATTCCTTTCGGGGTGAAATCACAGTCGTACAGGCTGTGATTGATGAGGTTTATGTCCGAAACGACGGTGGCGTTAATACTGCGCTCCAGTTGTTTCGACTAGCGGTTACACGGCGAGGAGGCGAACTATAGTTTCGACGTGATGAGTCTGCGGGAACATATCAAATGCAACGACAGTGTCAAGAGAATATCCGCCGGCAAGTAATTTTTTTACATCGCGTGCGAGTGTCGCCGGGTCGCACGAAACGTAAACAATTTGAAGCGGTCGTAGCGAGAGTAGGCCGGAAATCACTTTGTTTTCGACGCCAGTACGCGGCGGGTCCAGAAGCAACAAGTCCACTCTGTCAGGCGGCTGAAAGCTCCTCAACCACTCACCGACGTCGAGTGCTACTACTTCAGCATTTTTGAGCTTCGCCAACTCCAGGTTGCGTCGTGCATATTTCGCCGCGCGCTCGTTTGTTTCAACTCCGGTGACATGGGCAAAGCGCCTGGCAAGCGGCAACGTAAACAATCCAACGCCGCAATAAAGATCGACTGCCCGATTGCCCCTGGCGTCGCCAATCGCTGCTTGGATCAACGCCGGAAGTAGCTCGTGGTTGATCTGAAAAAAGGACTTCGCGCTGAAACCATAACGTTCGCCTGCAACGAGGCGGCTGATTTCCCGAGGTTCAAACTCGGCTATCCGTGGGTGAACTGAAACACCTTCATCACCCGACGACTGCGGAAATGTCTCGAGTGTCGGCGGCGCTATCGATCGCAGTCCGCACAGCCTCCAGAGTTTGCTGTAACTCCGGGACCAGGACCGCACAGTATTCGACGTCACAAACTTCACGAGATCCCCGTACGAAGTAGCCCAACCATTTTCTCACCGAGTCGACTTGCCACATGGCGCGTGCTCGATACCGCCACTCATTCGGCGAACGATGAATGACAACGTCAATCGGCATAGCAATCTTTGCGATGCGCTGGAAGCAATCGTGAATAATGTCAACCTTCGCATTAAGTTGCGCCTCGTAGGTAAGTTGCTGGAAGTCACATCCGCCGCATCTCCCAAAGTAAGGGCAGGGTGGCTCAACGCGAACGGGTGAAGGTATGACGATTTCCTCGATGGACGCAAAACCGAGTTTCCCCTGGATACGGTCGATTTTCACGCGTACTACATCACCTGGCGCTGCCAATGAGACAAACAACGTCAGTCCTTCAGCGTGGGCGAGACCAACGCCGCCAGGCAGCAGTCGTTCGATCTCAACTTCAAGCGACTTCTCGTTTGTTTCTTGCACCAAAAGTTCGATCCCAGGCTTCGCGGAGGATTCTAATTAACACCAGGCTTCAGGCGATAAAGACACGTAAGTTCTGTTAACCGTTTTAACGGTTTATCGGACTGAAAAAACCGTTGAAACGGTTGGTAAATCAGTGATCGTCGCCCGTCACCGGGCTGAAAGCCCGGTGTTTAATCAGAGCCGGTTATAGATAAAACAAGCTGAGACGCGGAACGCCAAACTGTTCGCGCAAGCGCTTCAACAAGAGGTTGTCAAAAGTCTGTTTGTAAATTGCAGGATCCATTTGCTTTCGATACGGATGCAGTTGTTCTTTCACTTCCTGTTGGAGCGCAGCCAATTTTTCAGAGTCTGTAGCAGTAAGCAGCGCATCACTCAACATACGTTCAAGCCCGGTTAACGACTGCTCCAGCTTTCTCGTATCAACGGAAGTTGACGCGAACTCTTGTTCCAGTTCCCCAAGTCGTTCCGCGGCCCTCGCCAGCACGTCAGAAAACTCGTCGGCGCCGCTCGACTTCGTTGAGCATGAACCGACCATCAGCTCTGCACGCCCACGTTTCAAATGGTCTGCGATTGCGGAACGTGAAAACGGTTGACGCTCCCCATTTTCAGAACCGCTGGGTTCGGCGCTCGCGCCAACCTGAGACTCACGCCATTCTGCGTATTGCGCTTCAACTTCTTCCTGACAGTAGAGCAGACTCTTGACTGTGCGTTTGCGAGGTTTCGACTCCCACGAATCAAACGCGTTTTCGATGCCGCGCAAAGCAACATGCAGCGGAACATCCATCTCCTTCCAGCTCTCAATCAGCGCCCAATCCATCGGGCTTAGCAGCAAATGTTTGCCGCGACGTCTGATAAACGCGTCTTCGATTTCAGTAAAGTAGTTGAAGTAATTCAATGACGAACTTTGGACGGTTATGGTTTCGTATCGGGGCTTTGAACCTTGGACTTTTGATTGCTGGTTCGCTCGTAAATCAGTCTCAAACCTTCGAGCGTCAGCGTGTCGTCAACCAGTTCGATAAATTCTGAACCGGTTGCGATCAATGACGCGAGTCCTCCGGTTGCGATGACGCGTGGGGAACCACCCAACTCCTGTCGCATCGTGCGTAGGACTCCATCAACCAATCCCACGAATCCGTGGTACAAGCCGGACTGCATCGCTGCGACCGTCGATGAGCCGATAACTTTTTGCGGCCGGCGTATATCAACGCGCGGCAGTTTCGCAGTGCGCTCGAACAATGCGTCAGAAGAGATCATGATTCCGGGGGTGATCGCTCCACCTACGTATCGTCCGTCACTGTCGATTGCGTTAAACGTCGTAGCAGTTCCGAAATCGACAACGATACAGGGCGCGCCATATTTCTCAATCGCGGCCACGGCGTCAACGATTCGATCTGCACCAACATCGGAAGCTGGCTCGTAAAGAATCTTAGCCCCGTGCAGTTGAATGATCCACAAACAGCGGCGTCAGATGAAAATAAGTCTCCGCCATCGTCTTGAGCGTGTAATTGAGCGGCGGCACTACCGAAGCTATGGCAATGGCATCAATCGCTTTGAAGTCGAGTCCGGCCAATTCAAATAGGTTCCGCGCATGCACGCCGTATTCATCAACCGTACGGGAGCGTGCAGTCGTGAGACGCCAATGCGCAACTAGTGCCTCGCCGTCGAAGACTCCGAGCGATGTGTTTGTGTTACCAGCGTCAATAACCAGCAGCATATTCGAGTTCCGGTGTTTTTGCCTTCGTCAGCATTTCTTCAATCGCGTCCGCAGCAACGCGAGCGCCGTCTTCTCGTTGCACTTGCTGCCCAACTTCAGAGGCCTTCGTTGCATATTCTGATGTGTCCAATAAAGCACGCAATTCACGAGTTGCACTTTTCGCATTGTAACGCGGGCGCGCCACTGAACGCCCGCACCCTAATCTGACTACGCGTGAAGCATTGTCAAACTGATCGTGTGCGTGCGGGACTACCAACTGCGGTCTCCCAGCTCTCAATGCTTGCCCCGTGGTTCCAACGCCGCCTGAATGAACTACCGCCGCGGCGCGCGGGAACACCTGTGCAAAGGGCGCGTATTCAAAAGCGGCAATTCCTTCGGGTAAAGGATCTTCCGGCAGGTTACGCTGATGTCCAATCAACAGTAATGCTCTACGACCCAGGCTTTGAGCCGCGCCAATGGAGTCGCTGTAAAAGTTTTCCGCTACCCAGAACGCCGAGGATCCGAGTGTGAAAATAATCGGGGGCGGCCCATTATCCAGAAAACGTAACAGCTCAGTTTCCATCTCCGTCTCGCCGAAATAATCCCGGCGATCATAAAAAGCGAACCCGGTGAATGCGTATTCGCAGGCCAATCGGGTTGCGGCTGTCCAAATGTGGAAGAGAATAGGGCCAACACCGACTGCGGCGAATGTTGTCCGTCGAGTAAGGGTTGCTTTCCGCGTGGCAGACCAAGTTCGGCTCGCAACCGGTACACAGGCTCCATAACTTTCTCCACCTTGAGTGACGCAATGCGACTGGAAAAGACGTCCGAGGATCGGGCTAAGTTTAACGACGTGATAAAGCGCGGGCATTTGCGGAGGCACCGGTGGATCGTAGGCTGAGAAAAACGAAATAGGCGCGAGCACAGTCGATACCCAGGGCAGACCGCGCTTTTGAGCGACTATTGGACCGACCAGGGGCAACAGATGCGTCACTAATAAGTCTGCGCCTTCTACCGCAGCGTCGAGATCTTCATATACCTCGCGCAGGTTATCCGTAAAGAGCCCGATAACTTTTTCCAGCCCTCGTTTTGGGATCAACCAGGTCCTCGGCAAGTTTGGTCAGTTTGTCAGGTTCATCGTAGGAGGGCATGTCGGGTCGGATGGGAATAAACTCAATCCCGGCCGCATCCATTTTTTCCCGATAAACTTCAGACGTTGCAATTACTGGCGAATGTCCACGCGCTTTCAGCTCGAGAGCAATCGCCATATAGGGATGAATATCACCGAACGAACCGAAGGTTGATAAGACTATGCGTTTGCCGTTGCTCATTTAGTCAGTATTGTCCAGCGGTCGCTGGTCGGACACTCGAAATGTCGCCGGCCCTAATCACCTTCAGTGTGCCGTCATCGGTTTCAACTATCAAACCCCCGTCTTTTTCGATGCCTCGCGTCGTGCCAACGAAACTAACCGCGCCGTCTGTCACCCTGATTCTCTTTCCCCGGCAGTAACTGGAACGCACGCACCAGTCTTCACAAGGTTTGCTATTCCATCCTGCAATTGCAACTTCCCGTATTTGCTCGACAACGCGTTAACCAAGCTCTCCATGAGTCGCTCCAGGTTGGCTGGTCCATCAGAAACAGCTTCGACTGACGTCGCGACATTTTCGAGTTCTGACGGGAACGAATTTTGAGTCAGGTTAATGCCGATACCCACTACGACCGCACTGCCCTTAGGCGTCTCAACTGTTTCAGCCAGGATGCCGCACAATTTTTTTTCGTTAGCGATCACGTCATTCGGCCATTTGATGTCGGTCCGCAGATCGCAGCATTCCGACAACGCATCCTGAACGCCGACTGCGCCATCAGGGTCAGCAGTGGCCACGAGCTTTGATCGAACTTAGGTCGCAGGATAATACTAAAATAAAGTCCCGCGCCTTTTGGTGAAGCCCACTGCCGCCCTAGTCGACCGCGGCCCTGCGTTTGTTCTGCTGCAACCACGCATAGGCCTTCGCTGCGCCCTCAATCGCTCGCCGGGCGGCCTCGAGATTGGTGGAGGGAAGCGAATCGAATCGCACAATCGTTGGTGTGAAAACGTCCATTGTGCCGCGTGTACCGAAACTCAAAGCCTTGAGCCGTGGGCCAATGCCAGCGCGTCTTCCGTTAGTTGTTTCACCAAGACATCAAAATTGCGGAATCGCTCGTCCTGAGTTTGACCCTGCACATAACGAAAATAGATCTGCTGAATCACCACTGCGACTTTAAACCGGGCGAACGTCTCATAGAAAACAATCCGAGATAGGTCACGACCTGTTGCCTTTTCATAGCGGTCAATGATTTCTTCCCGCGTCAGCCAGCCGGCACCGTTTGTGATTGCGTGCAATGAACTGTTGGTGTCGCTGCCCTTCATGGTCCAGTAGGTAAGAAACAGGCCGACATCAATCAAGGGATCTCCGACGGTACACATCTCCCAGTCAAGTACTGCCACTACGCGCGTCGGCTGTTGTTCGTCAAGCATGACGTTATCGAGCTTGAAGTCGTTGTGCACGATCGTGGCGCCTACGCCGTCGTCTGCGGGTATGCGTGCGTTAAGCCACTCAATGATTTCTTCCATTTCCGGCAAATCGCCCGTTTTGGAGCGTTCCCATCGCCTGCGCCCATCCCCCCACCTGTCGGCCTACAAACCCAGCCGGCTTTCCCAGATTGGCAATGCCCGAATCCTCGATTTCTACTGCGTGAAGCGTGACGAGCGTTTCGACAACTGACTCGCTCAGCGCTCTCCTCAATTGCGAATCTTCACCAATTGCCGCGGGTACGGAGGAACGAAGAATCAGGCCTCGCCGTCGTTCCATCAGATAAAAAGGAACACCGATTACCTGTTTATCTTCGCACAACAGAATGGGCTTGGGCGCGAGCGGGAATCGCGGGTGAATAACAGAAAGAAGCTTATATTCGCGAGGCATGTCGTGCGCAGTCGGCGCAACTGGCCCAACTGGTGGACGACGCAAAACAAATTCATGAGGTCCATAGGAAATAAGATAAGTCAGATTCGAGTGTCCGCCGGGAAACTGCTTGATCTCCAGTGTTGGTGATTCAGGTTCCGAACCCAGGTGCGTCTTCAGATAACTTTCAAGCGACGCCAGATCTAGTTCCTCGCCTTTTCTGACCTGAGCGCTGTCGGTGTTGGGACTCATCGCTTGCAGTTACCGGACGTTGGCGTTTTTGAAGCCGTTAAGTATGCGGTCGGCGACTGCCTGACGATGAACTTCATCGGGTCCGTCGTAAATTCGGGCAGCACGCGCGTCCCGATAAAACATTTCCAATGGGGTATCTTTGGAATAGCCGAGTGCGCCGTGAACCTGGATTGCACGATCGATAACATCATGAAGTACTCGTGCCGCAAAAAACTTGATGAGGGAAATCTCAACGCGCGCATCTTGTTCCTGATCCATCTTCCACGCGGCTTCCAGTGTCATCAGTCTGGCGGCTTTGATCTCGGCTGCGGAATCCGCAATCCAGTTCTGCACGGTTTGCTTCTTCGCCAATGGTTCGCCGAAAGACTTTCTCTGGAGCGCGTACTCACACATCATTTCAAAACTACGTTGGGCCGCGCCCAACCAGCGCATGCAATGCTGAATGCGGCCGGGCCCCAACCGCGCCTGAGCCAGCTTGAACCCATGTCCACGCTCGCCCAGAAGTTACTTGCAGGCACGCGACAGTTCTCGAAACGAATCTCACAATGGCCGCCGACACCACCCGAACCCATAACCGGAACAGCTCGCACGATATTGAACCCGGGGGTGTCCGTTGGAACCAGGATCATGCTGGCGCGGCGGTGCGCATCCGCGTCCGGATCGGTTACTGCCATTACAATCGAGAAGGCAGAACCAATCGCGCCGCTGATGAACCACTTGTGGCCGTTGATCACCCACTCGTCGCCTTGCAGTTCGGCGCGCGTGCGCAGTCCTGTGGGATCCGAACCAGAGACTTCCGGTTCAGTCATAGCAAAACAGGATCGCACTTCGCCAGAAGCAAGCGGCTCCAGAAACTGTTTCTTCTGTTCGGCTGTGGCGGCAATTATCAAGAGCTCTGCGTTCCCCGCATCAGGTGCGGCAGAACCAAAGATGCGCGGCGCAATCACTGACCTGCCGATTATTTCGTTAACCAGCGCCTGACCGATGAAACCAATCCCCATTCCGCCCCATTCTCGCGGTAAGTTGGGCGCCCAAAGTCCTATCGCCTTTACCTTGCTCTGCAACTCGCGCTCGAGCTCTACCGGCAGCCCTTCATCTTCGACCATCTTGTCCTTCGTTCGAGTAAACATGCTCGTCCATGAATTCGGCTACCGCCTGACGCGCGCGCTCAAGTTCAGGAGGGATACTGAAATCAATCATGTCGCTTTAACCTTTGGGACGGTGTTCGGCCAAAGTAGTAGCCGTAGTTAGAAAGATGAATGAAACGGTCTTGAATTGTAGCCGTTATGGTGACTAGTTAACCAGACCGTTCCCCTCGCGATTTAGCGCAAGGCAGTTGCGAATCAAATGCGCGAAACGCGTCTGGTGCGCTAACATGCGGGCCAGTCATCTGCCTGCACATACCTGTCGAGGAGCCCAACCATGAAAGCTTTCGTTTTCGTATTGTTACTGCCTTTGGTCGCCGGTAGCGCCATTGCGCAACGAGTTGCCGGTTTGCCCGCCGGCACCGTAATCGATCTTTCACACCCATTTGATTCCAACACCGTCTACTGGCCCACCGCTGAGCCGTTCAAATTGGAAAAGGATTTCGAAGGGACCACAGAAAAGGGCTACTACTATTCTGCTTACCGTTATTCGTCTGCCGAACATGGCGGAACTCACATAGACGCCCCCGTACACTTTGCCAGGGGACGGCACAGTGTCGATGAGATCCCCCTGGACCAGATCATTGGTCCAGCGATCTTGATCGATGTCACGAGGCAGACGGAAACCAACCGCGATTACCTGGTGGCAGAGAGCGATTTTAGAAACTGGGAGCGACGGCACGGCAGGATACCGCCCGGCTCTATCGTTTTTCTACGCACCGGTTTCGGTAAGCTTTATCCCGATCGGAAGAAGTACATGGGCACGGACAAACGTGGTGACGATGCCGTGGCTGACCTTCACTTCCCCGGGCTCCATCCCAACGCCGCCCGCTGGCTTACAGAAAATCGCAGAATCAAAGCTATCGGCCTCGACACACCGAGCATCGACTACGGACAGTCGACGTTGTTTGAAAGCCATCGGATTCTGTTTGAAAAAAATATTCCTGCGTTTGAAAATGTTGCGAACTTGGACAAGCTCCCGGCCAAAGGATTCTCAATTGTGGCTCTTCCCATGAAAATCAAAAAAGGTAGCGGTGGTCCGTTGCGGATGATTGCGATTGTCCCCGGTCGCAGATAACCAAATGGATTTCCGCAACATCGATTGGTTTCCAATCAGACTCTCCTTCGCAGTGGCAACCGCTGCGACGATCATTGCGTTGATAGCAGGTTCAGCGCTTGCATGGCTTCTCGCGCGCAAGCGTTTTCCGGGACGGAATCTAATCGATTCATTAATCACACTGCCGCTCGTCTTACCTCCAACGGTTTTGGGTTATTACCTTCTCACCGTTCTGGGGACACGATCGGGGTTGGGCAAGTTTCTTTACGACCGGCTTGGAATAAGACTCACGTTCACAGTGTGGGCCGCGATTATCGCTGCGACGATTCATGCTCTTCCGTTAGTGACAAAGAGTTTGCGTGCGGCGTTTGAAGGAGTAGACACGCAGTTGGAAGCCGCTGCAAGAACTTTAGGCCTTAATGGCCGGTTAGTTTTCTTTCGAATAACCCTGCCGCTCGCATCGCGTGGGGTACTCGCGGCAACGGCGCTGGCTTTCGCGCGAGCGCTTGGTGACTTCGGCGTCACGATAATGATTGCGGGGAACATTCCAGGTCGCACCCAGACTGCGTCAGTTGCAATCTACGATGCCATTCAGGCAGGACGTGACAACGAAGCATTTACACTTGCCGTTATCGTTTCCTTGATTGCGGTGGTGATGCTTTATTTCATCAACCGGTTTGGAAGATTGCGATGGTGAGGAGGTCCGTGTTACGCCAGGAACCCCTTGAAGCTCGATTCAGTCATCTGATACCCGGGAAAAATTCGCGCCAGGTTAGTAGACCCCATGTGTAGTTTCGCCACTTCGCCAAACACGTCGCGAAAATCAGAGGTTAACGCCAGGTCGCGACCTTCGTGCAATTGATCGTTCTTTAGACCGGGCCATTTCCCATAAACCTTCCCGCCACGAACGCTGTTCCCGATCACCAACATCGCATTCGCATGTCCATGATCCGTTCCACGGTTCCCGTTCTCCCTGACGGTGCGTCCGAATTCTGACATCGTCAAAATTACAACGTCATCCATGCGATGGCCCAAGTCCAGGCTGAGCGCGGCGAGACCGTTGCTAAACTGTTGTAGCAGATTGCCAAGCTGGCCGCGTGCGTTTCCCTGGTTAACGTGGGTATCCCAATTGAGGCCCTGTGTATCGGTGAAAGCTACTTCCAAGCCAACACCTGCTTTGATCAACTGCGCAATTTGGAGGAGTGAATTGCCGAACGGTGTGCGCGGATACTGCGCTCCATTCTCAGGCCGATACTGCGATGGATTAACCTTCTTCAAATAGTTAACCGCCTCGAATGTTTCCTTTCCGGTTCCGGCGAGCGAGTCGTTTACCGTTTGTTCGTATATTGCTTCAAAGCTTCCCTGTACGCTCGCTGAACTCCTGCCCGCGCGAATAGCAAAATCGCCGATGCTTGACATCGCTACGGTGGCCGCCCGTCCCTGCATAGCTCGCGGTAACGCCTTCGTTAGCGATACAGCTCGAAACGGGCTTTGATCGGCGTCGGCTTGATCCTGAAGATACCGGTTCAGCCAACCATCAGGTGTACCCTTGCGGCCGGGTGTGGCTGACTCCATGTAATCCTGGGCATCGAAGTGGGATCGCGTGTTATCAGGTGAGCCTACCGCGTGAATAATCGCAAGCCGCTTCGAATCCCACAACGACTTCATGGGAGCCATTGACGGGTGCAAGCCAAAAAAACCGTCGAGGTTGATTCCGGTGTCGGCGTTGCCCGCATCGGGTCGTGGGATACCGATTGAGGGACGCGAATCGTAGTAAGCAGATTCGCCATGTGGCACAACCATATTCAGACCGTCGACCGCGCCGCGCTGAAAGATCGCAATCAGCGTCTTGCGCCGTTGACCCTTGGTTGAGGTGGGCGATTGTCCAAACACTGCCCGCTGAAGAAACGATGGTGTGGCACCAGCGATCCCAAAACTCGCGAGCGCTACGCTTCCCGCCCTAATAAACAATCTGCGATTCATAAAGCCTCATCACTGTCTCTGAAAATCTGGTGAACCTAGAATCAGGCCGACTACCTTCGTAACCGGGTCCGAGATATTGGCATCCAAGCGAGCTACCTGTCGTTCTTTTCGTCGTCCACGTGGCCCTTCAGCGACGTCTTCCTGGTTCATGGTCGAAGCATTAGGCTCCGAGGAAATAACCAACGGCCCCGCATTAAATTGTTTAAGCAGTGTATTTTTCATCGCGGGTGACATTTCATGCCCGATAATGGCGTCGGCGATGCGATCGATAACTTCCTTCGAAACTTCGGTCTGGTTCGAGAAGCGTTTCAGATCAACACGTGTTCCCGGTATGCGGTTGCTGGCGAGCACTAATCCAAAGTTCATTCTTTCCAACAAGCCGCCTGTGTTCACCCAACTTTCTGCGGTATCTGAATAGCCGTTTGGCGTTTGATATCCGTAAAGAGGCTCACCCATTCGTGCAATCCATTGGTGGAGTTGCGGCCCGCCATTAGTTTCGCCGCCTAGCGCGCGAATCGCACTGATTGTGAGTTCAAAGGGACGTTTTACCTTCCCACGATAAGACGCCTGCGAATAAAACTCTGGTGAGAAAAATATCGCGCGTAGAGTCTCGCGGATATCACCCTTGCTTTTTGTGAACGTTGCTGCGACCTGGTTCACAAGCCCGGCAGGTGCGTCATCGGAGACAAAGTGGCGTACGAGCCTGGTAGCGATCGACCTGGCCGTCGACGGATGGCGAGCCAGAATATCGAGCACCATCAATCCATCTTTGAACCCACCCCCCGCTGGGATCTTGTGGCCCAACACGATCTTTTCACCATCGTCATGGGCTCTCGGATTAAAGAAGAATTTGCCGGCGTCTGTGCGAACACTTTCACCGAGGACCGCTGCCGCCGCTGCGCCACCACCGCGTGGGGCGAAGATGGTCCAGCCTGTAAAACATCGCGCGACCTCCTGCACGTCTTTCTGCGAATAACCACCGTCAACGCCCAACGTGTGAAGCTCCATCAACTCGCGCGCATAGTTTTCGTTGATGCCACGCCTCATGCGCTGCGCTTGTTGCGGCCGCTTGCTTCTATCGCGATTCATCCCATCTTCCCGAGAGGTGCGGCCAACGTTTGGCATATTAAAAAGCCTTCGACGACGGTTCTGCTGACGATTTATCGAAGCGTTTGGACTAACGCTCTGAAAGTTATCGAGATAGAAAAGCATCGCGGGACTCTGTGCAGTCGCGACCAGCAGATCAGAGAACTTGCCCATTGCATTGGGACGGATAGTGTCGCGATCGTAAGAGGTTAGTAGCCACCGATCAGCGCCCTTGCCGGAAAAAACGTTAAAGTGATTGCTCCAAAAATCAACCATCACTTCCTGCAATTGCCGCTCGCTGTAAACCGCTCGAAGGATTCGCGAAGCTTGCAGCTCAGCGAGTATGCGCTGGGGTTGTCCAAGTCCGTTCTCGCGGTAGTACTCGCGCAGCGCCTGTCTATATTCCCTGTTGTCTCGACTGGTTGCAGTTTGGTCGGACGCCTTTGCCGCCATTTCCTCCGTCGTCACCTGCGCGTTTGGCATAACGCGATTCTCGCGAGCTGCCGCCAGGTCTGCAGGCAATTCACCCCGGCGTTCGAGTTGGCGCAATAGTTGACCTGGTCGGGGAAACTTTTCATAGAGTTCTGTGGTCGTCATCTGGAGCGTTGCCAGATTCTTTATTTTGGCTGTTACCACGTCGTCAGTAATCTTCTCCGGGCTGAGTTGTTGATTTATGTAGTTTTCGAGCCCTATCGCTTTTACTCGCTCGACGTCGCCAGGTCTGGCGCCAAACCCGAGTCGGTTTAAGACATGCAATATGCGCTGTTCATCGCTGACTCTCCTTAGCGATTGGCGGCTGTCATCGGCGTCAACCACCGTAGGTAAACCGATTGAAAGAGTCGCGGCAACGACCAGCAATGAAATCGCTGGTCGGAACAATGAAGTAACTGAATTAAGTGCGGGTTTTAACAAACTCATTATTAACACCGTAGTTTTACCCGAAAAGGTGGCAGATTATTCGTCAACAACCCTTAGACGCACGACGACCGAGAAGGGTTTAGTAAATCTTCCGGATGAGTGATGGATTCCGCTAACGAACGGGCGTGGGGAAAGTTACCGGACTCTTGTTGCCGTCGCGGTCTACGGCGCGAACGCCAAAGAAGAAGTTGTCCTTCGACATGTTCTTGACGGTATAAGACGTGACGTTGCCGACCCATAAGGCGTTCGTCCAAACGGCAGCCGTCGTGTCGCGCCACACAATCTCGTAACCTGCGACGTCCGATTCCTTATTTGCTTCCCACTTCAGATCGGTGTCGTTGGTGAGGCGCGCTGTGACCAGACCGACGCCCTTAGGACGAGCAGGCGCGAGCGCCAGGGTTGCTAGTGCTGCAGCATTTACGCGTGCTACGTCTGCTGTGTACTTGTAGTCAACAAACTGCGGCAAGTCGCCGTATTGGATTCCATTCTCGATTCGCACGTTTTGGTGTTGATGACGGTAATCTTCATTGGGCTCGGTGAACCGAACCGCCGGATATCTTCGCTCAAGAAACGGTCTGTGATCGCCGCCCCGTAGATACCGATCGCGCCGATAGACCATCATCACTCGCATGTTTCGCACATAACGTTCGGATGTTTCTTTGATGAAGCGCGCCAACTGCCGGGAAGTCGAATCATTTTCACCCCCGACGCCCCGACGAGTGTTTGCTTCCTCTGGAGTTTCATCTGTAGGCACGCCCTCCGAAAATACACGCACGGTGTTACGGTCCCGCACGCCATTGCCGCCAAGCGAGTTTCCGACTATGTCGTTTGTAAACATCGCTTCAATGTCCATGCCTTTTTGTTTCGCCTGTTCCGCAAAGTAGGTGGAACCGTAAAGACCCTGTTCTTCGCCAGCCACTGCCATAAAGACAATCGTTGCATCAAACTGGTGTCGCGCCATAGCACGCGCCATTTCCAATACTACTGCCGTGCCGGATGCATCATCATTCGCTCCGGGCGCGTCGCATCTTGCGTCGACGGGGTCGCTGCACATCGAATCATAGTGGCCGCTTACCACGTAGGTACGCCCGATAGATTCAGGCATCGTTCCTCTTAGTGTCGCCACAACATTAGTGATGACCGTTGGGGCTGGAATACGGTTGCCCTTTGGTTGTTCAAACGATTGTTTCTCAACCGTCATTCCGCCTCCCGACGTTGTCGCAATTTTCTGAAATTCTGTAAACAGCCAATCGCGGGATGCGCCGATTCCGCGACTTGGATTGCTTTGGTCCGAGAGCGTGTTGCGGGTGCCGAACGAGACTAACTTGCGAATTGACGCTTCAACCTTGCGCGCGTCTATAGCGCCGACTATCTGAGCGGTTTGTCGATTTAGCTTCACTGACGTCGTACGAGCAGTTGGTTTCCGTTGCTCGCGCCGCGTTTGCGCGTTCGTTGTAGGTTCAATAAACGCGAGTAGACACAAGAGCGCGCCGATCGTAAGCGTCCTTTTTGTGACGCACGAGATTCGCATAGGAATGATTCCTTTAGACATGGAGTGGCACTCAATTTACCATTCCCGTCTTCGGATCGAAACGTCTTTGAATGTGGAAAGGATTAACGAATTCGGTAGGCTCTGCCCTTCCAGACAACAATGACTTCGCCACCGAGTTGATCGGCAAATCTGCGGATGCTTGGTTCGTCTGCCACCAACGCGCGGTATTGTTCAGAGCCACGCTTCACGTTAGTCGTCGCCGTTGAGGGGCTATAGGCCGTATCTACCCAAGCGTCGTCCTCTACGAATAAATCGCTTGCCGGAAACTGTCCGTACTTCGTCGTCGACGTCGGATTCCTTTTTGTTTTTAACACCAAATACCCGGCGCTCGCTCATCAACCCCTGTGCACTGCCGGTCGTCGGACTAGCGGCGGCCGTTCCCGGAGCCGGCGCCCGCTTACCGGTATCTGCATCGCTGGTCTGCAGTTTCTCTTCCTGGACCTGAGCTCGCTGGTTTTCTCGTTTGAGCGAGTCGTCCTTCGACAACGCCGCTACGCGATCTCGGGCGACGTAGGCCTCTGGGGGAGGTGGCGCAACAGGCTCGTTTACATCTGGCGCAAATGTCGGGCTGGAGTCCGGCTGTGCTTCTGCTTCCGCTCTTGATTTCGGAACGGCGGCATCTGTTCGTCCTACAGTTGTGCTTGTGCTTTCACCTTTCGGGCCTTCAACTGAAGCGGCCGCGCGTGGAGGATTAGGGTCTTTGGAAAACGTTTCAATTTGTGTTGGTGACTCCGAAGGCACGGCCTGGTTCCTCGCATTCACATTTGGTTGTTGTTCGGACGGCTGATGTTGCGCAATGAACTCGCCAGGTCCGTCTTGCCGCAACGCCAAAAGCCCGATACCCAAAATGGAGGCCAGTACAATTGCCGGCAACGCATAGCGCACAACGGGTTGCGCGAAAATAGCGGCTATCCTGTCCCAAAAAGTTGGGACTGATCTTTCGTCAACATCTTTCCTCTGAGTGACAACCCCGGCCGCCTGGCTCAATTTAATTACGACACTACGGCAGTTCGCGCAGTCAGCGAGATGCTCCGAATAGCGGGCTCGTGCCAGCTCTGGAAGCATGCCCTCGACAAATGCATTAAGTTCGTCTGCATCGAGGTGTTCCGAACGGGTTGTGTCATTGGAAACCTGACGAGTCTCTGCGGACGTGGTTCCAACGTTGCGCCGCGCAAAGGATCGCAAGAGAAGATCAATCTCGTTTTGTTCTGCGTGTTTCATCTAATAAACCCGTTCCCTCTTAAGAACGTTGGAAACTGGGATTGCTTGCGTACCTTCGAGCCATTCTGTCAGCTAATTTGGCCACTCATCCTGCAATCTTATTCTCTTTCTTCAACAACATTCCGTCCGCTGCCAAAATCGGCTCAATATCTGTTTGAAGATGAACGGCCAGCTCGGAAAAGGCGACATCAGTCTCTCGCTTAGTCCAGCCCTTTTCAGTTATCAAAACGCTCTCAACACGTTCTCTTAGATCGGAATGAATCCGCGTAAGACGTCGACTGGCGGTTGCTTCGTGAACCCCTAAAACAATGCCTGCTTCTCTCAGGCGAAGGCCATCGAAATAATAGAGCTTCACCAGCAGGCGATCCTCGGCCGAAAGTTGTTTGATAGCGCGGGACAGGGCCGACTGCATTTCTGCGCCGGCAATCTTCTGCGACGTTTCGATCTCCGGATTTAGGACCGCATCCGCACCGGCCCAGCCACCCTGATCCTGACCATGCTGAATAATGCGGTCGAAATCAGCATCCTCTTCTGTCTGCACAAGGCGAGATTGTTTGCGATGTTGGTCGATGGCAAGCTGGGCCACCACGGCGCGGAGCCAACCGGCAAGTGAGCCTCGACCTGAATAGTATGCCAATTTGCCCGCAGGTTGACCGTCGTCACCACGTCGCAGTCCGTGCAGTTCCGCCCAGATCGATTGGGCCAGGTCGTCCGCTCCGTCTTCGTTTGCCGAGGCCGACCGCGCTGCAGAACGGACGGTCGTCGAGAAGCGTTCAACAAGATCGTTCCAAGCTTTCTGGTTCCCTTGTTCGCAAGCGACAATCAGGCACAGATCGTCCGCTTGTAGCTTTTCAATGAAATCCTTTATGACGGACGTCGAAACATTTTCATCGTCCCTTAATAGGTATTTTTGAACCGCAGACTTTATCCGTGATCGGAGACTGTCCAGCGACACGCCGTAGTTGTCCGCGGCACGCGCTGACAAATGTTTAGCGCCGTCGGAAAACAGGGGTTCGATGTGCTCGAGTCTGTGGGTCACGTGGGGATTCTCAAGTTATCAGGTATCTCATGCTAACACGCTCGGGGGCGGCACGGGCTCCGTATTCCTCGCCAGCTTTGATGTAATTGCGAACCCGCGGTTGGCCGCTGCTATGGGATCTTTGACACGTTTATTCCTGTGGGCTAGATTCAAAATTAGATAATTATTAACCGTATTTGCCATTGGGTAGGTTGTGAATTGGCACAGATGCTGCGAGTTACAGAAATATTCCGGTCCATTCAAGGCGAGTCAACGCATTCAGGACGGCCGTGCGCTTTTGTTCGCCTGACGGGTTGTCCTATGCGATGTGTATGGTGCGACAGCGAGTATACGTTTAGCGGAGGGCAACATCTCACGATCGACGCAGTCCTGGACCAGGTCCGCACCTTTGGTTGTAATTTGGTTGAAGTAACCGGCGGTGATCCACTGGCCCAACAGGAAGCATTCACACTGATCGAACGGCTTTGTGAAGAGGGATACGAAGTGTTGGTGGAAACGGGTGGTTACTTTTCTACAGAAAGCGTAGACCCGCGAGCGAAAATTATTCTCGACGTTAAATGCCCTGCTTCGGGCGAAGAAGCCCGGAACCACTGGCCGAATCTCGAAAGGCTTCGACCAGGAAAAGACGAAGTTAAGTTTGTGATCGCAAATCACGAAGACTGGCTCTACGCTCGCAGAGTTATTGAACAGTATCGCCTGCCTGAGCGGTCAGCCGTCCTTATATCTCCGGCGTGGGATCAGGTAGAGCTTAGGTCACTTGCGGACTGGGTTTCTGCCAGCGGACTGGACGTTCGGATGCAGTTACAACTTCATAAGTATGTGTGGGGGCCGGAGGTCCACGGCGTCTAATGGGAGGTCAGGACGAAGCGGCACTGGTTTCAGTTGAGCCGATTGAGCTTGAAGAAGATGGTTCTGCATTGGCCGTTTGCCTCGTTTCCGGCGGAATGGATTCCTGCGTTACCGCTGCTATAGCCAACCAGGAAAGTGACGCTGTTGCCTTTCTTCACGTCTCATATGGACAACGTACTGAAGAACGCGAACGGCGAGCGTTCGAAGAGATCGCTGACTACTTTCAAGTCAATCAACGTCTGATAGTCTCGATGCCTCACTTCGGGCTAATCGGTGGATCATCGCTCACCGATGAAAAGATCTCAGTCGCACGCGTAGATCTTGCACTCGCCGAACATCCCGACAAGTTACGTGCCTTTTCGCAACGCGCATTTCCTGGCGGTCGCAACTAGTTGGGCCGAGGTAATTGGTGCGGGTTCGATCTACATTGGCGCAGTCGCCGAGGATTCGTCGGGCTATCCGGATTGCCGCCCCGAGTTTTACGAAGCATTCCAGATCGTCGTAGATACGGGAACTAAACCGCAGACTCGTATCCAAATCAGAACGCCTGTGATTAACTTGACCAAAGCGCAGATAGTTCAACGCGGCCAGCGGATTGGCGCGCCATTGGACCGTACGTGGTCATGCTATAAGGCGTCGGAAGTTGCCTGCGGCGAATGCGATTCCTGCGCGTTGCGTCTGCGGGCGTTCCGAGTAGCAGGCATCAGAGATCCGATTCCATATGTGCTTGACAGTAAGAGGTTTGCTTATTAACTTTGGGGCGCTTGCTTGAACAAGAAAATGACAACCAGGAGATGTGCCAACGCATCATATGGCCTCTCCCGCAATTGATACCCGGTCACTTTTTGGAGGATTTCTAAATGTTCCGCCGATATGTCTCACACTCGTTTGCCTGCGCAATACTCATCTTTTCTACAGCTGTTTTGGTCTCGGCTCAAACGGGGCAACTGTTTGGGAAAGTGGTTTTAAAACAAGCTGACGGTAAAACTGCGCCGGCTGCGGGTGCTGCGGTACTGGTTTACCGAACCGATATGGCGGGTCGATATGAGACTAAGACTAACAAGAGTGGCAACTTCATTTTCGCAGGCGTCCCGTTTGTTGGTGATTACATCGTCATTGTCAGTAATGCCGGGGCTAAACCCACATGGATCGCGGGCGTGAAAGCTGGCAGAGAAGTTGATTACTTAGTGGAAATGACGCCCGGTGACGGACGGACCTTCACAGCACGACGAGATAAAAACCATTTTGGCGCAAGCCAAAGGGCCGGCCGCTAGCACCGGTGAAGTGAAAGAAAGTGACGAAGATAAGGCCAAGCGCGCTGACATTGAGAAGAAGAACGCTGAAATCCTCGCAAAAAACAAGAAAGCCGAAGAGTCCAACACCGTAGTAACACGCACGTTCAAGGCAGGGAACCAATTTCTCCAGAGCAAAGATTACGACCAGGCAATCGCGCAGTACGATGAGGGTTTGGCATCGGATCCCGAACATCCAGGGGCGCCTTCTCTCATGACCAATAAGTCCGCGGCCCTTAGAGCCCGTGCAGTAGTTAAATACAATGGAGCCATCAAATTGCCCGATGAGGCGGCCAAGAAAGCTGGAATTGACGCCGCAAAGAAAGACTGGCGTGACGCATTTGAGGTGAGTTCCAAGGCGGTAGAAGTTCTGAAAGCGGTTGGATCCAGCGGTCCTGCGGACGCGGCCGCAAACACAAAGACAAATCTTTATTTCGCCTTGTTAATGAGGGCGGAAGCGGCCTCATTCTTTGTCAGCAAGGTCGATAACACACAGGCACCTGCCGGCATAGCGGCATATGAAGAGTACCTGGCAATTGAAACTGATCCGACCAAGAAGGCGCAAGCCCAGCACGCCCTCGCTCAGATGCTTTTTGACGCGAATGAATTTGATCAGGCTCTGGCGCAATACCAGAAGATCCTCGCGACAAATCCCGACGACTTAATCGCACTGCTGAGATCTGGCCAAGCGCTCTTCAACATTGGCGCCATCAATAATGACAAAGCAAAGTACCAGCAGGCAGCAGACTTCCTCGCTAAATATGTCGACAAAGCTCCGGATACGGACGCCCTGAAAACCGATGCGCAAGCCATTCTTGAGACACTTAAAGCTCAAGAAAATGTAAAGCCCGTAACCGCACCAAGTAGGCGCCGCCGACCGTAATTTAGATACTTTTATGCTTCCGAACTGGGCCGCGTTGTGGTCAGGCGATGCGGCCCTCTTTTTTCGGTTTGCCGCCTAGCTATTGCACTTCCGGCTAGAAATCTCCGGCCTTCCTCAGTCAAGTCGTCATCGAATAGATGCCTTGACACCCCGTAGTTCAACTTGTACTATGCTTGCCCAACGGTGTTTAGCACACCGTTCCGCTGTCCAAATCCCTCCAGCCTGCAAGTCCTTTTCCGCAGAAACGCTGGCCCATTCGTGACTAATCAATTCAATCTTTCAACATCGGGGTAAAAATGTCGGCGAAACTAGGCGAAATTCTCGTTCGGGAGAATCTCATCAGTCCGCAACACCTCCGCGAAGCGCTCGATTACCAGCGCGAGCACGGCGGTCGTCTGGGCTACAACCTCGTAAAACTTGGCCTTGTCTCGGACGACATGATCACGGCCGTCTTATCCAGACAGTACGGCATCCCCTCGGTAAATCTGGATCTCTTC
The DNA here is from genome assembly GCA_963786645.1 of Blastocatellia bacterium. Classification (GTDB taxonomy): domain Bacteria; phylum Acidobacteriota; class Blastocatellia; order Pyrinomonadales; family Pyrinomonadaceae; genus PSRF01. The sequence continues at coordinate 63,781 of CAWAZW010000006.1, forward strand.
CAGATTGATGAACATGTACTTCAACTCATTCCTCAGGAAGTGGCGCAAAAATACTCTGTCCTTCCGCTATCGAGGGTAGGCGCCAGTCTTACGCTGGCGATGGTCGACCCTACGAATGTCTTTGCGATGGACGACATCAAGTTCATGACCGGATTGAACGTTGAGCCTGTTGTCGTTGCCGAAGCCAGTATTCAGCAAGCAATAGCCAAGTACTACGGCACGTCTCGCGAAATCGAACTCGCCTCGGTGGCTGTCGATGAAGTCGTTTTTGAAGCTGCCGGCGCGAAAGGAAGCAATGGCGGCGGTATCACGCACGCTGACCTTGTATCGCTTGACACGATTGACTTCGATACCGACAGAGCAGAGGACGTCGAAGTAGTAGAAGATAACGAGGAAATTGACCTCTCCACGCTCTCACGCATTAGTGAAGACGCGCCTGTCGTCAGACTCGTAAATGTGCTTTTGGTGGACGCCTTACGACGCGGTGCGTCAGACATTCACATTGAGCCGTACGAAAAGGAACTGCGCATTCGTTTTCGAATTGACGGAGTGCTCTACGACGTAATGCGGCCCCCCTTGAAAATGCGCGACGCTTTGATCTCCCGCGTGAAGATCATGTCGAAGTTGGACATATCTGAGAAACGCCTCCCGCAGGACGGCCGTATCAAAATCAAAGTTAAAGTTGATGCGCGGTCCCGAGAACTAGATTTTCGTGTTTCCACACTGCCCACCCTCTTTGGCGAAAAGGTAGTACTTCGCTTACTCGACAAAGAAAACCTGATGTTGGACATGACCAAGCTCGGATTTGAACCTGAATCACTGGTCAAATTCCAGCGAAATATTTCAAAGCCTTATGGGATGGTCCTCGTAACCGGTCCAACAGGTAGCGGTAAGACGAACACACTCTATTCCGCCCTTCAATCGCTAAACACTGTCCAAACGAACATTATGACGGCGGAGGATCCAGTGGAGTTCAACCTGATGGGAATTAATCAGGTGCAAATGAAAGAGCAGATTGGCCTAAACTTCGCGGCCGCATTGCGCTCCTTCTTACGCCAGGATCCCAACATCATTCTGGTCGGTGAAATTCGAGATTTCGAAACAGCAGAAATCGCTATCAAGGCAGCCTTAACGGGCCACCTCGTCCTCTCTACTCTTCACACCAACGACGCACCATCAACTATCTCACGACTGATGAACATGGGTATTGAGCCGTTCCTCGTTGCGACTAGCGTCAACTTGATTCAGGCCCAGCGACTCATCAGACGCGTTTGCAAGGATTGCAAACGTGAACATCCCACGCCTCCCGAGGCACTCATCGAAGTTGGTTTTTCGGCGGAGGAATCAAAGACGCTGAAAACGTACAAGGGTAAAGGATGTTCGACGTGCAACAACACCGGGTACAAGGGACGAATTGGTCTTTATGAGGTAATGGAAGTCAACGACGAAATTCGTGAGCTCATACTCATTGGCGCGTCTTCGCTCGAGCTTAGAAAGAAAGCGATTGAAGATGGCATGATCACACTCCGCGAATCCGGTTTACATAAAATTCGCGCTGGATTAACCACGCTAGAGGAAGTAGTTCGGGAAACGGTGGCTTAACGGAAGGAAGGCACATATGTTACGTACTGTCACACTGTCACTTTTAATATTCGTTTCAGTCGGGGTCATGATTCCCATTGCCAGCTCTACTCACGGACTCAGACAAAACTCAGTGTCTCAACACCGCCGCTATCGCCGTCACTCGCGTGCCTGGTGGCGACGTTATCGCGCCCGCCTGCGGGCCCGCCGTGCCGCCGCTCTCGCGCGGCGCCAAGCCGCCGTTCGCAGTGATGCCGCACATCCTGCAGCTCCGCTCGCACTCAGCGTAAGTAGGGACGCCAGAACAGAACCGATGAGCGGGGTGATTCCAAAATTGCCTGTCGGATGGACCTCAGCAGTCGCCAACAACGGTGAGGTTAAATTCAAAACTGGCTAACAGCAGCACTATTGCCAGTCAAGCTAGTCTCTCCGTAGTGGCGCGCAGTCGTCCGAATCCCGCTTACCTCACGCATCGCGAACAAAGCCGTATGCTTGCCGGAGTGGCGTTTTCAGATCTGCGACGAATTGTTATTGAAAAGATGATAGTAGCCGGTGGCTGGGTAATAAACGATTACGAACGGAAGGTGAACGGCGCTCGAGTTTTTGTTGTGATCGCTCAAACCCCCGCCGATAACCGTTCACCAGAAAAATCCTGGAACTTTTATTTCGCTGAAGTCGACGGAAAAATATATAGCCTGACGCTCAATACCCCACTTCCGTATTCGGATCGCTTAGCTAGCGAAGGTGAGAAGTTCCTTAGCTCCTTCAGTTCCAATTCACCGAAAACCGGTGTGACTGTCACCGCCAAGTAATTCTGTTCTTCCATTGATTCCCTTTCTGAGGAGCTACCCCTTAATGGCACTAAACGAAACGGCACCACAGATTTCTCTCTCAGAGCTTTTGCGCAAGCTATCCGAGCTTGGGGGTTCCGATTTACACATCACGACCGGATCTGCACCCCAAGTCCGAGTTGATGGTCACCTTCGGCCACTTGACGGCTATCGACTTCTGTCGGCAGCCGATACCAAGCAACTAGCGTATTCAGTGCTTACGGACGCACAGAAGCATCGGTTCGAAGAAACCCTCGAACTAGACTTTTCATTCGGCGTTAAAGGTCTCTCGCGTTTTCGTGCGAATCTTTTCAATCAGCGAGGGGCCGTCGGAGCAGTGTTCCGCGCGATACCCTACGAGATCAAGCCGTTTGACGAGCTTGGCCTTCCAGCAGTGGTCAAACAACTGTGCGACAAGCCACGCGGGCTGATACTGGTTACCGGTCCAACTGGTTCCGGTAAGTCGACCACGCTCGCGGCGATGGTTGACAAGATTAATCGCGACCGCCGTGAGCACATTCTGACGATTGAAGATCCGATCGAGTTTCTTCACAACCACAAGAGTTGTTTGGTTAACCAACGAGAAGTAAACGCAGACACCCATGGGTTTGCGCAAGCGTTACGAACGGCACTTCGCCAGGACCCTGATATTGTTCTGGTGGGCGAAATGCGTGACCTGGAGACTATTGAATCGGCACTGAGAATCGCGGAAACAGGCCACCTCACCTTAGCAACCCTGCATACCAACTCGGCCGCTTCGACGATTAACCGCATTATCGACGTCTTCCCCTCCGACCAACAATCGCAGATACGCGCACAACTTTCTCTCGTTCTTGAGGGAATTCTCTGCCAGGCGTTACTGCCGCGGGCGGAGAAGACTGGGCGTGCAATGGCGCTGGAAATACTGGTTCCAAATGCTGCTATCAGAAACCTGATTCGCGAGGATAAGGTGCACCAGATCTATTCGATGATGCAGACGGGCCAGGACAAATACGGAATGCAGACCTTCAACCAGTCGCTTGCGACTCTATATCACAAACGACAGATCACGTTAGACACCGCACTCCAGAGATCTTCAAATGTCGACGAACTCAGAGAGCTTATTGAACGTGGTTCAGGTCTTAATACCAACAACGGAACTAAACATCCAAGTCCCTATGCGCAAGGTCGTCCCATAGGTACTAGACCGTCAGCGAATAGTTAAAACCCCAGCTCCGGAGCACTCAGTCATGCCTACTTACGTATTCAAAGGCCGAAACAAACTTAACGAGATCGTTGTTGGCGAACGTGTCGCCGATAACCGTGACGCTTTGCGTCAGATTCTTCGTCGTGAACAAGTCACACTTACGTCCGTTAAGGAAAAAGGCCGGGAAATAGGAATTCCTAAGATCGGTGGGCGAAAAAAAGTTAAGGCGAAGGATCTTTCGATCTTCACACGGCAATTTTCAGTAATGATCGACGCTGGTCTACCGCTCGTTCAGTGTCTCGAAATCCTGGCACAGCAGCAGGATAACAAACATTTTCAGCAGGTCCTTTTGCAAGTTCGGCAGGATGTTGAGGAAGGGGCCACGTTAGCGGCGGCCATGGCAAGACATCCGCGTGTGTTCGACCAATTGTATTCAAACATGGTGGAAGCCGGCGAAACGGGCGGTATTCTGGATCTAATCCTTCAGCGCCTGTCGACCTTCATCGAGAAAATCGTCAAGTTAAAACGGGATGTGGTTTCAGCCATGATTTATCCCGCTGCGGTTATTTTGATGGCAATTGGGGCCGTGGCGGTGATCATGATCGTAGTGATTCCCCAGTTTCAACAGATCTTTCTTGGTTTGCTCGGGCCGGGTGAACAACTTCCACTGCCAACCCGCATCGTTGTTGGAATAAGCAGCTTCCTCGCTGGATGGGGAGGTTTGGTAATCTTGGCCGTTATCGTGGCTACAGTGATCGCCATAAAGTTCTATTACAAGACGCCGGGCGGCCATCGAATGATTGACCGTTTGATGTTGAAGCTTCCGTTGATTGGACCGATTCTCCGAAAGATTGCTGTAGCACGATTCGCCCGCACTCTTTCGACGCTGCTGTCTTCGGGTGTTCCAATTCTCCAATCGCTTGACATCACCGCACGAACTGCCGGCAATGTCATCATCGAAGAGGCCATCACGAATGTGCGCGCTGGCGTAGAACGCGGCGAAAACTTTGTCGATCCGTTGAAAGCCACCGATGTGTTCCCACACATGGTTGCCCAAATGATCGGCATCGGCGAACAAACGGGCGCGCTCGATGCGATGCTTGGAAAGATTGCCGACTTCTATGAACAGGAAGTGGATGCAGCCATTGCAAATTTGCTAACGCTCATAGAGCCGCTGCTCATTGGTTTTTTAGGTGTAACTATTGGCTCTATTGTTATCGCAATGTACCTGCCGTTATTCACGTTGATCGGAAAGCTTTCGGCCGGCCATTAACAAGAAAATGCTGTTCTCACCAAAAGGGAGGTCCAAAAGGGCTTCCCTTTTTTGTTTTGAGCGCTACGAATTTTCCCTTACCATGCCCCGCTGCCTGTTTAGGAACTCAACATGGATGTCAAAAGCTTCAGAGTTGAAATAGCCACCGAAGCAGACATTCCCCTGATCTTAACGTTCATCAGGGAGTTGGCCCAGTACGAACGATTGCTGGACAGTGTCCAGGCAACGGAGGAACGGCTGCGTATGAGTCTCTTTGGATGCAAACGCTTGGCGGAGGCGATCATTGCCTATCACAACGACGAGCCGGTCGCCTTCGCGGTTTATTTTTTCAATTTCTCGACGTTCGAAGGCCTGCCGGGTCTGTATCTAGAAGACATCTTTGTGCGTCGCGCTTTTCGTCGTTTAGGCATCGGCCGACAACTCTTCTCTCATTTGTCCAAGAAGGCGCAGGAATCCGGTTGTTCTCGTATTGAGTTCTCCGTGCTCAACTGGAACGAGGAAGCTATGCGGTTCTATAAACAACTGGGAGCGGAACCGGTCCAGGATTGGACGGTTTTTAGGCTTTCATCTGACGCGCTCAAGAAGTTGGACAACAACTCGCTTCCGGGCGACTTGTAAATCCAAAACAGGAAATCGATAAACCTCAGTCAGTCCCATATGTTAGGCTTGGCCAGAATGCCTCTCGGAGATGGAATAGAGCGACGGTATACGCTAAGTGAAAAGCTATTTTGGCTTATTCTGGCGCGACTGGCAGTGGCACTTTTTCTTGTCGGCGCGCGAGTTGTCTGGATTCGTGGTAGTAGCCTTCAGGCTTGGGTTGAGATGCTCCCAGCCTTGTCAATCGTCTGCGTCCTTACAGCTGTTTACCTGGTTGCGCATAAGTTTTCTGAAAACCTCCTACTTCAGGCCCGATTTCAGTTTTTCATAGACATCTTATTAGTGACGTTGCTGGTATGGACCACTAATGTCGTCTATTCGCCTTACATTGCGCTTTACATTGTCATCATTGCGGCCTCAAGTCTGTTCTTAGGGCCCAGGGATTCCATAGCTATATCTGTTATTTGCGTCGTCGCGTTTACTGCGAGCGCGCTGGCGATCCTCACCGGTTTTGGGGGCAGCCAGACGCCTGACTTTCTCGACGCAAACCGCTCGCAGGCGTTTCAATCACTCGGACTTTTTGACATTTCCTTTCTGGTGGTTGGCTTACTGTCGGCGCGCATAGCGGAACGACAATCCCGATCAGACGTTCGCTTAATTGCGGCGACACAATCGCTGGCAAACCTCCGTGCCCTTCACGAAAGGATCGTAGCGTCAATACGGTCCGGGGTTGTTACGACCGATCTACAAGGCAGGATCTACACTTTCAATGCGGCCGCTGAAGAGATTACTGGTTACAAGGAACAGGACGTTCGGGGACAGGACGCGTCAATCTTCTTCGGTGAAATCAAGGGCATCATTGAAGATTCCCTGGATTTGACTGACACGGGAGACTCAACCCCGCGTTTCGAAGCCGACTGCCTGACTGCCGACGGCTTGCGACTCCGGCTTGGGTTCAGTCTATCTCCGCTGTATTCCGAGATCGGAGAGACGACGGGCACTGTCATCACTTTCCAAGACTTGACCCAGATCCGTGCCCTTGAGGAAACGTCACGACGGCAGGATAGATTAGCTGCTATTGGTCGAATGGCCGCATCCATTGCGCATGAGATTCGGAATCCTTTGGCTGCAATGCGAGGCTCAATTCAAATGTTGCGGGCGGATATGGTGGGTGACTCCTCCCAAACCGAATTGATGGAGATAATTCTGCGAGAATCCGATCGGTTGAACCGAATCATCAGCGACTTCCTAAGTTATGCTCGACCACGATCTATTGTGCAGTCGAAAGTGGACGTTGGGGACTTGTTGAAACAGACCTTCACGCTATTGCGGAACAGCGCGGAAATAAACGAGCTTCACGTAATCAAAGAGCAGACGCCGGACCATCCTGCTTTGATTGAGGCAGACTCGGAGCAACTGCGGCAGGTGTTTTGGAATTTGTCCCGCAACGCTCTGCACGCGATGCCGACGGGCGGAACCTTGAATGCAACCGTTACCCATAATTCCAATAAGCGTTTGCGAATTACGTTTGCCGATACGGGGCGCGGAATGTCTCCCGATCAGGTTGAACATCTTTTCGAGCCGTTTTCATCCACGACCGGAGGTGTCGGACTTGGACTTTCGATTGTTTATCAAATCATTCGTGACCATGGTGGTACAATTAATGTTCGCAGTCGCGAGGGCGAGGGAACGACAATTACTATTGAACTACCGGTGGAAGATAGGCTTGTGAACGCACAATAATCTTGTAAGCACCCCATCCACTAACTTTTGTAAGGCACGGGCGCGGCGTTAGATTCTCCACTCCCGCTCAGTTTCATTAACACGAACGCTACTATGGCCAATCTTCTTATTGTTGATGATGAGTTAGGGATGCGCCAGTTTCTGATGCATCTATTTCAACGCGAGGGCCATAATGTCCGGGCCGCAGAAAACGGGCGGGAAGCAATAGATTTGTTGAAGGATATGCCTGCGGACTTAATTGTCTCAGATGTGCGAATGCCCGACATGAATGGTATCGAGCTCTTACGTTCAGCCCGAGACCTGTTTCCAACTGTCGAAGTCGTGATGATGACCGCTTTCGCCAACGTAGATACCGCCCGCGAGGCGTTCCTCCTGGGCGCGTACGATTTCGTTCAAAAACCGTTTGATAACGATCTGCTAAAAGAAACTGTCGCTCGTGCGCTTGGCAAAATCGCTCTAGTCAAAGAGAAGGACGCACTGCTCGAGGAGAACAAGGTTCTCATTCAAGGTCAGCGGACACGCGGCAGACTAAACAACATAATCGGCCGATCACCAAAAATGCAGGCGCTCTATCAAATGATAGAGACTGTCGCGCAGGTCCCGTCTACCGTTTTAGTTACCGGCGAATCGGGAACCGGGAAAGAATTGGTCGCCCGCGCAATTCATGATCTAGGTCCACGAGCGGAGAAGCCGTTTGTTTCAATCAACTGCGGTGCCTTTACCGAAACACTTTTAGAGTCGGAACTGTTTGGGTACGTAAAAGGATCATTCACGGGTGCCAATACAAATCGGAAGGGCCTGTTTGAGGCAGCCAACACCGGAACGATTTTTCTGGATGAAATCGGCGAGATGTCTCCCGCCATGCAAGTGAAGCTGCTGCGGGTGTTGCAAGAGCGGAAACTTCGACCAGTCGGCTCGACAGCTGAGATTACCGTAGACACTCGAGTGATTGCTGCTACTAATCGCGATCTTGCAAGCATGGTCAAAGAAGGCACTTTCAGAGAAGACCTCTATTATCGTATTTCCGTCATTCCCATTGAGTTACCTTCACTGCGCGAGCGAACCGAAGACATTCCTGAACTGGCCACACACTTTGTTAAAAAGTTTTGCGACGAAGCCGGTCGATCGCTTTCGCTGAGCGATACCGCTCAACGCTTGCTGGAAAACTATGTTTGGCCAGGAAACGTCCGCGAGCTCGAACACACGATTGAGCGGGCAGTAGCACTTGAGACTACGAATTCGATTCAACCCGAGCGCTTGCCGGAAAAGATTACTAACTACAACCCTTATCGCGTCGCTGACAGTTTTGATTTTCCTGAAGAAGGAGTGAACCTCACAGCTCACTTGGACCAACTGGAAAAGACGTATGTAATGGAAGCCCTGCGACGAACCTCAGGCAACCAAACTAATGCTGCGCAGTTGCTGTCTCTCAGTGTACGATCGCTGCGTCACTTGCTCGACAAGCATGGCATTCGTGGTTTGACTGCTCAAATGCGGGATGACCGACGCTCGTCGGATTCGACTCCGCGCCGTCGCTCTACAGATCCCGCTCTTCGTCGTAGAGACGACGACGAATCTGAGATTGCTGCCACAGCCGGCGAGCCTTGACGTCACCCAGAATTTCCCTTCCCACCTTGTTCCTAACTCCGTTTTAACGTTGACTAACCTTTGACGGAAACCGTCAGAGGCTTCCTGACACAATTTGTCAGAGACTCGGGGAGCGAGGTCCGGCGCCACCATTCAATGGCAAAAAGCTCAGTATTTCTTAGGTTTTTGATGCGCTCTAACCACTGGCACACCCCTTGTAATAGAGGCTGCGACAATATCGCGGCCTCCGCGGCACGAAATCGTGAGTACGACAGCCGATGGCGCGAAGAACCTAAACCATTTTCTCTAAGGAGCATGAATTAAAAAATGAACACTCAAAAACGCCAAGAGGGCTTCTCACTGATAGAGCTTCTCATCGTCGTCGCGATCATCGGCATTATCGCCGCCATCGCTATCCCCAATCTTCTGGCTTCACGCCGCGCCGCGAATGAAGGCTCGGCCCAGTCGTCCATGCGTACCCTGCACAGTGCGAACGCCACCTATCCAGGCAACGGCCGGCAATGGTGACTTTGGTAACTTGGCCGCACTGTTGGGTCAAACCTTAATGGACCCGGTGCTCGGCGGTGGAACGAAGAGCGGTTACGATTTTGTTTGTACACCGTCGGCTGCAGGCGTCCGTCCGGCGACAGTTCCTGGCTACGGCAGTTCCTGACGTAACCTCCGGCGCCGGTCAGACCGGAACCCGCCGATTTGCTATCACCGAAAACGGCGTAATGCACGGTGATGCGCCGGCTGTGGCCGCTACCCTGGCACTCGCGTTCGCATTGGCTGACTTGAACAACGCAAACGCCCTCGGAAACTAAGTGTCCTCGCATTACGTTGACCCAAATGGCGGGGTGGGGCGAAAGCTTCACCCCGCTTTTGCTTAGAAAGAGGATGGTTAAAATGAGGACAGTGAACGACCCAATGGTTTTTCTTTAATCGAGCTTCTCATCGTGGTTGCAATCATCGGGATTATTGCGGCGATTGCGATTCCTAATATTCTGGCATCGAGGCGTGCGGCCAACGAAGGTTCTGCGCAATCGTCGCTACGAACAATCCATAGTTGCAATCTCACATATCAGGCAACCACCGGCCGCGGTGACTTTGGGGATCTTCCGGCGTTGGCTGCCCAGGTATTAACCGATAGCGTGCTTGGCTCAGGTAGCAAGAGTGGATACAACTTCGTTGTTACACCGTCGGCCCCTGGCGTTCAGCCTGCTCTTTTCTATTCTACGGCAGTACCCATTATCACTGGCGGAGCAGGGAAAACGGGTACTCGCCGATTCGGCATTGCTGAAGACGGCGTTCTGCACGGTGATACGGTGGCGTTAACACCTTACGCGAATGAGGCCGCTGTGAAAGGTGCACCTGCCATAGGCAATTAGATAATTTTAAAACGGTAATACTGCGAAGCTTGAATTGATTTCGAGCTTCGCTTTTTGTTTATCATTACTGACACCTCTCGCTGCGCGTTGTATATTCACTACATATGCTGGGTCGCATACTGGCCATCGCCGGCAACGCCTTCCGCGAAGCCGTGCGTGATCGAGTCCTCTATAATCTGGTTCTCTTCGTGCTGTTGCTCACCGCCGCTGCTATTTTCATAGGCGAACTCTCAGGTGGGCAGGAAAGAAAAATAATCGTAGATCTCGGACTGAGCGCGATGTTGCTTTTTGGCGTTTTCATCGCGATCTTCGTTGGCATTGGTTTGGTGTACAAGGAAATCGAGCGGCGAACGGTCTACGCAATATTTTCCAAGCCGGTGGGTCGCGGTGAGTTTATCGTCGGTAAATACCTGGGACTTTGTTTAACGCTTCTCGTCAACGTCGTACTAATGGGTGCCGGAATATCGCTGGCGCTTGCTTTATGTCAGCCGCGGGTTGGATTCGCTGGTGTTGAGTATTTGGCCAGCTATTTTACTGATCTATTGCGAACTGATGATTCTGACGGCTGTGTCGTTGCTCTTCTCGTCCTTTTCGTCTCCCGCGCTTTCTGCGCTACTTACATTCTTCGTTTTCATAATTGGGCACTTCAGCTCTGATTTGAAGGGACTGGCTACTTCGCTCGGCAGTACAGCCGCGCGCATTTTTTTCACCGGCGTCTATTACCTCCTGCCTAATTTGTCCAACTATAGTTTCGTTACTCCAGCCGCGCACGGACATGTTCCGGGAGTGCCGTATCTTGCGGGTTCGATTATGTACGCGCTGTTGTACGTTTCAGTGATTCTTGCTGCGACGATACTTATATTTCGTCGCCGCAATTTTAAGTAAGCGTCAGGAAATCAGTTGATATCAAGAAGCCAACATCGCCAGACTTTGATTTTGAGCGCAGCAATAGTAATCGGCCTCGTGGCGATGGTACTAATGGCGCGTTGGCTCGACCAACGGCGGCCGATAATCGACAGTAAGATCCAACAAGAGACTTTATATCTCACAGGCAATACCGTCCGTCGCATGAGTCTGGGATTTAACGGGTTGGTAGCTGATTGGTACTGGATGCGAGCACTTCAATACGTGGGGAGGAAGGTTCTAGACGCACCGGAACACGTTCAATTGGATAACCTGGCCCAGCTTGATTTACAAGCTACTCGCGCCGCTACTGGATGTCGCCACCACGCTCGATCCGGAGTTCATGGAGCCTTACCAATACGCGGCGGTAGTGTTGCCCGCGATTGACGAAGAAGAAGCAATCAGAATTACTAAAAAAGGCATTGCCGCCAATCCGACTGAATGGCGGCTTTATCAGCACCTTGGTTACATCTATTGGCAACGGGGAGATTTCAAGGCGGCGGGTGAAGCTTACGCGCAGGGTGCGACAATTCCCGGTGCACCTCCGTGGATGGAATCAATGAAAGCACGCATGGCAGCGGAGGGCGGAAGCCGCGACGTTGCGCGTGAAATCTACACTCGAATGTACGAACAGGCAGGGGATAGTCAGGTTAAAGAGACTGCGTACCTGCGTCTACTACAACTTGATTCGATGGATCAACGCGATGTAATTCGCAGGGTGCTTGCGGTTTACCAGGTTCGAATTCCGCAGATGTCCCGCATCTTGGCGTGATGTCGAACCGTTGCTGCGCGCCGCGCGGCTGTCTGTCGCAAACGACGGCACCCCATTGGACCCGGCCGGCACGCCTTACGTACTGCTGACCGAGAAGTGCGACGTGGATCTGGATCCACGGTCGGACGTGCCTTATAAATAAGAGAGTTCGATTCACAAATGTCGCCCGTTGTTGAGATAGAAAACTTAACCAAGGATTACGAAGTCGGATTCTGGCGCAAGCGGAAGGTACGCGCGCTTGACGGACTCTCGTTGACGGTTAACCAAGGCGAAATCTTTGGATTCCTCGGTGCTAACGGCGCGGGAAAGACGACGACATTGAAACTCCTGATGACGTTGATCTTTCCAACGACGGGAACTGCCCGCATTCTCGATCACGATATTGCGGACGTTTCCATGCACAGGCGCATCGGTTATTTACCGGAGAATCCCTACTTTTACGACTACCTTACTGCCCTTGAGTTTTTAACCTTCTGCGGTCAAATCTTTGGATTTTCACAAGATGAACGGACTACAAGGGCAAAGCAGCTACTAACACGCGTCCGGCTGGATGAAAGCAAATGGAATACACAGCTACGGAAGTTTTCCAAGGGCATGCTGCAGCGTGTGGGTTTAGCGCAAGCGATAATCAACGACCCCGAAGTGGTTTTTCTGGACGAGCCTATGAGTGGGCTCGATCCTATCGGGCGGCGGGAAGTTCGTGACTTAATTTCGGCGTTACGTCAGGAAGGCAAGACGGTCTTCATGTGCTCTCATATCCTTTCGGATATCGAGGTGCTCTGTGATCGCGTGGCGATCTTGAAAGCTGGTAAGTTGGCACACCTAGGCGAACTCTCCGATTTGCAGCAACAAGTTTCGGTCGTTGAAATCGTCGTCTCAGGCACGACCGAGACCGCATTAAAGCCATTCCTGCCACAGGGTAATAACTTCCATCTAACGCCTTCACCTGCCGGCTTGCGAATTGAAGTACCGGACGAAAAGGATATTGATGTTGTTATCGCGGCTCTTAGAAAAGCAGGTGGGAAGCTCGTGTCCGTGCAGCCTCTGAAGCAATCTCTGGAAGAATTATTTCTGAACTAAAAGTCCTGGCCTCAGCTCATTTGATTTTAAATCCCGTCACTTCCATCTTGATGTTGGCGCGCTCATCCGCATCCGTCATTCCTACAATACTGATCACAACAAACATCGTACGATTGGGTTCGAGCTCCGGCTGTTGCTGAGTTGGGATGACAACGACCGTGCGTTCCCTGACTGGCTGTCCCTGTCGATTAACAACAGATCCCTTTATTTCAAGGCCAGTGAGGGTGCGTCCCGTGAAATTGCGTACGTTCGTTTGAAGGTCCATTACGATGTCACCGAGCGCACGCTTAGCTTCGGTAGCTTCGGGCGCGTCCAGATGAATCTTCGAAGCATATAGTGTCCATTCATTGGAGCCGGAACGGATGGCACCTTGCAGAAGTGGATCAGGTGGCCGACTTGTACTCGCTCTCATCAGGAAATAGAAGAGCGCCGCAAGGATGATTGCCGCGACGACGGCAACGATGATTATTATCTTTCGTCGCGAGCCGTCTGGTTCGGAAGTTTGTGGTTCTGAGAAGGCCATCAATTGGTGAACGGAATTCTAGTGCCGCCCAAAGCAGTTTGCAACGTAAACTCTGCCGGGCACCAAACGTTAGACTACTAACAACGCTAAAGGTTTCCGAATTATTTCGATTGACTCTTGGACTCTGACATTAGTCGCTCCACAAGCTCTTCGAGCTCTGGGTAATCAATTGGTTTGGTGATGTAGGCGTTGCATCCCGCAGCTAAAGCGTCGGCATGGAAATCCGCGGTGTCGTGGGCCGAGACGGCAATGATGGGTAACTGAGCTCCGTCCGGCAGATTGCGGATAAGCCTGGTCGCAGCCAGACCGTCAATGATCGGCAAACTGAGATCCATCAGAATCAGTACTGGCTGTTCTTCTCTGGTGACCTTGACTGCTTCCTCCCCGTTTGTAGCTTCGACCACCCGGTACCCGCTCATCTCAAGCAGTTTCCTCATCATCTGCCGATTATCCTCGGTATCTTCAACCAATAATATTTTCGGCAGATTCCGCTCGTCGACCATCTGGTCGGTTACGGATTTACGTCTGGCTTGATTGATTAGACTCAAACTAGCCACCTCCGTGGCAATGGGTTTCTGTATCACTAGAATACGGCGGCCTTTTTTGCTAAGATCGCGCACCGAAATACGACATTTCGAACTCCCCCTGTCCGAGTTTAATCAGTACACTGCCCGGCGTGCGCCCTCCCCCCACAGGCTGGTGGATGAAAGTCAGCGGAAGGTTCCGATTACAGATGAAGCCATTAATGACGGAAAGCAGGGATAACTCCTCGCTGCAGGCTCTGGGCCGGGCCTCGGTACAGATTGTTCATGATCTCAAGAATCAGTTAAATGGTCTCAAACTGTATGCCACGTTTCTGCGCAAGCGTTCAGAGCGAAGTGAACGGCCTGCGGATGAGGTCGAAACTATCAACAAACTGATCATGGGTCTGGACCGGACTGCTGCCGATTTGTCGATGATCGTCGAATTTGGTCAACCCGTAGAACTGAACAAGCAGCCCGGTATCGACTTGCAAAAGCTAATGGAGACCGTAACCGCTAGCCTTAATCAGGGTCCGCGTATGACTGGAGCGTTGACCGGCCCTATCGTAGTTGACAGGCATGCCGAGTCGCTGCTTGGTGACTTTGATTCAGCGAAACTAAGTGAAGCGCTGAAGTCTATTTCTACAGGCGCTATGAAGTTGTTGGGGGGTAAACGTCCTGATCAGTCTCTGAACATCGTCTTAAGTCGGACCGCGACGGGAGCGAAGCCAGAGGGGGTAATTGAATGGAAGGGTTTTGAATCTTTTGAGCACGATCCTTTTCATTCGTTCGTGGGCAGCGACGGAATTAGGATGTCGATTGCCGCCAGAGTAGTGGAAGCCCATGGTGGGTCAGCAGACAAGCACGATGGCAAGCTGCGCGTGCGTCTGCCGTTAACATCTTCATAATTCATAAGCGATTAAAATAATCTCAACATAGCGAGCTCTGAGGGAGGAGAAAAAGTGGCGAATTCTGATATTCGAATTCTGGTGGTCGATGACGATGAACAGACGGCCGATTCGTTAAAGCTAAACTTGCAGGAAGAGGGTTATACAGTGGACACCGCCTTCACCGGCGGGAAAGCAATTGAGCTCTTTGATCAAGGCGGCCACCACCTGGCGATTTGTGATCTTCAGCTTCCTGACATCGATGGGCTGGAAGTGATGCGCCACATCAAAGACGCGCGGCCAAACACGGAAGTTATTGTAGTGTCAGCCCACGGATCGACAACGCGAGCGGTTGAAGCTACCAAAGCCGGTGCGTTCGATTTCGTTGACAAACCTTTGAACTTTGAAGAACTCGAGCTTCGAGTTCAGAACGCGCTGAAGCATCGTGAACTGCTGACAGAAAACGCCAATCTTCGACGTCAACTTTCAACTCGATCTGAGTATTTCAATATTATTGGCGGCGCCAAGTCGATGCAGACCATTTACGAAACGATCGAGTCTGTCGCCAAGTCCGATGCCAATGTATTAATTGTCGGCGAATCCGGAACAGGCAAGGAGCTGATCGCGAACGCAATTCACTATCAATCACTTCGCTCCAAGAAACCTTTTATCAAAGTGAACTGCGCAGCGCTGCCTAAGGAGTTGATTGAGTCGGAATTGTTCGGACACACCAAAGGCGCTTTCACAGGAGCTCACGCTGACAAGGAAGGGTTGGTCCAACATGCGGCCGGTGGCTCGTTAATGCTTGACGAAATCGCCGAAATGCCCGTTGAACTACAACCAAAACTGTTACGAGTATTGCAGGAGCGTAGTTACCGGAAGATCGGTTCAGAAAAGACTTATGCGGTCGACTTCCGGCTGATATCGTCGACTAACCGTCCGCCAGCCGATGCGATTCGCGACGGCTTGCTGCGCGACGATTTGTTTTACAGAATTTCGACGATAACCATCCACGTGCCGCCTCTGCGCGAGCGCAGCGAAGACATTCAATTGCTGACGGAACATTTCCTTCATATGTATGCCCAAAAGTATGAACGAGCGATTGCCGGGGTCTCCCAGGCTGCGTATCAACGACTGTTTGGCCATACCTGGCCGGGGAATGTGCGAGAGCTTCAGAACGTAATCGAACGCGCTGTATTGTTGGCTAAAGGCGCGCGCATCGAACCAGTTGATTTGCCGTTCGATAACGGATCCCTGCCGGAAGGAACGCAAGCCGGCAGTGGTTGGGATGTGCCACCCAACATGACGTTGGAGGATATCGAGCGCCTGGTGATCGAAAAGACATTGCAGCGGACCGGCGGCAACAAGCAAGCGGCTGCGAACTTGCTCGGTATATATCGGCCACGACTTTACAGTAAGATACGGAAGTACAACATTGACGTGGCATCGCTGGTGTCCGCTTAGTTACACGTAATCCCCCCTGAATGAGTTCAGCCAAGACTCCGACCTTAATTAATGGCCGACTGCAGAGCATCGATGCTTTGAGGGGCATTGCTGCGCTAGGCGTCGTCCTCTATCACGCAGTACTGCAGACTCAAAACGCCGTTCCCGGAAACCTGTTTCAGTGGCCCGTCAAAGGAGTTGTGTTCCTAAGCTCCCTCGGTTACATCGGCGTTTTTCTCTTCTTCGTAATTTCCGGTTTCTGCATCCACCTGCAGTGGGCCAAATCAATGGCAACCAACAACCCGCAACCGATCCGTTTTACCTCGTTTTGGAAGCGACGCATTCGACGTCTCTATCCTCCGTACCTGATCGCAATTTTTCTGTTTCTGCTGATGGCCGCCCTTAGCGTCGGTATCGACGTTACGCACTTCTTCGTTTACGACGTGGTGATGCACCTCCTGATGCTTCACAACCTGGATCCACACACCTGCTACAGCATCAATGGGGTTTTCTGGACACTTGCAATCGAAGAACAACTCTACCTTGCCTACTTTCTGCTTCTTTATTTGCGGACGCGGTGGGGCTGGGGACCAACGTTATTGATTTGCGGGTTGACGCGCGTCGGCTGGTATTTCTTAAGCCACTTCGTTTGGCTTGCGAGCGGCTACGGCCTCCCAGTTCCGGAGGCGGCGGCTTCGCATTGGTTTACCTGGGCACTCGGTGCGTTAGCTGTGGAGGCCGCCGTCGGACTGGTGCAACTACCAAAGTGGTGCCGCAACATGTGGCTGAGTGGAGTAGCAATTGTCGCGGCGTCTGCAATTTCCATTGCCTTGCCTTACACACAGAAGGACACACTTTTACATGACCTGTCGTGGATGTTGATGCATCCGCTTTGGGGGTTTGGATTCTTTATCGTCGTGAACCGCATGGTTAACGCGGAACGGACCTGGGTCGAACGGTTTCGACAACCACGCCTGGTTACAGTGGCTGCAACGATCGGCGTATTTTCCTATTCGTTATATCTGACTCACGAGTTAGTGATCATGCAAGCCTGGCGTTTTTCGGTGACGAGCTTGCCACCGATACTCAACACGCTGCTGATTATCACGCCCGCCACCGTCGGATTTGCATGGTTGTTTTATAGATTCTGCGAGAAGCCTTACATGAGCAAAGCGGCGCAGAAGACTGCAGCACATCGAGTAGAGGAACCGGCGCCTGTGTTCAGTTCAAATGTTTCGATAGCTGCTGAAGAAGCGTAGAGAGCAGAACACCCTTTGCCCTTGGCTAAGTAACCTGATAAGTCGCCACGCTGGTCGGCGTTTCAAAACAGCGCACTTTATAAATCTGCACACGCTCGTCGCCTATTCTCGACGCCACCCGCTCCAGAATGTACTTGGCGAGGTTTTCCGCCGAAGGCTGTAACTCAATAAACGGTTCGAGCTCATTGATGTTGCGATGGTCGAGATACTGGACCACCTCGTCAGCGGCAGCCTTCAACTCAACGAAATCCACCAACAACCCGATGTTGTCCAACTCGTTTCCACGAGCATAGATTTCAATTCTGTAATTGTGGCCGTGCAGGTTTTCACACTTCCCTTTATAGCCACGCAGTTGGTGCGCACTCGAGAAGTTGCGCTCAATCATTACTTCAAATTGTCCGGGCATAAGCGAGTGCAGAGTCTAGAGTGTGCCGTCGTGCGTCGCAAGCCAGTGTTAAGCGACGCCAGCTTTCGAACTCACAGTTCCCTCTTTATCGTTTAAATCAAACACCAGGGCGAGCTCTTCTATGCTGGATGTCACGCGACAAGGTGGCAGGCTGTTTAAAAACAATCTGCCGTAACTCTTCGTTTTCAAACGCGGATCGAGAACCGCCAACACGCCACGATCAGTAGTGCTGCGAATTAGACGGCCAAGGCCTTGCTTCAAGCTAATTATGGCCTGCGGCACACTGTATTCGAAAAAGCTGGAACCGCCTTCGTCTTCAATGTATCGCTGACGCGCGGCCACAATTGGATCTGTAGGAACCGCAAACGGTAGCTTATCAATAATCACACACGACAACTGGTCACCGCGCACATCAACTCCCTGCCAGAAACTCGACGTAGCAAATAGAACTGCATGCGGAGTTTGCCTGAATCTCTCGAGTAGCCGCCCTTTTGAAGCACTGCCTTGAAGCAGGCACGGATACTCAATCTCCGGCATCGCCAGGTCATACAAAGCCTGCATGCCCGATAGACTGGTCGACAAGACGAAAGCGCGTCCTTCGGTTGCATTAACAATTTTTACGACCTCGGCTGCCGCCGCGCGGGCCCACTCCGTCGATCTCAGGATCCGGCATCTTTGGCGGGAGGTACAAAACGGCTTGCGTCCGAAAATCGAAGGTCGACTGTGCGATGAGGTCGTCCGCCGTGTCCAATCCCAGCCGTTCGCGAATGAATGAGAAGTTACCGGCGCTTGAAAGTGTCGCCGAAGTAAGTACCACGGTATCAATTTTGTCGAACAGTTTGTCTTCCAATATGCCTGAGACGTCGATGGGCGATGCGCGAACAAAAATTCCTCGACCGCGGCGCTCCAACCAGTAAACGAACTTTTTATTCTCTCCCGTTACGATGAACTGTAGATCCGATCGCGTTTGTCTGATGCGCCGAACGAGGTTGTCTACTTCAGCTGGTTTTTCTTTCAGTGCATCAAGCGTCGTTTCCAGTCTGGTCAACGCGCCATCGAGCGAAACATACAAATCGCCAAGCGGCGTTGATTCCAGCTCGCCGTGTCCGTTTCTTCGAGCGAACGTTCCCGGAATAATCGGATAGCGGCCTTCTTCAGCACGCCCGTCCCGGAAACCCATAAAGAAGTTGTCTGCGAAACGCATTACGCGTGACGAAGTTTTGGTTATCTCGCGGTCGGCTTCGGCGTCTTCATACGGCACCGCTCCAACGTCACGAATCAAATCGTCAATCTGATAGTTAGATACCTGCGCTCCAAAATATTCTGACGCGACGTCTTCGATGAGGTGTGCTTCATCCAGGATCACGGCGGAATAGTCGGGCAGCACACTCCCGTACAAGTTGTTTCGTAGAGCCAAATCCGCGAAAAACAGATGATGGTTGACTACTACTATCTCGGCCTCCAGCGCACGTCCTCGCATGCGCGTAATAAAACAGGGCTCGTAGTCGACACACTTCTGACCAAGGCATGTTTCCGCGCGCGCGTCGATGTGGCGCCAGAACGAAAGCGATTCCGGAAGGTTGGACAACTCCGCGCGATCCCCCGCGAAACTTGATTTGGCCCAATGGGAAACTTCATCGAAGTAATCCACCTCATCAAGGCCATCCAGAACCGGCGAACCCTCTGCACGTCCCAGCCGGTGGAGACAGACGTAGTTGTTACGTCCCTTCATGTACGCCGCTTTGAAACTCTTAGGCAGTACACTCTGGAGGAAGGGAATGTCCTTCTCCATCAACTGTTCCTGGAGGTTCTTTGTACCAGTCGAAATGATCACACGGCCGCGCCCGCCCAATGCAGCGGCAACTGCGGGCACTAGATACGCGAGCGTCTTCCCTGTCCCGGTTCCAGCTTCAACAATCAGATGTCGACGCTCTTCAAACGCGCGCATGACCGCCCGCGCCATTTCAACCTGGCCGGGCCGGTATTCGTAATCGGGATGCGCCTGGGATATCAGACCCTGAGGGCCAAAAATTTCTTCCATACTTTGAAACGATGCTGAGTTGCAGAACTAGGAATGGTTAGTCCTTCGAGCCGGACAAGTCAGTCAATGCCTTACGTGTGGCGGCGAGCAGTGATTCAGAACCCACGGGCGCGCCTGTTGCTTTTTTCATCCACAAGTCGGGAGTGACATTACCAACGGTCGCCATGCGTTCAAACTCCGGCCCAATGTTGCCCGCCTTCTCCATTTGCTCTTCAATCTGAAAAGCAATCATGTGGCCGATTGGATAGTCGGGAAGATAAAGAAACGAGTCGATCATATGAGAGTAAACGCCCAACAGAACCACGTCACGCTTTCCGAAAACCGGCGCGTAGTATTTATTCCAAACGTCCCGCGAGATCTTCACCGTCGCGTCCTTGAGCTGAGCCGCCGTCGCGTTCGGGTTCTCGTACATCCAATGCCAAACAGCCATATCAACCAGGCCGACGCCCGCAATCTCATAGGTCGCCCAGAAATCGTTGAGCGTCTTTAGAGCGTGGGTTTGGGCGTCTGGCTTCTCCAAGCCCAACAACTCCAGATCGCGGCCCTGGAAAACGAACGCGAGCGCCTCGGTAAACGCGGTATTGGGCACGCCTTCGAGTAATGTATGGTCGATGTCGTTCAGCGATAGCGTTTGTTCAACGTTATGGCCCATCTCATGAACGGCGATGTTAAAGCCTTTGTAGTTCATGCCGCCTTTTTCAACGCGCGTGCGCAAGTGGGTTTTGGCAGAACGCATGCTGGCGCCTAATGCATGTCCGGAACCGCGCGCGGGATCAACCACAATGTTGTTGGCCAGATACTCAGCTCGCTCTTTTGAGAACCCGAGTTTGACCAACAGATTCGGCATATCCTTTTTGTACGCCTCGGCTGTCGGATATTTTTTAGCGACGATCTCGTCAAGCTGCGCTTCCGTGTAGGCGCCGCGAGGACGAAAGCCGTTGTACCAGATATCAAAAGGTTCGAGCGGTCGTCCCAAACGCGCTTCGATCAGTTTTGCTACCTGGGGAACGAGTGGCGATGACAGCAACTGTTCCAGGATTGCCTTGATTCGAGCCTCAGGAATTTCACGACCTTCATCGAAACTGCGCAGCAATATGTGTGGGAGCGGTCGGCGAGTAAGGATCAACTTTCCGCGACGCCTGAAACGCAACCAGCAACTTCGCGTATCTCGTGTTTGGCTCTGGAGCATTGAGTGCTGCAGCTCCCGCCACAGCCGCAGCGACCGGTTCGTCGAAATCCTTAACGGTGGTCGGTTTTACTTCGTTCGTATAAGGGTTCCAATCGTAGTTTGGATTGTTGACGACTACGGCCGGAATAGTTTGCGTGACGATCCTGTCCATGACTTGCTGGATCATGCGCTGCTTCGCCAGGCCGTCTTTTGAGTCGCTGTAATCGGCCTTGATCTCGTCACGTAGGTTCCAATGTGACAGTAAGCGGAGCTTAGCTGGAAAAAGCCGGTTGCCTTTTTCGTCAACCAGGTGATGCATCCAAATGTTGTATTCAGCAATGTATTTCGAGGTGTCCGCATACGCCCGGCCCAATTCCAAATTAACTTCCGCCGGCACGCGCTTGGAGAATCGTTGGGCCAGGCGAGTTTCAGCCCACTGACGACGCGACCATTTATCGCCCTCTGTCAATTTTTGTTCAAGCGTCGTGAGCGGGAAATTCAGGAGGACGACAAACGCCAGTTTGTTTTTGAAGAAGTCGTCAGTCACGTGAGCAGCCGGGTCGTAAGCTGCAAACAGATCGTCGAAGCCTAGACGTTGGTCCTAGATCGAGCTCAGACTGCTGGCGAAACTCGCGGCCGATCTCGGCCATGTGCCCGTTGAGTTGCTCAAGATTGTTTTGCAACCGGGTGAACATCGTGTCGAGCGTCGCTTGGTCGCCCGCAAAGTGCGTTCGCACAAATTGTTCGAACGCGGCTGCGTCACCGTCTTCGGCACGCCAGAAACTCGCAACCTGCGACATCCCCCGACGTAACCGCGGCCGCTGCACTTCGCCAAACTTCGCAACGAGTTCCGTTTCCAACTTGTCCATCGAACCCTTTAATTCATTTGATTGGACGTGGATGTCCGCCGCCATTTCGGCCGCAGAGCTTTCGTGCGCCAGCAAGACGGGATGCGCCGTCAAAGATAAAGTCATAATTAGTGCGCTCGCTATTCTCATTATTAGGCCTTGCTAATCGGAT
Source organism: Blastocatellia bacterium (assembly GCA_963786645.1). Taxonomy (GTDB): domain Bacteria; phylum Acidobacteriota; class Blastocatellia; order Pyrinomonadales; family Pyrinomonadaceae; genus PSRF01. The sequence goes on from CAWAZW010000006.1 coordinate 85,989, forward strand.
TGGGTGGATTGAAGTTTCAAGTGCAACTTTGAAAAGAACTTCGCTCCGTAGGAGCGACATGTTTATAGCGCCCGAACCAAAACTTCGACCTTCTTCGCTCCGTCAGGAGCGGAACGTCGAACGAAACGGAATCATTCACGTGGACATCGCGCCTCTACAGCGCCGAGGTTTCATAAGCATCGTTTGGCTATAGACGGGACGAAAGAGAAACATAGGCCGCGTTGCTCTGTGTTCTCGTGATTTAATCCGCGCCCATTGCTTCCGGTTGGCGCTTCATTCGTTTCGCGTACAGAGGGAACCGTGCGGCCAGCTCAGCCACCCCGCGCTGCACTTTGGTGCGTACTTCTTCGGATTCCGGTGCATGAAGAATTTCCGCTATCAAACGCCCAATTTCCCGCATCTCGTTTTCTCGCATTCCGCGAGTCGTGACAGCAGGCGTACCTATGCGTAATCCCGATGCGACGAACGGTTTGTTTTGATCAAACGGAATCGTGTTCTTGTTAACGGTAATGTGCGCAGCTTCCAGCGCTTTCTCTGCTTCTTTGCCGGTAGTTCCCTTGCCGTCCATCCAAACGTCAACCAGCATAAGATGATTGTCGGTTCCGCCGGAAACCAAACGTAGTCCCTGCTCCTGTAGCTCAGCAGCCAGAGCCTTTGCATTCGCTAAAGTCTGTCGCTGGTATTCCTTGAAATCATCGCGGAGTGCCTCACCAAAAGCGACCGCCTTTGCCGCGATGATGTGGACCAAAGGCCCACCTTGTACTCCGGGAAACAGCTTCCGATCAATTTCCTTCGCGTGCTCCTCTTTGCAGAGTATTAATCCACCGCGAGGACCACGCAGCGTCTTGTGGGTTGTCGTCGTCACATAATCAGCGTGAGGAACCGGAGAGGGATGCAAATCAGCAGCGACTGGCCCGGCAATGTGCGCGATGTCTGCAAACATGCGAGCGCCTACGCCCTTCGCGATCTCGCCAATGCGTTTGAAATCGATAATGCGCGGATACGCTGAAGCTCCGCATACAAGGAGTTTGGGTTTATGCTCTTCAGCTATGCGCTGCAGCTGGTCGTAATCGATCTGCTCGGTTTCTCGCGAGACGCCGTAATCCGCAACTTTGTAACTGATACCCGAAAAGTTCATCGGATGGCCGTGCGTTAGGTGGCCGCCGTGCGAAAGATTCATTCCCAGAATCTGATCGCCATACTGAATGGCTGCTAAGTAAACCGTCATGTTTGCCTGCGCGCCGCTATGCGGCTGAACGTTGGCGTGATCCGCGCCAAAGATTTGCTTCGCACGGTCAATAGCGGTTTGCTCGACAACGTCGGTCCATTCGCAGCCGCCGTAGTATCGTTTCTTCGGATAACCTTCAGCGTATTTATTAGTGAACACTGAGCCGGCAGCTTCCAATACCGCCTCGCTGACGAAGTTTTCGCTGGCTATCAACTCAAGACCATTCGCCTGCCGGCCAACTTCGTTATCGATAGCTTCGGCGACGATCGGATCAACTTCGGAGAGCGGTGCGTTACGCGGATCATTCATCTCGTTAACCTTCATCCTTCGATTTTCTTTACGCGGTCCGCGTGGCGGCCGCCTTCAAAGTCCGCACTAAACCATGCCTTAACAATAGACGGAATCTGTTCCGGCGGCGTGGTGCGCGCGCCGATCGCCAAAACGTTTGCGTCGTTATGTTGACGCGCAAGACGCGCAGTTTCTTCCGACCATGCCACCGCGGCTCGCACGCCCGGAACCTTGTTTGCCGTAATAGCCATACCCGTGCCGGAACCACAAACCAGAAGTCCCTGATCCACTACACCGCCGGCTACTTGCTCGGCGACCTTACGCGCGTAGTCCGGGTAGTCGACTGAATCTTCCGACAAGGTCCCGAGGTCTTCCACTTCCAGACCCAAATCGCGTAGTAATGGCTTGAGCTTCTCCTTTTCGGTAAAGCCCGCATGATCGCTCGCGAGCGCGATTTTCATTTGCGAATCTCCGGCGAAAAAGTACTTAAGGCAGAGGCCGATGGTACATCACGATACCTGCTGTCGCAACGCGGAAGGATTTCAACCGTATTGGGGACACTTATTCAAGCGGTCCGAATCTACACTCACTTTGCGCATCTTCGTGAAGGGAAAGCTGGAAGATACAATCCGCTGCATGCCTAGATATCTCGACGTAACAAACTGGGCGCGTCGCGATCTGTTTGAATTTTTTCGCAGCTACGACAATCCCTATTTCAACATCTGCACAAGACTGGACATTACTGATCTGCTGGCCCACCTTCGCGCCGCGCCATCGGTAAGTATCTCCCTGACGCTTCATTACGTCGCATTGCGTGCGGCCAATGAAATCGAACCCTTCAAGTATCGTTTAAAAGACGGGAAGGTAATCGTTTACGAGGACGTTCATGGCGGCACAATCGTGCTTCAGCCCAATGAAAGCTTTAACTTCGCATACTTCGATTATCAACAAGATTTTCATAAGTTTATTGGCGCAGCGCAACAGTCGGTAGATCAAGCGCGGACGTGACAACAAACCGTTGAATCCCGATCCGAGCGAAAACCGGATCCATTTCACAGTCCTGCCGTGGTTATCGTTTACGAGCTTTGCACACGCGCGGAACCTGGGGCGCGAGGAGTCCATTCCCAAAATCGCGTTCGGCAAATTCTTTGAAGAGCACGGTAAGACGCTCCTTCCCTTCTCCGTCGAGGTCCATCACGCCTTGATGGATGGCCTGCATGTGGGGACGATACGTAACCAGAGTGCAAGAGTTGCTCGATACGCCCGAGCCGTGGTTGGCCACAACCCTGTAGTACAGCCGTGCCTTTGCGTTCGGCGTTTTGCTAAGGGAGAATGGTCACGTCCTGTTTTTAACTTCAAAATTGCCTGGTTCAATCAACTACAATGCGCTGGTCACAGTATTTCATCCCGACACTTCGCGAAGATCCTGCCGACGCTGAAGTCATATCTCATAAACTTTTGTTGCGGGCCGGTTTGATTCGACAACTCGGCGCCGGAATCTATTCCTACCTGCCGCTGGCCCAGCGGATCGCACTTAAGATCATGGAGATTTTGCGCGAAGAGATGAACCGCATTGGCGGACAGGAGTTTTACCTGCCGGCGCTGCACCCAGCCGAGATTTGGAAGGAGTCAGGTAGGTGGGACGCTATCGGCGACGACATGTTTCGATTGAAAGATCGGAAGAACGGCGAGATGTGTCTGGGCATGACTCACGAGGAAGTGTTCACGACGATCGCGCGCAATGAACTTCGTTCCTACAAGCAACTGCCGCAGGTTTGGTACCAGATTCAGATCAAGTTTCGCGACGAGCTGCGACCGAAGTCAGGCTTTATGCGCCTGCGTACTTTCATCATGAAAGATGCGTACTCATTCGACATTGATCAGGCGGGATTGGACAAATCGTTCACGGATCAACGGGAAGCATATAAACGGATCTTTTCACGATGCGGAATTGAGTTTTCGATCGTCGAGGCCTCATCGGGTTCGATGGGCGGCTCGCAATCAAACGAGTTTGTTGCTCGGACTGATGCCGGCGAAGATTTGATCGCAAGTTGCTCAAACTGCGGCTATGCCGCCAACCTGGAAAAAGCGACGTCGCGTGTTGATGACGATTCATGACGACGCAAAGGGTGACGCACCGGAGGAATTCCCCACTCCCGGCGTGCGCACGATTGAAGACCTGATCACGTTTCCCGGTGGCGCTGCTGCTGATCGACAAATCAAGTCCCTGGTTTACGTGGCCATTATTAACAACGAGCCGCAGCCGGTGCTGGCATTACTGCGCGGCGATCATCAACTGCACGAGACGAAACTGGCCGATAGTCTGGCAGCAACGGCCGTGCGAACTGCACAGCCGGACGAGATACGCGAATTGATGGGCGCGGGCGCTGGAAGTCTTGGCGGGGTCGGAGCGCGCGCGAAAGCCAAAGAAGCAAACTTCGACCTCATTGTGATAAGCGATAGCGCACTTAAAGGGCGGCGCGGCATGACCACCGGCGCTAACAAGGACGACCACCATTTGCGCGGTGTTGATATCGAACGTGATATTACGCCCGATCGCTGGGCTGATCTGCGAAGCGTCGTATCAGGTGAACATTGTCCGCGTTGCGAGTCGGGGACTCTGGAAGTTTACAAGGCTATGGAAATTGGTCACATCTTCAAGTTGGGAACGAAATACTCGGAATCGATGGGTGCCCGCGTGCTAACCCAGGAGGGGAAAGAAGTACCGATTATCATGGGCAGCTATGGCATCGGAGTCGAACGGATCATTACTGCCGCCATTGAGCAGAACCATGACGCTGATGGAATCATCTGGCCCAAGACGCTCGCGCCTTTCGACGTGATTGTGACCATCACGAACATGAAAGATGAATCACTCCGCGAAACCGGCGAAAAGCTTTATAAGGATTTGCAACGAGCCGGGCTGGACGTCCTGCTCGACGATCGGGAGGATCGCGCAGGCGTGAAGTTTAAAGACGCAGACTTGATTGGCATTCCCTATCGCATTACCGTCGGCAAGAAAGTTTCCGATGGTGTGGTTGAACTTTTCGAACGCCGAACTAAACAGAGCGAAGACGTGAAACTGAATGACGTAGTTTCGCGAGTTCAAGGGTTGGCACTCGCGGGGCTATAGATTCCCAGTACTAAAATGAAATCTGTTCTGCTAACACTCGCCCTCCTCATTGCCACTGCAACTGGAGTCGTCGCTCAGGACGAATTACCCGAACTGGTTCGACGCATTAAGCCTTCCGCAGTCGCCATCGAGACGTTTGACGCGCGCGGCGAAAAGCTTTCGCGGGGCAGTGGTTTCTTCATAGGTCCGGACCGCGTCGTCACCAACCGTCACGTAATCGAAAACGCCTATAAAGCTGAAATTCATTCCTTCAACGGCGCTGTTTATCCGGTCAAAGGCGTGATTGCTATCGATGCTGAAGGCGATTTAGCGCTGCTGAAGGTGGACGCGCCTGCCGGTCAGGTTCGACCACTCTCGCTCGATCGCACTTCTCCACAGGAAGGCGAAAGCGTCGTTGTTATCGGTAATCCGCTGGGACTTGAAGGCAGCGTAAGCAACGGCATCGTCTCCGCGGTCCGCGACATTCCGACCTTCGGACGCATCATTCAAATCACTGCTCCTATCTCGCCCGGATCGAGCGGAAGTCCGGTCGTCAACATGTTGGGCCAGGTTATCGGCGTCGCCACTTTGCAGGTCACCGGCGGGCAAAGCGTGAACTTCGCGATACCGTCGGAGCGGATTTCACAACTGCAGGATGGAACGCTTGTGTTGCTATCTGATCTGGTTGCGGCAAGCGGCAGAAACAAAAGAGCAAAGGCGGTCCAATATTTCCGAGACGGGCTTAGTTTTCTTTCGAAGGACGACTGCGAAAAGGCTTTGCCATACTTTGAAAAGGCCGTCGACTCGGACAGCAACTATGCTGAAGCGTGGGCCCAGACAGGATTTTGCCGGGAGAAACTGGGCCGGCACGGCGAAGCCATCGAAGCATCACGAAAAGCTGTAAACCTGACGGCCCTCGGCTGAGTCGTACTTCAATCTCGGACTGGCGCACTACTATCTAAAGCAGTATCGCGAAGCCGCCGAAAACTACCGCAACGCCATCCGGCTCGATCCGTACAATGCCGCCGATGCGCATTACGCGCTCGGTTTGGTTTACCGGGACTGGGGGCGCACGGACGAGGAGATCCAGGCTTACAAACAGGCGATTAAGCTCAAGCCTGACTACTTAAGTGCGTACGAGCGACTCGGGTCGCGATACCTGCGATCAAAGAAATACCCGGAGGCCATCGAGACATTTAAACAACTAACTTCGTTGAAACCGGGAGACGCAAACGCGCCTAACAACATGGGCGAGGCCTATTTCGAAATGGGTTTGACCTCGGATGCAGTTGAAGCATTTAAGCAGGCGATACGTTTGAAGCCGGACTTTGGAAAGGCCTATTACAATCTCGGCCGAACATACATGGTGATGAAGAATCGAGACGCTGCGGTGGAGCAATACAACATCCTGCAGAACCTGGACCAGGACTGGGCGGATCGTTTGAATGGCGTGATCAATCCGTAAAGGCAGGAGGCAGTAGCGCCAGGCAGCAGGCGCAGCGTCTTTGTGATGCACTGATTTCCGTTGCGACCGGAAGGCAGTCAAATTTGTCCTGCCAAAGCGCTGCGCGTCCTGCCGCCTGCCACCTGCCGTCCTGCCACCTGCCTCCTAGTCCCCGGCGGCCATTTGCGATTGATCAAACTCGCCACGAAACCCGCGCCAAATCCGTTATCAATATTGACCACGGTCACGTTTGACGCGCACGAGTTGAGCATCCCTAACAACGCCGCCACACCGCCAAAAGACGCTCCATAACCAATACTTGTGGGTACGGCGATCACCGGCACTGCCACCAGCCCGCCAACCACCGAAGGCAGCGCACCTTCCATCCCTGCCGCGACAATTGCAACACGCGCACTCTGCAACAGCGATCGCTCTGCCAGGACGCGATGGATTCCTGCTACGCCCACATCCCACACGCGTTTGACTCGATTGCCCATGGCTTCCGCAGTCAGTGCAGCCTCTTCCGCCACGGGTATGTCGCTCGTGCCCGCTGTGACCACCGCAATTTCGCCAACACCTCGATCGGTATGGTCGCGTTGAATCCTGATCAGCTTCGCCGTCTCATGCCATTCAGCTTCAGTGATGATGTTGCGCACGTCGCCAAACGTCGCCGCATCCGTATGCGTGATGAGAACATTTGGCGAATGCTTCAGCAGACGTTCGACAATGCCGAGCACCTGATCACGGCGTCTTTCCCGCCCCAAAGACAACTTCCGGAAACCCCTGGCGACTAGAGCGCGCATGGTCCACCCGAGCGTATCCGATGTCTTCGTAGTGAAGCTCGCTGATCTGGCGCGCTGCTTCAGATGTCTCCAGCTCCTCGCGCTTGTAGGCGGCCAGAAGACGTTCTAGTTTTGATAGGTCCATTTTTGTTAGTTGTTAACTATTCTAACATCGAACCTCGCTTGGACTCTGAAGCCAAAACAACTCTCCACGAAATTACACGAAGTAGCGAAACAGTCCTTCGTGCAGGTTCGTTTAGTTCGTGGATGGTTTTGTCACGAACCTCGAACCACGAACTTGCGCTCCTTTGACCCCCCAAGTAACATCGAACCAATGGAATTCACGGTCGCTATCACCGGGTGCTTCGGGTTCAATTTACGCGCAGCGGACGCTCGTCCACATGGCGGCCAGCGGTGTCGTTGAGCGCATAAATTTGATTATGTCCGAGGCGGCCACGACCGTGGCCCGCGTCGAACTTGGGGTCGATCTCAGGCAATCCGACGTTAAGGCGATCAACGAATGGATTGGACTACCGCAGGCGTCGAGGCTCATACATCTGCATCGGCTGGATAACATGGCCGCGCGACCATCTTCAGGTTCGCATCCTCAGCAAGGAATGGTGATAGTTCCGTGTTCAATGGGAACCCTGGGAGCGATAGCTTCAGGCGCCGGAACGAACCTGATTCATCGCGCAGCCGATGTAACGTTAAAAGAGAGCCGCAGACTAGTTTTGGTTCCGCGCGAAACTCCTTATAACGCAATCCATCTTGAGAACATGCTGCGTTTGTCTCATGCGGGCGCGCACATAATTCCAGCAAGCCCGGGCTTCTACCATCGGCCACAAACCATTGAGTCGTTGGTGGACCATCTGGTATTTCGTATCCTGGATCACCTTGGCGTCCCGCATTCCCAGGCCACCCAGTGGACCGGACTGAAGGAACAAGCCGGCGAATTGATCTCTGCGACTGAAGATTGAAGTCCGGCAATGCCCAGCCTCCTCCGCAATATCCACGTCACTCTCGAGATGATCAAGATTGAGCACACGCTCTTTGCGTTGCCTTTTGCTTTCCTGGGCGCTGTGCTGGCGGCCAACGGACTGCCGACGCTCAAACAAATTGTTTGGATTACCGTCGCGATGGTAGGGGCGAGGTCTACGGCGATGGCTTTTAACCGCCTCGCCGATCGAGAATACGACGCGTTAAATCCACGGACTGCCACGCGGGCGTTGCCGGCAGGTTTGTTGTCAGTGGCTTTCGTTTGGACGTTTACGGCAATTTCCGCAGCGCTTTTCTTTGTTGCGGCCGCGATGTTGAACCGACTAACACTGCTGCTTGCGCCGGTTGCGCTTGCCAGCATCGTGTTCTATTCGTACTCGAAGCGTTGGACGTTGTTGTCCCATTTATTACTTGGCTGGTGTCTTTGTATCGCGCCCACGGGCGCCTGGATTGCGGTTCGCGGAACGCTTGATAGTCCGATTCCCCTGCTGCTCTCGCTGGTTGTGTTGCTTTGGACTGCCGGCTTTGACGTTCTGTATGCGTGCCAGGATTATGACTTCGACTTGAAAACCGGGCTGCATTCGATTCCGCGGCGCTTTGGTATTGCGCGCTCGTTACAGATAGCGCGCATGTTCCATGCGGGCGCATTTCTGGCGTTGCTTACCTTATACTGGATTACCGGGTTAGGTGTGTTCGCTTTAATCGGCGTTGTAGCAACGGGAATACTGCTGGTTTACCAGCACCGGCTGGTGCGACCCGATGACCTGAGCAAATTAAACGCGGCGTTCTTTACGACCAATGCTTTTGTCAGCGTAATCTTGTTGGTAACGTTTGGAGGATCCGCCCTCCTAAGGAATGTGTGATGAACTTTTTTAGCGATTCAAAACTTGCCGCCGTGGCTGACAGAGTCCAAGCGGGTGAACGTCTGTCCTTCGAAGACGGCGTAAACCTGTTTGCAACTGACGACCTGACAGGTCTTGGGAAACTGGCCGATACCGTACGCCGTCAGAAACATGGCCGTACTACCTACTTCAACGTCAATCGTCATTTCAATCCAACAAACGTTTGCTACGCCGACTGCAAGTTCTGCGGTTTTTATCGCACACCGCGCCAACCCGATGCCTATACGCACAATATCGATGACAGCCTGCGAATAGCTGGTGAGGCCGTTAAGGAAGGCGCAACGGAGTTGCACATCACCGGCGGCCTGAACACCAAACTGCCCTTCAGTTATTTCACCGACCTGTTATCCGCGCTAAAGAGCCACTATCCGCAACTACATCTTAAGGCCTTTACCATGGTCGAGTTTGACCACTTTGCGCACTTCTACAAAATGCAGGACGAGGACGTGATCGCGAGACTAATTGACGCCGGGTTGGATTCCTGTCCCGGCGGCGGCGCTGAGATCTTTCGCGAACCTACGCGCTCCATGATCTGTGCGCATAAATGCGACGCTGATCGCTGGCTTGAATTATCCGGTAAGGTGCATGCGGCCGGACTAAAAACAAATGCGACCATGCTGTACGGGCACATCGAATCCGTCGAAGATCGAGTGGACCACTTGCTACGATTACGCGATCAGCAGGACCGTTCGCACGGCTTTCAGTGTTTGATTCCTCTCGCGTTTTACCCGGAGAAGACTCAACTATCCCATCTTCCCGGGCCGTCCGGCGTCGATTCGTTGAAGACTATGGCTGTATCGAGGCTGCTCCTCGACAACTTCGATCACGTAAAGGCGTACTGGGTCATGCTGGGCAAGCGACTTGCGCAGGTGGCATTACATTACGGCGCTAACGATATCGACGGAACTATCACTGAAGGCGGCGAGCTTTCTGAAAGCTACTCGATAGAATCGAATAATGAAGTCAGGATGTCGCGTGCAGAGCTCGTTTCGCTAATTGAAGAGGCGGGGTTCGAAGCCGTGGAACGAGACACGGTTTACAACCCGATCCAGCGGGCAGAAGAAAAACCGAATGTGAGTCTCGTCTAAAGCACTCTATGTCCACCATCATTGAAACCCGAACTATTAGCGTCGCTCACTCGCCTGATTCCGACGACGCTTTCATGTTTTACGGTCTGGCGACGAACAAACTTGATACCGGCAATCTTACCTTCACTCACGTACTGAAAGACATTCAAACGCTGAATGAAGAAGCATTCCGAGGAACGTACGACGTAACCGCGATCAGCTTCCATGCTTATGCGTACGTGTCTGACAAGTATGTGCTGCTGCCTCATGGAGCGTCGATTGGGGACAACTACGGACCGATTTTGGTTTCACGCCAACCCTTCGCGACTACTGATATTCCCAAACTCAAGATTGCCGTCCCCGGTACACTGACCAGCGCTTTCCTGGCCCTGCGGCTGTTTAATGCGGACTTTGAGTATGAAGTCGTGCCTTTCGACAAAATAATTGAAGCTGTTCAGACCGGTCGCTGCGATGCGGGATTGTTGATTCATGAAGGACAGCTTTTCTACAAGACACTCGGGTTAACGAAGATCCTCGACCTTGGCGAGTGGTGGCACGAGCAGACGGGATTACCCTTGCCGATGGGCGGCAACGTCATCCGCCGGGAGCTTGGCCCCGAAGTTATTCGACAAGTGTCAGACTGCCTTCGCAACAGCATTGCGTATTCTCTGTCCCATCGGGAAAGTGCGCTTGAGTATGCGATGCAGTTTGCGCGCGATATGGATCCAGCCTTGGCGGACCGATTTGTCGCGATGTGGGTAAATGAACTGACGCTGGATTACACAGAACGTGGTCGCGAAGCCGTAAGACTTATGTTGTCGGAAGGGTTTGAAAAAGGAATCATTCCCAGGCAGGTGGACGTGGAGTTTGCTTCCTGAAAGACTGGTGGCATTGAGTCCAACTGGGGTGTGCGCGGTGGCTGAAAATCGCTCCGCCCAGAAGGAGCGATAGCCACCGCACACATCATCGGTTTGTGGCCACGGATCCGGCTCCTCCCAAAGCCTGATCTTAACGTCCATCCCCATGTAGCAACGCGGCCGCTCTGCGTTGCGCTTGGCGCTATCGCGCGTTGAGATTCATGGGAATTATTAGACGTCGCCAGTCGACCGACGTGAGGACTTTACAAATCTCGAATCGTAGCCTCGCCGCGTCCCAAAATGCAGTTTCAGCTTTCAGTGACTTTAGAGAACGATGATGGCATGCCTGAGCCGGCAGCATAATGTGACGTATTGAAGCTATCCCTTTCTGCGGTCAGCACCTTACATCAGGTGCAAGGAACATTGCAACGATAAAATGGCATTTCCCAAGCTCCTTTTGGATGGAGTCGTTTACTGGCAACATCGGCTTACGCAAAAGCATCTGAGAGCCGGTCAATTTTAGCCGCGTAGTTTATTGGGTGGTCTGCCTCTGAGGATTCGAAATGTCTTTAAATCATAGCCCGTGGTCCGGTCAAATCTCATTTATAGCGCTTCTTTTCATATTTCTTGCCGCTGCTCCTCTCGTTTCGGCGCAGAGTTCGGCCATTGCGGCGAGCGATCTGCCTCCCGCGGAGGTGGAACGGATTATCAGAAGCTTCACTGCGAAGGAGTCGGCGTTTAGGAAAGCGCTAAACGAATACGCCTTTAAGCGCGACGCCATTGTGCAAAGTATAGGAATGGGCGGCCAAGTTACGGGTGAATATCATCGAGTCTCAACGTTCACTTTCGATGATCGCGGCAACCGGTATGAGAAGATCGGTTTCTTCCCCATGCCGTCATTTCAGGGAGTGACTCAGGAGGATCTCGAGGATCTCGGTGGAATCAGTCCATTTGCTTTGGAACCCGAAAAACTCGATAGGTACAACATCAGATATGTTGGCAAAGAAAAGATCGACGAGCTGAGTCTTTACGTATTCGATGTCACGCCGAAGGCGATCCCCGATCCGAAGAAACTTAAAGAGCGGTTGTTCACCGGCCGAGTGTGGGTGGATGATCAGGAGCTTCAGATCGTGAAAACAAAGGGCAAGGGCGTTCCTGAAACCAAGATTAATAAATTCCCGATCGTCGAAACGTATCGAGAACAGATCGACGGACGCTTTTGGTTTCCTACCTATTCCTACGCGGACGAGGAGTTGCTGTTCGATAGTGGAGAGGTATTGCACATACGCATGAAGGTTAAGTATACGGACTTCGAGTTGGCCCGGGCGAAGGTAAAGATCATTGAGGTTGACGAGGATAAGAAAGGAATTGACGATCCCGATAATAAACCAACGACCCCGCCGACTACTCCACCGAAGCCATAGATTCAACTTGTTGGGTACGACGCCCTGTCGGTGTCGTACCTAGTTCCGTTGCAATCACCGATTGCACCCTTTCCACCAAACCCTTCACTTCCTCGTCTGTAGAACACCCTGTAGTCGGAACCGGAGGAAGAATAACGAAGTCAATAGTCCCCGATCTCGCTTCTCCAGTGCCCTTCCCCATTAGGTAATCGGTGTTCCTGATAGCAATCGGGACAATCGGCACTCCTGCTTTGGCAGCCATATAAAAGGCGCCCTTCTTGAACGGTAAGAACTCACCCGGTTTTGCTCGGGTGCCCTCCGCAAACACACCGAACGATATGCCGGACCGGATTCGAGCAGTTGCAGCTTCCGTTGTTTGCAGAGCACGCTCTCGATTTGAACGGTCAATCGCCATCACGTTAACGAAGCCCATTCCAACCCCGAGTATGGGGACCTTCAGTAGTTCCTTCTTCGCCAGCAATCCGATGCGCCGGCCTGTGTGAAGAAACAGGGTAGCCGTGTCGAGATACGAACGGTGATTGGAAACAAATACATAGGTTTGATTGGGATCGAGGTTTTGTTTGCCGGTCACGCGAACTTTGGCTCCACTAAGGCGAAGCCAATTTCGAGCACCAAAGTTTGCCCAGGGATAAACCAGGTCATGCTTTCCGCTAATCCAGGCTACGATGAGAATTGGTGGCCCGAAGATGAGCAAGAGTGCCCCGGCTGCAAACAATGACCACCAATAATGTAAGCGTCGAAGGATTCGCATTTCAGTGGAAATTTTCGGAGGAGATAATCGCACAGTTCGGGCAGAGCGGGTGATTTTCACATTTGGCCAGGGTAAGTTGGTGTCCAAATCACCAATAAACCCCGCGTTTGGCTTGCCAGCGGCCAACATGAGGGCTATCGTGAGGCTGCTGAAACTCTCTCCTTGTCCATTTTCGTGGCAAAGCAATCCAATCCGGTATTTACGCATCAAACGTAGGCTGTAACCTTTCCCACGCCCGAACCGTTTTGCATTGGAGTTGGCTATGAAAAAGTTCTGTTCTTATCTGCTTCTTTTATCTCTGTTTGTTGTCTGCGCTGCCGCTTTGCACGCGCAGATGCGGCCGCGCCGTGTGGGACAGGGGCAGCAGACACCCATTAACACGCCGACGACCAGCCAGGCTCCAGCTACGCCTTCGCGCCCACCGGTTCTGGGAGGCGCTAACCGCGCACCTGGGTCGCAATCCACCAGTCAACAGCCGACGGCCAGGGATAATGGTCCGGAAGAAGTTGATGCCGGGGACGTAATTAAGGTCGATACAACTCTGGTCACACTTCCGGTTAGCGTTACCGATCGCGACGGCCGGTACATTCCCAACTTACGTAAAGAAGATTTTCGACTTTGGGAGGACGGCGTCGAACAGTCTGTCGCGTTCTTTAATGCAGTTGATAAGCCATTTTCGGTCGTGCTGATGATCGATACGAGCGGCTCGACTCGTTTCCGACTGGAAGACATCCAGGACGCGGCCATTACTTTTGTTAACCAATTGCGCCAGGACGACAGGGTCATGGTCGTTTCGTTTGATAACGACGTTGAGGTCCTGAGCGAGTTCACGAACGACCGCCATCGTCTGCGTGACGCAATCATGCGCACCCGCACCGGCGACAGCACGCGGCTTTACGACGCAGTCGACCTCGTAATCAACCAGAGACTGAATCGCATTGATGGACGGAAGGCTGTTGTTTTGTTCACGGACGGAGTCGACACAACCAGCCGCCATGCCTCTTACGAAAGCAACATGCGCGACGCTGAAGAACTCGACGCGCTAATCTATCCAGTTCAATACGATACCTATTCAGACATGGGCGGAGGCGGCGGTTCCAGCTGGCCGGGTTCGACGCGCGCGCCGAGTTCGCCGATCGATATTCTCGTGCAGATACTCGGTGGAGTTTCGCGTGGCGGCAACACTCGATCGGGAGGCGGTGGCCGGGGTGGACCAGGCACCAGCCGAAGCGACTACGATCTGGCCAACCGTTATCTTCAGGATCTGTCAACAGTCACTGGAGCGCGAAAGTATCAGGCCGACTCGACACAAAATATCGCAGTCGCGTTTTCGAAAATCGCGGAAGAGCTGCGCCGCCAGTACAGTCTTGGGTACTATCCGAAAAACCCAGCACAAGCCGGGCAGCGACGCCAGGTGCGCGTCCGCGTGAACCAGCCGAACCTCGCAGTGCGCACGCGTGATAGCTACATCTTCAACCCTGGAACCAAACCGCCCGATACCGCGCAGAGGGCGCCAGTGTTGCGACGTCAGTTTTCGGACGGTCAACCCGGTGGACGCCGAATTCAGTCGAACTAGCCAAGGCACTCGAACTTCAGAAGCACGATGGGTGGGCGACGAAACTCTTGTAGGAGTTTTTTAGCTCACCCTATTTGTGTGTGCTCCCCTCCAACTAACCCCACCTACCTAATGTCCCACTGCCCGGCACTCACCTTGTTTTCGGCGCCAGACATTGCATTGAATCGACATAGAATCGGCGGACATTCGTCATAATTCGTTTGCCATACTCTCTCCATCTCGGAAAGCATGGTCCACCCTGGCGGATTAAGCTTGGAATTATAGGTCACGACTAGAACGAGGGGAGGGGTTGATGATGAAACCAAAGGCGGGACGCCAGGAGTTATCTAATGCGGCGCGACTTAAGGTGAGAAAACGTCCCGACAGCGCGCCGATAATGCATCAGGATTGGGGCAAGCTACTTTTCATGCATTGGCGCGTAGACGAGGCATTGATTCGCCCGCTGATACCGGATGCGGTCGAAGTAGACACCTATGACGGGTTCGCATGGGTTGCTATCGCTCCTTTCACCATGTGGGACATAAGACCTTTTCCTCCATTGGTCCCGGCAATTCCGGGGCTGAGCGCAATGCATGAGTTGAATGTTCGAACTTACGTGTACTTTGAAGACGTGCCCGGAGTTTGGTTTTTCTCACTGGATACAAATAGCCACGCGGCCGTGCTGGCCGCCCGGAATTTTTTCCATCTCCCGTATCACTACGCAGATATTGAGTTGAACCAAACAGGCAAACGAATCGACTACGCTTTAAGTGCCGACGAAGATCCGCCAATCGTTTTTGACGCTTCCTGGACCATCGGCAAACCACTGCCAGAGGCGCAGCCCAGCTCCCTGGAATTTTTTCTCACCGAACGCTATTGCCTTTACACCGAAGACGACGAACAACTTTACCGCGCGCAGATTCACCATCAGCCGTGGCCTTTGCAAACCGCTGAACTGATTAACTTCAACACAAACATTTTGGAGGCGAACGGTCTGCCCCAACCGGAAGAAGAGCCCTTGATTCATTATGCGGAAGAAGTCAACGTCGAAATCTGGCCGTTGGAGAAATTGTGAAGTCAAATGTCCAATGTCCAAAGTCTGTGTTTAGTTAGGCAGTGTTAAAAGTTTGAAGTTGCGAGTTTTGAAGTTCCGAGGCTGAAGTTGGCGCTTGTTGAACGAACTGAAAAACTCGAAACTCGAAACTCGAAACTTTTAACACCGCCTTCTGCCCACTGCACCCTGCACACTGCCCACTGCTGCTCGTCCGGCATTCTGCTTGCTCCCTTAAACACCAAAGACATGATTCTTTTATGGATCCGTTAAGGCGGGCGCAGTATCGATGCTGAAACGGACAGCGGATTAGAACGCTTGTACCGGAAGGTTACAGCACGAGTCGCTGCGAACCGCGCAGCGATGGACAGATGGAAGTAGAGCGTGGTTAGCCGGACATGGGTCATTTTCGACATCATTCACAATTTTTGTAGAACAAAGGGAGATTCAAAATGGAAACCTGGGAAGTCACATTCGAGGATCAAAATCAGCAGCGTCAGGACAATGACTCTGCTAACAATGGCAAAGTTAATGTCGGCAAGGTCGAACGCATCGCGAGTGCGGTGGGTGGTGGCGCCTTAGTCGGCTATGCCATAGCAAATCGTTCAAAAACGGGAATCGTACTCGGCCTCATCGGCGCGGGTCTTCTGTACCGCGGCGCGACGGGACAATGTGAAGCGTATCGATCGCTGGGCATTAATACCGCCGAAGATGGCGCAGAAGAAGTTGCTCGCGACGTTCACATAGAAAAATCAGTCACCATTAACAGCACTCCGAAGGAAATTTTTCGCTTCTGGCGCGACTACGAGAACCTGCCGCGCTTTATGGAAGACCTTGAATCTGTAACCGAGCTCGACGAGACCCGTTCACATTGGGTTGCGAACGGACCCGGCGGCAAGACCGTCGAATGGGACGCTGAGATCTATAACGAAAAAGAGAATGAACTCATCGCCTGGCGCTCGCTTCCTGGGGCGGACATCACCAACGCAGGTTCGGTTCATTTTGAAGAAGCTCCCGGTCACGGCACCTACGTCAAGGTCGTGTTGAATTACAACCCGCCGGGTGGCAAAGCTGCAGCGTTTTCGCGAAGCTGTTTGGGAAGGAACCGGGACAGCTCGTCGAACACAATTTGAGACGTCTCAAACAGTTAATGGAAACGGGCGAGATTCCCACGACCGAAGGCCAGACCTCGGGTCGGGAAACAGAAACGCAGACGACCGAGGATCGTAAAGCCAACAAGTTAGCAAGCAAAACTCCAGTGGGTGATCTGGCGCGCGCCGCGCGAGAGGGGGTTGCATGAGAGCAGTTTGTTGGCACGGCAAATATGACGTGCGCGTCGATACGGTGCCGGACCCTGAAATCCTTAATCCGAGAGACGCGATTATTCAGATCACAACCACAGCAATTTGTGGATCGGACTTACACCTTTACGACGGCTACATGCCAACCATGAAGAAGGGTGACATCCTGGGTCACGAGTTCATGGGTAACGTGGTCGAAGTTGGTAGTGCGATAACAAACCTAAAGATAGGGGATCGAGTCGTCGTACCTTTCGCGATCGCGTGCGGCAAGTGCTTCTTCTGCCTGCGCGGTCTGTGGTCCGCGTGTGATAACTCAAACCCAAACTGGCACATAGCGGAATCCCTTCTTGGACATAGTCCAGCAGGACTGTTTGGCTATTCGCACATGATGGGTGGTTACGCCGGCGGGCAGGCTGAATACGTGCGAGTTCCTTTTGCAGACGTGGGAGCGCACAAGGTTCCGGACGGTATACCTGACGAGAAGGTGCTGTTCCTGACCGATATCTTCCCCACCGGTTACATGGCCGCCGAAAACTGCAACATTCAGCGCGGTGACACGGTTGCAGTGTGGGGCTGTGGACCAGTGGGCCAGTTTGCGATCAAGAGCGCGTATCTGCTCGGCGCTGGGCGCGTGATTGCGATCGATGACAACCAGGACCGGCTGCTGATGGCCGCCCAGGATGGCAAGGCCGAGACCTTGAACTTCGACGACGAAGACATCTTCGATAAGTTGAAGTACATGACCGGCGGCATGGGACCGGACGCATGCATCGATGCGGTGGGTCTTGAGGCCCACGGCACAACACTCGACGCACTTTACGACCGCGCGAAGGCCGCTCTTTACATGGCCACGGATCGTCCGCATGCACTGCGACAGGCGATCACAGCCTGTCGGAAGGGAGGCACTGTTTCGGTGCCCGGCGTCTACGGCGCCTTTCTCGACAAGTTTCCTTTTGGCGTGGCCTTTCAGAAAGGCCTTACTTTCAAGATGGGTCAAACGCATGTGCATAAGTACATCGAGCCGCTGTTGGAACTGATTGAGTTTGGACAAATCGATCCATCGTTTGTAATTACTCATCGGTTGAGTCTCGACGATGCGGCCGAAGGCTACAAGACCTTCAAACAACAAACGGATCACTGCGTTAAAGTTGTACTAAAACCGGGAATGCAAAGCACCAAATCAAACGGCAACGGTGACGGCAGAGTGCATTAATTCTCGAGCCGGGAAAGGATGAACATGGGAGAGCAACAATCACAAAAACTTGGGGTGCGTTCGGAAGCACAAAAAATGGAGCGTGCCCGCGAGGGCTACGATCCATTGCCACCGACTCAACCTGTGGCAGGCGCTTTTGGCGAACATGCCGGGGAGACTGCGACGGACCAGGACGTCGCATTGCGCATGGATGAAAAGCACGCACAGGAAACTCGAAACGCGGATCAGCGCGACAAGTAGGCTGAATATTTAAAGGAGGATTTGTTATGGCGTCAGAAGCAGAAGCTAAGGTTACCACCGATCACAACGAGATTCGGCAGTGGGTAGACGAACGCGGCGGCCGCCCGGCGCGGGTGAAAGGCACCGAGAGTAAGAACAGTGCGGGTCTGCTCAGAATTGATTATCCGGGGTTCTCCGGAGAAGACACGCTGGAGGAGATTACCTGGGAAGAGTTCTTCGAGGCCTTCGAGAAGAATGGACTGGCCTTCCTCTATCAGGAAGAAACGAAAGATGGAAAGGAAAGTCGTTTTTCCAAGTTGGTCGATCGGGACACGATTAAAGAGAAGGCAAAGTCTGCGCGCAACTAGCAATGGCGCCAGCAATGCGGTGGAGAGACCGGCGCCCGGGCGGCTAAAGGTCGCCCGGCTGTAACTAACCAGAGGGAGGTACGAATGGCTGATCAGAATCCAAACCGGGTAGTTCCTGACAAACTCGACTACGCGAAACACATCCGGAACGCAACGACATTAAAGAACAGCGCGGCGGATCGCAGGATAACCAAATCACAGGGCAAACTGAGCGGGGTGCGCACAATCAGGATATGAAAGGGCGAAATCCGCAAGGCAATAAACCGGACGAATGGACCCGGTAGATTTGAGCGGCCTACGCGGTGAAGTCGGTACCACCTGCGGTACTGACATCACCGTTAGTAACTAATGTACCTGGTTCAACTGCTACTCCCAATCAATGACAACGATAAGCGCGCATTCCCGCGCGCTTATTTTGATCAGGTGCGCCATGATCTGACGGAGCGGTTCGGAGGCATCACTGCGTTCGTTCGTTCGCCTGCAGTAGGTTTATGGAAGGATGACGAACAGGACGTGACGCGCGACGACGTGGTCATGTTCGAAGTGATGGCTGAACATCTCGACGAAGGCTGGTGGAAAAGCTACCGCCAGAAACTAGAGAACAGTTTTCGGCAGGAGAACATCGTGGTTCGAGCTATGGAGGTGACCAAACTCTAAGCATCACGGGCGGAGTCAAAGCCAGCTATGGGTTCACCAGGCCATGCGTTCGCATACATGCCAGGATCGCGTTCATTGCTCGCTGGTTATCGGCAACGGTGCCGGTTGAGTTAGGAATGGATGCGCACCGACTTCCCACTACCTTCACGTTATTGACCTTGACGTGGCCGACGTCGACTTCACCCGATGGCCCGCGCTTGACGAGCTTTAGCGGTATGTTTCTCGTGTCGCTGTCGAAGGCCGTTTGAATATCTGAATAGCCGGTGTAATCGCCAGTCACCTGCCAACGGTGTCCGTTTCCGCCAATACGAAAGCCTCCGCTGTTGCCTACTTTGATTGTGAGAGGAGCTACCGCGTACGTACTCCCGCCGAAGATTTGTAACGTCTCGCCCTGGATGCCGCCCGCCGCGAGTTTCCACACCTTGCCTGTCTTCCCAAACGCGCCAAGACCTCCATGAGAAATAAAGTATTCCCTGGAGCCTGAATAGTGCAGTCCGGAATTCCCTTGAAGATAGAGATCGCCGGACGTTAATGTTGAGACAGCTCTCAGCCAGATGTTCTGGTGAAGGTCGTCCGAAATAACGAAGAAGGATGAGTTGACCGCTACCTGGCTCGAGCCATTGTCGTGGTAAAAATCGATGCTGAACGGACGTCTGAGAATTCCCCTCACTCCGGTTGCAAAATAGAATTCGCTTTGTAAACGACCCCCAGCTGTTTTGTAACGCGATTCGAGTACTTGCCCGAAGCTGTGTTCGCCAGGCACGAAGCCAGCTCCAGAGCAGTTATAACCCCAGCACATTACGTGATTGCGACGCGTTTCACCGTTCTCTCCCGCATAAGCCGTGCGCTGAATTCCAAAGTCGCCGCTCGCTACCTCATTACTCCGCATTCGCAACACTTGTACGCCGCCCTGATTTGGCAAACCGGCAACGTCGAATACTGCAGTTGGTAACGGCGTCTTGATACCGATTCTCTCTATGTCAGTTAGGGTGGTTTGACCGTGGATGGCGACAAAAGCACACACGACGATCGCGATCGTTAGCAGCGGTTTCATGAATCCTCCTAAGGAGAGGCGAGAGTGATTAGTCCAGGGATTAACGATCCTATAGATCGCCAGACCCATAATCCAAACTATCGATAAGCCGGTTGCGCGCATCGTACGACATTCGGAGTGACAATGCACTACCCGTGATTCCCCATCATCAACGGCGCAGCCACGTGATGTACTTCGCAGTTATTTTCCGGTTTCATCGTGAGGCGCATCGACTGGTTTCGATTCTTTGGAACCTCGCTCCCGCAAAAAGATAGTGAGCACAACCATCGAACCGACCGCGAGGAATTCGCTCTGCCAGTTTTGTAGCGACTCAAACCAGAAGCGAGAGGTAGCCATGTACTCCATGGCAGTAACTCGCTCAGCACTTCCATGCTCTCT
The DNA here is from genome assembly GCA_963786645.1 of Blastocatellia bacterium. Classification (GTDB taxonomy): domain Bacteria; phylum Acidobacteriota; class Blastocatellia; order Pyrinomonadales; family Pyrinomonadaceae; genus PSRF01. The sequence continues at coordinate 106,636 of CAWAZW010000006.1, forward strand.
TTGGTCTTCGTTGTACTCGCCGGCGCCGCCAACCGCGTGCAGAAAAAATGACCCGAGAAACAACAGCAGAAATGCCAGCGACAGCGAATGTTCGTAGATGGTGAGAATCATGCCACCTTTGCGCACCGGCCACGGCGCGTCCTTCTTGTTGCGCGACTTGCGGGGGTCGCGGTCTACTTCCTCTTTTTTGTGCGGGTCCTTTGATTCCGCCGATCCTTTTTGGTACAGGAAGACTGTCAGAACCACGAAGAAGAACATCTGGAGAAACTCGCTCTCCCAATTCTCCATCGTCGCTTCCAAAAAATGGCTGGTGCCCAAATACTCTATATAACCGACTGTTGATTGCCCGTGCTCCTGTTGCTCGTTGTTGTAATGAAGGTGGCCGGTTACGGATTGGCCTACGAGAAACGAAAAGAAGAACAGCCCAAACAGGACCAGCGAAAGCCCGTTTTCATGGAAGAAGCGCTTCATGACGTTTTGTTTGTGTGCAACTGGAATGCCTCTTTTTAAGTGTCCGGCAAAATCAAGTCAACACTCTGAGGTAAGAATTCAGTCACATTTCAATCACGCGGCCCAGAGGTCGCGTGTCAGAGGTCGAGGTCGGAGGCTGGGGGTTGGAGGTTAGAAGTTAGAGGCCGGTTGTCGACTGAAGTCGAGGTGAGAACCAAGCAGTTCAGATATGATGGGGGGCGGCGTCACGAAGGAAAAAAACGGTCCGTCTGATCTCTGACATCTGATTTCCGACACTTGATCTGCTGACCTCTGACCTCTGACTTCTGATCTCTGACCTCTGACTTCTGACTTCTCATTTCCCGTAAGGAGGTGACCTAATGCCACGCAAGAAAAGAAACGGAATAAGCGAGTTACTCGAGCGGTTTTCCCATGAGGCCACGAAAGCTACAGGCTCATCTGCCGCTTTTTTACTCGCATTCGGCGTTATCATCGTATGGGCTGTAACTGGTCCGATTTTTCAGTTTTCAAACACGTGGCAATTGGTAATTAACACCGGCACCACGATTGTCACCTTCCTAATGGTCTTTCTGATCCAGCGTGCCCAGAACAAAGACTCGCTGGCTATACATCTCAAACTGAATGAAATCGTGGCGGCGATGGATGGGGCCAGCAACCGGCTGATCGATGTGGAAGACTTAACTGAAAAGGAAATCGTAACGCTTCACAGGCACTACCAGAAGCTGGTGCAGATGGCGAAAAAGGATGATGGTCTCGGCCAAAGCCATTCAGTGGAAGAGGCTGCTAACCGTCATGAGCGCAAACACAGCAAGCATCGGCATCAATAAGAGAGGCTCTAAGAGGTCATGGTCTCAAAAGCAACGTAGCCTTCAAGCGTCTCTGATCTCTGACTTACAACCTCTGACTTCCGACCTCCGACTTCTGACCTCTGACCTCCGACAGGGGGCAGACATGTTTACGATGGGGGTCAGAAGTCGGAGATCAGAAGTCGGAGGTGAGAAATCAGAGGTGGAGGATTAGAGATCAGATCAGAGACGATGCGCATTAGACGCTCAACTAATCTAGTTTCCATACTCGGTGGTGCGACATCTTATCACTGACTTCCGACCTCTGACCTCTGACCTCTGACCTCTGACCTCGACCCTGCCTTCCTCCGCTCCTTCATCCGAATATCCGTATAACATTCAAATAAACTTATACTTGCGATTAGCAGGCGTGTTTGGTCTTAGCTTTTACACGTCATTCGCATGGGCCAGCAGGCTCGCCGAAACTCTTTAATCACATGCAAGTTTTTTTGCATTGACGAATTTCAAATTGGGATTAAAATTCCCGTCAACGGCGTTGGGTTGCTGGGGTGAGGACAGTGACCACTTGAGGCTGAATGTCTCCGCCAACCGATTTGAGGCCGGGCCAAACCCGGCCTCTCGGTTTTTTACAGCATCCTTAACAGCGCACCGGCGGCGGCGGGGCAGAGCACCCACCGCGCATCAGACATCAACGACTTTAAGGCTTCGAAGTTACGCCGGTTACCGCAATCTGCCAATCATGACAACCTGCGTAGACTCAGGCTAGGTCATTCCCGACAAGTCACGTGCAACTCGGCCTTTTTTTATGCCTCTTTTGCCGGCCACACTCGGCGAAACCCATAGCAAATCAGCCACGCGAACAACGCCACCAGAAAAGTCAGTAACAACCAAAACTTCCAATACGAATTAAACGCGCCTTCGAATCCATCCTGAATGCGGTGCGCGAGGTTTACGTTTAAGTTCGGCGGCGTGAGCAAGCGAGAAACCACCTGCATCACCAGGTACCAGCCAAACGCATAGACCCATGCCCAGCGGTCCATACCAACTCTTCGAAGAATCACCAGGCCAACAGACAATCCGCCCAGGTGGGCCAGAGTCGAAGACAACACTCCGAATAAATGCTCCGGAGTGTATTCGCCTGTGAGCAGCGTCCCCCATGTTGGAACTACATAGATGGACCATACAACCAGACCTGGCACCATCCACATAACAGACACTCTGATCAATACGCGATTGTTGAGGAATATTCCGATGGCCAACACCAGGTTGCCGATATTGCACATCCAAAGTGTGTGACCGAGTTCGTTGATCTGCCAGTAATGAATTGCCTGGGCGAAAAAGTACACGAGCGGAAGGCATCCCAGAAGGCGAGTTTGCGAAGCTGATAAGCGATTTAGAACCAAAAGTCTAAATTCCTTGTTGCGATTTTGTTTTATCTAATTCGTTAACTCGCACGTCGCAACCTTTCGTTCTAGAATAGCATTCTCAAAAAGTAACGGACACAAGAGCAACTGCGGCTTTGACAAGGGAGGAAGTATGGACAAGAGAGTGGCATTTCTATCCGGCCTGGGGCTGGGGGCAGGGGCGATGTTTTTGTTGGATCCCGATCGCGGCCGGCGTCGGCGCGCGTTAATCAGAGATCAGGCTATTCACATTTCCAACACGAGCAAAGAGACGCTTGAGAAAAGGACGCGCGACTTGCGCAATCGTGCAACTGGAGTAATTGCGGAGACGAAGGCGCGCTTTGCTGGAGAACACGTGCCCGATCCGATCCTGATAGATCGCGTGAAGGCAGCGCTGGGCCGGTATCCGGTCCATGATCGCGCGCTCACTGTCGATGCGGACAATGGGGTTGTGATCTTAAGCGGAGACACGCTGGCTGATGAAGTAAACATAATTCTTGAAGCCATTACGGGCGTGCCCGGCGTTAAGGACGCCGTCAACAATCTCAATGTGCATGAGAGCGCCGACGGCATCTCTGCGCTCCAGGGCACACCTGCCGGCGCTGAGGCCGCAAGCGGCCATTGACAATCGGCAACAGAGGGCCAGCATCGAGGCTGGCCCAATGTTATTCACGGACATTGTTAACTCGGTTTTCTCTCATTAAAAATGCGATCCCTCGAAGATTTACTCGCTAAATCAATCCCCGAACTACGAGCACTCTTCCTCGATAAACAGCGTCCGGTACCTAAAGGGTTTCCTTGAAGCGCTGGAGGTGGACACACGCCACGGTGCTCATCAGCTCGCGAAACGAATTCGATCTCGCTATCGAAGCAACCGGTCTGAAGGCCAGCGACTGCACACCTTGTTGCGATTTGAGATCGAGCTGTGGGCGCAAGGTTATTCGTTAGTCGCCGGAGTTGACGAGGCAGGAATGGCGCCGCTGGCCGGCCCGGTTGTCGCCGGTGCGGTGATACTGCCGCAGAATTACAAGCTTCGCGGCTTGAACGATTCTAAAAAGATCCTCGATCAGGAAATGAGAGAGGTACTGGCGGCGCAGATTAAACTCGATGCAGTGTGCTGGGCAGTTGGTTTTGCCGAGGTCGAAGAAATTGATCGCATCAATATTTATCACGCCGGGTTACTAGCAATGCAGCGCGCGATTCAGGGCCTGACGTGTTTGCCGGATTTCGTTCTCGTCGACGCCCGCAAGATTCCGCAGTGTCCTTCACCGCAACGCGGCATTATTCGCGGCGACGCCCTCTCGGCGTCCATAGCTGCGGCATCAATCATCGCCAAAACCACTCGTGACGCGCACATGCTCGAGCTTGACGCACTTTACGCTGGGTATGGTTTTGCCTCTCACAAAGGTTACCCAACACCTGAACACTGTCGTGCATTGAAAGAGCTGGGCGCGTTGCCCATTCATCGACGCAGCTTCGGCAGAGTGAGGGAAGTGCTCGGACTGGATCCGATCCAGGAACAGCTGTTCGAAGGCCAGCCGGAACCGATGGTTTCGGAACCGGTAAACGCTGAGAGCATGACTGCGGACGCAATTCTTACCAACGCACTTGAGGTCAGCGTGAGTAGTTAGAGCTTTTCACAGAATTCACGCGGAGCGCTCTCATTAACACCGGGCTTCAGTCCGCGACACTGGCATCTGACTTTTTTGATCTGAGCCCCAGTTAAAGAATTACCTTAACTTCCTATCGAGATGGCTTCGTTAACCGAATACAAAAAGAAGCGGCGGTTCAACAAAACTCCTGAACCTGGCCCTGAGAAGAAACGGACCAAGACGGGCCGCATATTCGTAATTCAGAAACACCGGGCTACGGCGCTGCATTACGACTTTCGGCTTGAAGCCGACGGTGTATTGAAGTCGTGGGCGGTCCCCAAAGGACCGTCACTCGACCCGAAGGTCAGACGGCTGGCAATGCAGGTCGAAGATCACCCGGTCGACTATGCGGACTTTGAAGGCGTCATTCCGGAGGGCGAGTACGGCGGCGGCACCGTTATGGTGTGGGACTTTGGAACGTACGAACCGGAAGAAACGGATGATGTGTCAGCTGCGCTGAAAAAGGGAGAGTTAAAGTTTAAGTTGAACGGACAGAAGTTGAAGGGCTCATGGGTGCTGGTTCGCACAAGGGATCGACAATGGCTGCTGATCAAGCATCGCGATTACTACACCACTGAAGAAGAGGTAACTGAAATTGCTCCTGCATCGATTCTCACACGTCGGACGTTGGCAGAAATTGCTGAAGACGAGGGCGGGAACGTGAAGAAGGCTGCTACGGGAGATCCCAAGAAGGTCCCGCGTCGCACGGGTGTGAAGCGTCGCAAGAAGGGCAGCAAGAAAAAAGTCTGGCACAGCAAGGGGAGCTAAAGTCTTCCTTAAGGTAAGGCGCGAAGCGCCGGCAGTTAATAGCCACGCCCGTGAGGGCGTGGTTTTGTATTTTCGAGTGGCAGGAGCCCGAAGGGCCGACATAAACTTGTTTGCCTTGTAATCACTGTCGGTCCTTCGGACCTCACAAATTCTTAACGCCACTTGCCACGCGCTTACTCGCGTGGCTATTGAATATCGGCCCTTCGGGCCTCCTACCCGGTCATACTCAACCACCTAACCTGCCAGCAACCCCTGATAAGTCAGCTCCCCATTCACGATTCGCGCGACCGGTGTATACGGGTGTTCCTCGCTCTTCTTTTCGTCATGATGTGAAGGACTTTTACGCCCTGCGATTTCAGAAAGTCTGAAATCAAACCGCGGTGGCATCGCCACCAAACAGCTTCTGCGCACATCACGGCTGTGCGTTTCTCGCTCGACAACCCAAGCAGGTCCTGAATTCCCTTCTTGAATTCCAACGTTTCCATGTGGTCTGCGTACCCCCGAAAACCTTCGTTGTTCCAAGCGGTGTTCTTCGAATCGGGGCGAGCTTTTCGGCGTCCACCGAGCTCAGGGAGATGCACATACCCGATATCGATCAGCTGGAGACTGTTGGATAGCTGTTCCCTGTTGAACTGCGGATAGCGACGCGAACCCGGAAAGGTTCTGACGTCCACAAGCGTTTTGATTTGGTGAGTGGTGAGAATCTGGTTGAACTCTTCAATTGAGCGCGTTGAGTGACCCACCGTCCAAATTGTGGTTGCTGTGTGTGACTCGTCCAGTGTCGCCGGCTCCATTCTGTTAACCTGGTTCTTGAAGTGTCTGCTCGCCGACCTGTGAAGTATTACTTAAAGATGCTAGATGCGTCAGATGCTAAGAAGCCAGATGCTAGATGCTAGATGCTAGATAGATGGGGATTCTAGATTCTAAGATGTTGCAGGAGAACGCGGGCAGTAGGTGGTATTAACGGCTAGCATCTAGCATCTAGCATCTAGCATCTGGCTTCTGGCATTCTGGCATCTGGCATCTAGCATCTAGCATCTGGTTTCTGGCTTCTTAGCATCTTCCTTAAAGATATACTTCAAGTTTGAACCGGCCTCGCTTCTCCAGCAGTGGCTTCCAAAGGTCGCCCACCTTTTTCAAACGCGCCGGGACGTTCTTCATGGTGAAATCCTGAATTCGCATACCACGCTCCAGTTCCGTCCAGGTCACGGGAGTCGAGACCGAAGCTTCCGGACGCGGCCGTACAGAATAAATGGAGGCGAGCGTTCGACCCCACGCGTTCTGGTTATAGTCGACCAGTACTCTTCCCTTCGGACGCTTCGACACTTTGTAGATCGCGGTAATCAGTTTAGGCGCCTGCGCGGCTAATGCATGAGAAAGCTCTTTAGCAAAACTCCACACTTGCTTCTGCGTCGGACCTCGTTGAATGGGCACGTAGATGTGAATGCCTTTTGATCCCGTCGTCTTCGCCAACGAAGGCATCTTCAAAGAGTCGAGCGCCTGCTTCAATAAAAGTGCAGTTTCGATGACTTTTTCAAACGATGCGCCCGGCACCGGATCCAAATCAAAATGCAGGTAGTCCGGCCGATCCACGTCATCACAGCGCGCATACCATTGATTCAGGTCAATGCAGCCGAGATTTATAACCCACAGCAGCGCCGGCAAATCCTGAATCATCGGGAAGTCGATCACGTTGCCGGACGAATGCTCGATATGACAAAGCTCAATCCATTCCGGACGGGGCGAGGGCGCCCGCTTCATAAAAAAGAAATCGCCGGCCGCGCCGTTCGGATAGCGCTTCATCACCATGGCGCGGTCCTGCAAGTGCGGCAGGAGGTATGGTGCGACGTCGGCGTAATACTGGATCAGGTCTCGTTTGGTAATGCCTAACTCCGGCCAGAACATCTTTCCCAGGTTGGTCAGCTTCACCACGCGCCCTTCGACCTCGAGGTCAAGGCCGACCTTGTCTTTCGGCAACACCAAACGCTTCAAAGGCGACTTGGTCGTCCTGCGTCGGATCCTGCCCGAGCGTTCAACTCGAGCAGGATGGTAATCACGCGTTGGTGTTTTATTGGGCATGCTCTGGTTAAGGTTTTACTTTAGGGCTGGAGACAGGACTCTGTGGGGCTAATGTCTGGTGGCGCAAATTCCAGTCGGGAAGGGGGCCTGCCCCCGCTCTCTGAGTGGCTCAATTCAACAATAGGAAATCAGAAATGGAAAATGGCGAATGGAAAATTTTCCTTTTCACTCATATCATTTTTTACTACATCTCTAAAAGCGGGGGCAGGCCCCTTCCCAACGTGCAAATTTGCCAAGCTACGAGAGGCAACCGAGTTTCTATTCCGTGATTTCTTCAACCTCTTTCTCAAGTGCCTGTAAAGCCTTCATCAACATTTCCCTGTGGGCGGGATGAACTGCTTTGCTTAGTTGCTGTTCAATTCGCGAACGCGACACTTCCAGAGACTTTAGACGTTGCGTTCTGACGCGATCCTCCAGTGGCACTTTAGGTGCACGCCGTTCAGAGGCGCGCTGGTTTGCCTCCTCGACCTGCTCTTCAAAAGATTTTCCCCACCCAATAGCCATAATGTGTTGAATAGTAAATGGTAAATAGTGAATAGCAATCTTACTTACCATTCACTATTTACAATTCACTATTTACGCCAAGGCACTACACAACCGTCCCGTCTTTAATGAGCGAGTTTTTCGGAACGATGATGATGCCGTCGCGAATGAAATAAGATCCGTCCTCTCCATCCGCGTTCACCAACGCTGCATCGTTTACTAATCGCACGTTACTGCCGATCCGCGCGTTCTTGTCGATTATCGCGCGACGAATGATGCTTCCCTCCCCTATGCCAATCCGCGGTTTATTGGCTTCGCGATCCGCCAAAATGTCCTCCCATGTTTGATAGTAGTCGGCGCCCATGATGTACGAAGCCTCAATCTGCGATCCTACTCCGATGCGACTTCTGAGACCGATTACTGAACGACTGATGGTAGCGCCATTCACGATGCAACCGTCACTGACGATCGAGTCGCGAATCGCGCAGTTGTCGATCTTTGACGGCGGCAGATATCTCGCACGCGAAAGCAATGGCGCTTCGGCGTCGAACAAATTGAACGGCGGAATCGCGGCAGTCATATCGAGGTTAGCTTTGTAAAAGGCTGCGATCGTTCCGATGTCTTCCCAATAACCGTTAAAGACAAAGCCCTGCACGTTGTATCTGCCGATGGCTCCGGGTATTACCTGCTTGCCGAAGTCCATGTGCGTCGTATCTTCACGCAGCAACTGCTCAATTCGGTCGTACTTGAAGACATAAATTCCCATCGAGGCGAGGTAGGGCTTGGCAACAGCTTCTTCAGCATTCAATCCCAGCGTGGTCATGTCAACGCGCATCGATTCCAGATCGGGCCCTTGCGGTTTCTCTTTAAACTCGACGATGCGGCCCGTTTCATCCGTCTTCAACAATCCATACTCGCTCGCGGAATCAGGTGGAATCGGAATGACAGAGATCGTTATGTCGGCGTCAGTTTCGTAATGCCGAGCTAAGAATTCACTGTAGTCCATGCGATACAAATGATCGCCGGAAAGAATCAACAAGGTGTCGATGCGCCAGTCCCGAATATGCGGCAAAACTTGTCGCACTGCGTCTGCAGTTCCCTGGAACCACTGCGGACTTTCAGGAGTTTGTTCGGCGGCGAGTATCTCTACAAATGCGTCGGCGAAGTTAGAAAAGCGATAAGTCTGGGCGATGTGACGATTGAGTGACGCGGAGTTGTATTGCGTCAAAACGAAAATGCGGATGACGTTCGAATTTATACAATTCGAAATCGGAACATCGACCAGACGATACTTACCGCCCAGCGGAACCGCCGGTTTTGAACGCTGCTGAGTCAGCGGAAACAGCCGACTACCTGCACCGCCGCCTAAAATCACCGCAAGGAGATTATGCTTTTCAGGCATCGATTAAGCCGAATTGTGGGAATTGAAGAACAGGCTGAGAATAGACGCAAAGCACGCGCGGTTTCAAGCCAGCTGTCCGCAGATTCCACAGATTTACATTAAAGTGGTTGCCGACGTGCTCCACGGTTTAACGAAAGAGAGTGGTTCACCTTATCCACAGATTCCGCAGATTACGCAGATTTACATAAAAGTGCGTTGCTGAACGCGCTTGACGGTTTAACAAAAAGGAGTGTTCACCTTATCCAGTCAACTATGAGGAAAGCAGTTGAGCCAGCTTTAAGTCTAATCTGTGTAATCTGTGTAATCTGTGTAATCTGCGGAGAGGCTTTTAGTAGGCTGAGGAAGAGGAAACACCGCTTCGATTACCAGCAGCTTCCTGTGCGATCTTGACGCCGACGCTCGCACCAATCCGCGTGGCGCCCGCCTCGACCAGTTTGCGCGCGTCATCCAGACCTTTCACGCCGCCGGACGCTTTAACACCAAGGTCCGATCCTACAGTGCGCCGCATCAGCGCTATGTCGGCGACTGTTGCGCCTCCCTTGGAAAAGCCTGTTGACGTCTTCACAAAATCGGCGCCCGCTTGCTTAGCTGCACGACACGCACGCACCTTCTCATCGTCGTTCAATAATGCTGTTTCAATAATTACTTTACAGATCGCGTTGTACTCATGGGCAGCTTCCGCTACTAAACGGATGTCATGCTCAACCAGGCAATCGTCCCCACTCCGAAGCGCGCCGACGTTGATCACCATGTCAACTTCGCGAGCGCCGTCAAAGATCGCGCGTCGCGCTTCGTAAGCTTTCACATCGGATAATGTCGCGCCCAGTGGGAATCCAATTACGGTGCACACCGGCACGCCGGTTCCCTGCAGATTGCACACCGCGGCGCGCACCCAGGTGGGATTGACGCAAACAGATGCGAAACGAAAACGCGCTGCCTCTTCACATAACTTCTTGATGTCTTCGTCGGTAGCTTCAGGTTTCAAAAGCGTGTGGTCTATCAGGCTGGCCCAGTCGCGCGCTGACGCAGTCTCACCCAACACCAGGCCAATGCGCGATGCGCCGGCGTCGATAATGCGATGCATGCGCTCGGGGCAACGGTTGAAGCACTCCGAAGTGCAGCCACACATCCCCGCCTGATCGTGCCCGTCTCCGTTAAGACGGGCCACAATCACATCTGTGATCTGCTCGATTAGTAGGTCGAGGTCGCCATTCCGCGTGTTAGGCATGTTCGTCCTGTCTGACTTAAGGGCCAGGTACGATCAACATTCTATCATGCCAAAGACGGGAGCAAAGGCAGCCAACCATCCACGAAATCAAACGAAGATGCACGAAGAAAAGAAAGACGGAGTGTCTCAGGGTTAGGAAGGGCGGCTTGCCCCCGCTTCGCGCGCTTGCCAATAGCATAGTGGGTCGGCAAATACGGAACCGGGAGCGCAGCGACCGGGTTGCGTAGAATTGACTCGTCAATGCTGATCACTCACGCAGAATTCCCCAAACGTAGGCAACGTTGTGGGTCCCCAAAGGGACTGTGAATTATGTGCGTGACCAGCGCGGATGAGCGTCGTCAGCGCGACCCGGTCGCTGCGCTCCCGGTTCTGTATTTGTCGACCCACGTGGTGCCTCGTTCCTAACCTGCAAATTTTCCGTTCGCTTGTATAATGAAAAAAAAGGGCGGGACTTCCCCGCCCTTTCATTTGAATGCTCTCGAAGCTTATGCCGGCGGACTTGATGGATAAACCTTCAGCTCCCAGAGCAAAGCCGTATCGTTGCGCGCGCCAGTTACCATTGTGCGTCCATCCTGGCTGAAAGCCACTGGATAGCGCGCTTCGCCCAGCGTCGCAAGCAGTTCACCTGTTTCCGCATCCCACAGATTCACGCCCTTGTCATTCGTAGTCGCAAGAATGCGGCCGTCGGGACTGTAAACCACTGACGCCGATTTATGACCAGTCGGGGCCAACGAAAATTTCAACTCTCCGGTTTCCACATTCCAAACCTTGCCGGACGATTTTTTGTCATCTGAAGCTGTTGCCAACCACCGTCCATCCGGACTAAACATCGCATCGGTCGTCTCGCTCTTCGGCAGTTTGAAACGGAGCTCGGCGGTTTTGGCGTCCCAGATTCGGGTATCGCCAAAATAAAAAGTTGCGATGTTTTTGCCGTCAGTACTCATTTCAAAACTCTTCATGAAGTCTTCAATGAAATTCTTCGGAGCGATCTGGCCTTTGAGCTGTCCGGTCTGAACATCCCAAAGCTTCATGCCTCCCTGCTGTTCAACAGTTAACAGCGAAGCGTTGTCGGGGGTAAAACTGGCGCGATAGATCCGCTCCTTGTTAGTGATAGTGTGTTTTAGTTGACCGGACGCGGCGTCCCAAATTTTCGCTTGCTTGTCACCGTTGATGGTGAAAATCAAACTACCGTCCGAGCTATAACCGGTTTGCAACGCAAGGAAATGGCGCGTGCCGCCGAAGAGCATGACCTTCAAGACTTCTTTTGCGCCGCTGTCGCGCGTGTCGTGATTTAACGCCGACTGCTCTTTTCCATCAGCCACCTGAGAAATCGCGACAATGTCGTCTTCACGCTCCGAAAGTAGTGTCCGTCCATCAGGACTAAAGGGCACTGGGCCAAACTCTTCTTCGAAAGAAAACCCCGACTTCAGTTTTGTTTCAAAATCACGTTTGCGACCGGGCAAAGTTGCTTTCACTTCCCAGGTGCTCGTATCCCACAAGCGAACGCTCTTATCGAGATAGTCTCGCGTGGCGGCAACGCGACCGTCCGGGCTGAACGCAAAACCACTCACGCCATCTTTGACGGCCGTTAGCGTTGCTTTTAACTCGCCGGTGGTCGTGTCCCAGACAGTGATCGTTCTCTTAGTACCGCTCATCGCTACGAGGCGTCCGTCCGGACTGTACGTGATCAGGGCTTTGCGTCCCTGGAAGCCCGAGGGTCCCTTGTAGTCCGGCAACTTCGCTTTAAGCCGAACCGACAACTTGTCCTGTGGTTGAAGCGGGGCCGGCGGCGTCACACCCTGTGCGAGCAGCGACGGCGCGACCAGACAAACCGTGATGGTAAAAAACAGGATGCGAACAACGAGCGAATTACTTCTCATGAGGTAAAACCAACTTTCTGTAGGACAGACATTTCTGTCTGTCCTCTTCTCTTACAAACAGACAGGCAGGAATGCCTTTCTACAAAAGTGATGAGGGACTAGCGAAGATACTGTCTCTCGATGGCCTCAATTTTTGCCACGCGCTTGCGGTGGCGATCTTCCGTCAATTCTGTTCCCAGCCAGGCGCGAACAATGTCGCGCATTTCTTTACTGGAAATAGTTTTGCTGCCCAGCGTTAGCACGTTGGCTCCGTTGTGCTCGCGCGAGTTGCGAGCGACTTCAACCGAATAAGCGGCAGCGGCGCGAACGCCGGGAACCTTGTTGGCGGTCATCGCGCTGCCGACTCCCGCGCCGTCAATCACAATGCCCACATCAGCCATTCCTTCCGCCACGCTCCTGGCCACCGCGTAGGCGAAGTCTGGGTAATCAACGGCGTCTTCCGATGTGGTTCCGAAATCATGGACCTGTTGGCCCAACTCATTAAGGAAAGCCTTCAGGTCTTCCTTCATTCTGAACCCACCGTGGTCAGCGCCGATTGCAACCATCCGGACCGTCTGGGAGCCACGGCGGGGAACACGACGAACTATTTCAATGCCCTTTTCGCTTATTAAATCCGCTGCCAGCGGGGTCAAACGAGCGCCTTCTGCAATCCGCAAAACCGCTCCATTTTCGAGGCCGCGCACGTCATCCTCGGTGATGACGGTCTTTGACGACTCGTCACGCATGCTGGTTGCCTCAGTTTTGGTGTTTATTGGATTTTTGGGCGTGACATCGATAAAACGGCTGGGCGTAGATCCCGGGGCGGATCCAGAACCGCCTTCTTCAGGTAGCGCCTTATCCAGCACATCGCGGACGAGTGCTCTGATCCGATCGCGTGTGGAATTATCTTCAGCCATTTAACAGTAAGACAGACATCTTGCCAGGCTTTATCAATTACCGGGGAGAGTAATAATATCGACGCCTCCCCGCTATCAATAGTTCTCCCAGTACCAATCCCGCCATTTTGCCTGTAATGCCATTCTATGCTCCTGAGTCTGAACATACTCAAAGTAAGCATAGAGCCCCTCTTCATGCCACCTACTCATTAGCTCGGTGGGCAAAACCTCGTCGAGCGGCACATCAACTATGCGAATCAGCGTAAAAAATGCTGCATCTCCTACGGTGAAAAAATCGGAATGCGTGGGTTCCCGACGAGGGTCTCGCATAGACGTCGTGTTCGTCAGTTGATCAATCAAACATGGTAGTGCCGCCTCTTTCATCTCCGCCAACCCGGTGTAAATCTCGTCACTCACTTCCTCTCTCGCAAAAGGCATGACCTTGATTTCGGAGAGCCGATGACACAAAGCTTCGACTTTCGCACGAGCAGCAGCGTCTTGCTGTGTAATCGGCTTTTGCTGCCGGCCAGCTTTGCTCTGGCCCGTGTCGCAAGCGGTTAGGATTAAAGTTAAAGCGACAAAAACCAGCATAGACTTCGCCATAATGGAGTTCCAAACTGCAGCACAAATACCCGGAAGAGTAGCTCAAACTTCCCAGAAACCGCGTCGGCTGGCCTACTCAAGCATCATGGTCCAAGCTGCGATCCCGCAGATCCAGTAACCGCCCGGCAAACGCCGTCACCTGTCCATCTCGCAGTTTCAGATCCACTCGACCCACGTAGATTCCGCTTTTGCCCACCTGAAAGATAATCGTGTTTTTGCCGTTCGGTGTCTTAATGACCACCGGGCTTTTCATGAAGGTGTGCGTATGTCCGCTGGCAATGAAATCAATCCCATCCACACTCGCGGCGACCTGCGAGTCACCAACCCCGCCTTCCCTGGCTTCGGGGAAATAGCCCAGGTGCGACATCTCCAACAACTAACGTGCACCGTTCGCGTTGGCGCAGCGTGCGCACTGTCTGGTCCGCGGCCTTGATCGGATCAAGATACTTCACGCCTTTGAAGTTTTCCGGTGTGATCAAATTTTGCGGGCTCACTCCCATGCCGAACAACCCAACCCGTACACCTCCGACAACCCGAACAACGTAAGGCTTCACGCTCGCCTCAAGAGGTGTCCCGCGCACCTCATAGTTTGAGGACACAAACTCGAAGTTCGCAAACTTCATCGCTGCCGCCAGCGCGTCAACGCCATTATCGAACTCGTGATTGCCCAGGGTCACAACGTCGTATCCAATCATCGACATTGCTTTGTACTCAACTTCGCCGCGGAAAAAGTTGAAGTATGGTGTCCCCTGAAACTGATCTCCGGCGTCGACCAGCAGAGTATTCGGGTTCTCTTTGCGTATGCGTTTCACCAAAGTTGCGCGACGGGCCACGCCACCCTTGCCCGGAAACTGTGGGTCGTTTTCTGGCATCGGGTCGATCTGTGAATGCGTGTCGTTGGTGTGCAGAATCGTGATCAATGTTTCGCCCGGAGACACTTCCAAAAGAGGCGCGCTGACTCCGTCCGAGCTCGCCAACCAAGCCGGCGCTGAAAGCAACTCGAGCACTGATGTTGGCAACGCAAAAGCAGCACCGCCCGTAATTGAACCTTTCAAAAAGGTGCGCCGGTTAATCATCGCGGTGATTCCTCCGAAGTCGTACCCTCGGGTCCATTAAAAACAAAACGTCCGTCCAAAGTTGCCTGGATTTCCCGTCCTGCCGCAGTTTCCGTTTTCACGTATTCAGTTAACGCGTCGCGCAGCGTGAGTCCGAGCGGCCGGATGTTTTTCGCCTTGCTCAGAATGGGGGCGTAGTCGCCGCCCGTTACGTGCAGCAGGTAATCGGTAGTAATCACTGTATATGTGGCGGCAGAGTCAATCTCCTTTTCCTGGCCATTGATTAGCAAGCGGAACGTTTCCAGTACTGGCCGCTTTTTATCGTCAAGTTTGTACTTGATGCGCGCGCCTGACTGCGCATCGCCGCGCGCGACCACCCCGCGCAATAGATCGATAACTTGCGCGCCCGTTAAATCAAACGCGACGAGAGCGTTTTCAAAAGGAAGCAACTCGAAAATGTCCTGAAGACGAAGGTCACCCTCCGTGATCGCGTTTTTCCGCATCCCGCCGCTGTTAGTCACTACGACGGCGACAGGCTTGCCCAGTTTGCGTTCAGCTTCGAACCGCATTCCATTAGTCACGAAATTGCCGAGTGAACCGGCGCCCACACCGCCCTTGCGCAACTCGCCTTTCAGCTTACCGATGACTTCAGCAAGGGCGCGCACCTTGGGCCTGTAGGCCTCAAGCATTTTGTTGACAGATGGATCGTCGGGAACACTGGCATCGACGAGCGTCGGACGTGCGCTGGTGTCGACGGCTGCGGCAGCCGGCTTGGTTGCGACCTGGGCCGGCGTAACTAGTGAGTTGCCGGCGAGCATGGCGCACGCAATTATTGCGTAGAGCAAAAGTGTTTTTAGTCGTATCACGACCGTCGCTCCATATGATCGGGCGGCGTTAACCAAAAAATAACAAGACAGATATTCTGGATGCATTGACCTGCGAGGGGAAGCTTCAATAGTATGTCGCACCAACCTTAAGATAGGCAACAACGGCATTGCTGTGTGATGCTGTTCAACAAGTCCTTTTCATTCAATAGGAGACCAGGCTTTGGCGACACCTTCTGCACACATGTCATCTGAATTCAAAAATCCAAATCTCGAAATTCTTTTTTCGCAAGAGCAAATTCAGCAACGCATCAAGGAACTGGGCGCCGAAATTACACGCGACTACGCCGGACTCAATCCGTTGTTGATCGGAGTCTGAAAGGCGCCTGTTTTTTCCTGAGCGATCTGCTGCGGTCCATCGACACGCGTCTGAGCATCGAGTTCATGGCCATCTCGAGCTACGGTTCGTCGACTCGCACGTCGGGCGAAGTTCGGATCATGAAAGATCTCGACGTGCCGATTGAAGGTCGCGACATTTTGGTGGTCGAAGACATAGTCGACACGGGACTGACACTTAGCTATCTGCTGGCCAATCTCAAATCACGCGGCGCGGCGAGCGTGAAGCTGGCGGCCCTGTTGGATAAGCATGAGCGGCGGGAAAAAGAAGTGGAGATCGATTATCTGGGCTTTCAGATTCCGGACCATTTCGTGGTGGGCTACGGACTCGATTTCGCGGAGCGCTATCGCAACCTTCCATTCATCGCGGTCTTGAAGAACCCGGAAGCATAGAGAGTGAGTCTCGGGAATCGCGATTCACTCTGAAAATCAAATACTAAAGGAACAATCCATGATAGAAACTCGTATCTGGTCTCGCCCTGCTAATTATCATCGCTATCCGCTACCGCGGTTTCTGGACAACCCAAACGGACTGGTCCAAGGTCGAAATTAAGTCCACAAAAGTAAATGGCAACGTTTACATGCTTCAGGGCGCCGGCGGAAACATCGGCGTATCCGTGGGCCCGGACGGCATTCTGATAGTCGACGATCAATATGCTCCGCTCGCAGACAAGATCAAAGCTGCACTGAAGACGTTGGGTGAAGGCAAACTCAAGTTTGTCCTAAACACGCACTGGCATGGCGATCACACCGGCGGCAACGCCGCCTTCGGTCCTGAAGCGCCGGTGATTGCCCACGAAAATGTGCGCAAGCGCATGGCGACCACGCAGACCAACGAGTTCTTCAAAAGCACCACTCCGGCTTCACCGAAGGAAGCGCTGCCGGTAATAACTTTTGGACACTCAGTCAGCATACACTTCAACGGCGAAGAGATTCGCGCCATCCACTTTCCAACCGGCCATACCGACGGCGACAGCATCATTTATTTCACCACTTCAAATGTGATCCACATGGGAGATCACTTCTTCACGGGCAGATTTCCTTTCGTCGATCTGGATAGCGGCGGCGACGTCGAGGGCTTTACGAAGAATGTCGGCGACGTGATTGCAAAACTCCCCGCCGGTGTGAAGATCATTCCCGGACATGGCCCGCTTTCGACGCCGACGATTTGAAACTGTTTCACCGGATGCTGCTTGAGACCACGGACATCGTGCGAAAGAAGATGGCCGCGGGAAAGACGCTGGATCAAATTAAAGCTGAGGGTTTGCCGGACGAGTGGAAAACGTGGGGCACCGGCTTCATCAAACGGATGTGTGGCTGGCAATAGTTCATCGCAGCCTGTCTAAGAAGTGACTCTGTCAGATGCGGCTAAGTCCGACCAGGACCGTACGGTTCATAGCCACGACCGCAAGGTCGTGGAATGGCAGGTCGCGGAATTCGAGGTCTGAAGATCGACCTTGCACGTCGCTTGTACCATCTGAAGCATCTCACGCATGGGCAATTCGAAGTGCCGCTTCGGACCTCATTTTGCGAGGTCACGTCACGACCTTACGGTCATGCAATTAACTGTCGGTCCACCAGCTCTGAAAGGAAACTCTTCCCTGCCGTAAGTTTCAATCCAAAATTCTCCGCAACTGTCTGACCGATGTCGGCTAACGAGCTGCGCGTGCCGAGATTCACGCCGGCGCGTGCGTTCTTTCCGTAAACGAGCAGCGGCGCGTACTCGCGCGTGTGATCGCTGCCTGGAAAAGTCGGATCGTTTCCGTGATCCGCCGTGATGATCATTACGTCGTCTTGTCTCATGCGCAGATTCAATTTGCCGGCAAACTCGCATCGAAATGCTCGAGCGCTCGCGCGAATCCTTCCGTGTCGCGGCGGTGTCCGTAGAGCATGTCGAAGTCAACCAGGTTAGAAAAGATCAGGCCGCGCGTATTCTGTTCCAGAGCATGAATCGTCTGATCGATCGACTGTTGATTGTTCTTCGCTTTCAGATCTTCAGTCACACCCATGGAATCGTAGATCGACGCAATTTTGCCGATACAAACGACATCGAGATCAGCGTCTTTCAATGCAGGCAGCAGGTTCTCGCGCGGTGGTGGAACCGCATAGTCGTGACGATTCTCGGTGCGGAAAAAATTTCCCGGCTCGCCAAGGAATGGACGCGCAATTACACGTCCGACGCGGTGTTGACCGTCAAGAATCTTTCGCGCCGTTTCGCAAATCTCGTAAAGCCGATCGAGTTTGATTACCTCTTCGTGCGCTGCAATCTGAAAGACTGAATCGCCAGACGTGTAAACAATCGGCTTCCCGGTAGTGACGTGGGCCTCACCCAGATCCTTGATGATCTCCGTGCCAGATGCCGGGATGTTTCCGAGGATTCCGGGCACGCCCGTCTTCTTCACAAACTCTTCGATGATGGATGGAGGGAATCCGTTCGGGTATGTCGGGAAAGCCTGATCCAAAATAATGCCGGCCATCTCCCAATGACCGGTCGTAGTGTCCTTGCCGTTGGACCGCAACGCACACTGGCCATAGGAGCCCTCCGGATGGTCCAGGGGCGGAACATTGTCGAGAGGGCGTATATTGCCGAGTCCGTAGCGTTGCAGGTTCGGCAGCTTAACTGGACGCGATTTCAGAATGTGCCCAAGCGTATCAGAACCCGCATCGCCCCATTCCGGCGCATCGGGCATCGCGCCTATTCCGGCGCCATCAAGAACTATAAGGATGACCCTATTAAACGAAGAACTCTCGGGCAGATTTTCCATTTGTCATTTCACATTTGTCATTTTTCATTATGAACGGACGCGGTGTGATTTCAGCGCCATAGTAGCGGTTCTCAGCGACGACGAAAAGATCCGACACAGTTCTTTATTCTCTCCGATTAGGTCTTTTATCAACTCTTTCCTTAGCAAATGGCTACGCTCGATCACTCGCAGCCATATTGATGTCTCGTTTAACTCCTTGAGAACGATTCTTAACTTGTGAATGAAATCCGCCTGACTCTCGGCACCGCGGGCTTCGCCGTAGTTTGGAGCTGGAGATGTTCCTGATCTTAGGATTTGGCCAGCAACATGTTTACCAGCAGGCGTTTTGGGCAAGTGCGCGCAGAGATTTATTATGCGAACCGCGAAGTTAATCAGGCGTTCTTCGAGATCGTCGGCGAGCGACTGGCCCTCAGGAAAGCCTTTTTGATTCATACACCCTCGCTGTCTCAGAGGGTGATGACAAATTAGCGGTCTCAGCGGTCCAAGTTCCTGTTGGAGTTGTGAGGGAAGAGTTCGTTTCCTATTAATTCTTCGTTACGACCCGTCCAGCGACTCCCATCGCCTGCTCGGAAAGTAATGAAAAATGAAAAATGTGAAATGACAAATGGAAAACGTCTTTGCTTAATATCTTCCGGAGCACTCAACTACCCTTTCGGCGCATAGTAGCCTTCTCGCGCGCGCACCTGCGCTTTATCGGGAATGCCCTGGACTTCGACTTTGATGGTGCGGAATTTTCCGTCGCGCGCTTTGTTTGTCGGGTAGTAGCCCAAACTGTATTGCGTCCCGATTTCAGCAGCAACGCGGCCGAAAGCCTCTCTGGCATCGTGCAAGGTGGCGGCCACAAAGTTTCGCCCGCCACTGGCCCTGGCAAGTTCGTTCATCTCACGTCGCGCCAGGCCATAAAGGTCACGGCTGACCTGCATTCTTTCAAACGAACCCATCTCGCAGAAATCCGTGATGTCTTCCAGTCTCATCCGCGGTTGAAACAGACGGCGATGTCGTCTCAATTGTTTCGTAGACAGCACCACACCTTCGCCACAAGGCTTCAACAGAGCGTTCTCGACAAACTCCTCGGTATTAACCTGGATAAAGTAGGCGGCGACTCCAGTACGTGTCAGTTTCGCACGCGCCGTTTCAAACTCAGCTTTGCCGGTTGAGTCCACGCCGTCCGTCAAAGCCACAAGGGCGCGACGACCCATGACTTCATCGCGCGCGGGTTCGCTGAATATCTCGTCAGCAATCCGTTCGAGTCCGTCATAGAAAGGCGTGCCGCTGGTGCTGCCGAGGTTGTCAATGGCGTTTCGTAGTTGTTTGCGGTCATCGGTCAATGTTGAAAGCACGTCGACGCTTGGTCCCTGCCGGCGATTACCGAAACCAACAATCGCAACGCGATCACCCTCGCGCAACGCGCTGATGAAAGACAACGCCGCATCTCGTATCAGCTGGATATCGTTTCTGGTTGAGCCCGACGTATCCAACAACAATGCGATTTCAAAAGGGGCTTCGGTCGTTGCGAAGTCTGCGATTCGCTGTGGCTGGCCATTCTCGAACAGCTTGAAGTTTTCCGTTTTCAATCCTGCCAGAGGACGTCCCGAATTGTTGACTACGATTGCCGGCACCGACACGAGTTGCGTGTCCACCCGCACCACGTCGCCATCGTCGACCTCTTCAGTTTTACCGGCCGGCGTACTTTTAGCGGTGGTTTGTGCTTCGTTTCCGTTAACTCTGCGGGGGCGCTGCTGCTGATTTACGTCTTGAGCGTTGACCGTAAAAAGTTGACTCGAAGCAAGCAATGTCGAAATTAGAAGCGCGGATTTGAGAAACGTGTACATAGCTTTTTCTCTCATCTAAAGGTTGGCATCGGGGAGCGCTTTTAGAATGTAGCTTTGGTGAAAACTATAATCTGGAAACTGTCAGACTGCAAAATAAAACGCGCCCTCGGCGGGGTATTTCGCCGGAGTTTGGGAAGCGGCAGCCACCTTGACAGTCTGATTACCATCTCATAGCATGGCGATTCGCGCACAGACGTTCGCGATAGCGATCTTTGGAAAAGTTTTTAGGGCACGTATGTCAATGGTAGACGGCTTCCCTTACAAGGAAGAGGTTGGGGGTTCGAGTCCCTCCGCGCCCACCACGTCAGAAGTCAGAGGTCAGAGATCAGATGTCAGGCACACTGATATCTGACCTCTGACATCTGACATCTGTTTTACCCGCGGAGTCGTAGTTCAGTTGGTTAGAACGCCGGCCTGTCACGTCGGAGGTCGCGGGTTCGAGTCCCGTCGGCTCCGCCACTTTAAAGCGGTTGCACTTCATGTAAAATGAAGCGCAACCGCTTTTTTAAGTTTAGAGTTTCGAGTTTGAAGTTTGCGGTTCCACGCTAGGTTTGGCTCCGACAGCACAACAAGCTAAAGCTTGTACTCTGAACCCCGAACTCGAAACTCTGAACTCGCAACTTCAAGCTCGAACCGAAACTGCAAATGCTCCCTGTTAGTGACGCAATTCAAATTGTAAGAGAACAGACACGGCCGTTGGCGTCGGAAGCAATCAATCTGCGCGACGCATTAGGTCGCATTCTGGCTGAGGATGTTGTCGCCGATTCTGATCTGCCTCCATTTGATCGTTCGCAGATGGACGGTTATGCGGTGCGTTCGGCGGACGTCGAACAAACGCCGGCGAAGTTGAAGATTGTGGGCGAGTCTGCGGCGGGCCGAGGTTGGCATCGTGAGATGCAGCGAGGCGAAGCGGTTAGGATCATGACCGGCGCGCCAGTTCCGATTGGCGCCGACAGCGTTCAACAGGTCGAGCTGACCCAGGAATTAAACGGCGGTAGTGAAGTGGAGATTCTTCAGCCGGTTGTATACGGCAAATCGATCGTTAATCACGGCGATGAGATCAAGGGCGGGCAGGTCGTACTGCGAGCCGGCGAACGGATCAACTCCGGCGCGGTTGCCGTCCTGGCCTCTTTTGGTTATGCGCGGGTGCAAGTTGGAAAGCGGCCCAGAGTCGCCGTGCTGGCTACAGGTACCGAACTCGTAGCCGTCGATAAGAAACCCGGTCAGGATCAGATACGCGATTCGAATAACTTCACGATCAGCGCATACGCACAACTCGCGGGCGCGTCTGTTGAGATGTTGCCCCTGGCCGGCGACGACACTACGTTACTTAAGCGACAGATTAGCGAGGCGTCTGAACGAAGCGATGTTGTGGTCACTTCGGGTGGCGTATCTGTCGGCGTTTACGATTTTACGAAGACGGCATTGAGGGAGTTGGGTGCGGAGATATTCTTCGAGCGAGTGAGGCTTCGGCCAGGTAAGCCGACGGTATTTGCGAGGCTGCCCAATGGAACACTCTTTTTCGGACTACCTGGTAATCCAGTTTCCGTTTCTGTCACGTACAATCTTTTCGCGCGCACGTCGATGCTGACGATGCAGGGAGCAAACGATCCAGAACTGCAGTCTGACTCCGCGGTTTTAGCGCGAACGGTCAAGGGTGCGCTGGAGCGAGAAAGTTATTTGCCAGCGACGCTCAGCACGGACCGTAACGCGCGACTTACAGCGGAACCATTGAAGTGGGGTGGGTCATCCGACTTCGTTGCCTTCGCAAGCGCCACTGCCCTGATTGTGGTTCCCCGGGACACGCGAGCAGTTGAGGCTGGAACCATTGTCCGCATTCTGCACCTTCCGCACTAGTCATCCGCAGATTACGCGGATTACACAGATTAGCGGACACATTAAGCCCTAAAACAGAGCGCTATACACACCTGTCTTACTTCGTTCTCCGTTTTGAAATCTGTGTAATCTGTGTAATCTGCGGATAGTTTCAGTTGGTATGGTGTTCCCGCACGTTGGTGGGTCTGATTCCGAACCAACCAAGAAATTTCTCTAATCTGCGGAAGAACTGGATTCGATTGAGAAGCGGGTTTAGCCAGCCGTTTGTGATGCAGTAATGCAGGTTGAAAGGCGTAGTGTGATGCCGCTGGTGATGTGAAGGGTTTAGTACCAGCCGCGTGCGCTGCAGCCAACGAGCGAACGGAGAAGGGTCTTCCTGATGCGCCCACTTGTGAAACTGATTAGTCGCGACCGTAGTAATCGCCACTACCGACATACAAAACACCTTGAATGCCAGCCAAACAGATTCCGGCAACAGCCACAAGAGATACAGGCACATTGAGAGGACTGGAACCGCGAGAATGCAGACGTTGCCAGCGATCTCAACCAGGTTATGTGTGCATATGTCGCGTGGGTAGATGTGATGAAGACGGAAGGGCTTTACCAGGCTGCGCCCGATGATTGGCGTGTTCTCAGTAAAGTAAGTGTCGGCGAACCAGTGCACAATCCCCGTCACAAAATCGCCGGCCACAATTCCCAAGGGTATGGCCAGCACCACCGACCAAAGAACATCAAGGTGATAAAGACGCGCCAGGCTCAGGTATACCGTCACGCTAAACAGAAAGGGAAAAATGAAAAGCATCGAATGCTCGAGGAACGAATGAAAGGGCGTCGATTGTTCGTGTACGCCGCTATAGCCTCGCTCGAACAGTGTCTTCAATTCACGCGGGTTTTCCGTGGACGAAGACATTTCCGCGGACCGGTGCGGTGACGGAAGCGCCAATTCTTCTACGTCAACGGTAAGCAGAGTGTCTTCTGTAAATGTCGCTGACATGTTGCTCGGGTTCTGTGAATGCGCTCGTTAAAAATCGATTTGGGTATTGTACGTATGACGCCCACCCCAGGATCGGTTTTTAAAGGTAAGGCGGTAAGATTATTCTGATATGCTGGCGAAAACGCAACAGGGGAAATGACTTTCGAACCGTCGAAGGCCGTTTAGGCTGGTATTACACATGGACCAACTGTCTCACATTGACGACGAAGGACGCATACGGATGGTCGACACCAGTTCGAAATCAGCGACTATTCGTCACGCAGTGGCATCTGCGCGCGTGTTGATGTCGGCTGAAACGGTAAAAGCACTTCGAGAACATAGAACCCCAAAAGGCGATCCACTCGAAGCGGCACGGCTTGCAGGTATTATGGCCGCAAAGCGAACTGCCGACCTGATTCCGCTGTGCCATCCGCTCCCGTTAACTCATGTGGATGTAAAAGCGAGTATCGAAGACTACGGCGTGAGGCTGGAATCAAGTGCGTCAACAAACGCCCAAACCGGGGTCGAAATGGAAGCGCTGGTTGCGGCGTCAATAGCCGCGTTGACGGTTTACGACATGTGCAAAGCACTCGATAAAGGGATCACCGTTTCGGACGTGCGTCTGGAAAGCAAAACCGGCGGGAAATCGGGCGACTACCAGAGAAGGGCATAAGGTGACGATTAAGTACCTACGAGGTTCCGGTTCCTGAATGGAGCGTTTCGCGTCTTCTTTCGTGCCCCCGTTCGTGTAATTTCGTGGATCGTTCTGCTATCGGGCGAAAAAGACGATCCACGAAATAACACCAAGTAACACGAGGGAAACAAAGGCGGAACATCGGGAATTTCCCGAGCGTTTATTAATCTGCAGCGGCAGGCTTTTTATGGAGATTGAGATATGAAATTCCGCCTTTCCAGCGACGCTCGACCCCAGGCCACTTTGTTACTAACGGCGGCGGTAATCTCCGTGCTGCTCTGGTTCATTCCCTTTGCCGAAATCCTGACATATCCATTCCGTTTGTTCGTCACGTTCATACACGAGGGTGGGCACGCGATCGCGGCGCTGCTGACCGGCAACTCGGTGGAGAGCCTTAGCATTGCAACCAATGCCAGCGGTGAAACCTACACAACGCGCGGCGGAGCTATTTCACAAATTTTTGTGGCCAGCGCTGGTTACGTCGGCGCAATGACATACGGTGCCCTGCTATTGGTGTTGATTCGTCGCAGTATCGCTGCGCGCGCAGTGCTGATCGGTTCAGCCGTGGTGATCCTGGCGTTAACTTTGATTTTTGGATTCTTCAAGCCGATTTACTCAGGTGTCGCGTGGTCAGGCATTCCGTTTACGTTGTTTGCCGGCACAGCACTTAGCGTGGGTTTGGTCTTATTAGCGAAGTTTGCGAGTTCCCGGGTGGCCACATTCTTTGTCGGTTTCTTCGCGGTCCAGTGCATTCTTAACGCACTCCTCGATCTCAAAACGGTCTTCTTTCTCTCAACGCCATTCGCGCCATCCATTCCTACCGACGCCGTCAACATGGCCAGTGCGACAGGAGTACCAGCAATCTTCTGGTCTGCTGTATGGATCGCTATCTCTGTGGGAATACTTTTGCTGGCGATGAGGTTTTACGTGGCAAGACGAACTCAGCTCCTTGACCCTTACTCGCCGATAGCTGAGATTCCCGAGATTACAACTAACTCCAGATTGAGTGTCTAAAAACGCAGCTTGTAACGAGCGGTGACGCTGCGCCCTGGTCCATCGATACCCCACCCGGGGTTGCGGTGACTCTTATCGAGGATGTTTTCAAAGTCGATAGAGAGTTCCTGCGTTTCGTTGAACCGGAAACCGCCGCGCACATTCGCCAACCCGTATCCCGGTATGGCCGTGTAAAGCGGCACAGATGTGTTGTTATCAACTACCAGCACTCCGTTAATCGTCGCACCCAGCGGTAACAATCTGTTTTGAACTTGCGCCAGCGTCTCGCCTGTTGCAATCAGAATCCCACCGGCCGTTCCACATTGACCATTTGAACCTGGCGTAGTTAGTCCCCTGACACACGCGCCTCGCCGAAAAAAGTTTTGAATGTTCGCCCTCGAGCGGGCTCCACCGGTGCGCCGATCGGCAAGGTCGAGCGTCGAGAGCCGGTCCTGGCGCCCGGCAAACGTTGCATAACCTTCGATCCAATATCGTTCTGCGCGCCGGTTGATAAATCAATCGGGCGAAAGCAAGCTGTGGCGGCAATCCGCCGCCACCAAGATTCGGCGCCTCTCCCGTCCTCCGGTCTGCAGCATGGACGTACGTATAGTTCGCGCCAAATGGCCCATGAGTCGTTGAACCGGTAATCAATCTCGTATTCCAAACCCTTCATGCGCGTATCTGTGAAGTTAGATTGGACCAGGACCGGAGACGTTGAAAGTGAGACAAACACCGCGCCGTTTGCATTCTGACTTTCAATGCGTTCGCTGCCGAGAAAAAGTCCAACTGCGCCGGGCGGAAGAATCAAAGTTTGCCGGACAATCGTGTCGGCATAATCGATGACAAAAGCGGTGAGCTCGGTGTCGAACCGTCCTTTACGAAAACGAAAACTCAGGTCGTAGTTGTTACTCGTCTCCGACTTTAACGGCGACACTTCAATGCCCGTTGACACCGCCGTGGCGTCCGCCGTGCTGCCGATTGTTGCTCCGAGGCCAAGTACATCCGTGGTGGCGACCTGATAACCAACGCCCACCAAGCCTGTCGAACCGAGGCTGGTAATATTTGGCGCTCGAAATCCGCGACTGTAATTGAAGGCGACGTTGAAGCCCTTGGCGACGGTAGCGACGGCGCCGATGCGCCCTGAAAAATCGGCGACCCGTAACGAATCGTCCGGAAAAAGTGGACGCCCGTTGACAAGCGGACTGTTGGCAGCGCGCGAACGATACGAGCCGACGTTGTAGCGCAATGCACCGGTTAATCGCAGTCTATCGGGAATGGCTGCGAACGCGTCCTGCATATACAAGCCTGCCAAAATGTATCGCGCGCCATGTGGCACGCGCGGACGAGTTATCGAAACCGTCCCGACCTCCGGATTGTTTGCGTCGGGCTGAAACTGATACGACGACGCATTCACCTGGTCGCGATAGATGTCTCCGCCAACCAGAAACGTGTTTCGTGAACCAATTTGTTTGTCTACGAAGAAGCTGAAACCGAAACTGTTGGTGCGTTCCTTGTCGTGAGTAATTGCGGCGAGCGGATTCCCCTGCCCGCCCTGATTAACGCGCTCCTCGCGCTGGCTATTGTAAGAAATGGTGGTGGACAAATTGTCGAAGAAGCCAAAGCCCTGTTTGAAATAGCGGAAGTAACCGAAGTCGAGCATGAGGTTACGCAGATCAGCAATCAGATTACCGTCGCCACCGAGCGTCTGATCGTAGCGTTTGCCGCCGTCCTGCTGACTGCGTTGATAACGAAAACCGATTTGCTGATGAGCCGTTGGAGCAAAACTAAGATGGAACGTTCCGCCATACTGCGTGAATGCGGTGTCAGTTAACCTGTGTCCCAACACGCTGGATGGGATCCCAAGAAATCGTGTCACTGCCGCGTGACTATCAATGCCATCGCCTGCACGCAACGTGTTGACCCGGCGTCCCACGGCGTTAAAGAGGATTCCAAAACGCTTCGTGCCGTAAGTAAAGAGCGCGTTGCCCCCGTAGGAGAGGTCAGCGCTGGTAAAGAGCGTATTGAACTCTCCATTTACTGCGGGTGACGCAAACCCGTATTCAGGCTGGCGCGAGACTAACTGCACCGTCCCACCGAGTGAGTCGGATCCGTACTGCGCAGTGTTGGTACCACGCAGTAGCTCCACGGAGCGCAGGCTGGTCGGCTCGTTCAAATTAAAGAACGTGTTGATACCACCACGCTGCGTTGAATTCGTATAGCGAACGCCATCGACATACACCCCGACTTCCGTCAGGCCCCGCATCAACACCGCGCCGATCGTGGGGCTGGTCCGTTGCATCGACACGCCCACTTCTTCCTCGGCAACCTGGGCCAGCACAGCCGTCGCTCGCTGCCCGATTGCTCGCTCATTGACGACGTTTACTTGCTGGGCAACAAGATGTTTGTCCTGCGCCTGGCCGGTCTCTGCTGTAACTGTGACTACGTCTCTGATACCGGCGATTTCAAGTACCACGTTTACCGCCGTTACGTTGCCGGGTGTAACCGCGATTGGCAGCCGCGTTGGACCAAATCCGCGGTGTTCAATTCTGACTTCGTAGGTTCCGGGCGGCACGAGTTCAAAACTGAAGCTACCGGTTATGTCGCTTATCGTTGTTTGAACCGCTGGCTGCTGCGAGGGCACCAAAGATATCGCTGCGCCGCTAAGGCTGGCGCCCTGTTGATCTTTAACGCTGCCAGAGACCTTGCCATACGATTGATTCTGAGCGCGCACATCTGCAGCCGCGTACGCGAACACGACTCCTCCCACCAACGCCGCAATTGCTACCTTTAGAGCTGGAGTAATCGAGATCATTACGGTTTGAAGTCCGCTAAGCTGCGGTGATGGAACGACGATAGCGGCTTGCCGCCGCACAGTGCGGTAAGCCTCCGGCTTACCGAAAGGTCAGTTTACGTGAGGCTAAGGCGCGAGGCTGAGCCTCGCGAGCCTTTCTAAAAGGATGTTTACCGGTGAGGCAAGCCTCACCGCACTGTGCGGCGGCCAAGCCGCAAGCAATCGAACTTTCACGGAACGAAGCACACAATTGAATTTTGGCAAGCGCGACACTCCCAACCTGCGAATTTCCGCTCCTACCACGCTTAATTAAGGCTGTTCAAATTAGCGCTAAGCATACCAAAGCCTCCATTTCGTCTCAAAGAAAATTCAAGGTATGATTTGAGGTTTTCGGAGTAGGCCGTATTCGCATCTGTGCGTACACGGCCGGTTTAGAACTATGTCGGAACAAGCCATTTCTGTTCGCGGGGCACGCGTCAACAACCTCAAGAACATCTCCTTCTCGATCCCTATCAACCAATTGACTGTGGTCACAGGGGTTAGCGGATCGGGGAAATCTTCACTCGCTTTCGACACGATCTATGCCGAAGGGCAGCGCCGCTATGTTGAGTCGCTTTCAGCCTACGCTCGCCAGTTTCTGGAGCGCATGGACAAACCCGACGTAGACGAAGTGCGGGGCATCGCGCCCGCAATTGCGATAAGACAGAAGAATTCGACTCGAAATCCACGCTCTACTGTAGCCACCCAAACCGAAGTCTTCGATTACCTGCGTTTGCTCTACGCTCGTGTGGGCATCACGTATTGTCGCGTTTGCGGCCGCGAGGTTTCCAAGGATTCTCCCGAATCTGTCGCCGATCAGATTCTCGAAAAACTTGCCGAAGGCACGCGATTCTACGTTCTCTTCCCGGCGGAGGCTGGCCTCGCTGAAACACGTCGCAGCAACGGCGAGACCGAAAAACTCAGAAGCAACGGCAGACACAAAAAGTCGAAAGCAAAGCAACGAACAGCGTTGCCTACACCGCGCCAGACGATTACTGCTCACATCATGAGCCTCATGCAACGCGGTTTTACTCGACTCTATGCCAACGAGCAGATCATCGACCTTCGTTCGCCCGACGACTACACACTGGACACGTTCGACAACGTATTTGTGATGGTCGATCGATTGACTGCTTCCGAGCAGGTTCGTCAGCGTCTCGTCGACTCGCTCGAAATTTGTTTTCAGGAGGGACACGGAAACGCGAACATCGAAACGGCTGGACCGAATGCAGTGCGCTTGAAGTTCTCAGATAGGTTCGAGTGCAAGAACGATGGCACCGTCTATGCCCTACCCGAACCGCGTCTCTTCAGTTTCAACAACCCGTTTGGCGCCTGCCCGACCTGCCAGGGATTTGGAAACACGATTGGGCTTGATATTGATCTGGTAATTCCCAATCCAGGACTAAGCCTTAAAGAAGGCGCCATTGAGCCCTGGACCAAGCCTCAGCATGAGTGGGCCATGGACGAACTGCGGCAGTTTTGCAAAGCAGAAAAGATTTCCCTGACGGTTCCCTTTGCGCAGCTTTCACGCGCCGAGCAACGCGCCATCATTGAAGGCAAGAAAGACTTCGGCGGCGTGCGGGGTTTCTTCGATTGGATGGAAACGAAGAAATACAAACTTCACGTCCGTGTTTTTCTTTCCAAGTATCGGGGCTACACGTTGTGTCCGGATTGCGGCGGCAGCCGGCTGAGACAAGAGGCCCGCGATGTAAAGGTGGGCGGACGAACGTTGCCGGAAGTTTGCGCGCTGTCGATCAAGGACGCCGCTGTGTTCTTCGATTCGTTGCAACTCTCAACGGAACAGGGTGCTATTGCGGAACGCATTCTGTTTGAGATTCGCCGCCGTCTGCGGTTCATGGTTGAGGTTGGTCTGGATTACCTGACTCTGGACCGGCTCGCTTCAACGCTTTCCGGTGGCGAAGCTCAGCGTATTCAACTGGCGACAAACCTCGGCTCATCACTTGTCGGCGCACTTTATGTCCTCGACGAGCCCTCTATCGGGTTGCATCCCCGAGACAACGACCGCTTGATCCGACTGCTGCACAACCTACGCGATATCGGAAACACCGTACTGGTAGTTGAACACGACGAAGAGATGATGCGGGCAGCCGATTACATTCTGGATATTGGACCCTCGGCTGGCGAGTTGGGCGGTCGCGTGATTTACGAGGGCAACTTCGACGGCTTAATGGCTGAACAGGGTTCGCTGACAGCACGATACCTTCGCGGTGAAGTTGAGATTAAGGAGCCTAAGCAGCGAAGGTTGTTTCAGAAGCGGCGTCTCACTCTGAGTGGTGCGTCCGAACACAATCTGAAGTCGATTGATGTCGAGATCCCTTTGGACATGCTGGTGTGCGTCACAGGGGTAAGCGGATCAGGTAAGTCCACATTAATCCATGATTGCATTTACGCTGGATTTAAGAAACAGCGAGGTGATTGGCAGGGACACGTCGGTGCCTTTTCGAAACTCGAAGGCGGCAATCTGATTGATGACGTAATCCTGGTCGACCAGTCGCCTATTGGCCGAACTCCTCGTTCAAATCCTGTTACTTACATCAAAGTCTACGATGCGATTCGCGAGGTGTTTTCGTCGACTCGCGAGGCACAGGCTCGTGGTTTCGACCCTTCTCACTTTTCATTCAACTTACCTGGCGGCCGCTGCGATGTTTGCCAGGGTGATGGAACGGTAACTGTGGAAATGCAGTTCCTGGCAGACGTGGAACTGGTTTGTGAAGAATGCAGAGGCACGCGCTTCAAGCAGCAGATACTCGACATTCGTTACCGCGGAAAGAACGTTCACGAAGTGTTGAGTATGACCGTGCGTGAGGCGATCACCTTCTTCCGGGAGGTCCCCAAGATTACCAACCGCCTGCGCGTCCTTGACGAGGTAGGACTTGGTTATTTAAGACTGGGCCAGTCGGCGACAACCTTATCCGGAGGCGAAGCGCAGAGGATCAAACTAGCCGCACAGCTTTCCAAACGTACCGGGGCGCGCACGCTGTATATCTTTGATGAACCGACGACCGGACTTCACTTCGACGACATCAACAAACTACTGGCGGCGTTTCGCGCGTTGATCGATAACGGTGGGTCATTGCTGGTGATCGAACACAACCTGGATGTGATCAAAACGGCCGACTACATCATTGACCTCGGACCGGAAGGCGGTGAGGCCGGCGGGCATGTAGTCACCACAGGAACTCCCGAGCAAATTATGACCGAGCCTGCGTCCCACACCGGACGATATCTGCGGCAGCACGTGGCAAAATCGAATGGCCATGCTCGTGTTCACAACGGCGGCTAGTTCATAAACAACCTTCACAATCTCGCGCAGGAAATTTTGAACCGTGGCTCCTCTTTGACGTATAAGCCCTCAAGCTAGTCGTTTACTCCAACCCTGAAAGGTTCAGCATGAAAACTTCAATAAGACTCACCGCTATAGGTCTCATTGCGATTCTGGGATCATTCGTCTCGGTTTCGGCACAAAGAAGAGGCGCGGCCGCAAGTGGTTCCGCACAATCGTATGAGAGCGCGCGTCGAGTGCTGGAATCGGGAATCGCCGCCCTTGGTGGGCTCGAAGCCCTTAGGGAGATTCAGAACGTTAGCGTGAAGGCGAGCGGCTTCTCTTATGCGCGGAATCAAAGCATTGACGTGAATGCGCCGTACGACAAAATGACGCGCGATGAAAACCTTTATATCGACGTCAGGAATCGTCGTTACATTATTGAGACGCGCGATCCACTGCCTGGCGGATTCGTGTTCGGCGGTAAACAGGTCATCAATGGCAACCAGGGATTCTTCGTTAATCCTCGGGACAAGACCGTTTCTCCGCTCAACCTAACCAACTTCAATAACATTGGCCTCATCCGGCGGCTGCCACAGTCTGCTTTTGGTCGCCGCTTACGAAACGGCGCCATCGACGCTGCGGTCTCTCGGCCAGTCAAGGCACGATGGTCGTGTGCATAACGTAATCACGTTTGCTTCCGGCAATGGGATTCAGTGGACGCTCTTCTTTGACGCGCGTTCCAATCTGTTAAGTAAGTATGAACAAATGGTGAGCGACAATCTCAGCGGAGATACGGTGCAGGAAACAATCTTTCCGCTCTATCGCACGGTGGGCAAAGTTAAAGTGCCAACCCGACGAATCACGCGACGAGCCGGGGAGATAGTGGAAGAGGTCAACTACAACGACGTGCAGTTCAATGCTAACTGGCCGGAAAGCGCGTTTGCCAAGCCCGAAGGCCTGGAGGAACTTCCGCAAGGCGCGCCGCTGCCGACAAAGGAAACCAAACTCGGCGATGGCGTTTACCTGTTTGAAAGCGGAGTGAACTCGTTGGTGGTTGAGTTTAAGGATTACGTGCTGGTGGTGGAACCACCGAGTGGCGGACGCGGGCCGCGCGCAACCATAAGCAAGACGAGAGAGATGTTTCCAAATAAGCCAATCAAGTACATCGTGGTAACACACCATCATGACGATCACTCCGGCGGCCTACGCACTTATATCGCCGAAGGAGCCACGATTGTGACAACGCCGGCCAATCAACGTTATTTCGAAACTATGGCCGCGAGCGAGTTCACCATAAACCGGGACGACCAAACCCAAAATAAACGTAAGCCTCTGTTCAACTTCGTTCGCAACAGCAAGAGTCTTTTCGACGATGGGCAGCAGGTGGTCGAGATCATCGACATCGGCCCAAGCCCGCATGCGAAGGAAATGCTTATTGCCTATCTTCCGAAATCCAAACTCGTGTTTCAGGGAGACCTGGTCAATGTTCCGAACATCGGCAAATACTTGCCCACAACAGTCAACGCGACGACCATTCATTTCTTCGACAAAGTGAAACAACTCGGTCTCGACGTCGAAAAGGTCGCCGGAGTTCATGGTCCAACTACCAGCTGGGACGATTTGCGTAAAGCCATCGAGCGCAGCAGGTCTGGACGTTAACTCGCACGAGTAACCACAAGAGATATAACGGGAGAGGCGGAGCCTTCTCATTAACACCGGGCTTCAGCCGTGACCACGGCCGAGGGAATAGACGCCGAACCGTTTCAACGGTTTTTTAAGTGGCAGTAAACCGTTAAAACGGTTTCGAGAAAAGCGAAGACTGCTGTAACACCGGGCTAAAGCCGCGGTGTTAATGAGACGCTTCGCATTCGGACGTCTTGTGCAGACCTTTGCTGTATATTGATGGGCCGGAGGAATGGTCCGATGAGTCTGAAACAACGGTTAATATCTGATCTGACTGCTTCGATGAAGGCCAAGGACGCGCTTCGTACGTCAACCCTGCGCATGGCGAAGGCAGCGCTTCAGAATCGCGAAATAGAAAAGGGTGGGGAGTTGGACGAGGAGGAGATGGCAAAACTTCTTCGCTCTCTCGTCAAGCAGCGGCGCGATTCCGTCGAACAATATGAGAAGGGCGGGCGCCAGGATTTGGCCGACAAGGAGAAAGCGGAAATCGAAATCATCGAGAACTATCTGCCGCAAGCCGCAACTCCTGATGAGATTGAAGCCGCCGTGTCTGCAGCCATAACCGAAACCGGCGCCAGCATCAATAAAAGACATGGGCAAGGTGATGAAAGCGACGCAGGCGGCCCTTGCCGGCAAGAATGCGGATGGCAGAACCGTCAGCGAAATTGTGAAAGCCAAACTCGGCGGATAGACCTCGGCGTAAGATCCTATCCACGAATCACACGAAAAACCTAAAGACGCTTCGTGTTGTTTCGTCTAATTTCGTGGATCATCTCGTCCAATCGCGCAAAGAGAGATCAGCGGTCGGAATGTAACGTCTGTTCGTATTTGAAATCTCCGTGATCCACTCAGCACCGTCTAATCACCCACCGTACTGACTCGCACGTCAACCTAGTTTGACGCGTTGACGTTTGTTGCTTTGTAGGTAATTACAACTTCGGGCTTGTCCCCCAGACTGTTATTCGTGCTTAAGGTATCGCTATCGAACACAACCGAGCTGCTCGAATTCTGAACTCGAATGCGTGTAACGTGTTTCCCGCTCTGCTTGTGTTTAAACTTCCCAGTTAGTCCATCGTCCAGGTTTAAGCAGCCCGCGTTGTCGGTCTTGTGGTTCTTTCCGCACTGAATCTCGAGTGAACCGCCCTTGATGATTAGCTCATCATCAGCGGGAGGGAACGAAGGCTCAGGCGTGTTGACCAGCGCAGAGGCAGCCAGCGACAACACGAAGATCGTCGCGACTGCGATTATTAGTAGACGTAAGTGACGCATTGTTTCTCTCCTTTTCTGGGGACAAAAGTTCGCGGCGAGGTCGGGAGCACCGCACGCGCCGAGAATGATGCGAGTTGATTAGAAAGACCTGTTTCGACTTGGAAATGAGCGAGCAAATTCGCGATGCTGGGCATTAAGCGGAAGTCGTAATAAGGTCGAGTTGTTTGCGATAACGCTGGACGTCCGAACGGCGGAGATAACTGTTGTAATTATCAGCACCCCAGCGCTGTTCGAGTTTGGAAAGCAAGTCCTTTGTGCGTACAGCATACTCGGCAGCCCTCGTTTTGTCGCCGGAATTCTGATTGACACCGGCGAGTATTAACAGAGCACGCCATTCGGAAACGGGCCGTCCCAGCTTTGCCGACAGTTCCTGCGCTGCCGAAGCACTGTTCGCAGCAGCATCGAAATCATTGGAGACGAACAAGACCTCGGACAGCGCCAATTGTGCGTTTGCCAGTTGCGCGGGATCGTTAAGTCCTTTCGCCAACTCAACTGCTTCAGTCGCCCATTGGCGTGCAGACGCTTTATTGCTATACGAATGCGCGAGCGCCAGGACAACGCGCCCTTCAACCGCCAGGCCTTTTAAATCCGAGCCGGCCGCTTCTACAACCTCCTTAGCTCCGACAATCGCGTCAGCGAATCGGCCTTCGCTCAGCGCTATCTCGGCCGCCGTCAATTTAATACTCAAGGAGAGGGTCTTGATCCCGCCGTCAGGTTTATTTGCTATGGCTGAGGCCTGGTCCAGGAGGGCCTGGGCTTCTGGATAACGTCCGATGCGCCAGAGCACGTCTGCGCGGTTATGCAAGTTGTATCCGATGCTTCGCTGAATGCCCTGGGAACTATAAAAACCGTATGCCTGCTCAAAGTGACTAATTGCTTCCGTGTATTTCTCCTGCCGCGCTAACACCTGGGCTATCTCGCTGTGAGAGAGCGCAATTTGCGATTGATCGTTTAGCTGTTGGCCCAGCTGCAGCAGTTGTTCGTTAGCTTTTATCGCCGTTTCGTATTCGCCCTTTTGGCGATTGGCACGGGCCAGTAAAACCAAACACGTAGTAGTCTCACTTCGGTAAGCGCCCTGTTGATAAAAGGCGATGGCGGGCGCCAAATACTGGAGAGCCTCATCCGCTTTGTATTGACGCATTCGTAGGCTTGCCAGAGAGAAGCGAGCGCGGGCTTCGTTCTTCAGCGCTTTGCTTCTCTGTGCTGATTGAAGTGCTTCCACAAAGTATTGTTCGGCCCTGGGATGGTCGCCCTTGATCAAGGCATTGTTCCCATGATCATTGAGGGCCCTCGCGCTGAGGTTTTCCATTCCATTGCTTTGCGCGAGGCTCAATGCCTCGCGCAGATACTCGGTGGCCTGCGTCGTCTCGCCCATATCAACGGCCAGGCTGTTCAATTGCAACAGGGTCTGGATTTCCTGCGACTTGTTGTCGCCGGCCCGGGTCAGTTTGAGTGCCTGCTCCAACTGTGTTTTTGCTTCACTCAATCTGTTTAGCTTGTTAAAGAGCGCGCCACGCTGAAAGACCACTTCAGCGCGGCCTTCCAGTTTTCCCAGGGCCTCGTAAATTGTCTCCGCCTTTTCAAAGGACTGCGAGCGCACTCGCGAGATCATGCTGTCGCCCGTAAAGAATTCCGAGCTGCAGAAAGGGCGTGGGATAGTCCGGATTGCGATTAGTGGCTTCCTGGAACGCCTCGATCGCTTTCTTTGGATCTTCATTTTTATCGTGCGCGCGGCCGAGATCTACCAACACATAAGGTTTTTCTGCGTCGGGCGCCTTGCTTGCCAGCTCACCGTACAAAGAGGCGGCCCGGCCGAAATCCCGCCTAACAGTCGCCGTGATCGCATTCAAGTAGAGTCCGTCTGACTCGGATAAGGCTGGTTTGTCACCGGCGTTCACGCGCAATAGCTCATCCTTAGCCCGATCTACATAGTCCAACTCCACCAATGCTTCAGCCAGGCGGGCGTGGGCCAACAGAAAATCGTCATCCTGAGCCACTGCCTTCTCGAGCGCCTTGCTCGCCTGGTAAAAAGCTCCATCGCGCAGTGCTCCGGTCCCCACTTCATACCAACGCTGCGCCTCTGTGGGCGGTGTGTGTGGTGTGGAGCGCATCATGCGCAGAGCGAGAAACCCTCCGACTAACAACGCCACCGCTCCAATTAGAATGTAAGAGATTGGAATACGCGGGCGTTGCAGCATCTGTGAAAGGTTGCTGAACGTTTTACTATGCCCGGTTATAGCCTGTGGCGAGGTCCGCTTGATGAGTGTTTGACCCGAGGCTGCTTCGAGGCGTTCTTTTACCTCGTTCAGGTCGGCAATTATCTCTTTGGCGGATTGGTAGCGCTTATCTGGTTTCTTTGCTAGCGCTTTCAAAGTGATGAAGTCGAGACCCGGCGGCACACTCGGATTAATCTTGGATGGCGCCACCGGCTCAACGTGAAGAACGTTTGCGGCAATTTCAATAAAGCTATTTCCCGAGAAGGGCGTGCGTCCTGTTATTGCTTCGTACAAAAGAGTGCCGAGAGCAAACAGATCACTGCGGCCGTCGACTGCCTGACCAATCGCCTGTTCCGGCGACAGATAGGCTGGTGTCCCCAGCACCACACCGCTGCGCGTTTCCGTCGACAGGAGCGTTGGGGCCTCAGGTTCCGAACTCAGGACGTGGTCCTTGTTAAGCTGCTTTGCGAGACCGAAGTCGAGGACCTTCACCTGACCGTTGTCGTCGATCATGATGTTCGACGGTTTGATATCGCGGTGAATCACACCGCGCGCGTGCGCTTCAATCAACGCCGCGGCCACATCGGTGACGATAGACACCGCGGTTGACAGGCTCAGTTCGCCCTTCGACATCAGGTCCGTAAGCGGGCGTCCGCGCGCAAGCTCCATTACCAGAAACGGACGACCCCCTTCCGTTTCTCCGTAGTCATAAAGCGTAGCGATGCCTGGATGGTTGAGTTCGGAAACAGCGCGCGCCTCGCGCAGAAAGCGGGCGCGAAAGTCGTGAGAGTCTGAGTTGAGGGATGGAAACTTTACAGCTACTCGCCGGCCCAGATGAGTGTCCTCAGCAAGGTAGACAGTCCCCATACCTCCCTCTCCCAGGGCCTCAAGGATGCGGTAATGTGAAACCGTTTGTCCGATCATTGATGTGGGTTAGAGCACAACTCGCGTTGCACATGGCCCGATAAAATCGGCAGGGTGCCGGAAGGAAACCCGGGCAGATCTATGCAGTACCCGCGCATACTACGCCACTGCAAAAACCTTTTCAATACGTACTTCATAAAGCCCGCAACTTCCCTCTAATTAACGCGTTAACGGACTCCGGCATTGCTGCTAATTGGTTGATAAAGGCTGGCTTGCTTCCCCAGTAGCCTTTCCGTATAATTCACGGCTTGCTCGAAGCGCGGCGGTTTCGTCCGGTGGGTTCGCGCCCACTTTTTCTTTTGGGCGATGGTTTTCTCGGAGGTCAAAATGGGCGCCGGTTCGGTTGAAGAGCGTGTGCAGGGCAATTGCTGAGCGAGTAGCGATCGACCATGGCCTTGAGTTGGTACACGCTGAGGTCGCTGGACCCGAGAACAAGCCGATCGTTCGCATCTTTATTGATAAGCCGGCAGGGGTAACTCATGAGGACTGCTCCGAAGTGAGTTTTCACGTTGGCACCATTCTCGACGTCGAAGACTTCATACACGCTTCGTACACGCTGGAAGTATCTTCCCCGGGACTCGAGCGAGGTCTTTATAAACGCGCCGATTACGAGCGTTTTACGGGTAGTAACGCGAAACTGCGGACTCGCAGGGCCGGTCAACGGCCAGCGTAATTTTCGCGGCGCGCTGCTAGGCATAGAAGGCGACGAAGTACTGTTTGAAGATCGCACCAACGGAAGAGTACGAATTCCGTTTGATGCTATTGCCAAGGCGAACCTGGAAGTGGATATGGAACAGGAGTTTCGCAAGGCAGCGCTTGAAGAGTTAAAGAAATTTCCCGTCGCAGAAAAGCGGCGGTTACAACTGAATAACAATTGAATAGGCTCAGCGACGCAGATTGTTGGCGTCGAGCCACGGAGACAAGCAAATGAGTTCATCCATCGCACAAAACATCGAAGCGCTCTGCCAGGAACAAGGGATCGAGCGAGATCTGGTAATCGACGCCATGAAGGAGGCCGTCCGGGCCGCCGCCAAGAAGCAATTTCGTTCAGGTGAAGATATTCAGGTCGACTGGAATCCTGAAACAGGCATTGAGCTTTCAGCCACGAAAGTTGTGGTGGATGAAGTCGCAAACGAAGCAACTGAGTTGTCGATTGATGAAGCGCGTGAGCTGGCGGGCGAAGAAGTAGAACTCGGCGACGCGCTTTTGTTGCCTTTGCCGATGGAAGAGCTCGGCCGCATTGCCGCTCAAACTGCCAAACAGATCCTCTTTCAAAAAGTCCGCGACGCCGTCCGCAGCAACGTTTATGAACAGTACATCGACAAGATCGGTGACCTGGTCAATGGCTACGTGAAGCGGTTTGAGCGCGGCAACATCATTGTTGACCTCGGAAATCTCGAAGCCATTCTTCCCCGTTCGCAGCAATCGCGCGGTGAGCAGTGGAATCAGGGCGAGCGAATCCGCGTAGTTATCAACAACGTTTCCAAAGAATCCAAGGGTCCGCAGGTGGAGGTCTCTCGTACGTCGCCCGAGCTGCTGCTTCGTTTGTTTGAAATGGAAGTACCCGAGATTTACGACGGCACCGTCGTTATCAAGTCAGCAGTGCGCGAGCCCGGCGAGCGCGCGAAGATCGCCGTGACTTCAAATGAGCGTGACGTTGATCCGGTTGGCGCCTGCGTAGGTATGAAGGGTTCACGCGTACAGGCAATTATTCGCGAGCTGCGTGGTGAAAAGATCGACATTATCGAGTGGTCCGACGAGCCCTCGGTGTTCGCGGCAAATGCGCTTTCCCCGGCGAAGGTCAATCAGGTTCGTATCACCGACATTGAAAACCGCCAAATGGAAGTGATCGTCAACGAAGATCAACTCTCCCTGGCGATCGGAAAGCGTGGTCAGAATGTCCGCCTGGCTACCAAGCTGGTTGGGTGGAACATCGACATCCGCAGTGAAGAAGAGATCAAGCGCGAGGTAACGGAACAAATGGGCGCACTGATCGCGTCTGGCGAATCTGTTCCGCTGTCTGCGATTGAGGGTGTCACCGCGCAGCAAGCTGAGACTCTCGCGGAACACGGTATTAACGACATCGATGCGCTCTCGCAGACTTCCGTCGACGACCTGGTTGAGTTCCTCGATCTTAGTTTGGACGAAGCCGAAACTATTCTTAATGCTGCGATAGCCGTCGTTGCAATGCGCGATCGGACGCTGCATGGAGAGCCAGAGGCGGGTGAGCCGGAAGAATCAGCCGAATTAGTTTCTGCTGAAGCAACAGACGGCGAACCGAGTGCGGACACCGACGAGGATGTCGAAATCGAAGCTGAGGCCACTGAGGCTACTGAAGATGAGACGGCTCAAGGTTACGACGAAGCCGTCCAAAGCCGCGCGCCATACGGTGCTGAGCCGGACATCATCGCCCAATACTCCGCCGATCCTGTGGCTTTGACTGAGGCCGAGCCTTTTGCCGAGGATGAACTACTCCTTCTGGAAACAGGTCGCGACCTCCGTCCGGATACGGTTGTGCCGTCGCCGGATATCACACCGTCTGACGCCGCTGTATTGGAGCGGTTTCGCGAGATCGGCAACGATGAAGACCTGGCAGACCAGTTCGCGATGAATGAAGAGATCGCTTTACAGGAATCCGAGTCCCAAACATCTGCTCCCGCAGTTTCCGAAGATGCTGCATCAAGCGAGAGCACTGACGACGAGAAGCAGGATGCTTCCCCAGATGCGGCAAATTAGTTTCAACACGGTCGCCGGCCTGTGCCGGCCTTTGTGTTGCCCGCTCCCGTACCACTATTGCGCGTTGCGCTTCTGAAGCACGCTTCGATAAGTGGGAAAGAGCGAGAGTTCTTTAAACCACTTGACGAAGCAAGACGCACTGATTTACGCGTCTGAGAAGGAGTGCATGGCCGTAACCTCAAAGATCCGTCTTTACGATCTCGCCAAAGAATTAAAGCTCGACACGAAGCGCCTCATCGAAGAGGTGCGCCGCGAGGGCGTCGATGTCAGCGTGCCGTCCAACTCAGTTTCGAAGGAGTTGGCGGAAAAGATTCGGAACAAATACTTCCCGAAGAAAGAAACGGCCGCTAAACGCGTCGTCCGCGTAGTTAAGCGTGCTGAACGTGCTGTCGAAGAGCCGCCCCCGGTAGAGGCAACCGAGCAAGCCGCTGAAGTGATCGAGGCAGCTGCTGAAATTCCGCAGCAAGAAGTTGTGGCGGCCCAGCCCGCTGTTGAAACGCCGAAGCAACCTGCCGCGCGCGTCATCAAGAAGCTGACTCCGGCCATGCGTGCGGAACAGCCCGCGCCTCCGGAAGCTGAAGCGGTTACGCCTGCGGAAGTGGATGTGCTACCGCAAGCTGCTGAAGTCCCCATGGAAGCTGAAGCGTCAGACGGCCAGGGAGCAACAGTCGCACCAAGCACAGCGTCAGTCCCTCCGCCATCACGACAAGTTAGAGTCATGCGACCCACTGTAGCAGCGCTAAACGCCGGCATTCGTCCCGGTGAGCGTGCGCCGGCGCCAGTGGTTGCACCGCCCGCAGTTCCCAGAGACCGCGTGGCGGAACGCACGACTCGCGTACGCGAGCGAACTCCCCTTACCCGGGCCGAGCGTATGGGCACACCGGGTGAGACCGCGACTCCCCAGACCACCTACATTCCACCGCCGGACGCGGGACGCCGCCGTTCACGTCGAGCTCCTACGCGTGGTGGCCGAAAGATTGAAGGGAAAGCCGGCCGCTTCGACAAGGGCGATTTCATTCCGCCTCCGAAGGCCCTGTCTCTCGAAGACCGCATAGCTGGGCGGATGGAAGGCCCGGCAGTGCCCGGCGAAATCAAACCTGTGCGTTTGGTTGAAGGCTCAACAGTTAAAGAGTTTGCCGAGAAGCTGGGTATCAAACCCAAAGACGTTGTGACCTTGCTGCTTCAACGTGGGGTCTTCGCCACCATCAATCAACCACTCAACGACGATGTGGCTGTCGAGCTGGGCCAGCGTTTTGGTTATGAAGTCACCTTCGTGCCATTTGAAGAGATGGTGGCTGAAGAGGAATTCGAAGAACTGATTGCAGCGGACGCGGATGACGTTGAACTTCCGCGAGCTCCGGTGGTGACCGTGATGGGCCACGTGGACCACGGGAAGACTTCCCTGCTCGATGCGATCCGTACGACGGAAGTCGCCGCTGGCGAAGCTGGAGGAATCACGCAGCACATTGGCGCCTACAGCGTACAGGTTGCCAGTCCCGACAACCCAGGCGAGTTTAGACGCGTGGTGTTTCTGGACACTCCCGGCCACGAAGCGTTTACGCTCATGCGCGCGCGCGGCGCGAAAGCAACTGACGTGGTGGTGCTGGTGGTTGCGGCAGACGACGGCGTTATGCCCCAAACCATCGAAGCAATCGAGCACTCTCGCGCGGCGGGCGTGCCGATCGTGGTGGCCATCAACAAGATCGACAAACCTGACGCGAATCCGGATCGCGTCAGACAAGAACTGGCTAAGCAGGGCCTGTCGCCCGTTGAATGGGGTGGCGAAACTGAAATGGTCCAGGTCTCAGCCAAGAAGCGTGAGAACATCGGGACCTTGCTGGAAACCATCCTGCTCACCTCAGACATTTTGAATTTGCGCGCAAGTCCAACGCGTTTAGCTTCGGGCGTGGTGCTTGAAGCGAAACTTGACCGCGGTCGCGGTGCGGTTGCCACCGTACTGGTCCAACAAGGCACGTTACATGTCCACGAACCTTTTATCGTGGGCCAGATCTTCGGGCGCGTCCGCGCGATGTTTAACGACAAAGGCGAAGCGATCACTGAAGCCGCGCCGGCGACACCGGTTGAAGTGCTCGGACTGCAGGGCGTTCCTCAGGCAGGCGAAAGCTTCCAGGTAGTTGCGGACATCGTTCGCGCACAGCAGATCTCGGGTCATCGCCAGATGTTGAGCAGACAGGCTGCGCTCTCGCAGTCAACCAAACGCGGTATCGAAGCGTTGGGTGAGAGCGAAGTTAAAGAGTTGCTGGTCGTAATTAAGGCTGACGTGCAGGGCTCAGTGGAAGTACTGAAGTCTACTCTTCAGAAGCTTTCGACGGACCGGGTGAAGGTCAAAGTGATCCGATCAGGCGTCGGCGCGATCACTGAATCCGATGTGTTGCTGGCTTCGGCCACGCAGGCGGGATCAGCGGTCTCCGCAGTCGTTGTCATTGGTTTCAATGTCAGGCCTGGCGCGCGAGCGGCTGACCTGGCGAAACAGGAAAGTGTGGACATCCGGCTCCATTCGATCATTTACAAGGTTGAAGAAGAGATTCGCGCGGCCATGATCGGCATGCTGGAGGCGATAGAGAAAGAACGCATCATCGGTAAAGCTGATGTGCGTGAAGTGTTCCGCGTGCCGAGAGCAGGCGTGGTTGCCGGCTCAATGGTCATCGACGGCAACATTCGTCGCAATGCGCGCGCACGTTTAATCCGCGACGGTGTGGTCAGCTGGGAAGGCAACATCGCTTCCCTGCGCCGCTTTAAGGATGACGTCTCCGAAGTGCGCGAAGGCTTTGAGTGCGGTATCGGCCTGGAGAATTTCAACGACGTGAAGGTTGGCGACCAGATCGAAGCGTACGTGGTGGAAAAAGTCGCCGCGACGGAACTTTAGGACGCAGGATGGCAGGAGCAGGATGCAGGTGACGCCCGAGTATTTCCTGCCGACTGCCTCCTGCTCCTGCTAACTGATTATGCGTCGGCCAGAAAGAGTCGCAGACATTATTCGCGAGGAGATTTCCCAGATTGTCGGATACGAACTGGAAGATCCACGGCTTACAATCGTAACCGTGACCGATGTTCGCCTTTCTGAAAATCTTCGCGACGCGCGTGTTTACGTCACCATTTCCGGGGACGAAGAGGAACATCGCAACGCGCTCAACGCTCTGCGGAAAGCAGCGCCTTATGTTCGAAAGCAACTCGGCCTGTCACTCAATCTGCCACGCACACCTGAGATTCACTTCGTAAGGGATCTGATTGAAGAAAAGGGCGAACGCGTGGACGAGTTGCTGCGTGAACTGGAGAAAGAAAGGATGAGGGATGAAGGTTGAAGGATGAAGATGAGCTTGAGGATTGCGATTCCCTTCATCCTTAATCCTTACTCCCTTCATCCTTTAATACTGAATGCTTAGTCAAGTAGTAGAGCTGATCGAAGCGAAACGTAAATTCGCGATCACCTCTCATGTTCGCCCTGACGGTGACAGTTTGGGTTCGTCGCTTGGTCTTTACTGGTTGCTCAAAGCGCTGGATAAAGACGTCGAAGTAATTATGCGCGATCCCGTGCCTCACGCTTACCAAAAACTTCCCGGAGCAAAAGATGTAAGGGTCACACCGGATGCCGACGCCGGCTATCAGGCCGTGTTTGTTATTGAGTGCTCCGACATTACGCGTCCAGGATTGCTCCATCTCCAAAAGCAGTACGTCGTTAACATCGATCATCACGCCACCACGGCGCTCTTCGGGTCGATCAATTGGATTGATTCGACCGCCTCGGCATGCGGCGAGATGATCTATAACCTAGCCAAGGCGCTGGGTGTGCGTGTTACGAAAGAGATCGCCGAGTGCGTTTATACGGCCCTGATTACCGACACTGGATCGTTTCATTTCTCCAACACTACCGAGCGCACCTTCAAAGTTGCTTCAGAACTTTTGCGTACCGGCGTGAAGCCAGCGAAAACCGCGGAGGCTGTGTTTGCCAGTTACCCCTGGAGTCGAATCCAGTTAATGGGAGCTGTGCTTTCGACGGCGCGACGCGATGCTACCGGTAAAGTCGCGCTATTGCGTCATAGCCTGGAAATGCAACAGAACGCGGAAGCGTCCGACGAAGATGCGGACGGATTCGTAAACTATCCGCTCACGGTGGGAGAAGTTGAAGCCGTTGCGATGCTGAAGGAGTATGAGCCGGGAGTCTATCGTACAAGCTTGCGTTCAAAGGGCGAGGTTAACGTCGCCAAAGTAGCGGAATTGTTTGGTGGCGGTGGCCACCGCAATGCTGCAGGTTGCACTTTGCGCGGCACCTGGGAAGAAGCGGAAGAGAAAATCATCGCGCTGCTCCAGGATGCTGTTGACCGCGCCAACGGAAACATCACCGAAGACGCACTTGCCTAACGGGGCGGCAGAAACTATCTTCCACGAACTTTGCGATCCATTTTCCATATATCATTTCACATTTTTCATTTGTCATTTTCCGGATTTGGTTGGCGCTAACCATAGCTCAAGGAACCAATTTCGTTTTCAATGGCAAATGAGAAATGTGAAATGATATATGGAAAATGATTTCTCCTTCACTATGTCTAGCAAGGAAAAAAAATATAAGTGGCGGCGCGAAGACTACCAGGAAAAGACCCGAGGCCTGTTGATGGTCCATACCGGAAACGGCAAGGGTAAGACTACCTGCGCGCTGGGCTTGATGATGCGTGCGGCCGGGCGTGGTTTGAATTGCTGCATGATTCAGTTCATGAAGTCGCGCAACGATCGTTATGGCGAACACGAGTCTGCGGAAAAGCTGGGGATCGAAGTTCACACGATGGGCGATGGATTCACCTGGGACACGAAGAACCCGGAACAGGATCGAGCTACTGCGCGGGCAACCTGGGACCTTTGCGTTCAGAAAATGCGAACCGGCGATTACGATCTGCTGGTGTTTGACGAGCTGGTTTACGTGCTGA
Source organism: Blastocatellia bacterium (assembly GCA_963786645.1). GTDB lineage: Bacteria > Acidobacteriota > Blastocatellia > Pyrinomonadales > Pyrinomonadaceae > PSRF01. The sequence continues at coordinate 151,538 of CAWAZW010000006.1, forward strand.
GCTATGGATTTCTTCCCGTCGATGAAGTGCTTGATGAGATTCGAACCATTCGTGCGTCCCAGCCGGCCCTACACATCGTTGTCACCGGCCGTGACGCCCCGGCCGCGTTGATTGAAGCCGCCGACCTGGTAACGGAGATGAAAGAAATCAAGCATCCGTTCACCGCCGGCATACGCGCTCAGCAGGGTATTGAGTTCTAGCAAACACATGCAAATCAGTCGGATACAACCTCGTCCGAGCCTTCTATCTTCATCGCCGTTCGGTTCTGTGTTACGCTTTGCCCATACCAGTTAAACATCTACATAGCCCGGCATTTCGCTTAGTTTGCGTTTCCTATGCCCTGGTTTAGTAAAAAGAACAAACAGATTGAGGCCGTTCCGCCCGAAGAGCGGGTGGTTAAGACTGAAAATGTATTCGTCAAATGCGATGAATGCGATGCCCACCTATACAAACGCGATCTCGACGAATCACTTCAGGTTTGTACACATTGCGGCTACCACTTTCGCATCGGCGCGCGTGAGCGGCTGGCGATGCTTTTCGACGACGGGAAGTATGAGGAGCTCGATGCCGAAGTGATTTCGATTGACCCGCTGGAGTTTGTAGACACGAAGCCCTATCCCGATCGTTTGAAGCAGGCACGAAAGAATGCGGGCGTGCCGGAGGCGATAGTGAACGGGCGCGGCAAGGTCGGCGATCATTTAGTGTTCGCGGGCGCCATGGACATGGCGTTTATCGGTGGCTCGATGGGATCGGCGGTAGGCGAAAAAGTCACGCGTCTGGTTGAGAAAGCCATCAAAGAAAACGCGGCGGTAGTGATCTTCGCTGCGTCTGGCGGCGCCCGCATGCAAGAGGGCGCATTGTCGCTAATGCAGATGGCAAAGATCTCAGCCGCGCTTGCCGAGCTTGATGAAGCTCGCCTTCCATTTATTTCTGTGCTCACTGATCCGACGACCGGTGGCGTAACTGCCAGCTTTGCGACGCTGGGCGACGTCGTCATCGCCGAACCAAAAGCATTGATCGGCTTTGCCGGACCAAGAGTGATCGAGCAAACGATTCGTCAAAAACTTCCCAAAGACTTTCAACGCTCTGAATTTCTGCTTGACCACGGAATGGTCGATGCGATCGTCGACCGCCGCGAGATCCGCGACTACATAATCAAGCTACTCGCCTTCATGATGAACCCCGAGATTCCCAGCGAGACGGAAATGGGCCGACTTCGCATGCGGACTGCCTCGGGTCAGTAACCTCTTTCCTTTGCAATCCTCGATTTCAGGACTTCCTTCCGCGGCAGGCGAAATCTGTAAATACGTGTCGAGCCGCGAAGCGGCGGCATTAAGTAGCCACGGGCGTAAGCCCGTGGAAGGGTTGTTGGCGAATACTCGAGGCCCGAAGGGCCGGCACACATTGGAAAACAGAACTGCCGGTCCTTCGGACCTCCGGATCTTTGATGGTGCGACCCACGCGCTTACGCGCGTGGCTACTGACTGACGGCCCTTCGGGCCTACGTGCATCCCTTTGCGGTTTGGTCGCCCACCGTGTTAAATGCGTGTCTATGAACTTCGAGCAGGCGCTTCGGTATTTATTAAGTCTCGGTCACGAGACTATGGCCATGAAGCTCGGGCTCAGAAACACGGAATTGCTGCTCGAAAATCTCGGCAACCCTCACCAGCATTACGAATCAGTCCAGATTGCGGGCACAAACGGAAAGGGATCCACCGCCGTGATGCTGGATTCTATTTGCCGCTCAAACGGGATCCGCACCGGTCTCTATACTTCTCCGCATCTCGTTTCGATAACCGAAAGAATCAGGATTGCCGGTCAAGACATTTCAAAAGCCGATTTTGCAGAACTTGCAACCCAGGTCCGTAGCGCGCGGCTGAAGATTTGGTTGCGCAAGGCAAAATTGAGGCGCGCCCAACTTTTTTTGAACATGTTACGGCCATCGCGCTTTTGGCGTTCAAAAACGCCGGTGTGCAATTAGCGGTTTTGGAAACCGGATTGGGTGGGCGGCTCGACGCGACTACCGTCGCCGGAGCTGCAACGGTCGCTATTACTCCTGTCGCGCTGGACCATCAGGAATACTTGGGAGAGACGATAACTGAAATCGCAAGCGAGAAGGCTGCCATCATTAGGCCCGGCGTGCGTGCAGTCATCGGTGAGCAACCCCCGGAAGTTCTCGATGTTATCCGGCAACGAAGTTCTGAGACCGGGGTTATCCCGGACTTCAACCTTGCCAGGGTGGATATTGAATCTGTGACAAACGATGGCCGCTACACGGTTACTCTTACAACTAACCTTGACCAGTACGAGCATCTGTCGATCGGTCTTCGCGGACGTCATCAGATTCAAAACGCCGCGCTGGCAATTCGCATCGCTGAGTCGCTAAGAGAAAAAGGATTCGAGATTGAAAAACCGGCGATGTTCAAGGGAATCAAGAATGCGGAGTACGGCGGCAGGCTCGAGCTTCATGACGGATCGCCGGCGCTACTTCTTGATGGCGCTCACAATCCATCCGGCGCACGCGCCCTGCGCGACTATCTTGATGAATTCATCAGAGGGCCCATCACGCTGGTCTTTGGCGCGATGGGAGACAAGAGGCTAAACGAAATCGCCCAGATTCTTTTTCCTGTTGCGGCCCAACTAATCCTGACCGCTCCTCAGAACCCGCGTGCGGCGGCAGCCGGTGTCTTACAACAGTTGGCGGAGAGATTCTTCCCTAACGGAACTTTTTTCGTCGTCCCGTCGACCGGTGACGCCTTGAAAAAGGCACAGGAAATAACACCGCCCGACGGATTAATCTGCGTAACGGGCTCACTTTATTTGGTCGGCGAAATTAAGGCTGCGATTGATGCGAACGCATTAAGCTGTGTCGCAACGTAGCAAAAAGGGAAACATGCCTTCATCAGACTGCCCACAAATCTTATCCAGCAAGGAAGTCTTCCGCGGCCGCGTGTTCAGTGTGAGCGTGGACGAGATTCGCGAAGGTGACCAGACATACGTTCGCGAAGTTGTTCATCATCACGGCAGCGCGGTGATTATTCCGGTTTTTGACGACGGCAGCATCGCGCTCGTCCGGCAATATCGTCATCCGGCAGTTAAGTATCTGTTGGAAGCACCGGCGGGAACTTTGAATGACGGCGAGGCGCCCGAAGAAGGTGCGGCGCGCGAACTGGAGGAAGAACTCGGGTACGTAGCGAATAAGCTTGAAAAACTGTCCGAGTTTTTTGTCTCACCTGGTTTTCTCGAGGAGAAAATGTGGGTTTACCTCGCCACGGAGCTTACCGAAACCAAACAGCAACTGGAAGAGGACGAAATCGTCGAAGTGGTCCGTATGCCTTTTGGCCAGGCACTTAGCATGATCACCACGGGTGAGATTGAAGACGCTAAAACAATCATCGGGGTCATGTTGGCGGCCCCGCGTGTTGGTCCTCCAATGCTCGAAGTGGACTATCCCGTCCGGTTGATCTAACAAGCACATGTCCTGAACTTTCCGTTTGCCCTGTTGGAACAAACTTCATACACTCCCGCATCGTGTCTAAAGACGAAGCGTCCACATTTCCCGGCCGGGAAGATTCCTATTCGGTACCCGCGAGCGATCCGGCCATAGCAAGACCAGCGGAGCCGGATCCTAATAATCCTCCGTGGGGTCTTGGCGGCGCGTTCGTGGTCATACTTCTCAGTATCGGTTTGATCGTTTTCGTTCCGATGTTTTTCGTCGTTCCGTATGCGTTAAGCCAGGGCTTCACCATCGGCAGTCCTGAACAGACTCAGGCTTTCGCGCAATTCGTCACCACTGACAAGACATCCATCATTCTGCAAATTGTCGCGCTGCTACCGATACATTTGATGACCCTGCTCATGGTCTGGGCGTTAGTCACTCGCTTCGGCAAACGGCCGTTCTGGTCGACGATCGGTTGGGGTTGGGGGAATCTTCCGGCAGGAAGGGGGCTGGCAGTCTGCATTGGTCTGGGTGTCGCGTTGTTTATTATTGGCACCGTAATAGCCAAGGTGCTGGGCGGAGATAAACCGACGCCGCTTGAGCAAATTATCAATAGCTCGTTGACCGCCCGTTATCTGATTTCGTTTTTCGCCGTGGCCACCGCGCCCTTTGTCGAAGAGTTTGTTTATCGCGGCGTGCTTTATGCGCCACTTCAACGACTAATTGGCGTCAAAGGTGCGGTGGTGATCGTAGTTGCTTTGTTCACTCTTATCCACGTCCCACAGTATTTGCCAAACGTCGGCGTGTTAGCCGCGGTATTCCTCCTCAGCGCGGCACTGACTGTAATACGGGCCATCTCAGGTCGCCTGCTTCCCTGCATCGTTATCCATCTTGTTTTCAATGGAATTCAGGCTGTGCTGTTGGTCCTCGAGCCTTACCTGCAAAGATTCATAACTACACCTGAGCCTGTTACACCTCCTGCATTGATTCTTCCGCTCCTGATCGGCGCGCTGACCTGACATGAATTGCGAAGTTGTCGTAGTTGGTGGAGGCATCGGCGGACTCACCGTAGCTGCTCTCCTCGCGCAACGAGGTGTCGATGTTTGTTTGTTGGAACGAGAATCGCAAGCCGGCGGCTGCGCGGCGAGTTTTGAAAAGTTTGGATACAGTTTTGAACCGGGGCACGGACTCTACACGGGTTGGAACGCAGAAGGTATTCACGTCGCATCTTTGCTCAACTTCCTGTTGCGGCGCCAGAGACACATTTGCTGGAACCCAGTTATGTCGTGCGTCTTCCAGACGGCTCTGAGGTTTCGCTGACGGCAAACGTCGAAAAATTCGAAGCGGAGTTAGCGCGGGCTTTCCCTGAGTGCGACCAGCAGGCAATCTCGTTCTATCGAAAGCTGGCTTCGATTGGGACAGCTTTACGACAGCGTACTCGAAAAGACTCCGGATTTCCTCGCCGCTTCGTAAGACTCGGAGGGCCCTCTCACTGGCAGCTCATGGCCCAGCCGGAATTCAGATTCTGAAATACGCATCGGACACCGCAATCAAACATCTGGGCGATGTGTCCACGCGTTTCCGTCGTTTCATCGACATTCAACTTCAAACGCTGGCCCAGGGCGACAGTTCTCAGGTTTCATACCTGTATGCGTCGTTAGCTCTTACCAACGCACGCGGCGGAATGTTTGCCATTCGGGGCGGTGCGGCTGGATTGGCGAACCGCCTCTCAGAATCGATTAAGTTGAGCGGCGGCAAGATTCGGTTGAATAGCCCGGTGTTGCGTCTCTCCTACGATTCCGCGGGAGCCGCAACGGGAGTTGATCTGTTAACTGGCGATACGATCCGAGCCTCGCGAGCAATCGTCAGTAATCTGACGATCTGGGACACATACGGCAAGTTGATCGGGTTGAATCGGTCACCGGCGCCGGTGCGGAAACAGTTGAGCGAACTTCGAGGTTGGGGCGCGTATCTGGTTTATGCAGGAATGGAAGAGGTGGCGGCTAAAGCACTCCCGGCGGCGCACATACTCTCTCTAAATGATTGGCAAGAGAACCTTGATTACGTTCCAGAGCCAGCCCAACTAGTGATTGCCATGTCGCCGGCGTGGGACGAGCGTGCTCCTGCAGGCAAACGGGCTGTCACTGTTCATGCGTTCACCGATGTCGACGAATGGTTCACCTTTCATCGTGACGAGACTGAGCTGGAGGACGCCGATCAACGAATGCTTGAGGCGGTGTGGGAGCGGCTACACAAAGCAATGCCCGAACTTGGCAACAGCATCGAGGTAATTGAGAGCGTGACGCCCAGGGCCTTTTACGACCAAACGCGTCGAAAGCTTGGGATGGTAGGCGGGCTTACAGTTACCCCTTCGTTCTTTTGGGAACTAGGATCCGGGTTCCTCACCTCGCTCCCGAACCTTTTCATAGTTTCTGACACGACCGCTTCGGGTGGGGTCGCCGGAGTCAGCCAAGCCGCGCTCGGTCTGGCAGATCACTTAGCAAAATAGCCCAGAAAACTGTCGACAAAGGTCAACTGTCCGGTGTATATATGCACTAGACACTATGTATATAACTATCGATGAATCCGACCAGCGGCCGATTTACCAGCAGATTGTTGACGAGATCAAAGCCATCATCGCCGCTGGCGAGCTGCCTGAGGGGTCGTCCCTGCCTCCCGTACGTCAGGTCGCCTCCGACCTGGGCGTAAACCAAAACACAGTGGCTTTCGCATACAGAAGACTTCAGAAGGCCGGCTTGATACGAGTGAGACATGGTTCCGGCGCGACGGTGATAGGGCGCGTGACTGCCACGCGCGACCGGGACCGCATGGAGGCCAAGCTCAGGCCGGCTCTGACCGATATGGTTCTGGCAGGCCTCACCAGGGCCGAGGTGAATGCCCTGGTTAACAACGTGCTGAGCACGTTGGTGACCGACAAGCCGCGGTAAGCTCCACGACGGCACGACAGACGATGCCCCACAATTCGGACAATGAAACGAATAAGCCGCCAGCACCTCAGGGTTGGCGGCTTTTCCTATCAGGCATGACGAAGTTCATTTATGGCGTCTGGTGCCTCATGATTCGTCCCTCGAGTTCCCTGGGTCTGGGACGGTCTACGGATGGAGACGACATCGGTGGACGGCTCGGAGCCGGCGCAGACGCGGGGCTCGTAGCGGAACCCCTTCCATTGCTGCCGGAGACCGCTGAACTCCCTGTAAGATACGGGTCGTTTCGCCGGTAGCTGTAGCCGGCGCCAGTTCCACGGCAACCACCGCAGTAACCCGAAAAGAAGGCACTGGAGTACGACGAGCCATACGGTGATCCCCAACCCATGTAGAAAGGAACAAACGTGTAGCAGCTAAATCTTGAGTTGAAGTACCAGAAGCCGCTCGAGCTGGCTGTGTAGTTTTGAAACCAACGGTCCCTCGCGCTGGCCATGAGCGCACTCATTTCGCGACCCCGGATCTTGCGGTTCGCCTCAGCGAGCGTTTCCGATCGGTCTTTGCTCCAAGTGTCGAACCCATCGAAGTTCTTTTTGTCGACCTTTTGCATCTTTGCAACGAAGAATGTCTCGTTGCTGAAAACCACCTTGTTTCCGCCGTTAATTTTCGTTTGCGAACGGTCCAACATCACCCGGCCTTTGCGCACGATCAACTCCGTGTTATCACCCGGAACGACATTTAGCCGGTAAAGACCGCGACGCACGATGGCGAGTTTGGCATGCGGCGTTGAGATATGGATCTCCATTTTGCTGTCATCCGCGCCAGTGGCCTCGACAACCGCCGTTCCCCTGAGAAGCTTTATCTCCAAATTATCAAGAGAGGTGTTAATCAACTCAAATTCGGAGTTCTCACCAAGACGCAGATAGGAGCCGGGATTGAGCAGCATCTCCACTCGTCCATCAGTATCCGTTTTTACAACATCCCCGGTCTGGAGATCCTCCGTGATCGTCAATTGTTCCCATACGGTATTTCCCTGCGTGAGCACGGTGGCACGGCCCGTTACTGCGTTAACTCCACCCGCACGCGCCGAAATTACAAATCTGCTCCGGCCAGGTGAGGGGTTCTGCGCCAGGCTAAACGCAGGAAGACAAATGACGGCGATGGCTGCAAGTGTTGGAAACAGGCCGAACCTTGCTTTTCTCATGAGAATTTCCTTTGTTAGGGACCGGTTACATCCGACTGTCTGGGGAAGCCAATTATATGCCTATAAGAAACATTTACAAGCTTTTGTCGGCGAATTCGCGGGCGTGAGATCTAGTTAGCGTAGTAACCGCGTTTACCACGTGCGACAGCGGCCGGACGTTGCACGTTAACTCGAATTGCGCGCCACTTGCCGTCTCTATTTTTATCCGAGGGCCGGTAAGCAAGACTATACACGGTTCCCAAATCGGCAACCACGCGTTCATACGCTCCAGCCAAATCTTCCAACCGCTTAACTTCGTAAAAGATGCCGCCCCCGACGTCAGCGATCTCTTTCATTTGATCGTGTCCCTCGTCGAAAGCTTCCTCCTGTGTATCCAACTCGCTCAGCGGTACGTATCGCGTGTTTAGCCAGAGTGTGTACAGTACGCCGTCAAATTCCTGAACTCGGTTTACCAGGTCGCGATACGGCAGCGAAGAACCATCACCGCGCACGCCTTCAATGCTTCCGTCGAGGCCATCACTCATGACGATCACCGCTGTCCGACGGCGCGTCCTGGCTTCCTGCAGTAATTGAGTAAGAGTGAAGTCAGTGGCGTCGTAAAGTTTGGTGTCGCCTAATTTTGCCGTTTCGACGGTATTGATTCGCTCGCGCAGCAACCGCCGGTCCAGGGTCAGTGACGAAACTAATGTCGGGCTGCCAGCGAATGTGACTACACCAATTCGATCCTGAGGCCGGGCGGCTGCGACAAAGCGCAAGGCTGCCGAACGTATCAACTCCAGGACGTCGCGCGTTGAGCCCGAGATGTCTATCAGCAGCACGAGATCGAACGGCGCTGCCGACGATTCAAACTGAAGAATGTTTTGTTCGGTGCCATTTTCAAAAAGGCGAAAATCCGTTTTGCTAAGTCCCAACAAGCCCCGATTAGTGTTCCGGTCAATCACGCTCATGTTCACAGTGACCATCTGGGAATCGACGCGGATGACGTCGCCCTCTTCAATCTCCTGAGTTTCATTGAGCGGCGCCGGCACGCCTGCAGCTTTGGTTGGAGCTGGAAGTACCTCCGAATCTTCGGTTACACGCCGCGGAGTTGAAGAGGTGTTTGGAGGAGCTATGACGCGAAGTGTAACGGCACCGCTTTGACTATTGATCTTGAGAGTCTTACCGCCCGCGCCAACGCGAGCTTGCAGCACATGTCCACTCTCAGTCTGGAGCTGCGGAAGTTCTGATTTAACTGAACCCGTAACTGATCGAGCGTTGATGTCGACGTTGGGTGGATCCAAAAACTGGACTTCAATGTTTCCCGTTGACGAACGGACTGTCGCAGATGCCGGGGCACCGCGCAGTGTCGCCCGATTCTTACCCGTCACAATTTCAACGCGCGCATCTTCCGGCACTTTCACAGTGATATTTATCACCACTGCGGGATCAGTCACCCGTCGCAAGATGCTAATCGCAAGTTGCTTCGGCTTTTTGTCAATCATCACGGGCGAACGCTTTAATGAGGTACCATCTTCAATATCCGTGGAAACAAGGACCGACCCTTCTTTCCAAACTTCAGTGGTTACGTCGCCAAACTGGTTCTCTATTCGAATAGACGAGTCTGCCGGGACCTCAATCTTAAGACCGCCGTCCACTTCGCCTGGCGATTGAGCTTTCAATCCGACACTGGCCAGCGCGATTAAAAACGCGGCGCTGAAGGCACGTATTACAGGTGATGACAGCATAATTTGAACGTGAGTTTAAAACGGGGAGAGCGGCTTAACTTTTCGCCGCAATTATAACATCTAACGTTATCTTTCAATCATATCCAGCATCGAAGGGTCTTCGGACTGGGCTTCAGGCTTGGGAGCGGATGCCAGCCCACCACCCATGTCGCCAAGCCGTAGCAGCAGATTATTGGCGTTGGTCGCATAAGGCATCGCGCCCTCCTGGGTCAACACTCCGTCACGCACCATCTTCTCAATGACCCCATCAAAGGTTTGCATTCCGTCCTGATCGCCCTGCTCCATGGCGTCGATCAGCGACTTGCCTTCTGACTCTCCCTTTTCGACATATTCCCTGGTGCGCATGGTTGACTTCAAAATCTCGATTGCCGCCACGCGTCCGGTTCCGTCTGCGCGCGGGATCAATCGCTGTGAAACGATGTAACGAAACGATTGCGCAATTCGGGTGCGAATTACCCGCTCCTCGTTCTTAGGAAAAACACCGATGATGCGATCGATCGGCAGGCTAGCGGCCTGCCACGCATGCGGCAGTCAGGCAAGAAGCATCAGGTCCGACGTGACAAGCGCCGTGAACGAGGGCTCAGCGGTGGTCTCGAGCCCGGCGATGCGCAACTCGCGGGCCTTGGTCGGGATCTTGTCCTCGAGCCGTCACCGTATTCGGTGTCGACCGGCTCGTCGACCAGTCGCCTCGCCGTCGCGCAGCTGCCGGAACACCGACACCTGGACGCCGTCCGCCCGCAGGCGCGGTCAAGGATCAGGACATGGACCTTCAGCCGCTCGTCGGCGAGCCCGGCGGGCTGGTACCAGTCGGTGATGATCAGGCCACCGAACGGGTCGGCCGAGGCCAGCGGCATGAAGTTGATGGCTCCAGGGCGCCGCGCCAGAGATAGGCGTTCACCCCGATCCGCCGCCGGCCGAGGCCGCGGCCGCCGCCTGCTGCGGCCGCCTCGCTGTTGCCGGTGCCGAAGATGGTGATGCCGTCCCGGCCGGTGACCGTACCTGACCGGTCGCGCTGCCGCTGCTCGTTGGGATCGAAGACGGTAAACTCGGGCATCTTGCTCTGGGTATTGCAAACCCGACACCCAAAGGCCGGGACAAAAAGGATCAGCCCGAGGGCGCAAAGTCGAGATTGTGGGTCATTGACATCGTCCATTGGGCGGCCCCGGTAACTGCGGCCGACCTCTTGATGTTCTCGGCCCCTAGCACAATGGGCGGGAACGCCACCACCGTCCGAGCTAGAAGTTCAGGCGCAGCCCGAAGCGTCCCGCCGCCACCGGCTCCCGATTTCGGTCACGCTCGCCGTCCACCGCCTCGCTGCCCGAACCGACCGCCAGATCGCTCTCCAGGGTCAGCCAGGACCAGGCCGCGAGGTCCGTGCTGAGCATCAGCACGTCGCGGGGCTGGCCCTCGACCGACTTGACTGGCCATAGGCCAGCTCCGCGGTGAGCCGGCCGTAGCCCAGGTGGCGGCCATCAGGTCGACGTCCTCGCCGAGTACCTGGGCGCGACCAAGGCCCCCGCCGACGCTCCAGTCGGACCAGCGCATGGCACCGCCCACGGTCAGCGCGGCAGGTGCCGCCGGCGCGTTGCGAAGAAGCGCATCCGCGAGGTGCCGAAGCCGAAGCGGTCGAAGCGCGGGCTGGCAGTGTCGCCGTGAACGGTCAGGTCGAATCCAGCCCTGGCCAACTCGGCCGCTGCGTCGGGCCTGAGCCCACAGCCGCACCGCCGCCACGAGGAGTGAATTCGAGCGGAATGTCGGGGCGTCGCCGATGCCATTGAACTCGACCGGATCATGCGGCGCGGCGGCCTCCCGAGCGGCGCGGCACCAGTAGCCGCCCGGCACCAACTCGACGCCGCACGAGCGGCCGAAGGCAGCGCCAGCCAACAGCGCCGCTGCCATAATGTGCCCAGAACCCGCATCACCGAAGTTCACCGCGATCCGTCCTTCAAGTAACGACTCATATAGCAGCCGCGTAACCGGAATTGCGAGTTGCACCGCTGCAACGCCGCGGAAATGGTGAGCGGCGGGGCATGCGCCGCCGCCCGTCGGACAAGCCTCTAGGCCGTGTGGACGAACCTGAGCCAGAGGCGGGAAGCAGCCAGCTGGACGAAGGCGAGATAGCTTGCGGCGGTCTTGTCGTAGCGGGTAGCGACGGCGCGGAACTGCTTCAGCTTGTTGTTCAGCCGCTCGATCCGATTCCTCAGGCGGTACAGCTCGCGGTCGAGCGGCAGCGGCGCCGTGCGGGCCGGGTTGGACGGGACCACCGGCAGGACGCCGCGGAGCAGCAGGTCCTGCCTGATCCAGTCGGCATCGTAGCCCATGTCGCCGATCAGGCAGCGCGTGCCCGGCGCCATGTCCTCGACCAGGGCCTCAAATGCGCGGCTCTCGTGCGTCTGCCCGGGCGTGAGGACGATGGCGAGCGGCAGCCCATTCGCGTCGCAGCGCAGGTGCAGCTTGGTCGAGAAGCCGCCGCGGGAGCGGCCCAGCGCCTGTCCGTCCTGCCCCCCTTGGCGCCGGCGGCGTGCTGGTGGGCGCGGACCACGGTGGCGTCGAGCATCTGCAGCCGCTCCTCGGCAGCACCGCTGCCGGCCAGGGCCGCGAACACCGCCTCGAACAGGCCCAGGTCACGCCAGCGCGCGAAGCGGCGCCAGACCGTGTTCCACCGCCCGTACCGCTCGGGGATCGCCCGCCAGCCGGCACCCTCGCGCGCCCGCCACAGGATGCCATCCAGCTGCCGCCGGGTCTCGTGGCTCGGCCGGCCGCGCTCCGTCACGAGCAACGGCCCGACCAGCTCCCATTCTGCGTCCGTCAGATCACCCCGAGCCACGCCATTCTCCCGCTACAGCAAAGGCGGGAGAACCGCTGAGCATGACTACGGTGCCCTACGTCCACACGGCCTAGCGGCCGATCAGAACGCCAGGCGGACGCTGCCCACCGCCGTCCAGCCCTTGTCGCCGGTGCCGGTGTCGTCGCCGGTGCTGTCGTTGTCGAACGTGCTCACATCGCCGGCCAGCACCAGGCCCGGCGCCAGGGCGAGTCGGCCGAGAACACCAGATTGTAGGCCGAGTCGCCGATGCCGCGTCGCGCTCCTCGAAGTCGGCGTTGGTGTCGAAGATCTGGCCGTAGGTGATCGAGGTGTTGACCGGGCCGAAGCCGCGCCGATGCCGGCGGTGAAGAAGTTGCGCTCGGCGTCGCCGACATCGTCGTGGCCGAAGCTGCCGGCGAGCTTGAAGCCGAACAGGTCGATCGCGGCGCCGGCCTGCACGCCCCACCACTCGTCGCCGCCGAACGTCGTCCTCGCCGTCGTTCTTCAGCTCGCCGTAGAGGCCGACCACCGAGGCCAGGATGCCGACGCCGCCGAAATCGCCGTCGTAGACCAGGCCGCCCTCGACCACGTTCTGGCCTTCCATGGCGCAGGTCGCCGTCCTTGCGGGCGAAGAACTGGCCGTTGTTGGCGCCGCTGTCGATGTCCTCCTGGGTCGGCGTGTAGGACACGCCGACGCTGAAGCCGCCGAAGCTCGGCGTGTAGTAGCGGACCTTGGTCGCGTCGTTGGTGTTGGTCATGAACACCACCGGTGCCGCGGTGATCGACCGCGTCCGAGCCGTCGATACCGCCGGTGCCGGCCGCGATCGTCTGGCCGCCGACCACGCTGTTGTCGACCACGCCGTCCTCGTCGCCCAGCCGGACCTCGCCCCAGCCGCCGCGCAGGAAGATCCAGGTCTCGTCGGTGTTGAGCGTGTTGTTGGTGTCGGCCTCGAACTCGATCGTGCGCGCCATACTCGAGGCCGGTCTGCTCGCTCTTGCCGCGGGCGAGGACGTGGACCTCGGTGTCGTTGCGGAAGTCGAGGCCGCGGCGACAGCGTCGGGTCGAGCTGCGCGATCGTCCTGCTCGCCACCGAACGCCTCGAACCGCGCGAAGCCCGTGATCGTCGAGGTCGAGCGCGCCGCCGGGCGTCACCTCGGCCGCACTCGGCCGAGCCCGGCAGCGACACGCGCGGCCATGCCGGCGCCGACGACCGCGGTCGTGCCCAGCAGGATCTTTCTCAGCGTCATCGGTTCATCTCCTGTTCGTCTGGCCGAGAGCGGCAGCGGCATCGGCCAATCGCGGCCGGCTCAGAGCTGGTCGGTCTACCGAAGCCGACTGCCTCACGCCGTCAGCACCATCCGCTGCCCGGCTTATCCCCGCAAGGCCGGCACACACGCAACCGACTCTACGGCCACTGAGGCTTTCGTTGCACAGGCACTGTGTCCTTGAGTGCAACAAGCATTCTCTGCCACGAACGCAAAAGGCGGCGGGGCAGAGCCCCGCCGCCTTCGTCGCGAGATAGCCGCTGGATCAGAACGCCAGGCGGACGCTGCCGACCGCGGTGCCAGCCCTTGTCGCCGGTGCCGGTGTCGCCGTGCTGTCGTTGTCGAACTTGCTCACGTCGCCCGCCAGCACCAGGCCCGGCGCCAGGCGCGTAGTCGGCCGAGAACACCAGGTTGTAGGCCTTGTCGCCGATACCCGTCGCCTCGTCGAAGTCGGAGTTGGTGTCGAAGATCTGGCCGTAGGTGATCGAGGTGTTCACCGGGCCGAAGCCGTAGCCGATGCCGGCGGTGAAGAAGTCGCGCTCGGTGTCGCCGACCTCGTCGTGGCGACGCTGCCGCCGAGCTTGAAGCCGAACAGGTCGACGTTGGCGCCGGCCTGCACGCCCCACCACTTGTCGTCGCCGAACAGCGTCCTCGGCGTCGTTCTTCAGCTCGCCATAGAGGCCGACCACCGAGGCCAGCGAGGCCGACCCCGCCGAAGTCGCCGTCGTAGACCACGGCACCCTCGACGATGTTCTGGCCGTCCATCGGCCAGGGCGCCGTCCTTGCTGGCGAAGAACTGGCCGTTGTTGGTGCCGCTGTTGAAGTCCTCCTGGGTCGGCGTGTAGCTGACACGCCGAGGCTGAGGCCGCCGAAGCTCGGCGTGTAGTAGCGGACCTTGGTCGCGTCGTTGGTGTTGGTCAGGAACACCAGCGGCGCCGCGGCGATCGACCGCATCCGAGCCGTCGATACCGCCGGTGCCGGCCGCGATCGTCTGGCCGCCGACCACGCTGTTGTCGACCACGCCGTCCTCGTCGCCGAGCCGGATCTCGCCCCAGCCGCCGCGCAGGAAGAGCCAGGTCTCGTCGGTGTTGGCCGTGCTGTTGGTGTCGGCCTCGAACTCGATCGTGCGCGCCATACTCGAGGCCGGTCTGCTCGTCCTTGCCGCGGGCGAGGACGTGGACCTCGGTGTCGTTGCGGAAGTCGAGGCCGCGCGACGAGGTCGGGGTCGAGCTTCGCGATCGTCCTGCTCGCCGCCGAACGCCTCGGAACCGGGCGAAGCCCGTGATCGTCGAGGTCGAGCGCGCCACCGGGCGTCACCTCGGCGGCCGCGGCCGGGCATCGCCGCCGCCGTACCGAGCAGGCCGACGCCGACCAGCGCCGACGTGCCCAGAAGGAGTTTCTTCAGTTGTCATTGTCCGGTCTCTGCCTTGCCAGGTGCCTTGTTGTCGTTGCCGACCGGCGCCCTGAGCGCTCTGCGACCGCCATCGGTCGGCACCGTGCCCCGACGGCCACTTCGATGCCGTGCTTGTTCCAAGCCTGGCCGCCCATGGCAATCATCGCCGTAGCCGGCGACCGGCATTCCAGCGGATGGCCTGTCGCGTGCTTGCCACAGTGCATTGCACGCGGCTCAGGCGGCCGGCTCGACCAGCGCCATCCGGTCGACATCGACTAAGAGATGATCGAGCGTCGCCGGCGTCCGCGGCCGGGAATGCTGCCGCCAGCTCGCGCTTGCGCGAACCGGTCGCGCGCCAGCACCCAGGCGACATGCGGCTGCATCGCCGCCGGCACCTCGACCGCCTGGCGCGTGCCCTCCTTGACCAGCCCGTGCCGGCCCGCCCTGCGCGACCAGCCGCAGGCCCGCGCGCCTTGACCCGGAAGGCCTCCTCGGCCCGCTCGATCAGCCCCGGCAGGTCGTAGCGTCTCGCGCGGCCAGCGGAAGCGGCCGCACAGGCCGCGCACGTCGTCGAGCGCCTGCGGCTCGGCCAGCTTGCCGCGCCAGCGCTGCGCCGATCTCGGCCAGGCGGGCCTGCAGCGCGGCCCGGTCGCGCGGCAGGTTGGCGCGGCCGACCGCCTCGCCGACCATGCGCTCGAACACGTAGCTGACGACGTCCATGCCGATCGGATAGGTGACGCCCCAGGCGATGTGCACGCAGGGCCCGTCGTCGGCGAGCGCGTAGTGGTACTGGCCGCGCGGCAGGTAGAGCAGGTCGCCCGGCCGCAGCCGGACCTCGCGCCACGAGCTCGCCCTTGAGCTGGTCGTGACGCTCCCGCGGCCAGCCCTCGAACGATCGGATGCTTGATCGGATGCTCGGCGCGGCCCTCGAACACGATCCAGGTCTTCTCGCCCATGACGTGCATCGCGAACACGTCATGGAAGTCGAAGTGCGCCTTGAAGCCCTGCTTGCGCTTGGAGGAGAGATAGAGGTTGGCCTGGACCTCCCGCCCAGCGCCTCCTCCAGCGACCGGGCGAAGGCCGAGAGCTCCGGGCGTCAGCTGGTCGATGTAGTTCAGGACCATGCGTGGCGCCGCGGGCCAGGATGCTGCTGCACCCGCGCCGGGTCCGGCCGCAGCACGGTGCCGCCGTCGCGGCCCGAGGCGCGGCGTGGCGTAGCTGGCCGCGCGGCACGGTCTCCTTGTCGAGGATGAGCAGCATGGTCTGGTCGGTCCAGACCGTGGTCATGCCGAGCAGCCGGTTCAGCACGTCCCAGCTCATCACCGCCTGGAACTTGTCGGGCGGGCCTTGCAGGTGCAGCGGCTGCCGACCCAGATAGTCGCGCGGTGAAGCGCCTGCGCCCCGAGCGGCGCCATGATCTCGTCGAACGTCATCCGGTGCCTCCCGACGAGCCGTCGCACGAGCGAGCGGAGCTAGTAAGCCATGACGGAGCCGGGTCAACATGGCCGAGGTCGCGGCGCAACCTGGCCGAGGTGCGCGCGCGGATCGCCGCGGCGGCAACGGCGGCCGGGCGCGAGCCGGCGCCGGTGACGCTGATCGCGGTCAGCAAGTCGCAGCCCGAGGAGCGGATCGAGGCGGCGCTGGCGGCCGGGCAGCGCGTGTTCGGCGAGAACTACGTCCAGGAGGCGAAGGGCCGCTGGCCCGCGCTGCGGCAGCGCTGGCCGGGCGTCGAGCTGCACCTGATCGGCGGCGCTGCAGAGCAACAAGGCCGCCGAGGCCGTGGCCCTGTTCGACGTGATCCAGACGCTCGACCGGCCGAAGCTCGCCCGCGAGCTGGCCAAGGAGATGGCGCGGCAGGGCGCGACGGCCGCTGCTGCTCGTGCAGGTCAACACCGGCGAGGAGCCGCAGAAGTCCGGCGTCGCGCCGGGCGAGCTCGACGGCTTCGTGGCGATGTGCCGCGGCGAGCTCGGCCTGTCGCTCGGCCGGGCTGATGGCGATCCCGCCCGAGGACGAGGACGTGGCGCTGCACGCGGCGCTGCTGGCCAAGCTCGCCGCGCGGCACGGCCTGGCCGCGGTCAGCGTCGGTATGAGCGGCGACTACGAGACGGCGATCCGGTTCGGCGCCACCCACGTAAGAGTGGGCACCGGCGATCTTCGGTGCGCGCGGGCCGCGGCCAGCCGACGGATGAGACGCGCTTGCCCAGCGCCGGCGGTCAAGCGGCTCTGTGTCGTTGCCGTGCGCCGAGCCTAGGAACCTGGCCCGCGCTCGGGCGCTCGGTCGTTCGACGTCGCAATGCCCACGGGAGGCAGAATGCTCAAGGCATGTCTGATCGGTTGCTCGCTCTCGCTGCTCGTCGCCGGCACGGCCGCTGGCGCAGGCGATGCGGCCAACGGCGAGAAGGTCTTCAAGCGCTGCACGGCCTGCCACGTCGTCGACGCGCCGACCAACCGCGTCGGGCCCGTCCTGCACGGCGTGATCGGCCGCACCGCCGGCACGGTCGAGGGCTTCAAGTATTCGGAGTCGATGATCCAGCACGGCAAGGATGGCCTGGTCTGGAACGAGGAGACCATCGACCAGTATCTCGAGAACCCGAAGGGTTCATTCCGAAGAACAAGATGGCGTTCCCGGGCCTGAAGAAGCCGGAGGAGCGCGCCGACGTGATCGCCTACCTGGAGCAGGCGACCGCGAAGTAGAGGTCAGTCCAGCGCGGGTGAGCTCCTCGTAGAGCTGTCGGGCCTCGGTCGCGGGTCCGCGGCGCTCGCCGAGCGCCCGGACCCGCAGCACCCGCACCTGCGCCGGCTCGGTCAGCGTGATCACGTCGCCCGGCCGGACCAGCTGATGGGTCTTGGCCGACGATCTGCTCGTTGAGCCGGACCCGGCGCGCCGCCACCAGGCCTCGGCGAGATTGCGGTTGCGGATGAATCGCGCGTGGCACAGCCACTTGTCCAGCCGCAGGCCGCCGCGCATGCGCGTCAAGGCGCCGCCCGCAGCCGGGCGAGCACCGCGAACGGCGAGCCGCCGGCGCCGGCGCGGCGGCACGCGCGCTGGCCCCGGTGCCGTCGCGCGCGCCGCGCGGCCGGCCGGCGTGAAGGCCGCGACCCCGGCTTCGGCCGCAGGACGGAAGCCCAGCGCCTCCACCAGGACGGCGAGCTCGTCCCGGGCCAGCCCGGCCTCGGCGGCCATGGCGGGCGGGAATCTCGAAGGTGGCTGCGAGCCGGGCCTGCGCACGGATCCGCGCGGCGATGCGCTCCAGGATGTCGACCCGCAACGCGAAGCCGGGGAACACCGGCGAAGCCCAAAGAGAGCATGGCCTCTCCGGCTGGAAAGGGCGACCGCAGCACCGTCCGGCCCGGGCGGCGGCAGACGATGCGGCCGGCCATGAAAGACGCGCAGCAGCCGCGCGCGCGCCTCGGTGGCGGCCGGCTTGAGCAGATCGGGCACATAGATATGGAGCAGCCCGAAGCGGACGCCGAGCCGCGCCAGCGCCCGGCGGTCGGCCTGGCCCAGGTC
>CAWAZW010000007.1:0-82496 GCA_963786645.1 Blastocatellia bacterium
GCTCTTGCTGGCGGCAGTTGGACTCTACGGAGTGATGAGTTATTCGGTGAGCTGGCGAACGCAGGAGATTGGCATTCGCATGGCGCTTGGTGCACAGCAACGCGACGTGCTCAAGCTGGTAGTGCGCCAGGGAATGCTAATGACGTTAATCGGTGTAGGTATCGGGCTCGTATCCGCGCTGGCCTTGTCGCGTTTATTAGGTTCACTGCTCTATGGCGTTTCACCTACCGACGTATTCACGTTTGTGGCCGTATCAATTGTGTTGATTACAGTGGCTCTTATTGCGTGCCTGATCCCGGCGCGCCGAGCCACCAAGGTTGACCCGATTGTGGCGTTGAGATGCGAATAGAGGGGCGGAGGCGGAGCGCAGGAGCAGGAGCAGGGGCAGAAGGCAGGAGTAGGCAGGCAGTAGGTAAACTAAATCGATTCTCGGGTTACATACAACTTTTCGTGTCGTTTCGTGTAATTTCGTGGATCAATTTCTTACGACGAGCAAAAAAGCTGATCCAGGAACACACGAATAAGCACGAAAATCACGTCGATAACGCTCCACTCCTAAGCCTGCCTCCTGCAGCCTGCTCCTGGCTGTCTGCGTCCTCGCCCTACGGCTGCGACGTAGCAGGCGCGTTCCGGCTCATGCCACGATTGATCAGCATCTTCACTTCAACGCGACGGTTTTGGGCACGTCCCGCCGCAGTAGTGTTATCTGCGACAAATTCCGTCTTGCCGAAACCCATGGGCGTAATGAAGCGGCGCAGCGGGATCTTGTGATTCACTGCCAGGTACTGGACCACTGAATCCGCACGGGCACGACTGAGGCGAAAATTCTTTGATTCGCCGCCAGTTGCATCCGTGTGACCTGCCACTTCAACCATGAATCCCTTCTTACTCGCGGCCCTGGTTGCGAAGTCGTCAAGCTGTCTCCGCGCCTCAGGTGACAAGACCGCGCTGTTAACACGGAAGTTCACTGCAACAGTTTCGCCGACATCATAATCATCAAGAGCTGAAACGCGCTCATGCACGGCCTCAACTTCCTTACGTGCTTCTGCTGCCACGGCGTAAAGTTCATCCATCTGCCCTGCCATGCGTTGCTGGTTCTCTTCAACTGGAGTCACGCGCGTATCTGATGTGATGGCAGCACGCATGTCCGACTCATCAAACCGGATCTTCTCTGCCTGCAGCCGGCCTTGCGAGTCCCCGCGTCCTTCGACTTCCACAATCAGGCCGCGCAGGATATCGGTCACCGGATACTTCTTGCCGCTGCGAAGAAAGCCGCCGTGAGTCTTGATACTGGTTCTGTCAGTGATGGCGACCTGATAGTCAGTGCGATTCCGGTCGCGGATGGTGAAAGTATCGGCGTCGCGATTAATAACGACACCTTTAAACTTTAACTTGGCGCCATTCGGAATTGATTGAACGTTGTATGTTCGTTCTCTGGTGGCGGTTGCCGTCGAGATCTGTCCAAACGCCAACGGAGTGGCCGTCAATAACAGGGCCAGGCCTATCATCAGCGCCCGGAAACTCTTGATTGAAATAGTGCTCATCCTCTTCTCCTTACAGTATTAATTAAGGAATGAGTCGGGGCATTCCACAGGTTTTCAGTCGGGAGAGATACGTTCTGGTTGGGGGACTTGGATCCTAACCCATAGAGGGACTGAGAGCAAAAGCGGAGGGCGGTCAGCAATAGAACGGGTGAAGTGTGAAAAGCAAATCCCGCGAAATGCTGCCTCATTCGCTCATCACTCATCACTCATTACTCATCACTCATCACTCATCACATAATTACTGCCTACTTTTTTCTGCCGCGCTTAGCAGCTTTTACCTTCCTGGCGGGCTTAGCTGCTTTTGCATTCCTACTTGGCTTTGCGGCTTTCACGACTTTGCGTCCTGCCTTTTGCGCCTTAGCCACAACTTTCTTACCAGCCGAGGCTTCGGCACGCGCTACTTTCCGGTTCTCGGTTGCGGCGGTTTTTGCAGCACGTTTAACTGTCGCGCCTACCCTCTTACCAACACCACTTGATCCTGAAACTCTGCTTGCTTGTCGGCGCGGTGACGATGTCGTCTCCTCAGGCACGCTCGTTAATCGGCCAATAACGCCGGTAGCTGCATCGACACCCGTAGACAGCAACTCTGCGCCCAGATCGCCTGCATCTGCCGCCGCTTCAGCCGCGCGACCAATCATTCGCGACGGCTCGGGCAAACTGACCCGAGTTCTCTTCTCGCCCATATTCGTTCCCTCCCTGAACAGGTTTTGATTTTTCTGTGGTGTTGATACTGCACAACGTCCTTCACGTCAACCAACTTACGCTCTTATTAACACCGGGCTTCAGCCCGGTGGTGTAATTCACAACTCAGGACGAAACCGTTTAAACGGTTTCATGATGAAAGCCTTCGTTAGTTCACCGGGCTGAAGCCCGGTGCTACTGAGAAGCAGGCGGCAAAGCCGAGAAGCAGGCAGCAAAAAACCCGCGCAACGTAAGTCACGCGGGTCTTTTTTTCCTTAAGCGGAGCAGTTAATTAAAGGCGCTCAGCAGGTCACTGAGCAGCCCGGTCAGGGTTTTCCCCTCTTGTCGTCCCTGGGCTTGTCGTTGTTTCCCCGATTGTTGTTGTTCTGCGGCCGCTTCTGGTCTTTCTGTTGGACGACTACGCGATTGTCATCTTTAGGTGGACGTTTGTCCCCCCCACGTCTTTGCGCGGATACGCCTGCCGCCAGGAAACATCCGACCGCCACAGCCATCAATTTTTGCCTAAAGTTGAACATCCTAATTTCCAATCCTCCTCATGCATTTAAAGCGCGCATGGGAGGGAGAGCAGAGACGCGCCGGTCTCTCTGGGAGCAAGAATAATGCCAGAAAGACTCAAGCCACAATGCTTGGCTAACTCACCAAAATCACGGGTTTGGCCGCGATAGTCGCACCGTTTCGCACCAATTAGCACGGTATCGTGCAGCAGGAGCTGGCAGTGGGCAGTGCAGTTCCTGGCCAATGTCACAACTTACGCCGAAACCAGATCAGTGAATAGGCTGCTCAAACCCTGCTCACGATTCAGCCTGCACTGACTGCACTGCCCACTGCTCACTGCTCACTGCACTGCCAGTGCATGTCTGACTGTCCGCCCCGTCACCGCCGCAGCGTCAAGCTAACTGTACCCACGTTCCCACTGCCGTCAAAGGCCCTCAGGCTGACTGTGTGCTCACCAGGGCCTAATGATGGAATCTGCACTGTGTAGCGCTCGTTGCCGCTGTCAGCTATCCCGTCGTCCGGAAAAACCGGCGTCCATGGAGAGCCATTAATACTGACGTCAGCTCTTTTAACTTTGCCGGTGGCATCGATCACTTCAAAAACCGCGCGCGAGTTGGCTCCGGCAACGCTGTTACCCCCACGCGGAACGGGCGGAGTGTTGTCTATGTCCACCGGCTCGCTCAGCCGTTCCCCCGTTAGCGCCTGCCCGAGCGGATTGTCAGGAGCGTCAGAAGCGATGATTTTCACAACGTATCGTCCATCGGCCAGCGTAGCGCCGTCAATTGTATAGAAATTCTCGCGCAGCTTGTCTTTGAGAAGTCGAAACGTGTTTTCGTTGAGAGCGCGATAGTAGATCGCGTATTCCAACGTGTCGCCATTTCGATCTTCTGCCTGCCATTGAAACGAGCGCGCCCCGCGCTGGAAGAGTCTACGCGGCGCAGCGGCCGCGACCGCTCCCAGCAACGACGGATCCAGACCTGATGATTCAAGATTCGGATCTGTCTGAAGCTGTGCAACCTGTTGCAGTCCAACTCCGATTGGAAGCGAACTAATTGACAGTACCTCCGGTGCAACATTCCGAGGCAGATAAGCCAGACTCGCGTCCTCCATCCAGCTTGGGCCACCGCCCGGTCCAGACTTCAGAACTGCTCGCCACTGTATGAAGCGCGCGCGCGGGCTGGAAATTTGATTGCCCTGCGGGTCGCGATAGGACGCGCTCCACTCGCTCCACGTGGCATCGGGCCGCTCACCATTTCCCGAACGAGTTTGCAGTTCGACGTTTCCACCGCCGCGCCACCAAATTCGCCCCCACGCCGCCGTAAGTTTTGCATCGCGCACGGGCGATTCATAAGAGCCCTCGGCGATTAAGCTGTTTCCAAAGCGAAACAACTTTCCCTGGTTACTCGACGCCGCATAAATCTGATCGCCGCGCACCATCATTGATGAAATCTGGCCTTCGGTTGATTGCAGCAGTAGCGTGTCGCGACCATCGTTAGTGACTGAATAAATACGGCCCTTGTCGGAAGTTCCTATTAGTACCCTGCCTGCCTGCAGAGCCGGCGCGATAGCGAAGGCCGTGATCGAAGGCGAACTCCAAACGATGTCTGTCGCCCCGTCAGGAAGAATACGAAAGACGGCGCTCCGTGCACTGGAGACATCCGTGCGACTGCGTGCGGGCTGTCCAGGGGCTTGTATTGGGGCTCCACTTTCATCGATGGCAGTGATGGTGACAGATGTCGTTCCTGTGGTCCCGCCGTCGGTCGGCTGTGGCGCCGGAGTCGGAGCGGAGGGCTGACCGGCCGGCTGCTGCCTCGCTTAAGCCAAGCGCGTATATCGAGCCATCAGCGGCCGGGGCCAACGCATGTATCTCTCGAAGCGGCGCATCGAACAGTGCGAACGCCTTGCCGTCCTGAGCAACGCGTAACACCAATCCGCCAGGATCGGTCCCGGCGATCAAGTCTCCCTGCGGCGTGACCGCCAGCGACATAACGTGGGTCTGGTTAGTACTGGCGAGCAACGAAGACTCGGGGTTCGCGCCGGCAGCACGCACGCGGTACAACTTGCCGTTATCGCCGGTACCGACTGCGAGCGATCCGTCAGTCAGGACGGCTAGCGACCAGATGTACTTGTCGGCTGGATCGAAATAAACCTCGGACTGCCCGCCGGAGTTGATGCGATAAACTTTTCCATCAGGAGAAGTTCCAGCATAGAGCGCGCCGTCTCGACCAACTGCGAGTGCGGTGACATCCAGTTCAACCGCGTCGAAATGCATTGAGCTGCGGCCATCGGGAGTAACGCGATAGATTTTTCCGTCATGGCCGGTGCCGAGATAGACCGTACCCTGGTTATCGGCTGCTGTGGACCAGACAAAGGCCTGCTCAGTATTCAAGACCTCAGTCAGATTCGGCGCCAACGTCAACATGCCCGTGTCGCTCACGGAAACGCCGCGCGCGTCGCCCTTAAGCAGTTCGGTGCGGCCGCTGGTTTCCCAAATGATGGGCTGACCCGAATAAGCAGCCGGCGCGGTAATCCCAACAAGCAGAATTGAAACGGCGAAGCCCGCCAGATGATTGCGTAGTTTTGTTTGAAACATGTTTGAGTTTAATTACCTACAAATTTTGCGTACAGCGATCGTGCCGTCTTTATCTCACTTGTCCCACGAATAATCGATCGCGCATCCTGAAACACAGTTAGTTCAAAATCTCCGGTGCGAAAACGAAGCAGATAGTCATTGAATTTTACTTCGCCCGTAGGCCGAAGCTTTGCTGCTAGTTCTTCAAAGTTAATCTTGGTATTTTGGGCAGGCGAAATCTGAACAGCATTTCGTCCGCACAGGACCGCCGCAAAGTCGCCGCTCGCGGCCTCCAGGCGTTTCATATACGCCGCGCGCGCAAGTCGGACAGTCAGGCGATGGCGGGCCCGGATTGATCTTCCGCCATTCGTTTCGCCATATATCAAACTGCATCAGCGACTTGTTGAGGTTCTCTTCCTGGCCAGTTAGTAACTTCAAAGCCTCCGCGACCTGCACCGCAGCAACGACGCTTATGATCGGCATAATCACCCCAGCCGTGTCGCAGGTTGGCGCGCTGGCAGCTGGCGGCGCCTCTTCAAAGACACACCGCAAACAGGGAGTTTGATGCGGCAAAATCGTCATTGTTACGCCGTACGATCCAACCGCCGCGCCGTAAATCCAATTAATTTCGTGTTTCACGCACGCGTCGTTGATTAGATATCGCGTGGCGAAATTATCCGTGCCGTCCAGCACAACGTCGCAATCTTTCACCAGGCTTTCAATGTTGGAATGGTTAACGTCGGTGACCTGGGCGTCCACCTCAATTTCACTGTTAATGTCGTGAATATGGTTACGCGCAGCAACGGCTTTGGGCATGCGCTCGGAAGCGTCAGCTTCTGTGAACATCGTCTGCCGCTGAAGATTTGATGCTTCAACAAAATCCCGATCCGCAATTCTTAACTTGCCGACCCCCGCCCGGGCCAGACTCTCCGCCTGTGCCGAACCCAGCGCACCACAGCCAACAATCAGCGCCCGCGACGCAAGCAGACGGCGCTGGCCCTCCTCGCCAATTCCGTTGAATAGAACTTGCCGGCTGTAACGTTCGATCATAACGACTCAGACAAAGCTTCCATTGCCGCGGATTGCATTACTTCCACCGGCGCTTCTCTGCCGGTCCATAAGCGAAACTGCTCCGCCGCCTGGGCCACAAACATTGGGAGACCACCGAGCGTCTCGCAACCGGCGTTTCGTGCCTCACGCAGAAATCGTGTCTCAGATGGATTGTAAACTAAGTCGTATGCTAAGCGCGCTCCGCCAAGCTGCTGTGCCTCCGCTGGTGTTTGTTGCTCAAGCTTGCCGGCCGTCCCTAACACAGTCGCATTAACGACAACGTCGAAACCCGCAAAAGACGCTCCTTCCAACCGCAAAGCCGGCACGTCAAATCTTTCGGTCAACGTTTTAGCGCGGTCCAGGTTTCGCACGAAGATAGTTACGCCGACGCCGTCATTTAGCAGCGCGTACGTGGCAGCACTGGCGGCGCCTCCTGCTCCGATAACGGCGCAACGTAAACCCCGCAAGGTTCCCAGCCGGTCTTTGAGTGGACGGATGAAGCCGATCGCATCCGTGTTGTAGCCTTTGAGCCCCTGTTCGTCGACCACTATCGTGTTGACCGCGCCAATCTCACTTGCCGCGGGATCAATCCAATCGAGATGGTCCATCACTGCGCGCTTGTGCGGCGCCGTTACGCTTAGACCACGCATCTGCCAATCAATTTCCCGCGAACGCGGATGGACCAAGCGCCGCATAAATGCCGCCAGATCTCGAACCTCGAAAGGAATGTAAACGGCATCGAGACCTCGAGACTTGAAGGCTGCATTGTGGATTTGCGGGGACAGCGAATGAGTAACGGGCCATCCAATCAGGCCCGCGATTTGTGTGGATTCATTAATGCGATCAACTCGGTATTGGTCGCGGAGTTCAGTCGCGGTCAGTTGGCCCGGTGCAGTCGGACGACTGTGATCGAATGCAGCGTAAGTTAAATACGAACCGCGAGAGGGTCCCAAAACGCGCGTTGCAATTCCAGCTGTTCCCATCCCGATAACAATCAACTCGCGATCTTCAGACTTCGCTCGTTCGAGCAATCCAAATATCTGAAGGTTATCGACGGCATCATCTACGGCGATGGCGATTTTGAGAATGCGTGCCGGAATTCGGGCGAGGCGTTCATATAAACTCTTCAGATCCGCACCGGTGTTGAAATCGTGAATGGAACAAATAACCCGTGACCAATCGACGGACTGGGTCGTTATCCGTCAACAGACGTTCGACGAGGTCAATTTCGAGATCGAAGAACGTTGCAGGTAGTTTGAAGCCGTGCTCCCGCCACCATTGAACTCGATACTCAAGATCCATGGCGCGCAGCCCGCCTTGTTCCTGCGGTCGCAGCGTTAAGATCGTAGAACGAGAAGGATTAGTTCGAAGCTCAGCAATGGCTGAAGGAAGGTCTTGCTCAGTAAAGCAGTCGAGCCTAATTTCAACGATGTCAGCGACTTCGGCGGCGCTTTTGATCGCACTTGTCAGAGAAGATACATCTGTTTCACAGATTGAGACGCAGACACGGCGCGGGTAAGTCGACATCAAACGGGTGTCTATTTCGGCGTGGACTCACTGGAGGCGCCAAAATGTTTCGTGGGAGCTTCGGCGCCGAGATGCCGAGTGGTCCCCTCGGTAACACTCGGTGGCGGTGAGAGGAGCTCTCCTGTTTGGCGTGACGGCAACGAAGCTTGTCGAGATGGCTCCAGAACAGTCTGGTTCATCCTGTTAGGTTGGAACGCGCGTTTCTGGTGCTCCTTTATTCGAAGGTATTGCGCGACGCCGGTTCCCATCATGGCGAACGCCGGGATGAGCATCCAAAACCACCAACCGGTTCCCATTCTTGAAAACGCGAGAGCGACGGAGATCAGGAGAAATGCTACGCCCATAAATATATTCTTGAATGCGTGTTCGAGGCGCAACGGTTTCCCACTCCGGCCGCATGAAACCTCTTCATTAGGTTCCTGCGCCTGGGGCAATTGGCCGTCAAGCGCTTGCGACACAAGACTGACGTTGGCGCCGCACACGCGACAAAAGCTTGCTCCATCAAGATTCTGAGCTGCGCATTTCGGACAAAACATTCTTACCTCCAGATTTCTCGACGCTTAAAGAGATTCGATCTATTCCTTTTTCGCAGCCCGTTGCCGCAAAGCCTCATAAAGAATGACGCCCGCCGCGACGGAAACGTTAAGAGACTCAATTCGCCCGAGAACAGGAATACGAACCAGGGCATCGCAGTGTTCTCTCACCAGACGATGCAGTCCACTTCCTTCGCTACCGAGAAAAAGGGCGCTGGCAACCGTCCAATCCCACTCCGTGTAATCGGAAGTGCCATCTGCTGCGGCTCCTATGACCCAGATGTTACGTTGTTTCAGTTGCTCTATCAATTGGACCAGATTGGTTACCCGGGCGACTGGAACGCGCTCAAGTGCGCCGGCAGCCGCTTTTGCAACGGTCCCGGTCAAACCGACGGCACGGCGCTCCGGAATAAAGACACCCCCAACGCCGGCGCACTCCGCAGTCCGCAGAATCGCGCCCAGGTTCCGCGGGTCTTCAACAGCGTCAAGTCCCAGCACCAAAGGTTTTCAGCACGTATTAACCTGAGAAGCAAGCTGGTCCAACAAATCGTCCGCGTCGCGATACTTTGCGGCTGCAGCACGGGCGACGACCCCCTGATGAGTGATTCCGGGCAGCAGTCGATCAATAGCGCTGCGAGGCACACGATGCACAGGAACTCTTGCCTGTTTCGCCAGCTCAATGAGTTCTCGTAATCGTTCGTGACGCGCTGCTTCAGAGATCGTAATTTGTTCGAGTTGTTTGCCGCCCGTGCGAAGCATCTCAAGAACTGGAATCAAGCCGTAGATCGTATTTGTATCCGAAGCACGCTCAGTAGCCGCGTCTTCAGGCTCGTAGGCGCTCCGCGCGGATCTGTCTCTGAACGATCTAGGATTTTTCATCTGCTGTGTGCGGTGTGCGAGAAATTAAGTGGTGACGGAGTCTGGAGTACTTTTGAAACTGTGCTTCGTTGTTAATCTCAGTAACGCTTCCTTTGGTTATCTTGCCCGGGCGATCGCGTCTCCATCCGGCAGACTCGGCGCGCCTCTCGGAAGGCCAGACGAGTTCCAGTTCTTTCCTGACGGAGTTGAAAGAATCATCCCACGTCGCGTTGCCCGCCTTCTCTCGAAACGAGCGCAAGAGCGTTGACATGTTCTGTTCAGCCAGGAGGCCCTTCTTTTGACCAAGGCAGGAAAAATCAAAACTCTTTGCCATGATGCGGAACGACTTGTTTGACGGCGTATAGAAGTCAAGAACGGTTTCGTCGCTGAAAAACTCGCTCGAATCCAATAATCGATTCTCCTTGCGCGACGCTTTCTCTTCTCGCGACTCAACTCGCTGAACAGTTAACCGTCCGGAAACGAGTAAAAGTATTTCGCTCCACAACAACTCGATCGGTTGCGCGCCTTGACGTTCATAAACCTTCAGAACGGCGTCATCTATTTCAGCTGCCCGCACGCGCAACGGCCCTGCGCCCTCGGTGGCCAGGTTCACGTCCGCAATGATGTCGGTCTCGATACCGCAACCTTTCAAACGACGCTGCACTAACGCTGCTTCGTCGCGCGTGGCGGAACGCGCCAGGGGCAAGGCTTGGTTCGATGAAACTATTCGCGCAGAGCGCGGCCGCATCCAGATTCAAGAGATCAGCGGCCTCAGCAATTGCCCGCTCGCTCAAACTCGAAGACTCGGTTGCCGTTGAGGACTGGAGAATGTTGTTATATCCCTGTTCCCAGTTTTCCAGCGGTCGCAGAGCCGGTTTTTGCAAAACAGCGCTGCCCTCAGTGATAGGCAAGCTTGCGCCGCAGTACAGACAGTTAACGCGGGTTGGCGGGTTAGTTCGCAAACATGAATCGCACGCGAGAAGTTGATCGGGCTTGAAGGCTTGCGCACCCGGACTCGTGACGGGACCATCAGAAGTTAGCAACGGAAGCGGAACGGTTTCGTTATCTTTCGACAATAGCTCCTCCAAGTGTTTGGATTATACGACGGCTAGCCGTTTTCAATGCGATACTTACTTCAGACAAAATTCACTCTTGAAGTCTTGGCGCAGTGGCTTGATGATTTTCGCGAAAGCAAAACACATCCTGATTCTTTCGGCACTGGTGGTTGCATGTAGCAGTTGTGCCCCGCTCCAACCGCCGAGCCCCAACGGACCGCGCGGCGAAGCTGAATATCCGCTGGTAATTAGTGAAGACCAACAGCGACGCGAAGTGGCCCTTGCCGCTGCCAATCAACTCTTCCAACCGTCAACCGGACAAGTGCAACCCACGCTCCAACCAGTAACGGCTACGATCGAAAGTCTGCCGGCGGGCCATCAGTTGTATCTTCCGAAACTTGGCGTGGCGCCGGTGATGACCGAAGAAGAGACGCGCGAATCACTCAGGCGGTTTCTGAGAGACTGGCAGAGGTTTGATTGGCGCGGATCCCGCAAAGCTCTCACTGGTCGATCGCGTTGACGCGCCCGACGGCACGAAGATCGCCAACTATGAGCACCGTCCCTTTCGCTATCCTATTCGGGGCAAATACGGCAAAGTTCACATCCGTTTCGCGGCGGACCGCCGTGTGCTGAACCTTTCAAGCACAAGTATTCCCGATGCCGAACGGCTTGCAACCTCTGATCGCAGCGATCGTTCCCAAGTTGACCGCGGAAGATGCGGTGACTCAAATTCGCACCAAGGCAATCACCTACAGGAACGCGAGCGGCATGCAATCAACCTTCAACGTGCCGTCCACGGGCGAAGTCAACGCTCGTGACCTTGTGCTTTACATCCTTCCTTCCAGTAGCGATCCCAATCAGCTCGAGTTTCATCTCACCTGGGAGATTGAGCTAAGCGGGGCTCCCGTAAAAAGGGCATATCTCGACGCAGTTAGCGGTGAGGTAATTGCGGCAGAGTGACTGTTAACTGGTTTTGCCCCTGCTTGACCAATCACATACAAAGCAGCATCCTAGAAACGATTTACGAAAGCGTTTTGGGGTAGTTTATCAATGCATAATTTTGATCCGACTAATAATATTTCCTGGCAGTTGGGCCACCGTGGCCGCGTCGCGGTATTTATTGACGGCAATAATTTGTTTCACGCCGCCCGCTTTCACAATATCGACATCGACTACAACAGACTTCTGCGGGTCTTGCTGGGAGATGGCCGGCTGCTGCGCGCTTTCTTCTACACCGGGGTGGACGTCGGCGCCGAAAGGCAGCAAGGCTTTCTTCTCTGGATGCGCCGCAATGGGTTTCGGGTGATACAGAAAGAGCTGAAGACGTTTTACGACGGGAGTCGAAAGGCCAATCTCGACGTTGAAATCGCCGTGGACATGCTTTCACTCGCCGGCTGTTACGACACTGCAGTGTTAGTCTCCGGTGATGAGGACTTCGTTTACGCGGTCAACGCAGTCGCATACAAGGGATGTCGTGTCGAAATTGCCGGATTCAGGTCCAACACGGCGCCAAAGTTAATCGACGTTGCAGACTATTTCATCGACCTCGGCGAAATCGCGGATCGCGTTAGGAAAGAAGTTCATGGACCGCGCTACGACGAACGTGAAATACACGAGCAGCAGCCGACGCAGTATTTGAGTGAACGCATTCACGTGAGCGACGGTGAAGAAGAATTTGAGACAATGCGGGTGGTGGTGGAAACAACTATTGAAGACGCTCGCCCGTTCGATAATGAGATCGAATTCATTCGTGTGACAGACGAGCAGTAATGCGCATCGTTGGCTATTGTAATTTCGTGATATTTCGTGTAAATTCGTGGATCGCTTTTACGACGCAACAAAAAAGAACGATCCAATAAATCACACGAAAAACCCTAATCGGTCGCACGGTACTGCCTGGTTCTACCATTTTCGATTTCTCTTATGAAGCTCTTTACTCTCGAAGAAGCTAATGCCCTTCTTCCCTCGGTCCGGCAAATCCTGCTTCGCATAAAGCGGTGTCGCCAGCGATTGGCCGCGCTCAGCTCGCAGGCAAAATTAGCGGCTGAAAATGCCGAGCAAGGCGGCGGTGGCATGCCTGACGGCATCCGATACGCCACGCTATTGACCGACTTCACCGGAGAAGTGGCTGAGCTGGAGTCACTGGGCGTTCAATTGAAGGATTTTGAGCGCGGATTGATAGACTTCCCGTCTCTTCGGGACGGTCGTGTCGTACTCCTTTGCTGGCAACTTGGCGAGGGTGACGAGCTTGAATGGTGGCACGATGTCGAGGCCGGATTCGCAGGACGGACCCCGCTCTAAAATTACCCTCCGCCCGGTTAAGCGGTTAGCCCAATCACACAACTCCAACGCGCTGTATATTTTCTGGTTGACGACTTAAAGTAGTTCCTGATACCATGCGCCCCGTTTAAGCGGGGCTTTTGCCTGATCTGAGTGCTGCTGGCATAGATACACACCCCTTCGGAGGCTGGCTTCGTATGCGATGTCCCTCGTGCGGCGCGATTACCAAGAAACGAACAATGAAATGCCCGGAATGCGGGGCATTTCGGAATAAAAGCTGGGTAGACCCCGAATGCGTTGCACCTCCCAAACCCGATCTAACCGAAAACCAAACCACACCGAAAGCCGTTAAAAGCAATGGTTCATCGTCATTGCTAGCATTTCCAGGCGCTGCCAGAAGCACCGTTCCAGACTGGCGACAGGAATTGGGTGAGCGCGTACGCGAAGTGCAGGAACGACGTGCACGTGAAACTGCGTTGGAGGGAGAAGACGTTCTCGCTGAAGATGGCCAGACGGCGCCGCAACTTGAGCTCTTGCCGAAAACAGAGCTGCCACCGCTAAATCCGCTGGTGGCGGCGGCGTTAGAACGAATCGAAAGGGCCCACCTTCGCTCGCAATATTCAGGGAACGTCGCGGTAGCCACCCTACAGGAATACGAATCGCAGCCCGAAGTCGACATCGACGTGGCCCTCCCCGCAACAGAATTCAATGCACCGATACTAGTTGAAGAGGAAATTCAAGTGAACGAGACTCCTCCCCAACCTGAAAAAGTTCACAACCTTGCTGTTGTTCCTTCGCTTCCGAGCACAAACGAAGCGTCACCAATTACGCAAGCCCAAACGATTAATTCGCGACGATAATGATCCGGCGCTCAATTACCTTGACTCACTGCCGACGACAGTTGGAGTAGATGTGACTCGGAACCAGTCCGCTCCCATTTTGTCGCGCATAGTTAGTGGCTTCGTGGATCTGTTTGTTATCTGTTTGCTGGCCTCTCCTGTCCTGGCGCTAGTGCAATTTTATCGAGCTGGACTTAACGGAACCGCGCACAATCGTATTCCTGGCAAGTTCTTTCGTGGTCTTGGGCTTTCTTTATTTAACCATCAGCACCGCGCTGACGGGCCGGACGTTGGGAATGCGACTTCTCTCTTTGCGGGTAGTCGATGCTCGCACTGGCTTGATTCCAACCGGGGGCCAATCTGCCAAACGTGCTTTGGTTTACCTTCTTTCGCTGGCGCCGGCAGGCATAGCCTTGATGTACACCTTCATCGATCGCGAAAGACAAACTCCGCATGATCGAGTCTCGGGTACGGCTGTCGTCAGACTCTGACCGACACCCATCGTTCTCTCTGGCTCTGCTCTAACCGAGCAGAGCCTTTTTGTTTTACCATTCAAGTTGATTACATTCGCAGGTTGGGAAGGGGGCCTGCCCCGCTCTGCTCCCATTACCAACTTCCACAACGACAGTGAATCAAGAGACGTTAACCAAAGTTGTTGAAGAGCTGGACACTGTGCTTACCGGCAGGTTCGTCGGAAGAATTCTTCAGTTGACGCCGTACTCGCTGGCAATCGATTTCGGTGTCCGCGACGCCGGATATCTGTTAATCAGCGTCGCTCCCGCCGCACCACGGCTTCACCTGATTAAACGAAGTCTTCGTACACTCCAGCAAAGTTCGATTCCGTTAGCGCCGTTTGCCCAATCACTACGGGCTCTACTCGTCAATGGGCATTTAACGTCAATAACCAAAGATCCTGGCGAACGCATTGTTCGGCTCTTTTTTGCGAACACCGATGAACTTGGCGACGCACAAACTCAGGTCTTGATTGTTCAATTGACGGGACGCTCCGCAAATCTCTATCTGCTGAACGCGACTGGGCAAATCACGCACGCCTTGCGGCAGCCGAAGGGTGAAGGCCAGCAGATTGGTGATAGCTATCAGCCTCCACCGGCATCCGGCGACACCATTCAGGACGTAACCATTGAACGTGGATCATCAGCCGGCATCTCCGAAGCAGTCGACGAGTACTATCGCCGGGCGGAGGCCAAAGCGGACTTTACGACGCGGCGCCAAAGACCTATCGCGGCAAGCTGCGAAAAGAGATCTCCAGGCGCAAGAAATTAAAAGCGAATCTTTTAAATGACCTCGCTGCGCATGGTAATCCGGACGAACATAAACGGCGCGGCGATTTACTGCTGGCAAACATCGCCACTGGTGAGCGCATGAACGACAAAGTGTTGCTGAAAGATTACTACGCAGAGGGAGCGCCTACTATCGAAGTCGATTTAGAAGAAGGGTCGACTATTCAGGAGGCCGCAGCAGAATCGTTTTCGCGTTACGCCAAATCGAAGCGTGCGATTGATGAGATCGGCTCCCGATTGGTTGAAATAGACCTGGACGTTCTGAAGCTAGAGGAAAAACAGGCGAGACTGGAGCAAGCTATCGCTTCGGGTGAGCAGTCCGCATTGCTTCCGTTTGCGGAACCGAAACCCGCATCGACGGTTGCTGCCGGAAAGAAAAAAGCGCCTGCCCGTTTGCCCGGCATGCGCCATTATCGCTCGTCCGACGGATATGAAATTATTGTGGGAAAGGCCGCACGAGACAACGACACTCTAACGTTTCGCGTGGCGCGTCCAAACGATCTCTGGCTGCACGCCGGTGACTACCCCGGCTCACATGTGATTGTGCGAAACTCGAGCCGTAAAGACGTTCCGCATCGCACAATAATTGAGGCGGCTCAGCTCGCGGCTAAATTCAGCCAGGCAGGAAAAGATTCCAAAGTGACGGTTCATTACACGCCCCGTAAATTTCTTTCGAAACCGAAAGGTGCGGCGCCGGGCCTGGTGCGCATGTCGACATTTCGCTCCATCACCGTTCAACCTGGATGAGAACATCGAGCGGATGTGATCGGTATGCGAACCCTTCGCGAAACGGAACTCGTGATTCTTAAGCGCCGAAGGACGAACTCAAAAAGCCTGGGCCAACGGCCCAGGGAACAAGGGGCCAAAACGGTTAAGCGCTGAAAGCGTGGAACTCATTTCCGCGCTTTAAGCGCTCAGTCTTCGACTACGGCAATTCACCCGGGGCGTTCCGCGGGCTATGCATTTCGCGCCGTTGGCGCTCAAAACAAACTGAGCAGTTCTATCTGCCGTTTACTTGAACCGGTAAGTGATCCGACCGCGAGAGAGATCGTATGGCGACATTTCAACGCTGACCCGGTCTCCGATGAGAATACGTATGCGATTCTTACGCATCTTGCCGGACACCGCTGCTAGTACAACGTGATTGGTGTTATCAAGTTGCACTCTGAAAAATGCGTTAGGCTGCTTATCGATGATCGTGCCTTCCGCTGGAATCAAATCGTCTCTAGCCAATAGACTCTCTCCTTTGCAATCAGTGAAAAGTGATGAAGCGAACCATTAACTGATTCGCTTCTGTTTATTAACGACTTGCGCGACGCGGTCGAAACGAACGTGTAAATACAGCACGAGGGGCTGTTCTTGCAAACGGACGGGCGGGACCGCTGTCGGTTCTTGCTCCACCAAATCCTGGCAGCACCACTCGTTTGATTTCTTTGCCTGTCAACCGTTCAATCGCCCGCATGGAAATCTCGTCAACCGGAGTAACGATCGTGATAGCGCGTCCTTTGTTGCCCGCGCGTCCTGTACGTCCAATCCGGTGCACATAATCTTCTGGTGCAGATGGCACGTCATAGTTGATCACGTGTGACACTGCGTCAACATCAAGTCCACGGGCAGCAATGTCGGTTGCAACCAGCACGCGTGTTCGACCGTCGCGGAATCCGCGCAGCGCCGCTTCACGTTGTGGCTGTGAACGATCGGAGTGAATCCGATTAACGCTGTGGTCGCGCGCGCCCAGGATATGAGACAGCCTCTCGGCTCCTCTTCGTGTTCTCGCAAACACCAGAACGCGTTCAAACTTTTCGCGCTCCAGCAAATCTATCAGCAGCGCAGTCTTCGATTCCTGTGCAACAGGATAAGCAACCTGATCGACTGTAATCGGCGCGTTTCCACGCGGACTAACTTCAACCAACACCGGTTGTTTCATCGTCGTGCGAGCCAGGCGTTCAATCTCTTCAGACATAGTTGCTGAGAAGAGCATTGTTTGTTTTTTTGCAGGCAGCATCGCCAGTATCCGGCGAATAGCCGGCAGAAAGCCCATGTCGAGCATGCGATCGGCTTCATCTAAAACGAGAAACTCAACAGCTGCGAGACTGACTGCACGTCGTTCAATCAAGTCCAGCAAACGTCCCGGAGTTGCGATTACCACCGCAGCGTCGCGGCGCAGTTCCGTAATCTGTGTGCGCATGTTTGCGCCGCCGATTACGACAACGGCACGATTTCCTTTGCCGCGATTAAACTCGCGGTAGTTCTTGTGAATCTGTGTTGTAAGTTCGCGCGTCGGCGCGAGCACGAGGACGCGGACGCCCGGTCGCGGCTTCTCGCTGATTTTTTGAATTATTGGAAGCAGAAAGGCGGCAGTTTTGCCGGTCCCGGTTTCAGCGCAGCCGATTAGATCCTGGCCACTGAGAACTACGGGAATTCCCTGCTTTTGTATTGGGGTTGGCTCGGTGTATCCGAGGGACTCGCAGGCGCGTACTTGCGCTTCCGCGAGTCCAAGTTGAGAAAAATTCATAGACTCCTAACTAAGTTGTTCTTCAGCGTGATTACGCTGGGAACGAAAATGTAAACATCGGCGCTCGCATCGCGGTGCCGTCTGTTGAAAAACAGTGAGGACGGAAGGCCGTGCAATGAATCTGTGCGGCCCTCCGCACCCATTGTTGGTTTGTTAATTACCAACGCGGTTCGCGATTACCGCCGCCGCTAAAACCGCCGCCACCGCCGCGGTTACCGTTGTAACCACCGCCGCCGCCACGATTGCCGCCAAAG
Source organism: Blastocatellia bacterium (assembly GCA_963786645.1). Lineage (GTDB taxonomy): Bacteria > Acidobacteriota > Blastocatellia > Pyrinomonadales > Pyrinomonadaceae > PSRF01. Next base: position 17,526 of record CAWAZW010000007.1, read on the forward strand.
CCGCCACGTCCGCCACCACCGCCGCGATTTTCGCGGGGCTTCGCTTCGTTAACGTTCAGGGCACGACCGTTGATTTCCTTGCCGTTGAGTTGTGCAATGGCTGCTTCGCCTTCTTCCTTGCTCGCCATCTCGACAAAGCCAAAGCCGCGTGAGCGACCAGTATCGCGATCTTCAATAACGCTCGCTGATTGGACCGTGCCGGCCTGCGCAAATAGCTCTTGCAGTTCCTGGCTGGAGGTGGCAAACGCGAGGTTTCCTACGTAAAGTTTCATAGACATACAAATATACCTTTCCCTCGGAGGGATAAAAGAAGCTGCGAATCGGATTGGCTTCGGAGTAACGGTAGCAGTCGAAGGACCGGGTTCGGATGCTCTTGTGAGCGGCTTCTGAAGTTGAAATCAGCCTGCTCTCGAACTATCCAAACGCCAACGCTGAATCTTTTTGCGTGGGGCGCATCACCGTCGATGCGCGAGAGAAGGATTAACTGGGGGCTATGATGCACTATTAACGGTCAAAGTTGCAAACCGGGCGGCTGCAAACACTACCAAATCGCAACACCATTCGAGACACAATTGCCAATTTTGCTGGTTAATATGCACGCAATGACTAAATCGAACGAAGTCGTGCAAGAGGCAAAAGAGGACATAAGCGAACTCTCCAAAAAGTCCGGACCCGCAGGTTTGGTAGTTCTCTTCTATATTCTTGCTGCAATCGTAGGACTGGTTCTGATCGGTCTCCTTCTGTGGGCGCGATAGTGGGAACGACGTCTACTCAGAATCGCGCAACAGTATTACGTCATCAGTTTGAGTGCCGCGTGAGATGGCGATCTGTTTGCCGTCTGCTGACACCTGAAAAGCAAAAATCAACCCATTATTGAACTTCGTCAACTGTTTCGCCGCACCCCCTTCCACGGGGACGCTCCAGATGTTGTCTGCGTTATCGCGCGCGTCAGCATAGATGATCGAACGGCTATCCGCAGACCATCCCAAGCCGACATCACGATAGTTTAGCGATACTTCCAGCGTCGCTATTGGATCGCCACCTTCAAAGGGTAGATACGGCGATTCGATTGCTGTTGGTCTTCTCGTCAACAAATCTTATCGCGACCAACTTGCCGTCTGGCGAGATAGCGGCAGAAGATGATGTCTTGTCGAAAAGCTGTTGAGGATCTCCGCCCGCCAACGCAATCTTCCAGAAGGTTGACTTCCCTTCTCTGAAGGATCTGAACAGCACCCACTGTCCATCAGGTGAACAGGTCGCGTGGGAGTCGACTTCATTGCCCTGGGTAAGTTGCTGCTGTTCGCCTCCCGCAAAACTGAGTTTCCACAAATTGAAGTTTCCTGATCGGTTCGAGCTGAACACCGCGTACCGACCATCGGTTGAAACGCAACCGAGCTTCTCAATGTAAGAATCGTTTGTAACTTGCCGGCTGGCGGCCGTGGCCGGATCGATATTCCAGATGTCTAGTTGCTCGCCTGACGGCGCTGTGTACAGAAGCTTTCTTGTCAGCGGTCCAGGCGAGCGTGTCACCGTCATATTTTCCGTAGGTGATTTGCTTTGGTTCGAGCGTCGCTTCCGATACCCAGATCTGCGTCGACCGATCGGCCTGAATCGTAACAATCGTTTTTGAATCGGCCGTAAGTCCCAGACTGGTTGTGCCGTACGCATTCAAATCGTTTGTGATTCTGCGAACTTCGCCGCCAGGATATGAGACGTGCCACAACTGTGTGCCTGCCGAAATCAATTCGGGAACTGCCGCGATGATTAAACCGCTGCCATCGTGCAGCCAGAGCACGCGTGAGACGGATACCCAATTGTGGGTTGTAATAGGCTTTCTCGGCGCCACCAGCAGCGGGGACTGAAACGACGGTCGCCAAAACATTTCCTCGAAATGTTTCGGCCCCGCACGCGATCGTCTTTCCATCAGGCGACCAAGATGGTCCACCTGCAGGCGGGAAGTGTTCCGGTAACTTGCGTGTGGCGATTGTTCGTTCTCCGGTGCCGTCTGTGTTGGCAACCATCAATTTGGATTCCTGAGGCTCGGTTCGAACAAACGCCAGTTGCTGTCCATCAGGCGAAAAGGTGACGGCGCTGGTTACGCCTGCCATGATGCGTTGCGGGGTTCCGCCTAACACTGGAACTTGATAAAGAGTTCCCCGCGGGTCTTTTTCAAACATCGAGTAGTAAATAAACTCGCCGTCGCGTGAGAATGTTGTGCCGCCAACTTTACCGGGCAGGTCAGGAACGATTTTCACAAGGCTGCCCGTCAGGACCTGTCTCACCCAGAGGCTGTCTTTACCTAGCTCAGTGGTTCGAAAGACAACGTACTTTCCGTCGGGCGAGATCGATGCGTAGCCTTTGATTGCGGCATTCCCGATTTTGCCGCCGGTCGTTAAGCGGGCAATGCGCATCGCGCGAAAGGGTTCGGGTCTGGCCTGGACCGGAAAACTTCATCCAAGCCGCGACCACGGCTGCCCGCAATCACCAGTAATCCGACCAGCGCCAGTACAAATCCTCGTTTGTGCTGCTTGATCTCCCCGATGATTATTGAAGTACTCGAGGTGGGCCGCCCGCTTATATCGACACTCGTGGCTGTTGGACCACCCATTGTCGGCATCATTGATCCGGGAACCGCTGATGCCTGGGCCATCTCGCTTCCAAACACTGAGGGCGCGAACCGTGACATCCAGATTTGTGTCGCCCTCCAGCTCCCGCCGCAGTTCTTTCAACTCAATGGCGACGTCCTGTATCGATTGGTATCTCTCGTCAGGATCCTTTGCGAGACAACGACGAACGATGCGCTGCAAATCAGCGGGCAGCCGTAGGATTGAAGTCCTTAATAGGCGGGGCCGGTTCATAAACAATTCTGTAAAGCGATTGAACTTTTGATTCACCCTGAAAAGGCCGTTGTAACGTGATGGCCTCGTAAAGCATGCATCCGAATGAAAAAATGTCAGACCGGTGGTCTATCTCATCAACTTTACCCTGCGCCTGCTCAGGTGACATGTACCCGATCGTGCCCAGCAGCTTCCCGGGAAGAGAATGTTGTTCCCATTCAACCGTAGCGACGTCGCTGGCAGTTTCACTTGCAAGACCGACCGACTCAATCAGTTTGGCTAAACCGAAATCAAGTATCTTTGCGTAACCGTCCTTCGCGATCATGATGTTGTCTGGTTTCAGATCGCGATGGACGATTCCGGCGGTATGCGCTTTTGCCAGACCGCTCGCTACTTGTTGCAGATACTTCAGAAGCTTTCGTATATCCGTCCGTTCCTGGTGAATCTTCTCTCGCAGTGTTTTACCTTCAACGAATTCCATGGCGATGAAGTGCAGTGTCATCCTGTTCACCGATCTCGTAGATATGTGCGATGTTCGGATGGTTGAGGGCGGCTGCGGCTTTAGCTTCACGAACGAAGCGGGCCATGCGTTCCCGTTTTAAGGCGAGATCAGGCGGAAGAATTTTCAGCGCTACTTTGCGATCGAGTTGGGTGTCTTCAGCCAGGTACACTTCGCCCATGCCCCCTACGCCAATTTGGGAACGGATTTCGTACCGGCCAATTTTTGTGCCTGCTGAAAGGGGGGAGCGCATGGGAGTTTGTCGACTGACTGATTTTCGTCTGCTTGTCGGTGCGAATTCTAGCTGAGTTGCAGAGATGAGGCTAGGTGCTTGATCGACTATGTGCGGTTAGCTCAACGCTACTCGAGACCAGGCGGCCCAGTTGATGTTGGCATCCGGTCGCTAGCGCGAGCGGTTCTGCATTTGCGTTGCCAGTCCGCGTTACTCACCGCAGAATTTGCGATGCATCAACACTTCGACGAATATTGGTGCTACCGCATTAATCCTATGCCTGAATTGCCAGACATCGTCGTCTACATAGAAGCACTGGAGAAGCGCATTCTTAACCGCGGTCTTGAGAAGGTAACGATAGACTCGCCGTTTCTGATGCGCACCGCTGAGCCTTCTATCAATAGCGTGGAATCAAAGAAGGTGTTGCAGATACGCCGTATCGGTAAGCGCATCTGTTTCGGTTTTGAGGATGACCTGTGGTTGGTGCTCCATCTGATGATTGCCGGGCGTCTGCATTGGAAGGAAGGGACCACGCTTCGCAAGTCGCTGCGCGCTCCGAAAAATCAACTTGCGGCGTTCGTCTTCGAAAATGGCACCCTTACTCTCACAGAAGCCGGCACACAGCGACGCGCTTCATTGCATGTAATCAAAGGCGAAGCGAATCTCGCGAATCTCGACCGCGGAGGCGTTGAGATATTCGAAACGGACCTCGATAGTTTTTCCAAGATCCTCAAGTCGGAGAATCACACACTGAAGCGAACGTTGACCGACCCACGGCTGTTCAGCGGAATCGGCAATGCTTATTCAGATGAAATACTTTGGCATGCGAAACTCTCGCCCGTCGCTTTGACCCAAAAACTTACAACCGAAGAAATCGAGCGATTATTTGACTCGACTCAGTCGACTTTGAAGTTGTGGATCAAAACGCTGAGCGAGGAGGCTGCGCGGCGATAAGTCGGCGTTCCCTGAGAAGGTCACCGCTTTTCGTCCTGAGATGGCGGTCCATGGAAAGTATCAGCAGCCCTGCCCTCGCTGTAACGGCACCGTTCAGCGAATCCGTTATGCGTCCAATGAGACCAACTACTGCCCAAACTGCCAAACGGGCGGGAAACTCCTGGCCGACCGGGCCTTATCGCGGCTGCTACGCTCCGATTGGCCGCGCACTCCCGGCGGACTGGAAGAACTCTCATTCGCGCGAAAATAGGTTGAGCCGGGTACGATAAGTGCAAAGCCGTCCAAACAGTAGACTTCTCGCGCTACCCGCTGTTAAAGTATCTGCGAGCTCGCCCTTCTCGTTGTGGCGAGCTTTCCGTTACGCCCCTTGGGTTTTGAATTACGTCGTTTGTTCCCCGACAACCGTAGTCTTCCCAACCGTCAATTTGAAAATCAACAACGACCGGTCGCCGGTCGCTAAAGTTTGCTTAGCCATAAGCAGGCACGTGGAGTATTTGTATGGCTTCCCCCATTAGAAAAACTGTTTCGCAATTCACAAAAGGTCACGCTCGCGTTGGTGTTTACGTTGGCTGCGATCCTGATAGCGGCAACTGACGTAGTGATCGACCAAAGCCGCACGCCAGGAACCACCAAAATCAACTATTCGGAGCTTTACCGGATCGCTGAAACCGGAGCCGCGGTTTCAGTAATTGTCGAGAGCGACACCGTAACAGTTCAAAACAGCCAGGGCGGTGTGCTACAGGCAACTGTTACCAGTGACGCAATTCGCCAGGGCGTCGTAGAAGAGTTCAGAAAGAAGAACGTTCCGGTTGAGTTTCGACCCCCGCAAACGAATTGGACCACCACGTTGCTGACCTGGGGCACTCCCATTCTCACCGTCCTGCTTTTAGGTTTTATCGGATGGCGTGTCTACGCAAGCATGAATGGCGGGGTCAGCAAATTTGCTCAGGCAAACCAGGATGGAAAACAGCGTGTTTCCTTTGAGGATGTTGCTGGTGTCGACGAGGCAGCTTCTGAATTGGCGGAGACGATTCAGTTCCTGCGCGATCCCGCACGCTTTGGCCGTCTCGGCGGACGAGCGCCGCGCGGAATTCTTCTTTATGGACCACCAGGAACCGGCAAGACACTTCTGGCACGAGCCGCCGCCGGTGAAGCAGGTGTACCTTTTCTATTGGCGTCGGGATCCAGTTTTCAGGAAAAGTTTGCAGGCGTTGGGGCGTCGCGCGTGCGCAAGTTGTTCGCGCAGGGAAAGAAGGCTGCACCTTGCATAATCTTTATCGACGAGATCGACGCTCTGGGGCGGCAGCGTGGAAGAGGTAACGACTCCGCCACCGCCGATCAGGACCAGACGCTGAATCAACTATTGATTGAAATGGATGGCTTCGATCAAAACTCGAGCATTGTCGTGATTGGGTCAACCAACCGCCCGGATGTTTTGGATCGTGCGTTGACGCGTCCCGGCCGTTTCGATCGTGAGATCGCAGTTAACCTTCCGGACGTACGCGGCCGGGAAGCGATACTGCGAGTGCATGCGCGCAAGATGCAACTGGATCCGCAACTCGATCTCAATTGGGTTGCGCGAGGCACACCCGGTTTCTCAGGTGCGGATTTGGCAAACATTCTGAATGAGGCGGCCATCGATGCAACGCGTGACGACTCTGAGGGCGTTTCGCGGAAGAATATTGAGTTTGCTCGCGATCGGATGCTGATGGGAGCGGAACGTCACGGATTCATGATGGACGAAGACGAACGTTATGCGACGGCCGTCCATGAAGCAGGACACGTCGCGGTAGGCGTCACCGTCAGGCATGGCGACCCAATTCACAAGGTTTCGATTCTTCCGAGAGGACGCGCTCTGGGCGTTACGCAGTCTTTGCCCGAACGCGATCGCTTGATGAAGAAGCGCGAGTATCTTGAGGATCAGATTGCCGTACTGCTCGGTGGACGTGCGGCTGAACAGGTACTGCTTTCAACGATGACAGCCGGTGCTTCGAATGACATTCAGCGCGCCGTGGAAATGGCGCGGGCCATGGTCAGTGAGTATGGCATGAGCCCGCTCGGGCCCATCTACCTTGGCGACCCGCGCACTGAACAGTTAAGCCAGAACCTGCTTGATCGGGTTGAAGAAGCTGTTAATGAAATCATTAACACGCAGCTGGCAAGAGCCTGCGAAGTTGTAACTGCAAAGCAAGCTTCGATTGCGCGTCTTGTCGAATTACTTCTCGAACATGACACGGTTGAAGCCGATGGCATTGAGCAATGTTTCGCGCCGGAGCGTTTGATGGCCCCGACCGCATTGTTAAATCCACCGGTTCCGATTCCGCAACCCGCACAGGCTTAAGTCCTGAGGTAACGAAAAACGAAACGCCGGCTCCAAACGGGGCCGGCGTTTTGTTTCGCTCCTTGATCAGTTGCGGAAGTTTTGGGTGACCATCAGACCGCGCACGCCACCGTCCAGGATTCCAATTCCCAAACGGCCGAATTGTCGGTCCAGAATGTTGCGACGGTGGCCCGGTGAGTTCATCAAACCGTTGTGCGCGACTTGCAAACTGGGCGCAAGCGCAAGGTTCTCCCCCGCCGCCTGGAAACGTACCCCACCTTCTCTCATGCGATCGAACGGGTTTCGACCTTCGGGTGTGTCGTGCGCAAAGTAAGAACGAGCGAACATGTCGGCCGAATGCCGTCTGGCCACTTCCGTCAGTTCCGGATCAGGCGCCAGCGGCCGCAATCCCGCCGCAGCCCGTTCGCGGTTCACAAGATCCAACATCCTCGCTTCCAGATCGGGCCGCGGCTGCGTATTCGTGACCTTGTAAGGCAGGTTTACGCGCTCGTGCGACTCGGGCTGGACCGTCAGCATGTTGAGCGTTTCCGCGACTGCTTCCCCGAATACGGGATGCAGCGCCCCCTCGAGGCGTTCCGCGTAAACGGCCAGACGGTTCGCCAGCGCGCTTTCCCGCGCCTGCGCATGCAAAGTTTCGTTGATCGGGACGGACAGAAGTAGCGCCGCCACGAGGGCCGCAGTAATTGCGCCGTTAGCCAGTCCGGGCAGAATACCGAGCAGCTGATTGGACTTGTGTTCGTGAACGTCTTCTGACAGACGGCGCAGCAGGAGATGGACCAGCACCTGATAAAGCACAATCACCACAGTCGCGATCAAAAGAAATGCAACCGGCTGGTCCCAAACGTCTGACCAGATATCAAATCGGGCATCCAACCATTTCGCGACAGGTTGGTAGAACCGCAGCCCGGTAATCAGGACCAGGGCCCATCCGAGTAAATCGAGCAGGCCGAAAATAAAGCCGCGCCGCCAACCGTTATATGCGCTAAGCAGCACGACAATCACCAGTATGATGTCGACGACGTTGATAGACATTTATGCGATTACCAGGTTTGGGGAAGGGTTAAAGGGGAAAGGTGAAATCTTAGCATCGACTGCATGACTCGGCGCAGGCAGAACAGCCGTCGGATGGCGCGAGCGTTTTCGTAGCACCGGGTTTCAGCGGTGACGAGGAGTGCTACCTTGTTAACCGTAACGGTTCAGAGCATCACGAAATAAACCGATTAAGTCATACGACGTGGTCCCCGAAGCCCGGTTTGACGCTCCGAACCCGACTGCGTACCGGCTATCGTATAATTACCGCAATGGACTTCATTCACACACTTGCGATCGGCATGGGCGCGTCCTGGGTCTCCGGGATAAACCTTTATGCATCTGTGGCAACACTGGGGTTGCTGGGCCGATTCGCCAACCTTGAATTGCCCGGCGAGCTGCAGGTGTTAACGAGTTGGTGGGTGATCGGAGTGGCGGTGGTGTTGTACCTGATTGAGTTCTTCGCCGACAAGATTCCCATCGTGGACAGCACCTGGGACGTGGTCCACACCTTCATACGTGTTCCTGCCGGCGCGGTGTTGGCGGCAACCGCATTCGGAGATTTCGATCGGAGCGTTCAGGTGATCGCATTCCTGTTGGGCGGTGGACTGGCGCTCAGCTCTCATGGAACCAAGGCGGCTGCGAGAGCAATAATCAACACCAGTCCGGAGCCGGTTTCAAACATCGTCGCGAGCACGCTTGAAGACGTGCTGGCAGTACTTTCCATACTTGCCGCGGCATTCCTGCCGGTGTTGCTGTTCATTGTTGTGGCGGCTGGATTGGTTGTATCAGCACTGTTACTAACGCGCGTAATTCGGTTCTTCAGAAGCGTGTTCCGCAGCATTCGCAGGTTCTTCCAACCAGCAACAACTGTAGATGTAGCGCGAGTGAACGTCAGTATCCAACCATTCGTGTAGTTCGTGTATTTCGTGGATCGTTTTTACTCGCTTTCGTCGATCCACGAAATAACACGAAACGACACGGACCGTGTGCCGCACCTGGCATTACATATAGATGGTGATCTTGCAGTACGCGGCATCGCGCAAACTTGATATCCTCTTCGCACAATGTCCACTCCTGAAAAAGAACAAAACAAATCTGCGCAGTTATATGCTCGTGCACTCGAATTGATGCCCGGCGGCGTTAACTCGCCTGTGCGCGCGTTTCGCGGTGTGGGCGGCACGCCCTTATTTATCAAGAGTGCCGCTGGCCCATTCATCACAGACGTCGACGGCCGCCAGTTCATCGACTATGTGGGCTCCTGGGGGCCGATGATCCTGGGCCACGCCGATCAAGAAATCGTTGACGCGCTTGCACGCGTCGCTGCGCAAGGGACGAGTTTCGGCGCACCCAATGAGTTGGAAATCGAACTCGCCGAAGAAATTATCGCGGCGGTGCCTTCGATTGAAATGGTGCGCATGGTCAATAGCGGAACCGAAGCTACCATGTCCGCTATCCGGCTGGCGCGCGGCGCCACGGGACGCGACAAGCTGGTGAAGTTTGAAGGTTGCTATCACGGCCACGCCGACAGTTTGCTTGTTAAAGCGGGCTCGGGAGTCGCCACCCTGGGATTGCCGGACAGTCCCGGCGTTCCCGCGTCACTCGCACAGCACACCATCACCGTTCCTTTCAACGACGCTGACGCGCTCGACAATGTATTTCAGCAGCCACACCGATATCGCGGCAGTCATCATCGAACCTGTCGCAGGCAACATGGGTGTCGTGCCGCCGCAACCGGATTTCTTAAGTAAGGTGCGTGAAGTTACACAACGTCACGGCGCGCTTTTGATCTTTGATGAGGTGATGACTGGTTTTCGTGTTGCACGAGGAGGTGCGCAACAGCTTTACGGAGTGACTCCGGACATCACGTGTCTCGGCAAAATAATCGGTGGTGGTCTGCCGGTCGGGGCGTACGGTGGTAGCCGCGATCTCATGCGCAACATCGCTCCCGCCGGAGCCGATATATCAGGCGGGAACGCTTTCTGGTAATCCACTGGCGATGATGGCGGGTCTACTCACTTTACGCCGGTTGAAAGATCCAGGCGTCTACGAAACTCTCGAACGTCGTTCGGCGAAACTTTGCGAAGGACTTTCGCAAGCTGCTGGAGAAGCGGGGGTCAAAACTGTTACAAACCGCGTCGGCTCAATGTGGACAGCGTTCTTTACCGATCAGCCGGTAATAAATTGGACCACAGCCAACGAAAGCGATCGCAGTCGTTACGGACGCTTCTTCCATGCAATGCTGGACAACGGAGTTTACTTGGCGCCTTCGCAGTTTGAAGCGGCGTTCGTCAGCATCGCGCACACTGACGAAGTCATCGACCAGACCATTGAGGCTGCGAAGAATGCGCTTCCGAGCGTTGTAGGACAGGCATTCCTGCCTGTCACTGTTTGTTTAAGGAACAGGCAGGAATGCCTGTTCTACTTACAACGGCAGGTCAATCGTGAACTGCGTTCCCTGTCCCGTTCACTCTTCACACCAATAGTGCCGCCGTGCTGCTCCACAATTTGCTTCACGATCGCCAGGCCTAATCCCGTGCCGCGTTTCTTGGTTGAGAAGAACGGTTCAAAAATACGTTGCAGACGTGCCGCTGTCAATTCCTTTTCCTTGATCTGCAATCGTCAGCCGCGCGCGAGTCCTGGTAGCTACATCGTCTCCATCCACGGTAACTACCTCTGTCGAAATCGAGATCGGCGCGTGTTTGCGGCTGGCGTCAATCGCGTTTCCAATCACATTAACCAGCACCTGACGCAACTGATCCGGATCCCAATGTCCCACAATTTTCTGCGGCGTTAGCTTCTTCTCTACGACAGTATCTTTTTCCTTGATCTTGTCCGCGACCAGCTCAAGACTCCGGTTGATTAACTCGTGCAGATCAACGTCTGAAGACTCGAGCGCTTTGCGTCGCGAGAACTGCGCCACATCGACCACTAACTTGTTCAAGTGCTTGATACCGCGCTCCACCAGGTCGATCGTATTCAATCCTTCAGCATCGTTTACGTTGTCGCGCAGCATCGCCACTCCCAGACGAATACTGCCCAGCGGGTTTCTAATCTCATGGGCCACCTGCGCTGTAGCCTGTCCCACTGCCGCCAGTGATTCCTGCCGGCGCAACTCACGTTCAGCCTCGGCAGCTTCAGTCACGTCAACCAGGGTCACGATCTGTCCACTGCGATCCGTTGATGGCCAGCGGTGAAGAGTAAATATCGAAAACCTGGCTAACGGCTGTATCTTCGGCGCCGGGAGAAACCCAACGTCCGCGATACTGGGCCTGGTCCACGCGCGTGGCGGTCGCTGCCTCAAGCATCTTGAGCGCGCCTTCCGGCGCAAACTTCTCATAGACCGAGGCGCCGATGCTGGCGCCTGGAAAGATTTTGAAAAACGCCGCGTTAGCGCTCCTGATGCGATCGTTTTCGTCAATGGCCGCTACCGCGCTCACCATGCCTTCCAAAAGTTGACTGGTGAACACGCGCTCGCGCCGCGCTTCCTCCACGCTGCGCCGCATCTCTCGAAAACGGCGTTGGATCTCCCAGACGTGCCGGCGGCAACCAACGCGCCAGCGATAAGCGCAACCAGATGTCCACAAACGAATCGAGCGCGCCGCCTCTTGTTCGAGCATCTCGCTCTGCCGAAAGACTTCAGCCTGCTCCTGCGTCGAATGGTGCAACAGGTCGTTCAGTTGCGTATCGACAGTATTAAACTTTTCAAAACCTTCGAGCGAATAACGTCGCAGGTCGTTCGTAACCTCAATATAGCTCCGTCAGATCGTTCTTGAACTGCAGCCACGGAGAATTGGCTGCCAATGGGAGATGCTCAATCTGAGGTAAAAGATCCTTCAATTTATCTCGCGCGTTGCTCAGTCTTAAATCGATTGGAGGTCTTAGTTCGTCACGAGCTTCTGATTCGGCGCGCGCGCGCGCTTCGTTATCGAGTCTCGTCAAGGCAAGACGAAGCTGCAATAGCAGGCTCAACTTTGTCGCGTGTTGTTGCTCCAGTGACAAGACAGCGACACTCACTTCATCCATCCGCCGAACACTTAGAAACCCCAGCACCGAAATCAGAATCAGTAGCAACATGAACCCGATAACGACGGGCATCACGGCCGGTGCCAGCTCGCGTGTCCAGATACTGCCGAGTTCCTCTGCTCTCTCAGGTTGCTGCGTTTCGCCTTCCGTCTGATTGGGCCGGCGATAAACTACTTTCGATTCAACCTCTGCACGCGGAGGTGCGGCCCCAGGTGAATTCTTCGGCTCGCCCGGCAAATCGTTGGATGATTGGGGATCTTTATCCATCGCTTCAGCAGTGAATCAACTAAGGCTTGGCATCCATCCAGTTATCGGCAATTCCTACATCAACCACCAAAGGAACATCGAGCGTGACCGCAGTCTCCATTTCATGCTTTAGAATTTCCGCGACCCGATCCGCCACGTTTGCCGGAGTTTCAACCAACAACTCATCGTGCACCTGCATCAGGAGTTGCGCATCGACGCCTTCTCTTTTGAATTCCTCGTCCACTTTGAGCATTGCAATCTTAACGATATCGCTGGCCGTTCCCTGGATAGGCATATTGATCGCTTCGCGTTCCGCTGCTTTGCGGATGTTGGCGTTGCGATCGGTTATCCCCGGAAGCGGGCGAATCCGTCCATAGATGGAACGCACGTATCCATGTTCACGCGCGCGCAGCGGCACCTCTTCCATGTACCGGCGCACGCCTTTGTAAGTGTTGTAATAATCATCAATCACTTTTCTGGCTTCCTGGCGCGTAATGCCAACGCGCTGCGACAGTCCCCACGGCTCAATGGCATAGGCAATTGCGAAGTTGACAATCTTCGCGAACCGTCTTGCTTCCTTGAGTTCTTCATCAGTCTTTGCGCCGAAGACTAAACGCGCCGTGCGCGAGTGAATGTCTTCGCCATTTTGAAAGGCCTCTAACATCACCTCGTCCTGCGTGATGTGCGCAAGCAGTCGCAGCTCTAGCTGGGAATAATCCGCGGAAATAATCTTGCTGCCCTTCTCGGCAACGAAGGCGCGTCTGATGCGCCGGCCCAACTCAGTCCGGATAGGAATGTTTTGCAGGTTGGGATCGCTGGAAGATAAGCGGCCGGTAGCAGCCACCGTCTGATTGAGCAGGCAATGAATGCGTCCATCAGCTGCGATCTGGTGAGGTAGCGCATCCGTGTAAACGCTTTTCAATTTATCCAGCTCACGATACTCAATGATGAGCTTCGGCAGCTCGTAAGTTTGGGCCAACTCTTCCAGCACGGCCTTACTGGTCGAAATCCGACCGGTGGAAGTCTTCCTTCCTGACGTCATCTCCAACTCAGACAAGACTTCGCCCACTTGTTTTGGCGACCCGATGTTGAATTCCCTGCCGGCCAACTCATAAATCTTTACCGTCAACTTCTTGAGTTCCAAGCCAAGATAGTTTGATAAATCTGAAAGCGTGGCGCGATCGACTTTCAAACCCACCCGCTCCATCCGAAACAGCAACGGCGCCAGGGGCAGCTCCATCTCGCTGTAGATCGTCTCCAGCTTCTTTTCCAGAATGCGTTGTCGCAGTACCTTCGCAGTTCTCGCGGTTAGATCAGCCGCGACTGCGGTTTGCCAATGCGCGTCGGACCAACCGTTGCCCGGATTAGTTAACGCTTCAACGCCGACTGCTTCGCGCGCCAAATCAGTCAACTCATACTTGCTGCGATTCGGATCAAGCAAGTAAGCGGCGATGAATGTGTCGTCCTTGACGCCTTCAAGGGTGATTCCAAGCCGGCTCAACAATCCAATGGCCCGCTTTAGGTCGTGGACGGTCTTTTCCAACAACCCGTTGGACAAAACTTCGCGTATCGAGGCGATGGCTGTTTCACTACCTTCAGCAAAGTTTTTGAAATCAATAAGCGCCGCCGATCCAGTAGCGGTTGAAAACGCGATGCCTTCCGCATCGTTGTAGTCGATTGCACATTGCTGTTCGCCGCTCCCAGGAGGCGTAGAGTCCGCGATAGCAATCGCAACACTCTCCGCATCCCAAAGACTCTGGATCAGCTTGTCGAGCTCTGCGCGCGACTTGATGATCTTGTAATTGAGTTTTCCACCCGAGTCAGCTGCCGGCGCTGTTGCCGCATCAGCAAACTCACGGGTTAAAGCCGAAAACTCCAGCTCCTTGAACAACTCGTATGCGGCGGCACGATCCGGCTCGCGCGATCTCAACTGGTCCAGATCCAATTCAACATCAAGGTCCGTCCGAATTCGCGCCAGGTCTTTCGATTGGAGTATCAACTCAGCGTTATTACGTAAAGACTCCCGATAGGTTTTGTGCTTCACTTCTTCCCAGCGCTTCAGTGCCTCTTCGATCGACCCGAACTGCGTAATGATCTGAACCGCACCTTTGGAGCCGATACCCGGCGCGCCCGGAATGTTGTCGATCGAATCACCCATCAGGCCCAGCAGGTCCACAACCTTGTCTGCCGGGACTCCAAATTTCTTTTCCACCCACTCTTCGTTGCACCATTCAATTGGCGGCACATACTCTTTGCGCTTTACCACCTGAGAGTTCTGACGCATTGCAACGATGTCCGGATCGTGCACCAGCTGGCACATGTCCTTGTCATTCGAAACGATGACGGCTTGCAGTCCCGCCGCGGCCACTTTTGCCGCCAGCGTGCCGATAACATCGTCAGCTTCAAAGCCGGGCGCATTGATTACGGGAATGTTGAAGGCTTCGCATAGTCGAAGTATGTATGGCAATTGAGACGAAAGATCTTCGGGCATTGCCAGGCGATTCGCTTTGTAGTCGGCAAACGTCTCGTGTCGAAATGTCTTCTCGCCGGATTCGAAAATGGCAGCGATGTAGTTTGGTTTCTCATCCTGCAACAGCTTGCGCAGCATGTTTGTGAAGATATAAACCGCCTGAGTTACCTGCCCTTTTGAGTTTGAGAGTGGCGCGGCGCGGTTCGCCATCGGCGCAAAAAAGGCGCGAAAGATGTGCGACATCGAATCGATGAGAAACACACGTTCGACTGGTTTTTTATCGGTAGAAGCTTGCTTGGCTGGCATTTAATTCGATGATAGAGAGGCGTTTTAGGAGTGTCAATTGACGCGGAATTTTGATTACCTAAATATGGCGCAGATGCAATCTCTATTTGGTAACCGGTTCGTTCATTCAGGCCCGAAGGGCCGGCACCACCCTATTTTAGAATAACAACTGCCGGTCGCTCCGGACCTCAGAATCTCCTGACAGAAGCGATCCACGCGCTCAAGCGCGTGGCTATTAACTGCCGGCCATTCGGGCCTAACCGAGGAGAATACTTCTTCTGCTCTCTTTTCTTATAGTCAGAGGATCAATCTCTGTGTTCCTCGGTTGTGGCATTCAATCCCAGCTTTCGCTGTGGGTGTGGCGGATGTGCAACAATCTCCTTCCGCAAGTCGGTAAACATATAGGGTTTCAAAACGGCATAGTCATTGCTCGGTATAATTGCGCTTTCGCAATTACTTCATCCACGGAACCTTTTAATTGACTAAACAGACCACTCTTGGTTCAGCTGTTGAAACACACGGCATCGGCCTGCACACAGCCGTTCCTGTTCACGTCCGACTGCTTCCCGCAGCGCCTGATACCGGCTACGTCTTTCGGCGAACAGACCTCGGCGGCTTTGAGATTCCGGCCACCGTGGAGTCGGTGGCCCACTGCGGTTACGCAACGACGCTCATGCGCACCGGCGTGATGCTGTCGACGGTCGAACACCTGTTGTCGGCGTTGCGTGGGTTGAATGTCGACAATGTCTATATCGACGTAGACAACCTGGAGATCCCGATACTCGACGGCTCCGCTGAAGTCTTCGCCGAAATGATCGAGAAAGCTGGTGTCGTTGAACAACCGCTGGCGCGGCGCGCGTTGCTCGTGCGCGAGAAGGTTTCATTCGAACAAGGCAACAGGCGCATCAGCGTCGAGCCGGGAGATCATTATCAGATCGACTGCCTGATCGACTTCCCTCACCCGCTGATCGGCGTGCAACAGTTTTCCGTCGATTTAACCAATGGCAGCTTCAGCCGTGAAATCGCAGCTGCTCGCACGTTTGGTTTTACTGATGAGATTGAAGCGTTGCGACGGGCGAACCTGATTCAGGGAGGATCGCTTGATAACGCCATTGTGCTAACTCCGGACGGAATGCTGAATAAGACGGGACTGCGTTTTCGCGACGAATTCGTGCGTCACAAGATCTTGGACATCATTGGCGATCTGGCGTTGCTGGGTATGCCGATTATGGGGAAGGTTGTGGCGGAGCGAAGCGGTCACATCATGCACGCAGGTCTGATGTCGAAGCTGCTTCGTGTGCGTTCGGCGTGGGACATCGTCGACATGCCTGGCACGACAGTCCAAAGTCCAATATCCAAAGTCCAAAGTCCGGCCACCAAGATTCCAGCTCAAGTTGAGCGTCTACATCTTTTTTTAACGGGGTTGATAAGCCGCGATAAGAACTGCAGTGGACTGAGATAGCCCAAAGCTGAATGACGTCGCTGACGGTTATACCAAACTTCGATGTATTCAAAGATGGCACTGAGTGCAGCGGCGTGCGTTTGCCAATGATGACGATTGAGCAACTCCCAGCGCAAGGTGGCAAAGAAACTCTCGGCCACGCGTTGTCATAACAGTTGGCGCGCCGACTCATGCTGGCCGTGATCTGTTGCGCCGCCAGCAACGCACGATATGCGGCGGCCGCGTATTGCACCCGCGATCGGTGTGGTGCAGCAGGCCGGGCTCTGGCTGGCGGCGGGCCAGGGCCATGCGCAAAGCTGCAAGTTTGAGGCCCGCCACAACGATTCACTCATGGCCCAACCTACTACCATGCGACTGCCAGATCCACGAGGATCGCCAGATACAACCAACCTTCGTCGGTGCGACATAGGTAATGTCACCGCACCAAGCGCGATCAGGACCACCGCTTTCTTTAACACTAAAGCGACGCTGCAGCAGGTTGCTAGCCACCGCGTAGCCATGGGCGGAGTCGGTGGTCTGCGGCCGCCAGCGGCGCGGCGTGCGCGCGCGCAATCCAGCTTCTCGCATCAAGCGGGCGATGCGATGGCGTCCGCCGGCCAAACCCGCCGCCCGCACGTCGCGATAAACACGCGGACTGCCATAGGTCCCACGGCTGGTCTTATGAATCGCGCGAATGACCGCACCCAAAATTTCATTGTGTCGGGCGCGCTTGCCTGGCACCGCTGCTCCGCTGCATAGAAGCCAGCCCGACTAACTCCCAACACTCGACACATCAAGGTCACCGTGAACTGCTGCCGGTACCTTCGCATGCAGGCGTACTTCACGACCGCTCTTTCGCAAAGTACGCCGCCGCTTTTTTTAAGAAGTCACGCTCCTGGGTGACTAACTCAAGTTCACGACGCAAGCGCCGCACTTCCTGCTCCGCGTTGGCCACTCTCCCCTGCCCAGGAAATACTTCCGCCTCGGTAAGTTCGCTAGCTTCGACTTGTTGCTTCCAATGGCGCAGCATATCGGAGCGGAATCCCAGCTGCTCAGCCACCCGCACTGCGGAGCTACCTTTTTGTACTAGCCGACTGGTTTCACTTGAATTCAACCTCGTGTATGTTCGCTTTGCTGACATGAACACCTCCTCCCGGACAGTATCATTCCGGGTCTTTCTAGGTGTCCACAAAATCAGGGCAGGTCCAAGGCCAAAACGACGATCCACGAAATCACACGAAGCCACACGAAACACATTGCTGCCCGTATCACCTTCCTCATTCGGTAGCGGACTTTGGACTTTGGACATTGGACTCTCTTAAAGACCACTCCGAACAATGTCATGCAGCCGTATAAGCCCTACGCAAACACCGTCTTCGTCTACT
This sequence comes from Blastocatellia bacterium, assembly GCA_963786645.1. Lineage (GTDB taxonomy): Bacteria > Acidobacteriota > Blastocatellia > Pyrinomonadales > Pyrinomonadaceae > PSRF01. The sequence continues at coordinate 35,271 of CAWAZW010000007.1, forward strand.
ACTGGTAATACAGAAATCTGCGATGGTCGGTCTTCCATTAACCGCAGCGCGTCATAAGCAAGTAAACCAGGTTTAGCAATCACAGGGTCACGCGTCATGATCTCGTCGCATTTCAGATCCGCCGCAGACGCGTGGTCCAAACGCTGCATAGCTCGTCGCAAGTCGCCATCTGTAATTATTCCGTAGAGTCGTCCCGATTCATCGATAACATTCACGGCGCCCAGACCGCCGTCGCTAATTCCTTTAACGACCTCAACCCACGTCGCCCCCAAAGAAACTGTTGGGTTCTCTCCGTCCGCGTGCATCAGGTCAGCAACGCGCAGCGTCAGACGTTTCCCAAGTTGACCGCCTGGGTGGTTGACGGCGAAATCATCCGGGGTGAGTCCCTTAACCGACATCAACGTCATTGCCAGTGCGTCGCCGATAGCGAGGGCGACGGTCGTGCTGGTTGTGGGAGCAAGATTTAGCGGGCATGCTTCCTGGTCCACTGAAGCATCGATCACTCCATCGGCGCGACGCGCCAATGTTGAGTTGACATTACCGACTAGCGCGATAATGGGAACTTCGCGACGCTTCAGATACGGCAGCATCTCAATAATTTCATTGGTCTCGCCACTATTACTGATGATGATCACAGCGTCGTCTGAATTGATGATGCCGATTCCGCCGTGCAGCGCGTCCGAGGGATGAAGATGTATCGCGCCGGTGCCCGTGCTGGTCATCGTGGCCGCGATCTTTTGCGCGATGATTCCCGACTTACCAACGCCAAGAATCACTATCTTGCCCTTTATTCCGGCCAGCAGATCAACGATGCGCTCAACGTCTTCCGGTTTAAGACGCGTCGCGCTGCGCGCTATGGCCTCCGACTCCAGACGCAGGAATTCGAGGACTTCAGCAAAGTAGTTTTTGTCGTTCATTCGTTACTCTTGATATACGACGAAGCGCGGCTTTTGCAAGCGCGGTAACGCAAACTGTTAGTTTGCGTCTTCGTGTCATTTCGTGTATTTCGTGGATCGCTTTTGATTCAGTGTCGTGAATTTATCATGAATAAAGCTTCGCGAAAAGTTCAGCGCATCTACCTGACACTCCAACTCTTTAACACTTTAGCGGCGTCGTTAATTTGGGGCATTAACACCCTTTTTCTTCTCGATGCAGGGTTGAGTAACACCGAAGCCTTTGCTGCAAATGCGTTCTTTACCGCCGGCTTCGTGCTATTTGAAATCCCCACCGGCGTTATCGCTGATCTGCGCGGCAGGAAGGTGTCATACCTGCTCGGCGTTTCTACTCTGGCAATCTCAACCCTAATCTACCTGTTCATGTGGCGCGTGTCTGCTCCGTTCTGGGCTTGGGCGCTCTCCTCTCTATTATTGGGCCTGGGCTTCACATTTCTCTCGGGGGCGTTCGAGGCGTGGCTGGCAGACGCGCTGGCCCACAGTGGGGCTAAAGAAACGTTAGAGTCGGTGTTAGCAAAAGGCGAAATTGTCGAAGGTAGCTCGATGCTTGTCGGATCAGTTGCGGGTGGGATTATTGCGCAAACGACGAACCTGGGAGTTCCCTACGTCGTGCGTGCTGCCTTGCTTGTACTCAATTTCATGTGCGCTCTCGTACTAATGAAGGATCTCGGATTCAAGCCGGCAGAAGGAAAGAACCCCATCAAGGAGACAAAGAAGATTCTGTCGGGCTCGATTAAATACGGCTTACGCAATCCACCCGTGAGGTGGATCATGCTGGCCGCGCCGTTCACTGGCGGCGTGACTATCTATGCGTTCTACGCAATGCAACCATACCTGCTCGAGCTTTATGGGGACGATCGAGCGTACGGCGTCGCCGGTCTCGCGGCCGCCGTTGTTGCGGGGGCGCAGATTGCTGGCGGATTGCTGGTGCCGTACATCGGCCGGATATTTAAACGACGCACTTCCGTGATTCTAACGGCTCATATAGTTAGCGTTCTGGTATTGGCTCTCGTGGGGTTCGTGCCAAATTTCTGGGTCGTTGTCGCTCTGCTGGTGTTATGGGGGTTGATGTTTTCGGCCATCATGCCAGTCCGTCAGACATATTTGAACGCTCTCATTCCATCGCAGCAACGCGCTACGGTCTTGTCGTTCGATTCGTTATTTGGATCAACCGGCGGTGTCGTCATCCAACCGGTACTGGGAAGGGTGGCCGATGCCTGGAGTTATCCCGTCTCATACGTGGTTAGCGCAGGCTTCCAGACTTTAGCGATTCCGTTCACCTTGCTCGCGCGTCGTGAGAACTCCAAATCGGACCCGATCAAATGATAAAAAGAAATCGTGGGGCGAAGATATTGCAACGGGCGGTATAGTGACTGGCTTTCACCATTCAGTTGGATCGCATAGTGGGTCGGCAATGCAGAACCGGGAGCGCAGCGACCGGGTGGCGTTGAACCCACTGAGGCACGGTTGGTGAGATTGGTCTATTTTTTGGTACCCGCGGCAGGGGTCGAACCTGCGACCTTTCGCTCCGGAGGCGAACGCTCTAATCCACTGAGCTACGCGGGCATTAATGGGGAAATTAAAGATATCATAGGGGCGCGCAAGCCCGCCAAGTGACCGTGACAGTTTGTTGATATCAACTCAGTGGAGGATTTGACATGGACAAAGACAAGGAACCATCGACATCGCAAACACACCCGGTTGACTGCGACAACTTTACTGAAGACGCCATCGATGAAGCCTTAGAAGAATCATTTCCCGCCAGCGACCCGCCTCCATGGACGCTCGGTACCGTTTCATGTCCAGATCCTGACCATGACCCCGTCGACGGTTCTAAGAATTCAGCGAAATAGTCTGAGACGAGACCGTTCTTTTTTCGTGTCATTTCATGGATCGTTTTTAACGACACTTTGAAAAACGATCCACGAAACAACGCGAAATTTCACGAACAGAGACCCGGGGAATCCGAAGGGCCTCAGGCCATCGTCCTTTTCCGAGTTGCTCTAAACATGCTAGGCTTGGCCTCCCCCAGCCCGTAACCCAACTCCAATGTCGCCCGCATTAGATCAAGAGCAATCTACCATTCTCATCGTCGACGATTTTGACGATACGCGTCTCCTCCTCCGTACGTGGCTTGAGAAAAAAGGCTACGCCGTGATTGAGGCGGAGAATGGTAAGGAAGCCGTTGCCGCGGCCGAACGCAGACAGCCCGATCTGATTATCATGGACGTCGAAATGCCTGAACTCGACGGCCTTTCAGCGACGCGGCAGATTCGTGCGCTCGATAATTTTGAACGGGTGCCAATCGTCGCCGTCTCGGCTTACGGCGCGGATCAATTCCGCACTGATGCCCTCAACGCCGGTTGCAACGAGTACGTCTCCACGCCGTTTGAACCTGAAGAACTTGAAAAGCTAATTAAATCACTGATCGAGAGTTCGACGGCACAGTCATGATCATAGGAACTGGCAAACGCGTCTTCATAAGTCGTGCGGCAACCGGCGTCCTTATGCTCATGCTTTGTGTCGTCGCCGCGTACGGCCAGGAGGCTCGATGTTCACTTAAACTCGCGGAGCTTCCGGTGACGGCAGAATTAGTCGGATTTCGACTCGGGATGACGCCTGCCCAGGTAAAGGCCCGGGTTCCGCAAGTGGTCTTCGGCCGCACCAATGAGTTCGCTGTTTCCAAGACCAGTATCAACCCCGACTTCGATCCGCGTATCGATAAGGCATCGTTTCCAGGAGTGAGAACAGTTTCGCTCGACTTCCTGGACGACCGGCTGACATCTCTTTGGTTCGGGTACGACGGAACATTCAAGTGGCAAACAGTTGACGACTTTGAGAAAGGAATCTCGCAGTCCCTGCGTTTGCCTAACGCCTGGAGCCAGTGGCGAGTTCGCGGCAGACGTTTGCGTTGTACAGACTTTGAGATCACAGTTTCGATGCTAGGCGAGGGTCCAAGCTTTCGCATTCTTGATTTAACCGCCGAGGAAACGGTCGCAGCGCGCCGGCACGCGAAGGAAGACGGGGTAGCGGTGCTGCAGGAGCAACCAGCGGATATCATTGGAGATAGGAAGTCGAAACTGTTCTACGTTGGCGCATGTCAGCCATCGAATGCGATCAATGAAACCGATCGGATAGTTTTCAAGAGTAAAGAAGAAGCGGAACAGGCGGGTTATAAGCTCGCCACACAATGCGAGTGACCAATTTCGAGTTTGGAGTTCAAAGTTTGGAGTCCGGAGTCTTCTGATCGGAGCTTTCCGGGACCGAAATCTTCCTGAACGTTAAAAGCGGTGGGTTTGCCGACGTTAAATGGAACCAGGGAACTCGGAACTCGAAACCCTAAACTGTAAACTTCTTATCAAAAGGAGCTGAAGATGCTGAAAGAGTTTCGTGATTTTATTGCACGGGGCAATGTGATTGAGCTGGCGATAGCGGTCGTACTGGGCGCCGCTTTTGGCCGGGTAGTGGCATCGTTGGTCGAGGGCATCATCATGCCTCCCATTGGTTTACTTCTTGGCAACGTTGATTTCTCAAACTTGTTCCTGGATCTGTCGGGTGAACGTCCGTTGTCACTGGCAGAAGCTGAACTCAAGGGGCTGCCGGTAATCAAAATAGGAATGTTCCTAAACGACGTGATCACGTTTCTGATTATCGCCCTGGTGATTTTCCTGATCGTCAAAGCCATCAATCGCTTCAAACGACAGGAAGTTGAAGAGCTGACGAAAGAATGTCCCTACTGTTTCTCCTCGATTCACATTGAAGCGACACGTTGTTCTGCGTGCTGTTCGCAGTTGGAAGCGGCCCCAGCGACATAGGTACTGGATGCTAGATGTCAGATGCTAGATGCTAGCCAGATGGGAAGGGAGAGATGGAAAGAAAGACGGGGGCCTCATTTTCACCTCTGATCTCTGACATCTAGCATCCAGCAGCATCTAGCATCTAGCATCTGCATCTGACATCTCACATCTGGCATCTAGCACTTTGGACTTCGGGCCTTTAGAATCCCTCCATGCGTGAGTGCCCCCGTTGCGAGTGTTGTTTTGAAGACGACATTGAAATTTGTCCCCAGGACCAGTCGAAAACAAAACATACTTTACCGGGACCCACGCTTCTCTCTTCACGTTACCTGCTGGAAAAACGACTCGGACGAGGTGCAATGGGCCAGGTTTACCTGGCACGCGATCAAAACCTCGTCACCCGCAAAGTTGCCGTCAAAACAGTTCGCCCCGACATCCTGAGCGACGAAAATCTGCTTGAAGGCGAAGCCATCGCGCGTTTTGAACGCGAAGCTCGTGCTGCCGCGTCTATCCATCATCCGAACGTCGTCGATGTCACGGACTTCGGCAAAAGTCCGGAGTCGGTGTTCTTTTTAGTAATGGAATATGTAGACGGCGAGACGCTCTACCAGTTGCTAAGAAGAGAAGGCACGCTCGATATTCAACGCACTGTCGCCATCATGTCGCAGGTGGTCGCCGGAGTGGACGCGGCCCACGACGAAGGCATCCTTCATCGTGACTTGAAGCCCGCCAATATTTTCATCACTCAACGTAAGAAAGCGGGCAGCGGGAACGCCGACGGTTTTGTTAAGGTGGGTGACTTCGGGCTCGCGAAAATCGTAAATCCGGATCGAGACCACGTGTCAGCCGGTGGGCCGGAGTCGCGCGGCATAATCGGAACTCCCGAATACATGGCGCCCGAACAGATGCAGACCGGCGTCCAACTCGATTCACGCGCAGACATCTATGCTTTGGGCGCGATTGCATATCACATGCTGGGCGGCCGGCCGCCCTTCACCGGAGATCTCACTCAACTGGTCGCTCAAAAATTATTGGATTCACCGCCTTCCCTGCTCAGTTTGCGTTCTGACATTTCCACCAACGTAGACAACGCGGTGCTAAGGGCACTCTCGAGGGAACGTGATGGGAGGCCGCCGACTGCGAGCGGATGGTTTGAAGAGCTGGTTGCAGCCGAAAAGAAATCTACCGAAACGCATAAAGAGAGCGAATCGCGACTGGTGGTAATGGCACCGTCAGGCTCGGAGGTTTATGTTGACGACGAACGACACGGCAGCATCGGCCGCTCGGGCCGGGTCATTCTCAATTCCATTCCTCCCGGACAGCACCTCTTGCGTGTAGCGCGCTCAGGTGAAGTGGATGATGAACGCGTAATCGAGATCAGGCCGGACGGCATTGAGCAAATCATCCAGGCTCAATTTAAGAGCGGACCGTCCAGCGATCATTTGACTCCCTCGCGCGGCGGAAGTCTCGACAGCCGCCCTGGCGGTCCATTGACTGCCCCTCGTGTAGTGATCTGCACAAAATGCAATTCACGATTCGCGGAAGGAATAAAATTTTGTGGACGGTGCGGCAACACTTCGTTTCAACCAGTCCACGACCCCGCGCGACCATCACCCTCGTCAACATCGCCAACATCCTCAAGCGGCCAACCAATTTCTGTTCCCAGCACCGCCGTATGTCCGCGATGTAAGACGCAGTATCCGGCCTCGATCAAGTTTTGCGGCCGTTGCGGTATTCCCATCGGCGCGCAGTCGCTGCAATGGCGACAACCAAAGCCCGTTGAGGTAGTTTGCAGAAGCTGTGGAAGCAGCTATGCGGGTGGAACTAAGTTTTGCGGCCGCTGCGGCAAGCCTATCGGCCCTTGAGCAACCCTGCGTCTTTACTTATAATGTCCGGGTCGCGCGAGTCGTTGTGTCATTCAAGGAGTAGAAAGGGTAAGCTAAACCCGGCCTCTACATTTCTCCACTGCGAACAGAATGAAACGCTGCCCAACCTGCAATCGCACTTACACGGACACTTCTCTAAACTTCTGTTTGGAGGACGGCACGCCACTCGTAGCCGATGCCGGCCGTACGCCCGATCCACACGCCACGCTTCGTTATTCGGATGGTATTGACGCGAATCCGCCTCCCACCGAAATCTACCGGCAGGCGACGCCATTACTGAACCAGGTTGACGCGTCAGCTCAACCGCGGCAATGGTCTCCTGCGCCTGTGCAGCAGCCGCGGAAGAAATCGAATGCCGTTTGGTGGGTGTTGGGCGGAGTTGTAGTTGCGGGACTGATCGTTGTCGGTGTCGCCGTCATGATTCTGGCGTTAGCCAGTATCGGTTCGAATTCAAATGGCAACACCAACGCAAACGTCGCGAATACTCGCAACACCAACACGCGCGTAGTCAATCGCAATACGAATGTTAGCAACGTGAATTCGAGTTCGAGTTTACCAGCGACCCTAACTGATGATTTTTCAGTGGCTACCTGGGGGTCCGGCAACTTCACGTTCGGTGAGGTCTGGTACGCGAACGACCAGTATCACATGCGTTCGAAAGAAAAGACTTACCTGGTGATGTACGCTCCGAAGAATGAATACAACACCGAGAATGCTACGGTTCGCGTCACCGCGCGCAGTGTTGACGGCACCCCGGCAGCTTCGGGTTTTGGACTGATTGTTCATGGTGATAAATCGAGGGCGGGGTCTTTAGAGGATTACGGGCTGCTGATTTTCACGGGTCCTGAAGCAAAGTACGAAATTATCAAACACAAGAATGGCGTGCAATCGACGGTAGTACCTTGGACCAGATCGACAGTTATCCGGAGTGGATCTAGTCCAAACCAACTCGAGATACGGACGCGCGGCTTGGAGTTGAGCTTCTACATCAACGGACAGTACGTCGATCGCATCACGGATACTGAAAACTTCAGACGCGGCGTCGCCGGCCTTTACACGAGCGATAAAACTGACGTGGCCTTCGACGATCTTGAGATCAGGCGCCAGGCGCCGGCGGTTGACGATTAATGCAAGTCGACTTAAGAGTGCTCGCCGGGCCGTATAAAGGCCGCGTCTTCAGCTTCACCCAGGCTGACACTTTTCTGATCGGTCGTACCATCGATTCCCATCTTTACCTGCCCGAAGACAAGTTTTTCTCCCGTCATCATTGTCTGCTGGAAATAACTCCCCCGCATTGCCGGTTGCGCGATCTGGGATCGACTAACGGCACCTTTGTTAATGGGCAACGTGTGATGGAGGCCTCTCTTCAACACGGCGACGAGATACAGGGCGGTGAAACCGTCTTGCGTGTCGACGTCAGCAGTGAGGCTAATCCAAATAGTCAATCACAAGAACTTTCCACCAAGCCCAGCGTTGTTAATGTCCACTGTTTGAATTGCGGGCGACCGGAACAGACGCAAGCGAACGCAACAGATGGGCAGATGACCTTTCTCTGCGAAGACTGCCGGATGGAGTTAAAGAACGCGCCGCAGCCGATTCCGGGATACGACACGGTAAAGGTGCTCGGACGTGGCGGCATGGGCTGCGTGATGCTTGGCCGCAGCCAGGTAAACGGTGCAGCGGTGGCAATCAAGACATTGCTGCCGGAATTTGCTGTCAGTGACAAGGCGATGCGCCGATTCATGCGTGAGATTGACGTAGCGGCTGCTTTGCGTCACCAAAACATCGTCACTTTCCTCGATCGAGGCGTGCACAACGGCGTCGTGTATCTGGTGACTGAGTTTATCGATGGTCCAGATGCCGCCAGGCTGGCTGATAATCGAGGAGGCAGCTTGCCGCCGCAGGAAACAATCCCCATCATCACGCAGGCGCTGAATGCTCTCTCTTACGCCCACGCGCAAGGCTACATACATCGCGACATAAAAGATCAGAATATTCTCGTCAGCGGGTCCTGGCCCAACGCGTCTGCAAAACTGACTGACTTCGGTTTGGCGAAGAGTTTCACGCAATCAGGCATGAGCGGCGTGACGATGGCGGGAGAGATGGCGGGCACACTCGCATACATGCCGCCGGAGCAGTTGAAGAACTTTCGCGACGTCAAGCCACAGTCAGACATCTACGCCGTCGGCATGACCGCTTATAGTTTGCTTAGTGGATCTTTGGCCTTAAACGTAGGACGCAGAACCAGTATGGCTGAAACGATCAAAGCCATTTTCGATCAACCTACCATTCCTCTGGCCCAACGCGCGCCGCATGTTCCAACAAGAGTCTGCGAAGTCATAGACCGTGCGCTCTTGAAGGATCCGGGGCAGCGGTGGCAATCAGCCCAGGCCATGCGGACCGCCCTACTGCACGCAGTTAACTGAGCTGTCCGCAGATTGCGCAGATTACACAGATTTTAAGAACAATTCGAGCCCGTCGTAACTATGCATACAAACGGACGGAACGCCTAACTGTTGAATTGTAATCTGCGTAATCTGTGCAATCTGCGGATGTTCGCGTCAGATGTTTGGCCTACATTTTGGCCCCAAATTAGGCCTTTACATAGGTCGCGTCGAATCGCATAATACGGCCCAACCACCGGCCGAGACGCCGGTGAGCGTGTCTAAAGGCCCTGCATTTGGCCGGTTGCCTGCAACCGCTCGCCCGACTCATTAGGAGAACTGAATATGAGATCCATCTGGAAAGGTCACATCCGCTTCCTTCTCGTCGCTATTCCGGTTCGCATCTACAACGCAATCGAGACTTCCGAGAAGATTCAGTTTAACCAGTTGCACCGCGACGACTATGGCCCAATTGGATATGACAAACGTTGCAAGAAGTGCAGCCAGGTTGTGACCAATGACCAGATTACCAAGGGCTATCAATACGAGCCCGACCGCTACGCGATTATCGAGCCTGATGACATTGCGAAAGTTAAAATCAAAACTACCAAAGCGGTAGACATCATAGGGTTTGTCGACGCATCGGAAATTCCGACCACGTTTTACGATTCACCGTACTACGCAGGTCCCGATGGACCAGTCTCGGAAAAACCTTATGCGTTGTTGCGTGAAGTTATGAAGCAGACCGGCAAGGTCGGCATCGGTAAAGTTGTCCTTAGAGATCGGGAAGATCTTGTCGCTCTATTTCCTCACGAGGATGGTCTGGTGCTGCAGAAACTTCACTATCCACACGAGATCAGGAGCATGAAAGACGTTCCGGAGATCGAGGGTACAAAGAAGCTCGACAAGAACGAGATGAAACTCGCGACCACGCTGGTCGAGCAGATGGTGACGTCGTTGGACGAGATCGACACCGTGGATCAGTATCATGAGGCCTTGAAGAAGCTCATCGATTCAAAGATCAAAGGCAAAAAGGTTGTGGAATTTGAGGTTGAAGAACTGCCAAGACTTGATATCATGAGCGCGTTGAAGAAGAGCCTGCAGGCGTCGAGCCGCAAACCGATGGTGAAGGCTACGACGGGCGCCAAGAAGAAACCGCTTACGTTGGTTAAGCCGGTGACTAAGGCGAAGGCGGCGAAGAAACGAAAGGCTTCGTAGTTTTCCGTAACGCAAACTGTTAGTTTGCGTTCGTGGTTCCTGGATCAGTTGAAGTGGCAAACTAACAGTTTGCCTTACATACCTCGCGCAGTAGATGAAAGAAAACAGCAATAAGGTACTGTCCTTCCCCTCACGTGTACCCGCGAAGGCTGACTACCAACGCGTTAAATCAAACTACTCCACAAGTGAAATCAAGCAGCTCTTCGGTTTGAGCGAACGTACGATCCGTCGCTGGACTGAGCAAGGCATTATTCAGGGCACGCCCACCTCGACCCCCGGCGATTACAGCTACGATTTCCATGCGTTGACACAGTTTCGCCGCGTGCGTGAACTACGTGCACAGGGTCAGACGATCCGGCAGATTGAAGCGGAGCTGCAGGGGCAGTTGAATCTCTTTCGAGGGGATCCCGGCGGAAAACTGTCGCGCCTGCTCACGCCGTTTGAGGAAGCTCTCCTTCTGCATGAGCAAGGGGACCCGAAGGCATCCGAGTCTTATTGGGAAGCAATCAACGACGGCGACAACGTTGCCGAAGCGTATTGCAATCTGGGAATCATCAATTTGGATCAGGGGAATCTGGGCAAAGCTTTAGACAACTTCACACTGTCTCTGAAGCATGAACCGCGACACGTCGAGGCCCACTACAACCTGGGCAATCTGTATTACGACGCTGGTGAGTTGCCGCTTGCGCGACTTCATTACGAAGCGGCCGCGCAAATTGAATCCGGCTTTTCGCTGGTCTACTTCAACCTGGCGCTCGTTTATCACAAACTCAATGATTTGCAGGGCGCGCTCGCGGCGTTGGACAAATACAAACAGCTCGCGCCTGATGACGAAGAGATTGAGGCAGTGAACCAGCTATTGAAGGCAATACAGAACCCCCGCAGTCTCCAGCCCTAGACCAACGCGTCAACTCAACCAGTGGGGGTCACTTAGGCACGGCCTGCTACTGCCTCCTGCCCTGCCTCCTGCCTCCTGCTGTCTGCTGTTTGCCGCATTGGTGGTGGGCAATAACGTCGAGACTCGCATTGCTAAACGTTCTTGCCCACCTGCTAGTCGGATCGCAAGAAAGGTGAACGATCCTGAACGTAGGTAAGTAAATCAAAGCAATAATCGAGCGCCGGTTCCAGATGTCAGATGCCAGAATTCAGAACACAGAATTCAGAAGCCAGAATTAAAAAAACACGTCAGATGTAAGATGTCAGAGGTCAGTGTGAGGGGAAGGTCTCAAGTCAAACCGGCAAAGATACTGTGCTTTCTTAAACTCTGGCTTCTGATTCTAGCTTCTGAATTCTGTGTTCTGAATTCTGACATCTGCGCTCTGACATCCCTTTTGGCTGGTAACCTGGCCCAAATAAGTTTAGAATCCTGCTCTCTTCCCGCAGCAACAATTTCCAGGAGGGTTCCCCCATGCCGCAAGTCCAATGTCGCATCCTCTGCATTGACGATCACGACGACACTTCGGAGATGCTCAAACTCATTTTGTCTCACGAAGACTATGAGGTAGTCACTGCACGTACTGCGGAAGAAGCGCTGCAGCTTGCCAAAGACGGCGAATTTGATCTCTACGTACTCGACAAGCATCTGCCGGACCGCAGCGGCCTCGATCTGTGCTCGGAGTTGAACCTGGTAACGCCGGGCGTGCCATGCTTGTTCTACAGCGGTGACGCATATGCGATTCACCGGTCGGAAGCACTGGCTGCAGGCGCTCATGCGTATGTGGTTAAACCTGACATAGACGGCTTGATCGAAACAGTGCGGGAACTGCTTTCCGAAAAAGAGTGCGCGACGGCAGACAGCTACTAGTGCACCTGTGTAGTGCGCACTCGTTGATCGACTACGTCGTTGATCCACGACGTCGTTGATCCACGAAATTTACACTGACATTCGATAGGCGATCCCTTTCGTGTTGTTTCGTGTAATTTCGTGGATCATGTTTTTTGATGTGCGTACGTTCTCCCGATTTCCTGTGGTTGCTTTTAATTGCAGGATCTGGTTTGTCAAAACTTGCTTCGCTTGACACTGAATTTAACGGACGTATAATTTTCCTCCGCTTACGGGCCGTTAGCTCAGTTGGTAGAGCAGCTGACTCTTAATCAGCGGGTCGGAGGTTCGAGCCCTCCACGGCTCACCAGTTTTCATAAAGAAGGCGACCATCATTGGTCGCCTTTTTCGTTTACATCCGCTCGAACGCACCTTCACCGCCGTTGCGCGTTGAAGTTAGCTTAGCTCAACATTTCGTGTTGTTCGTTTTATTTCGTGTCGTTTCGTGGATCGCTTTTGCGACACCTGAAAAAACGATCCAGAAACAATAGCTTTGCCTCATAAGTCAGAATTCCACCAAGCCAGTTGGTTAATACACTGCCGTTGTGGGTCGACAAATGCGGAACCGGGAGCGCAGCGACCGGGTGGCGTTGATGACACTCATTCATGCTGATCACGCATGCACGAGCAGGAAGTGCGGACCAGGAGTGATCAGCATGGCGTGAATGTCGTTCAACTCCACCCGGTCGCTGCGCTCCCGGTTCTGCATTTGTCGACCCAAGGAGGTAACACTACCGTTGGTGGGAATCGACTTTTGAAGCAAAACCGAAAACGACACGAAATTTCACAAACGATCGATGCGCTGCCGTAGTTCAATCAACTTGAACTTCATCTGTGCTCTTCGACAAATAGCGGATCCGTCAGTTGAGTCTCGCCGGCTGGCCGACATGATTGCGACTGTTCATATAGCTTCAGACCCACCCTCAGTTTTGGGAGCAGATCCAAGTTACGCTCCTGCTCTGCCGCGGCGATCATTCGCCGCTGCCACGCGGCTGCTTCGCTACAACGCCCAAGCTCAGCCAGAGCCATAGCTACGAGCGCGCCATGCTGCAGTGTGCCGGTCGCCTTATAAACGAGTTGGGCGAGTTGGACCGCTCGAGCGCCATCGCGCAAATCGAACTGGGGTGATGTTGCAAGCAGATAAGCCAGCATTAGAGCTGTGCGACCTTTTTGGGGGAATTGCGCGTGGCTCTTTTCGAGGCCGTCCAGCGCCTGTTTGAACAGCCTCATTCGATGCAGAAGTTTCACCTGTTCAAGCAGCGCCCCTTCATTATTGGGATCTGCTTGAACCACACGCGAGAATTCCACTAGCGCCTCTTCGAGACGCCCGGATTTCATCAGCTCCCTGGCGAGCAGGAATCGGGCACTGAGATCGTTGGGGTCTACGCGTAGGGAGGAGTGCAGATGAATGATCGCCTGCTCATGCTGGTTTTGTCTAGCCAACAGAACGGCAAGATTGTAATGCGCGTTGGCTTTTTGGGGCTCGATACGAAGAGCTGCTTGAAACTGCTCCGCGGCCCCTTTTTGATCCCCAATCTCGCTGAGCGCGGTTCCCAGGTTCACGCGCGCAGTAACGCTATCAGGGTTTGCCGCAACCGCTTTGCGAAACTCATCGGCAGCTTCTGCATATCTCTTCGACTCGAAGGCCAACTTGCCCCGAATCAGGTGTAGCCGCTCTCCTTCGATCAAATCCTGCAAACCATCCACGAGCGGATCTGATACTCGGACACCAACTGGTCCTTGTTGGGCCAGATGGGCCCTGGCTTTCTTAGCGTCTCCCAGACCACGATAGGCCATGGCCAATGAATAATGGATACGATTCGCGCCCGGTACCTGCGCCAGTGCTTTTTCAAAGTGGTCAACCGCTTCAGCGTAGCTGCGCCTGGCAACCGCCACCTGTCCTAGTCCGTAGTGGGCGGCAGCGTTGTCTTTCTCGATTGCCAGTGCTGCCTTAAAACTTTCCATGGCCTCTTCCAAACGGTTTAGCTCCAGATAGATGTTGCCCAGGTTAACCAGCACAGTCACGTAGTTAGGCTGCAATGTGCGCGCGACTCGGTAGCGGCGAATCGCCTCGTCGACACGACCCTCCTGCTGGGCTAGCTTTCCGAGGAGATAGACCCAGCGAAAATCTTTCGGTGTCAGGCGGTTGGCATTCAGGTAACTATCCTGGGCCGGAGAAATGAGCGAATAAGCATGATAGATTTGACCCAGCTTGCCGTAAGCCTCGCTTAGCGCTGTTTCGGATATCGTCGGATCCTTTGCGGCGGCAGCCAGCGAGTCTTGAAACGACGTTACCTGATCCCGAACACTTCCTTCCAGCTTCGACAGGTCTGGCCAATGCAATGGCACAAGCCCTTTTCGAGCAGGCTTTAAATTGCGATCACCTGAACTCGTTTGCGAACGAACTACAACTGCAATAGGAAACGCACTGATTAATACGAGACAGATCGAATGTCGAAAAAGTTTATTACTCATCGATCGTTAGTCTTATGTTCCCACGGGACTCAGGAAACCCTCCACTTTATTTCAGCTAAGCGTTAGGCGCAGTATGACACAGCTCATTTGGACTCCTAGGTTCAGGAATTCTTTGTGTGAGGAAATTAAACCAGGACACTGGCTTTGCACAAAAAGTCCTTTGACGAGGAATAGGTCAACCAAAGTTACGTCTGGTTTCGTGTTAGTTCGTGTTAATTCGTGGATCGTCTTTAAGTACGCCGCCAAAAATCGATCCACGAAACAACACGAAAGTGACTTTTTGTGCAACCCCCAGGACTCTACTGCTCATTTTTTCGGCGGGGCCGCACCTTCCTTCAACGTAGTGTATTGATCAAGCAATAGGTCTTTCCATTCTTCGACCGAACCATCCGGCCAGCGCACTCGCACCACTTCTACATGAGCAGCGGTGCCTAATCCCACGAGCACACGCGGGTCATTTCCCGAAAGATAACTGCCATCAGTTCTCGCTCGCCGCCGCAGAACATTATTCCTGGAGATAACGACCTCTACCTTGGCGCCTAACATATCCCTGCTGGTTGTTTTTCCGACCAATCGCATTCCCAGCCAGTGGTTCCGATTCCCGACTTGGTTCAGGAATAGCCTTGCTGGGCCATTGTTGTTAGTAATCAGCACGTCTGTATCGCCATCATTGTCAACATCACCGAAGGCGGCGCCTCGGCTGACTTCCAAAAGCTGTAAGTCTGGGCCGGCCCGGTCGATGACCTCTACGAAACCTCCCTTCCCGGTATTGTGAAAGAGCTGATTCGGTTGACCCAAAGGAAAAGGATCTCTTTTGCGGACCAGATCCGGCAACAGTTGAACAGCTCCGTTGGCGACAAGCAGGTCAAGCCAGCCATCGTTGTCATAGTCAAAGAAGAGCGTGCCAAAGCCCGTGAAGCGACGTCCGGGGATTCCCAGGCCTGCTTCACGAGTACGGTCCTCGAAAAGTGCTTTGCCCAGATTGATGTAAAGAGTATTGGTTTCCTCCATCAAGTGGGTCACAAAGATGTCTTCAGTGCCATTGGCGTCGAAATCTCCCGCATCGACACCCATACCAGCCTCAGCCTGTCCGTTTCTGTTGACAGCTGCGCCCGCCAAAAGCGCATCGTTGATAAACGTGCCGTCCTTTTGGTTAATCCAAAGTTGGTTGTGATCTCCATCGTTGGCGACATAAATGTCTATCCAGCCATCGTCATCGAAATCCGCCGTTACCACTCCCAATCCGTGACCAAACTCTTTGTCAACAGCGGCGGCAATCGTCAGATCTTCAAATACACCGTTGCCCTTGTTGTGAAACAGCCGATTGCCCGGCGCGCGAAAGACGCGCGGACTGCAATAATCTTTTGCGGTGGTGGTGGCATAACAGGTGGGACTGTTGGTAACCGAAAAATCGGCGTAGTTCACAATCATCAAATCCAGCCAGCCGTCCCGGTCGTAATCGAAGAAGGCAGCGCTTGTGCTCCAACGCGAATCATCAGTGCCACTCTCTTTCGTGACATCTGAAAATTTTCCATCACCTTTGTTCAGATACATCTGATTAGAACCCAGATTAGAAAGATACAAGTCGGACCAGCCATCGTTGTTTATGTCGCCGACGGATACGCCCATCCCGTAGCCGGTAGCCACGATGCCACTTTTCTCTGTTACATCTGTGAATGAGAGGGTACGGCTGCCTCCTTTGCCAATCGCGAGGTCGTTCCGGAAAAGTTTGCCTCTGGGCGACTCAGGACCGCTCCAGGGAAACAGTGTGCCGGCGGCTTTAGTGTTTGGTTCCAGAACGTTGCCTTGAACAAGAAAGACATCCAAATCACCGTCGTTATCAAAATCGAATAGGGCTGCCCCGCTGCCTGTGATTTCCGGCAAGTAAAACTTTCCAGTCATGCCGTTGTAATGTTGAAATTTGAGTCCGACATTTTTAGCAACCTCTTTGAATATTGATGCGGACGAACTTCTGGTTCTTCTTTCTGGCTCTAATTTTTGTTGAGCTGCAAGGCTGAACGACATGCAACATTGCTCGATGAAGAATAGAACCAGGATTATTAGCCTTGTTCCAATCATAGTGTGCGTTAATTATTATCTCGATCGACCGTGCGCGCAATTTGATTTAAATTGTCGAGAAAACATCGCGGGCCCGGGCTGCCCCGGCCGGGCGAGTTGAAATTACTCGCCCAAAGTTTCGTGTTACTTCGTGGATCGCTTTTTCCGGATGGGATAGAAAGCGATCCAGGGAAACACACGAAATTTCACGAAGTCTGTCTTAGACGCCGCCGGATGATTTAAGAGCTGGCCGGACATTCAGTAAACTTAGACCTAAACTGCAGACCAAATGCGCGTAACAAATCGCGGTAAAGGGATATACTCGCGCGCAACGACTTCGGTTTGAGGGATTGAAATGCGTTACTTTCCAATACCCCTGGCTTTCCTTATTGTCCTTACTGCCCACGCTGCCAACACCGCTCTGGCACAAGACCTTTCTTCCGCAGACGAATACACACAAAGAGCGATGGCGCGTTTTGAGAAGAATGATCTTGATGGGGCAATCGCGGATTTCACCAAAGTGATTGAGTTGAAAGGGCAGAACCTCGAGTTCTGCTACTACTTCCGCGGCATGGCCCAGTATCGCAAAGGCATTCTGAATCTGGCAGTAGATGATTTGACGAAAGCGTTAGCGATCAAGAGCCATCCGCGATTCTACTTCGACCGCGGAAACCTGCTGGCAAAACAAGGTGAACTTGAACGTGCTCTCGCCGACCTCAACAAAGCCGTTGAGCTGTCTCCCAACGACGCGAAAGCTTACGCCGATCGCGGCCTCATTAGATTGATGCGCGGCGAAGACACCCTCGCCGAGTTAGACTTTAAGAAGAGTTTTCAGCTGGACCGCACCCTCGAACCTAGAATCAAAACTGCGGCCACTCACCTCAAGCAGCGAAACATCGCGCGCCAACAGTATGAGGCGCCTTCCGACGCCGTGGTCATCAAATTCAATTGGAGCGAGTCGCCTTCAACGGTGCTGGTTGCTACTCAGTCCCCGGTAACAACTTCAACCTCAAACGTAAGCGCAAGTGGAACTCGTGTGATGGCCGATCCAAGAATAAAAGGCGACCCCGGGCCCTATGACCAACTAACGGCGGTGGGTCAGCCGACACGTGACCTTGAAACCCCCACCAAAACTGTTCTCGACTACAAATTCTCAGCGGCGCTGAAAAATAACGGTAGCAAAACCATCGTGGGCGTGCAGTGGGGCTATGTCTTTAACCCTAAAGACCCGACAGAGGATCCACTGGCATATGTGTTTAGCAGCAAGACGAACATCGCTCCCGGTAAGGAAAAAACTTTGAACGATTCGATTCCAGCAAGGGGCACCCCAGGTGTTGGGACAAAACTTCCAACAAAATACAGTCGGGCGTTATTCGTGGAAAAAGTAGTGATACTTCGCTTGGACTATTCGGATGGAAGCACCTGGCAAAGTTCGCCGGTCAAAGGCGCCACGAAGTAGTCGCTAAAGGCGGGCCTACTGGTGGTGAAGAACTGTTAATAGTACAAGCTTTAGCTTGCGTTCTCTCGAATCAGCAACCTAAAGATTGTAGTCTGAACTGCTTTTTGCGTCCTGCGCTTTTCGTTTCCACTCTATTTGCTCATGCCCCCAACCTCGAACGGCCTGGAGAATCGGGCGAACGCTCTCCCCATGACTGGAAATGCAATACTCAACCCGCGCGGGTACTTCCGGGTAAACCGTTCGGCAAATCAATCCCTCAGCCTCAAGATTACGAAGCGTCTCTGTCAAGACCTTGTGAGAAATGTCCGGCATTAGACGGTGCAGCTCGTTAAACCGGCGCGTTCCGGAATCCAACCAATAGAGACAAATCAGACTCCACTTCCCGCCGATAGCGTTGATTGCCGCCGTCAGCGGACATGAGGTTGGGGCGGCCGATTGGGGAACATCCTCAAGTGGCTCTGGAGCTGTACGAGTTTCCATAATGTAACCAGGTTACCGAAAAGTGCATTCTTGCTTTTTTATGCGGGCCGCGCAAGCATGCTCGCGGAGGCTGTAAATGATCATCGAGATGCGAACTTATAAAACCAAACCCGGCAGACGCTCGGAGTTTATTGAAATATTCCGCGCCAAGTCCATTCCGGCGCATGCAGAGATCGGGATGAAAATACTTGGTCCATTTCTCTCCGTCGAAGATGCAGACACCTTCTTCTTCATGCGCGGCTTTCCGGATCTTCCTTCGCGCGAGCCGATGAAAGCAGCGTTTTATGAAGGAGAGCTTTGGAAGGGCGAACTGGAGCACATCGTTATGCCGATGCTGGAGAAGTATGAAGTCGTCGTTGTCGACGATCCTGATGAACTCGTTCATTGGAAGTCAAGTGAATAGTGAAAGGTGAAAAGTGAAAAGCAAGAAAGCGATTCGTGGCTTTTCGTGTCATCCCACTAACCTTGTTCAGTGGGCCTGAAACAGGAGATGTTATGTTCGGATACGTTCGTGGTCAGCAATATTTGTTGCGGGGTTATTCGGGCGCTCGCGTTGAAGGCGCAGCTCGAATTCACGTGCGTCGGAAACAACACTTTCAAGGCGACGCCGGCGGAAAGAGATGGGCAGCACGATTTCGACTTCGAGATTGGCGCCTGGAAAACTCACCTGAAGCGGCTCCAGCGTCCCCTCACTGGCTCCACGACCTGGGTCGAATATGAGGGTACAACCGTTGTTCGAAAGGTCTGGGCTGGTCGCGCGAATCTGGTCGAGCTTGACGTAAAGGGACCGGCAGGACGCATCGAAGGTCTCTCACTGCGTCTGTACAATCCTCAATCCCGCCAGTGGAGTCTTAATTTCGCAAACAGCGCGAGCGGCACGTTGACCGTGCCTTCAATTGGCAGCTTCAAAAATGGGCGTGGCGAATTTTTCGCTCAGGAAACTCTAAACGGCCGAGCCATCTTTGTGCGATTTGTTATTTCCGACATCACTCCGAATTCGTGCCGTTTTGAACAGGCATTCTCCGACGATGGAGGAAAGACCTGGGAAGTAAACTGGATTGCGACAGACACACGCGTGAAGCAGTGAAGAGTGAAGGGTGAAGAGTGAAAAGCAAGCAATGACTGAGTTCATTTCTTGCTCTTCACTTTTCACCTTTCACTTCTTACTTTCCGACGTATTCCCAGTGCCACGGCTCGTAGTAGTAAGGTCGAAAGCCAAAGCGTTCGGCGTTGCGCACCAGCCATTTGTAAACCGGCGTCTGCACCTGAATAGCGCGGTTACGATCATTTGTCTCCACCGGTTGACCACCCACATATAAATCGAGAGCGCGCCCAGTAAAGTGCGGACTGTTTACTGCCAGCCCAGCACTCCCCGCATTAGGAGACTCGCGACGCAGTTTCTCCTGATATTCGCGAGACCGAAACGAAGAAATGATTTTCAAAAATTGTTCACTAGGCGCCAGCTCACCTTTTGCATCCCGAAGAAGATTTAAGGACTTATCCGCGATGGCTGCCGCGACCATGCGTTTGTAGGCGGCATACGTCTGTCGTTCGACTTGGCGCAGCTCGTCAACTCGCTCCGGATCAAAAAAATCTGTTCGCGGCGCTGTCATCAACTGTTCTGGGGCCGCCGGACTTCGATCCTTTAGACGCCTTCCCTGCCATTCCGAAACCATTGCGTAAAGAGTGACGTCGTCCAACACTCCGGTAGCCGAGACTCCTGACTTCTTCTGCCAGCGCTCAACAGCCTTAGCAAAGTCGTCTGTGTGAACGTCATGATCCGTGTCGATCAAACGGGTGATCAATGGCACGTAGAGATACCATCCGCGCTGAGGTTTGCTCCCGAAGACCCAATTGAGATCGTTAAGAAGTGTGGAGTTACGCGTAGCCGCCGGCCCATATGTTGCGGGTGCGCGTTTGACTGATGCAGTTCGCGTCACGCCGACCGCGTCTGACTTACCCCTCGCCTGCGAATAGCCGCGGCTCGTAGCGATGCTGAACAACCCTCCAGCAACAACTGCCACCAACAAAATCGCCACCACAAAATGAATTTTAAAACGCGTCATTATTCTCGACTTGAAACCTGGTTAATTAATGTGAGGTCTGCGCTGACGTACTCGTATTTGATGCTTAATTCTAAGTCTCAGTTGACGTGCTGCGTGGCATCATTTTGACTGTAAGGAATGCAAACAAAAACTTGGTGCAAGTTTTTTTCGCTTCGCGATCATTGCGGGCGGGACGCCCGCGCTGCCACTACGCCCGCTGTCCTCTATAAAACGAACACTTCGCGTTCTTCCTCTTCGTGCACCTTCGGGAGTTCATCTCGCCGTTCATCGATCTTTGCATCCTGAACCGGTTCGGTGATCTCTGCATTGACCTTAATTGGCGGAGTTAGTTTTGGTGTTTCCAAAACAGGCGTGTTTGCCTGCTGCGGCGGCGCACTCGTTTTTGGCGGCTTTGGTGGGGTTAGTTTATACGCCTTGTCGCCGTCGACAGGCGCAGGGGTTTTCTCGCTCGGTGGTTTGCTATCACCAGGTTTGCCGGATCCTTCGAGAGCTACAGTAGCCGGCAACTTGATTGGCGCTAGCTGTTTTTCGGCTATTGCCAGACCTTGATATTGAAGTGTCCCTTTCCCTTCGCATGGTCCGGTCTGCATTTCTCTAATCGCGCCATTTTGAATTCGTAAGCGAAAACCTTTCAGCTTAAACAGCAACTGCAACGTAAATTCAATCTTTTTTAGTGGAGCCTTCTTAGTTTTAATCTCAATGTGGGGCTGATGTTTGCTGATAATCGTATGCTCTGCCAGATCCACGTTCATTAACGCGTCAGGCGTCTTGCGTGATTCCTCCAGCAGCTCTTTCAGCACGTCCGTCTTTTTCCAGGACGATACAAAAATGTCAGCTATAGGTACCTCTAGAAGTTCTGCAATCTTCGCAGTTACGTCCGGCACGACCGCCGCCTTCACGCCCTTTACGTCTTCACTCATCCACTGACGCAACGTCTGCCATCGCGGCGAAGACTCCTCGGCGGAACCCGGTTTGGGGAGCTCAAAAACGTCGCGAACAGTAACCACTGTCTCAGACATTTTCACTCCTTACATTCTTCACGAGGCTGCCGTCATCTGTTGAGACGAGGTGTTCACCATGCAATACGTTCGAGCGCTGGTCGGCTCGCGAGTCGAGTATTAATCGCGTGGCATCGGTCACACTCGCGGTTCCAGGATCGCGAACCGTGCGAATAGTTGGACCAGGCGCCAGGTATCTCTTTCCCACCACGAAAGCAAGTAGCACGACGGGCAGCGCGATCAACAGATACTTCCACCAGTCGCCGCTCCCCCGTTCAGTTGAGACTGCCGAATGGGAAGTTTCGGGAGAGTCCAGGCTGGAGGACAAAGTTGGCGACGGTGTTGGGAATGGTAGCGCGCTTCCCGGAATCGGCGACGAAGCGGCAATCTCCGGACTCGAGGGTGGCGGTGCGACTGCCTCTGGTGGGGTTTCGGATTCTTTGACCAACGTTTTGCTCGTTGAATTCGACGCATCAGCTCGGCCCTTTTTTGCCGAACGACGCGAGCTTGCTGGCTGACGAAAGTCGCGGTTGGTCGGGTCTGAGCTAAGCAATGTCGCGGTTACCCGTATCGGCCTTCGCGGGCTTCCACCCAAGCGCGTTACTCCCGCGCCAGTAGCCATTCCGATATCAACGAAAGGTAAGTAGTTTCCTGCCGCCTGGTACGTGTGAGTGGTTACAGTGCTCGTTTGCCATTGGCTCTGAGTTCCATCTCCAAACGCAAATCGAAATCTTATGTTGGGGTAACCGGACGAGAGGTGGGCGACCAACCTCAACCGCTGACCGGGCGCAATGGAAGTTGGGGATACCAGGAGCGTAACGCGCGGGACCTCAAGCCTAACGCTGTTCCGATCTTGTTGTTGGCCAAACGCGACCGAACTGCCGAACGCCGGCAGCAGAAGAACCAGGACAAGCGTGGATTCCAGAATTTTGAGGGGCGATAAAAACATGAGCTTATGTCGCGCTCCGGTGTGCAAACTCTAACTCCGACACTCCGGTATCCGCAACCGTCTCATTAACAACGGGCTTCAGTCCGGTGGTCGCAAACCTCATGCTGTCAGGAGGCGGATCACGATGCGAGGTCGATTGCGCGTGCGGTTAACACGTGCTCGGTTGAGCGTAGTATTTGAAAGGTTTCTTTATCGACAGCCGCGTCAACTTCGATCACTGCCATCGCTTCCCCGCCCCGTTCGCGCCGGCCGAGGTGAAAGCGGCTGATGTTCACTCCGCGCTCACCGAATATGGTGCCCACGCGTCCAATCACGCCCGGCACGTCGCGATTGTGCATGACAACCATGTGACCGTGCGGAACGGCTTCGATGTGAAATCCATCGATCTCGGTAATACGACCTTCACGCTTCTGTTCGCCAAACCCAAATATTGTCCCCGCAACTGATCGTTCACCGTCGTGACCCATCACAGTTGTGCGAATCGCCGGCACAAAGTCGGAACCTCCGCGAGAATAACTCGTCGTCACTTTTATCCCGCGTTCTTCAGCGATCAGGAGCGCGTTCACTGCGTTTACTCTCGCGCTGACATCGCGCAGCAATCCGGCAAGAAACGCTCGCGTTACAGGTGCCGCATTCAAATCTGCCAGCTCGCCTGAGAATTCGAGTTTCACTTCCTTTACCGGACCTTCGGCTAGTTGCGCTTGGAAGCGACCCAACTTTTCAGACAATTCAATGTAGGGCGTCAACGCGACCAATTCTTTCGCGCCGAGCGCGGGAACGTTTACTGCTCCGCGCAAAGCCCCGGTCAACAGATAGTCGCGCATCTGTTCAGCCACGGTGAAGGCAACGCCTTCCTGAGCTTCAGTGGTGGAAGCGCCGAGGTGCGGAGTGACAACCACTTCATCCAGCGAGAGCAACGGATGATCGGCAGCCGGTGGCTCTTTAACGAAGACATCAAGAGCAGCTCCGGCGACTGTTCCTGATTTGATCGCTTCGTAAAGCGCTTCTTCGTCAACCAAGCCTCCGCGCGCGCAGTTGATTACGCGCACGCCTTTCTTCATTAACGCAAAAGCGTCTCGATCGATTATCCCGCGTGTCTCTTCGGTGAGCGGCGTATGAATCGTTAAGAAGTCGGCGCGCGAAAGGACCTCGTTAAGCGGCGCCAACTCCACGTCCCAATCGCGAGCTTGTTCGGGCGCAAGGAATGGATCAAACGCGACGATGGCCATGCCAAACGCGCGTGCACGGGCCGACACAGCTCTTCCTATTCGCCCCATCCCAACCACGCCCAGGGTCTTGCCCTGCAGCTCAACTCCAATGAACGACTTGCGATCCCAATGGCCGGCTTTAAGACTGCTGTTCGCCTGGGGCACGCGCCGCGCCAGAGCAATCAGCAGAGCGATAGTGTGCTCGGCCGTGGTAATCGTATTGCCGTCGGGCGCATTCATTACGACTATGCCGCGCTCAGTGGCGGCAGGAACTTCTATGTTGTCTACGCCCACGCCGGCGCGACCCACGACGCGCAATTGCGGCGCATGGTCCATCACGTCCCCGGTGACTTTAGTTTCACTACGGACGACCAGGCCGGCGCAATCTAGTAAAGCCTCGCGTAATTCGGACGGGGTTAAACCAGTGCGTTTCTCAACCGAAAATCCGGCGTCGCGCAGAGGACGCAGACCGCTGTCGCTCACTTCATCACTAACGAGTATTTTGTGTTGATTCATGAAGCTGCGGATTATAACGGTTTTTGTATGGAGGCGCAGGTCAGGCGTGAACGACTCTTGCCATTTCGTGTTGTTTCGTGTAATTCGTGGATCGTTCTTTTACCACCGACAAAAAACTATCCACGAATTACACGAAACAACACGAAAAAGGGGCGTTCGATTTCGCAGGGCCGATGTTAAACTCTGCGCGGCTTTGACCCCCATAAGGAAGTTTTAAGAATGATTCGCACCGTCTGCCTTAACACTGATTCAAAGACGATCACCGAAAACTGCCTGGCTGCGGACATCAGCGAGTTGCGGCTGGTGGAGGGGAACGTGGTCTGGGCCGACGTTAGCGACCCCACCAGCCGGGACTTCGAAGAACTCGCCGAAGAGTTTGGGTTTCACCATCTCTCGATCGAAGACTGTCGCACTGAACATCAGCGGCCAAAGATTGAGGAGTACGCGGGCTACTACTTCATCGTGCTTTATGAAGCGCAGCTAGCCGGTCCCGATGATCGGCTCGAGTTGCGCGAGCTCAACATCTTTCTCGGCAAGAACTACCTCGTCACGGTCCACAGCCGTCCGATCAGGGCGATCGACACGGCAGCCCGATTGTGGCGGGAGTGGATGGACCGCGCCGAACAGGGCGCGGGTTGATCGCGTACCTGTTGATTGACGCGATTGTCGACGACTATCTTCCCCTGCTCGATATCGTCAGCGAACGTATGGACGATCTGGAGGACTCAATCTTCGGTGAGTGGCGGGCCGAAGTTATCGAAGAGATTTTCTCAGTTAAGAAGAAGCTGCTTTACCTGCGCCGATCGATCACTCCACTCCGCGACGTTTTCAACATTATGCTGCGCCGCGAACAGCCTATCTTTCCGCGCGAGATTCACGTTTATTTCCAGGACGTTTTTGACCACCTGATTCGAGTCGCCGACACGATCGACACGCTTCGCGACATGCTGAGCTCCACGATGGATGCGTATCTGTCTGTCTCGGGCAACCGCATGAACAAGATCATGAAGCGGCTGACTTCGATCTCCACCATACTAATGTCAGTGACGCTTGGTGGCCGGCATCTACGGGATGAATTTTGACGTTAATGCCTGAATTGAAATGGCGTTACGGATATGTTTACGCGCTGCTGTCGATGGTCGCTGTCGGACTGGCGCTGTATTGGTATTTGAAGAAAGTGGAATGGATATGAGCAACGGGCTAAGGCATCTCTTTCAACATCGTGTAAAGCGACGCAAGGGCGACACCGCGCGTCTGGCGGCGCGACTGGCGCCTTTGGAGGAACAAGGCAAAGCCATTGCCATCGATCAGAAGCAGAGCGTTGGAGGCGTAAGCCAGGAGTCCGGCGCGATCGTAATCGATCGGAATAACCTGCAGGTGCCAAGAGAGATGATGGAGGGTTCGGAGAGCAAGGGCCTGTTAGGGATGGAGCCGGTGGTGCTGGTAATCCTTGGTTTTATGCTCTGCTTTCATCGCGTTTATCGCGTGGCAGATCTCGCAGATGCCTGCGGAGTGAAAACAGTTTCGAGTTTCAAGTTCAAAGTTTGGAGTTGGAAGTTAGAGTACAAACTTTAGTTTGCTCTTACTAAAGTCATGCAAGCAAAAGCTTGTACTCTGAACTTAAAACTCTGAACTCGAAACTATTTCCCTTACATCGGATCTGCATTTTTAAGCTCGTCACTCTCGTCGAGAGATCCATCAGGTGATGGGCCAGGATCACGGCCGGTGTCAGATGAAGAGGTGGCCTTCTCGCTGTCCTCGATTTCACTCAGGGTCTCATCGCTCGTCGCTTCAGACATTCGGTCGTCCAAATTCTTCCGGTTATCGTTCTCCTTACCGACGGTCTTGCCTTCGTTTGAATCCGGCATAATTGTTCCTCCTAGATAAACCAGCGCACAGAGACAATAACGGCTACTACAACCGCTGTGTAGACTCCCGCGATCACATCGTCTGCCATGATGCCTAACCCGCCTGTCAACGATTCGAGTTTACGCGCCGGGTATGGCTTAACAATGTCGAAAAACCGGAACAATGCGAACGCGAGAATTAAGGACCACCATGCGGGTTCGACTACGAATGGCACAGAAATCAAAGCGATGAACTGCCCGGCGACCTCGTCGATAACAACTTTGCCCGGGTCTTTCTTTCCCGAGAGCCTTTCTGTTCGCGAACCAGCCCAGACGCCAGCCAAAGTTATTACAACCGCCACAACCAGCTCGACCGCAATTATCGCGTAGAACAGGTGGAAGAGGTTAAGTCTGAATTCCAGCGCTGCGCCTGACAGTGCCTGCAATAGCGCACCACGAACCAATACATAGACGCCCACCCCAACAAGCGACCCCCAGGTCCCCGGCGCTAACGGAAGATAACCGACCCCGCAGGTTGCGATCGCCAAAGCCAGATAGTCTTTGAATGACAGAGCCGGCCGAGGTTTAGCCACCGCAGACTTGGTGGTCATGACCGTCGGATTCAATTCATCGCTGGATTCTTTGATTACCATGCGAACTCGTCCGCTGGGCTGCCGCATTCTGTGCGGAAAGGCCCGTCATAAACTACTTACACCTTCGCCGAGGGTTAGCCTAGGCGAAGTAGTTGAGAAACCACTGCCGGTAAGGCCGAGCCTTACCACACGGGACGCGGCAAAGCCGCGATTCGCCTCTTTCACGATCCTTACCAGACACATTCGGCTCAAACAACTAATGATTGTCTTTCGGCTGACTTGCGCCTATTCTACGAGACAGCTCCCTACCTTAACTACCAAAAGCGCTAATCTCCTAGCGGAGTCTTGTTGCAGGTTGACTCATGCGAATTAGAGCCAAGCACGTTACGGCAGTGCAATGAACAAGCCAACCTCAGGGCCTGTAGCCGTCAGAAATTTGACGCCCTTTTCGTCGTCTGCTTTGGCACTTCCAAACCTTTTAATCGCCACTCTTGCTTGTCTGCTTTTCCTCTCGCCAACGATAGTGTTTGCCAACATGACGCAAGCCGCCGCGCGCATTCGAGGGACGGTCGTAGCCGTGTCAGACGAAAGACGCGAGCGTGTGCCGGGCGTAGTTGCCGTTCTCAGTGGGCCAGTGTTACGCGACAAAAAGCTGGAGGCCATAAGTGACGAAGAGGGCAACTATTCCTTTAATGGTCTGCTAGCCGGTGACTATAAACTGACCGTCACTCGACCCGGTTTTGAAACGTTCGAGCAAGATGTAATCGTTCCCATCGATGCAACTATTCAATTAGATATCTTCTTAAAGCCAGGCACAGTGCGTGAGAGCGTTACCGTGACTCAGGACGAAGACCGGATTAACACCAGTGAATCGACGGTCGCGGGGAACCTCTCATCAACGACGCTGCGCAATGTCCCGCTGGTCAACGAAAAGTTTCAGGATGCCCTGCCGCTTCTGCCGGGTGTATTGCGAAGCGCTGATGGGTCACTGAATATCAAAGGCACTCGCCCTGACCAAAGCGGAGTGCTCGTCTCCAGCCTCAACGTGACGGATCCAGTGACGGGTAATCCCGCGATAGATCTGCCCCTTGAAGCCGTCGAATCAGTTCAGGTTTTCTCAAATCCTTTTTCCGCGGAGTACGGCCGGTTCACCGGAGCGGTTACGAGCATTGAGACTGCGATCGGGAAGCAACCAGTGGAGATACCTGATCACCAACGTATTGGTCCGGCCGCGATTGCGTGACGGCAAGATATACGGCGTGCAGTCCGCCACACCTCGAATTGCCGTAGGTGGACCGTTGGTAAAAGACAAGATTTTCTTCTTTCAAAGCTTCGAATACCGATTCGTTCGCACAGAGGTCCCGAGCTTACCCGCTGCTCAACGCGACAGCAAACTCGAAAGTTTTGATTCTTTCACGCGTTTTGATTTCAACCTTAACAGCGCCAATCGGCTGACAGTCAGCTTCTCGCTGTTTCCACAAAAGCGGGATGCGTTCAATCTCAACACCTTCACGCCACTTGAATCGGCCGCCAACCTTCATCAACGTGGCTGGTTCTTTGCCGCGAACGAGCAAGCAACTCTTCCCGGCGGAGCGCTGCTCCAGTCCAGCTTCAGCGTCAAACAGTTTGACGTCGATATTTTTGGTAATAGCGGCGCGCCCTTTGTGATTGCTCCACAGCGTCGCTCTGGAGGCTGGTTTGACCGCCAGTCCCGCGATAGCCGGCGCTACGAATGGCTCGAGCTTTTCAGTTTGCCGGAGAAAGAGTTTCATGGACGACATTCCCTGCGGTTTGGCGTGAACTTGAGTCGCACCACTTTCAAAGGAACTGACGTTTCGGCGCCCGTAAGGATAGTTCGCGCAAACGGAACGCTGAGGCAATTAATCGAGTTCGCCGGGGCCGGTGACCTGAAGCGAAACAACAACGAGTATGCCGCGTTCGTTCAGGACAAGTGGAACTGGAGCGGGCGCCTTACGCTGGATTTGGGCTTGCGTTATGACCGGGATGGTATTGGCAAAGAAAATAATTTCGCGCCGCGTTTAGGCTTTGCTCTGCTTCCGTTTAACAACGAGCGCACCGTGTTTCGCGGGGGCGTCGGTCTCTTCTACGACAAGATTCCGATTAACGTAGGCGTCTTTGATCAGTACCAGCGATTTGTCGTGACCACATTTGCTGGCCCTGCAGCAATCGATGGTCCGAGGGTGTTTGATAATGTTCTGGCCAATCCTGACTATCGCAATCCGTACAGCACTGCCTGGAACTTACAGGTCGACCACCAGGTTCAAAACTTCCTTCTGCGCGTGGGTTATGAGGATCGGCGATCGCATCGCGATTTCATTCTGTCGCCAGAATCTGATGGCAGGTTATTACTAAGAAACGACGGCGAGTCACGTTATCGTGAGTTTCAGTTCACGACGCGTTATCGCCTGCAAGAGAAGCGGCACATCTATCTCGCCTATGTACGCTCGCGCGCGACGGGAGATTTGAACGACTTCAACAGCTATTTCGGCAACGCGCGCAATCCAATAATCCGGCCCAATGAAAGATCGCTGCAGCCTTTCGACGCTCCCAACCGTCTTCTGTTTTGGGGAGACATAGGACTACCCAAACAGATCACTGTGTCCCCGGTAATGGATTGGCGTACCGGGTTCCCGTTTTCTTTGATCAATGAAAACCAGGATTTTGTGGGAGCGCGAAATCGCGGTGGACGCTTTCCTGCTTTCTTTGCCCTCGATCTCCAAATCACCAAGGGCCTGACAGTCAAACTTCCACAGTGGGGATTTATTCCATCGAAGTTCCAGGGGCGCAAGTTTCCCGGCCGTTTCGGCGTCAAGCTCTTTAACTTCACCAGCCACTGGAACCCTCGCGACGTGCAAAACAATCTCGACAGTCCCGACTTTGGTACCTTCTACAACAGCACGCGTCGCGGCCTCAGATTGAAGTTTGAGTTTGTGAAGTTTTAGTTTGAGGTTTAGGCAGTGACTACGTGTCCGACCAGGTCGTGCTCGTGAGCTTCCGTAATAACTACATCCACAAGGCGTCCGGGAATTGGATCGAAACCCTCGGGCACATCGTTGATTAAGACGCAACCGTCGATGTCGGGAGCTTGAGTCTCCAATCGTCCCTGCCACAGTAGCTCGCTTTCCGACGCTTCGCCTTCGAAGAGCACGCGCACGGTTTCGCCGACTCTCGCTTTATTCTTCAAGCGCGAAATCTTTGCCTGTTCTTTCATTAGACGCGCCTGGCGCCGTCTCGCAATCTTGGGATCAACCTTACCGCCGAGTTCATAGGCTGCAGTTCCCTCTTCATCGGAGTAAGTAAAAACCCCAACGCGATCGAATTTAACTTCGCGCACAAAAGCCAGCAACTCTTCAAAGTCTTCTTCGGTCTCGCCAGGAAAACCAGTAATGAAGGTTGTGCGAATACCGATGCCGGGCACACGGGCGCGCACGCGTTGAATCAAGCGCTCCAGGCTGGCGCGATTGCCGCCACGTTTCATTAGCTTCAAAACATTTTGCGACGCATGTTGCAAAGGCATATCCAGATACTTCACTGCCTTTGGCTCTTCAGCCATCACATCGAGAAAAGCATCGCTGATATGAGTCGGATATGTGTACATCACACGCACCCACTCGATGCCGTTCGTGTGTGATAACTCTCGCAGCAATTGCGCAAGGGCGTCCTGCTTTCCGAGGTCCTCACCGTAGCGTGACGAGTCCTGCGCCACCAGAACCAATTCCTTGACGCCTTCTTCGGCAAGCTGATGCGCCTCGGCGACGATCGATCCAAACCTACGACTTCTGAAATGCCCGCGCATTTGCGGAATGAAACAGAAACCACACGGCCGGTCGCAGCCCTCTGCAATTTTTACGAAGGCATAATGACTCGGTGTCGCGAGTACACGCGGCGTCGATTCGTCATAGAGGTAAGTTGCGCTCTGATTTCCCAGCGGCAATACCGGGAGCGAACGGGTGTTAATCGCTGGATCGCAAACGGTGAGGATGTCGTTTATTTGGCTCGTACCGATGAAGGCATCGACCTCCGGCATCTCAGCTTTCAATTCATCGCGGTAGCGTTCAACTAAACAGCCGGCAACAACCAAACGCGTAGCGTTCCCGCCGCTCTTGAGTTTGGCTGCTTCGAGAATGGCTTCGATCGATTCCTTTTTTGCGGAATCAATAAAGCCACACGTGTTTACAACCACCGTGTCGGCCTCTGAAGCGTCCGCGGTAATCTGGTAACCGTTCTGCTTGAGCTGTCCCATCATCACTTCGCTGTCGACGAGATTCTTGGGGCAACCAAGACTGATAAATCCAACTTTTTTCATAAATTAGTAAATCGTGAATAGTGAATGGTAAATAGTAAATCGAAAGACTACATGGCCCACGTGCATAATGTTAATTAGGCCCGAAGGGCCGTCAGTTAATAGCCACGGCCGTAAGGCCGTGGGTAGCATCGTGAGCACCCAAAGTCCGAAGGACCGGCAGTGAATACCCAACGCTACCTTTTAGATAACTGCCGGCGCTTCGCGCCTCGATATCTTTGCTTCCTGATCCACGGCCTTACGGCCGTGGCTATTAACTGGCGGCCCTTCGGGCCTGCCCATCCTCCTCTAACTGCTTCAATGCTTCTTCGATCTCTTTCAGCTCTCGCGCGGAAAGTTGCTGGCCGCCGAAACGCACGCGATTGTAGGCGTGGGTAACAGATATGGCAGGATTCAGGTTGGTCGCGCCGGCAAACTCCAACGGAGTCAGAAACGCATCCCTTTGCAGCCCACGCTGTTCCAGCAATTGCGTCATGCGTTCGTAGAACACAACGGCCGACCGCCCATTTACAATGGATTTGCTTTCCATTCGCAAAGCCCGCCGCCAACCGAAGCGACGCACACGCGTGAACGTGAACAACAGCAACGGTATGGCCACCACGACCACGACCAGCACAGCGATCGCCGCCGGCTGCGATGTTAGGGTCCGCCGGGCGGCAACCAGCATCATCGAAAGCGCGCGACGAAACTCGGATAGCTGATTGTTCAGATATGTCGCGAGCGAGCGCTGCTCCTGTTTGTCGTAACCAACGACGTATTGGAACCACAACAGTTCCAACGCAGCAGCATACTTCCCAAATTGAGCCGCGATCCCCGTACTGACCGGCTCCGTTCGTCCCTCCGCCGGCGTGGGATCGAATGTTACCCATGAACGACTTTCCGGGAAGTAAACCTCAACCCATGAATGCGCATCGCTTTGCCGGACCGTGTAGGCGTCGGCGGCTTCGTTGTATTCGCCAGGCAGAAACCCATTCACAACGCGCGCTGCTATTCCACGCGTCCTCAGCATCACGGCCATCGCCGTCGAAAAATACTCACAATGGCCGGCCTGTACATTGAACAGAAAGTCCGCGAGCGGGTCCGGACCCGTCGCCTTCATCTGCAAGCTGTAGCCATATTCCTCCTGTAACTGAGTTTCGATGGCCTTCGCGATGTCGTACCGGTTGCGAGCATTTTCATTGACGATCATTGCGTTGGCCCTTGCCGCAATTCTCGGATCAAGTGAGTCGGGCAACTGCAAATAACGTTCAAATGCGATGGAATACGGCTGGCGATCACGTTGTAACAAAGCGGCGTCCGGCTCCGTCATGTCGGACAGCGCTTTGTACATCAACCTTTCAAATCCCAGTTTCCGACTCTGTACCGAGCCTTCCGCATCCACGCGCACGGACGGAAAGTCACCCTGAAGAGCAACGGGCCGTGTTGCTGCAAATAGCACCGGCGACTCAATTGGCTCCAGAAAGACTGTTTGCGCCGTCAGGCGATTAAGCGATTCGGTGGTGCCGAGTTGGAATAGTCCGCGCTCGTTAGTTTTTTGTTCACTGCGTCGTGCTGCCGGAGACTTCCGCCAGCCGCGACCGGTGAATTCGTCGAGTGCGACGCCTCGCCATCTGATGCTTCGAGGGGTCTGACTGCCTTCGACCCGAACATGCATGACTACCGAATTGTCTCGCTTGAGTGTTCCGATCTCACCGAGATTTACGCTTTCGGAAAATCCAATAAAGTTCGATAGGCCGGACCCGCCGCGCAGAAACGCCGCAGCGCCGGATCGAGGTGCGACGAGAAAGAGCGGAAGAGCGAGTACAAAGATGAGGAGCATCAGCGTAAACGCAACCCAGGGCAACCGAGTAGCTTCGACCTGGCGTCTGTTTCGAGGGCGTGAAACGTTGAAGATGCGCGAGTCGGGGGGCACCAGTAAACGCGTCTCGCTCACAGCTATCGATCGCTTACCCTTGTGGATCTCAAACGCAATGATGGTAGAGAGTCCGCAGAGAAGGTAAAGAGTCAACGTGCCGAGAAACACCGGACTAAAACTCAATCCCGCCGCGAGTAAAACTTCGAAGAAAGAGATGAGGTAAAGAAAAACCCAGTCTCGATCTTTCTTGACCTGCAACAGTTTGACGGCGGCCAAAAAGATGATCAGATGGGCCAGTGCGGTGACGCCGAACCGGCCGGTCGGCTCACCTGTGGCTTTCTGAAGTTGCCAGTCGATAATGAAGAGCGGAACAGAAAGCAGCACGACGAGCAGCCCAGTGCGTTCTGATAGTTGCCATTTAGTGCCTTCAATTTTCCAGGCAAGCACAGCTATCACGGCAAACGCTATGGCCAGCCCGATGTGTAGACCTCCGGCAAGCAACAGTACCAGCATCGCGCTGACAATCGTTGCGTAAGAAGACCCGCGAAAGTAAGTATCAAAAGTCATGTCAAACCGACGGAAGACGGAAGACGGGTGACGGACGACCAGCGCTGTCGCCGGTCGTCCGTCCCCGGTCGTCCGTCGTCACTTCAAACGTATTTCGAAAAGCTTGGGCCACAATTTTCCGGTTACGACCAAACGCCCGCTTGCTTCGTCATAAGCAATTCCATTCAAGACCGCATCTCCATCACTGACCTCGCCCTTACTCAGGAGTCCGGTCAAGTCAATCCAACCCAACACTTGTCCGGAGTTTGGATCTATACGCGCAATTTTATCTGCACCCCACACGTTCGCCAGGATCTCGCCCTTGGCATATTCCAGCTCGTTAAGTCGATTCACAGAGTGCTCCGCGATCCGTGACAGTTATGATTTTCTTAACTTGAAAAGTCGTCGGGATCAATGAACCGTAAGCGATTGGTGCCGTCGCTCAAAATCAGAAACTGACCATCGTGCGTTAGGCCCCAACCCTCGCCGTGGTAGTTAAACTCGCCAACTTTTTGAAACGTTACCGGGTCGTAGATAAATCCCTTTTGATGTTGCCAGGTCAGCTGGTAGAGCTTTCCATTGAGAAGAGTTAGCCCTTCGCCGAAATACTCGAACGGAAGGCTGACCTTCTGCAAGACGTCGCCAGTTTCCAAATCAACCCGTCTAACGCTCGACTTGCCTTCCCGTCCGGTGCTCTCGATTAATTTTCCTTCGTGGAAGATTAGGCCTTGTGTATACGCATCCCTTGAGTGGGGCCAGGTATTTACCACCTCGTACCCAGCGGTCGCCGAATTGGACGGCACCGAAGCGGTTCTGCTTCGGTCACCCCCGCAGGCGGCGGCAAGCATGGAGACAAGTATGAGACTAAAAAGAAGTCTTCTCATTTCATAATTTCTGATCGGCGCCACAGGTGTTGATCGGTCTCTCCAGACTCCTAACTCCTGACTGTCTCCTGACTACTGTGTACTGTCTCCTGTGTACTTTTACGAATGTTCGATCTTGTACGGTCGAACGCCACAAGGCAAGCGCAGCGGTCGTGATCCAATCTACACGAAGTAGATCACGACCAGCGCAGCGGGCGACTGGGCCGCGCGCTCCGCAAAAGTGCTCACAAACCAGGGATTATGATGATCTGTAGTGGTTAAATGACTGCTCCCTATTTCGCGAGAATTTCTTGCTGCTGAGAAATATATGGGTTTGGTTGGTGCTATTTCGTGTTATTTCGTGGATCATCGTTTGTCTTTGATTTAATAATCGGTCTACTGACTACTGTCTACTGACTACTGACTACTGTGTCTACTGTCTACTGACTACTGTCTACTGTCTACTGACTACTGATTACTGACTACTGATTACTGTCTACTGACTACTCCCTAGATGACTTCCGCCGATCACACCAAGATTCTCGCCATAGGCTTCACGGCCTTTGCAGCAATTTACTTCTTTACATTCCTACTATTAGTCCTCGTTACCGTCGGCGTATTCGTAGCTCTCGGAATTACCATGGCAGCCGAAACCGGAGACGCCAATCAAGCAGGCATCGGAATTCTGGGTGCTGTGTTCACTGTCATCTTTTATGGCGGGTTGGGACTTGTCTGCGTCTTACCGCCAGCCCTGGCGAGTTGGAAGCTATTCAAGCAAAAGCCAAAGGCACGATTCTGGGGAATCATCGCATCGATCCTCGCTCTGCCAATGATTCCACTCGGAACAGCTTTGGGAATTTACGGATTGTGGTTTTTCTTTGGTGCGAAAGGTAGAGACGAATATCAACCCGGGCATCACTCGAGCCTTTGAGTGCCGGCTGGACTCTTAAGTTGGATGCGAGGTTAGTACCCCCCGCGGTAGCGGATGGGTCGTGAAGCCAACCTTTCCTACCTTGACTCGTAACTATTTCTGAGATACAACCCGCCCGCTCGTTAACATTCCCGAAAGGAGTCTTCCAAAATGTTGAAAGTACTAACCTCTGCTCTCTTCATCGTGACTTTCGCCGTAGCCTCCATGGCCCAGGATCCGGTGAAAGTTGATTCGAATCATTACAAAGTGGAATTTGAGAATGATCAGGTGCGCGTGCTGCGCGTCAAGGTTGCTCCAGGCGAGAAGTCGATCATGCACCAACACCCGGACGCGGTCGCGATCTTTCTCGCAGATGTCAATGGTAAGTTCACTTTCCCCGATGGCAAGACTGAGGAAATGACTCGCAAGGCTGGAGAAGTGCTCTGGACGCCGGCAGTTACTCATCAACCTGAAAACATTGGTAAGGGACCATTAGAAGTAATTCTGGTTGAACTAAAGGCCCGACCACCCGTTGTGGAAAAAGCCATCAACAAACCTTAGACACCTGCGACGCCTACGAATAATAACTAAGCAGTCCACCAACGGCAGTTGTGGATACATTGCCGTGTGGGTCAGCAAATTCGGAACCGGGAGCGCAGCGACCGGGTCGCGTTGAACGACACTCATTGATGCTGATCACAAATCTAAGAACAGCGGTGGGAACGAGGAGTTTTCAGCGCGGGGGGCGAGTTAATTCAACGCCACCCGGTCGCTGCGCTCCCGGTTCTGAATTTCTCGACCCACCGGCGTTGTCGCTTCCGTTAGAGCGAATCGACCTTTGAGGCAAGGCCACTCTCAGTTTTTACATTTTCTTGAATCGATCCAGCTTAAATAAACTCAAATCAAACAACTTTGATCCACCTTCCAAAGCGAGGTCGGCCATGATCTCACCAACCACAGGACAAAACTTAAACCCATGCCCGGAAAAGCCGGCCGCGATCGAAACCTGCGGATACTCCGGGTGTTGATCGAGTATGAAGTGTTCATCACTCGTATTCTCGAAGAGACAAGTCTTCATTGCTATTGTTGGACCATCAGCGTCGGGAAAAAACTTACGAATCCCAGCACGAAGAACTTTCTCGTCCTTCGGATGACATTCCCGGTCCATCCTGTCCGGATCAACCTGCTCCTTGAAGTGGTTATACTTCCCAAACTTGAATCCAGGAACCCCATAAGCTGGTAATCCGTAGTACTTCTCCTTTCCGTGCTGCATGTAAAAAACCGGAAAGGCCCCCATGCGAAACAACTCCGGACGCTTCGGTTGTACCCAAAGCAACACTTGCCGCTCCGCCTTCACCACACCTCTCAAGGATCTGATAACGTCGCCGGCCCACGCTCCTGCCGTAATCACTAATTTCGATGCCGAGTACTTTCCCCTGTCCGTCTGCACCACCACTTTGCCGCGACGAACTTCCCATCGCAAAACCCTTTCTCGCGCATGAATCTCCGCACCGAGGTCCAGCGCCAACGAAACGTGAACCACAATAGATCGCTCAGAAAGCACAAAACCGCCTTGCGGCTGATAAACAGCCACCATTGACTCCGGTAAACGAAACCCGGGAAAACGCTTGTGAAGGTCACCCGAAGTGAGGAGCTCGAACTTGAGGTTATGTTCGACGCACGACCTTAAACTGCCTTGCACGATCCAACTCTTCTCGGTTCCCGCATCAACACCACCAGTGATGAAGAGCAACTGCTCTCTCGCTCTTTTTCCGAGCTCGCGCCAGAGTCGATACGAACGCCGCAGCAGCGGCACATACCGGGAATCTTCGGCATATGCGAGCCTGATCATTCTGTTAACGCCATGCGAGGAACCGAGATCGTGAGGAATGTTGTGCTGTTCGAGGGCTAAAACTTTACAACCGCGCGACGCAAGCTGATATCCC
Source organism: Blastocatellia bacterium (assembly GCA_963786645.1). GTDB lineage: Bacteria > Acidobacteriota > Blastocatellia > Pyrinomonadales > Pyrinomonadaceae > PSRF01. Next base: position 72,424 of record CAWAZW010000007.1, read on the forward strand.
ACCGCGCTTCCCATCCCACCCACACCAATAACGATGACATCCCAGGTCACATGTAGTAACGCAACTGTTAGTGCGTGCTTTGGCCGCCTTTCAATATCGTTGTAGCGAGCGACTTAATACTGGGAGCGCGGGCGTCCCGCCCGCAAGGGCGAAGCGCAACGAAACTGTTAGTTTGCGCGACGAAACGGGCTCCGCCGTCTGATGTGCGGAAGGGCTCTGCCCTTCCGGCAACCGCCCAAACAACAGAGGGGCTACGCCCCGGTTACTTTCACTTGATGAGGGTATACATCCGGATATCCGGCGCCTCCTCAACGATCCCCTCTAACCTCGCGCGCGTCGCCTTAATGTGGTCTGAGCCGGCGTGGCTGGCAAGCGCCGAGTCACTCTCCCATTCCTCGACGAAGGTAAAGTCGGTCGCGTCATTCTGGTTTTGAAGCAACTCATACGTGATGCAACCGGGTTCACTGCGGGTCGGTGCCACCAAGCCGCTCAGCGCCTCCCGAACTTCTTCCACTTCATCCGGCTTCGCTTTGATTCTCGCTACGACTCTCAAAGACATTACCTGCTCCATGCGTTAAAGATTTTCTGTTCGTGCCATTTCGTGTATTTCGTGGATCGCTTTTTCTGATCCGCGTTTATCCGCGTTCATCTGTGGCCAAATCCAGCTACGGCTTAATCAATATCGGCTCCCCAAAGCCCAACTCTTTCAACCGCGGAAGCTGAGTCTTGGCATCTCCCACCACCAGCCAGATCATCTTGTCAGCATTCAGATACTTGTCCGAGAGTGCACGAATCTGCTCGACGGTCATCCCTTTAACGATCTGTTCTCGGTCTTTCACATAGTCGTACTTCCAACCGTACTTGCCGATTGTATCCAGCATGCCCAGCTTCGCATCGGCGGTTTCAAAAGCCCTCGCATTGCTCTTAATCAGAAAGCCTTTGGTCGTGTCGAGGTCCTTCTCTGAAAAGGTTTTCGAATAATCCTGGAGGATGTTCTTGATCAGTTGGGCCGACTCGAGCGTAACGTTACTCCTAACACCCGCGCTGGCGATCGTAAACGGGCCGGGGCTGTGCGTGCCTGAGAAGCCGGAGTTGATGCCGTATGTATAGCCTTTGCTCTCACGCAACTCCTGAGTTAGCCGGGACGCAAAGCTGCCGCCTCCAAGGATGTAGTTCATCACTACCGCGGGATAGAAGTCCTTATCGGTCTGAGCCAACGCGGGATAGCCAAAACGAATAACCGACTGTTTCGCATCGGGAACATCATAGAAATACACCTGCGATTTCGCCGGCGGTGGCGGAGTCTTGTAGTTAGGTATTTCTGCTGCCTTACTCTTCCACCTACTTTCGAGCTCGTTGAGTGAGCTGGTGATTTTTGCCTGGTCCAAAGAGCCAACCACATTCATCCGCGCTACTGATGGTGAAACACTCTTGGCGTAGAAGGCCTTTAAGTCATCAAGCGCGATCGCATTGACCGTGTCGACGGTTCCCAGAATATTCCGCGATCGGATGTTGTCTTTTCCGTAGATCAGCAGGTTGTAATTGTTTTGGGCAATGGCGTTTGGATTAGCCTGTTGCTGCCGAATTTGGCTAATCGTGCTTTGCTTAACCAGATCAAATTCCTTCGGATCCCAACGCGGCTCGAGCAGTATCTCTTCGACCAGGTCCAGAGTCGCATCGTAATTTTTCGCCAGCGTGTTAACCCTGAGGCGAAGACTCTCGGTGCCAGCAAAGACATTGATCGAAGCTCCAAGTTGCTGGATTGCTTCTTCAAGTTCCAGCGGCGTTTTTTTCTGCGTCCCCTGAGTCAACATCCGGGCCATCATATTTCGGATGAGCTGGCCAGATTTGCCGTCTCAGGCCGGCACGCCGGCCCCCAAGAACTGACGCAACGCGACGGCGATCTCCTGCCGGGCGCCGGCGCTGGACGCCATCATGTCGACCGCCATCAGCGACGTGTGGATCTGCCCGCGGCAGGCGAGGTGGCGCACGGTGACACCGGCGGCCTGCAGCGCGTCTGCGTACGCCGCACCTTCGTCGCGCAGCGGATCGAACTCGCAGGTCACGACGAGCGCCGGCGGCAGGTTCGACAGGTCCTTCGCATACAGCGGCGCGGCCCGTGGGTCGCGGCGATCGGCCGGATCGGCGTAGTGATCCCAGAACCACCGCATCAACGCCGTCGTCAAGCACGTACCCCTCGGCGTTCTCCACATACGAAGGCAGCGTGAAGTCGGAGCCGGTCACCGGCGCGACGAGCACCTGGCCTCGATGCGCGGGTCGCCCGCGTCGCGCGCGAGCTGGCACACGACCGCGCGAGGTTCGCGCCGGCACTCCATCCACACACGGCGAGCTGGTCCGGCGCGCCGCCCAGTGATTCCGCATTGCGCGGCGATCCACTGGACCGCCGTAACGCATCTTCACCGCCGCGGGGAAGCGCGCCTCGGGCGCATGGCGATAGTCGACCGAGATGACGATGGCGTCGGACCGGACGCAGAGATCGCGACAGAACGGATCGTCCGAGTCGACGCCGCCAAGCACCCAGCCGCCGCCGTGGAAATACACCACGATCGGATGCGGTCCGGCGCTTGCCGGACGGTAGCAGTCGGTATGCCAGATCGCCGGCGGCGCCCGGTAGCACGCCGTCGGCGATGGCGCCGACCGCCGGGCCCGGCGGCCGAGTCGCCGCGAGCGCACGTGAGAACGCGCGAGCGCTCGCGCGGATCAGCGACTCCATGCGCGGCAGGCCGAGTCCGGCGACGATATCGAGCAGCATCTGGACGTCAGGTTGCAGCCGGCAGATGACGCCGTCGTTACACCGTGCGCCATCCGGGCCATCGAAGCGGAGGCCGAGATAGCCGCTGCCACAACCGCGTCGCACATCCGGCGATACGTGTCGACCCCGCCGACGTACGGCAGGAACACGCGCGGCTTGCCCGGCACGTTGGCGCCGGTGTACCAGGAGCTCGCCCGCGGGTAGAGCGTCAGATCGCCGAAATCATTGACGTGCTGCACCCAGCCCGCTTCGGCTGTGTCGTGGGTTCGACGCTGTCGAGCGAGTGTTCTCGCGCATGTGTCGCAGGCAGCGGCGACCCAATCCACGTGCTGCTCGATCGACACCGCCATGTTCGAGAGCACCGAAGGGCTGCCGGGCCCGGTGATCAGTGAACAGATTCGGGAAGCCGGCCGTCATCAGCCCGAGATAGGTCCTGGGCCCATCCGCCCACTTCTGCGCCAGCGACGTGCCCTCGCGGCCCGTGAAGTCGACGGCGACGATCGCGCCCGGTCATGGCGTCAAAGCCCGTCGCAAACACGATGGCGTCGAACTCGAACGTGTGCGCGGCGGTGTCGATGCCCGTCGCGGTGATCGCGGTGATCGGCGTCGCCCGCAAATCGACCAGCCGCACATGCGGCAGGTTGAACGTCTCGTAGTAGTTCGAGTCGAGGCACGGCCGCTTCGTGCCGTAGAAGTGGTCCTTCGGACACAGCGCCTCGGCGGTCACAGGATCGCGCACGATCGATCGAATCTTGTCGCGCAGGAACTCGCAGAGCAGCTCGTTGGCCGCCGCGTTGAGCAGGGGATCGGGGAAAAGCGGCGGAATGAGATCGCCCGATTCCCACATGCGCCTCGAAGAGCTCGCGGCGCTCTTCCTCCGAGACCTGCAGCGCACCCTTCTGGCAGCTGCGGCACAGGCACGCCGAGCCGCGAGCGTCGCGCCGCCTCGCGATACGCCGCCGCGATCGCGCCGATACGCGTCGAGCCTTTCCTGGGGGACCGGGCCGTTCTTCGCGGGCCTGCTGAAGTTGGGCGTGCGCTGAAACACCGTGAGCGCGGACGCCTGCGCGGCGATGTGCGGAATGCACTGAATGCCCGACGATCCCGTGCCGATCACGGCCACCCGCTTGCCGGTGAAATCGACGCCCTCGTGCGGCCAGCGCGACGTGAAATACACCTCGCCCTGGAAGTCGTCGACGCCGGGAATGTCGGCGCCTTCGGCACCGACAGACAGCCGCTGGCCATCACGACATAGCGGCTCGGGATCTCGTCGCCGTCGCTCGTGCGGATCACCCACTGTGAGCTGGCGTCGTCCCACGCGGCGCGCTCCACGCGCGTCGAGAACCGGATGTCTCGGCGCAGGTCGTGCTTGTCGGCGACGTGCTGCAGGTAGCGGAGAATCTCGGGCTGGGTCGCGTACTTCTCGGACCACTGCCACTCCGCCTCGAGCTCGGCGTCCCAGCTGTAGGAGTAGTCCACCGTCATGATGTCGCAACGCGCGCCCGGATAGCGGTTCCAGTACCACGTGCCGCCGACATCGTCTGCGCTCTCGAGCGCGACGGCGGAGCACCCGATGCCGCGCAGGCGGTGCAGCATGTACAGTCCCGCGAAACCCGCGCCGACGACGACCGCGTCGACTTCGGAACGAGCCAGGTTGCCGGATGGTTGTGGCGCCATGGTGTCACCTTCCTACCGTCGTGTTGAGACAGTCTCGTTTGCCGGCCCACCAGCGGCCGCGCGTCGTTACAACCCGTCCGTGTTGCGAACCAGTTGCTGAAAGAACGCGATGCTGGTCGCGAACCCGGCCAGGCTGATGCGCTCGTTCGTCCCGTGGATCAGTTCAAGGGCGCCCCTCGGGAGCGGCACCGCCAGGAAACGAAAGACATTCGCCGACCGCCCGGCATAGTACTTCGCCGTCCGTGCCTCCCATCACCAGGTACGGCGCCACGGTCACCGGTTCTCCATCCATGACCTGGCGAATGGTCTTGGCGATCACGCCGAAAGCCTCGCCGCCGGAATCGGAGACCGGTGACGGGTCCATGGCCGAACCGTTGATCCTGACCGAGACGCAATCATCGTCGATGACTGTTCGGACCCGTTCCAGTACCGAGCTCCGTCGTTTCGCCGGGCAGAATGCGCGCGTTGACGATCCCATGCGCGGAGGTCGGAAGCACGTTCGCCTTGACGCCTCCGCTGATCATCGTCGCTGCCGTCGTCGTGCGCAGCGCGGCGGCCACTTTCGGATCCTCGAGCAGCAACCGCGTCACGAGCGGCCGAGTGAGCCAGAAGTTGGCAAACATGAGGCGTGGACCGAACGTCATCTCGGGCGCGAGGTAATCGAACATGGCGGCGCTGGTGCCGGCGAGGCGGCCCGGAGAGGGGTTGGCCTCGAGCGCTGCAATCGCCCTCGACAGAACGCCGATCGCCGTGTGCACCGGCGGCTGCGACGAGTGGCCGCCAGTCCCTTCGACCGTCAACTCCAGATCGACATATCCCTTTTCCGCGATGCCGATGACGGCGACCGCACCTGCGATTCCTGGAATCATGTCTCGGACAATCCCGCCGCCCTCGTCCAGGACGAATGCATAGGGCTCCGCGCCGCGCGACTCCAACAGGCGAGCGATCGCCGCCCGCCCCATGGACGCCGCCCGTCTCCTCGTCGTGGCCGAAAGCGAGGTAAATGGTCCGGCGTGGCTGGAAGCCCTGCGCGAGCAGCGCTTCCACCGCTTCGAGGATCGACACCACGCTGACCTTGTCGTCCAGGGTTCCGCGGCCCCGGATCTCCCCGTCGACGACGTCGCCGCTGAACGGACTGCGCTTCCAGTCCTTCTCCGTGCCCGGAACGACCGGCACGACGTCCAAGTGCCCCATGAGGACGGCCGCACGCCGCTTTCCCGCCGAGGGGACGGCCACCACTCGAGCGGATGACGAGGCTGTTCTTCGAGATGAACGCGCCGGCATCGAGGTGCGCATGTCGACGAAGCCGACCCGCTCGCACTGCTGGTGCACGTCCATGAGCTGCGCGCCGGCGGCCTCGTCTTCTCTGACGAGAACGTGCTCTCCTCGAGGTGTCAGTGCGAGTTCTCCGGGTCGCGCGCGTTCGGACGCGGACGAAGTTCAGCGAGCGGGTCGCCACGCAAGGCATCGACTGGCGACGCCTTGTTGCCGGTCCTCCGCTGCAGCCTCAGTGGGCGCTGGCCAGGAACTGGTGCAGGGCGGCGAGGAACTCCTGCCGCCGGCATGACGCCGGCTTCGCCACCGTGCTGGGCGCCCGGGATCACGACGGCGCGGATGCGCGGATGCGCCTTGGCCAGCGGCCGGAACGTTCGCCGCGTTGCCGTCTTCGCTGCCAATCAGCGCGATCATCGGCGCGCGGACGGTGGCGAGCGCCGTGTCCGGTGTCGCCAGCGTCCGGAAGCCGCGCCACAACGCCGCCAGCGCTTTCACGTCGTTCGCCGCCGGCCAGTGGCGCCACCATCTTGCAATGTCCTTCGTCGGTCGGCGGCTTCGACCGGGCGGCTGCAGGGCGAGCGCAAGTGAACGGAACGGCACGCCGCTCTCGAGACTCGGTGAAGGAGTCGTCGGCGAACTTCGGCGAACTCGGGCGTGATCTCGCCCATCGGCACCTGTGCCACGAAACGCCACGCCGATAGGCCGATCAGGATGCTTCGTGGCCAGGCGACCGGCGATGATCGCTGCCAAAGAGTAGCCCACGACGTGCGCGCGCGGAATCTCAGGTGATCGAGGAGCCGCACCACGTCGCGCGCCATCTCCTCGCCGTCCGCGCCGGATCGTGCGGCTTGCCGCTCTTGCCATGCCCACGCAAATCCATCGCGACCACACGGTGGACGCGGCGCGAGATTCGCGAAGACGCCGTTGGCGACGAAATGTCGAGTCGAGCGTGCCCGTGTATCCGTGCATCAGCACAATCGGCGAAGCCGCTGCCCTGCTCGACGTAGCAGATGGCGCACGCCCGTTGGGATCGAAGAACTGGTCGGGGGGCACGGTCGCCGGCTGCGGCGCGCGACCTCGGCCGCCAGGACGAACAGGACGACCCCCAGGACCCGCATGCGCCTATTGTGACACCCCTGGTGAGTTTTCTCCTTGCCTACCGGAATGCGGAGCGGCGGCCAGAGAACTTTGACGTCCTTCAGGTCCACCTTACGCGTGGCGATTTCGATCTCGCGGTCATCGTTTCTGTCGAGATCACGTCTGGAGCCCGCCGGGCGCTCGAGCCACGACGAGGGCACGCGAATCTTTTCTTCTTTGCCGTCGAGTTCGAGTCGCACCTCCGTGAACTCGCCGTCACAATCGAACTCGAGTTCGCCCGTCTTCAGGTCTTCGAGCTCGCCTCGAATCTCGACCCTCATGCCGACGTGCTCGTCGAGATCGTCGTCGTCGATCCAATAGAACACCCGGCTTGCCAGTTCCTCTACGCGAGCGCCGGCTGGAACGTCCGCCGCCTCGGCGCCGGCTGTGAGGATGCCGCCGCGGCTCCACACCAGCGTTTCAAACGGCATCTGCAGTCGTGCCGACGCCGCCGTGACGCACCCTCGCATCGTGATGTCATGGCCGTCGATGCGGACCAGATGCTGCCCCGAGGCCATCGTCCCGTCGCTGGTCAGAACCAGCGCGGCCGCTGCCGCCAAGCTCATGAACCGCATGTCAACCTCCTGCAGCTTTGAAGCAAAGCGGGACCGCCGCAATCGCGCCAGAGAGCGGAATGACCGCCGCCTGGGCCCACCGATGAGGTCTGGCTCTTCCATGGCCGTCCCGCTGGACTCTCACACGTAGAATCTGGATGGCGACATGGCGCGCCCCAACCGCTTCAAGCCAGTCGAGTCCATCGGCCGCACGCTGCCGGATGTCGAGGTCACCACGACGTGGGGGACGCCGGCGCTGAAGGTGCGCGGCCGGATGTTCGTCTGCATTGCGTCGAACAAGTCGGCCGAGCCGGACACGCTTGTCGTGATGATGGATTTCGCCGACCGCGACGCACTCGTGGCGGAAGACCCTGACACCTATTACCTGAAGGAGCACTACCTCGGCTATCCGTGTGTGCTCGTACGGCTCGCTCGCGTGCATCCCGACGCCTTGCGCGACCTTGTCGTGGGCGCGCATCGGTACATGAGCGCCAAGCAGAAGCGAGCGCGCACGCGCAAACGAACGGATTCGTGACCGACCGAACCGGCATGCCGCCTGGCGCGTCTGACTCACACATGCGAGCCGTCCAGCCAGACAACCGGCGTGCGATTGTCAGGGCTCTTGGTACAGTCGCCGTCTGCGCCTGCGATCGGCGTCGGCGCCGGTCCCTCACTGGAAACGCCTGCGGGCCGCACGCGTGGAGCAGCTGTCGTCTCCGCTGACGAACAGCCATCTCCCTGCGATCGATCCCCGCTGCTGATTCAACACGCTCGGGTCTGGTCCGCTGCCGGCGTGGGTGAGGCGCGCGACATCCTTGTACCAGACGGACGGATTCGCGCGGCTCGATCGACCTGGCCAGACTGCGCCGCCGGGCGTGCGCGTCATGGAGGCCAGCGGCACCACGGTTCTCCCCGGCCTGATCGACGCACACGTCCATCTCGACACGCTTCCCGGACAACTGCCTCCCGAGGTCGTTGTGCCGCGAGAGCGTGTCATCGCCATCACCGTCGCGACAGACGCTGGCCTCCGGAGTCACCGCCGCCCGCATGCACCTGTCGGATGTCGCCACTGGTCCGGGCCTCGGTCACGCCGCCGAGTCTCCGTGTTATCCGGGGCCGCGGCTCAGCATGGGTGGACCGGGACTTCTTGGCGGCGCCCCGTCGCTGTCGGCCCGCTTGATGCGCGGTGTGCCGGACGCGGCCGAGGGCCGCCGCTTGGTCCGGGAGATGGCCGGGCAGGGCTTCGCCTGGGTCGCGTTGCACGACATGCATCGCTTCGAGGCCGAAGTCCTGCGGGCGATTCTCGATGAGGCGCGACGCGTGCGGTTGCGCGTCATGGCCGCCGCGGACGCGTTTGCCGATCTCGAGTCGGCGCTCGTAAGCGGCGTCGAGTCACTCGAGTACGTGAACCGCACGACGGCGGCCGGCTATCCCGAGCCGATCCTCACGGCGCTCGCCAGTCAGCGGGAGCGCGTCATCCTCGTCCCGCCGGTCGGCTACTACACGCGCTATCGATCGTACCGGCGCGATCCGGCGGCCGTGCAGCGCGACACGCATGTGCAGTTCTATCCACCAGAGCTCGCCGCAGTCTTTCAGCGATCGCTCACACAGTTTTTCGCCACGGCGGCTGAGAACGATATCGATCGCTCCTTCGACACGCTGGCGGCCAAGCTCCGCCAGCTGCGGGCGACGGGTGTCGCGCTGGCGATCGGGTCGGACTCGGGATCGCCGGGCCAGTTTCAGATCGATGCGGTCTGGCACGAGATGCGTGCGTGGCGTGCCGCCGGCGTGCCGGCCCACGATGTGTTGATCGGTGCGACCGTCACACCCGCGCGGCTGGTGGCCGGCGCCACCGGCACGCTGAACGTGGGTGACCGCGCGGATCTGATCCTCTACCAGGGCGACGTGCTCGATGGGCTGTTCGATCCGGATCGCGTCAGGACCGTCGTGAAGGACGGCGTAGTCTTCGTCGATCAGTCGCGTTGGGTCGGGCCGCCAGCGCTGTAAAGCGGCATCACCTCAGGGCAGGAACTTCCTGACTTCCGCATTGAACACGTGTGGAATCTCGAGGTGCGGCAGGTGTCCGGCCTGCGGCAGGACGATGCGTTTGGCGCCAGGAATCGCCGCCTGTATCGCACCCATGTGACTGTGCACGTCGGGAATGTCCGACTCGCCGGCGATGAGAAGCGTCGGAACCTTGATCTGCGCGAGCCGGCCGAGTACCGGTTCGGACCACCGCGCGAATTGTCCGCCAATGCCGTTGGTCGGATTCGCCTTCATCAGCGCGCGCATCTTGTCCTTCGCGGTGCGGCTCGTCGGCGCCGTGATCCACGGGTCCTTCGTCGTCCAGTCCTCGATCCGCTGGTCGATCGAACTTCCCGGTGGCGGAGATCCCCGGCCGCCCCGGTTCGCGAAGTGGTCGGAGAACGCCAGTCCGCTCACGATCGGGCCCACGAGCACGAGCGTGCTCACCATGCGTCGGGTGATCCAACGTGAAATGCAGCGCCAGCATGCCGCCGGCGGAGCAGGCGATCAGTATGGCCCGCTCGATCTTCAGCGAGTTCATGAGGGCGAGGAGATCATCGATGTGGGAGAACGGCGCCTGCGCCGCGGGCGACCTGCCGTACCCCCGGCGATCCCAGCGCACGACACGAAAT
>CAWAZW010000008.1:0-485995 GCA_963786645.1 Blastocatellia bacterium
AGCGCGGACCTCCAGGTCCGCTCATGTCTTCGTCTTCCGGACCGCGCGCATCCTGCGCGCTCATAATGTATGAGCGAGCCAGAGGCTCGCGGTCCGGAAGAACATGATCATGAGCGGACCTGGAGGTCCGCGCTCCGGCATGACCGCCGCATCACCCGCGCAAAGTGAAGGAACTTGTTTCATGGAACTCTGGCAATACGACGCGACCGATCTCGCCCGCCTCATCCGCACCGGCCAGGCCTCGGCACGCGAGGCCGTCGATTTCGGTCCTGAAGCGCCTGCATGCGGTCAATCCCACGATCAACGCCGTGGTGCGCGTGCTCGAGCCGGAGGCGCGCGCTGCCGCGGAGACCGCCGACGCCGCCCGCGCGCGCGGCCATGCCCTGCCGCCGCTGCACGGCGTGCCGGTGACGACCAAGGTCAACGTCGACCAGACCGGCCTGCCGACCGACAACGGCGTGGTTCCGCTGAAGGACTTCATCGCCAAGGAGGACAGCCCGGTCGTCGCCAACCTCAAGCACGCCGGCGCGATCATCGTCGGCCGCACCAATGCGCCGGCCTTCTCCATGCGCATCTTCACCGACAACGCCCTGCACGGCTGCACCTACAACCCGCGCGACCGGACGGTGACGCCCGGCGGCTCGAGCGGCGGCGCGGGTGCGGCGACGGCGACCGGCATCGGCACCATCGCCCATGGCAACGACATCGGCGGCTCGGTGCGCATCCCCGCCTACTGCAACGGCGTGGTCGGCCTGCGCACCGGCTTCGCCCGCATTCCCTCGCTCAATCCCAGCGCGCCGACAGGCCGGCCGATCGGCGCCGTCCTGATGGCCGTGCAGGGCCCGCACACCCGCACGGTGCGCGATGCCCGCCTGGCGCTCGAAGTCATGGCGCGCGGCGATCGCCGCGACTGGCGCTGGAACGACGTCCCGATGCAGGGCCCGCCACCGGCGCGGCCCATCAAGGTCGCCATCGTCCCCGAGGTGCCGGGCGGCCCGACGCATCCCGCGCAGGCCGCTGCCGTGCGGCTCGCCGGCAAGCATCTGCAGGCGGCCGGCTACGTCGTCGAGGAGATCCTGCCGCCCGACATGGAGCGCGGCGTCGAGCTCTGGCATCATGATCTGCGTCACCGACGTCTTCGGCGGCCTGTGGCCGCAGATGCAGAAGATGGGCGATCCCGACGCCATCGCCGCCATGGAGGCCTGGCTGCAGCTCCACAAGACGGTCGATCTGCCGACCTACGTCGCGGCGCTGACCGAGCGCGAGGGCCTGATGCTGCGCTGGATGACCTTCTTCCAGCAATGGCCGCTGGTCATCCTGCCGACGCTGTGCGCCCAGGGCCGCTCGTGCGAGTCTGCAGGGCCGGCGTCAACGTGCCGTGGTAGACGTTCAGCGCGCCGTCCAACAGGCAGACGCGGCGTTCTATTCGGTCAATCCCGGTGGCCCCTCAGTTCGGCTTAATGAAATCAGCACGCGCGCGCAGAACAACATGCAATCCATCGCCGCCGCCACCGGCGGCACAGCTTACTTACCTGGTTCGGAAAAGGACCTGGAAAGAGTTTTTAGCGAGGTTGCTGCGGAGCTGCGCGGTCAGTATCTGTTGCAGTACTACTCAAACTCGCAAGCTTCAGGCAGTCAGTTTCGTCGCATAGCGGTTTCAGTGCCAACACGCACGGAAATGCGCGTTCGCGCCCGCCAGGGTTACTACCCCAAGACTAAATAGTTTTAGACGGTGGCTGGAAAAGCAAGATTTTCCATTTTCCATTTCAGATTTCTCATTTTTCATTATTGCCGCGGCATCGATCTGGTGGCTCAAACTCTTGAGCGTCCAGCAACAAACTTCGTGAGCTTTCGTGAATCGCTTTTCTTCCAACTAAAAACGACCCACGGACAACATGAAATTTTCGCTTGTTTGAAAGTCGACGTGGGGCGGCGCCCTGCGCTTCAGATACCAGATTCAACCGGGCAATAATGAAAAATGAGAAATGAAAAAATGATATATGGAAAATGTTTTTCTTTGCTCGATCGGGTAAAGATCACTGCCGACCCTCATCCTTCATCCTTGCTCTTACTGCCGCATCTCGACCAACACATCGGTTAAACGATTAACGACTTCAAGCAGCGTTCGCCCGGACCGATCGAATTGATTCGCACCAGCCTGATCCTCAGCGGTAGCCGCGCCAGCCGCGACGCCCGCAAGCTTGATGTAGTAACGCTGAAGTTCCGGCGTGGCACGAAAGTCAACCTCCAACTTGTCCAGTTCGACACGCAAGGTTCGGATGCTGTTACGAATTACAGTTCTGCTTTTTTCTGTTTGTTCCGCGGCGGCCGTTGATTGTTGACTGCGGCTCGCCGCGTCATTGACTCCTTCGAGCGTTTTCGCCACACCACCCAGCAGGTAGATAAAACGAGTCAAAATCTTTATTTGGTCGGCGACCCTTTGCGCGCCGGCTCGTTGGACCTCTGCCGCTCTTTGCTGCGCGAGGTCGGGACGAGGCGCGCGTGGAGTCGTGCGCCGGCGCGTTTGGGAGAAAGTACTGATGGGAAGGAGGACCAGGGTGATTATTAGTACAGCAGTAGTTCGTCGCACGTGCGTTCTCCTGTCTCTGTTGATCTATGTGCCGGGAGGTGAGGGAACATTATACCGGCAGAGGATAGTAAGCAAACTAATGAGGCCCAGGCCCGAAGGGCCGGCAGTTAAGGGGAAGGGGTAAAGGGTAAAGGGGAAGGGGTAAAGGGGCAGGAGTTAAAGGGCAACAGGTGAGGGACATCGCATCGAAGAGCTTAGCCTTTGCCCTTTACCCTTTCCCCTTGACTATCGGCCCTTCGGGCCTCTCTGACATGCCCCTTACCACACACCTGCTTAAGTCGATTTGCCTTGTCTTCACCCGACGCTGTTAGAATGATTCGCATTCCATGAACCAGGTTGCGCAATTAATCGACAAGAAAGCTCTGCTGGACCGTCGCCTTGGGCGCGTCGAGTATTCGGAGGCGCTGGCGATTCAGAAGGAAACTGAGCTGGCCGTCAAAAATGGAACTCAGCCTGACACGCTTTTACTTTTGGAACATCCGCATACCCTGACCGTCGGTCGGCGCGGCAACACTTCGGGCATCCTCATGTCGGAGGAATTGCTGAAGACGCGGGGCGTTACAGTTTTTGAAACTAACCGCGGCGGAAAAGTAACGTATCACGGGCTGGGCCAAATCGTTGGTTATCCAATCATAAATCTCAGTCCACACCGGGAAGACGTTCATCGCTACGTACGTGATATCGAAGAGGTACTAATCAAGACCCTGTCAGACTATGGGATCGAGGCGTTCCGCATAGAAGGCCTGACGGGCGTACACACTTCGCGTGGAAAGGTTGCGGCCATCGGCGTGCACATTGCACGCTGGGTCACGACACATGGTTTTGCGCTCAACGTAAACACAGACCTCAGCTACTTCAATTTGATTATCGCTTGTGACGGCGAGCAGGTGACGTCGATGCAGGACCTGATGGGCCACGAAGTCGACATGCGGGAAGTGGAAGACCGAATTGTCGAGCGGTTTGCCGAAGTCTTTGAACTGGTTCCGCAGGAGCACTCGTTCGCCCCCCGACAAGAGCACGATTGCGTGTGACGCGGAGCGTTCTCATTAACACCGTGGCTTTAGCCCGGTGCCCGGGGCGTGATCATGAGGATCCAAACCGTTTCAACGGTTTCCCTTTTTCCGGTTCACGGATGATCCAAAAACCGTTAAAACGGTTCGCGGAACTGGAACGCCCTTATATCACCGGGCTAAAGCCGCGATGTTAATGAGAACGCTCCGCGAAATACGGGTAAGACTCTCAACAGATGCTGACTCTACCTCTTATTGAAGAAGCCGCCGCCCGCATCAAGGGCCATGTTCACCAGACGCCGGTGATTACGTCTCGAACTTTCAATGAACGCGCCGGGTGCGAAGTATTCTTCAAGTGCGAAAATTTGCAGCGCGCCGGCGCCTTCAAGATTCGCGGCGCTACCAACAAGATTCTGTCTTTAACGGACGAAGAGAAACGGCGCGGCGTGGCAGCGTTCTCATCAGGCAATCACGCGCAGGCTGTGGCGCTGGCGTCAAGCGAGGCTGGTGTCAGTGCAATAATCGCGATGCCGGAGGATGCGCCGAAGGCCAAGGTTGCGGGGACGAGGGACTATGGCGCTGAAATCATTTTTTATGATCGCCACAAACAGGATCGTGAGGCCGTCGCTGTCGAGATCGCGCAACGAGATGGCCGCGTTTTGGTTCCTCCGTACGACGATCTCATGATCCTGGCCGGCCAGGCTACGTGTGGTTTGGAATTTATTGAAGAGCGGCCCGATCTTGATGCGATCCTTACTCCGTGTAGTGGAGGCGGCCTGTTTGCGGGAGTAAGCACCGCGGCCAAAGCGATGAAGACGCGCATTCGATGTTTTCCGGTCGAGCCTGATACGGCGGATGACACGCGCCAGTCGTTTCTCAAAGGTGAACGTGTTTCGATTCCGCCCCCGCCGACCATTGCCGACGGACTGCGCGTGCAGTCGCCGGGGACGCTGACGTTTCCGATAATTCAACAGAATGCAGAAGACGTGTTGACCGTCTCCGATGAAGAGATAATGGAAACGATTAGGTTTTTTCTCTTCCGCATGAAGGTGCTGGTTGAACCTTCAGGCGCGGCCGCAGCGGCGGCGGTGTTGTACCGAAAGGTACCAGCGGATGCGAAGCGCGTCGGAGTTGTTTTGTCGGGTGGCAACATCGATGCCAACCTCCTTACGAAGATCCTGGAAGAAGGTGAAGGCGAATGAATGTGTTGTTAATGATGGATGTAAGCCGGGATCCGGTGTCCGGCGACATATCGTTGTTGCCGATAATGTTGTTACTGGGCGTGGTACTGGTCTTATCAGTAACTTTTCTGGCAGTCCTGGTGTTTTTCCTTATTCGTTACAAGCGTCGCAAGCTGAACTCAGCCAAACAGTCCGAACCAACGCCACGCATTGAACAGCTCGCCCAGCCCGAATGAGGCGAGATTCGCAACGATGATTGTGGCAAAGTCGCGCCACATCGAACGCTTGCCTAGAAGCTCATCCCGGCCGAAAGCTATCCAGAACAGAACACACTCAGCTACGGGTGCGAATGTTTCCGCAACCAAAAGGTAGCCGAAGCGGGAGTCCGGCGAGAACATCAGAGGCAAAACCAAAATCACAATCGGATAGGTGCACGCCGTTAACCAAATGCCTGCCAGCAGCTTTCGCTTAAATGTATGTCGAGGCGACAGACCGAAGAAGAGGATCGGTGTTTCAATCAGAACTGTAAGCAGGTAACCGAGCGGTAAGAAGATCCAGAGTTCGGTTGGAGACATTCGGAAGGTTCAGGTTCAAGTTTCGAGTTAAGTTCAGTTTCGAGTTTCGAGTTAGGTGTGGATCGAACTCGAAACTCCGAACTCGAAACTCTAAACATTGCTTCAAATCATTCGCAACAAGAAGGGCGCTTCGGCCAGCACATGCGCGATTGCCAACGTGAAATAGATGTCGCGAGTGGTTGAATAGTCCATCGAAAAGCTAAACCAAAGAATCACGACGACCGCCAGTCCCAACAGCAAAACCGCGCTTACCAGCTTTGGAAAGCCGCGCGGATGACGGGCTAAGGGGATTGACTTCACTCTCCAAATAGCCGCATCCCGATTGCGGGCGAGACGCCCGCGCTCCCAAGTGCCGGCTGTGATCAGTGGCAACGCCACTAACCAAACACCGTAGTGAAGTATCTCCAGAAAAACATGCACTGAGACCAGCATGTGCGCCGACAGGCCCGGCAGCAGCTCGGCGCCCGCGTGTTGTGTAATTCTCCAAAAAAGCCCGTTGTCATCAGGCAAAGCTGTTCGCTGCGACAGATACCAAATCATCCCGCCGAGAAGCAGCGGCAATAAACACAAGCAGCGATGATATGCGCGCAACCATGCGGGACGCGTGCGCCGCAGATGCCGATCCAAAAACCAAAGAGCGATAAGCGGGTGTAGATAGACAATGGCGAGACTGAAGAACTGCGGCGACAACCAATTGAGAGCAATCAAGCCGAATGAGGCTGGAATGGCCCACGACCAATCCCTGCGCAGCTTTTGCTTGCCACGCATCCACACCAGCACTCCCAACCACAAAAGCAACAGTGAGTTCCAAACGGCGAGGATGTTGGACCACTCCCAACCCGATGTCAGGCCAAAGCCGTAAAGCAACGGAAGCGAGATGTATCCAATGGTCAGCAGACCGATGCCTGCGAATGCCGTGAGGAAGAAGTTACGGGACCTGCCGAGGCGCACGGGCAGTCTCGTCAAAAAGTAACGAAGCTCAAACCAGTTGTGCGGTCCGGCAAATAGAAACACCGTGATGATCGAGAGTTGCAACGGCACCCAGGTCGCGAACAAGGCAGAGATAGCAGCGCAACCGATCAGCGCCGCAACGAAAAGTTTGGCGCGAGGTTGAACTTGATGCCGTTGTCTGGCACGCCAGGCAATGAGCTCGAGATCGGCTGTCCGTTCCATTGGTTAGTCGTCCGTTGTTCTGCCGGCGTCCCTGGTCGGGATAATCAGTTTCATACCGTTGCCGTCAGGAACGATTTCGACATCGATACGGCCGTGCGTCGCTTTGCTGGCGTTAAGGTTCCTGGTCAGGTTGCGCCAGAGATAAGACGGCGGTGGCCCGGCGTTAGCCTGAGCAATAAGAGCAGCGGTGCTTACCGTCGCACACGCAACCAAAATTGCAGCCACCGCTTTATGGCTCCTCGCCTTTCCTGATGACCGGGCGAGCCACACACCTCCGAACGAGATCGACAAGAACATGAACACACCAGCGATGATTGTATTTGTCGGGCTTCCGGCAATGCGCTGACTAAGCGACTGCGAAGTTCCACCCGCACTCGTCGCCTCACGAAGCTCTTTAAGAGTCGCTTCTGAGATTTGGAGTCGCGCGTTCCAGGTTTTTGAGTCAGGCGCAATTTCCAGGCCGGTGTTCATAACATGTTTGCCTGGAGCCGGCTGCGTAGGTTTGGGTTCGGGCCGAGCAATATCAGCTCGAACGAGCGTGGCGGTGCAGATAACAAGCAGCGCGAGGGTCGTAAGAGTCGCAGTGGTTTTCATCGTTTAATTCTCCTTTTCAGAAGGGTGACCGGTGTCGCGGTCGCATAATACGGACTCGAAGGTACGCTTAACAACCCTCTTGCTCTGACTAATCAACTAAGTGGGATTAGAAAATAAAATGGTTGTCCGCTCAACTCCCTGGAGTGCGCCGACCTGTCGGCGCTTTGGTCCGCTGCGACCTGTCGCAGCGGTTTTCTTGGTTAATGTCACGCGAGATGGCGGCGACAGGTCGCCGCCGAGCAAAGCGGCGTCAAGCCGCCGCACTCCAAGGAGTTGCGCACTCCCGGGTGACATGCCTAATCATTCGCTGAATGCTAGAATTGAGAAAACCAAACAAGAGGTAACACGTTGTCCCGCGAACTCCGCGTAATCAGTAACAATCAGAAGGTCCGCCAGCCGAAGCCTGAATGGCTGAAGATTCGTCTGGGCGATCCGTCGAACCAGAACCACGTGCTTAAGCTGATTGAAGGCTTGAACCTGCACACCGTTTGTCAGGAAGCCCGCTGCCCAAACATCTTCGAATGCTGGTCAGATCGAACGGCAACGTTCATGTTGGGTGGCGATATTTGCACGCGTCATTGCGGATTCTGTGCAGTCGGTAAAGGCCAGCCTGGCTCCCTGGACACAGAAGAGCCGCGACATGTTGCCGAGGCTGTGCGTCAACTCAATCTGGCCCACACCGTCATTACATCGGTCAATCGCGATGATTTGCCTGACGGCGGTGCGGCACATTGGGCGGAGACTGTGCGGCAGGTGCGTGCGCTCAATCCCGAGTGCCGGATCGAAGTGCTCATTCCGGACTTCAATGGCGACGAAGCGGCGCTCAATACCGTGCTGGATGCGCAGCCTGACGTTCTCAACCACAACACTGAAACCATCGCCCGACTCTACCGTCGCGTTCGACCGGATGCCGTCTACGAGCAGTCGTTAACCTTGCTTCAGCGGGCCGCCCACCGGCGTGACCGCGAAGATCGCGGCATGTTAACGAAGAGCGGGATCATGGTTGGTTTGGGTGAAACGTTTGATGAAGTAGTTGAACTGATGAAGGACCTGCGCGCGGTCTCTTGTGACATCATGACCATCGGGCAGTATCTTCAGCCTCACGCCCGACGGCTGCCCGTGGAACGTTATGTAACTCCGGAAGAGTTTGAGCGGTGGCGGGAAGTTGGAATGGAGATGGGGTTCCGGCACGTCGAATCGAGCCCGTTGACGCGTTCCTCCTATCATGCGCGGCAGCAAACGGAAGCGCCTCGCTGAAATCGAAGAGTTACCCAAACCAACTAATTAGTCAGGAGAAAAAGACGACTCCACGGAATTACGACGAAATCGTTCACGAAACCCTTCTTCGTGAACTTTCGATGTGAATTCGTGGATCATTTTTGTCGAAGGTTAATAATCACAACACCTATGAAAGCAGTCGTCTTTCGCCGACACGGTGGGCCAGAGGTTCTGGAATACACCGAGCGTCCGGATCCGTCAATCAAGGCCAACGAAGTCCTGGTCGAGGTGCGGGCGTGTGCCTTGAATCACCTCGACGTTTGGGCGCGTGGCGGGTTGCCGGGAATTCAGATTCCTCTGCCGCACATACTCGGCAACGACATCGCCGGCGTGGTGCGCTCAGTTGGTGAGTTGGTGACGTGGGTCAAACCCGGGGACGAAGTGATGCTGCACCCGGGCGTGTCCTGCGGACACTGTCTTGAATGTTTGGCCGGTCGGGACAATCTCTGTCGGGAGTACCAGGTTATTGGTTACTTGCGTGATGGGGGTTACGCAGAACTTGTGTCCGCGCCCGGTGTCAACGTAATTCCCAAACCGAAAAATTTAAGCTGGGAAGAAGCGGCGGCATTGCCGCTCGTGACCGTGACCGCGTGGCACATGCTTACGACGCGTGCCAACGTTCAGCCGGGCGAGGACGTTTTGATTCATGCGGCGGGGAGTGGAGTCGGTTCTATCGGGATCCAGATCGCGAAGTTGCGTGGCGCGCGTGTGATTGCCACCGCCAGCTCCGACGAGAAGCTGGCAAAAGCTAAAGAGCTCGGTGCGGATGAGGTCTTAAACTACAGCAACGCCGATTGGCCTAAAGAAGTCAGACGCCTGACAAATAAGAAGGGTGTTGAGGTCGTGTTTGAGCACACCGGAGCTGCGACGTGGCCGGGCTCGATTGCTTCATTAAGGACGAACGGACGACTGGTGACCTGCGGCGCCACCAGCGGCTATGCAGCCGAAACCGATATTCGGCAGGTCTTCTACCGGCACTTATCTATCCTGGGATCGTTTATGGGTTCCAAAGCGGAACTGCTCGAGGCAATGAAGTTCGTCGAGAGCGGAAAGATACGTGCGGTGGTGGATCAAGTTTTACCGTTGGCCGAGGCGCGGCGCGCGCACGAGTTGATGGAAGACCGTGCGCAGTTCGGCAAGTTGGTGTTAAGAGTGAAGAGTGAAGAGTGATGAGTAATGAGTGATGAGTAATCAGTGATGAGTAATACGAAATTGCGGGTTCAGTTTGTGTGATTTCGTGGATATCGTCTTTGGCGTCGGACGGCAAATACGATATCCACGAAATCACACAAAGAACTCGAAACGCTTTTCACTCATCGAAGGCTCATTACTCATGCAATCATTCTGTGCCCTATTCTAACGCGCGCTGTAGTCTTCGGCGTTGAAGCGTTTCTGCAGAAGAGGAAGGTTACCCTGAGCTAGATCGAAGTTGGTTCCCGCGATTACTTTTCTACCTTCGTCCGTAGTAACCCAATCGACAACCTGCGGTGCGTTCTGTCTCAAGTAGGCAGCGTCGTCCTTATCGATCGGTTTTCCGTCTTTGCGCGAGAAGACCCAGATGTAGGTGTATTGTCCCTTGCGCACCCAATCGAGGTCTGCCTCGAAGCCAGTCTTCGGAGATGCTGCCGGTGAGTTTGTCGCATCTGACGATGAATTAGTAGACGTTTGGTTTGCACGATTGCACGCGGTAAGCAAGATTGCAGCCCAGCGACAACGACCAGCGCCAACAAACCAGAGATTAAAAGTCTCGGTCCGTCTCGATCTAGACTTACGATCTTAATCCAAAATGTCTTGATTAGGAAATCGCATCTTTCGTGTCGATACCTGGGGTTCGCTTCACTACAAAAAGGCTATTATGTGGACACCGGCTTTGCCGCCTGATATGCGTAGTGGCTCTGACCCATCGTTGATATTAATCAAAAGCGCCTTCATTAGGCATGACACGCGTCTCACGGACTATTAGTGTCAACCGCCGGCTCTTGAATTTCCTCTGTGGGTTCGGCCGCTTGCGGCTCTGATCCTGCTTTTTCATCGCGGATCCACAGAATCGTGCACTCAGTGTCTTCGTAGATAACTTCAAACCAACCGCTGCTGTGCGCATTATTAAAGAAGTCCTGATGAAAATTATCCGTGAACACGTATCGCGCGCCAAAACGATCTCGAATCAATGGACCAGGATCTTCTTCCTGACCCAGTGTGATCCGGTTGTATAGCTCCGAGAGTTTAGGGTTCTTGTCGTAGAGATACGTCGGGTCGAGTCCCGATACGTACGAGTGTGTAGGGTCGTAATAAAACAGTCGAGGAAAGTCGTCCCAATCCGTATTAAAAATCAACTGGCCCGCCGGAACGTTTGCCCGCATCCACTCCGAACCTTTCTGATAATGAGAATGGCGTTCACTTGAGGCGATGTCATCGCGGGTGGCGCGAATGTTAAAGAACAGCGCCACTCGCCAATAGTATGGCAACCACACCAATACCGATGGCCTGCAATACCGCTTTCGCGTCGGTGTTGCCCGGCCTGTTCCCTGTTTGCGGTCGATCCAGGAAGGGTTGCAACTCATCCAGCATGTCTGGCGGTAAGTGTGTAAAAGTTGATCGCACGCCCCGCAGCCAGGGTTGAAGGGAGAATGCGGCGAAGAGAATGGCGAATGGCGGCCAGTATTCCGCGAAACGTTTCCAGGCGGCAGTCATCACCATGAGCGCCGTCGCGAATATCAGAAAGAACAACGAATGGTGTGCGCGTTTCCGATCCGAAGGATCGAATGCAATGTAACCCACTACCATCGCGACGCACGCCACTAGCGAGTTACCGAGGAATTCAAGTGAGCTGTACGGATACCATTCCTTACCCACTTCTGTCGAAAAACCGGAAGTCGTAATCTTCATGCGGGCGTGCGCATAAAGAAGCTGCAGGTTTGTAGGGAAGTATGGATTGATGATTAGCCCCGCAGCCGTGCCGGCGACGACCCACACCAGCGGCCTCCATTCGAAACGCCGTTCGGTCCATCCGATCACCGCTGTCCAAATAACTGCTGCCAGGATCAGCAACACGAACATGTCGTAGGTCAACGTAAAGATGAAAGCGAGCGGGATCAGCGGCCAGTATTTCCGCTTGAACAACAAATAAATTCCCATGATGAGAAAGATGATGGCAAAAGGCGGCGCCTTCGACATGTTTAGCCGGTAAAGAAAGGGCGCGGAGCAGGCCAGGAGCGCTAACAACCAGATGAGGGGATAACGGACGCGATAACGAACTAACAGCCAGTAACAGGAAAAGACCGCGATGCTCGCGAAAACTATGGCCGAGATCTTCGCGCCAAGTCGCATGTCACCAAACGAGATGAAGGGTATTTGGAAGCCGTGAAACAGCAGGTGATGATCGACGAAGTTTTTCGGATCGAGTGTGGTGAGTGGTAACCAGGTAAACGGCGGCGGAAAGTTTCCCTGCCGCAACGATTCCCAAAGCATGCGGCTCCACTTAACGTGATAGTAGCCGTCGAAGTCTCCGCAGCAGATCGCATCGGTGGAGAACTGCAGTCTCCAGAAGATCAGACCTATCGCTGCCGCTGAAGCGAAGAGTAAGACAACCTGTTTTGCAGATTCAGATTTGAGAACCGATGAAAGATTGGGGGAGGTCTTCATTTACCGCCAACTGTTTCGTTTCTTCAAGTTCACAGTTGTTCGATAAGATCCAGGAAGGCGCGCGGATCAATAGGTTTGGTGACATGCTCATTGAAACCTGCATTAAGCGAGCGACTGCGATCATCAAACATGGAATAGCCTGTGACAGCAACCATCGGCACACTCTGGTAACCGGGCAAGGATCTTAAAGCCTCAGCCAGTTCGTACCCGTTCATTTCAGGCATACCGATGTCCGAGATCACGATGTCGAAATGACTTTCTTTGGCTAACGCGATTGCGTCCTGCGCGGAGGACGCCGTAGACACCTCATACCCCGCGTGCGTCATTAACACCGACAACATTTCGGTAACGTCAGACACGTCGTCAACGACCAGAGCCCAGCGACGCTTTGGAGCATCCTCCGGAAAGGCAGACTCGACGGTAGTGTGCGAGCCGTCCTGCCGGCTGCGAGAAGGCAGAAAATTGATGTCAGGCTTAGTTGAGTTCCAGACGTTCGGGGAGCAGGCGGCAGAATAAATTGGCTCTATCATCGACACCTACCGGGTCATCGGGTCATGTTCTTCTTAACGCGGGGGATTAATGTAGCCGAAACGCGAATTCCTGTCTAGGCAATGATTCAGTTGTTCCGTCATCCTCAATTAAAGACAAGCCGACCGACGAAATCGCGCCAGCAAACCGAAACCTTTTTGTGAAATGTCGCCCGCGTTTGCCGGATTTTGGCAGCTAAAACTATTCGCCACTGGACTCCAAACTCAAGAGTCGTTCAACTGCTTCGGCAAGTTCGTCCGGTTCCACAGGCTTTGATAGATGCCGATCGAAACCGGCAGCTATCGCCGCGGCCGCATCATTTTGAGAAGCGTAACCTGTTAATGCGATTGCCGGAACGCGATCCTCACCGGAGCGCTCGCGAATAGTTTTGATAAGCTGAAGCCCATCCATCGTCGGCATCCCCACGTCGGAAATCAAAATGTCAAATTTTTGCCTATCAAAGGCCTCAATGGCTTCGGTTGCGGAACAACACGCCACTGTCTCGTAACCTCGTCTTTCAAAGATTGCCGCCAACATTTCCAAAGTATCTGGTTCGTCCTCAACTATGAGAATGCGTGCTCGACCTGGGGCGGCATCAATCGCGGAGCTGCCTCCGCGGTCGTGACTATCCTTCACGCCGGTACGCTTGCGCGGCAGCTTAACGATAAATGTGCTTCCTTTAAGCTCGCCGGCGCTGGTCGCCTCGATAGTGCCTCCGTGTGCTTCTACAAAACTCTTTACCAATGCCAGGCCAAGGCCCAGCCCTCCATACGAACGCGTGCGCGAGCCATCCGCCTGGCGGAAACGTTCAAAGACGTGCGGCAGAAACTGGCCGGGGATGCCCTCGCCCTGATCTTTAATCTGAACAACCACTTGGTCCATGTTCAATTCAAGCGCGATCTGGACCTGGTTGCCCGGTGCGGAAAATTTTATGGCGTTGTGAATAATGTTGCAGAAGGCCTGATTCAGCCGATTGCGGTCGCCAGTGACGATGGCCTCTGCTGCATCGTCCCCAGCCTTGAGTTTAAGTTGTACTTTTGAATCCCTGGCGTACGGTCCCATCGTATCAACCGATTCTTCCAGGACACTGGCAACTGAAACGGGCGTTTCCTCGATACGCATCTTCCCACTGAGGATTGCGGACATGTCCAGCAGGTCGTTGATCAATCGCTTGAGGCTGTAGGCATTGCGATTCATTACCGCCAAAACTCTGTTCACGTCGGCGTCCGGCAAAATGCCGTTCTGCATCATGTGTATCCAGCCGATAATTGGCGTCAGCGGAGTTCGCAGCTCGTGAGAGAGAATCGTCAAAAATTCATCTTTAGCTTTGTTCGCGGCGTCGGCCTCTGCGAGGGCGGATATCTGGTCCTCGTGAAGCCGCGCGTTTTCGACGGCCCGGGCAATTCGATCGGCGGCCAACTCCAGCAGGCGCACGTCTTCATCAGTGAAGTCGGTAAACTCGAGTTTGCCGACATGAAGCACGCCGATTGGACGGCCTTCGATCAGAAGGGGGACACCAAGCAACGACTTGATTCCTTTTTCGCGTAACAATGGATTGTAAACGTCCGCCTGGCTAACATCCTTTACGATTCTCGGTTTGTTGTCAGCAACAATTCGTCCCGCGAAACCCTTTACCGACAGGAATGCGCACGCCCAACTCGACTTCTTCTTCCAGGCCCTGCGCAGCCCACGCAATAAGTTCGTCGCCTTCGGTTTCCAGCAACAGAATAGCGACAGTGTCCACGTTGAGGACCTCGCGAACTCGATTAAGCGACTCCGCAACCACTTCATCAACCGAATAACGCGCAAGTGCCGCGTCTGTCATTCGTTGCAATCCGCTGAGGCGCCTGGCCAGGTTTTCAGCCTCGAGTCTGGCTTCCTGTGCTCCGGAAAGAGCAGTCACCAGGCGTTGTTCATTACTTTTGCGGTCTACGAATTGCCCAATTTGACTGCCGATTGCAACCAGGGTGTCCAGCATTAACTGATCGGGATCTCTTCTTTGAGAGCTGAAGAGCTCGATGACGCCGAACACCCGCTCGGAAAGCATGACTGGGAAACCGTAAGCAGAATGTAGATGTCCGCGCGCCGCAGCAGCGGAACGGGGGAAGTTGTCGCGGCCGAAATCTGCAACCCAGATTGGTTTGCGTTCCCGCCATATTCTTCCCGGAAAGCTGTCGCCGGGAGAGTAACGCGCCTCCCTGCTGGTCGCTTCAAACTCTTCTGCGCCAGTAAAAGTTTCATCTCGCCAGTTCGAGACTAAATGCAACATGTTGTCGTCGTGATCGACCAACCAGAAGTCGGCAATTTGCCAGTGCAAATGTTGGCAGATAGTTTGCAGAAGTTGAGGCGCTGCATCTTCTACGTTGTTAGCGTTCGCCAGAATGTCCGCCACAGAATGTTGCAGCGACAACCGGCTCTCATCTTGCTTTCTCTTTGAAATGTCTCTTGCGATACCGGTGAAGAAGCGTAGGCCATCCCGGCTGAACTCGTTGAAGGAGAGTTCCAGGCTGATCTCGTTTCCTGACTTGTGCAGGCCTGGAAGTTCAACCGCGTCCCACGAAATATGTTTTTGGCCGGTAGCGACGTAATTCTGGAGACCTTTACTGTGGAGGTGGCGAAGATACTCGGGCATCAACATGGTGAGCTTGGATCCCACCATTTCATCTTCGGAGTAACCGAAGATCCGCTCAGCGGCTTTATTCACAAAGAGCATCGTGCTCTCGGTGTCGATGGTAATGATTGCGTCGGAAGCGGTTTCTGCAATGATGCGGGTGCTTTCAATTAAGTCCTGAAGAGCCATACCGGCACCCGACTTTTCGTGGATGGACGAATTGTCGTCTGCCATTCGGTGTGGGGACCTCCTTGATTATGTGCACCCTGTGCCCGGAAGACTTGTTCGAAGCGGTATATTAGGCGCGGAGAAAGCTAAACTGTCACGATGTTGAAGTCAAACCTCTTTTGGTTTGAATTGGCTCTGCACGAAGAGTTAAGTGCGGGACACGGAGCTTCTCATAGCACCGTGGCTTTAGCCCGGTGACCGCGGTCGACCGATCCTGACGGTCCAACCGTTTCAACGGTTTCGGATGTACCAGTAAACCGTTAAAACGGTTAAATGGAACTGAGACTTCTTTATCACCGGGCTAAAGCCACGGTGTTAATAAGAACGCTCCGCGTTATGACTGTGCAGAGCGCTTGTGAGTTAAAACTCTATGTATCCAGCGGGCAACGTTTTCATTCCTACGGACCATGGACGGCTTGAAGCGATCTTGAAAGAGCCGCGTGGCGCTGAGGCACGCGCGGTAGCATTGGTTCTTCATCCGCATCCGTTGGGCGGTGGGACCATGCATAACAAAGTTGTGTTTCGCGCAGCGAGCGCACTAAACGATGCGGGCCTTGTTACTTTGCGGATTAATTTTAGGGGTGTAGGACAAAGCACTGGCACGCACGATGAAGGACGTGGAGAGCTGGAAGACGTTCGCGCGGGACTCAATCACTTGATTGAAAACTATCCTGGCAAACCGATCACTCTTTGCGGCTTCTCATTTGGTGCGCGAGTCGGGATGGAAGTGGGCATCGCGGACGAACGAGTACGAAATCTCATCAGCATAGGGACGCCGGTAGAAAAGTACGACTTCAGTTTTCTTACGAACTGTCACAAGCCAATATTGTTTGTGCATGGAGAGCGCGATGAGTTTGGAGACGTAAAGCGGCTGCGCAAATTGGTGGAAAGCGTTCCCGCAACAGGCCCGCCCTGAACTTCATGTGATCAAGGGCGCCGACCACTTCTTCGAAGGCCATCTTGATGAACTCAAGCAGGTGATTACAGACTGGGCGAAGCGGCAGCTTGAGGTGGGATCGCTTTGAAGAAAACACTGATCACTGGACATGTGAACAATCAAAACAAATGCAGGCCCGAAGGGCCGACAGTTAATAGCCACGCGCGTGAGCGCGTGGATCCGATGCGAACGAATTGAGAGGTCCGAAGGACCGGCACTCCGATATACCAATTGGTGGGTGCCGGCCCTTCGGGCCTCAGGATATCTTGGCCACTGTCCACGCGCTGTCGCGCGTGGCTATTAACTGCCGGCCCTTCGGGCCTAATGAAGTTATCGTTCGTCCTTCTCGGACGGTTTGATCGAAATAAATTGCGTGCTTTGATCCTCGCGGTTCTGGACTCTCAACTTGATAATAGACACCGCGATGCCCACCCCGATCGCCAATCCTGCTCCAGCCAATAGCAGAGTTCCCAAGTCGTCAAAGTCGGAGGCTTGAGCTTCCTGCACGAATAGAATCGAAAAAGACGCGAGCCGGTAAAGCAGAAACGCGAGAGTGTTGAACATGCGATTGCCTTTCTGAAATCAACAATCCATCACTCACTTAGACTCTTTCTGCCTCCATTTGTTCCCGGCCACCACCTGGGTTGCTCATCTGTTGGTTTTGATCGACGGCCGTCCGGAACTGCATTGATCTCATTAACACCGGGCTTTAGCCCGGTGACACTCGTCCAAGGCGGGGCTAGTAACCGTTTCAACGGTTTTGCGTCAAAAAAGTAGCTGAGAAACCGCTAAAACGGTTTCGGGCTGGTGCGTGTTGGGTGGGCACCGGGCTAAAGCCCCGTCTTAATGAGATGAAACGTCGGCGAATATTAACCTGCGGATTCGATTCCGCGGTTGAGTCTCAGCCGGCCATTCAAATCGCCGGGTGACGTGCGGCAAAGTCGACAATCGTCTTAACGTAGCTTTCGAATGGCGGGCAACTTACTCCGTGGGGCGCCAAGCAACCTGGTTGACTGGGTAGTGTCGTAGGTCTGCTTGAGAAAAAAGTAGGGCACTGCTGAATGCGGCAAGTCGCTGATCTTTGGCGAAAGCGGGAGCATGAGCGACTTCTCCACGACAGACGCCGGAATAATCAGGCGCGACGGATGACCATCGATCGCGCTCGAAATCATGTCAAAGAGTTGTGCTGTTGTCAGTGGGTTGGGGTCGGCAATCTGCACTGTCTTGCCTAGTGAGTCTCCGTCCTGGGCCAAAACGGCCATTGACTCAACCACGAAATCGACCGGCACCAGGTTCAAGGTCACTTCGTTGTTGCCGATGTTAAATGCAGAAAGCACTGACGGCCATTTCAGTAAATAACGAATCAGGTAATAGATGCCGTCATACTTCATTGTCTCCCCAGTCTGTGAATCGCCGCACACAACTGAGGGACGATGAATTGTTAAAGGCAGAGATGCCTTCAACGCTTCGACTTCGGATTCCGCAAGATACTTCGTCTCCTCGTAGTAGTTGCGAAAGCCCGCATTGTGTTGGAGTTCGGTTTCGAGAATTACGCCGGTGCGTTTTCCCGCGACGTAGCAGGTCGAGATGTAGTGGTAGTGGTGCAGGTTGTTAAGCGAGCTGACGAACTGGTTGACATTGCGCGTACCCTCGACGTTCACGCTCATCGCGATGTCGCGCGCTACCGCCAAATCGTAGATAGCCGCAAGGTGGAAAACGATAGTGGCTTCTGCTCGCGCGCGGGCCAAATCGCTTGCCGACAACCCCAGGTTTGGCGACGTAATGTCTCCCTGGAGAATGACAAAATCTGAGACGGATTTGCCGGTTTCCGAAGCAATCTCTTCGATTTCAACCCGTGCGCGCTCGAGGAAAGCGGGCTGCACCAGTAGAAGAAACCTGCACCGCTCCTTTGCGAGCCGCCGCAAGAGGCGTGTGGCGATGAAGCCCGGAAACCCCGTCAGAAAAATTGTTGCGTTATCCAATATCATCGAAACTTCAGATGCGCGCGATCGCAGTACCGGCTACAAGCTTGTCGACCATATCTAACAAAACATTGTGTTTTCACGTGTTGCTCACGCGACGAGTATAATTCAGCCGCCGAACACAGTATAAACACGCACGCATTCGCCAAAGATCACGCTTGAACGCGCGCTTGCACGTTGATTTCGCAAAGGAAAACCAGATGAAACTCCACCGTGAATTACCTCAACGACTCCTGTTGATAATTGCCCTCGGGTTCGCTTGTATCGTCCCATTATCGGGGCAGGAGAAACCCGACTGCACCGTTCGTATCACGCTCCTGCAGGTAAACGACGTCTATCAATTCGCTCCGGTGGATCAGGGAAAACGCGGCGGGCTCGGACGGCTGCTAACTTTACGAGAGCAGATCAAGAAAGAATCTCCGCACACGCTGTTCCTGCTCGCGGGCGATACAATTTCACCGTCTGTTGAATCGATTACCTATAAAGGTTCGCAGATGATTGATGCGTGGAACGTTGCGGGGCTCGATTACGCGACGTTTGGTAATCATGAGTTTGATTTTGGCCCCGACGTGTTGCGAGAGCGCATGAAGGAGTCGCGATTTAAGTGGATTGCAGCCAACGTTATTGACAAGAAGACTGGCAAACCGTTCGGTGACGCCGCGCCATATGTTATTCGAGAGTTTGAGGGCGTGAAGGTCGGCATCTTTGGACTCGTGTTGCCGGAAACGAGAACTACGTCGCGGCCTGGTCCCGACGTAGATTTCCTCGATCCATGCGACACTGCGCGCAAGATTGTTAAGGAACTGCGCGACCACGGTGTAAAAACAATCGTTGCGTTGACACACCTCTCCATGACCGAAGATAAACAAGTTGCCAGGTGCGCGGATGTCGATGTTGTTATCGGTGGACACGAACACTCGTTGCTCGAATCCTCGTCAGGCGGCGCGCCGATATTCAAGATGACAGCGGACGCGCGCGAGATGGCGCAGGTCGACCTCAACGTTCTGAAAGATGAGGGAACGGTGGAAAGCATTGATTGGCGTGTGATTCCCGTGACATCGGAAATCAAAGAGGACGCGCGGTTCGCTCCGGTGATGCTCAAATACGGGACACTCTTGAAGGAACTCGCGCAGGTTGTTGGTCGCACCACTGTCGAGCTTGATGCCAGAAGCGCGATCGGCCGGCGACAGGAAACGAATGTAGGAAACTTTATCGCCGATGCGTTTCGTATCGCAACACGCGCAGACGTTGGATTGATGAATGGCGGCTCGATTCGCGCAGATGAAATCATCAAGCCGGGCCCAATCACAAAGCGAGACGTGCTCTCGATTCTTCCGTTTAAGAACAAAGTTGTAAAATTAGAGCTGACCGGGAGTTTGCTGCGACAAGCCCTGGAACACGGCGTCGCGAGAAGCGCGGAAGACGCGGAGCCTGGGCGCTTCCCACAGGTGTCCGGAGTTACGTTCACATTTGATGCGCGCCGGCCGCCCGGATCACGAATAGTTGATTTGAAGGTTAACGGGAAGCCGTTAAACGAACAGGGCAAATATACTTTAGCGACCAGCGATTACGTCGCCCTTGATGGCGGCGACGGTTATGAAATGTTGAAGCAGGGTCGAGTGTTGATTCCAAGAGAGCAGGGCAAGTTTGATTCTGACGTACTTCGCGCTGCAATTATCGCGCGTCGCACGATAGCTCCGAAGGTTGAAGGTCGCATCATACGGTTGGACAAAGACCAGAAACAGCAGATCGACTGCAAGTAGGCAGGGATCCAGGCAAGAAACTACATGAGAGACGAGACTTACGAGGACGATGCTTCGCCGAATGCGAAGTACGAAGCCAAACAGTTATTTCAAGAGGCCTATCAGGCCCAGTTGGCTGAAAACTTTGAAGAGGCCATCGAGCTTTACAAGCGCTCAATCGAAGTTTACCCGACGGCGGAAGCGCACACGTTTTTGGGTTGGGTCTACAGTTTCCAGAACCGGTATGACGAAGCCATCGAAGAATGTTTGGAAGCTATTCGTGTGGACGAAACCCTGGGTAACCCCTACAACGACATCGGCAGTTATCTGTTAGCGAAGGGCGATCCCTACAGCAGCGTTCGTTGGTTTAAGCGGGCACTGTTTGCACCGCGCTACGAGTCTTATGCGTTTCCGCATTTTAACCTCGGCCGCATTTACGAGACGCGTCGTAAGTATCTTGAAGCCGCGCGGCATTATGGCAAGGCGCTCGAGCAACAACCCGGATTCACCGAAGCGGCGAGTGGACTTCATCGGATGCAGGCGCTGCTCAATTGAGTGAAAAGTGAAGGGTGAAAAGTGAAAAGTAAGAAAGCAAGAAGCAAGGTTAAAGGGTAAGGGGTAATGGGCAAAGGGTGAAGATTTGACGCGAAGGACACTTACCCCTTCCCCTTACCTTCCCCGTCTGATTTTCACTTCACCGGCGTCCTAATCTTCGTCTTCTGTCGCTTTTCATCTACCGCCACATAAATGACTTCCGCCTCGGTCACGCGCACCCTTTCTGTCGACACGCCAACTCGTTCCGCTTCGACTATCACGCTAATAGTGATTGAGGTATTTCCGATACTCACCGTCTCTGCGTAAAAACTCACCAGGTCGCCTACAAAAACAGGCTTGTGGAAGATGACCTCCCGCATGGCGACGGTCACGAAGCGTGGCATGCGTGTGTGCCGGTGCGCTTCTATCGCGCCCGCCATGTCGATGTAACTAAGGATAATTCCACCGAACACTGTTCCTTGAGAATTGGTGTCGCGCGGAAGTAGTGTGATTCGTATAGCCGGGTCGCGGTGATCAGTCATGGCGATATCCTAAACGGAGGGGAACCAATCGTAAACCACAGCAAGCCGTCGCTAATTAGGTCTGTGGGTTTGATCAGTCAACTCTTTACCGATCCCTGCTGCGGTTGCGTGTCTTCACTCCAACCCGCCCTGCTTGACCGCTATTGGTTTTTCGAGTGGAGTTTCAAGCAGTTCGCGCAGGCGTTCTTTCATCACTGCCTCTCTTGGATTTTTTGCGCCACCGTGCAGCCACTCATGAATTCTTTTGCGGGTGACAGTGTGAGTGATGCAACTACGGATTTCAACGTCGAGCTTTGTTATTAGTCCCGGTTCGCAGTCGTGTTGTTTGAATGTCCGAATGGCCATGGCAGCCGCCTCGAACAAACTCTCCGCTTCCACTTCTACGGTGTGTCTTATGCCTTCCGTGTCGACGAAAGAAACGATGCAGGATGCCATGCGGACGGAGTCTAGCACCCGCACCGTTGTTTCATCAATGAAACAAACTGCCGCCGAGCCTGTTTGGCTAAGCGGTATTCCGGAGGGTTGGGAAGTACGCCACTTCGCATCTTTGGTTCAGGATTGTTAAACTAAAGTACTCTGGAGGTAGGTCGAATTGGCGCTGGTTATTTATACAAAGCCTGGATGCCCATATTGTCAGCAGGCACGCGATTTTTATAATTCGGAAGGGATGCCATTCATCGACTACGACGCGCAAAACGATCGTGCGCGACGGGCCGAGATGCTTTCTTTTTCTAACGGCGACCCCACAGTCCCATGTATCGTCGAAAACGGACGATACAAAGGTTCGGGTTGGGGAGACCCTCCGCGCGGTTGAACCGTGCACGACTAGACGGCCGTGCGCCGTCATAATTAACATCTTCGACTAGTTTCCCCACACCGCTCAGCGGAAAACTGTAATTAAAATTCCAAGAAAAGGTTCCACCATGAAAAGAGTACGCCATACCCCTTTTGCTCTGTGGTTCGTTCTAGTCTCAACA
Source organism: Blastocatellia bacterium (assembly GCA_963786645.1). GTDB lineage: Bacteria > Acidobacteriota > Blastocatellia > Pyrinomonadales > Pyrinomonadaceae > PSRF01. Next base: position 22,125 of record CAWAZW010000008.1, read on the forward strand.
CTTTTCACCCTTAGCATCAGCGCCGCTGCGCAGACCAACGGAGGGGCGTCGACGCTTCAACCACCTATGCCGACAAAGAAAACAAAGACCACCAAAATTCATAATGACACTATGACTGACGATTTCTTCTGGCTGCGAGAGAAGTCGAATCCCGATGTCATCAAGCACCTCGAAGCGGAAAATGTATATGCCGAAACTATTATGAAACCGCGAGCGGCGTTGCAGGAGAAGCTTTACCAGGAGATGGTGGGCCACATCAAAGAAACCGACGACACGGTGCCCTACCGGTGGGGAAGCCACTTCTATTACACGCGCACCGAGAAGGGTAAACAGTATCCGATCTATGCGCGGAAAAAGGGGCTGGATGCGAAGGAAGAGGTGCTGCTTGATCTCAATGAGCTCTCAAAAGGATTTAGTTTCTACAGTGTTGGTGCCTTTGTTCCGAGTGACGATGGCAATCTTCTCGCCTATTCAACCGACACCACTGGCTACCGGCAGTTCAAACTTCAATTCAAAGACTTGCGTAGCGGTCAACTTCTGCCCGACAAGTTTGAACGCGTCGGTTACGTAGCGTGGGCGCCCGACAATAAGACGATTTTCTTTACTACCGAGGACGCCACTACCAAGCGTTCGGATAAATTCTTCAGGCACGTGTTGGGAAGCGGAAAGACTGATCTGATCTACGAAGACAAGGATGAGCTGTTCGATGTTTTTGCATTTCGATCGAGAGACAAGGCCGTTATCTTTGTGGGCTCGGAAAGCAAAACGTCGACCGAGTATCGTTACCTACCATCATCAACGCCAACGGCCGAGTTGAAGGTAATCAGTCCGCGCGAGCCTGAGCATGAATATGGCGTAGACCATCGCGATGGTTTGTTTTATATCCGCACGAACAAGGGCGCAAAGAACTTCCGCGTGGTCACCGCGCCTGTTGCCAATCCCGCTCAGGCCAACTGGAAAGAGGTAGTGGCACATCGTCCGGCCGTAAAGATCGCGGACATCGATTTGTTTGCTAACCATCTGGTGTTGTCAGAATGGGACAACGGGCTCGAGCAGATCGAGGTCTACGACTTCAAAACCAACAAGATGGACCGCGTTGAGTTTCCTGAGCCGGTTTACTCGGCATCGCTGGTCAATAACCGGGAATTTGACACGCCCAAAGTGAGGTACGCCTACGAATCTCTGGTGACGCCAAAGTCGTTTTTCGACTACGACATGAATTCGCGCAAGGCGACTCTGTTGAAAGAAACGGAAGTGCCCGGCGGATTCAGCAAGAGCAATTACCAGTCGGAGCGCGTTTTCGCCATTGCGGCCGACGGTACGAAGGTTCCTGTTTCGATTGTTTATCGCAAGGGAACGAAGCTCGACGGTTCCGCACCGGCGCTGTTGTATGGCTACGGTTCCTACGGCTATTCAGTCGCTCCAAATTTTAGTTCCAACCGGCTGAGCCTGCTGGATCGCGGCGCCGTCTTTGCGATTGCGCATATTCGTGGCGGAGGTGAACTCGGCGAGGAATGGCGTCAGCAGGGCAGGATGATGAAGAAGATGAACACCTTCACTGACTTCATTGCCGCCGGCGAGCATTTGGTTAAGAACAAGTACACGTCCAGCGATCGGCTCGTTATTCAGGGCGGCAGCGCCGGCGGCTTGTTGATGGGCGCAGTCAGTAACCTGCGGCCGGATCTGTTTAAGGCGGTGGTTTCGCAAGTTCCGTTTGTCGACGTTCTCAACACAATGCTAGACGCGTCGTTGCCATTAACGACCAGCGAATACATTGAGTGGGGAAATCCAAACGACAAAGCTGCCTACGAATACATGAAGCAGTATTCGCCGTATGACAACGTCGGAGCTAAGAATTATCCCGCGACGCTGGTGAAGGTTTCACTAAACGATAGCCAGGTCCCGTATTGGGAAGGCGCCAAGTTGGTGGCCAAGATGCGCGCCCTCAAGACGGACAACAACCCGTTACTGCTGAAGACCAATATGGGCGCCGGGCACGGTGGCTCTTCGGGCCGTTACGATTACCTGCGGGAGATTGCGTACGACTACGCGTTTATGCTCTGGCAAATGGGACTCGAGCCATAGGGCCGGTTGTTGAAGGGACTCAACTCTTTGGAGTGCGGTTTTCGTGTCGTTTCGTGTAATTCGTGGATCGTTTTTTAATCTGCTTTTAAGACGATTCACGAAATGACACGAAATAGAACTCATTCGCGCTACCACGATTCTAAAAAGGTAAAGGTGGAGAAATGCAGAACCGCTCGCGGTAGGCGAGCGGATACTAGCACTCTTCTGAACGCTCACGGGAAGGTCTCTAAAATCCCTTCGAGAGGAAATTGACCGTGGCATCCGCTCGCTACCGCGAGCGGTTCTGCATTTCAGTCTCCTTCGAATCGCGGTCAGCGCGAAATAGTCTATCCAACGCCACCCGGTCGCTGCGGTTCTGTATTTGTCGACCCACGCGACGTCTCATGAGGCCACCCGTCACAGTGCTACTCGTTGATGTTATCCAGATGCGCAAATTTCCATCCTGCCGGCGTGCGTAGAAACGTATAGATGATGACTTCGTCGCCCGCCAAGTTCTTACATCCAACTGTGAATTCGTTGCGTCGCGCAGGATCCGAGACTGGTTTCGCGGTCGTGAAGCATTCCGCCGCCGAACTGCCGTCGTGATTGAAGACGTCACGATACCGCTTGATTAGTTGCGCCCTGTTCCCAACGTTGCGCATTCCGTAGGGCATGGAAATCGGAAATTTTGACAGACCAGCAACCGCCGTCTTGTTTCCTTTGCTTACCGCCTCGCGAAACTTTTCCCAGAATGTTTCGATACCAGAATCCGCCTGGGGAACACTTGCGGTTGTGCCTTCCAAACCACTCGCGTGCGTTGCCATTGCGGCAGACATCAAAAGTACTAAGCCAAAAACCATCACATACTTCACCGGAGGCTCCTTTCGTTTTGTGCCAACACCGCCTGGGCCAACGACAATCGCGCCAGTAGTCGCAGCTCCGGACGATCCAGCCGGTCGGCGGCTGCTTTGGTACGGTTGAAATCCGCATTCGCCATCGCGACCACAGCTTTGCCGTATCTGAACAACATATTCCAGTCTGTCATAAAGAACCGATCCACGAAAGGACACGAAATATCACGAAACTTCTCAGGGTCAGATATTGTTGCGCGCAGCGCCTGCAGCCCTTGGGTTGCGACGCCGGTAGGGTTGGGTTTAAATAGCCTGCAACGCGAAAATAGGCCCTCATGGTTGGAACAACGCTGGGGAATTACAAGATCCTCGAGAAGCTCGGTGCGGGCGGACAGGGAACAGTCTATAAAGCCGTCGACTCGAAATTGGGCCGCACAGTTGTTATCAAAGTGCTGCCCGACGAGTTAGTGGCCAAATCGGCAAATCTCAAGCGCTTTGAACGCGAAGCGCGCCTGGCGTCGGCCCTGGACCATCCGAATATCTGCACCATCTTCGACCTCAACGAAATCGACGGCGTCCATTTCATTGCCATGCAATACATTGCCGGTCGCAACGTGCGGCAACTCGTAGGCGGGAAACCGTTGCAACTGGAAAGCGCCCTGTCTATTGCCATCCAGGTTGCTGACGCGCTGGCGGTGGCCCATGCGCAGGGCATCATTCATCGCGACATAAAAGCCGGCAACGTCATGGTGAATAACAAGGGGCAGGCGAAGATCCTGGATTTCGGTCTGGCAAAACTACTCGATGACGACGCAGCGCGTACTTCAGGTATTCATCATACTGAACTTACCGAAGTCGGCATTCCCTATGGAACGGCAACTTACGCGGCGCCCGAACAAGCCCGCGGCGATCGCGTGGATTCTCGTGCAGACATCTTTTCCACCGGCGTTTTGCTTTACGAGATGTTAACTGGCACGTGGCCCTTCCGTGGAAAAACAGCAGTGGACGTGCGACACGCAGTTTTGAATGAAGAACCCGAACCGCTGAGTACTGCCCGGCCTGATCCCGTTCCGCCGAGACTTCAGCAAGTGTTGGATCGGGCGCTGAAAAAGCATCCACGCGATCGTTATCAACAGGTTTCACAGTTGCGCGACGATCTGCGCGCGGTTGTGCGGGACCTGGGCGTTGCCAGTGGCACAGTGCTCGACAACAGCGGCCTGCCCGTCGCGCCGCGGCATCTTTCCAATGAAAGTCCAATCAGTCGCGCGTTCCGTTGGTTCAAGAATGTGACTGGCGCGGATAGTTCCGGAGGCTCGTCAGGGCGCACGCGTGGCGGTGCTCAATCCACGGATTCACATGAGACGCCTACCACGCTTGGTGATCGGGAACGCAAAAGCGTCGCGATCATGCCATTTAAAAACCTGGGCAACGATCCCGAAACAGCGTTTTATGAGTTTTCACTGGCTGACGCCGTAATTACCGAGTTGGCGAGGGTGCGATCGTTAGTTGTGCGACCATCGTCTGTGATTGCCAAGTATCAGGGAAAACAATTCGATCCTCCAGACGTGGGTATGGAGTTGGCCGTAGATGCGATCTTGACGGCCAGCTTTCTGCGCGTTGCAGAACGTCTGCGCGTGACGGTGCAACTGCTTGACGTCCGGACTGGCGAGATTCTTTGGAGCGAAAGAATCGACGCCGACGCGAGCGACATCATCGGCGTGCAGGACACGATCGTGCAACACATCGTGGACGGGCTGCGTGTGGAACTGACTCCCGCAGAAAAAGGTGAACTAAAGCGAGGCTCGACTACGGACGCAGCTGCCTCAGAAGAGTATCTGCGCGGCCGCGACTGTCTCGGGCAGTTTATCTATCACACCATCTCACGTGCCGATCTCGATGCCGCGATATCACACTTCCAACGTGCGACCGAGCTCGATCCCAACTTTGCGTTGGCCCATTCGGCGCTGGGAAGTTGTTATGTCAACCGGGTACTGAAGGGACTCGGTGAAGCAAAGGACCACGAGAAGGCGGAAGCAGAGTTTAATAAGGCGCTGGCGCTGGATCCGACGTTGCTGGAAGCACGCATGCAGATGATCTTTATTTATCTGACCCGCGGACAGAAGCGGAAGGCGCGTCAGGAAGTAATGACGCTGCGAAACGAATATCCGAACGACGTTGGAGTGCATTTTGTGCGCGCAGTAGTAGCTCGGTTGGATGGCGAGTATGAACGCGCGCTGCGTAGTTTTGACCGGATGGTTCGGCTTAACCCCAATGAACGAGTGGTCACCAGCTACAATCGCGCGCGTATTTTCATGTATCAGCAGCGTTATGAGGAGGCATTGCAGGAGCTGGATCAGGGCGCGGAGCTGGAACCGGAGCACCCGATGATTCAGACGTTCCGGGCGCGAGTTCTTTATTACCGCGGCGAGGTGGATGCTGCCACGCGAATCATGGAGCGCGTGCTCGAGCATCACCCGAAGATGGACGGCGTGCGGCCAATGCTGGCAATCTGTTTAAGTGCCCAGGGGAAACATGAGCTGGCGGATCAGCAGTTGACCTCGCGCGTTAAGACCGCCGCAGCTGAAGATCACGACATTGCCTACTGGCTGGCGTCGGCTTATCTGCTACAGGGCCGGCAGGTAAAAGCGTTGGAGTGGTTGGAACGGGCAATCAGCCTCGGGAATGAAAACTATCGCTGGTTTGAATCAGATCCAAATTGGTCGGATTTGCATGACGATCCCCGATTCAAGGAATTGATGACCAGAATCAAAACATCTACCGAGAAATTAGAGGAAACTGCCGGATGAAAACCTTCGTTGTCGGGGATGTTCACGGCCGATGCGCCCAACTGCGTGCCCTGTTGGAGCTAATCCCGCGAGAGGCAAATGAGGACCAATTAGTGTTCCTCGGCGATCTCATTGACCGTGGTCCTGATGCGCCGGGTTGCGTCGATCTGGTGATGAAACTGCATCGCGAAAACCCCGAGCACGTAACTTGTCTGCGTGGTAATCATGAACAGATGTTGTTGGATTTCATAGAGGGCAGCGCAAACCTCTGGATTACTCCCGTGACGGGCGGCGAACGAACCTACCAGCAATACACCGGAAAACCACTGGCGATTACCAACGAGCAGGATCTAAGTAATACTCGCAAAGAGATTGAAAACAGTATTCCGCAGGATCATCTGGACTTTTTCAGTGCGCTCCCGCATTACCACGAAGACGATTACGCGATCTATGTTCATGCGGGACTGGATCGAAAGAAGCATCCGAGAGATACCGCACCCCAAGCGCTGCTGTGGATGCGAGACATGGAGTTCTACAAAAACTACCGCGGCAAACCCTGTATTTTTGGTCATACCCCTACACCTTTACTGCCGCTGCTCGGACGATTGGGCCGCCATGGAATCTACATCTCCCACAGCGCTATCGGCATCGACACCGGGTATAACATTCAGTCGCCGCTGAGCTGTCTGTCCCTCCCGGACTTCGCTCTTTATCAATCGTTTGCTGATGGGCGCGAGGAGACACACCACATCACATCCTTCATCCCGGAAACATTGAAAGCGATGCAAAAGAAAGCCGGCATCGTCCACTGAATGCTGAATGCCAACCGTATTTCGTCTTCGCCGCGCCACCTCTGAAGACAACGAACCAATTCAACGCGTCTACTCCTATATCGTCGGTCCGCCAACGGGTCAGGAACGAACGTGGAGCCGATTGATCCAGGATGGTTGTTTATTTGTTGCTGAAGTTGACGAACAAGTGGTTGGCTTCGGGGGCATTGATATCGAGGCAGTCGAACCATTGAAGTGGTTGTACGTACTGCCGGAGTATCAAAGCGCCGGCATCGGATCGAAGCTACTCAAGGAGTTGGAAGACGCCGGATGGTCCCGAGGTTTAAGTGCGATTCGTTTACATGCTGCGCCAAACGCCGTGGACTTTTATCAGAGGCACGGATACAGGCGCGTAGCCGAACATGATCGGGTGGCCCATGACCACGACGGCGTTGCGATGATTAAGGACCGGGGCCTGAAAGAAAGTCACGCCGAGCGGTGAAGGATGTAATCTGCGATAGCGTGCAGGCGGTCGGTTGGCCGATTCAGTTGATCTAGAGTGGCTCGAGCTCGGGTGTGAACTTGCTGCGCGCGTTCTCGTGCGCCGTCCAGACCGTGAAGATTCGGGTAAGTCGCTTTCAATGCCCGCATATCCTTACCAGGCGTTTTACCCAGTGTTTCCACCGATGCGGTCACGTCCAGCAGATCGTCCGTAATCTGGAAAAGAAGCCCTAATTGCCCGGCATAATCTGATACCACGGAAAGCTCAGCATCCGATGCATCGGCAATGATCGCTCCGCAACGCGCCGCAGCACTAATCAAGGCGCCCGTCTTTAACCGGTGGATATCCTCCAGTTCATCGCTCGCTACCTCGCGTGACTCCGCCTCTAAGTCCTGCGCCTGTCCTGCCACCATGCCACGGGGGGTGCCGGCGGCATTCGCAATCTCGGCTATCAAGCGCACACGTTGCTCGGCAGACAGTCTCTGGTCTTCTGAAATGGTTTTGAACGCGAGAGTTTGGAGCGCATCGCCCGCCAGGATTGCGATTGCCTCTCCAAATCGAATGTGACAGGTAGCCCGCCCGCGCCGCAGATCATCATCGTCCATTGACGGTAGATCATCGTGAATTAATGAATAGGTATGGATCATCTCCAACGCACAGGCTGTATGGAGAAGAGAATCGGTCGGCGCGTTAAAACACTCGCCTACAGCGCGCATCAACACTGGCCGGAAACGCTTGCCGCCGGCGAACACGCTCCAGCGTATCGCGGCGTGCACTTGTGTGGGTGGAACTGAGTCGGCAGGTAACAACCGATCGAGCTCGGCAGCGATGAGCGTTTGCGTCTCAGTTAGATAATCCCGCAAAGGCGTTTCGAGGGAGGTGTCGGAAGGTGTGGTCATTCGTGGAATGCCAGATGTCGGAGTACCGGCGATGTGGGGTCGGCTAATATGAACATTCAATCATTTCGTGTTAACAGGTCCAACATCGTGGGTCGACAAACGCAGAACCGGGAGCGCAGCGACCGGGTGGCGTGGAATGGACAGATTCTTGCTGATCCAACAATGTTGAAAATTTGAGTTACGGATCGACGGTCGTAATATTAAGTCTATTCCGCGCCACCCGGTCGCTGCGCTCCCGGTTCTGCATTTGTCGACCCACGCGGAAGTTTAATCGTGCCCTCTTAATCCGTCTCAACCAGCGTCTTCGTCCGAAATCGTCTTTGTGCCTTCGAATGGACTAACCACCGTCCGGCCCTGATTATCACGAAGCAGAATCTCTATGCGGCGCTCCGCCTGGCTCAGTCGATCCTGGCACTGCCGCGAAAGTCCGATACCCTGTTCAAAGAGTTCGAGACTCTTTTCCAGCGGCAGATCGCCCTGCTCGAGTTGCTGCACAATGCGCTCGAGCGCCTCAAGCGACGCTTCAAAACTTTTCGGTTGTTCGTTACTCATTAAGCTGATCGATGCCGGTCACTTCGGCGATCATTTTTCCTTTGGCCAATCTTACTTGTACTGAATCGCCGATTGAAAGCGAAGCGGTGTCACGCAAAAGTCCACCATCGGGACGTTGTGCGATCGCGTATCCGCGCTGCAACACAGCCAAAGGTGAAAGAGCATCCAGCGAAGCAGCGGCCAAACCAAGGCGCTGGGCCCCGTCTTCCAAAGTCTTTTCCATTGCAGCGTTACCAGTACTATACGCCGATTCGTAGCGCACACGAGCTTCGGCGAGACGGGCACGTAGTTGAGCCGGTGCAAGACTTCTGTTTAGCGAATCTGCACGGTCCCTGGCAGTTCGCAGCGTCCTGTTAGCTTCAATCTGCAAACGATGTTGCGCTGAGCTCGTAGAGTTGCTTGCGTCACGCAACCTCCGCGTACCTCATCAAACGCGCGAGACAACGCCTGCTCCTGCACACGCGATCGCGCGTTCACTAACTTGTAGCGCATCAGCCGGCTAAGGTTCTGGCCCATCTGTTCGATCGCAGAACAAATCTGATCCTCACGCGCCGCTACCAGCTCAGCCGCTGCCGAAGGCGTGGGCGCTCTCTTGTCCGCGACAAAGTCCGCGATGGTGAAATCGGTTTCATGGCCGACCGCCGATATCACGGGAATTGCGGACGCGCGTATGGCGCGTGCGACTTCCTCCAAATTGAAAGCCCACAGATCCTCGGTTGATCCACCACCCCGACCAACGATTAGCACATCGACCAGGTCATTGAATCGCCGTTCGCGTTGGGCGCGCTCATGGTGTTGATTGATAAGCCGAATGGCACGCGCGATGTCAGGTCCGGCGCCTTCTCCCTGCACGCGTGCAGGTGAGAAGAGAACATGAACTGTGTTGGTGCGCCGCGATATTACGTTGAGGATGTCACGAATTGCCGCGCCGGTCGGCGAGGTAACAATGCCTACGCGTCCAGGAAAAACCGGCAGTGGTCGTTTCAACTCCTGCGCGAAGAGCCCTTCACCCTGCAGGCGATCCCGCAGTTGCTCAAAGGCGATCTGCAAAGCGCCCGCGCCGACCGGATCGAGTGCCTCGACAATTAATTCGTAATCTCCGCGAGCTTCATAAACTGTCAGACGGCCACGCGCCCTGACGTGCAACCCGTCCTTAGGTCTGAACCGAATCCGGCTATTCGCCGAACGGAAGCACTTCGCGCGCAACTGCGCGCCTTCATCCTTGATCGTGAAATACCAATGGCCCGATGAATGCGATTTGAAGTTGGAGATCTCACCTTCGACCCACACGGATGCGAACCGCGCTTCAATCGCTTTGCGCACCGACTCCGTCAGTTCAGAGACGGTCAGCGGCCGCCGCTCAGTTTCATCAAAAAGCGACGCGAATAAAGGTTCAGACATAACGATTAATTGGCGTTCCGCCGGTGTTACACGAAAGTCACTTTAATTAAGAGATCAACCCCAGGGTGACGCCTGGCTTTGTGTTCGTGTTTATTCGTGGATCCTCTTGTAATCAAGTTCGAATAGCGTAATCGTAAGACAATAGTTGACGCGAATACAATTGTTCAGCGTTCCAGCTACAGCGATAGGTGAAGATCTCAAGCGGTCCTCAGATAATCGAGCGACCCTAGTGCCCGCCACCAATTTCGTGTAACTTGTCCCTCGTTCCGCTTCTGGTTCCCAGCCCCGACAGCAGCGCCACAGCTCGGCGCGTAGATGGTCCATCTGATGTTCGAGTAAACACAGTTTCCAATGGTCAAGGCACAGCTCAACCGACTTGTTCTAATCACAGTCTTGTTACACCTGGCGGTTGCCGTGGGAATCTTTCTGGTTGGACGGGCAAGCGTATTGCCCGGAGTGGTCGATAGCCGTGGCATCGCATCGTTCGCGTCAGACAGTCGCGTATATCAGATGCAGACCACCGCGCTTGAACAAACCCTTAAGCAGGATGGTGTGAGGGCTTGGCTGCACACTCCAACCCCGGTCCACGTCAAACTTTATTCGCTCTCATACGCCATCTTCAGCCCGCTGGTGGGACAAAACATTTTAGGCGCCGAACCCCTGAATTTGTTGTTTTACCTATCAACTTTGTTACTCATCTTTGCTATCGGCCGGGAAGTTTTTGGCGCACCGCAAGGGCTGCTCGCTGCGTGGATGTGCCTCGCGCTATTACCGTCATTTCTGCTGCACACCACGCAGTTGTTGAAAGACCCTCTGTTTATTGTCGCTACGTTGCTTCTGATCTGGATCACCGTTCGATGGCTAACGATTGAACACAAGTTAACGAGCGGTCTCATTGTCGGAGCAGTTGGCGGTGGTGCCGCAGCATCGCTATGGCTAATAAAGAATTCGGCATGGTGGGTAGTGATAGCAGTCATCCTCGTCGGCGCCATTTTGTCTCTTGCCTTGCAAGCTCATAGACGTACGGTGATGACAGGGAACCTGGCGGGTATCGCGCTGGTGATATCAATCGCGATTGCAGCCTCTTATCTTTTGACTCCTTACTACCTCCCCAGGGAGTACTGGGCTCCTTACAATCCGGCGAGTAAGAACGAAGGTAGTTCTGGAGAAGCTTCGACGCTCGAGCCGCGACCGCAATTCCAACGCGGAAATGGTCGCCGCGTCAGCAGTCGAAAGCCGGCCGCAATCACAGACATATTTTTCACGTGTCGCCGACCGAATTCGGAAAACTCGGGCCGACTACATCGAACTGTATCCGGCAGCGAGTTCAAACCTGGACACGGATCTAAAGTTGACCAATGCATACGATATCTTCCGCTATCTTCCGCGCGCAGTTCTGGTGGGACTTTGTGCGCCCTTCCCGGTCATGTGGTTCCGCGCAGGCGAGAACGTGGGAATGTCAGGAAGAATTGTGAGCGGGGTCGAGACCTTCGTTATGTACTTCGTTTTCCTTCTGGCAATCCAGAGTATTTACCACAATCGTCAGAGTCTGCCGGTCTATCTGATCGTGTCAACTGCCTTAATAGGTGTGACCGCATTGGGACTGGTCGTAGTGAACGTCGGCGCGCTTTACCGGCAACGTTATTTGTTTTGGATGTTAATCGTGGTCGTTGGCGCAGATGCGGCATTCCGCCTGTTACGCGCGCGACTGGACAACCGGCTTAAAGGTGGCGAACAGAGGATCGTCGCCGTCGAGGCACCTGCAAAATCGTAAGGCAGAACGTTTATTGATAACCGATCCCCAAGAGCGATCGAATCGTTGAGACTCTCCTTGTCTCTGGGCTGGTTTGCCGTGATCAACGTGCTCGTATCGTTGGTCATTCACTGGCATGTCATACCACTTTTCGAGAGGTTGCGGGCAGAAGCATGAGTTTACAGCGCATAACTTTTGTTATCCCCGACATGTCTTCAGGAGGAGCGCAGCACGCGCTCGCTATTATTGCCCGCGAGTGGGATGCAAAGGGCCGCAACATCACCGTGTTGACTACTGACCATGGCGCCGAGCCGTCCTTTTACAAGTTAAGTCCCAGCATCCGGCACATCGCGCTGGCGATCGCAGGTGATTCGCGCCACCCGCTCGATGCCCTCAGAAACAATTTAAATCGAGTCGCGGCTTTACGCCGCGCAATCCGGAAAACACGTCCTGATGTTGTGATCAGTTTCATCGACCAGACAAACGTAGTTACGCTCCTGGCTGCACGGGGACTCGGCACGCCGGTGATCGTTGTGGAACAGAACGATCCGCACACTTTTCCGATCAAGCCGATCTGGAACCAGTTGCGCCGCATCACTTACCGCAGGGCCGCCCGTATCGTTCTGCTGAGCGCGCATGACGCCTACTTTTTTTCCCCCGGCCTTCGCAAGCGTGTGACAGTTATTCCGAACCCGTTTGTACCTCCTGCCGACGCTGACAATGGCTCGGGATCCGGCGCAATCGAGCGAACGCATCAGCTTATCGCCGTCGGGCGTCTGCATCGTAACAAGGGATTGGATCTATTGCTCGAGGGTTTCTCGTTATTGAAGGACCAGCACCCGGATTGGCAATTGACAGTGCTCGGCGAGGGCGACGAACGTGGGCGGCTTGAACAAATCCGCAACGATTTGGGGCTGACAGATCGCGTGAATTTCGCAGGCAGGGTGAGGGACCCCTACTCGTATCTCCGGCGTTCGGACCTTTTCGTAATGCCTTCCCGCACCGAAGGATTTCCACTTGCCCTATGTGAAGCGCTTGCCTGCGGTCTGCCCGCAATCTGCAGCGACTGCGCCGGCGGCGTCCGCGACATTATCGAGGACGGCGTGAATGGCGTGCTTGTGCCAAATGGAAATTCAGCCGCACTCGCACATGCGCTCGATCGATTGATGGGTGACGCCGGCGAACGACAACGACTGGCGGAGCGCGCTCCGGAAGTTGTGGAGCGCTTTTCAATAGCGAAAGTTATGAATGCCTGGGAAAAACTACTGAGTGAAGTGGTGCGCATAAGATGAGCGCATCTTCGAACATAGGAATTCCCGCGACTGCCCAGACTCATCTGGTCACCGCGCGCCGGGAGAAGATCGCTTTCTTCATCTCGGACCTGGCCGACGGCGGCGCCCAACGTGCGGTCGTCAAGCTAGCGGGCGGAATGTGCGAGCGTGGGTTTCCCGTCGATTTAGTTTTGGCTAACGGGTGCGCGGCGGAACTTACCGAGCTCGACTCCGGTGTACGTTTGGTCGACCTGGGAGCCGGTGGTGTAGCAAAAGCAATTATCCCATTGTCGCGATACCTAAGACGGGAAAGGCCGCCTGTTTTAATCTCTCTTCTTAGCCACGCGAACATAGCTGCCGTGATGGCGAGTGCGGTGGCTCGCGTCGCTACAAAATTAGTACTGGTTGAGCAGAACACAGTTTCGGCCGTGAAGAGTGAGTTGCGGCGAGATGACTGGCTGCCTGTGCTGGTGCGGCGTTGTTATCCGCGCGCCCACGCAGTGATTGGTGTTTCGGATGGAGTTGCGGCCGACCTTGTTTCAAGATTGTCTATCTCTGCCGCGAAGGTATCCGTAATTCACAACCCGGTGGTAGCTGACGCAATGGAGCAGGCAGCGCTCGCGCCCGTTCAGCACCACTGGTTTGAAGATGAATCGACGCCCGTAGTTTTGGCGGTGGGCCGGCTGACTTCGCAAAAAGGTTTCTCGACGCTGCTCCGTGCGTTCCAGATGCTGAAATCAGAACGACCGGCCCGGCTAATGATTCTGGGTGACGGTGAAGAACGCGAGAGCCTCCAAACAATTATTCGGTCGATGGGACTCGCGCAGCACGTGACGTTGCCGGGCTTTGTAAAAAACCCATACGCCTATATGAGCAAGGCCGATGTGTTTGTGCTCTCGTCGCGATGGGAAGGACTGCCGACGGTGTTGATTGAAGCATTGGCGTGCGGTTGCCCTGTCGTCTCGACAGACTGCCCCAGCGGGCCCCGAGAGATTTTGGAAGGAGGCAAATTTGGCGCACTCGTCGAAGTAGATGACGCGCCTGGTTTGTGTAAAGCAATTGCACGGACACTTGACGAGCGACCTGACAGCCATTTTCTTAAACAGAGGGCAATGAGATATTCTGTTAACAGTGCAGTGGGCAGCTATTTGGAACTGCTGAATCTTGCGTGACGGGAGACGCCCAGCTCCAGGTGCACGTGCGGTCAACAGGCGAAAGTTTTAAGTCCCGCCTATCCAAACAATTGATACCGACTAATAGCGGCAAACCCATTCGAGTTGTGCACGTCATTACCGATCTCCGCGTAGGTGGAGCGGAAATGATGCTGGTTAATCTGCTCTCGGCAGCAAACTCACAACGGTTCAGTCACCAGGTAATTTCCCTGGGTTCCCAGAGCCGACTGGAAACGCGGCTCGAGAAATTGAATATTCCGGTCTTCAACCTGAACATGAAGCCGGGCCGGATTCCTACGCCGGCACAAGTGTGGCGATTGCTGGCAATAGTGCGTAGATGCGAGCCGCATGTCATTCAGGGGTGGATGTACCACGGAAGCATTGCCGCCCAGCTGTCCCGGGTGTGCGTCGCGCGACGTGCGCGCGTTCTGTGGGGCATACATAGCTGCAACAGCGATCTCAGTTTGGAAAAGCGGCTGACTGCTGCAGTCATCCGAACATGCAAGATGCTTTCTTCGCGTCCCAACCAGATCATATATGTTTCTCTGGAGAGCCGGCGTCAGCACGAACGTATGGGTTTCAAGGCCGACAAGGCATGTGTGATTTCAAATGGCTTCGACATCATGCGGTTCGCACCGTCAGCACAGGTCAAGATGGAAGTACGTGGCGAACTGGGGTTGCAAGCTGACCAACTTTTAATTGGACATGTCGGACGTTTCCATCCAATGAAAGATCACGTCACTTTCCTGGGCGCCGCTTGTAAACTCTTGAAGAGCCATCCCGGCGCGAAATTTCTGCTTATTGGAAGAGGCGTCAACGCGGAGAATCAAGCACTTCGAGACCTGCTGACACGATACGAATTGAACGGTTCCATACATCTTCTCGGTGAACGCTCGGACACTTCCAGACTCATTTGCACTTTAGACATCTGCTCCTTGTCGTCGTCCTACGGGGAAAGTTTTCCTTTAGTTATCGGTGAGGCAATGGCTTGCGGTGTACCGTGTGTCGTTACAGATGTGGGTGACTCGGCAAGGCTCGTGGGCAATACCGGGCTGGTCGTGCCCCCAGGTAAACCTGAAGCGTTGGCGCTTGCCTGGACAACACTAATTAACCTGGGCGCTACAGGCCGCGCGCAACTCGGGACGGCCGCCAGGGAGCGAATTACCGGGAACTTCGTACTTGAATCCGTTGTCGCGCAATACGAGAAGTTATTCGATAATCGCACCAAAAAGTCGGAGTTTTCCGGAGAGATGGATTACGACATTTCGATCGAGACAGGCACGTTATAACTTCGGCAATAGCGTTTGCAGATCTACGGTGTATCGACGTTCACGACCGGACTCAGACGCACTGATGCGCCTTCCCGGTTCGCGCGAACGCGGACCCTGGGCGCTGGCGATGGTCGTGAGTTTGAAGCATAGGTGATCGTGTAAGCGGTTCGCAGTTGAACCACCACGTCGTCGTAGGCGCGTTGTAACTCGCGAAGGTGGCGAATTGGGTAATACACGCCTCCGGAAGCTGCAGCCAATTGTTTGCCTTCCTCGTGAGCACGTGTCGTGAGAGTCAAATAACGACTGCGCAACGGATCAATGGTCGCTTCGGGACGCGGCACGCTTGATTCCGGAATTAGTCCGGATGGAACGTACAACGGATAGACCAACGCGCCTGATTCCGCGATCGCATCGAGGATGGCCGGGAAGGGAACAAATGATTTGTTGTCGTCACCATCTGACAAAACGACGATTGCGGTTCGCTCTCCGCGGACTTTTTTAAGCGGGTCGGCCAGAACATAACCGAGCGCATCGTAAAGCGCGGTGGCGCCGCCGGCATCGATCTCATCAAGTTTTTTCGAAAGGAGTCTGCGATCTGTGGTGAAGTCGGAAATGATCTGAATGTCATCGCGGAAACTAACAATCGCGATCCGATCCTGCGGGCTGGCGGTATTGAGAAAGTCGCGGGCCGCCTTGCGAATGAAGTCAATTCGTTCTTCAACGCTGCCAGAAACATCCAGCAGCAGGACCAGGTTGAATGGCTCATTTGTCGGAACCACATTCGTAACCCGTCGCTCTTCGCCGTTTTCGTAGACGGTGAAGTCGGATTCTTTCATGCCGCCAATCGCGCGCCCGTGTCGATCGGTAACGCTGGCATTGAAGCGCATCAATTGGGGCGATGCAGACGTCACAAATTGCCCGGGCGGAGCACGTTTCACTAACGTCGGCTCCTTCTCAAGGGGCGGAAGTGTGCGCGCAAAATCGCCAAACAACTTGGGTGATACCTTCCGGATGGAGTCAATCAACTCACTATCACCGCTGCGAACAATTGCTCGGGCAGCTTCTGTCAACGGTCGCTCGCGCAGATCGCTGGGCACCATGTTCGGATCAACGTTTAAAAGCACCACGCCGCGCTGCGTTACGAAAGTCAGTTGGACCCTCTGTTCCTTTTCCGGCTTTTCCTCGCCGAGTTTTCCGGAAATGCTGAATACTCCGCCAGCCTTCTCTTTGATCTCGGGAAGCTCAACGTCGCTTAGATATCGCGGCTTGCTCGCTCGCCACATGAAGTTAAACTTCAATGCCTCGAGCGGCACATCGGCGTGGATCGTGCCGGTGTTAGAAGTCACTTCAGCCGATTCGATATTTCCGACGACATCGACCGCGCCAGCTTCGGTTTCGACTTTTAATCGTGAACGCACCGGGACGCGTACAATCAGATCGATGCGATCTTTTTCGCTCCGTTCCTTAACCTCAATGTTGACGCTACCGCCCTTTGCGACGGTGGTGACGTCAGTCGGATCTACCGCCGCCCCTGTAGATCTGGCCTCGATAGTCAACCTTTTTTGCATGTTCTCCGCGGCAATTACACTCACCTTCCCATTGCGACTTTTAATCGTCAGCGAGAGGTTCTCTCCCGTCATCATCTCAGTCGTAAAACTCTGGGCAGACGCGGGAGCCGTCGCTGCCGGCAATAGCAAAAGACTGCTTAGAAGGAGAAATAATTTGCGGTGGAGAAGTGTGCGGCAAGACGCTCGCCGCGGGGGAATTCCGGTAAAACATAGCGTCTGATCTTGCCTAGCAATTCGCCGCCGGTCAAGCGCTCGGCATTTGCAAACTTACAGCAAGTCAGCGCGCGGTATTGGTTGCCAATCAAGCCTGATCCGGTATCATAGCCAGACTCGTTTATTTCCGTTTTTCTCGATCTCTTCGCTGATCCAGGCTGAGAACCACCGACGTGTCACATACAGAACCAGCGGTCGCGTCCGACGAAAGACTCTCCATCCGCAACCTTGTCACACGCGACCCGCGCACCGGCCTGGCTGAAGACGTGCGAAGGGGATTGTCTACGGAGCCCAAGCGGTTTCTCCCAAGTATTTTTATGACGAACTTGGCTCACAACTCTTCGAAGCCATATGCCTGGTGCCCGAGTATTACCTGACCCGCGCGGAGAACGAGATTCTGCAACGATATGCTGACGAGATAGTCGCCAGCGTCGATGGGCAAATAACTCTCATCGAAATGGGTAGCGGCAGTGCGTCGAAAACGCGTTTGATTATTGAAGCGCTGCTCAGAAAACAGAATGAGCTGCTTTTCATGCCGGTGGATATTTCTGCTACCGCTCTTGAAAGCAGCTCTCGAATACTTCTCCAGTCATATGCTCAGTTACGAATTGAAGCTTACGCCGCGGATTATTTTGCTGCCCTCGCAGAACTAAGTAAGCAACAACGTGGGCGCACGCTCGCGCTTTTCCTCGGTTCCAATATCAGCAACTTTGACCCGTCTGAAGCGCTGAAGTTTTTGCGGGCGCTTAGAACAGTGTTGTCTAAAGGTGACGCGCATCTGCTGGGCGCGGACCTGAAGAAGGATAAACAAACTCTCGAAGCCGCTTATAACGACGCGCTCGGCGTTACCGCTGCGTTTAATCTCAACGTACTGCTGCGCATTAATCGGGAGTTGGGCGGCGAGTTTGATTTGAGGAACTTTCGACATCAGGCGTTTTATAACGAACAAGCGGGCCGTATCGAGATCTACATTGAGAGTTGTTGTGATCAAACCGTCGCCATCAAGCAGCTTGGTCTGCAAGTTCAGTTTGCCGCAGGTGAACAAATACACACCGAGAATTCCTATAAATACGACTTGACCGGCATCGGGCAATTGGCGGAGCAAACCGGATTTACACTCAAGCGCACCTGGCTCGATTCGCAAAAGCGCTTCAGCAGCAATTTGCTGATGGCCGTATGAGCGTGCATGTCCCAGTCTCCAAATCACCCGCTGGTTGAGTTTCGCGATGTCAGCTTCTCCCACGAAGGCGCGGCAGCCCCGGTAATCTCGCACCTCACTTTTACTGTGCAACAAGGTGAAACGTTAGTGCTGCTGGGTAAATCCGGCTGCGGCAAAACTACCACTCTAAGACTCATCAATCGCCTCCTGCTTCCCACCTCAGGCCAGGTGATCGTGGAAGATAAACCAACAACAGAGTGGGATCCCATCCGGCTGCGAAGACGGACCGGGTACGTGATTCAGGAGGGCGGTCTGTTTCCACACTTCACGGTGGGCAGAAACGTAGGACTTGTGCCGGCGCTCGAGGGATGGGAGACGCCGCGAACGGAAACGCGCGTCGAGGAATTGCTCTCGATGGTTGGCTTGCAACCAGCTGAGTTTGCTACGCGATATCCCGGCGAGTTATCCGGTGGGCAGCGCCAACGTGTCGGCGTTGCCCGCGCACTCGCGGCCGATCCTCCTCTCTTGCTGCTCGATGAGCCATTTGGCGCTCTCGATCCATTGACTCGCGCGGATCTGCAACGCGAGTTTGGTGAACTTGCTAAATCTCTGCACAAGACAGCTGTGCTGGTAACGCATGACGTGCGCGAAGCTCTGTTGCTCGGGTCTCGCATTGCGTTGATGGACCAGGGACAACTAGTTTTACTGGAAACACCTGCAAACTTTCTCAAGTCGAAAGATTCACGCGCGCTTGCCTATATCGAGACTCTGAAGTTGCCGCCCGAGCTTGCGCCAGAAGGGCTTGCGCCGGAAGGGGAGGCAAGCGCGTGAGTTTCTGGAACTTTCTTCAGCAGAACTGGGCGGAGTTGCTGACGCACGTTCGCGACCATCTTCAGCTCGTGCTCGTATCAATTGTTATTGCCATAACAATCGGAATTCCCACCGGCATTCTGCTCACGCGAAAGAAATCTCTGCGTGGTCCTATTCTGGGAATAGCCAACATCATGCAGACCATTCCCAGTCTGGCGTTGTTTGGCTTCCTGATTCCGCTCCCGTTTATCGGCGGCATCGGCGCCCGCACCGCGATCGTTGCGCTGGTGCTTTATTCGTTACTGCCAATTATTCGTAACACGGTGACCGGCATCCTTGGAGTCGATGCCAACGTGCGCGAAGCAGCCGTGGCCATGGGAATGACGGACACCCAAATCCTCAAGCAGGTGGAATTACCGCTCGCGATGAGCGTGATTATTACCGGGGTGCGTGTGGCGATGGTAATTGCCATCGGAGTAACCACGATTGCGGCTGCCGTCGGCGCAGGCGGATTAGGTGTCTACATCTTCCGTGGCTTGCGTCAATATGACAACAATCTATTACTCGCAGGCGCGGGTGCGGCGGCACTAATGGCCCTCGCTGCGGATTTCACTTTGGGATTATTTGAACGCCGTTTCGCGATTGCAGGTCGGCACAAACCGGCTCGGGCGCGTCGGTTAGGCGCAGTCGTTGCTGTCGTTGTCATTGCGACCCTCGCTGTCGCCGCTTTCTTCCATTTTTTAAACCGTTCTCAAGTCGGACGGTTCAGCGTGCACAGCGCCCGCGTCGTGGTCGGATCAAAGGACTTTACGGAGTCAGTAATACTTGCCGAAGTCGTAGCACAGATGCTCGAAGCGCGCGGCGTGGCAGTCGAACGCAAATTTGAACTGGGCGGAAATCTTCCGCACGATGCGTTACTCAGTCGGACAAATAGATCTTTATCCTGAGTACACAGGGACGGCCTACACTGCCATACTGGGTTATCCGCCGATTACCGACCCCCGCGCAGTCTATGAACAGGTCAAGAAGGATTATGATGCGAAGTTTAAAGTTGTCGTCAGCGAACCACTCGGTTTCGAGAATACGTTTGCGATTCTGGTGCGTGGGAATGACGCGCGGCGTCTGAACCTGAAGACTGTTTCGGATGCAATACCGCATGCGCGTAATTGGCGCGCCGGTTTTGGACAAGACTTCATGTCGCGCGATGACGGTTATCCTGGATTTTCCAAAGCCTATGGGCTGCGTTTTGCCGAGCAGCCACGGGAGATGGACCTGTCGTTGACCTACATCGCGCTGCAGTCCGGACAAGTGGATCTGATAGCGGGCAACTCCACCGAAGGAAGAATCGCGGCCCTGGATTTGGTTCAACTCGAAGACGACCGGCGATATTTTCCGCCTTACGAAGCTGTTTACCTGGCGCGGCAAGAAACAGTAGCGGCGGTGCTGGAGCTTAAGGAAACGTTGATGAAACTGGCTGGAGCTATTCCAACGGACGAAATGCGGCAGATGAATTACGAAGTTGATGCGAACAAGCGTAGTCCGGCGGAAGTTGTTCGTACGTGGCTCACGCAGCGAAGCTTTACTCAAGAGTCACTTCAAAAAGGACCACTCAACCAGTCGGCTTCGCCACTGATTGAAGTCTTACTCGTTGAAGTGACTTCTTGTGGAGCAATTTCGGGGCCTTTAAAGGAGGACTAACAATGACAATACTCGATTTAATCGTACTACTAATCATTGCGGGAATTTGTGGCGCGTTGGGCCAGGCGATTACCGGATTCACACGCGGTGGTTGTCTTGTTTCTATCGCGCTCGGATTCGTGGGCGCACTTCTGGGGATGTGGCTGTCGCGGCAGTTGGGTTTGCCGGAGCTGTTCGCAATTCAGATAGGCACAACGAACTTTCCGATCATTTGGTCCATCGTCGGCTCGGCCCTGTTCGTGGCTGTAATTGCGTTGATATCTCGAGGCCGGCCTTAAGCCTCCAGCTGGACACAACTCCACCTCACAGCCAGCTTATGAGGCGAGGTCGCGCGCTGGTTGGTTACGCTTGTAATGCAAAAGTTTCAGACTACTTGCAAGTAGTCGAAATTACCCACTTCAAACCACTCGGATGGTCCCCACTGTCGTAGACCACTATCGGGTCTGACGGGTCTGTCTCGTCTGTGATGACCACCTTGGTGATCTTCTTGCTAGCGTTCTTGTGCTTGAGGGGATTTCTGGGATCCTGAGTGTAGGTGTTTCCGTCAAACTCCAGTTCTACGGAACCGCCTTTGATAATGATCTCACTGCCGTCGCCGGGTGGTACCATGGTTGATCTCTCCTTTTGAGGCTTAAGTTTGGGATTAAGGTTTCTCAGCGAGCAGCTCGCTGATCTGTTTGCGAGAGATTTGAACGTCCGTACGAGCGAGGTACGAATTGTAATTATCCGTACCCCATTCTTGTTCTAATTGCGATAGTGAATTCGCGGCCCGGGTCGCATAATCGTGCGCCTCTTGCTGACGGCCCATAGTGCGACTAGCGCGGGCTGCTATTGCATAGGCAATCCATTCTGAGTCTCGCTTGCCGATGCGGCTTGCCAATTCATGCGATTCCAGTGCGGCCTTCGAGGCTCCTTCCGAGTCACCCGCCTGTGCCAGAGTTTCGGCGAACAACAAAAGCGCCTCGGAAACCAAATAGGGGTCGCGAGACTGCTTGGCGATTTCCAAAGCTTCCTGACATCTTGTGCCACCTTGGTGGGCCGAGCCGGAAAGTGACTGGACTAAACCCTCAATAGATCGTCCCAGGATCGCGACCGTTACTACCTGATTAGCCGACGTCGTGATTGCCTGCGCGGCTTCACGGCGTGCTTCTGGAAGACGTCGTTCACTGAGCGCCATGCGCGCGAGCGCCAGATGATAATGGGATGACAGGTCGCGTGCCGCGCCGGGGTTTTCCGCCATAGGGGCCGCCTCACTTAGTGCCGCGCGAGCTTCGTCGTAACGGCCTAACCGCCATAATGCGTTGGCACGGTGGACGCCGCTAACAGCTGCGATCTTCTTCGCGCCAAGCTTGTTTGCGATCTTGACGGACTCTTCCGGTATGGCCCAGCGCTTCCTGGTATTTTCCCTGCCGGATCAGAAGCAGGCCGATGTCCTGGTTGGCTATGCAGGCAGTAGTGTCGTCTCCGATTCGTTGACTGAGTTGTAATGCGTCTTCAAAGCTTCTCCGCGCGACAGTGTAGTCGCCTTGCTGGACCTTTGCGCGCGCCAGCATATGCAGCGCTTGCATAGTCTCTCTCCGGTAGCCCCCCTGTTGATAGAACGGAAGAGCTTGCTCCACGTAACGGACAACCTCATCAACCTTGCTCAGCCGATCCGCCAAACTCGCCAGTGAGAGCGACGCCCGGGCCGCGTTACGATCGTCATTCTGCCGCCGCGACAGTTCGAGAGATTCCTTGTAGTGACGCTCGGCTTCCTCGTATTTAGCGCTCGCCAAATATGAATTGCCAAGATCAACTAACGCGCGTTTTGTGTAATTCTCAATTCCTTTTGATTGGGCCAATTCGAACGCGCTTCGCATGTGCTGCCGTCCAACTTCGACTGCGCCTGAATCGACTTCCACGTCGCCCAACTTCAAAAGAGTCTTCACTTGCTGATAGTCGTTACCTGTGGTCCGTGCGATTTCCAGGGCGCGCTGCAAGTGCTGTCGTGCCTCAGCAATCTGGCCCAACTGATTGAAAAGAAAACCGCGTTGGTAAGAAACCTCAGCCTGCCCTTCGAAGTTTCCGTCAGCCTGGTAAAGTTCTTGCAGCTTTATCGAACGCCGCTACCGCACTCGATTGGTCCCCCTGTCGTCCGTAAAGAATCGCAACGCGCAGGAAAGCGGTGGCGTATTGCGGCGTGCGGTTAGTCGCGTCGACATAACTTTCGACTGCCTTTTTCAGTTCATCGTTCTTTTCATACGCGCGTCCCAGGTCTACGTAGACTTGAGGGTCGTCAGGCGTATGTTTCACCAGCTCCTGATACGCTTTAATCGCCCCGGCAAAGTCCTTACTGACCGTAGCGTTTATGGCCTCCAGATGCAGCGCATCGGTTGGCGCAAGTCGAGATCTGTCAGGCACGAGCGCCTGCACGCGCAGCAGCGTGTCCTTTGCTTTGTCTGCATAGTCAAGCTCGCTATACGCTTCCGCCACGCGCGCGTGGGCCAAGGGAAATTTGTCGTCATTCGCAATCGCCTGTTCGAAGGCTTGACTTGCCTGCAGGAACGCACCGTTGCGCAACGCATCCGTGCCTTTGTTGTAAAAGTTGAGGGCGACAGGTGTCGGTTGATAAGGACTTGGTTTCCTCCACTCGTTGAGAAGCCATACAACTGCTGCCAGACCTATGACGGCTAATATGAAGGTAGCTAGTGAAAGCCGGGGGCGGCGAAACGTCTCGTTAATTGTTGTTAAAGCGCTGGCAGAATGGGTCCGTGCCTTTACCGATGAACGCGTGGATCGTCCATTCGCCTGAGAGTCGCTGGCGCTCAGTCTTGGAAGTACCGCCTGCAAGTCTTTGATTAGGTCGTCTGCGGTCTGGTAACGAGCGTCCACCTTTTTTTCCAGGGCGCGCATTGTGATCTTGTCGAGCTCTGCAGGGATTCGAGGATTGAGTTTCGAAGGGGCCTTCGGCGTAACGTGAATTACCTGCGCACCAATTTCAATGACGCTTGAACCGCCAAACGCCGACTGCCCGGTAATACATTCATAAAGCACGGCGCCCAGCGCGAATAGATCGCTGCGGCCGTCGACCTGCTTACCCATCGCCTGCTCGGGAGAGAGATACAAAGGCGTCCCGACAATCACATCACTACGCGTACGCGTGTCCGGCATCGGGCAGCCGGCTGGTGATGTCGTCAAATCCCGCCTCTTGATGAATTTGCTTTACCAGTCCGAAGTCGAGAACTTTCACATGACCATTTTCACCGATCACCACATTAGCTGGTTTCACGTCACGATGGACCACACCGTGGCGATGCGCTTCGCCAAGCGCTTCCGCGATCGCAGAGACTATTCGCACTGCTTCGCGCAATGGCAACGCTCCGGAATCGAGCTTGTCATTCAGAGGCGTTCCTTTGATCAACTCCATCACAATGTACGGAGTTCCTTTGGCGGTCTCGCCGTAGTCGAAAGGAGTTTCGCCGTAGTCAAAGACGGTGGCGATGTTCGGATGAATGAGCCCCGAGACGGCGCGAGCTTCTCGCAGAAATCGCGCACGGTATTCGGGAGTAGTCGAGGAAAGAAACTTGATAGCGACATGCCGGCCAAGGCTGATGTCTTCCGCCAGATACACCTTGCCCATGCCGCCTGCACCTAATGAGTCGACGATTCGATAGTGAGAGACAGTGCTGCCGATCATCTTGTCTGGGTAACAGCAATCAGAGCAGGAAGAAAGTGAAAACGGAAGAAGACTCCGGGCTAAGCGGACCCAAAGCGGAGGCCTTCAACCGGAAGCGGCTGTTTCAGTCCGGATTCTGCTCCAAAGGACGGGAGAATTCAAGAAGAAGTTCCCCGAGAGGCTGGTTCTTCCAGGGTCGTATTTCGGATTTGTTGCTCCTGGCGTTGCCTGAATTCCTCAAGCTTCGAGCGAAGCTCTGGGCGGCTATTAGCCAGGATAGCGATGGCCAGCAGGGCGGCGTTGATCGCGCCAGGTTTTCCGATGGCGAGGGTTCCGACAGGAATACCTGCAGGCATTTGAACAGTGGCCAGCAGTGAATCCATTCCATTGAGAGCGTCGCTTTTCATGGGCACGCCCAATACCGGTAAGGTTGTATGAGCGGCAATCACGCCCGCGAGGTGCGCGGCCCCACCGGCGGCCGCGATGATGATTTCAATACCTCGTGAGCCGGCGTTAGAGGCGAACTCTGAGGCGAGTTTTGGTGAGCGATGGGCAGACATGACATGCGACTCATGCGGCACTCCAAACTCCTTCAACGTCTCGCCCGTGTGGCGCATCGTCTCCCAGTCAGACTTGCTCCCCATCACAACTGCGACCAAGGAGAATTGCGGATTGCGGATTGCGCATTGCGTATTTCTGTTGTGCCATGATGCTGTTTGAGTACGTTCAGCGTTGTGATTCAGTTGCCCTACTTAGCGGTACTTCAATTCCTCTGAAATCCGAAATCCTCGTTCAATCGTTGTCTTATTCGCCCTGGTCGAGTGAATAGCCGCGTTCGCCGTCAAAGTTGTACAGGTTTTCCGTTTTGATGAAATCGAACCCTGCATCCCCCACTCGTTGCAGCAAGGATATGATCTGGTCGTGGGAGATCCCATCACCGCCGTCCGGCAAAAAGCGACAGCGCCAGTGATCGGAACAGAAGGTCTCAGCATGACCGCCTGGCCAAACCCTTACGCCTCGATTACTCATCATCGTGAGCTTGGTACCATCTCCGCCAAGCTTGCTGAGTGATTCGCCGAGCTCATTTGCAGTTCCGCTGGACCAGTCGAGAAACACGTCGACTCCGACAAGATCCTTCTTTGCACGTGTCTGCGGTTTTGCTGAGACGGCGGCGGCCGGAGTTGCTTCCGCACCTGCTTTATACTTCGCAGCCTTAAGAGTTTGAGGTGTTTGGCCCAGCCGCTTAACTACTGCCTCGGCAAATTCCTTCGTACCGACTTTCTCTTTGCTCTTG
Source organism: Blastocatellia bacterium (assembly GCA_963786645.1). Lineage (GTDB taxonomy): Bacteria > Acidobacteriota > Blastocatellia > Pyrinomonadales > Pyrinomonadaceae > PSRF01. The sequence goes on from CAWAZW010000008.1 coordinate 47,814, forward strand.
CCTTCGTCGTAGATGTCGTAAGTGTGAACACCGTCTTCGATAGTGCGCAGCCATCCGTTATGCACTCGTTCAGCGACGTCAGTCTGTCCAATATGGACCAGCATCATGATTGCGCCGAGTAGCAGTCCCGACGGGTTCGCCAGATTTTGACCTGCGCGGCGCGGCGCTGAACCGTGAATGGCTTCAAACATGGAAACGTTCTCACCGATGTTTGCCGAGCCCGCCAGCCCAACAGACCCCGCAATTTGCGCGGCCACGTCGGATAGCACATCGCCATATAGATTTGGCATCACGACTACGTCAAACGCTTCTGGCGTATCGGCGAGTTTCGCTGCACCTATATCCACGATCCAATGTTCGTTTTCGAGGTCCGGGTAGTCTTTGGCGATTTCATCAAATACCTTGTGAAACAGACCGTCAGTCAGTTTCATGATGTTGTCTTTGGTGAAGCAGGTAACTTTCTTTCGATTGTTCCTGCGTGCGTATTCAAAAGCGTAGCGGACGATCTTTTCAGAACCCGGACGCGAGATCAGCTTCAGACATTGCGTCACCTGTTCCGTCTGACGATGTTCGATACCGGCATAAAGGTCTTCTTCGTTCTCGCGGACGATGACCACGTCCATCACCGGATGTTTTGTTTCGACGAAAGGATGATAGGAAACGCATGGACGCACGTTTGCATAAAGCCCGAGGGTCTTGCGAACAGTGACATTCAAGCTCTTGAAACCGCCGCCCTGCGGCGTGGTGATCGGGGCTTTGAGAAATACTTTGGTGCGACGCAGGGAATCCCAGGCGCTGGGCTCGATGCCGGCAGTGTTGCCCGCCAAATAAACCCGCTCACCGATGTCAATCGTTTCTATATCGAGGGCAGCTCCCGCTTCTTTGAGAATATGGAGAGTCGCCGCCATGATCTCCGGCCCGATGCCGTCGCCGTGAGCGACGGTGATGGGAACAGATTTCGACATATATGATCAGGACCTTTCGCGATTAGTAATGTTGAGAGGTGAGCAATATATGCGAGTTTGTTGGGTTCTAGCAATTGTTGAGCAGAAAATATCCTGTGGGGCCCCGCCCGTCGAATCCTCGAAAGCCGCTCAACATAAGGCGGATTCGGCTAATCAGCCATTGACAGAAACCGCTGGCTTGGCTTAAAAACGCACCCATCCAGTCTTGCGAAAAACCGACTAACGCCTGCTCTCTTTGCCTTTTACCGGAGAGTAGAAGGTGAAACCACTCTCACTTTCGGTTTTTATCTAAAGAACGGATTCAAGATTACCTGCACGCCTGATCCGAGTATCCGGCGGAATCATAGAAAAACTTTCTCTGAGAAAGACGGTCGTTTTACCGTGTTGTATTCCTTTCTTCAAAAATCATACCGTGAAGCGACTGCGGACGATAAAGAAACCGTTTCGTCTTCCGAACGCTATGAAGGAATCGACTCGTTTCGGATTTTCGGCATTTTTGGCGTCGTCTTAATTCACTTCTATAACGACTGCTCGTGCGGTCCGAATGTGTCCGTTGAGCAAATAATTCGCTTCCGCGATTGCACCTTTCCTTTCATCATCCTGACGAGCTTCTTTCTTATTGCGAGATCGGCCTGGCGGAAGCCGGAAAGGGATTTTAGGCACTTTGCGTCAGGAAGATTTAAGCGTCTCGAGATTCCCTTGTTGCTATGGACGGTTGTCTACTGGGGAATATGGAATGTCGCTCATCCGTTAGTCTACGGCTATCCAATCCCCAGACCCCCAGCCACTTTGATCAGCGGTTATGCACATCTGTGGTTTCTGCAATTTATCTTTCTCGGCTCTCTCATCCTGTATCCATTTGTCAGCCTTCGTGGGCTATTCAAACGTCACCACTGGCTAATGGCACTTTGCTGTTTGGCAATAGTCATAGCTCATGTGCTTTTGCTCAAGCCACTTGTGTTCCAACTCCAAAACACCGCATGGATGAGTCGCGCTGATTTCAGTTTTTCCATCTTCATAGCAAATTTGAATCTCTACCTGCCTTATGTCCCAATAGCGATCGTCATTGCGATGTGGGCGGATAAAATCACGGCGCTCTACAAACATCGGAAAGCCCGCATACTCTCGCTGTTAAGTGTAGCCGTCACCCTGCTAATCCATTTCGCTTTTGGCGGCGCGGAATTAACGAGGTTCTTCTATAGTGTGGCTGTTTTCCTTGCGGTCTTGCAGCCTTGGCCTGCATCGGTGGTGAACCTGCTTCGGCCGTTAGCAATATATTCCTATCCTGTTTACATACTGCATTATCTGGTCTCGCGTCTGCTGGTCGCCGGTTTCCACCGAAGCCAAACCGAATTTACGCCAGTACTCTGCTTGGCGGCAGCGTGATCGTGTTTGGCTTGAGTTTACTTTGTGCGGTGGCGATAAGAAGGGTGTTTCCCTACGATTGGCTTCTGCCGCTAACTCCGATACCTCACCGCCCGGGAAGCAGGATTACGGTACCGGCGCGGGTCCAGTATGCGCGCCCTAATAGCCAAAACAGGCTTCCGGCCCGCTCTCTTTAATCGCTCGGGAGGATTGCTGAGAGGCCGCCAAAAGGCCGCTTTCCCGCCTTGAACTTTAAACAAACCCTGAGGCATACTTCACCGCTAGGTTCCCTGCTCTCGCGCGTCTATGGTGATTGCGCCTGTCCGTGATCGTGAAGCGACGACATTCGGCTGAGGAGAGAGTTAGGCGGTTGTCAACTTGATAGAAGCTGCTCTCGATTTTTAGAGCACCGGGTGCGTCGCGTTTCGCTTTAGAAAGTCAAGAAACTCCCCGCTTGAGTCTGCGATTTTGTTATTGCCCGCGCTTCATTCGATCTAAAGGATAAAACAGACATGGGTACGAAACTTTATGTGGGAAACCTCTCGTTCCGCACAACGAGCGAGGAACTGAAAGAGGCATTCGCGGCGGCAGGCACAGTGGAATCGGCATCGGTAATCGAAGACCGCGACACTGGCCGCTCTCGTGGATTTGCATTTGTAGAGATGGCAACTCCGGAAGAAGCTGCGGCTGCTATCGAGCAGTTTAACGGCAAGGACTTTGGCGGTCGTAATCTCACGGTCAACGAAGCGAAGCCTCGTGAAGACAGGGGCGGTCGCGGTGGATATCGTGGCGGTTACGGTGGCGGTGGCGGCGGCGGACGTGATCGCGGAGACCGTGGCGGTGGCGGCGGCGGTGGCGGTTACGACAGAGAACCGCGCTGGTAATCAGACAGTAATGAGTGACGAAGTAACGAGTGATGAGTGAACGGTTAAACCCGTTCTCAACACGTCTTAACTCATCTCCATTAGTCTTTATTCATTATCTTCTCGCTCCGGCGTCAGTTTCAACTGTCAGTCGCTCCGTGCCTCGCATTAGTTCTACTTCATATTCCTCGCCAGCTTTCATTTCACCCAGAGCATACGTGTAGTCATAGACGTTGCGGATGTCGCGACCGGCCAGTTTTACGATCCGATCGCCAGCTTGCAGACCGGCCTTAGCTGCCGGTGAGTTTTCCCGAACGCCGTCGAGCAGCAGCCCCTCGTTCGAATCCGAATAGTTTGGAATCGTTCCCAGATAAACTCGAAATCCCGTCGATCGTCCTACAGTTGGGCTGTGCGTAACCGCATACGTGGGACGCTTGTCTGCATGCATCGAGCTCGCGAACTATCTGCGCCACCATCGCGACGATGCGTGAATGGTCGTCGTAGTTAATCTTGTCGGCCGTATCGCTCGGCTTGTGATAGTCCTCATGCGTGCCCGTCCAGAAGAACAGCACGGGAATCTGTTTAGCGTAAAAAGAAGAATGATCGCTTGGTCCAAAGCCATCTTCGTTCATTGTGATTTGAAACCGTTTCGACGCGTCGCTGGTGACGATAGCTCGGCCGTTGCTGGCTACAACGAGCGGATAATTGTGGCTGCGAAGGTGTGGTGCCGGCCGTGGACACCGTGACGCTTTGCATTAGATTCGCGGTCTCGATCATCGAACGCCACTCCGTCGCAGTCCCTACACCACCTATAACCAACCGCTTGTCTTTCATCCTGCCGATCATGTCCATGTTGATCATGGCGATGGTGTTGGCCAGAGGCACCGCGGGATTATTGACGTAGTAGTTTGAACCCAGCAGCCCTTCTTCTTCGCCACTAAAAGCCGCGAACACAATCGTCCGTGCGCGGTTTTTGCGTTGTGAACATGCGCGCCAACTCGATCATCCCCGCCGTGCCGGAAGCGTTATCGTCGGCGCCATGATGGACGTCACCTTCTTTCGGGGCCAGGCTGCCTTCGCCACCGCGTCCCAGATGATCGTAGTGAGCGCCGATGACGATTGCTTCATTTTTCAAAACCGGATCAGTGCCTTCCAGAATGCCTATCACGTTATGAGCGGGTACTTCGCGTCGAAAGACATCAATTGAGATGTTGACGGTATGAGCGGTGGGCTGCCTCAACCTCCGGGCAACGCTGTAACCGTCGCCGGTATTTGATGTAAGACCCCTACTGTCGGCCAACTTTTCGAAAACCAACAGGTCAGGGAAGGATCCCGCCCAACATTTGAGCCGCAGTTTGGTGGGAAACTACCAACACCGGAAGCCCGGCATTGCCGCCCGCATTGATCGTAACCAAGTCGCGACAGCCGATCCTCTTTGAAGTTATCTCTCGCGGCTAATGATTACGAGCGCCTGCGCGCCAGCCGCTCTGGCTGACACCACTTTCAAGCGCACTTCGCCGAATCGAGCAAACTGTCCGTGAGGATTATCCCCATCCGGCGTTCCAGCGAACACGATGGCAATTTTTTCTTCGCGTCAGATGCAGCGTAATCGTCGTATTTGAGTTCACTGGAAGCATGATTCCGTAGCAGGCAAACACAGCATGGGCATCGTTATATTGGCATTGAGGAAAAGCCAAGCGGCATCCAGTCTTCACGATGCGGAAGTTCGGTGATTGGCCGGAGCTTATGAATGGACAAAAATTTTCTTTCCCAGTTCCACGCCGGCGACATACGGAAAATTCTGAAAGTAATTGTTCGCTTTTGGGCCGCGTGGCTTCGTGCTTTGCTTCGAAGAACGTAAGGCTTCAACGCAATTTGGAGAATTCCTGCGCGATGTAGTCGGCAGCTGCGTTTGAACCAGCAGTGCCGGTGCGACGGCCCTTCAAGTTTTTCCGACGCTAGATAGGTTACGTGCTCACGTAAACGCTCAACGCTAGGTGCTGGTGGTGTTGACTGCTGCGAAAGCGCAACGCTGAAAACAAATGTCGACAGCAACGTGCCAATAAGGAATCTTGGCAGGAAATGAGGATTGTTCATGGTAGTGACTTTTCTCTCGTCGGTATATTCATCAGACGTTGCATTGAAACTGGCGCTTATTCACTTTGCCTTTTCTAAACTTAATTTGACTGGCGGGCACAGGACTATAAGGTTCCGGCGGCTCGGCTCCGGCAGGAACAATCCAAAGCTCGACCGAAAAGCTCTCCTTGTGTCCGCCGTTAATTACGACGACCTGATCGGCGGGAATTCCTCGTCGGTTTACCAGATAAGGTTTCAGTCGTCCCGCCCGCGCGACTGATTCGCCGACCCGGGGCAAGCGACCGCGAAAACGGCGACCCCCGTAAAAGATTACGTAGCCCTTCGCAGTCGGCGAGTTTTGCAGTTGGATAGCAAAGTTATCGAGACGCGCATACTCATCTTCGCAATTGATGTCCCCAAATTCGTCAAATTTGGAGATGGGTGACGCCGCTCTCACGGGTGCGGCGAGGAGGATAATTAGGATGATGAGGCTGCATTTAAGGCGATTCATCTATTCAACCCAATCTGCGATGAAGATGTTGGTGTCTCCGCGGGCGGCGGCATTTCGATTCGATGCAAAGACCAGTTTCTTACCGTCTGGGGAGAACATCGGAAAACCGTCAAACGTGTCATTCGTTGTGATGCGTTCGAGTCCGGATCCGTCCACGTTAATTTTGTAGAGATCGAAATTTCGGCCCTTGGGATCGTCCATATTTGAGGAAAAAATGATGCGTTTTCCGTCCGGAAAAAAGAACGGCGCGAAGTTGGCCTTGCCGTTGTTAGTGACCTGCCGTTTGTTAGAGCCGTCTGCGTTCATCACCCAGATCTCGAGTTTAGTGGGCCGGATCAGGTTCTGTTTAAGTAAAGCGATGTAGTCTTCCTTTTCCTTTGCTTCCTGCGGGTGGTGGGCACGATAGACGATTTGGTTTCCATCGTTTGACCAGAAAGGACCGCCATCATAGCCAAGCTCGTTTGTGAGGCGACGAACATTCTTGCCGTTGGAGTCCATCGTGTAGATATCGAGATCGCCGTCTCTGGTGGACGTGAACACCAGCTTGCCTTTGCGTGAGATGGTTGTTTCAGCGTCATATCCCGGGCGTGTTAGTAAGGCGTTTAAATCTGAGCCGTCAGCGCGCGCGGTGAAAATATCAAACTCGGGATAGATGGCCCAAACGTAACCTTTTGAAAAATCAGGACGCGGCGGACAAGCTTTCCCGCCCAGGTGTGTTGACGAATATAGCGCCCTGCGTCCGTTTAGGAGGAAGTAAGCGCAGGTAGTCCGGCCTTCGCCAGTGGAGATCATTCGCACATTCGATCCATCGACGTTCATCGTATATATCTGATCGCATTCACGACCGTCGCGCGTCGATTGAAAGATCAACTGTTTCCCATCAGCCGAGAAATAGGCCTCCGCATTCTCCCCGCCGAATGTTAACTGCTTAATGTTCTTGAGATGTTTCTCGTCGAGCGGGGATGGGCCAGGTGATTGTTGTAAGGCTGCAGTTTTGCCTGTTGAAATCCACGCAGAAATAAAGACTGTAATGGTAAATAAGGTAAGGATTGTTTTCATGAAGGAGTTTGATGGATTGTGGTTGTTTCGTGTATTTCGTGGAAAGGTTTTTTGATCACGACGGTAAGCCGATCCACGAATTATCACGAAATGGCTCGAAAGAGTCTGTTGATGCAGTTAGCGGCTTCAGTCGGTTTGCGGCTGCGGCTTGTTGTCTTGCTGGACCGCCTCTGAGCTTTTGGAAATACCAAGCGCTTCCGCTAGTAGCTTTTCCTGCTCAAGTTGATGGATGGCATATGAACCTGTCGCCGGACTCGCTGAAGGCGCGCGACCCACATAAATCGGACGCTCGCATCGCGGGAGCATGTTCTCCAGCCGTTCCTCAACAAAAGTCCAACCACCCATATTCTTCGGTTCTTCCTGCGCCCAGATGAGCTGGCTGGCCGCAGAGTAAAGTGCAATCACTTCGCGGAGTCGCTTTTCGGGAAAAGGATAAAACTGTTCAAGGCGTGTCACAGCCACGTTTTGAATGCCGGCTTTCTTCCGCGCTTCCAGCAAGTCGTAATAGACCTTGCCGCTGCAAAAGACGATGCGATTCACGGCTTCAGTCGCCTTCACTTCCGGATCCGGAATGACCGGCTGGAAACCGCCATCAGTAAAGTCGGCAATGGTTGATGCGGCTGCCGGCAGGCGCAACAGGCTCTTGGGCGTAATCACAACCAGCGGACGCTCCATTCCTGGCCTCACCTGACGTCGCAGCAAATGGAAATATTGAGCGGGCGTTGTCGGATAGCAAACCTGTAGATTGTTCTCGGCACAGAGTTGCAGGAACCTCTCGAGGCGCGCGCTGGAATGCTCGGGTCCCTGACCTTCGTACCCGTGCGGCAACAGCAGAGTCAAACGCGAGGTCTGCATCCACTTGTCTTCTGAAGCAGCAACATATTGATCGATGATCGTTTGCGCTCCATTAACGAAGTCACCAAACTGTGCTTCCCAAAGAACGAGCGCGTCCCGCGCAATCACTGAATAGCCATACTCAAAACCCATCACGCCTTCTTCAGACAACGAGCTGTCGAAGACTTCAAAACGTGCTTCCGGATGCGACTCGGAACGCAGTTCAGACAGCGGAGCCCAGGACTGGCCTGTCTGCGTGTCATATAAAACAGCGTGACGTTGACTGAATGTTCCGCGTCCTGAGTCCTGGCCGCTCAAACGCACGCGCGTGCCTTCCAGCACCAGGGTGCCGAAAGCAACCGCTTCGGCAAACGCCCAATCGATCGGCAATTCACCCGAACCCATCTTCGCGCGCCGCGCCAGTTGGCCCACCATCTTCGGATTGATGTTGAAACCCTCGGGCACCAGGGCGATCTTTTCGCCGATAGTCTTAATCACTGCGGCCTTAACTGGAGTTTCGACAACCTCGGACCCGTCCATCTCCGGCTTCACAACTACCTGCGAGGGTTTCTCTTTCTTCGACACGAGTTCCTTCGCCCGCGCAAGTGCATCTTCATAACGACGGATGCGTTCGGCGATCAGCTCGTTCAGTTCGGCTTCCGTGATCACCCCTTCCTTGATCAACCGCTGCGAATAGACGGTTCTCACACCCGGATGAGCCTTCACGCGTTGATACATCAGAGGTTGGGTGTAACTCGGTTCATCAGTTTCGTTATGGCCGAGTTTGCGGAAACCGACAACATCGAGCACGGTGTCCTTGTTGAACTCCTGTCGATAGTCCAGGGCTATGCGCAGTGCGCGATAAGCGGCTTCAGGATCGTCGCCATTGATATGAAAGATTGGCAATTGCGTCATGCGCGCAACGTCCGTCGAGTAGATGGTCGAACGTCCGGCTTCTGGCGAAGTGGTAAATCCGATTTGGTTGTTGATGATGATGTGGATTGTGCCGCCGGTGCGATAACCACGGAGGTTGGCAAGGTTGAGCGTCTCCATCACGACGCCCTGGCCCGCAAAAGCAGCGTCGCCGTGGAGGAGTACCGGCATGGCTTTATCGATCGCCTGCTCACGCGGCACGCCGACGCGGTCCTTCAAATCGTCCTGTCTCGCGCGGACCATTCCTTCAACGATTGGATCGACGGCCTCCAGGTGACTGGGATTCGGCGACAGAGTGAGCGCGACGCGCTTTCCGTCAGGAGTTTCTCGTTCTCCCACAGCTCCCTGGTGATACTTCACGTCGCCTTCATCTGCCGGGAACGACGGATGCACCGAGCCTTCGAACGAAGCAAAGATTCGTTCACAAAACTTTCCGATGACGTTTGCCAGTACATTGAGCCGGCCGCGATGGGCCATCCCCAACGTAATGTCTTCAACACCGCGTGACGCGGCTCCCGTGATCAACTGATCGAGCAACGGAATAATTGTTTCGGTGCCTTCCAGAGAGAACCGTTTCTGCCCCAGATACTTGGTGTGCAGGAACCGCTCAAACTGTTCCGCCGAAATCAGTTTCCAAAGCATCTGCTTCTTGATTTCGACCGGAATTGGTTCGGGACTGACAAATTCGCGACGTATCTGTTCGCGTAACCAGGTCTTTTCTTCCTTGCTTTGAATGTGGCGATACTCAATGCCGACCTTACCGCAATACGCACGCTGGAGAATGTCGATGATCTCGCGCAGCGTAGCCGATTCGGTGCCTGCGAGACCGCCGGTTATGAACTCGCGGTCGAGGTCCCAAATCGTCAGCCCGTACGTTTCAATATCCAACTCCGGATGGTAAAGAACGGGCATCGCATGTAGCGGATCAATGTCGGCAATCAGGTGCCCGCGAACGCGGTACGCGTTGATCAACTCGATCACGCCTGCTTCTTTGGTCGCTTGATCGCGGAGTTGATCAGCCGGATCGAACAGCGGGTTGCGATCAGTGTTCCAACGATACGGCACAATCACGATTCCCAGATCGGTGAATATGTCGTCGTAGAACCGATGCTTGCCGATGATTAGTTCATGAACGCGCGCGAGAAACGCGCCTGACTCCGCGCCCTGAATAATCCGATGGTCGTATGTGCTGCTGATCGTGATGCCTTTGCTTACGCCTAGCTGCGAGAGCGCTTCCTTCGTCATCGCGTGATATTCGGCCGGATACTCGATAGCGCCGGTTGCGACGATCAGCGATTGACCGGCCATCAGGCGCGGCGTAGATGCGACTGTGCCGATGGTGCCGGGATTGGTCAGCGACAGAGTCGTGCCGCTGAAGTCAGACATCTGTAGCTTGCCGTCACGAGCGCGTTGGACGACGTCGTCGTAAGCTTTGAGAAACTCAGAGAAACGCAGCTTGTTAGCGTTCTTGATATTCGGTACCAGGAGCGTCCGGGTTCCGTCTTTCTTTTCAAGATCAATTGCGATCCCCAAATTGACACTCTCGCGACGCAGGCGCGATGGCGTTCCATCAATTACTGCGTAGCCATCATTAAGTTGGGGGAACTCGTCCAAAGCGCGGAGTATGGCCCAGGCGATCAAATGCGTGTAGGAAGCTTTCCCGCGGTCCGTTTCCTGCAAATGCTTGTTGATGATTAGGCGATTCTCGTCGAGCAGCTTGACGGGGATGCGACGTTGAGACGTGGCCGTGGGAACAGAGAGGCTGGCCTCCATGTTTTCAACAAGCTTGAGTGCGGCCCCACGTAGCGGAACCACTTCCGTGGTTTCATCGGTAGTCGTCGCTTTCTTTGGTTCGGGGGTTGGACGGGGTTCCGCGCGAGCCGGGGCTGCGGCTTCCGCGACGGGCGTTCGCGCCTGAGTCGCGCGCGCACCGTTGTCGCTTGGAACTGTCTGTTCGACCGGTTGGGAAGTAGCGGTTCCGTCGCCTAATAACTCGGTGAAATAGGCGCGCCACGATTCGTCAACCAACTCCGGGTTGCTGCGGTAACGGCTAAGCAGGCCCTCGACATAGGTCGCATTGGCACCGAAATTTTCGGCGATTATTTCTGATAAATCGGTTTGCACAGGTTGACTCAAGCTCTAGCCTCTTCGTGGAAAATCGCGCTGTTTTGGACGGCGTGGCTTGATACTAGATTATCACCTTCCACAGTGCTTTGCATCCGAGCCCCTGAAGGCGCAGCTACGGAAAAACAATCGAGGAAACCTACAAAAATTCACGAAGAAGATTAGTGATATTTCGACAGCCTTAGTGAATCGTTTTCTTGTCCTTGAACAAGCCCGGTAATGAGCTGGAAGGGTGCTCAGCAGTTTGAGATCAGGTGAGACTTAATACTGGGATCGCGGGCGTCCCCGCCCGCACCGCGCCGCGGGCGCGTAATTATCTTAGACAATACCTGATCGCGCTTCGCGCTCATTGCGGGCGGGAACGCCCGCGATCCCAGTAAACGAGTTGAATCGTTTTCTGCGAATGAAATGCATCAATACGAGCGGAAGTCAATTAGGATGAACTCGGAACGGCGAAATGTTATCTTAAGCCCCCAGTCGGTTCCGCAAAACTATTCGTACCATAAAGTTTATGAAACCACAGATATTTGATTCAACCCTTCTCCGTGTAATCGTCATGGTCGTTACCCTTAGTACGCTTGCTGAGTCATCGGTGTTGGGCCAGTCGCAGTCTGTCAACCCACCGCTTACGATTATTCTGCTGCGCCATGCTGAAAAAGAGATCGTGCCTCCGGAAAACAAAGACCCAAATCTAAGTCTGGCGGGACAAGCACGCGCCCAGGAACTTGCACGGATGTTCGGTGGCGCCGGCGTCACTTCCATCTATGCGACCCAATACAAACGAACACAGCAAACGGTGAAACCGCTGGCCGACAAATTAGGTCTGACGGTTACGCAGGTGCAAGCGCAGAAGACGCCAGACCTCGTTAAGCAAATTCGCGCAGGCAAACCTGGAGACGTCGTGTTCCTGGCAGGCCACAACAATAGTGTTCCCAGAGATCATTGCAGCGCTCGGCGGTCCAAAGCTTCCGATAATTCCGGAAACCGAATACGACAATCTTTTTATCCTGACAGTGCAGAGTGATGGGACCGCGAGGTTGCTGAAGATGAAGTACGGCAGTCCTTTACCGTCCAGCGGTGCCGGTATGGAAAAGCCGTAACCGTCTTGGAGTTACAGTTGAGACGGAGGAAATCTATGACGAAAGACCCAAAAGAAGAAGGAGGGAGTGGATCTGTGGACCAGCTTGATCGCCGCTCCTTTGTAAGGTTCATTCCTGCGATGGGCGCTGCCGGGCTCGTTGCGATGCACCTTCCTGCGACACCCGCGCAAACACCGTCGCCATCACCGACTCCAACGCCATCGCCGTCACCCGCTCAACCGTCCCCGCTGGCAAGAGCTTATGAGGAAGTAGCACGCGTGCGGTTTGGCAAACACGTGGAAGCTCAGCAGTGGGAACGCATCGGGCGAGATCTAGAGGGAAATGTCCGCGCCGCTGACCGGCTCCGCGAATCGAAGCTGAAGAATGCCGACGAGCCCGATTTCATCTTTATTGCCTGAGGACGACGACCGCCCATGGAAGATGAGTTTGATCTCTTTTCATCGATCACCGAACTTGCCGCGCTCCTGCGCACCCGAAAGCTTACCTCCGTAAAACTCACCGAAGCATATCTGGGGCGACTTGAGAAGTATGGACCAGGTCTCAATGCCGTCGCCACCGTGCTTGCTGATTCAGCACTGACCGAAGCGGTTGCGGCCGATCGGGAGATCCAACGCGGTCGTTATCGTGGGCCTCTGCACGGCATTCCCTATGGAGTCAAAGATCTTGTCGCCACACGGATTGGCAAGACCACGTGGGGCGCAAAGCCACACGAAAACCAGCAGTTCAACTACGACGGAACTGTCGTCGAGAAACTGCGCGACGCGGGCGCAGTTTTGGTGGCGAAGCTCGCAATGGTCGAACTTGCCGGAGGAATGGGTTACAACGAAGCCAGCGCGAGTTTGACTGGTCCATGCAAGACGCCATGGAACACAGAATACTGGAGCGGTGGTTCATCTTCCGGCCCAGGTTCAGCCACTGCAGCGGGCCTGGTTGCCTTCAGCATCGGCTCGGAAACTTCAGGTTCAATAATCACGCCGGCGGCATTTTCCGGTGTCTCCGGGTTCAGACCAACCTATGGAGCCGTGTCGCGTCACGGTGCTATGGCGCTCTGCTGGACACTCGATAAGTTGGGACCAATGTGTCGCTCCGCGGCTGATTGCGGAATCGTCTTAAAAGCGATCGCAGGAAAGGATCCATTGGATCCGACGTCACGAAATTTCCCGGCCACGAAATTCCCAGAAGAGTTGCCACGCGAAATACGGCGACGCGGAGGCGCTATCGGCCGCGACGTGCAACGTCTCTTCGGGCGTAAGCCTGATGCCGGAATTCGCATAGGCGTGATGAAAGACTCGTATGAAAAGGCTCAGCCGGAAGTGAAAGAGAACTTTCTTAAGTCGCTCGAGGTGCTGAAGAAGCTTGGCAAAGTCGAGATGGACTTTAAGCTGCCTGACTTTCCTTACGGCCCCGCAGTCGGAACCATTGTTGACGCCGAAGGAGCGGCTGCGTTTCGCGATCTGATTGAGTCAGGTGGCACGCAACAGCTCGCTTCGCCGAACGGGCGTGTAGGTGGTTATGCGGCGTCGTTGGTGACGGCTGTCGATTATCTGCACGCGATGAGACTGCGGATACCGATGCGGCGGGCCTGGAACGAGATGTTCAAAAAGATCGACGTGCTGATCGCGCCGGCACGCTCGACCGTTTCTTATCCGATTAACAAGACCTTCGATCAAGCTTATCCAGGAATAACAGCGGCGAGTCCAATAGGTGCGAGTAATCTTGTTGGTGTGCCCGCCATCTCAATTCCGAATGGGTTTGGCCAAAACAACCTGCCCACTGGAATTCAGTTTATTGGCCCAGCTTGGAGCGATTACTCTTTGATTGAACTAGCAGTGAGGTTTCAGCAGGCAACGGATTGGCACAAAAGAAAGCCAACGCTTGATTAGAGATTGTTTACGAGTGGTCTTCTAAGTCGCGGCGAGATAGCAAGCGAGGTAAATCCAGAACGAGTGCCACTGAACCGTCTCGCAGTTCCGTGGCTCCGATCACGCCGGGCCACCGGCCGCCGTGGCGCCCAAGGTTACGAACCAGGACTTCCTGTTCTCCTTCAATATTATCCACGACCAACTGAACGCGTTTGGGAGCGCCTCCATTGACTGTGTATTCGTAATTTACCGTCTTTGAATTGCTTTCAGCGGGCGGCTGGCCCAGCAGTTCGCGCAACGACACCTCGAGTCCCTTTCGCTGATCCGCAGCCGCTCTCGAATCGGGGCTCTCGACGAATTGGTTGGACGCGATGCAATAGCGATTACCTTCAGAAACGACGACAGTGGCCGCCAACAAACCAAACGTCACCGGGAGTCGAACTTCAAAGGTTGTACCCGCGCCGGCCCGGCTGGAGATGCGCAGCTGACCACCAACTTGCTCGACTGATGTCTCAACAATATCAAGGCCCACGCCACGGCCCGACACGTCAGATGCTACGTCCACTGTGGTAAAACCAGGACGAAAGATCAGCCGCAAGCTTCGTTCAAAATCCAGACGGCAATCAGGCTCTGCGATCCCCAACCGGGTCGCTGCTTCTGATATCTCCACGGGATCGATTCCGCCTCCGTCATCCGTCACGCGAATAACCGTTTGGCTCTCAAGACTGATGCCTTCTATCCGAATCAACCCGCGATTGCTCTTGCCGGCCTGCGCGCGCGTGTCGGCACTTTCAATTCCGTGGTCCACCGCATTGCGAACCAGATGAATCAAAGGGTCGGCTATCGCGTCGGCAAGCATTTTGTCGACGCGCAGATCCGAGCCCGTAATCTCAAACTGAATGTCTTTGGCAGCGGCCCGCGCCGCAGCGCGGCCCGAGCGTGCGGCGCGTTGCAACGTAGGGCCGAGCGAAACCATTCGAAGATTGATCAGCTCGTCTTCTACGCCGAGGAAGGATCGTCTTACTTCGTCACTCAACTTCGTGAGCTCTTGACGTGACTGAGGCAGGCAACTGCTTCGTGCGAAAGCGCCAGCTCGAGAGTGTTTGAAGTGGTTCGGAAAAGTTCATGCGTTGACGATATCAAGCGGTCGAGTGTTTCCAGATCGGCTCGAACAAAGTTTGACTGAGATGAGACTGAAGCGACGGGCGCGGCAGAATTGCCAGAAGTCGCAACGTGGCCAGTCGATGGCGTGGTCAGGTTTGTCAACGGTTCGACGTTCAGGTCACCAAATTCATCAAGGCTCTTATCGGGTTCGGATGTCGTCGCGTAAATAAGGCGAAAGGTGATGTTGCCTGGATTCTCAGTGTCAACTGCAGGAGATGTGGAGATGATTTCGCCGGCGGCATTGAGCCGATCCTGCAGTCGCGCGAATCCTTTGTCGAAATCGCCGAGCTCAAAACTCGCCGTCAATGCGAACAGCGAATTTCCTTCGTCCAGAATTGTTGCCAGGCGCCGCTTTTCAGTTTCATTCAATCCTTCGCAAACGTGAGATGGCAGCATTTCAAGATTTATGGGCAAACTGTTCCTGTTCCTATGGGCGGCAGCTTGTAATTGTTCGAAGAGTTCCTTCCTCGGCGGGTCCGAAGCTCCGGATGCGGCGAGGCTCAAAGTTTCCGACAAAGCGTCTGTCGCCGCTTCGCAAAGATCCAGAATTTCATCGTCCAACTCAACGCTTCCGTCGCGCACCGCAGCCAGCAAGTTTTCAAACTCGTGGGCCACCTGGCTTACCGATGACAAACCAAAAGTCGCCGCTGAACCCTTGACCGTATGCACACGTCGAAAGATTGCGTCGATTAACCTCCTCTGCGCACGACCATCACCCTTCGCTTCACGCAGTTCATCCAGGTCGAGTGCGGTCTGCTCAACCAACTCTTCCAGTCCGACGAGAAGTTCGTGCTGCGATTGGTCCACGACAGGAATAGTAAATGGTGAAGGTAAATGGTAAATGGCGAAAAGAAAGCCGGAGGCGAGAGATGAGCATTGTACAAACAGTAGACCTTCGTGTTGTTTCGTGTATTTCGTGGATAGATTTTGGCGGTACAACTTAAAACTATCCACGAATTATCACGAACTAACACGAAAAAAGTACCGGGGTGAACGTTTACTCGTTGAGGTGACTTTTGTGAAAAGCCTCAAGCGATTCAATCAACCCGCAGAGAGAGTCCTAAGCTGAAGCCGAGGTTTCGTCATCCGAATCGGCTTCAGCATCTTCGTCCGTTACCGGTGCATCGTTTTCAGATTCCGGCTCCGGTTCGACGTGGGTTTGCGGTTGCTCCTCGTCGAGGTCCCGTTTAATGGCGTCGAGGATTCCGTTTATAAACTGAGTGGCTTCGTAAGTTGAAAAGCGGCGGGCGATTTCCAGGGCTTCGTTGATTGCGACAGTTCGTGGAGTTGGTTCGTAGAGAAATTCGTAAACTGCCAGTCGCAGGATGTTTCGATCGACGATCGCCATTCGTGGAATGCGCCAGTGTTCCGCGCGCGAACGAATGCGTTCGTCCAGAGCGTCGAGATGAGCCAGAGTCCCCGCCGCCAGGCGCGTTGCAAAGTCACGCGCTGCGTTCTCGGTCTCCGGTTCACCAAGCTGCGCCCAGTAGGTGCGCAACACCTCTTCAGGGGCAGCACCGGCAACATCGGCCGCAAAGAGCATTTGCAAGGCGCATTCGCGCGCCTTACGACGCGAACCCATAAAACACCATGGACGAAATCGGACAGAAAGACGAGACCTGTTCGAAGCAGCCTCATCGGTTCATCCTTTCATTCATCCGATCCTTTTTCAAAAGCTTCCTTGTAAAGATTCACCAATTCAACTGCTACAGTAGCAGCTTCAAAACCTTTGTTCCCCAACTTGACTCCGGCGCGTTCAATTGCCTGGTCCACATTGTCCGCCGTTATCACACCAAAAACTACCGGCACACCTGTTTGCAAACCCGCCTCACCAATGCCGCGGGTGACTTCAGCGGCGATGTAATCAAAGTGTGGCGTTTGGCCTCGAATGATTGTACCGACACAAACTATCGCGTCAAACTTTCCCGAGTCTGCCAATTGCAACGCCAACAGCGGGATCTCGAATGCGCCAGGCACACGGAATAAATGAACGCTCTTCTCGTCTGCGCCTAAACGTTCGAGTGCGTCCAGTGCTCCATTGACCAGACGGGAACTGATGGAGTCGTTCCAACGGCTGGCAACAATTGCGAAACGAAATCCCTGAGCGTTGAGATTTCCTTCATGAACGACTGGCTGCAAATCCTGGCAACTCCGGTTTTAGCTGATTTTATTGGGCGCTGCGAAGTATAGGGGAAGCGCTTTAGAGCGGCAAACCAGTAGGACAGACATTCTTGTCTGTCGATGGTTCAGGTACATCGTAAAGAGACAAAAGGACAGACAGGAATGTCTGTCCTACTCGCCTTTGAAGACCGCCGGTCGCTTTTCGAGAAACGCGCGCGTGCCTTCGCGCATATCAGACGTGGCGAATAGACTCGCGAACAGTTCAGCTTCCATTGCCAGCCCTTCGGACAATGGCAGTTCTGTGCCCTTCGTTACCGCTTGTAAGCATGCGCGAATCGCAAGAGGAGCTAGTTTGGCGATCTCGTGGGCCAGACGATGCGCTTCTTCCAGGAAACTCAAGCGCCGGCGTAATGCGATTGACCAAACCGATGCGCAAAGCCTCCTCACTACCGACTGGCCGTGCGGTCAACATGATCTCCAGCGCCCGGCCATGACCCACTTCGCGCGCCAACCGTTGCGTACCACCGTAACCCGGAATAATGCCCAATTTGATTTCGGGCAAACTAAAAGATGCGGTTCGGCGACGCTATGCGAATGTGCGATGCGAGTGCTAACTCGCAACCGGCTCCGGCGGCGATGCCATTAACAGCGGCGATCACCGGAACCGGACAAGCTCGATGTAATCACAAAGTTGCTGTCCGCCATCGGCGACGTTACAGAGCTTCTTCTGCCGGTACATTAATTAGTTCGGAAAGGTCGGTGCCGGCAGAGAACGCTCTTTCGCCGGCGCCGGTAAGTATTATCGCGCGCAATGAAGAGTCTTCGCTGGCGTTCTTGAAGATCTCCGTTAACTCGAGCAGCATCGCGCGTGAGATTGCGTTCAGCTTCTCCGGCCGGTTCAGGCTGACGATTGCGATCTCACCGCGTCGCTCAAAGCTGATCATGGATGAATCCATAAAAGTCCACTTGTTCGTGCCTCTTTCGTGTGATTCGTGGATCGCTCTTATCCGGAAAAAAATCGATCCACGAAATACACGAAACGACACGAAAATGATGATCTACACCAGATTCATCGGCGTCGGATTTTTCGGATCCTTTGTGTAGTCATAGAAGCCGCGTCCTGACTTTCTGTCCATACAACCCTGCCATCACCATGCGCTTCAACAATGGTGGCGGCGCAAATCGTTTCTCGCGAAACTCATTGAACATGATCTCGGCGATGTAGTAAGTCGTATCCAATCCGACGAAGTCGCCCAGCGTGAACGGTCCCATCGGGTAACCCAGACCGAGTTTCATCGACGTATCAATGTCGACAATGGAGCCGACGCCTTCCTCTAAGGCGCGAATCGCGTCGAGCATGTAGGGCACGAGCAGGCGATTAACAATGAAATCCAGTTTTGTCGCTGGCTTTAACCGGCACCTTGCCGAGTTTTTTAGCAAACTCAAACGCCTCTTCATAGACTGCTTCATCGGTGAGGATGGTTTTGACAACCTCGACGAGTTTCATGATTGGAACGGGGTTAAAAAAGTGCAGACCGATGAAACGCTGCTGTCGCTCTGCCGAAGTCGCTGTCATCATTTCAGTGATTGAGATCGACGAGGTGTTTGAAGCGAAGATTGTTTCGGGCTTACAGATGCGATCGAGTTCCGCATAGACCCTTCGTTTCTCTTCGATGTTTTCAATGATCGCTTCGATCACGATGTCGCAGTCTGCCAGGTCTTCGAACGAAGTCGTTCCGCTCAAACGGTCTCGAATTGCTGTTTGCTGTTCAGCCGTGATAGTCGCCTTTTTCAGCAAACTTGGCCAACGACTTTTCAATACCTACAAATCCTTTTTGAATCAGTTCGTCGGAAACTTCTCGAACTACTGTTTCGAATCCCGCACTGGCGGCAACCTGTGCGATACCTGAGCCCATCAATCCGCACCCGAGAACTCCTACCTTCTTAATTTCCATTTCGATTCTCTCTCCCAATCAATTTCTAATTTCACTTCAATCCATTTGTTGACAACTTTGAAACTGTGCACTTTAAACTTGAAACAGCAGCCTGCCAAGTTACGGCCCGTCAGGGCTTGGCCGATTGGCCTTCGGTCGCTTCAACCAAACCATAATTCCGGCCAGTCGTTTCCAACCAGGCCCGGTAAGCCTTAATCCATTCCAGAAACTCCGTATTGAGTTGGCGTTCTTAGCTTCCGCTTTGTTGTTTGACGCAACCGTTTCATTTTCAGCAGTGGTCTCAATCGTCTTGGCTCGTAGCAGGAAAGCGGTTAGTTGTTTCCGCAAGTCATCAGCCGTGGGATCAAGTTGAGGCACTGACTCCAAATTTCGAACAGCTTCATCAATGCGACTAACGTCACCGCGATTTTGAGCCAGGTTAAAAGCTTCCTGCGCTTCAGTCATTGCCTTTGCGTACGCCACAAAGTTACGGATGGGCTCCGGTACCACGTTCTGTGCGGGCTCCGGTCAGCCTCCCGTCTTGCAACTTCTTCCATTTGCCGCTTCTGCTGGACAAGATACTCCGGGAGCGCATCTCTCAAATGCTGCGCCGCCTTGATAAAGCTGACTGCGACCAAAACAATGCATCCGACCTGAAGTATTCGCCAGGTAATCGCCATGCCGGATCGTTCGCCCGGTCTACGGTAATCAACCAACAAGGCGAGGAAGGCCCCCGCGACGAAGCCGCCAAGATGCGCAGCATTATCAATGAAGCCCCGGCCCACATATCCGATGAACAGGTTCAACAAGATCATCGGAAGCAGGCCCGTCCCAAACGCGCGCTTGAAACCCTCGGGCAACTCGTGTCGGAATTTGATTCCAAAAACAAACAGAACTCCCACAAGACCAAACAGCGCTCCGGAGGCGCCCGCTGACGGCGGATCGGACGTCTTGAACAGAAAGCCGCCTAGTGGTCCAAGTTGCACATCAGGCGGAAGGACTGTCAGATAGCTGGCGACCACCGCCGCCACGCCAGTTACAATCCAAAACACGACAAACTTCGCCGATCCATAAAGCTTCTCGACATATGGACCAACAACCCACAGGCTGTACATATTCACCATCAAGTGAAGCAGATTGACGTGAATAAACATGGGCGTAACAAACCGCCACCACTGGTGGTGTTCACGGATCAGGAAGTTGACCTTGGCGCCATATGCGACCAGCACTTCGTAAGGAAAGAAATTGAGGACACTGAAACTCATTCCGCTCGACTGCCACATCAGTATGAAGACGAAGATGTTTGCGATCAGCAGAGCAATGGTGAACTTGTAAGGCCGATCGAGAACCGCGCGGGCAAAACGGACCGTTTCGTTGTCGCGAGCGGCGCTGGTTTTGGAGGGACCGCCGGCTGAAGCCCTGACGTTTGCGCCACAGACTGCGCACTGTTGTTGTCCGCCGCCGACAATTGAGCCGCAATTGCGACACATAGTCGGGCGACTGGTGTTGACGTTACGGCCGCGGTCGTTGGTTGACTCGTCTGACAAGGTTGTGAAAGTAGTCTCTACGCTAACAAGCGTGATGCTTCTGATTTAAGAAAGCATCACGCTCGAAAAATCTATAAATGGAGTCGTTATTTTAACGTCACTCCAAACATGATTATCAGCACGCGCGTCGCGTCGTCGCCTTAATGGCCAATGTCTTCGAGCAAACTTACCAGGTCATCAGCGTGCTCTTCTTCCATCGCCAGAATACCTTCCAGCATTCGACGCGAAGTCGGATCGTCGTTTCCGAAATACGTAATCATCTCGCGGTAACTGTCAATCGCAATGCGCTCCGCGACCAGGTCTTCCTTGATCATGTCGACCAGAGTGGTGCCCTCTACGTATTCGGCATGGCTCCGGCTCAACAATCCTTGCGGATTCAAGTCAGGCTCTCCGTTCAACTGAACGATGCGAGCCGCGATTTGATCTGCGTGTCCCTGCTCTTCGTTTGAGTGTTGCAGAAACTCAGCAGCCACGCCCTCAGCGTGAATACCGGAAGCCATGAAGTAATGCCGGCGGTAACGGAGCACGCAGACAATTTCGGTTGCCAACGCTTCATTGAGAATCTTCACCGCAGTTTCGCGGTTAACCTTGTAGCCTTCGGTTACGGCGCCGTTTTCGATGTGCTGGCGCGCCCGCTCTCGCAGTGTTTTTATATCCGTAAGAAACGGTCCATCGCTTACGGGCTGTGCGCCTGTTTGGTCAGCCATGTCTTTACTCCTCAGATTAAGTTGGGGGCGTTGATATTACTCGCTGGGGTTACCGGGAGCAAGGTAGGGCCAATGGATACTTCCGCAGCATCTCAATAACATTAGTAGCACGCTGCTGTAAAAAATTTGCAGGTTGGGAAGGGTGCCCCCCGCTTAAAATGAGAAAGACCAATGGACATGACCAATCGAAAAATCATTTTCACATTTCGCATTTTCCATTTTTATCAAAATAGAGCGGGGGGGTCGGCCCCCCAACCTGCGAATAGGAGCTCGTTGATTTATAAACCTCAAGAGGCTGTTAGCTTACCCTCAAGCTTGATTTCGGCTGCTTCGGCTCCGTCTTGCGTAACCTCGACAGGCACGCGCCACGCGAGTGTTTTAATGAAACAGGTGCCGGTGTTGTCTTCGCGACAATAATAAAGCGTGAGCGTCACGTGGACTTCGGCCGTTCCCACCGCCATCGGTTTGAGAGTCACGCGCACAGGCAGCGCAAAATCCTTCTTCGCCTTGATCTCAACAAGCTTGCTGCCGGACGTTGCTATCGAAGACGCGCCTGGATTTGAAAGCGCAAGATTGGCGTCCCCGCTTTTAATTTCGGCTCGAAAACGATGCGTGGCGGAAGGATTGAGGTGATAGCCATCGGGCAATGTCGCATTTACAACCAGCGTACCGCCCTTGTCGTTGCCTAAACGCTGCGTCGCAACCTTAACTTCCTCGGTCGCAGGTCCACTCTCCGCGGTTGTTGAATCGGTGCAATTGGAGCTGGTGGCTGAAGCCCCTTTATGTTGAGAGTAACTGCCTGGCGAGTTTTCAAATCAACCACGCGGATTGCGTGGTTGTTGGTATCGGCCACATAGAGTTTGCCATTCGCAATGCTTAGGCCGCCGGGCTCGTAAAATGCCGCGGCCGCATTATCGCTCTGGCCTGGCTTACCAGTTCCCGCGAAACTTTTAACCGATCGCCTGGCGACGTCGAGTTCCTTGATCTTATGGTTGTAAGTGTCGGCGATCAGAATGTTGTTGCCGTGGGCAACCACACCAAGTGGATGCTGCAGTCGCACGTCGTCACCCGTACCATTAACATCCCCGAACTCAAACAGGTCGCCGCCCACGAGGGTTTCGACGCGCCCGGTGGTTATGTCGATGACCCGAATAATATTCGACTCACTGTCAGCGATGTATAGCTGTGTGCCGATTGAAGTGATACCGGAAGGTTGCGCAAAGCCAGCTTCCGACAATGAGCCATCTAGCCTTGCCTCGCGGCCTGAGCCGGCAAAAGTTGAAACCTCCTGTTTATCCAGATCCATCTTCCATATTTGGTGCGGGCCGGCCATCGCGATGTAGAGTTGACGGCCTACCAACTCCAAATCCCAGGGAGAGCTCAGCGCGATTGAACGCGCTGGTCCCTGTTTGAAATACTCCCGCGATTGAGCGCCGGTCCCCGCCGCTGTCCTAACCGTCTTCGCTTTAAGATCTACTTGCCGAATCAAATGATTTTCCGTATCGGCGACGTAAAGGTTGTCGCCGTCAAGCGCCATTCCCTGCGGTCTATAGAAGGTAGCTTTGTCGAATGGACCATCCGCTGCGCCGCTTTCGCCCGTCCCAATAGTTTCTACAAGCGAGCCGTCGAGTCGGGTAACTACAATGCGGTTATGGTTTGAGTCGGCGATGAAAAGGCGATCGTTCCTGGCGTCAGCCAGAACCTTGCCAGGAAACGCTAGCGGAAGATCGCCTACTTTTGCGCGCTCCAACGTGAGCTTCAGCGGCGTTTCATTCAATTCTCCGCGCTTGCGAAACTCCGCTACAGCCTTCGCAACAACCTGATCAATCAATTCGTAGTTTCCTTCACCAGACACTCCGCCGATGATGTATCCGGCCGGATCAATTAGAACCTGGGTTGGCCAGGCGCGTATTCCGTAGCTTTGCCAGACCTTGAAATCAGCATCGTTGTAGACGGGATGCTCGATCTCGTATCGCATGATGATGCGCCTGATGTTTTCGGTTTCCTTTTCGTTGTCAAACTTTGCGGAGTGGACACCGATCACAACGAGCTCATTCGGATACTTGGCTTCGAGCTTTTTCAGATCCGGAATTATGTGAATGCAGTTGATGCAGCCGTAGGTCCAGAAGTCGAGCAACACGACTTTGCCTTTGAGTCCGGCGAGAGATAGAGGTTTGTCTGTGTTCAGCCAGCCGCGGCCGCCTGTGAGTTCGGGTGCGCGTACACGCGCGTTTTCCTGAGCCGACATAATGGAGCCTCTCGTGCTAATTGAATGGGTAACGCGGAGATTTTTGACCGTGTCGCTGGCCGACGGCGCGACTCGCGCGCGCCCAGTCGTGGAAAAAGAAACCAATAGAATGATTGCGACGATTATCCTGATGTTTTTAATTGAAGTTTGCACGGCTTAAATGAAGTGATTGGTACGTGTCGAATTAACCGTGCGAATGTGGCGCTGGGTCGTCGGTTGTTCCGGCCAGGGTTTGATCTAAACGATCGACTGCCCGACGTAGATGTGGGATGGTTATCGATCCACCAACGACCAGTGCGACATTGAAAGCATCAAGAAATTCCGGCCTTGTTACGCCTGCCGTAACACACTGTTTGACGTGGTACGTTATGCAGTCGTCGCAACGAAGAACGATCGAAGCTACCAGACCCAAAAGTTCTTTGGTGCGTTTGTCCAGCGCGCCATCTTCATAGGCCTGCGTGTCGAGCGCGAAGAATCGCTTGATTCCCAAGTGGTTGCTGCCGAGCAGCTTTTCGTTCATTTCTGAACGATACCGATCGAATTCGTCCATCTGGAAAACGCCTTTCTGCGCCGCCATAAAGGGGATGGTCGAAGTAATTATGGGGATATCTCCCCTCATTCTAGCCCCTGACAGCGTCGTTTCAAAAAAGGGAGGTCGACGCGGAGTCACGGAGTTTCCGTAACGTACGACTGTATAATGCCCAGCTGATGGAACCTCAAATTTATACTTTGCAACTCTTTCATGTCGGCTCGCGCCAGTTTGCTATCCAGGAAAGCGAGATTGCGACGGTAGCGGATTGGCGTCCACCGGCCCCACTGCCGCACGCTCCTCCCGCGGTGCTGGGTATCGTGAGTTTGCAGGGTCGCATGTTGACGGTGTTAGATCTGGGCAAGATAACTGAAGGCGACAACGGAGCAGCCAACGGAACCCCGCAGCACATAATTGCATTGCGCGGCGACGAACAACTTGCGCTAGCCGCAGACGACATCTCAGGGAAACTCGAAACATCTGATGTTTCGTTTGAAACCAGAGCTGACGTTTCAGGAGTTACCCTCGGTGTGTTAGATCATCAAGGCGAGCAAATTGGTATTGTGAACGTGAAAGCCCTGTTTTCTTCTGCGATTCAGGGGCGAGAGCGTCGTCAGCGCCGGTTCTAGTCCTGCCGATATTTTTGCAAACTTCCCCGTCTCTCCCTCATTATGTCGATGTATTCCAGCGCCAAAATAAATGCACGATCAGGCTTTCAGAATTCTTGAATACCACGAGCTGCGCTCGCTCATTCGACGTGGCGCGCAGACGGAAATGGGTCGGTCTCGTGTAGATGCACTCCAGCCTCATACGGAACTTTCTAAACTCGAGAGTGAACTCACGGCATTGCATGAGTGCGTCACGATTCGGAAGAGAGGCGCGTCGTGGAGGTTCAGCGAGTTGGACGATCCGGCGGAGAAAATTTCTCTGTTACATGTCGATGGCGCCGTCCTCGATCCGGCGGCGATTCTCGATTTAAAGTCCCTCATCGAACAGGCCATGTCAGCGCGCGGCTCAATTCTTGCCGAGCGGGACGCGTCGCCAGTGTTATGGAGCATGGTCCAGGATTTACCTTCAGACCTGAATCGGCTCATCGCACGCATCGCCAATAAGATCTTGCCCAGTGGCGATGTCGATGACCGGGCAAGTCCCGAATTAGCCTCAATACGCCACGAGATCACCAAACTCCGTTCGCGGATCACGCGCACACTTGAGACGTTGATGCGCAAGTCTGGTGAGGCAATACAGGACGAGCTGGTAACGATTCGCAACGATCGCTTCGTTATTCCCGTCAAGGCAGATCACCGTGCACGAGTTAACGGCGTGGCCCACGGTTACTCATCATCAGGCGCCACTGCGTTTGTGGAGCCACTCGAAACCATTGATTCAAACAACGAGTTGCAATCGCTTCATGAAGCTGAGTTGCGAGAAATCGCGAGAATACTGTTTGCGCTAACGGAAGAACTCCGGGCGCAATTGCCCGCGATAGAGATGGCGGTTGATGTGGTGGCCAATCTGGATTTCATCAACGCGAAAGCAGTTTTCCATCAGACTTTCAATTGTGTGATTCCGGAGGTTGGCGGCGAAAGACTTGCGCTAGTTGAAGCCCGCCATCCACTTCTCGAAGAAAGTTTGCGTGCGATTGGAGGTTCGGTAGTGCCGGTGTCACTTTCGCTGGATGACACGCACAACGCGATGGTTATCTCCGGAGCAAACGCTGGTGGAAAGACGGTCGTGCTCAAGACCGCTGGACTGCTTTCGTTAATGGCTCTGTCCGGCGTGTCAGTTCCAGCCCGTGACGCAAGCTTTCCGTTCTACTCATCCGTGCTCGCGGACATCGGCGACCATCAATCAATCGCCGCAAATCTTTCTACCTTTACCTCGCACGTGGCCAACATCTCACGCATGACGCAACTTTGCCAGGCGCCTGCGCTCGTTTTGTTGGATGAAGTTGGAACGGGCACGGATCCCGAGGAAGGTTCGGCCCTTGGCGTCGCTGTCGTTGACTACTTCCGCAGGGTTTGCGGTGCACACGTGATGGCCACCACACATTACGGCGGACTAAAAATGTATGCGGGAAACGAAGAAGGGGTGATCAATGCGAGCGTCGAGTTTGACGAAAAGACATTGCGCCCAACCTACCGGCTGTTGGTCGGCCTCGCAGGCTCATCGTCGGGACTGGAGATAGCGCGGCGATTTGGTATTCCTGACGTCGTAATCGATGGCGCTTTGAATTCGGTCAGCGAGTCGTCCCGACAGGCCTCCGAGTATCTGCAACGAATCAAGAAAGAATCGGAGGAGGCAGCGGTTCTGCGTCACGCGCTGGAAGAGGAGCGAGCGGCGGTTGCTGAGAAGTTCGCCGCCCTCGACAAACAGGCGGAACGACGGGAGCGCGAGCGGCAGGCTACATTTGAAAACGCTTTCGCAAAAAACGTCGCTGAATTCGAGAAGCAGTCGAAGGAGTTGTTGTCGAAGATCGAAGATCGTGCAGAGCGATTGAAAGTTGAACGCGAAGCACAAAAACGAGCTGGTGAATTAAAGCGTGAAGCGCAGCGTGTTCGTCGGACGCACGTGGCGGCGCGCCGACGAAGGCTCGTGGTAAGGAAGCAGGACTCTCGCCGCTGCGCGATGTGAAGGTGATGCGCGGTGGCGTTGCCATTATCTAAGGAACCGCAGCCCCAGGAGATTTATCAAGCAACAACTGGCCGCGAGATTGCGGTTGGCGACAAGGTGAAGTTAAAGTCTTTCGGCTCAATCGGGATAGTGGATTCAATAAAGGACGACGTTGCTGAGGTGCGCGTGAAGTCGCTACGTCTGCGCGAACGTCTTGATAATTTGGAACTGGTTGAACTCGCAGTTCCGGCGAAGCCTAAGATCGATAAGCTCGCAAGACTTTCGCAATCGTCTGGTACTGGAAGTAAGTCTCAACATCCGACGAGCAAAGTCGATCTGAGTTGAATGTTATTGGTAGAACGACGGACGAGGCAGTTGATGCTGTTGATAAGTTTCTCGACGAAGCATCGCTGGCCGGCGTTAATCAGCTCCGGCTAATTCATGGTCACGGCACGGGTGCGTTGCGCAAAGCGATCACGGAAATGTTAAAAGGGCCATCCTCACGTCGAGCGTTTAATGCCGCGCCCTCAGGATCAAGGCGGTAGCGGAGCAACGATTGTAGAATTGAAGCAGTAATGCGTTACCCCCAAACATTTATCGACGACCTGAAGCGTCAGGCAGACATCGTCGCGCGTGGTCCAGGACTACGTCCAGCTGAAAAAGAAGGGCGCCAACTGGATGGCATGCTGCCCTTTCCATAAAGAAAAAACTCCGTCGTTTTCAGTCAGTCCCGCCAAGGAAATTTTTTACTGCTTTGGGTGCCACAAGGGCGGTTCAGTTTTCAATTTCGTTATGGAGATTGAGCGCGTTTCCTTCCCGGAAGCAATCAAGTTGGTGGCCGAGAAATCAGGCGTACCATTACCAAAACTGATCGATGACAGTCGCTTTGAAGCGCGCCGACAGGAGTCGGATCAGGTTATCGAGCTGAACAAGTGGGCGCTCGAATGGTGGGAACAGCAACTGGAGTCGAGCGCAGAAGGACGCATTGCGCGAGAGTATCTGAAGCGCCGCGAGATCACCGACGAGACTCGCAATACATTTCGCCTCGGTTACGCGCCTGACAGTTGGGAAGCGCTTTCGATGTACCTAAGACAAAAGGGCGCCGCGCAGGAGCAGATTGAAAAAAGTGGATTGGTTGTTAAAAAGGAGGAAGGCGGATCTTACGACCGGTTTCGCGGGCGTTTAATTTTCCCCGTCCTTGATATTCAGGGAAGGCCGATCGCGTTTGGCGGTCGGACGTTGAAAGATGAAGATGCGAAGTACATCAACTCGCCGGAAACAGCGGCTTACGTAAAAGGACGAAATCTTTTCGGACTGAATTTCACTCGTGACGAAATCCGGCGCAGCGGGTTTGCCATTCTGGTTGAGGGTTTTCTGGACCTCATCGTTCCTTATCAGTTCGGGGTAAAGAACGTGGTAGCGAGTTTGGGAACTGCCCTAACCGGCGATCAAGTAAAACTATTAAGCAGGTTTGCCCACAAAGTAGTCGTCAACTATGATGGCGACCCTGCCGGCGTACAGGCTGCAAAAAAAGCCATCGAAATACTTCTGGCAGAAGATCTCGAAGTTAAAGTGTTAGTACTCCCGGATAACTCCGACCCCGACGAGTTCATTAGAAAGTTTGGCGTCCAGGAATACCAAAGACAGCGTGGTGAGTCTCAACCGCACATACAATTTGTGATCGATCAGGCGGTACGCGATCGGAAACTGAGTAATCCTGCCGATAAGGAAGCCGCGATTGACGAAGTGCTTCCGTACATTCGCGCCGTAAGCAGCCGCCTACAGAAACGCGAGTACTTCGACATCGCGATGGACTCGCTGCGAATCGGCGACGCCGTCGTTAGGCGAGAGCTGTGGCAGTCAATCAGAAGCGGCGACACACGGCGAACGCAGGTGGCGCGGCGTTCGCAAATCAAGCCAACTGTAGCTGAGAAGCGATTATTGGAATTAGTTTTAACCGACGAGAAGTTTCGTCAAGATGTTTTCAAGCGCCTTGAAGCTGATGATTACGAGGGCTTGGCTACTGCCCCAGTTTTTCGTGCACTCGTCGCAGCTGATCGCGAAGGTGTGACGCCTGACTATGACTACCTTGTGAATAGTATGGCCGGCGAACCAATCACAGAACTAATGCCCAGTTTGTTGATGAGTGAGTTCGATACTCTACAAGAGGCGTCAGATGACGCTCGGCAGCTAACCGCGGAAAGATGTCTCGAGGCTCTGAGACTAATGAAGGTGGATCGGCAAATTAGTGATTCTAACCTCGGAAATTGCCGCCGCGGAGCGTAACGGTGAAATGGAACTTCGCGACCGACTGGCGATCGAGCACCTTGAACTTACGCGTCGCCGAAGCAATCTTCTTCCCAAAGCAGAAGCGATGCAAACTGCCAGCTAGCCGCGAACGGCGCCGGTTTTCGTGTAATCCAGAACTTCGATTTGTTCAGGTTGAAAACACTCACGGCCTCGCGTTTTAATCTGAACTTACGGGGAATGATTTAGTGAGCACTGAAGAAAAAGATCGTGACGATGTAATGGAGCGCCTGCTCGAACTCGGCGGCGACAAGAAATACCTCACGTTCGACGACCTCAACCGTGAATTACCCGACAATGTCGTTTCGCCTGACGACATCGAAGACGTCCTTCAAAAACTCGAAGGGTCAAACATTCCCGTAGCCGATTCCGACGAAAGACTTCTGGAACAGGCCGCCGCCGTCGCCTCGGACGAAGAAGACCTCGACGAGGACGTCGAGCTGGATCTTTCTGCCGGCGCATTGGAGAAAACCAACGATCCTGTTCGCCTATATCTTCGCGAGATGGGCGTGGTACCGCTGTTGACGCGTGAAGGTGAAGTTGCGATCGCGAAAAGAATTGAACGTGGACAACTTAAAACGCAAAAGGCAATTGCGCGATCTCCTATTGCGGTGAACGAGGTCCTCAAGATTGGGGATGAACTCGAAAGCGGCGCCGCCAACATTCGAGAAATCGTTATTTTTTCTGAACAAGCTGAATTAACCGGTGATGAAGATAAGGCTGAGGAGTAT
The DNA here is from genome assembly GCA_963786645.1 of Blastocatellia bacterium. GTDB lineage: Bacteria > Acidobacteriota > Blastocatellia > Pyrinomonadales > Pyrinomonadaceae > PSRF01. The sequence goes on from CAWAZW010000008.1 coordinate 77,407, forward strand.
AAGGCCTGGACCATCGAAGGAATTCAGAATATTCGCAAGCTGTCTAAACAGGTGCTGAAGGACTGGGAGAAGTTACGCGTCGAACAGAAGGCGATGCGTGGTAAGAAAAGTAAGAAGGTAATGCGCATGCGCCGGAAAGTCGCCCGCTTACGCCTTGAGATCGCCCAGGAGATTGGCCGTCTGAACGTTACCGAACGCGCTCGCCAGCGTTTAATTAGTGCAATCCGCGCGGTGCAAAAGGAAGTGCGAGATGCAGAGCGGGAAATAGATAGTTTTAACGAGAAGCTCAGCCGCAAACGAATGAAGACTTGAGGATCAGAAGGAATACAAGCGGCGTCTATCGGCAGCCAAAAAGACGCTTGCAGCAGATTGAAGTGGATCACAACATCAGTCCGATTGAGATAAAGCGTTCGTCTCCAGGCGATTGTTGATTGGTGAACAACAAACGGGACAGGCGAAACGTGAATTGGTCGAAGCCAATCTGCGGCTTAGTCGTTTCGATTGCGAAGAAATACACGAACCGCGGGCCTCCAGTTTCTGGATTTGATTCAGGAGGGGAACATCGGTTTGATGAAGGCAGTGGACAAATTTGAATGGCGACGCGGTTATAAGTTTTCGACTTATGCGACGTGGTGGATTCGTCAGGCCATAACCCGCGCAATTGCTGACCAGGCGCGCACCATTCGCATTCCGGTCCATATGATCGAAACAATCAATAAGTTAATTCGGACGTCGCGGGCGCTGGTTCAGGAACTGGGAAGGGAACCCACTAGCGAAGAGATTGCGCGGAAAATGGACATCCCGGTGGCGAAAGTCCGAAAGGTTTTGAAGATTGCCCAGGAGCCCATATCGCTTGAAACGCCCATTGGGGAAGAGGAGGATTCCCATCTGGGCGACTTCATCGAAGATAAGTCGATACTGAATCCGGCAGACGCAGTTGTGGCTTCGAATCTGCGCGAGATCACCGACGAAGTGTTGGCCACTTTGACGCCGCGCGAAGAAAAGGTGATTAAGATGCGTTTCGGATTGGGTATTACAGGGTCAGAACACACACTGGAGGAGGTTGGCCAACATTTCGCTGTCACTCGCGAACGAATACGGCAAATCGAAGCGAAAGCGCTTCGCAAGCTCCGACACCCGTCGCGCTCCCGCAAGTTGAAGGCGTTCCTCGATAATAGCCAGCATTGATGCGGGTTCTAATTACAAGCAATTAGGGCGCAGGAAGTCATCTCCTGCGCCCTCTTGTTTTTAGAAAACGGTTAGACCTACTTCATCAAAAACTCGGTGCTGTGGGCAGTGTGGTCAAAATTGTATTCATAAACGTAACCCGGAAACTCCATCGGTCGCGTGAACTGTACCTGCACTTCCATACGCCCATCTTTTAGCGTCGGAACAATCTGGGCATCCGGCGGCACATCGTATTCGGGGGCACTTTTAACGAGTTGATCCTTCACCCAGCTGACCGGGTGTCCTAATGCAGCAGCAGTGTCAACCTTTTGCTTCATCAAGTCCTTATACAGATACGCGCTGTACGCAACGGGGACGTAGAGGTAACCAACATAAGCGACTGCCGCGATGATTATGACCACAAGTAGAAATTTCAAACGGGCGCTTCCAGTTTCACTTTTACGATTTCTCATTTCCATTGCCTCAACCTCTCGTGCGTCTTTCTTTCAGCGCTTCACTTAAGGATTTCCTGATGAGCAGTGGACTAATCTCTTTTCCGTTTACTATACGAGCCCGGCCGATTTGTTCAAGAAGGACCCATTGATTCTGCCCGCCAGCCCGTTTCTTGTCTCGTCCGATTGCTTCCAAAATGGAATTTTGGCCCAACTGGTTCGCTGCCGGAAGTGGGCCACATAGCCGAACCGCCTCAGTCAACAATTCTAACTCTGATTCCTGGAGCATCCCCAGATTTTTTGACAGATTACCCGCGGCCAGAATGCCGTAACCGACAGCCTCTCCATGACGAAAGTAGCGGTAACGTGTGACTGTTTCGAGAGCATGGGCAATCGTATGTCCGAAGTTTAGGACTCGACGAGATCGGTGATCATTACGGGCTACATCTTCTCGCTCGTCATCAGCGACGATCGAAGCCTTAAAGGCACAGTGAGACGCCACAACCTGCCCCAACTCGCGCGAAATCTGTATTTTTCCAGGATCGCACTTCCGTAAAAATTCGACGGTTTGCGTAAACAGTTTCTTGCTGGCGACCGCGCCTTGTTTCACTGTTTCACACCAGCCAGCTACCAGTTCCCGTTGAGGTAAGGTCGCGAGAGTTTCAATGTCGATCGCGACGGCGCGTGGTTGGTGAAAAGAGCCCACAAGATTCTTCCCGGCGGAAACATTTATGGCAGTTTTACCACCTACTGAGGCGTCAATCTGGGCCAGCAACGTTGTTGGGATCTGAATGAAAGGGACACCACGCAAAAAAATCGAAGCCGCAAACCCTGCGAGATCACCAACAACGCCGCCTCCCAAAGCGACGACTCCATCGTCTCGATCCAGTTGGCTTTCTGAAAAAAACTGCAGAGTCTTTTCAGCATTTCTAAACGATTTGTTCTGTTCACCGTCTCCAATGAGTGAATGAGTAACGGTGAAACCATTCTCCTTAAGACTGGCGACAACGGGAGCACCGTACAGCGAGAAGACCTTGGAGTCTGAAATGATGGCGACTCTTCTAGCAGTACTGTCGAAGCGGCGACGTGCAAGCCGACCAATCCCCTGAAGAACGCCTCGGCCGATGACGATCTCGTAATCTCGTGCGGTGGCTTTCGTCCGTACCCGCAATGTCGGCAACAGTAAACTCCTTAGCGTGGAAGGCGACAACCAGGAAGACACGTCAAGACGACCCTGAAGTGCTTGCATTCTAACATGGCAGAGAATATTGGATTGGAAACGGACTTGAAGGTGTAGTTGAGGCAAAATAGACCGATCAAAATCAAAAGTTGCTCTGGACAAAGCGAATGGGCGCGACAAACGTGGGAGTACGTCGCGCCCATTCATATTTGTGGTCACTGTCCTCACCCCAGCAACCACTGAGACGGAGGATTCACCAACCGTCTCTCTTGCCCCACAATATAACTCGCAAAACGCATGCCCCGCAAGAGTCTCCTGTTGAGGAATTTAAGGGCTCAGGATTACCAAACATAACCAAAAACGTCGTCAAGATGACCGGCAGCTAAAGCGGCAAGCCGTTGAAAATTGGTGTAATTCTTTCCCGCGTTCTGCGTAAAATTTTTACGCTTGAGAGGGCTTGCCTAGAGTATTTCTAATTACATCTGCCAATTCATTCGCAAGTTTTTCAATCTGTTGCTGGCTCTCTCCCTCAATCATCACGCGCGCCAATGGTTCTGTTCCTGAATATCGAAGCAATAGACGGCCTTTAGCGCCCAGCTCATCTTCTATCCTGGTCACAGTGTCTTTAATGCCTCCGACGTCATCGAATGGTGGTTTCTGTTTGACGTCTACGTTTACCAGGATTTGCGGGAACGCTTGAAACCCGGCCGTCAGCTCAAGGAGCGATTTTTCTTCTTCGACTATCGCGCGCATAAGGCAGAGGGTCGTAATCAGCCCGTCACCCGCGAGACTCAATTGCGGGAAAGATAATGTGCCCAGACTGCTCGCCACCCAGAGCTGCACCGATACGTAATAGTTCATCCAAAACAAACTTATCCCCGACATCTGTCCGTACCAGCTCTATACCTTTCGACCTGAACGCGATCTCAAGGCCAATGTTGCTCATTACGGTAGCGACCACGAGGTTTTGACGGAGTAGCCCTCGTGCTTGCATGTAATTGGCCAGGACCCACAGAGTGGCGTCACCATTGATGAGCTGGCCGTTGGCATCCACAAACAACGACCGATCCGCATCACCGTCAACCGCAACTCCCAAATGCGCCTTCTGCTTCAGTACTTCGCTTTGCAGATTGTTGGTGTGCAGCGATCCGCTTGCCAGATTAATGTTACGTCCATCAGGTTTGGCGTTGATGCTTGTCACCGACGCTCCGAGACGTTCAAACAAGTGCGGCGCGATATCTCGAAGCAGCACCGTTCGCACAGTCAACTACCAGTCGAATTCCATCCAGCGAGAGTCCACGCCCGATTTCGTCTTGCAGATACTCGACATACCGCTTTCTAGTTGTCCTGCAACGTCCTGGTTTTCGCCGTTGTCCGATTCGAGGCGGGTGACATGATCTTTCTTCAGTTGAGGTTCATTTGCGCTGACGTCCGCCTCGATCAAGCGTTCAGTAGCTTCATCAAGTTTGCGTCCGGATGGTGAGAAGATCTTGATCCCGTTATCTCGATAAGGATTATGTGAGGCGCTTATGACAATGCCCGCATCTGCGGGCAACGTTCGAGCAAGAAACGCAACGCCGGGCGTAGTAATTATTCCGGCCGTTTTTGATTTGCCTCCTACGCTCGCTATGCCTGAAAGTAGCGCATGTTCCAGCCATTCCCCCGACTCCCGCGTATCTCGTCCGATAACAATTAGCGGCGGTCGGCCCAACTTGTTCTTCAGGTGAGTTACAAGTGAGGCGCCAATAGTTTCTACCGTTGCAGCATCTAGAGGGAATTTTCCTGCTTCGCCGCGTATGCCATCCGTACCGAAGAGTTTGGTCATTTCATTCCTGGCGTCCATCCAATGAGCAAGTGAGGTTTCAAGCTTGCAATTAATGGCGATGCCGAAGTGCCAGGCGTTTGAACATTCCTGGTGCCCTTCTTCTCGAACTATCTCCACATGAACACTAACCGTGGAATCGATAACCTCAACCTTCGTATCACCGACGATCACTGCCACGTTGGGAACGTCAAAGCTCTCTTTCCTATCGTCCAGCGAAACCGACTCCGTCACGACTCTCTGGAGCGCACTAACTCGATCTGCTGGACCACGTAGTCTAACTTTTGCCGGGCTGGTAGTGACGCTGGCAATTTCATAAGCCATCGGGCAACTTGCCGTCAAATTTAACCTCCACGTCCGCGACGGCATCAATAATCGGTTCGAGCTTTAGAGCGAGCGTGGCAGGCCTAAATCCCTCGATAGTCACGTTGGGAGGTAATGTCAGTTGTGCTTTCTCCTGCAGTCTCACCACTCGTTCTCCAGCCTTCTGATTGGTGAGATCGATCGTTGCCACTAATGTCGGCCCCACACTATTCAGTTGGGACTGGCTGCCTTTGAGCATGACTTCTATAGAACTAGGGACGTCGTTGCTGATTTCAATTCCAGCCGGCCTTACGAAATGCAGTTGCAAAGCCGTTCGCTGTCGGACGGGCTGGTTTTGCCCGGTTACGGCCATCCAGAGGGCCACGGTTACGGCGGCCGCCAGGAGTTTTAGACCCCAGTCTTCCAGCAGTATCTTTCGCGCCCACCGTTCCCCCGATGTTGGGCTGCGCGATACTCGGTGTGGTGGCTTCGTCGTCTATGTCCTGGTAGGGCATCTCGTGGACGTAAAGTTGTTAGGAGTTGTAATCTAAACTGAAGCGACTTCTTCAGTCTCGGCGTCTGGTTCAGCTTGTTTTTCCGGCTTCGCCTTTGCACGTTTGGTTGAGACATCCATTGCCTCTGAGATTATTGCTCGCAGTCCTGTGGCGTCTAACCCGCGCTTAATCTCGCCACGCTGTACGACAGAAATCAGACCAGATTCTTCCGAGATAACCACGGCTACTGCGTCGGTGTCTTCCGTCACACCAAGCGCAGCGCGATGCCTGGTTCCTAAATCGCGCGAAAGCCGGGGATTCAAAGTCAATGGCAGAAAACAGGATGCAGCCGCAATGCGGTGACGGCGGACTACTACGGCCCCGTCATGCAAGGGCGACTCGGGATTGAAAATACTAACCAGCAGATCGTAGCTAAGCTCGGCATCCAGTTTTACACCGCCGTCGATAATATTCTTGAGACCGACGTTTCTCTCAATCACGATCAGGGCGCCTGTCTTTGTGGACGCAAGCGTCGTTGCAGCAAGTATGACTTCGTCGTAAACACCCTCACCAAACTGGCCGAGGTGCTTACGCGTAAAAGGCATTCGAAATCGATTACCGAACGTGATCAACGCCTGCCTAATCTCACTTTGAAAAAGCACAATAATGGCCACGCCGATGTAAAGCAGCGCGCCTCGCAGAATGAATTCAACTGTCGCGAGATTTTGCCGGGCGGCGATCCAATAAAGGAGGGCGAATGCTCCAATCGCGGCGGCCATTGGAGCGGCACGAGTTCCCCGAACCAGTTTCAAAACTGCATACACGAGCAAGAAGACCAGAACCAGGTCCGCGATGTTTCGCGGCTCACTGAGCCTTGCGAGGTACTCCGTGTATGGCAGTAGTAACAGCATCTAACTCAAAAAAACGTTGGACTTGCGATTTGCGCTTCAAAGGCTGCAATTTAGTTTCACCAAACCGTAATCGAAAAAGCTTCAGTATCACCTGAACTCGCACCGACAACTGTTTTTGCGGACCGGGGGCCTGTGCATTCTTTGAAGTCCTTGACTCCACGGAACGCACTTCCCACGACATTGACTGAAAGCTCCGCTGGGATTATCGCGGAAAAACGGACCGCTGGCAATGACGATTGCGTTGGTTTTTGGTGCTATTTTGCCAACTCTTCGTGCGCGAATTGCCTCGCAAGAATTTAGTGGGATTTACTCTTGGAAACCTTCTTAATTCGACCGCTTTGTATGAAACCAACTAGTTCTCCGCGATCGTCGATGACCGCTACAGCACCGATACCGTTTTGTTTCATTATTTGCGTGGCTGACTCGAAGGTACTTGAGGACTGAACAAAAAAACCTGGTCCGATGGGATGCATCACTGATTTAAGGAATGTTGTGGACCATCGTTCACGAGGGAGAGCTTTTAAATCCGCCAGAGAAAGGATCCCGTGCAGCTGACCATTCAGTGCCACAGGAAAACTGGTTTGCCGATGAAGTGGCAGCACTTCGTCCACTAGCTTTGTTACCGTCAAATCTGGATCGAGCGCGACCGGCGGTGACATTACGTCACTAACGGAAACCAGCCTTGTCTGTTGTGCTGATTTAACCACCTTCCATGCGGCGTCAAGTAAAAACAAACCTACGATGATGGACCATCCGCCCATGAAGTAGGGCTGCGTGGGCCGCCAGTTGGGCGCGATCATGATGTAGATACCAAAAAGAATCAGCACGCCGCCGATGAGGATTCCGCAGATTCCCGCCATGCGTGTAGCTTCCTTGATGTTTCCGCTTCGGTGCCAGAGGATGGCGCGCAGTACACGACCACCATCGAGCGGATAACCAGGAAAGAGATTGAAGAGAGCGAGGAGAAGGTTGCCGGCGGCAATCAAGAAAGAACACGACCACGGTTCCCACATAGTTTCCCGATGCTGCGATCCGTGCCCCGCCAAAGGCTAGTAAGCCGAACAGAAAACTGGCAGCTGGCCCAGCCATGGCGATGCGCAGCTCGGCGCGTGGATTTTGAGGTTCCATTCGGAGACGAGCGAGTCCTCCAAACGGATGCAAGACGATCTCTTCGATTTCAATTCCTTCAGATCTGGCCATCAGTGCGTGGGCTAGTTCATGCCCAAAGACTGAGAGGAAAAGTCCGAGGGTGGTGATCAGTCCCAACATCCACGCCGTAGCCGGCGCCAATGGTGGAAGATGTACATTGCCCAACTGCAGGTCGTGACTTTGGAGATTGCTGGCGATGAGCCAGACGCTGAGGGCAACAATAGCAAACCAGCGATAGTCAATGCGGATGGGGATTCCGTAGACGCGAGCGATTGTTAACTGGCGACTAAAGAGTTGAGTTAAACGCATAACCCCTTGGGGTGCTACTTACGGGGCTTACCTGAGAAGAAACTAAAACGCGCCGCTGGCGCGCTGCCAATCAACTTCCCATAAAACAACGGGCTGCTCCCGGTTTTTGACCGTGATTGGGTCGCGAGGTTTCAGCTTGTAACGGCTGCGTGCGGCTTTCGCAGTTGCATCGCTTACCAGAATTTCACCACCGCGCGCGTTTGATTCCAGACGCGCCGCAGTGTTCACGGTATCGCCAATCGCGGTGTATTCGGAGCGACGCTCCGACCCGATGTATCCAACCGTCGCCTCGCCGGTATGAAGACCAATCCCGACTCCGATCTCGTTCAGACCTTCCTGACGCAACTCCAGATTAATTCCGAGAATTCGGCGTTGCATCGCCACTGCAGCGTTCAGTGCATTTGATGCGATCCTGCGGCGTGGCACTGACGGCGCGCCAAATAAAGCCATCAATCCGTCACCGAGATATTTATCGAGTGTTCCGCCATGAGCAAAAATGATGTCGGTCATGGCGGAGAAATACTTATTAAGTAGACCGACAATCTTTTCCGGCTGCGCATGTTCCGAGATTCGGGTAAAGCCACGGATGTCTGCGAACAACACTGTGATCGTTTGGTTTACTCCACCCAACTTGAACGAATCAGGATTTTCGAGCATCTGTTTGACTACATACTCGGGCAGGAACCGACTGTAGTTTGCTCTAGCGACTTCCTCGCGCGCCAGACGCTCGTGCGCGCGCGCGTTTTCAACTGCTATTGCCGTTTGCGCCGCGACAGCACTAATTAGTTCGAGATCGTCAGGCTTAAAGGCGGCAAACGGATCAAGTCGATCGGCATAAATCGCTCCATGGACTCGCGACTCCCCGACCAGCGGCGCGCAGATCGTCGAACGCACACCCTGAGACACGATTGAATCAACACCCGCAAATTGCTCATCTGACGCAGCGTCCTGAGACAACAAGAGCCACGCGATCCTTCATTACTTTTCTGGTGATCGTGCGACCAATTGTAAGTTTCCGCGCGTGATTGTTAAGACTCTCGTCGCGTGCACGCGTGGCAATCGGGTTCAGCACCACATCTTCAGGATTCTCGTTCCCATCACCTTCGGCAAGCAGCGCCACAACTCTGTCCGCCGGGGTGGATCTGAAAATGATGTCTGTAGCTTTAGCGAAGATTGCGTCGAGATCGAAAACCGAACCCAGCGTCTTGCTCATTTCATACAGGGCCGTAAGAATATTGGCTTTCTTCTGAAGCGCTTCAAGTACTTTGTCTCTTGCTGCGGGAGTCGCGACAGGTTCGTTAGCCTTGTCCATGCAAGACACTGTTGCATCACGTCGTTAGCAGAGATAAGCAACTGCGTGTGGCCCAACGGTTTATCGTCATACCGCATGTCCGTCGTCCGTTCTTCCGGACGCTGCTCGAACCGGATCGTACTGGCTCCGATGGTTACGCGATCGCCGTTCTTTAATTGATATTCGAGCTGTGGACCACCGTTGACAAACACCTTGTTTGCGCTGCGCCGGAGTTGACCATTGATCACGGCGCCATCAACGAGAGTGAACAGAGCCGTCGTCAGCAGATTTAATATGAGCGTGATAGCGGGAGGCGCGCGGATCGTCGAGTACGATAGTGTTATCAGGAGCGCGCCCAATCGAAGACGTAGATTTTCGCTTCGAGATTGTGCTGCCACTGCCGGCCGCTTGCGTCGGTAATTTTCAGGAGCGCCATAGAGAAGGAACGAGATGAGATTTCGAACCGCTAATCCGGGAAGCGATGAGCGGATAGCTATCGCGCAGATGTCGGAAGTACTAAGTCGGCATGATCCTAACAGTATGGTTTACTGGTGACAACCAGACACGATAAGGCGTCTAACTCGCACAAGATCGACCATTCCTACAGCCACGTCATAATTTCGTCTTAACCATGAACCGCGATCTGTTTGCAGTTCGTGAGTAGTTAAGAGCCTGAAGCTGATTCAGTAAATCTCGTTTGATCACGATTTTCACGAAATCGACGTTCAAGGCTCAAACCTTGACGGTGAGAATGGCGCCTTGCTAGACTTCAAGCACTTACCTAATAGAACCCGGCGCGTTACTGCGTCGCTCGGTTTTCCCCCAGACCCGCGCGTGCGGCGCAGTCTGATTTTTCTAATTCGATGGAGGTGGTACGGTGGGCTTTAAAGTCGGCCAAAAAGTGGTTTACCCCAATCACGGTATCGGAACCATCGAGCAAATCGAACAGAAGCAGATAGGCGCTAACTCACTCCCTTTCTATACATCTGCGCCTTGCTGCTAACAACTCCCTGGTACTCGTCCCAGTCTCAAATGCTAGCGAAGTCGGTCTTCGTTCACCGATTTCTTCAGGCGAATGCGAAATGCTCTTTAAAGTCCTGGCGGAGGATTTCTCCTTTCCCGCCAACGACTGGAAAGATCGATTCAAGGATTTTTCAGAGAAGATGCGTACTGGCAACATCTTCGAAGCAGCAGACGTCCTGAAACATTTGACTTATCTCAGTCATGTGAAGCCGCTGTCATTTCGCGAACAACGGATGCTGGAACGCGCAAGGTATCTGGTGATTTCGGAGTTGGCGGCTGTTTGCCGGCAGCCAGAATGCAACATCGAACCCCGCGTCGAAGAGGCTCTTAACACGTGCCTGCGCAAAACATGATCGCCGGCCCGCGAAAGCGCGCGCCGTCGGAGCCACGGCAGGACACTGATATCAAACCCATTAGTTGCAACCGTCTTAGCTCTGGGATGGTCGTGTGCCTGCGTGTTATGATCCCTCCACGCCTAACCTGTACAGTTTTAGTTTTAATAAGGCGTTCCTCCCGCCGCAGAATATGGACGACATACCAAGTTATCTTTCAATACTGCTCCTGGAAACCGAGGGCGTAAGTTCCGCAGGGTGGACCATGACGGTGCTGAAGCTCCTGGTGGTCTTGGTCCTGGTGGCAATAAATGGTTTCTTCGTGGCCGCCGAATTCGCCTTGGTTGGCGTCCGCCGCTCGCGTATTGAAACTTTGGCGAGCTTCTGGGACCGCGCAGCCAAGCGCTTAATTTCCCTCCTCGATAATCTCAACGCATATCTCTCGGCTTCTCAACTTGGAATCACGCTCGCTTCATTAGCATTAGGATGGGTCGGTGAACCTACAGTCGCGAGTTTGCTGGAAACTCCGTTTGCCGGCATGTCTGACGCATGGCGACACGGTCTGCATTCGTTATTGCATTCTCAATCATTACGTCTCTACACATCGTGCTTGGTGAACAGGCGCCAAAACTATTGGCCTGGAACTCGCAGAGAAGATTGCGCTGGCAGTGGCGTTACCCATGAAGGCGTTCTATTGGGTCTTCCATTGGCCCATCCGAGCATTGGATTGGGCCAGCGTGAGTATCGTCAGGTTGTTCGGGCTGAAAGCCTCACTCGCACATGCTTCGAGTTATACGGAAGCCGAGATTCGCCAGCTTATAGACACTTCGCGCGAGAGCGGTCACTTGCGCGCGGAAGAACGCCGGCTGATACATCAGAGTGTTTGAGTTTTCAGATACGTCTGGTTCGCGAGGCGATGGTGCCGCGTACCGAGATGGCAGCGATTCCCGCGAATTCTACACTCGCGCAAATCACCAAAGCATTTGAAAAGCACCGTTACTCCCGTTTGCCCGTTTATCGCGAGTCGCTTGACGACGTCATAGGTTTCATTCACAGTAAAGACGTGATGCCTTATTTGTTGCGACCCGATAAATTTCGTCTGGAGGACGTTTTGCAGCCGCCCGCTTTATGTTGTGGATACCGCGCGTCTGGAAGACGTACTGCGACAGATGCAAAAGGCGAAGGCGCATTTCGGTTTCGTGGTTGATGAGCATGGCGGTTTGGAAGGAGTCATCACCTTGGAGGATTTGCTGGAGGAGATAGTAGGCGACATTTCCGACGAGCACGACGAGGAAGTCAATGAACAGATTACGCAGGTCAACGACCATGAATACCTGCTGTCAGGCAGCCTGGCGGTTCGCGATTTCAATCGCCGCTTGAAGTTGAATATTCCGGAATCGGAAGCATATACAACGATGGCCGGCTTTCTGATGACACAGGCGGGACACGTGCTCAGTCCTGGCGAGATCATCGAATACAACGGATTGACGATTCGAGATTGATCGAGTTGAGCGCCGCCGGGTCATCAGCGTACGTCTGAAACTTCCCGCCGAATCGACCGCGTCAGAAACGCGGGAGACCGCGGAAGGTGCGCGCGCGGGCTGATGATAATGCTCAACTTGCCTTCGGACTCTTCGAAAGCCTTTGATAAAGTGGGTTGAACTGGAAGGTCGAATATGCGCCCAAGAAACTCTGTAGCTGGAGCAAATCGAGATGAGTTGGATTGAAGAAATCCGCGCGCGAGAAATTCTTGACTCGCGTGGTAACCCTACCGTTGAAGCTGAGGTCATTCTGGAGAGCGGTGAAGTAGGACGGGCAGCCGTTCCATCAGGCGCATCAACGGGCGAACATGAGGCCGTTGAACTACGTGATGGTGACCAAAAGCGCTATCTCGGGAAGGGTGTCTTAAAGGCCGTTAACAATGTCAACGAAATAATCGCCCCGGAGATCGTCGGACTCGACGCGCTTGATCAAGCAGAAGTAGACCGAGCTTTGATCGATCTCGATGGTACAGCAAACAAATCGAAGCTTGGCGCAAACGCAATACTCGCGGTGTCGTTGGCAAATGCACGGGCGGCTGCGGCCTACCTGGAGATTCCTCTATACCAGTATTTGGGTGGTCCAAATGCGCGCACGTTGCCCGTTCCGATGATGAACATCGTCAATGGCGGGGCTCATGCCGATAACAACGTGGATTTTCAGGAGTTCATGGTGGTGCCGGTTGGCGCGTCAAGTTTCAGCGAAAGCCTGCGCATTGGCGCTGAAATTTTTCATACATTGAAGAACGTGCTCAAGAAAAAGGGTTACGCAACCAGCGTTGGTGACGAGGGAGGGTTCGCTCCTAACCTTCGCTCAAATGAAGAAGCGATTGAGACGATTCTTAGAGGCAATTAGTCAAGCCGGTTATGCTGCGGGCAAAGATTGCTTGCTGGCGCTCGATCCTGCTGCAAGTGAGTTCTACGATGGTTCGCATTATGTTTTTAAGAAGAGCGATGGCCGCAAACTAACGAGCGCGGAAATGGTCCAGTTCTGGAAGACGTGGAGTGAAACGTATCCCATCGTTTCAATAGAGGACGGAATGGCTGAAAACGATTGGGAAGGATGGAAGGCTTTGACAGATGATCTGGAAGTCGCGTTCAATTGGTTGGTGACGATCTATTCGTAACTAATACGGAGTTTTCTGCGCAAAGGGATCGAACTTGGAGTGGCGAACTCAATTTTGATCAAGGTAAATCAGATTGGAACGTTGACTGAAACATTGGATTGCATTGAGTTGGCGAAAACAAATAAGCGCACTGCCGTGATATCCCATCGCTCAGGTGAAACAGAAGATCCTTTCATTGCAGATCTCGCAGTCGCCACTAACGCCGGCCAAATCAAAACGGGGTCACTGTCCCGAACGGATCGCATTGCCAAGTACAATCAGCTTCTGCGTATCGAAGGTGATTTGCGTGGAGCCGCGCGCTACCCCGGTCGCAGCTGCTTTTTACCAGTTGGAAGAAGTCCGCTGGAAACCTTGGAGAGGTTCGTGCCGCAAGAAAGTAGGAGTCCAGCAAGTATGACGGACGCGGCCGGGCAGACATGGCAAAAGGGCGAATACCTCATCAGCACTGACAATCACCGCCTTAACATTCCGCTAATCCACGACTTCATTTCCAATCAGTCGTATTGGGGTCAGGGACGAAAAATTGAGATCGTTCAACTCGCTCTTAGATAATTCGTTGAACTTCGGACTTGTATCAAGAACGCCGAACAGATCGGTTTCGCGCGCGTCGTCACTGATTACTGTACGTTCGCCTGGCTTGCGGACGTCTTTATCATCGAAGGGTTTCGCGGTCAGGGTCTATCGAAGTGGTTAATGGAAGTTATTATGAATCATCCGCAACTGATGAACATGCGCCGATGGGTGTTGGCGACGAAAGATGCGCACGGGCTGTATGAGCAGTTTGGCTTTGGCCGAATGTTACAACCGGAAAGATGGATGGAGCGGTTCAACGATAAGGTCTAGCGCGGTGGAGGAACTGGATTGGCGAATAAGCGAGGACCGCTTGCTTTAATAATTATTGATGGGTGGGGTTATTCGGCTCAACGTGAAGGGAACGCGATTGCGCTGGCGTCAACGCCGTACTACGACGAGATGTGCGAACAGTATCCTCAGACCCTGCTTGAAGCTTCAGGCAGTCGTGTTGGTTTACCTGCCGGAGTCATGGGTAATTCTGAAGTGGGCCATCTGAATATCGGTGCCGGTCGCGTGATTAGAATGGATGTTTCGCGAGTGGATTATGAAATTGCCACCGGCGAGTTTTCCGTAATGAAATTTTAGTGGCGGCGATGGAGGGCGCAAAGACACGCGGTACTGCGTTGCATCTGATGGGACTCTTGTCTGATGGACAGGTCCATTCCTCGATCGAACATCTTTACGCGTTATTGCGCATGGCCAGGCACAGAGGCCTTGAGCGCGTTTATGTTCATTGTTTTCTTGATGGGCGCGACACACCCCCAAGTCCGCAGTCCATTACATCTCAGCGTTACAGAAAAAGATTGAAGAGATTGGCGTGGGCAAGATTGCTTCGCTGATCGGACGTTACTACGCGATGGATCGGGACAAACGTTGGGAACGAACGCAACGCGCATATCGAATTACTGGTTCACGGAAAGGGAATACCTGCGAAGGATCCGATCGCAGCAATCAACGATTCCTACAAGCAGGGAATCACGGACGAGTTCATCGAACCAATAGAGATCGTCGACGAGACCGGTGACTCGAGTAGGATCAATCAAGGAGGGCGATGCGGTCATTTTTTTCAACTTTCGGCCGGATCGCGCGCGCCAACTGACGAGGGCTCTGGCGGTTCCTGGCTTTAACGAATTTGACGTGATCGGGTCGTCCCAAGATCGATTTGGTTTGTTTCACCGTTTATGACCGAACGTTTCCACTGCCGATTGCGTTTCCACCTTACGATCATAAAAATGTGCTGGCCGAGGTTTGGGACACAGTGAACGTGTGGAATTATCGTCTGGCTGAAACGGAAAAGTACGCGCACGTTACCTACTTTTTCAATGGCGGAGTAGAAAGAGAGCACAAATATGAGCGACGATTGCTTGTTCCGTCGCCCAAGATCGCCACATACGATCTTGCAACCCGAGATGTCCGCTTTAAGGTGACTGACAAGGTGATGCGTGCAATTGAGGAAGGTGAAACAGACGTTTTTATAGTGAATTTTGCGAACCCGGACATGGTGGGCCATACGGGTAAACTCGATAAAACCATCGAAGCTTGCCAGTATGTTGATACGTGTCTCGGTTGGATCACGAAGGGGCATTCGCCAGGCGCGCGGCGATACAATCATCACGGCCGATCATGGCAACGCTGAACAGATGATCGATCCCACATCAGGCGGACCACATACCGCGCATACTACAAACCCGGTGCCGTTTCACCTGATTGATGAAGCGTCGAAGGGCCTCAAGCTGCGGGAAGGGGGCGCGCTGGAAGATGTGGCGCCGACTATCCTTGCTATAACAGGCACGGAACAACCTGCGGAGATGACTGGTCGTGATTTGCGTAACTTGGATTAATTAACGTTGAGAATATAGTGGTGTTTGATCCTCGCAATATTCTGGTTATCGATTTCGGTCAGCTGGGTGATGTAGTGCTGAGTTGCCGGCGCTTGCGCGGAATCCGTGAGCGGTTTCGGGATGCGCGAATCACGGTTGCAGTGGGAAAGCCGGGCGCGGAAGTCGTCGCTCTTTCGGGTTATGCCGACGCCACTTTGGTCGTCGATCGAGTGGCGCTACGTGATGGCCCAAAGCTGGTTTCAATCGCAAAAATTTTCAAGCTCGTAAGCAATGTTAGACAAGTCGCAGTTTGATTTTGTAATCGATCTGCATAGCTTCTCGGAAACAAATCTGCCTGGGTTTTTTTCAGGTGCTCCCAAACGCTTGTACTCGCGTCGTCCCGGACGCTCGCTAAATTATCTCTCCAACTTCAATCCAACCCCGCCGGTTGAAGACATCAGCAAACATTCTGCAGTACGATACCTTGATGTGCTGCAACCATTAGAACATCAAAGATGTTCCACCAATACCCCGCTTGCGAACACGGCCATCGGATGATGCTTGCGGTGGAAAAGATGTTGCGCAAAGAAAAGGCGACGTTTGCGACGCCTGCTGGTAGGATTGTTTCCGGGCGCTGGACATCCGGGCCGCCGTTGGCCAATGGAGCGGTTCGCTGACCCTCGCAGACCACTTAATCCGCAACGAAGTCGAGCGCGCGTGTTGGTGTTTGCCGGGCCAGAAGAGACCCACTTAATTACCGAAATCAGGCGAGAGTTTCCGCCTGCAACAATCATATTTCGATCGGCTTACTATCCCGCAGCTGGCATCTGCCCTGGCGCGGCTCTCTGTGTTTGTCTCAAATGACACCGGGCCAATCCATCTCGCTGCAGCCGTAGGGACATCAGTGGTCATGCTGATGGACCGTCCCACGCCCAATAGCTTTGTGCCCCTGGAGCAACATCACCGCACAGTTTACGGAAAAACCGTGAGAGAGCTTACCGTTGAAGAGGTTTATAAAGTGACTTGTGAGTTGCTTGGCTACTCGCCGAACCGCGGCTCTATTTTCGCGTTAGTATTAATCATGAAGTCGACATACCTGGGAATTGCCCTTGGCTTAATAGGAGTAGTGTACTCACTTTCGGTGGCACCGCGCGTCGGCGAACCGCAAGCCGCGTCAGCTTCAGACAAAGTACGCCCGACACGAACACCTCATTGCTCAGCAAGTCGCTACTGAGAAACTCAACGTCCGAAGATCCGAGCCAGCCCAGTTCCCAGATCGGCAGTCGCAAGGCAAATAGATCAACTGATCGACGAAAGTCCGTTTGCATCGGCGCGTTGGGGAATACACGTAGTGTCGCTGTCCAGACGGCTCCACGCTTTACAACCGAAACGCCGAACCGACAATTCACTCCGGCTTCGAACATGAAGATATACACCACCGGCAGTTGCATTGGATTTGTTAGGCGCGGATTACAGATGGCGAACCTCTGTTTATACGACATCACAACCTGATGCGGGCGGAATTATTGACGGGCGATCTTGTACTGTATGGACGAGGAGCTCCCGATCTTGTTTCTCAAAGCACCAACGGAAATGAAAACTCGATTAGCAAAACTCGCGATGCGCTTCACGCGCGCGGGAATAAAGCGCGTGAAAGGAAACGTAATCGGAGATGATAGTTATTTTCGCGGAAACTCTTTGGGCGACGGATGGCAGTGGAACGACATTCAATGGTATTTCGGCGCCGAAGCTAGCGCGCTCTCGGTCAACGGTAACGAGATTGACGTGAATCTGCATCCACCCACGAAAGCGGATGCCCCACCCGAAGTTAGAACCAGTGACGCAGGGGTATATGCAGAAATCGAGAATCGAATGGCCGCCGGGAATCGAGCTGACCGTTCAACGATCGGCTTTATACCGTGGATTGAGTGACAACAAGGTTGAGGTATGGGGCGAATTTGCGCCGGGTACCAAGGGGTTCGGCGCGCGTCTCTCGGTTCACAATCCCGCATTCTGGGCGGCAAAGATTTTGTTGACTCGTTAAGAGCAAGGGAATCACTGTGGAGGGCCAGCCGCCATCGCGGACTTCTCGGGTTGCGCCCAGCCAAAGGTTCGAACCGCTCGAAAGCGACCGAGTTAGCTTTCGTAGACAGTAAACCTTTGAGCGAGATCGCGAGAATCACCAACAAAGAAAGTAACAATCTTTACGCGGAATTGATTCTCCGTACGCTCGGGCAGAGAGCGGCGCGGAATGTTAACCGCAGTGGAACCTCCGGGCCGGGAACTTGGAGATGACGAAGCGGGTGCGTCGTTGATGCGAATGTGGCTTGCTCGAAACGGCATTGATGACCCAGGCATGGCTCTTCATGACGGATCCGGATTATCGCGGCTCAATCTGGTCACGCCGAAGGCTACCACGGGCTCTGCTGATCTCACTTTCGAAGAGTGGTTCCAGCCAGGTGTTCCGGGAGTCGCTTCCGATTGCAGGGAAAGACGGAACGTTGGCTGGCCGCTTGCGGTCAATAGCTGGTCGTGCCTTCGCCAAGACGGGTTCACTGACGTACGACAACTCACTGTCCGGTTATGTGGTTACCTCCAAAGGGGAGACCCTGGCTTTCTCGATTTTCTGCAATGATTACACTGGTCGGGGCAGCAGTTCTCGCCTGATTGACCAAATCGTGTTAGCTTCTCGCCTCCTACCCTGACCCGCTCCCGAGCAAAACGGTCAAAAAAGCCAATAAATTCAGACGAATCCAGCCAATGTTGTCTCTGGACAAACACGGTTAAACTGGCTATTATTGCCCGTGCCGAAATGAGGGATGGGCGGCAAGCCATCCGAATTCGGTGCCTCCACTCGTTTCAGACCTGTCCCACCTTCAACTCCGGGAGTGAAAAAATGCAAAGACTGATAGTGAAATTTTCTTTAAGTACGATCGCTGCTGGTAACTCTTAGCGCCAGTGCGCTGGCCCAATCGAATCTGACAGCAAAGGCAAGTGTTGTCGAAGCGCGAGGGCCGGCGGCGGTTGTCGAAAGCGATCGGACCCGCGATGGATTGGTGGGACCAGTTAGACGAGTGCGCACCGCGATATCGAAGTTGTCCAGTGATAACGGCCGGACCGGTGGAAGGTAAGCAGTCGGTACTTGGAGATCGTCGCCTACGACATCAAAGGCACCAAAATTGAGAACCAGTACTTCCCGATTGCAGGTTCCAATCTAACTGGAAAAGAAGTTTACAAATATGACGACAAGGGCAACATCAGTGAGATGACGCTGGTAAACGAAGATGGCTCATTGATGAGCAAGGAGATCTACAAATACGAATTTGACTTCGCGGGAAACTGGAACAAGATGATCACATCGGTTGCAGTTATTGAAGGTGGCAAGATGTCTTTTGAGCCTACCGAAGTGACCCACCGTTCTATCATGTATTACCTCGATGAGAACATGATGAAAATGGCCCAACCGGCCTCGCCGGCTCCTGCCTCGTCAGCGGTTTCGAACAATGCTCCGGTGAAGGCCGAGGACAAGAACCGGCGGCCGTTTCCAAAACCTCGGGTGCCCAGGATTCAAAGGCTGGCGCAACTTCTCGTTCAATGCCCGCGCGAAAAGTGGTTACGGCAGATCCAAATGCTGCTGCGCAACTTGCAACTTTACGCACTGTTGACTCGCCTGCAGTTCGTCTCGATTCGGAGCCACCTCCACCCCCGGCACCTCGCCCACTATTGAAACCAGTATCCGGTGGTGTTCTTAACGGTACCGCCCTCAGTTTGCCGTCTCCATCCTATCCGGACGCTGCCAAACGTTTCAGGATGTCGGGCGTTGTGATGGTTGAGGTCGTAGTCGACGAAACCGGCAAAGTGATTTCAGCAAACGCCACAACTGGTCCAGTCGCCATTGCGAGATGTTGCTGTGCAAGCTGCATTAAGAGCGCGGTTCTCCCCAACCAAACTTTCAGGCCAGCCTGTCAAAGTGTCTGGCGTGATTAACTACAAATTTGCCCTCTCTCAGTAATCGGCCCACCTCCAGGTAGAGGCGATCAACTTGCAATAACAGGAGCGAAAATTCACATGGCATTAACCGGACACCTCAGCGATCTATCGCTTTCCGAATTGATTGAGTTCTTTTGCAACCAACGCAAGACCGGCCAGCTTAAGGTTCTCTATCCGGATGGCTACGGATACTTTTACCTTCAGGCCGGGTCGGTTGTGGATGCGCGCATTGGGGTGTTACGTGGGATTGACGCCGTCTATTACGCTTTGACCCTGCCTAACGCAAAGTTTGAATTTGGCGCCGCTACGGAGCCGATGGAACGCACGATCAACCAGCCGTGGACACAAGTGGTCCTGGAAGGTTTGCGCCGTCTGGATGAAGGAGTCATACCGGCACCGGCTTTTCCACCCGACTATGAAGCGAAAGACATCGAGGTCGCCGAAGAAAACAGTGTACCTTCAGTTCGACCTTGAAGATTTGCGCGTCCCAGGCTTCCTCTCTTTTATCAGCAAAGAATCCATTGGCAAGCGAAGGTTCATCGCAGGAGCAGTTACTGTCATTGTACTAATGACGGTTGCCGCGATTGGTGTTCCTGCCGGTTGGTACGGACCGCGTGTTACGTTCAGCCCTTGTCAGCCAACCTTCCACAACTGAAGCTGTACCAGAGACGCCCGCTGTCGCAGAGGCAGCACCGGTAATTGATTCTGAGCAGCCAACGGAGAATAGTGAGGACTCGCGAATGCGGCAAGGCGGCAACGGGAAAGGGAAAGAGCTAAGGCACGTGAAGAAGCGCGCGAAGAAAAAGTTGCATCCAGTACTAGTGCGGTAACGCCAAGTGCGCCCGTCGTAACGACGCCGGCGACTCTCGGCCGTAAGCGCAAAGGCCGGTCCAAAGAAAGTAACCGTAACGGTTAGTTATGATGAGTCAGGTCGCGTTACGCAAGCATCGGGAGGAGATGCGACTGCTATTCGCATAGCACGTCAAAAACGGTTTCCTGCCGGGCAAACCGGGATCGGCAACAATCACCATACCGATAAACTAAAAACGACAGACATTCGCGAACGCAAAAAGCGCAAGGGAGCAGAATCTCCTTTGCGCTTTTTCTTTATGAAGACTGAAGCGACACTGTGGTTGGAGCTCTTGTTGCTCGCGATGCCCACCGTGCCTGCAATAATTAGCAACGCGCGCTTTAGTCCCAGATCACGTTCTCGTGGATCGTACCATTCCTCAAGTGTATGCGAGTTTCCGGATGTACCGCCTGCGCCGATGGTAATTGCTGGGATGCCGAGCGAGATCGGAAGATTGGCATCGGTCGAAGCTTGGTTCAATCGGGCGCTCACGCCCAAGACCTCAGTGGCTTCGAGGGCCAACTAACCAGCGGCGTTACAGCCGGGGTCTCGCCGCTCGGCCGTTCCCCGATCAATTCAACATTAAGTTCCAAAGGGCGATCTCCAAGATCGACGCATGCTGATTTTCATCTTCAGTAGCCTCACGAATGGCCCGCCGGAAGAAGGCGTCCAGTTTGAGTAATTCTTCTGCGCTCGCCGATCGAAGGTCGACTTCCATCGTTGCCTCCTGAGGAATGGCATTGATGCTGCTGCCGCCTTCGACACGACCTACATTGAACGTTGTGCGAGGTTCTTTTGGAACCGGATATGAGGCCAGTTTTGTAATTGCGCGTCCCAATGCGTGAATCGGATTGGCGACGCCAAAGTCTCCCCATGAGTGGCCTCCCTCACCACGTAAAGTCACTCGATATCGTCGTGAACCCAAGGCCTGGTTTGTAATGCGATCGACTTCGGCGCCATCAAGACTAATAAAGGCAGCCATTCGTTGAGCCCACTTGCCGGCTGTCATCAAATGTCTAACGCCACGCAGATTTCCTTCACCTTCTTCGCCCACCGTAGCGACGAACAAGATTGAGCCTTCGGTCTGAATTTCAGTAGCTTGAAGAGCAGCGGCAATGGCCGTCAGTGCTGACAGACCACAACAGTCGTCCGAGATTCCCGGGCGCTAAAAGTTTCCCTCCAGCGCGAGATACCGTTACGTCTGTTCCTTCCGGGAACACGGTGTCCAGATGAGCACTGACGACGAGGAGCGGCTCAATCGATCGACCCTCTCGAAGCCCCAGGCAGTTGCCTTCGTCGTCGAGTTGAACATCGGAAAGACCCAATTCGTTAAAACGTTTTAGAAAGTATTCAGCACGTTTTTGTTCGCCGAACGGAGGTGCAGGTATGGAGCAAATATGAATTTGCTCGTCCGTAATTTTCTGTAGTTGAGAATCGATGAACTCGAACGCGCGCTGAATCTCGGGTCGAGCGAGCAACTTTGCAGCATCATTAATAGCGTTTGATACTTGAGCAGAAGTCACAATGAAACCAATCAGACCACAGAAGCTGAATGCGGCGGGAGAACTCTGATTCACACCAACTGCATAATCTCGTCGTCTGCCAAAACTGCCGATGCTTGTTTGGCGCGGTCGTATATTCTGCCAACGCGTTCCTCGCTGGGCTCGATGCCGCGTCTTTCCAGCCAGTAGATCACATTTGACTTGCCGCTCATGGGGCCGATTTCAACAACTTGCTCAAGGCCAAACTCAGCCGCGGGCACGCCGGAATAGACCAGGTCAGCCAGCTTGCGGTCGCCCTTCTTATAACTCTTGATTACGGCAGCCGCATGCACGCCTGTAGCCGTGCGAAACGCATCGCGTCCGAACACCGGATAATTGTGCGGTATGGGCCAGCGACATGCTTTGGAAGCCACCGAGCAGTATTCACCCAGACGCGACAGATCGTTATCGATCCAACCCATCAATTTCAGATTAACCAGTAACTGGTCCATCGGGGTATTTCCGACCCGCTCACCCATGCCTAAGGCGGATCCGTGAACTTGATCGGCCCCACCCTGAATCGCGGCGATTGAATTGATAACTCCGAGTCCTCGGTCCTGATGACCATGCCAGTCGAGTCGGATGCCACCGCCTTGTTCTTCGATAATGCTCTTAACGAATCTAACGACCGAACGGGCGCCATCCGGAGTCGAATGGCCCACTGTGTCGCAAACACAAACTGCTTTAGCGCCACATCGAATCGCCGTCGTATACAGCGCGCGAATAGTTTCAGGGTTCGCGCGCGTCGTGTCCTCGGTAACATACATCACCGGCACGCCTTCACTGACAGCAAGGGTAACGGCCTCTTCGGTAAGCTTCAGAAGTTTATCGAGCGTCCAGTCTTCCGCGAAGAAACGTATGGCCGACGATCCAATGAACGTGCACGCTTCAATCGGAATGCCCACCCGCTGCGAAATCTCCACGATTGGCATGATGTCGCTGCGATGAGTGCGCGCGGCACAGTTTGGCCGAATTTTTAATTTCTTATCGGCAATCTCGCGCGCCATGAGCTCGACGCCCGCGGCATGAGTGCCACCCGCGCCCGGTAGTCCAATGTCAGCAGTGTCAATACCCAGCGCATCCATCAGATGAAGCAACTCGATTTTCTGCTCGACCGGAGGTTCTGAAACCGAAGGTGACTGCAGGCCGTCACGCAGCGTTTCGTCATCAAATCCAATGTGCCTGTCAGGCGGGATCAACGCCGGATCGATTGTGTTCCAGTCGTAAACCAATTCCTCAACTGACACTAGTTAAACCCTCCAACAATTGCCTCAATAATCACTCCCGCGTGACTCTAGTTTTGAACCTGCATGAATCAATGTCAAGCGAGCGATCCTACAAGCGAACGAGTTGGTGTTTCGTGCTTTTGACGACAAGCGCCCACGTGTTATAGCCTCGGATGCGTTTCGCCTGACTGATGTTTCCTGTTCGAACCTGTCGGCTTTGACCCAGCAATCTCCGGCCCAAGTTAAAACTGTCGCTTTGGGATCTGATCGCGCTGCCAAGATCATGGCTGTGCGCGCGAGTATTGCGCGAGTAGCGTCGGTCGACCCAAGGTGGGCGAGGCTACCGTACTGGCGCGCCGCGTGGAAACCAATGCTCCGGCGATGCCGATGAACGATTGGGAATTGATGCAGGGCGCACGCGAACGCGCTTTGGCCGTCCGCGATTTACTTCAGACACAACGACGGGATGCGGACATCTATGTTGGCCTCGAAGGTGGATTTCATTCCATCTCAATTGAAGGCGAGTGGCACATCTTCCTGCAAGGGTTGGGCGTACGCGACTGACGGCAAGACTGGCGCGTTTGGCGCCACGCCCTCAATCAGTGTTCCGCCTTCGCTTGCCAAAAAGGTGATTGAAGGTAAACGCGAATTGGGTCTGGTGATTGATGAAGTCGCGGGCGTGGCCGACGTTCGCAGTCGACAAGGCGCCTGGGGAATTCTTTCTCGAGATCTGGTGACGCGCGCAATGAGTTTTGAAGTGGCGCTGATTGCGGCATTCGCACCGTTCTACAATCGCAAGATGTATGATTCGGAGTAGCAGACACAGGGATCTCTGCACTCGAGCCGGACGAACCAAAAGATGGAAGAACTCATCGCACAAGTTAACGACAGCGAGCCGACGCACCACTCGCGACAGTCGACCGGGTGGGTCGAAGTAATCGCCGGTTCGATGTTCTCTGGGAAATCCGAGGAATTAATTCGACGTTTGCGGCGCGCGAAGATCGCGCGTCAAAAAGTGCAGGTCTTCAAACCCGAAATCGACTCGCGCTTTTCGAACGATCACATCGTGTCTCACTCCGAGATGCGTCATGAATCGTCAAACATCCGCAGCGCGAAGGAAGTGCTGGCTAAAGTTGAACCGGACACGGAAGTTGTCGGGATCGACGAGGGCCAATTCTTTGACAACGAGTTGGTGAGGGTTGCCAACGAATTGGCCCAGCGTGGGGTGAGGGTCATCATTGCCGGCCTCGACCAGGACTACACCGGCAAACCATGGGAACCAATGCCGCAGTTGCTGGCCATTGCCGAATACATCACCAAGACTCACGCCATCTGCATGAAGTGTGGCCAACCGGCAAACTACACCCAGCGCACGTTTGAATCCGAAGAGCGCGTCGCGGTCGGCGGCGAAGGCATGTACGAAGCCCGCTGCCGCGCCTGCTTCGTCCCGCATGCTGATGCCCCGACGGTTCATCCGGATTGACGTTGTGCCCCCACAGGCGCTAGCACCCACCTTAAGGTCTCCCACAGGTAATGAGTTTCGGCGTTTTTGGTTTCGATTTATTTGGGCCGTCAAGTAATGGGCCTGTTTCGAGCGTCCAGATGTCTGGCTGGTCGGCAGTGACAACAATTGGTCTCTGGGCCTGCACCCGCGCAAAACGAGGCAGTATGGTGAGGACACTACCCATGAGGGTCGCCACGATGAGAATTCGCGCACACGACGTCCGCAGTTCGTCGAGTCGGGTATGCATGTTCGAGCTCCTGATTCACTGGAGTGATAATCGCTGATTATGTGATTGCACTTTTCGGACGCGGCTACACCGGGCCAACCGCTAGGTGTCTTCCATTAGTGATGTCCTAATGGCCAAAACATTTCATTGGCCGGATAGAACTCGCTATGAAGATCTCTTGGGTGTGGCGATTATTCAAAGACGCGAAGGCAGTAGCCGGCTATTTGAGGATGCGAAGGTAGTAACCGGCGACGCTTTCATAGGTACCACCGGATACGCGGCCGGATAATCTCACATGATAGTCGTCGCGTTTAACCAAATCGGCAGGAACAGTAAATTCCACGTATCTACTACCATTCGAAACGTGCGGTGTGAGACCTGTCGCAACGAATATGCTGTCATTAGCGCTGCTTAGCAGTTCGGCGCCATACAGTTGGTATTCGTCAGACAGCAGCTGCAACCTTAATTGCAAGAAACCAATGTCCGGTGTGATCTGAACAACCTTAGTTTCACCTGTTCCCCGCGTTAGCCCCGGAGTGAGCGTGACGAGGACAGTACTTCCGGTTCCGGCCGGCGACGGTTTTAGATTGGCGGCTACCATCCAGGCAATGCCAACGAACGCAAAAACTACCCCAGCGGCCAGTGCATACGCGACGATTGGATTTTGCTGTTGCAGGCGTTGAAAGAACGGGAGGCGCGAAACTCGACGCGGTAGTGCCCGGGCTTCACCGGCAGACGATGACTGCTGATTGTGTTGTGGTTGATTTGCCAGGCGAGTGTAACGCTGTAGGCTTAGCGCAAATCGATGTTTAGCGTGTCGCTCCGGCGCCGATAAGAAGAAATTTTGGTAACTTTGGCGTTCTTGATCCGACAGTTCATCAGCGATGTATTCATCCGTTAACTCGTTCTCCTGCATCAACAGCTCGTCATAAAGTGTTTCATCAGTTAGAAGACGCTTCTCAAACTCGGCGCGCTCAGGTTCCTCCAGTGTCCCTAGAAGGTACTGTCTAATTGATGCTGGTTTTAATTGATTCAAAACGGTAAATCCTCAGTCTGAAGAACCACTCCCTAAAGACTATGTAAAATCCGGGCAAGCGGTTTCAGGCTGTTGCTTC
The DNA here is from genome assembly GCA_963786645.1 of Blastocatellia bacterium. Lineage (GTDB taxonomy): Bacteria > Acidobacteriota > Blastocatellia > Pyrinomonadales > Pyrinomonadaceae > PSRF01. The sequence continues at coordinate 103,350 of CAWAZW010000008.1, forward strand.
CTGTACGCAGGTTTGTACACATTCTTGCAACACATTTCTTACTCGGTGAGCGCGAATTCTTAACGCGTTCAACGCAATTCCCAGTTGCTCCGCAAGTTGCCTGCGGTGCTCGATCTTGGCGCGCTTTTCTTCCCGGTAATATTGCAATAGGAGATCGCGACTGTTTGGCGGCAGTTCTTCCAGGCATTTCTCTAAACACGAGTATTCCTTCTCAGTATCATCACTATCGGGCTGAGCCGGAGGAAGCGGTGGGGGCGGTTTGCGTCTCAAATACTCGAGGTGCACCTTGTTTGCGACGCCATAAAAATACAAAGCGGGATCTCCGATAAACGTATCCCGTATGTCGGCGAGCCTCTTCGTGACGCGGTTAATCGTTTCATCAGCCAGGTCGTCGGACTCAGCGCAGCCCCGGCAGGTAAAGATTTTTATTAACCGAATGCGTATGGTTTCGTATTTCCTGCCGGCCTCATCGCGGTCGGGGGCCAGCCAGGCAAGCAGTGTTTCGAAGGATTCTTGAGTAAGAACCCAGTCTTTGTTCATGGCAAGCGGCGGTAGTTAGGCTGACCTTAAGAATCGAGTTTATGAGGGGTTATTGTACCTAAAGTAACTTGATACGTCTTTGTTTCCAGCCCATAAAAGCGACAAACAAGATCGCGACTCCTAATCCTGCGGTGGCTGTTTTAGTAATCGCACTTGCGCGAGTTGGTCGTTGGCTTTGAACATACTGTCCCTGGATTGTGAAACCAGACCAGTAGTAGGGCGACTGCCATCGTTTCTGCTTCGACATTTCCAGTTGGGCTTTTCGCAACGCTGCGGCAGGCGATAGACCTTGCTGCAACATCTGGAAATAGAAATGCTTCATAAGTTCAGCCGTGGCTTCGTCGTCTACTTTCCAAAGGCTGGCGACGACGCTTGAAGCTCCCGCATACATGAAGCCCCTGGTCAATCCGATTAGTCCTTCACCCCTCACATCTTTTCCCAGCCCAGTGTTGCACGCGCTCAGAACCACGAGATCGACCGGCAATTTCATGTTGTAGATGTCATGAAGACGGAGAAAGCCATTTTGTGAATTACCATTCTCATCAACCAGCGATAGAACAATCCCGGATAACTCGGGATGTTTGGCGTTCATCAGTCCGTGGGTTGCGAAGTGGACAATTCGATAATCAGCGAGACCTGGTTTCATTGCTGCATCGCGATTGGCCTCGAATCCCGTCGCTTTGTACCCCAGACCCCATCGCGTGACAGACATGATTGCGTCAGCCTCGCTTCTGGAAGACTGGAGGCGTGGAATTCGTCCCTCTGGATCAACGACACCCGCATCATCCAAAGCGCGGTGGACATCAGCCCGTCCAGTTTGCTGATGCCCGGTGTCGGGACTGTGACCCACCTATCACGCGCACGTCATCCGCTTCAAAAACCGGATCAGCCAATACGACAACGTCTCCTGACGCCACATCGCGCGAGGCAGCTTCCTTTGACAGGGAAGCGAGTGTCGAAGCAGAAGCTTCATAGATCAATTCATGATCTTCCAACAGTGATTTTCTTGCGCAGTCGATACAATTCGAGACGTGATTGGTGTTGACCGGCACCGTCAGGATTTGAAATGGAATGTATTGAAGTGCCCCATCCGGAACGACTATCAACCGTTTTTGGCCCAGCTTGTCAGAGACCGGATCCACTACCATCCTGCTCAGTTGCGTAAGGTGTAACGGCAACTCTTCATTTGCCCGATTAATGCGCGCCTGTCGTTGTTCGAATGTCTCTGCCGGCAATGGATGGTTCGCAGTAAGCAGTCGATAGATTGTGCGAACTGTCTGCTCAATCTCAGATTGCGCCGGCAATTCGCGGCTGGTTATACCGTCCCTGGTGACTACCCAAACGTAGCTGCGATCGTCACCTAACGCATATTCCAGCAGGACCGAATCTCCATCCAGTACCTGCCCTTGGATCGCAGTCAGAGTTAGAGGCTGAGGCTGCGCGAGAGCGGCATAGCGCGGGTGAGTTAATCGAATTTCCACGCTTACCTGATCATATTGAGCGGTCAGATCACTAATCCGATCAGCCGATGCTTTAACGTCATCGGTCTTATTCGTCGCAAGCAGTTGCCTGTGGATCACGGCCTCGGCGTCAAGTTGCTCCTCAATAGCTTTCTGTTTCTCGATCAGGCCGGCGTTAGCATCGTCTCGAATTCCCGCCTGAGCTTCGCGCAACGATTCGAGAAAGGACCGCGCGCGCGCACGCTCGCTGAGTTCGAATGCGCGAATCTCATGACCGTGGTCGGGATATTGGTTGTGCATCTGCATCAGGATGTCGATCTGCAAGTGATAAGCTTGCCTGACCGTCGCAAAATACGAAGCACGCAATTCGTGACTGGCGACTCTGGTGCGTAGTGACTCCGCCAGAGCCAATCCGGTCTCCATTACCGAATGCGCTTCTGGAAGGTTCTTCAGCGCCCGATATGTGGCCGCAACGCTGTAGAGAGTTGAACATTCACCAAATTTATCACCGGTCGCGCGGTTGAGGCGTAAGGCTTCGTCGAAATAGCGCAGCGCTTGCCGGTTATCACCGAGCTGGTGGTACGTGTCACCAATGTCACGAAGCGTATAAGCCTCCTCTCGCCGGTCCGAACCAGCGCGGTTTAGCGTCAACGCTTCTGTGTAAAAAGCCAACGCCTGTTTTTGTTTTCCCTGAGCGGCAAGAGTCTGCCCGATCAGTTTGACGGGCACTGCTTCCATTCTCCGGTCGCCAATCTGCCTGCTCACCAACCGCGACTGTTTGTAGTAGTTGAGCGCTTCGTCATAATTGCCCAAAGAGAAGTAGGCTTTACCGATCTTATAAAGTGAACCTGCCTGTCCTTCGCGATAGTCATTGGCGCTAAAAAGTTTTAATGCGTTCAAGTAATTCTCAAGCGCCTTTTCTGACTCCCCGAGTTCCTCGTAAACGTACCCAATCCCGTTGTAGACAAAGGCTTGCCCAATCTTGTTGTCCATTGGTTCAAACAACGCACGCGCTCGCCGGTAGAAATCGAGCGCTCGTTGCTTGTCGCCGATTTTCGAATACAGGTGGCCCAGGGCGGTGATCGTTAGGCCTTCGCCACGGCGGTTACGACTTTTCTGCCAAAACGATAACGCGAGATCCAGGGAGTTTTGGGTCGCTGCCGTGTCACTTTGATCATTATAGGTATATGCAAAATTCAGGTGAGCCAGTGCCTGGCCTTCCAAATCTTCTAACTTTTCCCAGTGTGACAATGCCTGACGATAGTACTTAAGAGACTCTTCGAGCTCTCGCCGCGCGTAGGACAATTCGCCCAGGTTGTTGAGCGAGTAGGCCTCGCCTGTTTCGTTACCGGCGGCGCGGCTTAAAGTAAGAGCTTCGCTGAAATGCTTTTGCGCCGTCCGGTGTTCTCCGAACGTCAGGTATATGTATCCGACTCCATTCAGCGAGTCCGCCGTCCCGCTCTGGTTCCGGCTCATTCTGCTGAATGATAGAGCTGTGAAATACGCGCCCAGGGCTTTTTTGGGTTCATCAAGCACGAACCATGTATCACCGACCACCCGGTGAGCGGCCGCGGCCTCACGCCGTCTGTCAATGGATTCCCAAAGCGATGCGGCTGCTTCAACTTGTTGAATTGCCTTTGTTAGAGAAGCACCGGTTCATTCACGTCGAGATTTCTCTCCCGCGTGAAAAGCCCCTTCGGCGGCCATGGCGGTCATGTCAGTTGAGTTAAACGATCTTATGTTGATGATCTCAAGGCTGTACCTGGCAGGATATGTTGTTAACAAGAGAACCTCGATGCGAAATACTCCTGCGGTCTCAGCAATAAATGAGATCGGCGCAAAGCGGGCTTGGAAGCAGTCGACTTCGAGCAGGCGCTCCTGGGCGGGGCCATAAACGGTCAACCGCGCGGGCCCGCCAAACGTTTGCAGTGAAGCAGCAACGTATTGATTTAACGAGAGCGAGATCTGAAAAGAGTGTTGTGCGCCGCCAATGAGCTCACGGTCCACACGTTGAGCGTTGCTTAATTGCGTAGCAGTGGATGAGGTGGCTAACGAGTCAGCAAGCACCGGCGATTCAATATCAACAGGTTGATCACAGATCAGCGCGATTCCCAGCGCCATGACGACGACGCTGATGTAAGACGCTCGTCTCATACGGGATGGTAGAAGATTCCACAGGTAAACCATTCGTTAATTGCTTTCGCCCGCCTCATCAGGCGACATCGGTTCTTCCCAAGCTGCTTGCGAATCGCGTTCAAGACTCTCAGTTGGCTCACCGTGTCTCAATCAATCGAGGCTTTACGGGTCTGCTAGGAACGCAGTGGCTGGCATAGTAACGAGTGGGCGGGTTGCGCATGCTGTGAACTTTCCCCGACGGTCCTTTGCTCGTAGGCGGCGTGGAGCGATGAAATCTCAGTTCCTTTTTAGGTTCATTATTCGGGGACTCGCTTGGTGACCTTCAAATAGCGCTTCAAAAATTCATCCCACTTGGAATGATCATAAAAATCCAGTTCATTGTAGCCGGGTGTCACGTCGTAATCCCCCCACGGAAAATAAATTGAGATTCCGTGGGAATGCTGAAATGCTGCCCCGGCGTAGCAACTTCTTTTAATGATGCGGTCATCGCCTTCTGTCAGAAACTCCATAATTCTTTTGCAACAGGACCAGACCGATTCTTCTCTGCGATCTTCCCGCACACGTTTTTGTAGCAGGTTACAAAAGTCGTAGAGGTCCACGCATTGTTCGCCGTTGTATGATTGAGCGGCCCAATGAGCGAGCAGGAGAGCGTCCTGAAAGGGGCGCCCCTTTTCATCGTAGCGATCTGGTTTGGGCGACTCAGTATGCATGGCTTTAAGCATGGCCAGGGCAAGCCGATCAATCTCATCTCGCAGCTTGCCTATTTTGGACAAATCGATAACTGACTGATCGACAGACAGGCCACCGAGGTAGTAGTCGTGGTAGAAGTTGGTGAAAATATCAACGATCTTTTTAGCGACGGTAGTAACGGATGTCTTGGTAGCGGGAGGAGCAGGCGGGAGGCTTTGAAGATAGCCGAGGATTCGATCCATGGGCCATCCTGAATTAAGGGAAAAGCCTTCCGATCCCACCACCAGGTTGAGAACATCGATGTCTCGCAACTGGTAGCAAACTTCCGTCATGCTCATCATGCAGGCATCGAAACCCAGGATATCTATCTTGTAATCCCCCAAGGCGTGTTTCAGTCGTGCGGAACGAAAAACTCTTCGTAAGGCAGGAACGGGAAACGTGCTGGGAATTGAAGATAATGGGCGTTCTTCGTCCTGAAGAAAAAAGTTTTGCAGCACGCCCGCGCCATGACCCGACAAAACCAACATGTACTGACGGGCTGGATACCATTCAATGGTCTCTAGCAGGAACTCTAAAAGGGCGCTGGGACTTCCTGTATCAGTTTCGAGTTTCCGGCTGTAATAGAGTTCATCGTCTTCAAGCTCACCATCGGAATACTCGATATGGAAACGGCGGCTCGGATTTCCACGTCCCAAAGGATCGAACTGCGCAACAACGTGTACGCTTGAGGTTTCCGGCGATCGGCCGCCTTTTGGAGGCGCGGGAGGCGCGACTCTTTTGATCTCCTTTAAGATATAAACACACTCCTCGCTGAGATTATTGTCGCCCGCCAAATATATAAGAACAGTCCACTCTCTACGTGCGGCGACCAGCGGTTTATGCGAACCGGATTCTGTTTCTAGCAATTGTGCTTCCATGGTGAGACTTTTCCTCTGGCAATTGAGATTTGCAAAAATGAAGACGAGGATGACGGAAACCGAGTGTTGAGCGGACGAACTTTATTACAGCTAGACAGGAAGTCAAGCAGAATCTTCCGGGAATCCTAAAGACTTGGCCACTTCAGTTTCGACCCTTCTAGATTGTATGCTCCGTGCCCGCAAAAGCTTTCGCAAAACCCGCTGGCAACCGTGGTGATAAGATCCTTCGTCCAACCTCGCAAGAAGTCTCCTCAGCCTCGTTCTACCAACAGCGTTACTTTCCAGGGGTGATCTCCCACGTCCAGTGGGCCAATAGCCTGAGTGGGGCCTGGGCCAGTCTCCCTGAGGTACCAGCCGTCTCCCTGTTTTTCAAGGGGTAATTGGGAATCGAACCATCGCTTCAGTTCGTCGAAGGGTCGGCGGGCTCGACGTTGAAGTGCGCGAATGTAGCGAAGTTTGATTCTCCCAGGTTGGTTTCCCCGACAAACCTTCAGCTTTGGGTGAGTGAAATGGACCAGAACAAGAAAGCAAGTGACACCAGAATCGTTCGGGTGAGTCGCCGCAAACAATCTCGACTTCGTCGACGAGCCCGATCGCGCACGGGCCCGAGCAAGTGTTCGCGCGTAAGTCAAACTCACGAACTAGCGGGCGCGAAGTTGCGACGAGCCGGAACTAGATTGTGGCTATAGCTGAATGTAATTCGATGGCGGCGTTAGCGTCTCGTTAGATGGTCCAAATTCTCCGAGGCTTTCAAAAAATAGGAGACAAGACAATGAATACACACAAGTTCTTACTCACAAGCGCAGTAGTACTACTGGCGTTAATAGTCCCAATGGCGCTCCTCATTAGTGCTCAGAATCAAGCGGCGAATGGAACAAATGGACAGAACGGAACGCATATCAAAGCCGGCGATTACCGTCTCTCAGGTCCCTACACGCACAAGAACCTGACGATCTTCCTGATTCACGGAAAGAGCATCGTTCTAAGCAAGAATTTTCTAACGCTTCAGGAAGCGCTCGAACAAAAGAAGGTCATCGTTTACGAAACAAAGACGGTGAGCGAGCTGGCAATTGAAAATGTTTCAAATGAAGACGTTTACGTTCAGGCAGGCGATATCGTCAAAGGCGGTCAGCAGGATCGAATGCTATCCACGGATTTCATCGTGCCGCCTAAATCCGGCAAGATGCCGATCGGTGCATTCTGCGTGGAGAGTGGCAGATGGTCCAGACGCGCCGGCGAGCGAGTGGAGGTCTTTTCCAGCTCCGCCGAAGTGGCGTCAACAAAGGAATTGAAACTCGCAGCGAAGCGAGCGAAATCTCAGGAGGCGGTTTGGCAAAATGTTAAGGTGGCCCAGGACAACCTGAGCGAGAACGTCGGCGGACGCGTCAACTCCGCCGTTTCAGAATCCAGCCTTCAACTTGCTGTTGAGAACGACAAAGTTCGCGCGACAGCCGAAAGTTACATCAAGGCTTTATCTCCGATCGCGGCGGGGAAGAATGATGTCATAGGCTACGTCTTCGCCATTAACGGGAAGGTGAACAGCGCCGATGTTTACGGATCGAGTGCGCTGTTCAAAAAACTTTGGCCCAAGCTGTTAAAGGCCAACGCTGTCGAAGCCATCGCCGGATTGCAGAAACAGGATTTCAGACCTGCGTCGCCTGAAGCAGTGTCCGCCTTTCTCGTTGACGCTGAAAAGGGACAAGCCTCGGAAAAAGACGTGACTCGCCGTGTGAAGGTGGTGACGCGCGAGGACGACAAGAATGTTTTCTTTGAAACTGTTGACGGCGCCGAAGGAGCCTGGGTTCACCGCAATTACATCAGGAAGGAATAAAGAGGGGGTGGGGGCGTAGGGTGTTGGGTGTACGCAAATTACACCAAACACCCTATCACCCTTACCCCGACACCCTCCGTCAGTGAACGAGCTTTGTGGAATAAAGCACGCCGTACATAGCGTCCTGATGTTTAGAGAACCCCGTCCCGTTACTCGAAAGCATTACGTTCACCAATTGCACCTGGCCGGCGTACTTACGGTAGGCCATCCACTGCAAACGCCTGAAGTCGTCAGGCTTTTCAGGATTGGCCTCGCGAAACTGCACGCCCTTCACACCATCAATCTCGACCCACTTTACTTCATCGACCTCACCATTCTTTAAACGCGTCTTCGCGCCATCATAGAAAGCCTTGATGCTGGACTCGGTTGGAAAGCTTTCGTCCATAAGAGAGATACTCACGATCAGGTTCGCCGCATCCGAGCCACCCGGCGAGCGCCACACAAGCATCTTCTGTTCGTTGCTGGCTTCTTTCCAATTCGCGGGGACGGTCCAGGACATTCCCTGTGGTTCCCACGCGAGGTTCGAGCCGCCAGCAATTGCCGCGATCTGCGCGGCCGTCGGAGTAGCCGGTTCGACATTTTCTATGGAATCGCCGGATGGCTGACCGCGATCGTCTGCGCGATCGCCGCCGCCTCCGAATCTGCTGCTTAAGTTGCAGAGGGACAGCGCGAAGCCAAGCGTTATTAGTATAAGAATCTGTTTCATGGGCCACACTCTTTTCAAAGGTAGGAGGTGAAATAGCAGAGCGCTTCTATTCTAAAACAGGGGTGGAAGTCAATTCTTAGAGGTCAGAGGTCAGAAAGCAGGAGGCAGGAGGCAGGAGGCAGGAGGCAGGAGCAGGAGCAGGAGGCAGGAGCAGGAGGCAGAGGGAGAGATCAGAACTCAGCGATCAGAAGAGTCACGGATGGTGAACCTTCTGATTCATTTTTAGTTAACCTCTGTTCCTGCTTCTGCTCTTGCCGCCTGCCTCCGTCGTCCTGCCTCCTGCACCTGCCTCCTGCACCTGCCTCCTGCCGTCTGACATCTTGTACGTCGCGTGGTATCCTACAACTTCCCTCCAAACAGCCCCCTTTGATTAACTGAGCTATGAGCTCAAATTCTGCGGAGACCTTTATGAAAAGCGTCAATTTCAAAACATCGGCAATGATCTGTCTTGTAGCGATCGCGCTGGGAAGCACGGCGTGTCAAAGAACCGAAACCTCAAATGCAAATGTTGCGGTAAACACGAATACCACGCCGGTAAATGTAAATGCCAACATCGCCCGTGACAGGATCGACGATCGTGACCCGCGAGCCCGACAAATATCGCGCAACGTTGGTGTTCAGCGCTGAGACCGAAGGCGGGGAAAAGACAGTCGGGATTCCGTCGCTGTCTGCTGATATCGCTCGCAATGGCGCTGATCGGCGTGTCGCCTTCAAACTGCCGGACGGTTCGGATCTCATTTACCTGGAGACGGGCGGCAAACATATAGTGGTCGCGCCCGCCCGCAAGCAGTACGCCGAGCTAACTCCGGAAGCCACCGGCGTGCAGATACAAAAGTTAATGACGCCGGGACAGATCGTTTCTTATCTCGACAAACTCAAAGGCGTCGAACGAGTGGGAGAAGAAACATTAAATGGTCGCACTGCTGAGAAGTATCGCTATGCAACCACTGCAAACACGTCGACGTCCGCCGGTCAGGTCAGCGCGGAGGCATTTGTTTTTGTCGATAAGGAAACCGGATTGCCGCTGCGGTCTGAGTTGTACACGGAAGCCAGCGGAAATGTGCAGGGAGTAAAAGGCGCAAAGATAGTCGCGGAGATGCGTGACATCACGACCACCGTTGACGACACGCTATTCCAGGTTCCTCCCGGCCTCAACAAGGTTCCACCCGAGCAGGTTCGCGCTCAGATCGAGTCGTTCACCAACACTGTCGCAGCGGGAATCAGGTTGTTGATGAGCAACATGGCGCCATCTGGTTCGACAACGGTCGCGTCGCCGGCACCAACCGCGTCGCCGGCAATATCGCCTTCTCCGAGAACTCCGTAAAAACTGAGACAACATGAGATACATAATCACTCTTCTTGTGGGACTAGTGCTCGGCGCCGCCGTGGCTATCTTCCTGCTGGGCGTGCCACGAGCGAAAACGCTTCCCGGCACGCGTGTTGGTCCACCAACTGGCGAGCCGCCTGCAAATACAGTGGTGGTCTCAGTGCCGGACGAATTTCTGGATGAGCTTCTCACTACGGTTTTTCGTGATTTAGGTCCACCCAGTTTCAACTTGTCTTCGGGACAGCGCTCCCCCACAGACGCATTCGTAGAGCGCGCGGCTTTTCAGGGCGGCTGCAGTGATGGCGTAACGATTGCGCCGGAAGCCGGCAATGTTAAGACCGAAGTTGAGTTCGATGGAGGAAAGATACTTGCGCCACTGGTTTTCAGCGGAAGTTATGCATTACTGGGCAACTGCATGCAGTTCAAAGGTTGGGCGCAGACAAGCATTCAATTGTCGTTTGATCAGCCGTCGCAAACGTTGTTCGCGCGCGTAAACGTGGAAGGTGTCAATTTGGAGGGAATTGCGCCCATAGCAAACAACTTCGTTACCGTGTTTGTGCGCAACGCAATCGATCAGCGGATCAATCCAATCGAGGTTTTGCGCCCGTCGCAGTTGCAACTAATGATTCCAGTGACGGGGTCGAATGGGGCAGTTCAGGCGAACGTAAAGGAAATACATTCTGAGATCCAGGACGAAGCACTTCGTATACATATCACTTACGAGTTCACCGGCACTAAGAACCAGCCCCAAGGGTAGTTCAGAGTACAAGCTTTAGTATTTGTAAAGTAACAACCTAAAGGTTGGGCTCTGCACAGATCGCAAACTGACAGTTTGCTTTACACAAAAGCCGCCCGGAGTTCGTATGAGCTCCGGGCGGCGTTTTGTTTGCGACGATTTCGCCGGATTAGTGAATGACGATGCCTACACCAACTCTAAAGTTGTGCTGAGTTCCATCGCCGCCGAGCCGCGTCGGGTTGTAATCGAACTGAAAAGCGCGAATGTCGATCCGATCATTGGCTCGAATATCCAGACCTCCACCGAACGCGCCCGCAAAACCAGTATCGCTGTCCTCAAAGTCCACCGGACAAGGCGAGGGAAAAACAGCAGCGCAAATTCCGTCGCTGAAGTTCCCGTCAAATTTTGCATGGGCCGCTCCTACCAACGCGTGCGCGAACGGCTTGATGCGAGTTTCTTTTGAGTTGTCCTTGATCTGGACGCCCCCCAGGAAGTTATAGAGACTGGAATCGAGATCAAGCTGCGCCGTCCCAATTGGAAAAGTCTTCCGTTTCCAGTGACCCGAAACGTCAAACTTCAAACCGACATAACGGGTGACGTTGCCGGTAACGGCAGCGTTGAAGCCATGGAATCCTTCACGCTCGTCGATGATGTCGTTGAGTTGAGGATCGTTATCGCCCACTCCAGTGTCCACACGATTGTGCGAATACCCGCCAAAGAATTCTAACTTGTTGTAATCGTCCGTTGACTGCGCAAGTGAGACTGAGGCGCAGGCGGCGATCAGTATTGCCAGAGACATAAGTCTACGCATGAGATTTCTCCTGTTTGTATTTATTGGTATTGAGGGTTTCTGAAATTAATGCGTCCGGAAAGGACAATTCAGAACTCATGTACATCCCCTTCGTCCTTCTGCTGAATGCAAAAATTGACCCGAGTAAGAGGTTAGACGAGTTGCTTTAGTTGCCTACGAACTAAACCTCGCTTGGGCCCGAAGTGGTCAATAGCAAGTCTGTTGCCAGTGGAAAACGGAGGGGAAAAGCGCCTATTGGGCGGGACCTGTGCCCTAAAAATCCGACACCTGATTAATGGTTTCAACAGGAGTGTTTGCAGGAAGTTCCCCGGGTTCGACTTCTTCGGACTGCCCACCTGCGAGAGCGCGTTGGCGGGCGAAGTGGTCCACAATTTCGTCAGCGGTTTTTTTGCCAACGAAGGGTGCTAGCTCGGACTCGGTAGCCTCCGAAATTCGGTGAATCGAACCGAAATGTCGTAGTAGTCGCCCTTTCCGCTTTTCACCGACACCGGGAATCGCTGAGAGTTCAGAAGTGAAGTCGCGCAGCTCACGACGCTTGCGGTGATAACTAAGCGCAAACCTGTGAGTCTCGTCTCTGATCATTTGCAACAGACGAAGTATCAGTGAATGAGGGTCCAGATAGATTGGTTCGTGCTCGCGCCCTTTGACCAGCAGATACGAAACCTGATTATGGCGTTGAGGTGGCTTCACAATCCCGACCATCGGAATCGCTTCGAGATCGAGTTCACGCATCGCATCGGCGGCGGCAGCGAGTTGGCCCTTACCACCGTCGATCATGATCAGGTCCGGCAAAGGTTTAGCTTCGGCCAGTCGACGTTTGTAACGACGCAACACAGCTTCTCGCATTGACGCAGTATCGTTAGCGCCCTCGACTGAACGAATACGAAACTTGCGATACTCGGAGCGATTCATCTTGCCGTTTTCCGAGACCACCATGCCGGCGACGTTTTCTGCGCCCTGAATGTGCGAAATATCAAACGACTCGATACGTCCAGGAAAGCGCGGCAGCTCGAGCGTCTCCTGCAACTCTTCAAGCACGAGTTTCATGTCGGGCTTAAGTACGCGGAAACGTTGCTCGAAGGCCAACTTCGCATTCTTCTCGCCGAGGTCGATTAGATCTCGTTTCTCTCCGCGCTGCGTGTAGTGGATCTTAACGCGCCGCCCCTTACGCGCAGTCAAAGCTTGCTCCAGCAGCTCTCTATCTTCGAAATCAACCGGGACGTGGATCTCTTTTGGAACGTAATCGCTGGAGTAATACTGGGCCAGCACATCACTCAAAAACGAGGCGGGATCGAAGTCGTCTTCCGGCAAGTCTTCCCAGAAGAACTCGCGCCTTCCCACGATGTGGCCTTCGCGCATTGTGAAAAGCTGCAGCGCCAGCTGACGTCCTTCGCGGTAGTAGGCGAAGATGTCCACGTCGCGCTCAGGTGATGTCGCCATCTTCTGTTGTTCCGAAAGCTTGATAACGGTCTTGCGCAGGTCGCGATACTTCGCGGCCATTTCGTAGCGCTGTTCTTCAGATGCCTGGCCCATGCGCTCGTGGAGCATGTCAGCGAGCTCGGTGTTTCTGCCTTCCAACAACAATCGCACGTCCCGCACTGCCTCCTGATATTGATCGGGCGTGCAGAGTCCTTTTACACATGGACCAAGGCAGCGCTTAATGTGGTATTCCAGACACGGACGCGGCGCCTTGCCGTCAATTTCAATGTCGCACGTGCGAAGCTGAAAGGTCCGGTTAATCAAATCGATTGTCTTGCGCGCCATGCTCGCCGGCAGGAATGGACCAAAATAAAGCGCGCCGTCTTTCTGAATGCGTCTGGTTATGACAACCTTCGGGAAAGGCTCATTGATCGTCAATTTTAGATGCGGATACGACTTGTCGTCTTTCAGGTTTACGTTGTAGCGTGGCTTGTGTTTCTTGGTGAGGGTTGCTTCAAGTATTAAAGCCTCGACTTCGTTATCAGTAACGATGAACTCGACGTCGGCGATTTGACGGACGAGTGCGTCAGTCTTCCGGTCGAATGGACGGGCCTGGAAGTATGAACGCACACGACTACGCAGGCGTTTAGCCTTGCCGATATAGATGATTTTGCCGGCGCTGTCCTTGTACAGGTAGACGCCGGCAGAAATTGGAATTTCCTTAAGTTTTTGTTCGAGGCTCACTGCTTTATTGCGTCTGTGAATTGCCAAGGCTCTATTCTAACTGTTGTGATGGTGTGTGTCAGTTAGATGCGGCTTGCCGCCGCACAGTGCGGAAAGCCTCTGGCTTTCCGACCCAATGGTTCTCCCTGACTTACTCCTGAGGCTGAGCCTGAGGAGCACCTGGAAGAGATGAATTGTCCGGAAAGGCCAGCCTTTCCGCACGGTGCGGCGGCAAGCCGCCAACGAAACTTCTGAAAAGATGCTTTTTCCGTTTACCCTTCCAAGCAACAAACCATTCGACGCTGTCGGCTTCGGGCTCAACGCCGTGGATCATCTGATCGTCGTTTCCGAGTATCCAGCCTTCGATACCAAGGTTCGTTTACTGGAACACAAGCAAACGGCAGGCGGGCAAACTGCCAGCGCAATGGTGGCCCTTCAGCGGCTGGGATTAAAAACCGCTTATGCGGGACGGTTTGGTTCGGATCCGGAAGGGAAGTTCGGGCTTGAATCAATCACGAAAGAAGGCGTCGACGTTGAGCATGCAGAGGTTATCGAAAGAGCGCACAACCAGATTGCGTTTATCATCGTGGACCAACGCAACGGCGAGCGCACGATTATTTGGGACCGAGACGAGCGACTTGCCTATCACGCCGATGAAGCGCCAATAGCATTGGCGTCTCGCGGTCGCGTGTTGCACCTCGATGCGCATGACCCACCTGCATGCACACGCATGGCCCAGGCGGCGCGTGCGCAACGGGTGATCGTATCGGCCGACATCGACAATATTTATGAAGGCCTGCCTGAATTGCTACCGTTAATTGATATTTTGATTACGTCGCGCGAGTTTCCACACCGTCTGACGGGGATCGCTGACGAACGTGCCTCGCTAGTTGAAGTAAAGGCGCGCTATGGCTGCGCCATCGTTGGTCTTACTAAGGGCGCACACGGCGCCACGATTTTGTGTAAAGGTCAGTTTATTGAATCACCTGCCTACGAAGTACCGAACAGTTGCCGCGATACCACGGGTTCGGGCGATGCGTTTCACGGAGGCTTTCTCTATGGTTTGTTGACAGGTGAAGACATTGAAAACAGTTTGAAGATGGCCAACGCAGTTGCCGCTTTGAAGTGTCGCGAGTTGGGAGCGCGAACGGCATTGCCAACGACGCACGAATTGCGCGAGTTCCTTGGAGGTAAGACGCTTTGAGCAAATTATTTCTTCCAGTCCTGTTGGGGACGAATCGTAAGAACCGTAACAGCGTGAATCCTGCGAAATGGCTAGTCGGCGAGATGCAGAAGCGTGACGACATTGAAACGCGTCTGTTCGATGTGGCGGACTTCGCATTACCTCAGGACGACTACGGACAGGGACTCAAAGACCGTTTCCCGGAATGGAAGGAAGCGATCATCAGGGCCGACGGGTTGGTAATAGTTGCACCAGAGTACAACCACGGCTATCCGGGATCGTTAAAAGCGGTCCTGGACTTGCTGCTGAAGGAATACATACATAAGCCCGTTGCGTTAGTAGGTGTATCGGCCGGGCCGTGGGGAGGGACGCGTGTCATCGAAGCGATGGTCCCGATGGTACGCGAGTTGGGGTTGGCCGTGACCTTCTCTGATCTGAATTTTCCCAAAGTGCAGAATACGTTTGACGCCGAGGGGAAATTACTGGACCCGGCGTTTGAAAAACGAGCTAAGGATTTCCTGGACGAACTGGTGTGGATGAGTACGGTCTTGAAATGGGGACGCGAGAATGTGCCGTCGAAATACCATGAGAAGTGAGGAGTGAAAAGTGAATGAAGTGAAGGAAGTGAAAAGTGAAGAGTGAAGAGTAAGAGTGAAGAGTGAAGAGAAAGTAAGAATGAAGGCGTAAGGTAAAGGCTTTTTTTTTCGAAAACGTTGACGGAAGGTCGAAGACCTTCCGTACATCAGGCGGCGGAGCCGCGGAGATCAAGCTCCGGTGGGAACCGCTACGGTCAGGTGTTTCCGGAAAAGATCCAGAACGCGTCGCCATGCATCAGCTGCTGCCTCGGCGTCATAAACTTCAGGACGCGTGTCGTTAAAGAATGCATGGTCCGCGTCATATACCACCACTTCAACCGGCAACTCATATTGTTTCGCAGCCGCTTTCAAAGAGTTTACCTTATCCGCGTTAATCCAACTGTCGAGACTACCGGCGATAAACAGCGTCGGTGCCTTCAGTTCTTTCAACACATCTTCCGGCGGAATGTCTCCGTAAAATGGCGCCGCGGCCGCAATCTCATCGATCTCGCAGGCGGCGCGCAATGCGAATGTCCCGCCCATGCAGAACCCGTTTATTCCAATCTTTTGCGCCTTATAAGCAATCTTGGCTTCGGAAATGGCCTCGCGAATTGTTTCGACGCCGTCGTCAATGGCCAACTCCTGCATAAGCTTCGACGCTTCGTCGGTGTTAGTAGCGACCTTACCGCGGAAAAGGTCCGGCGCAATGCAGAGAAATCCTTCGTTGGCATAACGGCCGGCGATGTCGCGAATGTGATCGTTGATGCCCCACCATTCATGTATCAACAGAACAGCGGCCGCCGTGTCCGTCTCAGGACGCGCTACATACGCAGTCGTGTTGCCTCGCGAAGTTTGTAGATTCAGCGTTTCAGTTTTCATTACAGAATTCTCCGGCCATTCAGGTCGCTTCCAGGTTGTTTTGAAGGCCTGAGATTATAGAACAACCTCAGCAGATACGCAGGCACCGCGAAAATAGATAGTGGGTCAGTTTGATGTCCGGTAAGCCTTATAGCTTGTCGGTGCGCCGCGACAAACTTGAAGTTTATCGGGCGCGCAATTCGTGTTCGTTAGTGCAATCTCGTGGATTGTCTTCGCGGATTGGCTTGTCAAACGATGACGCCTACAGAAAACACTAACGTCATACAGCGCGGCGCTCTACCAACTCAAGCCCTGCAAGTGATATAAATCTTTCGCTCTGCATTCCATCTTTCCGTGTCGTTTCGCCGGCCAAAATGAAATTCTATACAAACGCCCTTCTCGTTATTCTGCTTGTTGCCTCCAGTTTCGTCCCCGTCCCACAAGCGACTGAGCCGTCTGACCTGGTCCTCAAAAACGGCAACATCTATACGGTCGATGAGCGGAAGCCGAAAGCAGAAGCGGTGGCTGTAAAAGGCGATCGGATTGTATTCGTTGGCTCAAATCGCGACGTTCAAAAATATGTGGGCAAGAACACGCGAGTCATCGATCTAAAAGGACGCACCGTAGTTCCGGGCATGACGGATTCGCATCAACACCTGTCCGGTGTCGGCTTTCGTGAAATGACGCTGAACCTTGAAGGCGTCAACAGTCTCGAAGATTTTCTGGCGAAAGTTAAAGAGCGAGTTGGACAGGCCAAAAGCGGCGAATGGGTGACTGGCCGAGGATGGATCGAAACTTTCTGGAAGCCGCCGGTGTTTCCCGACGCGCGCTCAACTCGATCAAGTTGCGCCCAACAATCCGGTCATCCTACAGCGTGCGGACGGCCATGCGTCCGTCGTTAATAGCGCCGCTCTGAAGCTTTCAAATGTTGATAAGAACACTCCAAATCCCTTTGGCGGAGAAATCTCTAAAGGCCCGGATGGTGAACCAAACGGCATGCTAATCGATGCTGCGCAGGGTCTTGTGCGGCGTTACATTCCCGGTACGTCTGCCGCCGAAGCTGAGCGTGCGGTGGTTCTCGGCGTAAAGCGAAACATCGAACTCGGCTGGACGCAGATTCAGGATGCGGGCGGAAGTTATGCTGAGGCAGAACTCTTCAAGAAGTTATATGGCGAAGGAAAAATCAAACTGCGAATTTACAAAGCCGTGCATGGGCCAGGTCCGAGCGCGACGCAACTGCTGGAGGCTGGTCCAACAATTGGAGCTTTCGGAAATCGGTTCACCTTCCGGACGATAAAGGTTGTTTCAGACGGCGCACTGGGATCGAGAGGCGCAGCGTTGCAGCAACCTTATGCTGATGCGCCGAACACCACCGGCTTGATGACAGTGAAACAAGAAGAGCTGGCTCCAATGTTGGCGTCCGCACTCGAGAAAGGAATTCAGGTTGAGACACACGCGATCGGAGATCGTGCGAACCGCTTCACCCTTGACGAATACGAGAAAGCGTTTAGCGCCGTTCCTGTCACGCAGCGAAAAGTAGCGGAACCGCGTTGGCGCGTAGAGCATGCCCAGGTTTTGGATCCCGTCGACATCCCGCGCTTCGCCAAACTAAATGTGATTGCATCAATGCAGCCGTCCCACGCGATTGGCGATCTTCATTTCGCGCCCAGCCGGGTCGGTATCGCGCGTTTGAAAGGCGCTTACGCCTGGCAGAGTTTGATTAAAACGGGCGCTATTATCGCAGGTGGTTCGGACGCGCCAGTCGAGCGCGGCGAGCCCATGATTGAGTTTTACGCGGCGGTTGCGCGCAAAGATCAGAAAGGTTTTCAGGGCGAGGGTTGGCATCCGGAAGAAGCCGTTTCAAGAGAGCAGGCGTTGAAGATGTTTACGCTTTGGCCCGCTTTCGCTGCCTTTGAAGAAAAGCTGCGCGGGTCCATCGAGGTTGGCAAACTCGCCGACTTCAGTATCTTCTCAGCCGATATCATGACCATACCCGAAATGGAAATACTGAAGACGCGGAATGTGATGACGGTGATAAATGGCGAGATCGTCTATCAGGCGTCGGATGGTCTAAATCG
Organism: Blastocatellia bacterium; assembly: GCA_963786645.1. Taxonomy (GTDB): domain Bacteria; phylum Acidobacteriota; class Blastocatellia; order Pyrinomonadales; family Pyrinomonadaceae; genus PSRF01. The sequence continues at coordinate 121,340 of CAWAZW010000008.1, forward strand.
CACAGAATAACCATCCACGCGACGAAAGGCTTTGCGTCACCTTCGTGTGGTTTCGTGTAATTTCGTGGATCGATTTTGGCGTTGGTTCTTAAAGCGATCCACGAATTAACACGAACTAACACGAAACCAAGGATCAATGAATCAAAGAAGTTTCCATCGTCGCGACTTCATTTCCCTTGCCGGAAAGAGTGTTGGTCTGGCGTCTGTCGCGTTTGCTTCCGTCGGTTCTCTTTTGAAGGACGTTCAAGCAGCGTCCAAGTCCGTCGCCCATCTTTCGCCGCAACAGGCGGCGATGGATGAGGATTATTGGTCTGTGATTCAGAACGCGTTCACCGTCACGCGCGGCATCATCAATCTTAACAACGGGGGCGTCTCACCAAGTCCGCGAATCGTGACCGAAGCGCTCGTTCGTTACATCTGGCAACAAGAGGACGCAACGGCCTACACGATGTGGCAAATCCTGGAGCCACAATCTGAAACGATTCGCACCGGTCTCGCGGAAATGTTTGGATGCGATCGCGAAGAAATTGCCATCACACGGAACGCATCGGAGTCGCTGGAAATCCTTTTAATGGGGATGGACCTGAAGTCAGGTGACGAAATCCTTACGACTACGCAGGACTATCCCCGAATGCTGACCACCTTGCGCCAACGTGAGAAGCGCGAAGGCCTGGTGCTCAAGCTGGTCAAGATTCCGATCCCGCCAAAGAACCTGAACCAAATTGTTGCCGCATTTGAAAAAGGAATTAGCAACCGCACCAGGCTAATTCTGATCGCTCATCAGGTAAACATCACCGGGCAGATTACGCCAGTCAAAGCAGTTTGCGATATGGCGCGCGCGAGAGGCATCGAAACCATCGTTGACGGTGCGCACTCGTTTGCCCAGTTTGATTTCAAACAGAAAGATCTTGGGTGCGACTATTTCGGTACGAGTTTGCATAAATGGCTTTACGCTCCCAAGGGAACTGGTTTGCTTTACGTGAAGCGTTCGAAGATAGAAAAGATTTGGCCGTTGATGGCGGCCGAATCTAAACAAGCTACCGACATACGCAAGTTTGAAGAGATAGGCACACATTCCGCGGCACCCAGACTGGCGATCGGCGAAGCGATGCTTTTCCACCAGAGCATCGGAGGCAAAAGGAAAGAGGCGCGGTTGAGATACCTTTCCCGTTACTGGATGAACCAGCTCAAAGATGTGCCCAAGGTGCGCTTTCACACGTCGTTTGATCCGGCGCAATCCTGCGCCATCGCGACTGTAGTGATCGACGGGTTGAATCCAACAGCAATCGGGAATTATCTTTTCGACAAGCATCGTATTTTTACGACGCCTATCCTTCATGAGGAATTTGAGGGAATTCGGATTACGCCAAACGTTTATACGACGCTGCCAGAACTCGATCGATTCAGCAACGTGATGGAATCAATCGCGCGCAAGGGCCTGCCAGCATAAAACCCATAGGAAATCATTTAATGTCGCAATTCATTTCGCGAAGAAGTTTATTAAGCAACGGTCTCAAGGCCGGGGTTGGACTGGTTGTGCTTAAAGAGTTTTCGTTGGGCCCGGTTAACGTATTTGCTTTCTCCAATCAAACGTCGTCGCAAACGGAGCGGTTTCAAGCTGCGTACAAGAAACTGGATGAATTCATCGCCAGGCACATGCAGGAAACAGGCGCGCCGGGAATGACTTTGGCGCTGGCCTCGCGTGATGGACTGCTGCGCCTTTCGCATTATGGGTTCGCCGACGTAAAGGCTGCGCAGCGCGTCGGACCGCAGACGCTGTTTGAAATCGGCTCGATATCCAAATCGTTTGTGGGTGTTGCGCTGTTGCAAGCTGCCGAAGAAGGAAAAATTGATCTTCATAAACCAATCACGTCTTATCTGCCATGGCTGAAGATCGAATCCACCTTTGCTCCCATCACCGCACACCACTTGCTGACGCATAGCGCCGGACTTTCAGGTGTACCACTGTTAATGCGTGTGGCGGCCAAGCCGCTACGAACCGGATGGGCGCCGGGCACGCGGTTCCTTTATTCCAACATTGGCTACGTACTTCTTGGTTTTCTGCTGGAAGCCGTTGACAAGAGGCCATTCGCAGAATCGTTGCGCAAGCGTGTGCTCGAACCGCTTGGTATGAGCTCAACTGATCCGATAATTACGAACTCGACTCGGGAAAGACTGGCCGTGGGGTACGCTCCGCTACATCCGGATCGGCCTTTTCCACTTCGCGGAAGACTGGCTGAAGCGCCGTGGCTTGAAGTGCCAGAGGCGGCAGGCAGTGTTGCCTCGACACCTGGTGACATGGTCGCGTACATGAAGATGTTACTGAATCGAGGAGCGGGTCCGCGGAGCCGCGTTCTTTCGGAAAAGAGTTTTGAGTTGCTCGTGCAACCGGCGATCAAGGCGCCTTTTCGCGGCGAAGAGGCGAACTATGGTTACGGATTGTGGGTCAGCGAAACAAATGATCATCAGCTGCTGAGACACACTGGCGGTATGGTTGCGTTCTCGTCGGCGATGTTCGTCGACATGACAGCAGGATTGGCAGCCTTTGCATCTGTCAACGCGAGCTTGCAGGGTTATCGGCCCGTCGCCGTGACGCGTTATGCGCTCGACGTATTAAACGCAGCCAGTTCAAATGAGGAGTTACCGCCGATTCCGCCGCCACCACCTTCGCCTGAGGTTATAAAGAATGCCGCTGAATATGCGGGGTCGTTTACATCGTCGGACGGACAAAAGTTGGTGGTTGTCGCGCAGGGTGAACAGTTGCTACTCGAACACCAGGGGCAGCGGATTGTTCTGGAGCAAGCCGGAAGGGATCGTTTTATTGTCAAGCATCCGGCCTTCGAACGTTTCGCGCTCAGCTTCGGACGTGAGGGCCCAGTAGTCGTGGAAGCGTTTCACGGAACCGACTGGTGGACCAACGAGCGCTACTCGGGACCAAAAACTTTTGAGTATCCGAAAGAATGGGACGCTTACGTAGGACGGTTTCAATCCGATAGCCCGTGGTATGGCAGCGCGCGCGTAATGATTCGGAAGGGAAAGCTAACGCTCGAGGGAGAGGCGCCGCTGGCGCAAGTAGGGCCCGGCACTTTTAAATTTGAAGGTGACCCTATCGGACTTGAGCGCATTATCTTCGATACGTACATCGATGGTAAGGCGATACATTCCAGTTATTCAGGTATCGATTTTTATCGAACGTACACACCGTAGTTTGGCGAAGGTAATTATCCTTTATGCGGCAAAGCCGCACGTCAAACCCTGAAGCCCGTGAGTTATCAGAATCGCTAACAATCTTGGTACAACAAATCATTCGGAGGAAATCATAGATGTCCAGTTCACCGGCACAACAACCATCACCCCTCTTATTCTTTCAAACTATAAACGCTTATCAACGAACAGAGGCGTTGAAGGCGGCAATCGAGCTTGATGTGTTTACGGCCATCGGCGAGGGAAATAGCACACCGCGGAGATTGCGCGTCGTTCAAACGCGTCCGAGCGCGGCACACGCATACTCTGTGACTTCTTAACGATCATGGGCTTTCTAAACAAGGACGGAAATAGTTACAGCCTGACGCAGGATTCCGCCATATTTCTCGACAAGCGTTCTCCTGCATATCTCGGCGGCACAATTGAGTTCATGTCGACTGACAAACTGACGGATAACTTCAAGAACTTTGCCGAAGCGGTGCGCAAGGGAGGCAGCACTGACGAGGAAGGCGGTACTGTTGCACCGGACAATCCAATCTGGGTCAAGTTTGCCCGCGGCATGGCGCCAATGATCGCGATGCCGGCGCAGATAATGGCGAAACTGGTTGATCCGGACGGGAACAGCAAACTGAAGGTTCTGGACATCGCCGCCGGTCATGGTCTCTTTGGAATCGCTTTCGCAAAGAATAATCCGCAGGCGGAGATCGTAGCGCTTGATTGGCCCAAGGTGCTTGAAGTGGCGCAGGAGAATGCGACTGCCGCCGGTGTCTCAGACCGTTACTCGACGATTCCCGGCAGTGCGTTCGATGTCGACTTCGGATCGGGATACGATCTTGTTCTGTTGACAAACTTCCTTCACCACTTCGATCCTCCAACGTGTGAAACGTTACTGCGAAGAGTTCACGCCGCACTTGGCGAAGGGGGTCGTGCCGTAACGCTGGAGTTTGTGCCTAATGAAGATCGGATCTCTCCTCCGGAGGCCGCCGCATTCAGTGTGATGATGTTGGGCAGCACGCCAAGCGGCGATGCATATACGTTTTCAGAATTAGAAGAAGATGTTTGCGAATGCGGGCTTCAAACGAAGCGAGATCCATCCGTTGCCGCCTTCAATTCAGCAGGTAGTGATTTCGTATAAGTGAGGCTGGATGGGTATTGGTTCAGAGTACAAGCTTTAGCTTGCCACTTCTGAAAGGCTGCAACATTAAGGTTGTACTCTGAACTGCCTAACGGGCGTGGCTATTGACTGTCGGCCCTTCGGGCCTCTTCCAACGGTTTATGATCTGACAGAACCGTGGCCACTGTGCTGAGTAAAGCCTCGCTTCGGAAGGGTTTTGAAACGTAGGCGATAAACCCTGTTTCAAGCGCGCGGTTACGATCGAGATCGGCGTGAGCCGTGACGGCCATACACGGGATAGTCCGCGTTCTCTGGTCGGTTTTCAATTCTTCAAACACGCCCCACCCATCCAGCACTGGCATCGAAAGATCCATCACGATTAGATCCGGACGTTCATCTCGTGCCATGGCCAGGCATTCGCTGCCGTCTTTCGCTTCGCGCACCGAGTATCCCGCGCCCAATAGCAAAAGTTGCATGAGCTCGCGGTTATCTTCGTGATCGTCAGCAATCAGAATGGTTTGGGCCATAAGTCCATCGGTTCCGAACGCCCGACTTATAGCCCAGCCCGAGAAAGCGTGTCAATCTTCTGGGATTGCTCCCGTGCGTTCATCTGCACCTAATTGACACGCAACTTAACGCTTTGTGTTTACAACAATTAGAACAAACCACAGACTGGAAGAAACACGTCTTGACTCACTGATTCCCGCACGTACATAATCGATGAAGAGACCTAAAGCCCCCGCAAGTCTCAGTAGCAGACGTTGAGACGCTCACCTGAACGCGCGCCCAAATATCCTTCAATGGAGGAACCACGCTGTGGTTAACGGACAACTGGAAGACAGCTTGCGCCACGAGATCGAGAGTTATGTCGAAGGCCGCATCAGCGGAATCAAGCAGGAAATTGCTGCGCTTCAAAGCCAACTGAACGAATCGCTTTCACGCATGCTCGACCGGCAAAGTGAGGTGCAGCTTGACGGTGGCGTTGCTGCCTCCATTCAGGAGCACTTACGCGCGGCACACGAAGGAGGCATTGATCTGGCTGCTTCGGAATCGTCGCGCGCGCAGGCGTCTAGCGACATGGCGATTATTAAGGCCGCCATCGAAGAGATTGACGAGCAGCAATCGCAATCAGACATTTTGAAAGTTCTGGTTAACCGGGCAGCGGCTTTTGCCCCACGGGTGGCGTTCTTCGTCGTTAAAGGCGATCAAGGTATTGGCTGGCGCGCACGTGGCTTTGAAGGCACGGTAGGCGATAACGCTATTCATCAAATGTCTATTCCGCTCTCGGCGGATACCGCAGTCGGAGGTGTCGCGCGCTCGCGCGTAACCTGGAGTGGTGGTCCAAACACGCATTCCGAAGACCACATGATTTTGAACCGTCTTGGTGAAGAAGCGCCGGCCCACATTGTCACGCTGCCTTTAGTTGTGCGTCAGCGAACGGTTGCCGTTCTTTATGCCGATTCCGACGGACTGGACGCGGAAGCGATCAATCTGGAAGCGATTGAGACCCTGGTTCGCGTTTCCGCGATGTCGGTCGAACTAATGGCGGCACGCACCGCTCCTCCCGCGCCAGCTCCAACCCCAGCTCCCGTTGAAGAGGTTGAAGAGGCACCGGCCGAACCGCAACGCGTAGAAGAACCCGTTGTCGAGGCCGCGCCAAGTTACACACCGACTGTTGAGTACGACGAGATCACGCCCGTCGTGGAGGAAAGTGCTCCCGCGCCAGTGGCCATGGAAACGATGGAAACGCCGACTGCTGCGCCTGTGGAAGCTCCGCCGCCGCCGCAACCGTTTACTCCGGTTGTTGAGCCCGTTGCGGAAGTATCGCCTGGAGCGCCGGCGCCCAAACGGCGTTATGGTATGGATGTTGAGTTGCCCATTGACGTTTCAAGTGAAGAAGAGCGGCGACTGCACAACGATGCGCGACGATTTGCCCGGCTGCTGGTTTCTGAAATCAAACTCTACAACGAGAACAAGGTCTCGGAAGGTCGAGCCCAGAACGATTTGTACGATCGTTTGCGGGAGTACATCGATCGTTCCCGCGAAATGTATGATAAGCGCGTTAAACCGGAAGTCGCGCAAAGGTACGATTATTTTCATCACGAGTTAGTGAACACGCTGGCCGAAGGCGATGCGGGAAAACTGGGTAACGCCTACCCAGGAGCAACGGTTTCGGCTTGAAGTGCGACTAATAAATTCGACGATCAGTGCGAGGTAGTGGAGCGCGCCGAGAGTCAAATAACATCTCCTACCCTGAACGGTTTGACATCGCAGTTATCAAACCCCTTCAGGGTAGTGCCGTATTAAAATTGCGGTGTTCGCACCAAACAACGCGCTCGGCGCGAGGAAACAGAGGAGTTCTAAATTGGCATTCAAGTTTCGCAATCCGCGACTCATTTTAATCCTGGTGGGAGTAGCTATCCTGGCGGGTGCATCGCTGCCCGCATTCATGACGGCAAGTTGCTTGACCCGTCCACAAACTGCGGCCGAGGTGCGCGCGCTCGAGAATCTGCGCAACATGACGCGCGGCGGTGTTTTGCCTTCCGAAGACGTGGTTGCTCGAATGGAGACGGAATTTCCAAACACTAAAGCTGCCGCACTGGCGCGACTAGTGCGTGCACGCATCAAGCTTGACCAGAAGGATTTCGCGGGAGCTGCGTCGCTGCTCGACACCAATCTCATCGCGAATCACAGCGTACTCGGCGACTACGCGCTTCTGATGCGCGGTAATGCGTTGGAGCAAATCGGCCAACTCCCACAGGCTCGCATCGCGTATGAAAAATTAGTTCACGATTATCCCGGATCAATGCGCGCACGGGACGGAGCGCTGCGTGCGGCCAACCTTCTCATGCAATCCGGAAGCGCGTCGGCGGTTCCGCTGGCGTTGAAAAGCTTTACGGCAAAAGACGATGCGGCGGCATTGCTTTTAACGGCAAAGGCGCAGGAGCGGAACTCCGATTCAACAGGTGCGGTGGCGTCATATCGCCGTTTGTATTTTTACGCGCCGGCGTCAGCAGAGAGTGCCGAAGCTGCCTCGGCTTTGACGCGTCTTGGCTCGTCAACTTCAGCTGCCTCTGCCGACGAAGCGCTGAAGCGCGCGGAAAAATTGTACGAAGCCCGTAAGTTTGCTGAGGCGTCCCAGGCATATGGGGAAGCGTTCGCAAGTTTTCCACCAACAGCAAATCAGCAGGCGCAATTGCGAAGAGTGATTGCGGCCTCGACCGCACGAAAAACCCCCGATGCAGTGAGCGCATTAAATTTGATCCCCGCGTCGGCCGGAGAGACGCGCGCAGAAGCTCTGGCATCCGTGGCGCAGATGTACGCGCGTCTTCGCCAGTGGGAACAGGCCCGTTCAACTATTGAAGAGCTGCGCCGAACCTTTCCCAACAGCCAATTCACGCCTCGTGCGATGGTGACTGTCGGACAAATCGCCACCGAAGCGAAGAACGATGCCGACGCATCTTATTTCCTGCGCACTGCAGTCAATAGCTACAAGGACTCCATCGAGGTGGCCCAGGCGCAATTCGAACTCGCATGGGACGCACATGAAGATAGAAATTTTGCCGAATCTTCAAAACTACTGACCGAGCATCTGGCGTTTTACGCTCACCGCAATACCGACAATCGCGGCCGCTCCGGATATTGGGCTGCGCGCGACTCGGAACGCGCCGGGAAACTTGCGGAAGCACGCGCTCTTTACCAGGCAATGCTTGGCCGCTATGACGCAAACTGGTACGGCTATCTGGCGAAGCAGCGGCTCGATGCATTGCGCAATACGGTGCCCGCCAAAACTTTTGCGGCCGAGACCGTGGTCGGCCGGGCCATTGCAAATCTTCAGACGGTCACCGTCGCCGAGGAGACTGCCGGCCCGGAGGAAGACAAGCTGATTGCAAAATCGGACGAGCTAAATAACGTCGGCCTTAATGAATGGGCGCTCGACGAGCTAGCCGTCGGCATCCGCTGCCGCGGGGAGCAGCCCCAGCGTTAACCTGGCGATCGCGAAGATCTATCGGTCGCAGGACGACAATGTGCGCGCGCTGAACACGTTGAGAAAGAGTTTCCCCGACTATTCGCAGATGAAGCCGGAAGAGATGACTCCTGACGAATGGGACGTGTTCTACCCGCTGGCTTACTGGGACATCATCGTGCAGGAATCACGTGCCAAGAACCTCGATCCGTATCAAGTCGCGGGTCTTATTCGGCAGGAAACTGTTTTCATGCCGCGCGCCCGATCGTCTGCGCGTGCGTACGGGTTAATGCAGGTGCTGGTTCCGACAGCAGTGTTGACCGCGAAGAAGCACGGCGTTAATCGCGCAATTACCGAAGAGGCACTGTATGAGCCGCGTCTTAGCATTCAGCTCGGCACCGCTTACATGAAAGACCAGATGGATAGATTTGGTCGCATCGAATATTTAGCTGCGGCTTATAACGCGGGTCCCCATCGCATGATTCAATGGCGTACTTCTTTGCCGCCGGAAATCGATGAATGGGCCGAAGCGGTGCCTTTCAAGGAAACGCGCGGGTACATTCAAGGCGTAGTGCGAAACCGCCTGCAGTATCAGCGACTCTACGACGATAAAGGTAAGTTTCGTCCGGAGGTTGGTAGCCGCGCGATAACCCGCAAGCCTGCGGTCAGCGGGACGCCGGCGCCGGGCCAACAGGATCCGACCGTGCTTGAGAGACCCCTTAATGGAAATGAAAGTGGTGGATAGCGATGACGATCTACAAAGTAACGTGCCACTTAATAATGGGAGTGTTACTGCTGTCCGGTGTTGCTGCCGCTCAACGCAGACAAACGAGCGCAGCGCGCACCACATCAATTTCGCTGGTGATCAACACCGAACCGAATGCGATTGTCTGGGTAGATGAAATTCGTAGAGGCACGACTGATGCTTCGGGTCGCATCGAACTAAAGGTATCGCCAGGTCGACATGTAGTCCGGGTGCGCGCGAGCGGTTTTAAAGAGGTAACTGTTCCTCTGCTTCCAGGCAGGCGCACGCTGCCGGTAAAACTTGTCGAGACAAGGGATCAGGCTGAGTTGTTATTTCAGCAAGCGGAAGAGGCGCGTGAAAAAGCTCGAGACGATACGGCCAAAGAGCAGGCCGCTGACTTATATCGACAAACACTGAAAGCTCGTCCTTCGTTTCCTGCAGCGCGAGTCGGCCTCGCCCGCGTGCTGCTTGACCTAAATCAGTATCAACCAGCGCTCGCGGAGATTGACGCCGCGCGCCAGGCCCGTCCCATTTATCCAGAAGCCTCTGCGGTAGAGGGACGAATCCATCGCGAAGCCGCGTTTACTGATGACGCTATCGCATCATTCAGACGAGCAATTCGGGAAGCGAAGGGTTTTCAGCCGGAAGCGCATGTCGGACTGGCCCGCGTGCTGGAGGAGCAGGGAAAATACGCCGAAGCAGAAGCTGAGTTCCGGAAAGCTATCGCGCAACTTTCGGACTCTGAACCCGTCATCTACCAAATGCTGGGTGCGACTTACGAGAAACAACAAAAGCACAAAGAGGCCGTGGCTGCTTACGAGAAGTATCTGGCGCTAGCGCCCAACGGGAGTCTGGCGCCCGCCATTCGTTCAGTCATCGACCAACTTCGCCGCGAAGCGGAAGGCGGATTGGAAATCATTCCTTAATGGCAGTTAAGGCTGGTAGACCGGATCAGAGGCTGATGCTGGTTGTGAGGAATTGACTCTTATCAGTGAGAAGTTTGAATCGATGTAGAAGTGTTGGCCGTCCTGGTTGTTACTCGGATCCGCGTTGCAGCGAAACTCCTTATCTCCCGTCGCCATAGTCAAGATGTAACCCCGCACCTCCGGCTTCTCGGACGCGAAGCGGCTATCGAGAAACCCGCCATCGGTTAGTTGGCCGAAACTCCCGAAGTCTCCACCATTGCTGATCGCGTACGCCCGTTGGGCTGCAGCAACGGTTTGCAACGTGCCGACCACGGCCGTCTCATCAACGTTCGTCCGAGTTTTTTGCAGGCCGGTTGTGTAACTCTGGCATCCCAGGAACAACGCTGAACTAAACACGGTGAGAGCGCTAACAATCGCGCAACGGTTTGCTAAGAATTTCATGAGGAGTCCTCCGGTTTGAACGTTACACGTGTGAACTTTTTTCGTGTTGTTTCGTGTGTTTCGTGGATCGTTTCTTGATCGGAAAATGAAGAACGATCCACGAATAACACGAAAGAGCACGAAGGTCACCACTAATCTGCCGTGGCGCTCAGTTGAGTCTCGCCGCACGTAGGTTCTGTACGCAGGAACCAGATCCCGACCGCCGTTACACAACTACATAAGAATGTTCCAACCCACACCGCTGAGGAACCAAAGTTCTCCAGTATCTCCGTCCCCAACCATGGACCAATCGCCAGCGCGACACTGAACCCCATTGTGTACAGACCCATGTAAGCGCCCGCCTGCTCGCGAGGTGCAATGTCTGAAACAAACGCCGCGCTGGCGGGCAGGAAAATCATCTCCCCAAACGTCCAGATGACGACTGTTACCGCAGCGCCAAAAACGCCATCGATCATTATCAGGGCCCCAAATCCAATACCGATGAGAAGTGCGCCCAGCGCCAGCGCGTGTCGATGTGGCCAGTCAGCCATCGCGGTATTCAACGGCACTTCGACGACGATAATGATGAGGGTGTTGATGGCGAACAGCAGGCCTATGCCCGCTTCCGTCATCCTTAGTTCATTCACCAGGAACAACGGCATAGCCGCGAGCGTCTGAAAAAACACCAGCTCGATCGGAAGCATAACGATCAGGAAATACGTGAATCGTCGATCCTTGAAGACGTCCGCATAGCGAAGGGTTGACTTAGTTTCGGACGCGGATCCTTCGAAGGCCTGTTGGTCTCGAGCTGCAGCCTTGAACGCTTTGTTATCGCGGTGGAGGGTCCTCCACGGAAGGAGTGTCAATAGCAACCCGGCCAGAAGTGAAGTTGCGCCGTCGACATAAAACAGTAGGTGGTAAGACCGCATGGCGAGAAATCCACCAATGACGGGACCAATGCTCATGCCCAGATTTATTGCCAGGCGGCTGAGGGCAAAGGCAGCCTTGCGGCGCTCTGGTCCGGCAAGATCGCCAATGATGGCCATGCTTGGTGGACGAAACGCTTCACTGGCGATGGCCCAGAGTCCACAAACGACGAAGATCGCGATGATTGAACTTACAAAGGAAAAGACGAAAAGAATGAGGCCGCTCAAAATGAGGGACAGCTTCATGATGCGCAGCCCACCGAACCTGTCGGAGAAGCGACCCGCGAGCGGCGCGATCACGATGGCGCAGATTCCGTAGATGGTAAGAGCGAGACCGGCGGTGCCAGGCGAAAATTTTCGATCGAGTGTGAGATACAGCGTAAGAAACGGCAGGACCATCGTGCCTGCGCGATTAATCAGGATCGCCAGACACAAATACCAAACCTCGCGCGGCAATGAGCCGAGCCCGCGCCAGGGATTCACGATGAGCGTGCCTCCTGCGCCTCCAGGATCTCACGGCGACGAAAGCAACTGTGATCGTGATCGTTCACCATCCCGACAGCTTGCATGAACGCGTAACAAATCGTGGTACCGACAAACTTAAAACCGCGTCGGGAAAGATCTTTGCTCATCACATCTGATTCTGGGGTGAACGCAGGAACTGGGGCGCCACGTTTTCTCTTCTTAGGTACTCCGTTAACGAAACGCCAGACGTATGAATCGAAACTTCCAAACTCCTTTTGCACCTCGCGAAATGATCTGGCGTTTTGGATGGCTGAGTTGATCTTAAGACGATTGCGTACGATGCCCGCGTCACTGAGCAACTGAGTGATTTTCCGATCGCCGTATTTTGCAACTACCGCGGGATCAAAGTGGTCAAACGCACGACGATAAGCGTCACGCTTCCGCAGAATAATCTCCCAACTCAAGCCCGCCTGAGCGCCCTCCAGAATCAAGAATTCAAACAGTTTGGTGTCGTCGTGAACGGGAACGCCCCACTCCTGATCGTGATAGGCGACTGACAGATCTGTTTTGGCCCAGGCGCACCGGTTTGGCATGGCGGCATTCTAGCAGGAGCGAAAGTGTGTTGTGAGTTAAAGGAGCGGGATACCCGCGACGCAACGCCGACAGGCCGCCGCCATCCAAACGCGCAGACAGATCGGCGCAGTCCAAAGAGGAGAGTGATCCCCTGGCTCTGCACAAAAAGTCAGCTCAACTAGTCAGAGTTCAATACAGGGTAACGCTTGGTTTGTTAGTTCGTGTTAATTCGTGGATCGCTTTAAGTGCAACGCCAAAAACTGCCCACGAAATTACACGAAACAACACGAAAGGTGACTTTTTGTGCAAAGTCGATCCCCTAGCCCTTACCCAAGCGGCCGGCCAAGCTAGCCACTACGGTAATTAGCTCATTAGCTTCTACAGGCTTGGCGATATGGGTGCTGAACCCGGCCAGGATTGCTCGCATACGATCCTGAACACGTGCATACGCGGTTAAAGCAACGGCGGGCAATCGAACGTCCTGGCCGCTTTCCATCTTCCGGACTTCGCGTATCAGCTCATAGCCGTCCATCAACGGCATCCCGATGTCGCTGATCAGCAGATCAAAATTAGAGTCCTTGAGTTGGGCAAGAGCTTCCGCTGCAGTTGTGACGCCGGTAACCTGTGCGCCATGCTGAGCTAATTCGACATTGATCAGATCGAGTGTATCCGTCTCGTCGTCAACCAGGAGGATTCTTAGTCCATCCAAAGTTCGCGCGTCGCGCTGAGCTTCTTTGAAAATTGAGGACGCGCTCGCAAGTGTCTCGGCACGAAGCTCGCCGCTCGGCAAGGGTAAACGGACAGTAAAGATCGCGCCGACTTTGTCGCCGCGATTTTCCGCTCCAATCGTACCGCCGTGCAGCTCTACCAAATGACGCACGATTGCCAATCCCAAGCCCAGCCCGCCATGTGTCCGGGTGGTCGAGCCATCTGCCTGACGAAACCTCTCAAATACGTGTGGCAGGAAATCAGGGTCGATGCCTGGTCCTGTGTCCGTGACCTGCACCTGAACATGCGTCGGAGTTTGATTTACGAGTATTTCGACTTCGCCGCCGGCTGGTGTGAATTTCGCAGCGTTTGAGAGTACGTTCCAAATTACCTGCTGCAAGCGGTCAGCATCTCCGGAAATCATTTTCAAGCTGGCGTCGATAACCGTCTCAATCTTGATATCTTTCGCTTCCATCGCCGGACGCACCGCATCGAGCGCTGCATCGACCACCGCTACGAGATCGACTGGTCCAAGGTTCAGCTGAAGCTTGCCGGTGATGACTCTCGAGACATCCAGAATGTCTTCAATGATCTGTTTCTGGGCCCAGGCATTTCTTTCGATCACTTCGAGCGCGTGTTGCGAGTTTTCACGATCGAGCCGGCCCGAGTTCAGCATTCGGGACCATCCGATAACAGCATTTAGCGGAGTGCGCAGCTCATGTGAAAGCGTGGCAAGAAACTCGTCCTTCAGTCGATTTGCCTTTTCGGCTTCTGCACGTGCAGCGCGTTCACGTTCGAATAACTCGTGACTTTCCTGTTCAGCGCGTTTGCGTTCAGTAAACTGCCCGATCTGACCACCGATTCCCGAGACCATCTTCAGCAACTCGTCATCAGGCTCCCTGACTTCGGAACTTAAGAATTCAACAACGCCCAAAACCTGTTTGCCCAACCTGATTGGGAAGCCAAAAGCGGCGCGCAAGTTCTCGCGAGCAGCCGCGGTCGCACGCGGAAAGTCGGGATCCTCAAGAATGTTCGAAATCCACTCCGGCTTTCCGCTGGACCATATCCGGCCCGGCAGGCCGGCTCCCTTTTCGAGGGTGATGGTTTGCGTGAGACGATCAAACTCGGGCGTCTGTAGCGGCGTTGCATGACAAATCTCGACATTTCTAAGCACATTCGCCTGGCGATCAACCTGCCATAACGCACCCACTTCCCAACCAAGACTGTCACACGCAGTAGTTTAGGATCTGTTTGGCGCTCTCAATTAAATCGCCGGACTCAGACAAGATTTGCGTTACCGAATACTGCAACGCTAAACGGCTCTCCGTTCGCTTACGTTCCGTGACGTCGCGCGTGAAACAGCGGGTATGAATGAACTTTCCGTTTTCCCAATACACGCTGGAGTTAATTCGTACATACTTGATCGAACCGTCCTTGCAGCGCAGCCGCGCCTCTCGATCTTGAATAACTTCGCCGGACGCCAGTCGCCGCAGGATATCTTCGATGACATCCTGGTCAGCGTGGAACTCCGTAATATTCCGCCCTTCATACTCCTCTCGCGTGTAACCCAACATATCCAGTTCTGCTTCATTGACGCGAAGGATGAAGCCATCGGGGCCGACCCAATGAAGCGGCACGGCAGCGTTCTCAAAAAAATCAGTCAGCTGTTCTTCGTTTCGCTTTAGCGCTTCTTCGGTGCGCTTGCGTCCCGTGACGTCGCGCTTGATTCCAACAAAGCACACTGGCTGCCCGTCGCCGTCGCGCATCGTGAAAGCCGACAGTTCAACGTGCCTGGTCTCGCCCGATTTGGTTTTACTAACTAACTCACCGCGATACTCACCGTGTTCGACCAGCGCTCGCGCGACTTCTTCGAACACCTGCTGGCCCATGTGAATGGCCGGAGTTTGGTCAACTAATTCTTCGTCGGTGTAGCCAATCAATTCGGCATGGGCGGCATTCTGCTTAATGTAGAAGCCGTTCGGGTCAATGATGGCGATCGGCTCACTCGAGTGACTGAAGATCGCCTGATATAGATCGGCAGGAAGCTGCCGCGTGTCGGCACGGACAGGCTGGTCCTCAATGGATAGTTTGCTAACCATGGTTCAGACGTTGATGGTTGGGGAACCGCTATATTTGGGGAAAGCGATAATAACATCAAGAGCGAGCAGCCCTGAAACGGCGTTGTGCGACCGCCGGCGTCTCGCCCGCAAGTGACCGCGAAGCGCGAAATATGGCCGTGTAGTTTTCTTAAATACCGCAGAAGGGCGCGGGGCGGTGCGGGCGGGACGCCCGCGCTCCAACAAAACCCAGCGCCTGCGCCAGAGGCATACCGCCCACCCAGTTTGACTTGGGTTTGCATTTGGATGTAAAAGCCTTTCGGACTCAATACACATCACCATATCAACCCCTCCCTTGGATACAACAAGGGGGATTGACCTTTTGGTTAATTGCGGAAGGAGACTGAAATGGCTTTACGTTTAGGCGACGTCGCACCCGATTTTCAGGCAGACACAACTGAAGGCCCAATTAGTTTTCATGACTGGATCGGCGACAGTTGGGCCGTGCTGTTTTCACACCCCAAAGACTTTACCCCGGTTTGCACCACAGAACTCGGCTACGTAGCAAAGTGTAAGCCCGAATTCGACAGTCGGGGCGTCAAGGTAATCGGTCTGAGTGTTGATAAGACTGATTCACACAACCGGTGGGCAGATGACATCAAGGAGACTCAGGGCACCGCGCTTAACTTCCCGATCATTGCCGATCCCGATCACAAGATCGCTGAACTGTACGACATGATCCACCCCGAAATCAGCGATGTGTTTACAGTGCGGTCTGTATTCGTGATTGGTCCCGACAAGAAGGTGAAGTTAATGATCACCTATCCTGCCAGCACGGGTCGCAACTTTGATGAAATCCTGCGCGTCATTGATTCGCTGCAGCTTACGTCGAAATACAGCGTGGCGACGCCGGTGAACTGGAAAGACGGCGAGGACGTGATCATCGTTCCGTCATTGTCGGACGAGGACGCAAAAGCAAAGTTCCCTGGAGGGTGGAAAGCGCCCAAGCCATATCTGCGCATCACGCCTCAACCTAATAAAACTGGGTCGGATACGAGCGCCAAGAGCGCGAGCTAGCGAATCAACGTCGTTAACCGGTATCCGCAGATTACACAGATTACGCAGACCTCGAGAGCGGCCAGCCAATGAACCGATTCGTTGAGAATCTGTGTAATCGGTGTAATCTGCGGATACGACTTTCTTTAATTCCATGCGGCAGGTAGTTACCACAGCAAATGGCGGAGTCGAAGTGCTCCGTGTTGAAGAAAAGCCCGATCCGAAGCCGGGCGCCGGCGAGGTCGTCGTTGATGTGCGCGCGGCGGGCCTCAACTTTGCCGACATACTGGCTCGCCAGGGTTTGTATCCTGATGGGCCAAAGAAACCGTGTGTGATGGGATACGAGGTCGCCGGTGTCATCGAGTCGGTTGGCGCCAATGTCGATCCGACAATCGTGGGCACCGATGTAGTCGCGATGACTCGATTCGGAGGGCAGTCCGACAAAGTGGTTGTGAAGGAAAAACAGTTGTTTGAGAAACCTTCATCGTTGAGTTTTGAAGAGGCAGCTGCGGTGCCGGTCAACTATCTAACTGCATACGCGCTGCTCGTGGTGATGGGTGGATTGCGCAAGAGTGAGTCAGTGTTGATTCACAATGCGGGCGGTGGTGTCGGACTGGCAGCGCTCGACATCGCAAAGCACATTGGAGCTACAACCTACGGCACGGCGAGTCCAGGCAAACACGAATTCCTGCGGGAGCGTGGATTAGACCACCCGATCGACTATCGCAACCAGGATTGGCTTCCGGCATTAAAGCAGCTGACGAATGGTCGTGGTGTTGAGCTGGTGATAGATCCAATCGGTGGCTCCCACTGGAAAAAGAGCTACGCCGCCCTGCGTCATACCGGTCGCATGGGAATGTTTGGCGTGTCGGCAGCATCAGCGAATGGCCTCTCCGGTAAATTCAAACTACTTAAAGCGGCGCTGCAGATGCCACGATTTCATCCGCTGGCCCTCTTGAATAAGAACCGCGGCGTGTTTGGGTTAAACCTGGGTCACCTGTGGCATGAAGCGGAAAAGGTCGAAGAGTGGGTCGGGGAAATCATGCGCGGTATTGAAGAAGGGTGGATTAAACCTCACGTCGATAAGTCGTTTCCATTTGCGCAAGCTGGTGACGCGCACACTTACATGGAGTCGCGCAAGAACATCGGCAAGGTAGTGCTCGTGCCTTAGATTATTTCGGTGGATTCCCGGCCGCGTGATTTTGCGAGGAAGAAGGCAATCACAGTCGAGTAAATGAGGCCGAAGAAAAGAGACAGGAAAAACAGTCCGCCGTACGCCATGGCGGCTATTACCCACAGCGGCTGACCCGTAGCGTTTCCTTCGCTTAGTAGCAATTCCGGTCCAGCCAGCAGGTGTTGAATCATAAAAAACAGGCAACTCGAGATGGCATAGACAAGGGAAATTGCCATTCCCGTTTTCAGCGCGTCCTTGAAGCCGAGCTGGCCGTTCAACTCCTGCTTGCGCTCGCGCATTCCCAAAAGGATTGCGACGATCGCCGTTACATTGAAAATGATTGGACCAAGCAAGTTTGCCTTTGAGTCTGGTCCTACCCGCAGCCCAAACCGCACGATCACCACCCACGCGATCAACACCGCTGCGATCATCAATCCATATTTGAGAGCAATTTTCATCCCGCGTCTGTAATCAATACCACGTCGTTGGATACGGTGCCGCGCGAAACTGTCAGTTGTTTCCCGTCCCTCGAAAGGTCGAAGACAAAGATTAGTTCCGATTTGAAGTTAGTCAACTGTTTTGGCGCGCCACCGTCTATCGGCTGACTCCAAATGTTTGAAACTCTGCCGCGCGTGTCGACATACAGGACTGCGCGCCCGTCCGCGCTCCAGTCCAAAATGTTATTGGTCGGAGGGATGTCGATGGTCTTCACGGTTTTACCCGTGTCAAACTCGATTAGGCCCAATGTAAAGGGGCTCAAGTCCTCCTCGCGATACCGGCAAGCGATCATTTTGCCGTCGGGTGAGATCGCAGCCTGACTGGTCAACTTGCCAGTTATTTTCTGAGCGGTGCCCCCATCTATTGGAACCTTCCAAAGACCCAGGTCACTGACGGCCTGGTAAATAATCCATTGGTTATCCGGCGTGATTACCGGCGATACCTCAGCAATGCCATTGCTGATTTGCTTCGCGTTGGTCCCGTCACTGTTCATCCGCCAGATGTGTGGAGAACCGGTACGCGTCGAGGTAAACGCGATATAACGCCCATCGCCGGATGCGTAGGGGTGGGCGTTGAGCGACGAATTGGATGTCAGTTGTCTTTGATTACTGCCATCCGCGTTAACAATGAAAAGGTCAGATTTGCCTGGACCAAAAACCGTGTAAACGATGCGCCCGTCCGGCATCAAAGCCAACCCGTTGGCGCCTTCGTTGGTACCAGAACTTAACCTCGTCGCATTTTCCGCGCTGGTGTTCGGCACGAGCCAAACACTCGTGCTGACCTGACTTTGCACAGTTGCTATTGAACGGCCGTCTGCACTGATGCTGACTCCATTATAGTTATTAAGATCGTTAGTGATTCTTTCGACTTCGCCGCCCGGCTGAGTCATATACCAAACTTGATTTGGCCCAGCCTGTTGTTCCTGCGCCGTGAGAACAATTCCCCGGTTGTGGGGCGTCCACGCTATCTGTTGCAGAAACGCCCAGCGATGAGGCGACGCATCTGTTTGAGTTTTGGCGTTGATGTCCACCAACGTGATCTTGTGACGATCAATACCATTCTCCAGGCCGGCGACAGGACACGCAATAACGTCGCTGTCCGGCGCCCACGAAGGCCCGATCGGCGTTCCCGTCGTAAATCGCGAGGGTCGTTGCAGTGAAACGATCTTTTGTTCGCCACTGCCGTCGCTGTTAGCCACCATCAGCGCAGTCTCCCCCGATTGGGGGAAGCCGCGTACCCACGCGAAACGTTTGCCGTCCGAAGAGAACGTGATCGGTGTATCGACGTCCTGCGCAACTTTGTCGGATTGCCCGCCCAGCGCCGGTATCCGATATAAGACTCCGAGCGGACTGTTTTTTTCGTACACCACGTAATAAACGTAATCGCCGTCTCGAGAGAAGGTAATCCCGATATATCTCGACTCCGCCGGTGGAACTATCTGGATGTTGCTCGACGTCGCGATCTGGCGGACCCAAAGGCTGTTCTTCGTTCCGTCGTTGACCACATGGACCACGTATTTATTGTCAGGTGAAATGGTTGCGATGTTGGCATTGCCAGTGTTTGTCAACTGAGACAGGCTGATCTTACTGAACGTGGCTGCTGTGCGGCCGGTCCCAAGTTTCGACCACAGCGCGGCAGTGGCAACGCCCGCTGCGATCAGCAGAACAAAAGCTATCCCGAGGGCCAACTTGTGACGACCCATGCCCTGAACGATATATTCGGCGCTTGACGTTGTTGGACCAACTGAGAGCTGCGCGGTGCGTTGATCTAAAGGAAAGCCGCTCATCGTAGACCCGCCGCGTAAGCCGGAAGCCGTAATGTGCGGGTTCGTGGCATCAGGCGCTATCGACCTTTCGATTTCGGCCCCCACATCAAGCCGTTGTTTCAAGCGGCGTAGATCGGTCAGCATCTCGCGCGCCGTTTGGTAACGATCGTCGCGATCCTTCGTCAGCGCCTTGGTAACGATCCACTCCAACGCTTCAGGCACGTCATTAAGGAAGCGCGCCAGGGGTGGTTGTTCCTTTTCGAGGATAGCAACGATGACGTGACTCGGCGTGGGTCCCTCGAAAGGCACGCGGCCGGCAATCATCTCGTAAAGCACGACGCCAAGACTCCAGATGTCGGTACGTGAATCAACGGTGTGGCCGCGTGCCTGTTCGGGAGACATGTAATTGACGGTGCCCATTACTGCGCCAGGACTTGTATTTACCAGGGCGCGGGTTGGCGCTTCAGTGTCCGTACTTTCCGGACGTTCGGTGAGTTTAGCCAAACCGAAATCGAGCAGCTTCACGTACCCATCGCGCCGCAGCATGATGTTTTCCGGCTTTATGTCGCGGTGGGCGATACCAGCCGCTTGTGATGCGGCGAGCGCGGATGCGATCTGAATTGCGATGTCGAGTGCTTCATGTAGCCGCACTCCGCTGCCGGAGAGTTGGCCATCCCCGGACTGCGCGGAGGCTCGCGATAGGTGCTGGCGCAGCGTTTCGCCCTCGACATACTCCATCGCGATAAATCGCGTTGAATCTATATGCGCGATTTCGTAGATGGTCAGAATATTCGGATGGTTGAGCGCGGAGGCCGAATACGCTTCCTGTTCAAACCTGCGCAGCCGATCCTCATCCTGGGTAAAGTTTGCGGGCAGCAATTTCAGCGCAACCGGCCGTCGCAGTTGGGTATCGTGAGCCAGATAAACCTCTCCCATGCCGCCCGCTCCGATTAACGAACGGATTTCATATCGGCCCAAAACTGTGCCTACAGACATCGACATAGGGTGAAATTGTATACGCCTGCCATTCTAGCCGCGTTTCATTTTCATGTGCTACACAACAAAAAACTGTCGTGAGCGAATGGGTGGGCTGGTCAATCCAAAAATGTGAGATGCAAGCAGCGATGGAGAAGCAGCCCCGCTGTTTGAAGCGGCGATCTTTTATAAAGCGGGGCGCATATCGCATAGTGGAGGGCCCATTAAGACCCGGGAGCGTAGACCCCGGGCGCGGAATAGCTACTTACGTGGGTCGACAAATACAGAACCGGGAGCGTAGCGACCGGGTTGCGTTGACTACGGTCAGTTTTGCTGATTGCGCATCGCCGAAAGGGTCGCGTTGGTAACGCAGTACGTGTTTGAGAGTGGGCGTGCGACCAGCCAAGAATGAGCCTATTCCACGCCACCCGGTCGCTACGCTCCCGGTTCTGTATTTGTCGACCCACGCTTAATGACGTTTCAGCAGGAGCTTTCGTTACTGCCATGCGGGGATTATTTGTCCCTGGGGGTCATGCCAGTAGGGGGTCCATGCCAAACCCAGCAACTGCACGCTGACGTTAGCTTTGGTCGGTTTCAACGTCACAGTTTCCAGCGGTTCAGTTTCCGCATCGTAAGTCTTTTCGAGTGCCTCAGTTTCAGTCTTGAATTGTTCGTCGAGTTCTGCCAGTTGTTGGTTAATCGCAGCGACAGTCTCCTGGGCTCGACCGACGTCCTGAGACTCCTTCATCGACCGCCCCACACCGCGAGCCGCAGACGTTGCGCGACCGAGTGTTGTTAAGCTCACTGCTTTGCGTCCCATAAACGACGACAGCAGAGTGGCGCCGAAGGAAATCGCGGTCTGCATCTTCTGACCTTTTGCTTGTTCTGCTTCACGCTCCACTGCCTGTTCGGCGCGGCGTCGTCTTTCTTCAAGAGCCGCAATCTTCGGCGCATATTTCTGTCGAAGCTTTTCCACGGCCGCATCTCGCTGCTCCCGCGCAGCTTGTTGCAGACGCACACGAAAGTCGCGCTCTGACTCGTCCGGATTGGAGGCTTGCTCGAGTCTCGAACTCTTCAGCAGTTCCAACTTTTGGCCGCGGTAGACCCAGTTAGCAAAGTCCTTTTGCCACTTGTCATAATTCTTCGCTTTGCCGGCGGGCGCCGGTAGTTCGGCAAACTGCGCAGCGTCCTCTGCCTGTTGTTCGAGATCGGAGATCGGAAGATCCACTGGCGTTGCGCCTTCCCAGTCAACCGCAACTACTCCTGTCGCAATCGGCGCCAACACGGTCAGGTTCCTGGTAGCATCAACTCTTTTATCTGCGAAACGCACCTGCGCTGCGCCGAGTAGCATCGGATGGTAAACGAGGGAGCCGTTGCCGTTACTTCGCACTGGAAGAAAGTATCGCGGGACTTCAGGCGGCAATAATGGCTGTTGGCCCCCGCTTGATTTGTCCGCGTTGCGATGGCAACGACGCGCTTGCCACGTTCGCAGGAGTAGGGGCAGCCTGCGTTGCGGCAGCTGGCGCTTCACCCGCTTCTTCATTTTGTGACTTAACAGGCGCCATTAACGTTTTGATCTGATTGCGCGTCAACGGACCGCGAAGATACGACATGGCCCAACGCGTTTCGAACACTTCAGTTCCTTCTTCGTGAACATTGTTGAGCACAAAGATTCGGCTTTCGAGTCCGGCCAAAGTTTGTTCCATCTCCTGACGATCAAACTTCAACCCGGTTCCTGATGCGACGCCTTCCAAACCTTCCAGCATGCGTGCCTTGTCGCGTTCGGTCTGCAGACGCCCGATAAACCAAGTCCCGGTGTTGGACAACCCCTTGTAGTCGAGATCCACTGGGTTCTGTGTTGCAAGGACAACGCCCAGCCCAAACGCGCGGCCCTGTTTCAATAACGTCAGCAACGGCAATTTAGAGGGTGGATTGGCCACCGGCGGGAAGTAGCCAAAGATTTCATCCATGTAGAGGATGGCGCGCAGGCTGGTGGTTCCTGATTGAGTTCTCATCCATCCCAGCATTTGATTGAGAAGGAGCGAAACAAAGAACATGCGTTGCGCATCGTTTAGATGTGCGATCGAAAAGATTGCCACTCTGGGTTTGCCGCCCGGCGTGTAGAGGATGTTTTGAATGTCGAGTGGCTCGCCCTCCATGTACGCCGCAAAGGCAGGCGCCGCCAAAAGATTATTAAGCGACATGGCGAGCTCAAAACGATCCTTCGGCGGAAAGAACGAATCCAGATCCATTACACCCACTTTCGTCAACGACGGTGATTGAATCTGTTGAATCAGCCCGGCAACATCCAGGTCGCGGCCAGCGGCCCACTCCTTACTGAGAATGTTTGAGATCAAAATGTGCTCGCGACTCTTGATAGGATCGGCGTCAATCCCGAGCAGACCCAGCAGGCTGGTGGTGATGGTGTTGACTCTTTCGGTTAAGAGCTCGTCGTCTTCCAGGATTGCGGGCGGGGGCGCCGCAAAGGATTTCAAAATGGAAACTTGTATTCCGGCATTGCTGCCGGGCGTGTAAATGCGAAAGTCCGCAGCATCGCGCAACCGTTTTATTCGCTCCCCGTCTTGTCCCCACTGCGCCAGTCCGTTTTTCCAAACCTCTGCTTGTTGCGCCGCATAGTCCGCAGGGGATAGGCCTTTCTTCTGTGCGTCCTGTTCGTTAATCCAGGGAGCAAAGTCTTCGGGCCGCAGCTCCGGGAAAGTCAAAAGCAAGTTTGCCAGGTCGCCCTTCGGATCGATGATGATTGAGGGAATTCCATCGAGCGCGGCTTCTTCAATCAGTCCGATACACAGTCCCGTCTTGCCGCTGCCGGTCATGCCCACGCAAACCGCGTGAGTTACCAGGTCTTTCGAATCGTAGAGTAGTAGACCGTCCTTCGGCTTCTTCTCTTTTAAGTCGTAAGGCCTACCAAGATAGAACGCGCCGAGCTTTTCGAAGTTTTCCATTGATCAACTTCCTGTTGTCGCAAAGGCGAAAAAATTTGTTGTTAGCTTTGAAAGCTATGTTGACATAAAAGCGCCACGATCTTCCAAGTGACACGGAAGTCCAAGCGCCTTGCCGCTGCTTCCGCTAAGGTAACCAGCGCCGAAACCTCAACCGGAAATCCGGAGAATTTGCTGGTGCTGAATATTGATCGCCAGCATAGTAGCAGGCCTTCAGGAAGCTGGGTTTCACCCCACCCATTCAAGGCATCAAGAAACTCAATTCAGAGTTTGAAGTTTCGAGTTTGAAAATTGGGAATTTTTTTGAGCTTTTACGTTTCGTTTGGCGTTGATTGGCGAGTAAAGGAAGAAGGGGTCTGCCCACGCCGCTCCGAACTCGAAACGCCAAACCCTGAATTCGAAACCAGAGGTTCACATCTTGCGGCCAACGGTTGACGCAATGGACATCACCAGCGTCTCAGGCTCGATCGGCTTGGCCACGTGCATCTGAAATCCTGTTGCAAGTGCTCGCGCTTTGTCCTCTTTGGTGGCATATGCAGTAAGGGCTACCGCCGGCAACTTTGATCTCTTCGATCTTAGCTTTCTAACCCGCTTAATCAGACTGTAGCCGTCTTCGGTCGGCATACCGATATCGCTAACCAGCAAGTCCGGCTTCCATTCGCGAATTGCGTCCATCGCCTGCGCAGCCGATTCACAACAGTTCACCTCGCCCCCGCATCCAGTTAGAATCGCTCGCACCAATTCCCGAGCATCCGGTTCATCGTCCACCACCAGAATTCGGAGGCCCTCAAGGATTCTGGAGAATCCCGCGGGCAGCGCCTTCAGTTCGGCATCCTTCGATGAACCGTTGTCTGAAACCGGCTTCGACGAACTGATCGCAAGAGGGAAGTCAACGGAAAATATCGCGCCTTTGTTTTCTCCCTGACTCTCCACCTGCACATTGCCGCTGTGCATTTGAACAAGGTGTTTGACGATTGAAAGTCCCAGACCTAAACCGCCATGCACTCTGGTTGTTGAACCGTCAGCCTGGCGAAAGCGATCGAAGATGAAAGGTAGAAACTCCGGTTTAATACCTATGCCCGAGTCGGTTACTGAAACGCGAACAATGGGCGGCATTCGTTTCACCTCCACCCGCACATTGCCGGCTTCCGGAGTAAATTTGATTGCATTGCTCAGAAGATTCCAAAACACTTGCTGCAGCCGGTTTGCGTCGCCCAGCACCAAACAAGCTTCGGGCTCAACCACCGTTTCAATTTTTATTTCTTTGTTTTCGAACGATGGTTTAACGGCTTCGATCGCAGCCTCGATGATCGAACACACATCAACCGGCCGGGGTTCGATTTGTAGCTTGCCGGTAATGATGCGCGAGACATCAAGCAAATCGTCGATTAACTGTGACTGCGAACGCGCGTTGCGTTCAATTGTTTCCAAAGCACGTGCGAGTTGCACCGGCTCGAGCTTTCCGGTTCGCACCAGGTGGCTCCAACCGAGAATGGCCGTCAGGGGCGTACGCAGTTCATGAGACAGCGTGGCAAGAAATTCATCCTTGGTTCGATTAGCCTGCTCCGCGTCAGCGCGTGCGGCTTGCTCACGGACCAACATTTCCGCGCGTTGCTCTTCCGCCTGTTTGCGTTCGGCAATCTCGAGCTGCAGCTTGGTAGCGTGTAACTGTGCATCCGTGTACAGCGTTGCGTTCTCGTAGGCGATGGCCACTTGCGTGGCCAGGGTCGCCGCCAGGCGCTCGTCCGCTTCGCTGAAATGCGGAGCGTTGAGTTTATTCAACATGTAGACCCAACCGCAGACACGAGTGGCTGAAAAAATCGGCGCGCCGAGAAACGAATGAACGCCATTTGCTTCGGGCGTCTCGTCCTGAAGCAACGTGTCAGACTCGTCGAGTCGCACCGGACCCCTATTCGAGATCACCTGTTCCAAGGCCTTCTGCGCGACCGTCGGAATACCATTGCTGGCAACATTCCCTTCCATCGACGAACAGCGGAAGAAATAACGGAGGCCGTCTCCGTCGCTGTTGAGAACACCAACAGCCGACTCTTGTGAGTCAATTATCTGCCTCGCCGACTTACAAAAGTTTTCCAAAACTCGCCAGGGGTCACGTTCTGAAGCCAGTTCCTGGCCCAACTCAATCAGCATATTCAGCCGTGCGAGGTTCGCGTTCTCCAGCTCCAGGTTCTTTTCCTTGAGCAACTCCGCCTGCTGTTTGACCTCCTGCGTTTTCTTAAACAACTCAACGAAGACAGCTACTTTTGAACGCAGGATGTCTGGCTCGACGGGCTTAACAATGTAATCAACTGCGCCCAGCGAATAGCCGCGACTCAAGTGGCGGCCACCCGTGCTGTCGGCCGTTAAGAAAATGATTGGAATGTTTCGCGACTTGTCACGACCGCGGATCAGCTCCGCAGTCTCCAACCCATCCAGGTCCGGCATGTAAACATCCATCAGGATTACGGCTACTTCGTTCGTCAGGAGATACCGCAGCGCGTCTTCACCGGATGATGCGCTGACGAGGTTTCTGTCGGAGTCCTGCAGTATCGACTCAAGCGCCAATAAGTTTGTGGCGCTATCGTCGACCATCAAGATGTTAATTTTTTCGTCGGTGTCCATTAGTTCACAGCTAAAGATCCACAGAGACTGTTTAACCTGGCGGCAATTTCGTGCGAGCGGCAGAATCCAATCCGGATTTGTGCGAGCGATCGCAGCCTCGGGCATTTCCGGATGCGCAGCCGTACGCGGATCCTGGACCAGTGTGGAACCGCCATGCGCCTTTATCGCCGACAATCCACGCGCGCCATCCTGGTTTGAGCCCGTCAAGATTACGCCGATCGCACGTTCTTTATATTCATCCGCCGCGGATTGAAACAGAACGTCGATCGATGGTCGCGCATAACCAACTGGTTGATCGACTGAAAGCGCGAAGCTCCCACCCTCAATCAACAAGTGGTAATCACGCGGCGCAAGATAAACGTGCCCGGGCAAAATCGCCTCTTTATCTTCAGGCTCAGTCACAGGTAGCGAGCTACTGCGGCCGAGGTATTCACAAAGTCCGCTTTCGTGATCTTTTCCGCGATGTTGGACAATTACCACAGGCAATGTGAAGCCAGCGTCCAGACCCGACAGCAAAACCTGCGCTGCTTTGAGCCCGCCGCTTGAGGCGCCAACCACGACAATTTCACTGGCCATCAGTCTCCCTACATTACCTTACGATACAGTTTGTCGTTGTCATTAATGTGTTGATAAAAAGCCGCGCGCGGCGTGAACTTCAAGCTCTCTTTGTTGCCCAGTCCAAAAACTCCAAACATACTCAAACTGTCGTAGAACAAATTATGAACGCGGGCCTGCAAGTCCTTGTTGAAGTAAATCATTACATTGCGGCAGAGAATCACCTGAAACTCGTTGAACGAACCATCCGTCGCCAGATTGTGTTCAGAAAAGACCACGTTATTCCGGAGCGCCGGATGAAAAATCACACTGTCATACTGAGCGGTGTAGTAGTCGGAAAATTCGTGTGTGCCGCCGGCCTGATGATAGTTGTTCGTGTACTCCCGCATCGCCGCGAGCGGAAAAATCCCGTCGCGCGCTTTGCGTAAAACCACCTGACTGATGTCGGTCGCATAGATGCGGCACTTGTCGTAAAGCTTTTCTTCCTGCAGCAGAATTGCGAGGGAATAAACTTCTTCGCCAGTGGAGCAACCCGCAATCCAAATCTGCACCGTCGGATAAGTCTTGAGCAGCGGCACCGCTTTACGCCGAAAGGTGGAATAGAAGCTCGGATCACGAAACATCGCGGTCGCGTGCACCGAAAGTCCTACCACAAACCGATCCAGACAAGCAGGATCATGCAGCAACTTGTCCTTGAAACGCTGAGACGGTCTCGATCTTTTCGTTTCGCATCAGCTCGAGGATTCGCCGCTTGATCGACGCCCGCGAGTAATCGCGAAAATCAAAACCGTGGGCACGGTAAACCCCATCGAGAAGCAGACTCAATCTCGATGT
Organism: Blastocatellia bacterium; assembly: GCA_963786645.1. Classification (GTDB taxonomy): domain Bacteria; phylum Acidobacteriota; class Blastocatellia; order Pyrinomonadales; family Pyrinomonadaceae; genus PSRF01. The sequence goes on from CAWAZW010000008.1 coordinate 148,881, forward strand.
CCTCCAGTTCAGCTCTTGCTGTTACGTATCTGCTCAACCTTCGTCTTCCTGCCGGTATAACCAAACCCTGAGAAGCGAGAGCAGCTGGTCTATATCCAGCGGCTTCGAAATGTAGTCTGAGGCGCCTACCTCTAGACAGTGATCGCGATCCGCCTTCATCGCTTTTGCGGTTAACGCAATGACCGGGCAGTTGTTTAAATTCCTCCATCTGGCGAATGGCGGTGATCGCTTCGTAGCCGTCCATCTCCGGCATCATGATGTCCATCAACACCGCATCGATGCCGGGTGTCGACTGCAACAGGTCGATACCCTCCTGTCCATTCTCGGCATGGATCACTTCCATGTTGTGCGCTTCCAGCGCGCTGGTCAGCGCGAAGATGTTGCGCACGTCGTCATCCACGATCAGCACTTTGCGTCCGGCCAGAACCGGATCGCTGCGGTGGAACCTCTCCAGCATCCGGCGCTTCGGCTCGGGAAGATCGGCCTCAACGCGATGCAGGAACAACGCCGTCTCGGCAAGCAGACGCTCTGGCGAGCTGGCTTCCTTGACGATGATCGCATCGGCAACTTTCTTGAGATGCAGCTCTTCTTTGCGCGTCAATTCCTTGCCGGTGTAGATAATGATCGGCAAGTCGTAACGGCCCAGATCGGTCTGCAGCTTCTCGATCAACTCGAAACCCACTCATGTCCGGAAGTTTTAGATCAAGCACCATGCAATCGAATCGTTCGTCTTTCAGAATTGCTCAACGCTTCCTCGCCGGTGGCGACGGCGGTGGTCTTGACGTCGCCGTTTCCGATCAACTCGACCACACTCATCCGCTGCACGTCGTCGTCTTCGACCACAAGCAATCGGCGGAAGCTTCGTTCAGCAAAGTCTTTGATGTCGTCAAACGCCTTGCCCAGGTCTTCGGAAGTCGCCGGCTTCTGAACGTGATTGAACGCGCCTTGTTGCAAGCGCGCGCTGTCGTTGTTCTTCGACAGTGATGATATGAACCGGGATGTGGCTTGTTCGCGGATCGTGCTTCAACCGATCAAGCACGGTCCATCCGTCGCGGTCCGGCAGCCGGATATCAAGCGTGATTGCTGACGGCGTGTACTTTTGCGCCAGTGCCAGGGCCATCGCGCCACTAGTGGCCACCAATCCCTTGAAGCCTTTCTCGCGGGCCATATCAAGAAGGATCCCGGCGAAGCTGATGTCGTCTTCCACGATTAAAACCGACCGATCGCCTTTTTCGATTTCGTTGCGATCGTCCTGGATCGCGGCCGATTGACTCGACAACAACGCCATCGCTTCGTCATCGAATGATTCAACTGGCGTCCACGCCGCTTCGGTCTCTTTTGCTGCCTCCTGCGATCTCGCTTGAGCCGAGGACACAGTCGATGCTCCCGCCGGAGACGTAGTTGCGCGGAAGATAGAAGGTGAAGGTACTGCCTTCGCCCGGCGTGCTCAGCACGCGAATCTCGCCGCCCAGCAAGCGCGCGATTTCGCGGCTGATCGAAAGTCCCAGTCCCGTGCCGCCGTATTTGCGACTGGTAGTTCCGTCGGCCTGTTGAAATGCTTCGAAGATGATCCGCTGCTTCTCCGTGGGTATGCCGATGCCTGTATCGGTCACGGAGAACGCTACTACCTCGCCGGCGCGATTCAATGAATCAAGGTGGTAAGTTTCGTCTGCCGGCGCCTGCTCAATGCGCAGAACGACTTTGCCTTCTTCGGTGAACTTAAACGCGTTCGACAGCAGGTTCATCAGTATCTGCTGCAGACGCTTATCGTCGGTCCTGATGACCGGGTTGAGGTTTTCGCTTCGTTCAACCGCAAACTCCAGGTTCTTGTCCTGGGCCAGTTGATGGAAACTGCGTTCCAATTGCCCGGCCAGATCGTCGATAGAAACTTCCGAAACTTCGATGCCCATCATTCCCGACTCAATCTTCGACAAGTCGAGAATGTCATTGATCAACGAAAGCAGATCAGATCCTGAGGAGTGAATCGTCTCTGCAAACTGAACCTGTTTCGTCGTGAGGTTTTCGTCCATGTTTTCGGCGAGCTGTCGCGAGAGAATCAACATGCTGTTGAGCGGCGTTCGCAGCTCGTGAGACATGTTGGCCAGAAACTCCGATTTGTACTTGGAAGTGAGCGCGAGTTGTTCGGCCTTCTCTTCCATTTCCCAGCGAGCTTCCTCGACTTCGCGGTTCTTGGCCTCGACTTCGGCCTTCTGCCGGGCAAGCAGCTCCGCTTTCTCCTGCAAGCTCTTCGTTGGTCTGTTGCAGCTCTTCCTGTTGGCTCTTCAACAGCTCTTCCGATTCACGCAGCGACTCGGCCTGTTGCTCGAGCTGCTCGTTGGTTTTCTTCAGTTCGTCCTGCTGGCTTTGTAGTTCTGCGGCCAGCGATTGCGATTGCTGCAGCAGATCTTCAGTTCGCGTGTTGGCTTCGATCGTGTTCAGAACGATACCGATACTTTCGGTCAACTGATCGAGGAAGGTAAGGTGCGTGTCGCTGAATGTGTTGAAGGTGGAGAGTTCGATGACAGCCTTCACGTCGCCTTCAAACAATACCGGTAGCACGACGATGTTATTTGGCGGCGCCTCGCCTAAGCCGGAAGAAACGTAGACATAGTTCGTCGGCACATTGGTAACGAGAATTCGTTCGCGCTCTAAAGTGCACTGGCCAACTAATCCTTCGCCCGCGTTAAATTCATTCGCCAGGTTCTTGCGCTTCTTGTATGCGTAGCCTCCGAGAAGCTTCATCACCGGCTGCCCGTTACTGCTGTTGTTTACATAGAAGACGCCTTGTTGCGCATCAACCAGCGGCGCCAACTCTGACAGTACCATCTGCGCAACTGTGGTCTTGTCGCGTTGGCCCTGGAGCATGCGTGTAAAGCGAGCCAGATTGGTCTTGAGCCAATCCTGCTCCATGTTCTTCTGCGTCGTATCTTTGAGATTGAGAATCATCTCGTTGATGTTGTCTTTCAACGCCGCGACTTCGCCCTGCGCTTCAACCGTAATGGACCGGGTCAGGTCGCCCTTGGTCACCGCCGTTGATACTTCCGCGATCGCGCGTACCTGCGTAGTCAGATTCGCAGCCAGCCCGTTGACGTTATCCGTTAGGTCGCGCCATGTGCCGGCAGCGCCCGGCACGTTTGCCTGGCCGCCCAGTTTTCCTTCAACGCCTACCTCGCGCGCCACCGACGTCACCTGATCGGCAAACGTCGCCAGCGTGTCCGTCATGTTGTTGATGGTGTCGGCGAGTTCGGCAATTTCGCCTTTCGCTTCCACCGTCAGCTTGCGTTCCAGATCGCCATTCGCGACTGCGGTAACAACGCGGGCGATGCCGCGCACCTGGTCCGTCAGGTTGCTACCCATCGAGTTCACGTTGTCGGTCAGGTCTTTCCATGTTCCGGCGACGCCACGTACATCAGCCTGTCCGCCGAGTTTTCCTTCAGTACCTACTTCACGCGCCACGCGCGTAACTTCCGAGGCAAACGAGTTCAACTGGTCCACCATCGTGTTGATGGTGTTCTTGAGTTCGAGAATCTCACCCTTGACGTCGACCGTGATTTTCTTGGAGAGGTCACCTTTCGCGACCGCCGTAGTAACTTCGGCGATGTTACGCACCTGGCCGGTGAGGTTGCTGGCCATCGAATTCACGTTGTCGGTGAGGTCTTTCCACGTTCCTGCCACGCCGCGCACATCCGCCTGGCCGCCGAGTTTTCCTTCAGTACCTACTTCACGCGCCACGCGCGTAACTTCCGAAGCGAAAGAGTTCAACTGGTCCACCATCGTATTGATGGTGTTCTTGAGTTCCAGAATCTCGCCCTTGACGTCGACCGTGATTTTCTTGGAGAGGTCGCCGTTGGCGACTGCGGTGGTGACTTCGGCGATGTTGCGTACCTGGCCGGTCAGATTGCCGGCCATAAAGTTCACGTTGTCGGTAAGGTCTTTCCAGGTGCCGGCCACACCCATCACTTGCGCCTGACCACCCAGCCGTCCTTCGGTACCTACTTCGCGCGCCACGCGCGTAACTTCAGAAGCGAATGAGCTCAACTGATCGACCATCGTGTTGATAGTGTCTTTCAGCTCGAGAATTTCACCCTTAACGTCGACGGTGATCTTCTTCGACAAGTCGCCGTTAGCTACTGCCGTCGTAACTTCGGCAATGTTGCGCACCTGGCTGGTCAGGTTGCCGGCCATAAAGTTCACGCTGTCAGTCAGGTCTTTCCACGTTCCCGCAACACCGCGCACATCAGCCTGGCCGCCCAGTTGTCCTTCCGTACCTACTTCACGCGCCACGCGCGTAACTTCCGACGCGAAACCGTTGAGCTGGTCCACCATCGTATTGATCGTGTCTTTCAGCTCCTGAATTTCGCCCCTAACGTCGACTGTGATCTTCTTGGACAAGTCGCCATTTGCGACTGCCGTGGTGACTTCGGCGATATTGCGCACTTGTCCGGTTAGATTTCCGGCCATCAGGTTCACGCTGTCAGTGAGGTCCTTCCACGTTCCGGCCACGCCTTTAACCTCAGCCTGTCCTCCGAGCTTTCCTTCCGAACCTACTTCGCGCGCCACGCGCGTAACTTCCGACGCGAAACCGTTGAGCTGGTCCACCATCGTGTTGATGGTGTCTTTCAGTTCAAGAATTTCGCCCTTGACGTCTACCGTGATCTTCTTGGAAAGGTCGCCGTTGGCTACTGCTGTGGTGACTTCGGCGATGTTACGAACCTGACCGGTAAGATTGCCGGCCATGAAATTTACGTTGTCGGTAAGATCCTTCCATGTTCCGGCTACACCAATCACCTGCGCCTGTCCGCCGAGTTTTCCTTCAGTACCTACTTCACGCGCCACGCGCGTAACTTCCGAGGCAAACGAGTTCAACTGGTCCACCATCGTGTTGATGGTGTTCTTGAGTTCGAGAATCTCACCTTTGACGTCGACTGTAATTTTCTTGGAGAGGTCGCCGTTGGCAACCGCGGTGGTTACATCGGCGATGTTACGCACCTGGCCCGTGAGGTTGCTGGCCATCGAGTTCACGTTGTCGGTGAGGTCTTTCCACGTTCCTGCTACCCCGCGCACATCCGCTTGCCCGCCGAGTTTTCCTTCAGTACCTACTTCACGCGCCACGCGCGTCACTTCCGAAGCGAACGAATTCAACTGGTCCACCATCGTGTTGATGGTGTTCTTAAGTTCGAGAATCTCGCCCTTGACGTCGACCGTGATTTTCTTGGAGAGGTCACCATTGGCAACGGCGGTTGTGACTTCGGCGATGTTGCGCACCTGGCTGGTCAGGTTGCTGGCCATCGAGTTAACGCTGTCCGTAAGATCTTTCCAGGTTCCCGCTACCCCTTTTACTTTGGCTTCGCCGCCCAGCTTTCCTTCCGTACCCACTTCGCGCGCCACGCGCGTAACTTCGGAAGCGAATGAACTCAGCTGGTCGACCATGGAGTTGACGATCTTGACCGTGCGCAGAAACTCGCCCTTCAGCGCGCGGCCTTCGACTTCCAGCGCCATCCTTTGGGAAAGATCGCCATTCGCGACCGCGCCGATCACGCGTGCCATTTCACTCGTGGGGCGCGCCATGTCGTCAATCAGCAGGTTTGTTGAATCAACCAGTCGCAGCCATGATCCGGACGCCGCCGGAACAGAGGCGCGGTGCACGATCTTGCCTTCCTTGCCGACGACGCGGCTCACGCGCTCGACCTCTTTAGCGGTCTTGTCGCTCAGTTCGATAATGTCGTTGAGCGTGTCCGCAATCTTTCCCGCCTCGCCGGTCCATTCACCAGGCAGACGGACAGAAAAGTCGCCTTTCTTGAAAGCCACCAGGGCCTTCAGCAGCAACTTAGTATTCAGGGAATCTGTTGTCAGGGTTTGGGTTCGCATTGTTTCCTTCCGGGTTCGTTCGAGATGGAGAGAGGATGGAGCAAAGATTGGCCATGGCGTCGGGACGATGTCTCAGGGACACAATGGCGCGACCAACACAGGGCGCCGTGTTGAAGATCAGAAGCCGGGGGGACTTTTACTGAAGTGGGGGATGCAGAAATGCCTAAACATCGCTGCGAGAGTCATTTTACACCTTGAGAGTATGCTTCTGTAAACTCAGTTTCGTTTGCTTTCTCGCGGTAGGGAAAGGAATCCCTCCCTCGCCGTGAGACGGGTTAGGGGAACGCGCTTGTTACAAAAGGGGTCCCATTACCCCTTCCCCTTTTCCCCCTTACCCCGTGATTACTTGATCCATACAGTCTTCACATTTACGAATTCGCGTATGCCAAACTCGGACAATTCCCGCCCATAACCGGAGTGCTTGACGCCGCCAAAGGGCAACCGAGGGTCGGAGGCGACCATGGCGTTTATAAAGACGCACCCTGCCTCAATTTCTTCGATAAAGCGTTCCTGTTCGGCCATGTCGTCTGTCCAGGCTGCCGCCCCCAGCCCGAACGTGGTGTCGTTTGCCAGGCCGATTGCTTCGTCAATGGTTTTTACGCGGAAGAGCATCGCCACAGGCCCGAAGACTTCCTCTGAATACGCCGGCGAGTTTTTGGGAATGTTTGCAAGGACGGTCGGCTCGTAAAAATTACCTGGGCGGTCGAGCTGCTTTCCGCCAGTCAGGATAACAGCGCCGGCCGCAACGGACGTTTTCACCTGCTCGTCGACATCTTTAAGAATTTGGCCGGTCGCCAGAGGGCCGATGTCGGTTGATTCATTGATGGGATCTCCGACCCGAAGCGATTTCATTTCGTTAACGAAGTCACGTTCAAACTGCTCGTAGATTTGGTCAGCTACGATGAATCGTTTGGCGGCGATACAGGATTGCCCGTTGTTGATGGTGCGCGACCGTACGGCCGTCTTTACCGCAGTCTGTACATCGGCGGATGGCATCACGATGAAGGGATCGCTGCCGCCAAGTTCCAGGACCGTCGGCTTGATCTGTTTACCTGCAATAGCGGCAACGCTTCGTCCCGCGCCCTCACTCCCGGTCAGCGTTACGGCCACAACGCGCCGGTCTTCAATTACACCTTTCACAGCGTCTGTTCCTATTAACAGAGTCTGAAAGGCGCCGTCCGGAAAGCCTGCGCGCCGGAAGATGTCTTCGATGGCTAATGCACACTGTGGGACATTGGAAGAGTGTTTCAGAAGTCCAACGTTGCCGGCCATCAGAGCGGGCGCTGCGAAGCGGAACACCTGCCAAAACGGAAAATTCCACGGCATGATGGCTAGCACCGGACCAAGCGGTTGGAAGCACACGTAGCTTCGGGTGGCGTCGGTTTGGACCAGTTGGTCCTTGAGATGTTGCTTTGCGTTGTCAGAGTAATACCGGCAAACCAACGCGCATTTTTCGATTTCACCGATGGCGCCCTTGATGGGCTTCCCCATTTCTACCGTCATCAACCGCGCAAAATCATTCTTCTCGTTTTCCAGGATTTCAGCAGCACGAAGCATCCAGCCAGATCGTTCGGCGAAAGACGTCTTGCGATAGCTACGAGATGTCTCCGACGATTGCTGAAGTTTCTCTTCAACCTGACGCGAATCGAAGGGCTCGAAAGTTTTTATTGTTTCACCGGTTGCCGGATTGATGCTGGCTATAGGCATAGTTCTATGTCCTGATTTCGAGGCAAAAGGATTATAGTGCCATTTAAGAAGTGTCAGGCGATCATGGGCGGTGAATTAGACGACGTTCCTGGTTACCAGGCAACCTGTTACTGGGATCGCGGGCGTCTCGCCCGCTCGTCTTCGTGTAATTTTCGTGGATAGTTCTTGGCGTTGGACTTAAAGCGATCCACGAATCAACACGAACTAACACGAAACCAAGCGTTACCGCGGATTGAACTTACTCGTTGGGGTGACTTTTTGTGCAAGCTGTAAAACATTCGCAACGATGACTTGGTACACGATTCGTAATGCCTAAGAAGAAAAATCAGCAACTCGACAAGTTTGCTATCGCAGCCGCGCTGCAAGAAATTGCGGCGCTGCTGGAGTTGAAGGGTGGCACCGATCGCTTTAAAGCCCGTGCTTACCAGACTGGCGCGCGCGTGATTGCCGGAATGCGCGACAACCTCGGCGACGTGATTCGCGAAAACAGCTTGACTTCCATGCGCGGCATCGGTAATGCCCTGGCTTCGCAAGTTGAACAACTCTACTTAACCGGTGAATCCTCAGTATTGCGCGGGCTAAAGAAAGACTTTCCGCCGGGAATCATGGAGCTTTCGGGCGTTCCCGGTCTTTCCATCAAGAAGATCAGAATGCTACACGACGCGCTCGGCATTTCGTCGCTGGCCGAATTGAAGGCGGCGGCGGAAGCGGGACGTATCAGCGAACTCAAGGGCTTTGGCCCAAAGAGCGAACAACGATTGCTTGAGACACTTGCTGATAAGCGTCAAACGGAAAAACGAGAACGCCGGCTGCATATCCATCACGCCCAAGCCATCGCTGGAACAATCAGTGATTACTTGCAAACTGGACGTGGCGTTTCAGAGGTAGCGCTTGCCGGTTCAGCTCGTCGTTGGAAAGAAACTGTTGGCACGATCAGGTTTGTGGTGGTCGCCGGCAAGCCCTCTGCGGTAATCAAACACTTCCTGAACTTTCCCCTAATTGTTCAAGTAACAGGGCAGACCAATAGCACTTGCGACGTGTTGCTCGCAGAAGGCGCAAGGGTCTCGGTCACTGCGGTAGCTGCTGATGATTTTGCCCTGGCACTAATTACGGAAACCGGTTCGCCCGCACACGTCGCAAAACTCTTGAAGGTTGACAGCGAAAGGAAGAAGCGGAAGCGCCCCGCCACGTCTGCGATTCAGACTACGACATTGTCGCCCATCGAGTTGGCGGAGGCCGCGATTTACAAGCGATTGGGAATGCAATACATACCGCCCGAACTGCGCGAGGATCAGGGCGAAATTGAAGCTGCCTTGGCAGGCAAACTCCCCGATAATCTTGTCGAGCTTGGCGATATCCAGGGGATGGTCCATTGCCATACAACTTACTCTGACGGCAAACATTCCGTGGAAGCAATGGCGCTGGCGGCTGAAGCAATGGGGATGAAGTACATCACCATCACGGACCATTCACCAACGGCGTTTTATGCTGGCGGCGTTACACTCGACCAGCTGGAACGGCAATGGGATGAGATCGCTGCGGTGCAGGAAAAGGTGAAGGTGAAAATACTGCGAGGCACCGAATCCGACATTGTGGCTAACGGTCATCTGGATTACCCCGACAAGATTCTTGAACAGTTTGACGTCATTGTTGCCAGCATCCATTCGCGCTACAAAATGGATTCTGAAAAGATGACGAAACGTATAGTCACTGCCATGCGTGAGCCGGTTTTCAAAATCTGGGGCCACGCTCTCGGCCGTTTGATTCAGCGCCGGCCTCCGTTTGAATGTGACATTGAAAAGATCCTGGACGTGATCGCCGATTCGCGAGCAGCCATCGAAATCAACGGCGACCCCTATCGCCTGGATATGGAACCACGTTGGATACGCGAAGCGCGGAAGCGAAAAATCAAGTTCGTGATTTCCGTTGATGCGCACTCCACCGGCGCACTTAATAATCTGAAATATGGAGTTGGTATCGCGCGCAGAGGTTGGGTTAAAAAAAACGAAGTGCTGAATACGCTCAACACGAAAGCTTTTCAGAAGGCAGTCCGACCGGCGTGAGCCGTAAAAGGGGGGTACGCGGACGGAAAGGCAGAGCCTTTCCGCACCGGATGCGGCAAAGCCGCAACGAGTAACTATCGAAGTCATTCCTTACTTTGCCACGGAAGCGTACCCTTCCCGTTAAATTCTTCATTCAGGGTTTGCACTATCTCTTCAAATCTCTTTTTCGCATCTCCTGCGGTGATGCCGGGGGACGATATTCCGGCGCGCTTCGCCCAGTGCTCCCATGTCTCCAGTCGCTTCGCGTGTTTGCCGGTTTCAGTATGGAACTGTTCTGAATGGACCAGGAGTTTTCGTTCCAACTCCCGCGCAGCATCCCCGGGTCTTTCCACATTAATCCGTTTGGCGGTGCTAACCGCGCCTTCAGCATCGACCATCTTCAGAAGCGCTTTTGCCGAAGCAGACAGCTTTAGCATCTGCCAGGATTCACGTGACGAACCGATTGCGAAGAGTTCCGGCCAAAGCTTGCGGTGAACAAACGTCACTTTGTTCGAGACCAGCTTTGTGATGATTACGTCCGGATGATCATCGAGCCGTTCGTTAACCTGAAATATCGTTTGCGCCATCGGATGCGGCCACCACGAACCTTTAATCGGCTCGCCTGTAATCAAAGTGCAAACACTCGGCAGCTTTAAATCAGATTGAAGCAGCAAGCCTAACTGCTCGAGTTGGCTCACGACCGTTTCATAGTAATCTCTGTTTTCCGTGCTCACCGGGTCGATACTATCTTAGAATGCTTTGCGAAAAATTCTAAGCACATGCCAACTGGTTGCATATTCTGCAAGATCATCAGTAATGAACTCTCGGCGAACGTTGTCTTTGAAGACGACCTGACATTCGCTTTTCTGGATCATCGACCGCTGTTTCCCGGCCATTGCTTGTTGGTGCCCAAAGAACATTTCGAGACCCTGTCAGATCTGCCGACGAAATTGGTGGCGCCGGTTTTTCAGAGCGTACAACTCATGTCTCAGGCGGTAGAAAGGGCGTTGGAAGCCGAAGGCTCTTTCGTTGCAATGAACAATCGAGTCAGCCAGAGCGTTCCTCATTTACACGTCCACATTGTCCCTCGAAGAAAGGGGGACGGATTAAGAGGATTCTTCTGGCCGAGGACAAAATACTCCAGTAATGAAGAAATGACGCGAGTACAAAAACTGATCGAAACGGCGCTCGCCGAAATCCGCGAAGAATCTGAAGGAGAATAGATGTCAATACGGCATATAACAATCGTACTTCTGTTAATTGGAAGTGCACACGTGGCTATGGGTCAAACTCAAGCCTCGCTCGACAGCCTTTCATGGTTAAGCGGTTGCTGGGAAGGTCGTCAGGGTGCGGCGGTAATAGAAGAAATGTGGTCTAAACCCGCAGGTACGTCAATGCTCGGACTGGGTCGCACGGTAAAAGATAATCGCACGGTTACTTTCGAGTTTATGCAGTTTCGCGAGGAAAACGGCAGTCTTTCCTTCCTTCCGCAACCCCAGGGCGGCGCCCAGGTGCGGTTTCCGCTCAAAGAATTTACGCCGGCGAAACTCACGTTTGAAAATCTGACTCACGATTTCCCACAACGTGTTAGCTATGAAAGAAAAAGCAATCTTTTGCTTGCGAGTATTGAAGGCACCGAGAAAGGAAAATTCTAGCGACACGAATTTCAAATGAAAAAAGTGGCGTGTAACTAAGAAAAAACCCAGCAATTTTGCGAGTCAAGTTTTTTCTGCACACGATTCAAAAATAAAACACACAGAAATTTGATCTAAAAAAAGCATTCGCGTATAAACCTTCCTGTCACGAAGGTCACGGCCTTCGAGACCGACGAAGGGATCGGCAATCAGTGCGGTGACGCACAGTGCGAGAGAATTAACAGCGGTCTGTTAATTCTAATGACGCCCTAAGTCGAAGCCGAAAGGCTTTGCTAGAGGAAGCTGCGAGGCTTTCTCGAGCCACTCGAATAAAAACGAGTGGCACCCTTTGGAAGAGGACCCGCCGAAGGGGGCGAATGATTCAACGCAAGTTGAGTCGACGTTGCCGGGTCGTAACCGGAGGTGGAGGAAAAGCCACCACAACAAAAACCTAACGGCACCGCGTTCGCAAGAACGCGAGGATTGTGAAAGCAATCCGTGTGCTGACCGGAGATCAGGCTGACCGCCAGTGGATCCTCGGGATATAAAATCGGCAGCGTAGTGTGTACATGCGAAACTGCCATCCTATTTAAACTTCGGTTTTTTTAGGAAACGGATTGCGCTACTTTCAGCTTGCTGGAGGTGGCGCTTTCCGTTTTTGCACATCAGCGTTATCATCAGCCCAATCGTTCCAAACAATAAAAACGCGCAACGCTCTCCCGTCTCCCTTGAGTTTTTGCGCGTCCGCTCAAGGAGATAAATTCATGACTGAAGCACGAATGCAGGAGACGCCGGAGTATGCGCCGGGAACTTTTTGTTGGGTTGAATTAGCGACCTCTGATGGCGACGCCGCGAAGAAGTTTTATACCGAATTGTTCGGCTGGGGTTTTGAAGACAATCCGATGGGTCCTGGCATGGTCTATACAATGTTAACGCTCGACGGTAAGCAGGTAGGCGCGCTTTACAAGATGATGGCCGACATGAGTGCCATGGGAATACCTCCACACTGGATGTCGTATGCCTCCACTGAGAGCGCGGACGATACTGCTGCCAAAGCGCAAACGCTTGGCGGCACCATCATGCAGCCACCTTTTGATGTGATGGAACATGGACGAATGGCGGTAATTAAAGATCCAACCGGAGCTGTTTTTTCACTTTGGCAAGCAAAGCAGCACAAGGGGGCAGCTCTGGTGAACGCGCCGGGATCGCTTTGCTGGAACGAACTCATGACGCCGGCTACCAACACCGCGGCTGATTTTTACACCGGACTTTTTGGGTGGGGTAAAGACGTACAAAACTTTGGCCCAATGGAGTACACGATGTTTACCCAGGGCGGCCGGCCAACTGCCGGCATGCTTCAAATTACTCCGGAGATGGGGAACATTCCACCGAATTGGCTGGTGTATTTCGCAGTTGACGACTGTGACGCGAAAGTTCAAAAAGCAACTGAGCTGGGAGCGACTGTGATGAAACCCGCTGATAACATCCCCGGTATCGGTCGTTTCGCGATTCTGACTGACCCACAGGGTGCAGCGTTCGCGATAATTAAACTGGAGGGTGCTCCGCAGTAACCACCAGGGACTTTTATCCGCAGGTTACGCAGATTCACAGACAGCAGACAGCAAACAGCAGACAGCAAACAGCAAACAGTACATGGTTGGCCGTCTTTAGTACTTGGAATGGATCACCACAATGAAGGTAGTCCCATAAATCATCGACGTTTGCGCTGTTTGCTCTTTGCTGTCTGCTGTTTGCCTAGTCGGCGTAATCTGCGGATAGTTTCCTTATGAGGTCACGCGTCGTTTGGTTATTGCTATGTGTTATCTGGGGGTCAACCTGGTTATTCATTAAGCTTGGCCTTGAAGATCTGCCGCCTTTTACCTTCGCGGGTATTCGTTTCGTAATCGCCTCACTCATCCTTTTCGCGATTATTACTGCACGCCGGATACGGTTGCCGCGCTCACGCAAGGATTGGACGTTACTTGCGGTCACCGGCATCTTGTCTTTCACGCTTAACTACGGACTTGTTTTCTGGGGTGAACAGTACGTTTCGTCAGGCCTGGCCGCGCTGCTGCAAGCCACAATACCTGTGTTCGGGTTGGTTATTGCTCATTTCTATCTGCCAGGCGAACAGATGACTACGGCAAAGATTTTCGGAGTCGTACTCGGCGTGGCGGGAGTGGCCGTCATCTTTTCGAATCAGTTGAGTGTCGCAGGGACCGGAGCCTTGGCCGGTAGTGCTGGGCTGGTGGTCGGGTCGGCGTGCGCAGCCTATGCGAATGTGCTGGTGAAGAGTCGCGGCGGAAATATGGAGCCTGCGGTACTGGCTTTCGGTCAGATGATTGTCGGCCTTGTGCCTCTGCTGCTGATCGGAATCGCCATTGAAGGTAACCCGTTAAGCTTTAGATGGACCGGGATGGCGATCGTTTCTCTTTTCTATCTCGCCATCGTGGGAACAGTGGTGGCGTTCCTCCTGTACTACTGGCTGGTCCAACACATGGATGTAACCAACACGATGCTGGTAGCTCTCGTGACACCAATCATCGCTGTCATGTTGGGAGTATTGATTTTGAACGAAGAACTCAACTGGAGAACGCTTGCGGGTGGGGCGATGATTATTCTGGGGATTGCGCTTGTCGTTTTTCGAAAGGGAAAGGCAGGGAAGGAAAAGTTGTTACCTTCCGGGTGACAGCGTGTGCCATGCGGCTTGCCGCCGCACAGTGCAGTAAGCCTCTGGCTTACCGTGAGGCAATTTCATTAAGACCTTCCGCGAGGCTGAGCCTCGCGAATCTTAAAATGTCTGTCGCCCGGTGAGGCAAGCCTCACCGCACTGTGCGGCGGCAAGCCGCAAACCTGGGCCGACAAGTAGGCTTCCACGGCATGCCTTACAAACTTGCTTTCGCTTGATGGATAGCATTCGGGCAACATTCGCAGTTGTTCGAGTTGGACCGGCGTCAGCCAATAACCGCCGATATGTGGTCCAAATAGATTTGGCACCGCTAGTTCCAAAGCCGTCCGATGGACCGCGCGAAGATACCTCGCCGATCGTGATTCAATTTCCACAACGCAATCGGTCAACGCAAAAGCGCAAAGCGACACGTCGGCGACGTTGCTTCGTAGATATGCGATCTTCTTCGGCAGGCATCGCATTAAATTACGTTTGAGTTGAGGGTTGATAGCTACGAATGAGCCCACGCACCACGCCTTGCAACTGAACGCGGCCGGGCGTTTTGATAAAGATTGGTTTGAACTGAGGATTGGCCGGCTCCAGCCGTATGTATTCAGGTTCGCGATAAAACTTCTTCACCGTCGCATAAGCGCCATCGATTAACGCCACTACCATCTGTCCGTTTTCTGCTGTCTGCTGCGACGACACAATGATGATGTCGTTGTCCTGGATATTTTCATCAATCATCGAATCGCCACGAACTCGTAAAGCAAACATTCGCCCGCGCCCCAGCATGTTCTTAGGAACAGAAACGGTTTCATGCGCGAGAATCGCTTCAATCGGTTGACCTGCCGCCACCAGCCCTAACAAAGGAACATCGGTTTCTTCCCCATCGCTTTCCTGACGGATGATTTCGATGCCACGGCTCACGTTTGGAATTCGCTTAATGAGTTGCTCACGCTCAAGGGCCGACAGAATACTGTGCACACTGGCAGGTGAAGACATCTGGAATTGCTTTCCTATCTCGGCGATCGTCGGGGGCTGGTTGTTCGCCTCGTGATAACGAGAAATGAATTCGTAGACCTGTCTTTGCCGGGCTGTTACTGCCATCGTCCTTCCTTTCGCGCTAAAAAACCTTGCTCAAGATGAGCGATCGTGGTATTTTCGCCTTGAACCGAAAATTAGGCGAATATTAGCGAAATGAGAGATGGGAGTCAAGTAGATTTTAGAGTCCCTGGTGATGCCCGGCTTTTGTGCGGTGAGGTCAGTACCACCTGCGGTAGCGCGTGGCGCTCTGACAGGTGCGAAAAGACTCTCTGCGAAACGTTTTAGGCCCGCAGGGCCGTCAGTCAGTAGCCACGGCCGTAAGGCCGCGGATTGAAGTCATGAAAAGAGCGAGCCCCGAAGGGGCGGCAGTAAGAGTGCTCGATAAATTATCGGCTATTGAAGTGTCGGCCCTTCAGGCCTCAAAGGTTTTTTTGCGATTGATCCACGGCCGTAAGGCCGTGGCTATTAACTGCCGGCCCTGCGGGCCTGTGAATGCCCGCGACGAATAAATATTAGTCAGGCAGGATGCCGGTTCTACTTGATTACCTTGGCGAGTTTTTTGAGGTCGTTCACGAAGAGGCGATATTCCAAGCGCCGCGTTTCATCGTCAGGCGCTCGCAGAATCGAGGATGGATGAACGGTGGCCATGACATAAGGGGCAAGCGTGGATTCAAAGAGTTCACCGCGTTGTTTAGTTACGCGAAACTTTGGACCGAGCAAGGTCTGGGCGGCGGTAGCGCCAAGCGCCACAATCACTGTTGGTTTTACGACCGCAACTTCTGCTTCAAGCCACGGACGACAGGCGGCAATCTCCAGCGCGTTTGGCTTTTTGTGGATGCGACGTTTGCCGCGCGGTTCCCACTTGAAATGTTTGACAACATTGGTGACGTACGTTTGTTTGCGATCGATGCCGGCTTCTTCCAGCGCTTTATCAAACAAGCGACCCGCAGGGCCCACGAAAGGTTTGCCCGTCAGATCTTCTTCGTTGCCTGGCTGTTCACCAACAAACAGGACAACTGCTCGACGACCACCTTCGCCGAAGACGGTTTGGGTACCACGTTTCCAAAGATCGCAACCTTTGCAATCCGCGGCAGCGGCGCGCAAAGCAGGCAGAGTTATTTTGTTTGGAAAGAAGTCTGCGGCAGATCGTTCGGAGGATTTTCGTGACATTAGTCGAGGAAATATAGCCACGGATAAACGCGTAGCACAGATCAGACAAGCCGTGTTGTTCGTGTTAATTCGTGGATCGCTTTAAGTCTAACACCAAAATCTATCGACGAAATTACACGAAACAACACGAACGTGAGTTTTTGTGCAAAGCCCGCGCGGAGTTATAAACATGAGAGCAGCATTTTCAAAAGCGGAGATTGAATCGGAGATCAGCTCGCGGTTTAGTTCAGCCTTCAAGCTACACGAGAAAAGACCGGCTGAAATAACTTCGACAGGCATTACGCAAATCGACGAGTTTATTGAAGGTGGACTACCTCGCGGCGCGATAACCGAAATTTTTGGTCACGCATCTTCGGGACGGACTACCTTTCTACTTTCAGCCCTGGCCCACGCTACCACGCATGAAGAAGTTTGTGCGTTGATCGATATAAACGATGTCTTCGATCCACGCACGGCGTCACAGGCGGGGATCAATCTTGACTGCATGCTATGGGTTCGTTGCAACAACAATCTGGAACACGCATTTAAAGCTACTGATTTGTTATTGCAAGCCGGCGGGTTTGGCGTCGTGATACTTGATCTGGGAGATGTCCCTGCTAAATCCGCCAAGCGAATCATATCTTCCTGGTGGTATCGCTTCCGGCGCACTTTGGAGGCTACGTCGACCGCCATGATTGTAATCACGGAAGAGAGTTGCGTCGGTTCGAGGGCCGCTTTAGCTTTAGAACTTAATCAGGAAACGTGCGTGTGGTCTTCGTCCGTTCAAACGCGGGCATCTTCTCAGCCCCGTCACGGTTTATCAGTTGTCTCTCGTAAGCCGGCTGACCCTATCGCCCTTCAATCGCAATACACGTTATTTCCGCATGCAAATCTGTTACGTGGTTTGTCTTTCCAGGTTGAATGCCGGCGGCCGGTTTATCTGAACGCCGAGGGAGATGTTCAAATTCGAGCTAGTGGAAGTTTTTAAACAGGCCCTTCGGGCCTAAACCGTATAAACCCACCCGCTACCGCAGGTGGTACTGACCTCATCCCACACCGCCGCCCGAACTTCCGCAACAGCCTTGACAATTTTCGGTAATTTTCGCTAATCTTCACCTCACGGTTTACCCCATTCCAAAAGTCTGAAGAAGTGCGATGTTTGCCGCGATTTATGGTCAGTCTATTCCGCCGGAAGTCTCTCTGGCGAACTTTGCCTACGCCTTTTCCCCTGTCGTGGAAGAGACGGCCACAGACACTGTCGTCATCGACGTGGAAGGCTGTGAACTGCTGTTTGGCTCGGCTTATCAGCTCGGCCAAGAGATTGTGAAGACTGCGGTCCCCAATCCTGAGCGAGGCGGGTTGGGATGCAAGGTCAACGTTGCACTAGCTGCCAATCCCGATGCCGCCATTCACGCCGCCAGGTTTTGTGAGGGCATCACGTTCACAGCTCCCGGCGAAGAACTAACCTGTCTAGGCGCCCTCCCGGTCAAATGTATTCAGCATTCGTTAGCCGGACTTGAAGAAAAACGCGCGATAGAAATTATCGAAACGCTAAAACTCTGGGGCGTCCACACGTTTCGAGATTTTGCCGAACTACCCGTCGCCGGAGTTTCAGAACGTTTGGGTCAGGATGGATTGAAGTTACAACTACTGGCTGCGGGAAAAACAGACCGCCATCTGAAAATCAAGTCGCCCTCGCCGGAATTCTCCAACTCCTTCGAGCTGGAATATCCCATCGCCGAGCTCGAGCCTTTATCGTTTATTTTTGCGCGCTTACTAAATCAGATTTGCGCGAGTTTGGATGCTTATGCGTTAGCCACGAATTCCATTCATGTCCAACTGAAATTGGAAAAGAAAGAGTTACATGAGCTCAAACTAAACCTGCCTTACCCGATGCGCGATCACAAAGTGTTTCTAAAACTTTTGTTACTGGAAACAGAAGCGCATCCACCACCCTCAGCAGTCATCGCGGTCGCCATAAATTGCGAGCCAGTCAAACCGCGCTTGTTGCAGTCAGGGCTGTTTATTCCGCTGGCGCCAGAACCAGCGAAGTTGGAACTGACCCTGGCGCGACTTGCGAAATTAGTCGGCGTGGCAAACATCGGCGCGGCGGAGCTGTTAGATACGCATCGACCAGATGCCTTTCGCATGAAGCGGTTTGTGTTGAAGGAAAAGAAGATGGGCAAAGGGCAAAGGGCAGAGGGTAATCAGCAATCAGCAATCAGCAGTCAGCAATCAAAGCAGCCATGGCTTGGGTTCCGGATTTTTCGGCCGGCGCTGCGTGCGCTGGTGCAGACGCAACGGGGACGTCCTACAGAGGTTAGTGCGTGGGACAAAACCAGGAGCGTTTATGGAAAGGTAGTTGGTGTTGCTGGTCCATGGCGCACAACGGGTGACTGGTGGCGATCGGACATGTGGGCGCGGGATGATTGGGACGTGGCTATTCAATCAAGTCAATCAAGTCAATTAAGTCAGTCAAACGTGTCATCAACGCAGACGCTTTATCGCATCTATCGTGAGGCGCGCAGCGGCGTGTGGTTCGTGGAAGGAAGTTATGACTAGCAGTAGGCAGTGAGCAGAAAGAAAAAGGTTAACGCAGGATGAAATTCGACAAAGAAAAAACACTGCCCACTGCGCACTGCTCACTGCCCACTGGTTACATCGAGCTTCATTCTCGGTCGGCATTCAGTTTTCTTGAAGGTGCATCCGTGCCGGAAGAGTTGATTGCCGCGGCGTTGGAGTTTGAAATGCCGGCGATGGCGCTACTTGATCGCGACGGCGTGTACGGAAGTCCAAGATTTCATCTATCGGCCAGGAAGAATGGCATTAAGGCACATATTGGCGCCGAAATTACAGTTCAAAGTCCACCAGGAAGTCCAATGTCCAATGTCCAAAGAAGAAGTCCAATGTCCAATGTCCAATGTCCAATGTCAAAAACAGAAGACTTATCCAACGCGAACTCCGATGGTCAACTTCCGCTGGACCAAGCTGTTGGCGATAAACAGACATTGGACATTGGACATTGGACATTGGACAAGCACCCGGACTTTGGACATTGGACATTAGACATTGGACAAAAATCTACTTTCTCGCTCCCTTTGCTGGTTCGGTCGCGCGTGGGTTACCAAAACCTTTGTCGTCTGATCACCTTGATGAAGTTGCGTGTGCCGAAACATGCAAAGCCGGGCGAGTGTGCAGTAAGCCTGGATGAGCTGGCAGCACACGCTGAAGGATTGATTTGTCTGACAGGCGAGGCAGATGGACCACTCGCAAAAGCATTTCACCAAACAGATACAGACGGCGCGCAGAGGATCGCCGAATCACTCGTAGGAATCTTCGGGAAGGGAAATGTTTATGCGGAGCTCCAACGGCATTTCAATCGTGAAGAGGAAGCACGCAATCAGGCAGTAGTTGATCTCGCGCGCCGTTTAAATCTGCCCTTGCTCGCTACCAACGGCGTCTGCCACGCCACCCGCGCGCAAAGGGAAGTGGCGGACGTGTTTACCTGCATACGCAATCACGTGCGACTCGAAACAGCCGGCCGTTTGCTTGTTAAAAATTCTGAACGCTATTTGAAACCGGCGAAGATCATGCAGCAGATCTTTGCAGATCTGCCGGAAGCAATTCAAAACACGGTCGACTTGTCTTCACGTCTGGAATTTTCGCTCGAGGATCTGGGTTACGAGTTTCCCAAATATCCCGTCCCTGCAGGCGAGACTATGACGTCGTTTCTCCGACAGCGGACTGCCGAGGGCGCGCGCCGTCGTTATACCGGCCGCCACGGTAGACCGACTTATGAAGCGGCCCAACCGCAAATCGAGCGCGAGCTCCTGCTAATAGAAAAGCTGAGGCTCGAAGGTTACTTTCTGATTGTTTGGGACATTGTTGAGTTTTGCCGGCATCAGGGAATTTTGATTCAGGGACGCGGTTCCGCTGCAAACAGTGCGGTCTGTTATTCACTGGGCATCACCGCGGTCGATCCTATCGGCATGGAGCTTTTGTTTGAGCGCTTTCTGTCGGAAGAACGTGGCGAATGGCCCGACATCGATCTCGACTTGCCCAGCGGCGATCAACGTGAACGGGCCATACAGTATGTCTATGAACGCTATGGCAAGCTCGGCGCGGCAATGACAGCCAACGTGATCACCTATCGCGGTCGTTCGGCGGCGCGGGAGGTTGGCAAAGCGCTCGGGTTTGATGACGACACACTCGGCCGGCTTTCCGGGTTGGTCCATACGTGGGAATGGAAAGACCCAAAGGATTCAACTGAACGACAATTTCGCGACGCAGGGCTGGACTTACGAAACCCTCGCATCAAGAAATTTTTTCAACTTTATCAACGCGTGCAGGACTTGCCGCGCCATCTGGGCCAACATTCCGGAGGCATGGTCATTTGCCAGGGACAACTTGATTCGGTGGTGCCGCTTGAGCCCGCCGCGATGCCAGGACGCGTTGTAGTGCAATGGGACAAGGAAGATTGTGCCGACCTGGGGCTGATCAAAGTCGATCTGCTTGGCCTCGGGATGATGGCAGTGCTGGAAGATTCCATTGAGTTGATTAGTGATGCGTATAAAGAAAACGTAGACCTCGCCCATCTCCCGCAGGACGACCCACTGGTTTACCAAACTTTGCAGAAAGCCGACACGATTGGAATGTTTCAGGTAGAAAGCCGTGCGCAAATGTCGTGTCTGCCGCGACTGCGGCCGCAAAAGTTTTACGACATCGTGGTGCAGGTAGCGATTATTCGTCCCGGCCCGATAGTCGGCAACATGGTCCATCCATATTTGAACCGCAGGCTGGGCCGTGCGGAGGTGATTTATCCACATCCGTCGCTGGAGCCAGTGCTGCGTCGGACTTTGGGTGTTCCGCTGTTTCAGGAACAACTGCTGAAGATGGCCATGATCTGTGCAGACTTCTCGGGCGGCGAAGCCGAAGAGCTGCGGCGCGCGTTTGGTTTTAAACGTTCGGAAGCGCGCATGAAGGAGATTGAAGTGAAATTGCGGCGGGGCATGGACCGCAACGGAATTGCCCGCAAAGCACAGGATGAAATCGTATTGGCCATCACCTCATTCGCCCTTTACGGCTTCCCGGAATCGCATGCGGCCAGTTTCGCTTTGATTGCTTACGCCAGCGCCTATTTGAAGTGTCATTACCTGGCAGCATTCACCGCGGCTATTTTGAACAACCAACCGATGGGCTTCTATCAACCGTTTACCATCATTAAGGATGCGCAACGGCATGGGTTGGAAGTGCTCCCGGTTGACGTCATGCGATCGGATTGGCTTTGCACGATCGAACGAATAAGTCCAATGTCCAATGTCCAAAGAAGAAGTCCAATGTCCAATGTCCAAAGTCCAATGTCAGAAACAGAAGACCTCTCCGACGGGCACGCCGATATTCAACACTCGGTGGGCCAAACTAGTGACGATAGACAGACATTGGACATTGGACATTGGACATTGGACAAATCCGAGGACATTGGACATTGGATATTGGACAGAAAAGACTTGGCGATGAGGCTAGGCCTTCGTTATGTGAAAGGTCTGAGTGAGAAATCAGGGCAGGCGATTGTCCGCGCTCGCTCAGAATCGCCGTTCATGAGCATCGATGATTTACATCACCGGGTGCCGGAGTTGCGTAAAGATGAGCTGCGTAAATTGGCTGCGGTTGGAGCGTTGAATTTTATAGATCAGGGTGTAGGTTTTAGGGGGTTGGGTGTAGCCGGTCCAGTGTTGAAAGAGTCGTTATGCAATACACAATATTCGATTCCGTATTCCCAAACCCCTACACCCCACCCCCCACACCCCGCCAGAGTCCACCGTCGCGACGCTTTATGGCAGGTTGAACGTGTCGCGCGGCCGGCAGGGGAACTCTACGAAGAGTTGCATGAAGAAGATGGGAATTCGCCGCTTTCTCCCATGACTCGTCCTGAACGTATGGACGCAGACTTTCGCGGCACCGGGTTAACGATTGGTCGTCACCCTGTGGCTTTTCATCGGCCGCAATTGAACCAGCTGGGCGCTTGGCGCGCGATCGACATTCAACACGCACCGGATGGGACCTTGATTAAAGTAGGAGGTTGGGTCATTGTGCGGCAGCGTCCGGGTACCGCGAAAGGATTTGTGTTTCTCACGTTGGAAGACGAAACCGGAGTCGCCAACATCATCATCACTCCACAACTCTTCGACAGAAACAGGCTGGTCCTGGTGGACCATCCCTTCCTGTTGATTGAAGGCGCCCTGCAAAATCAGGACAATGTGGTCTCAGTTAAAGCAAAACGAATTCACCCACTCTCGTTTACTGTTGCGGCCGCGCCATCACACGACTTTCACTGATGGTTAGCTCCCTCTCCTTTTGGGAGAGGGCCGGGCTGAGGGTCTGAGGGAAAAGATTTAAGACTTGATCTAGTAGGTGGCGTCAACCCTGGCGTAAGAATCGCATGCGCCTTGCGAGGCGGCGTGGTTGTTGACGCTCCCTAAAGAATAGAAATATGTAGGCGTTGCTTGGATGCTAACCCCGTTTGTATTTTGGGGCAGCGTCAACACGCGAATGCATCTTTCATCACCATCAACCATTTAGAGTTGACGCCCCCTACTGGATTTCAGTTTTTGCATTTGTCACAAGCCCTCTCCCCAACCCTCTCCCAGAGGGAGAGGGAGATTCTGTAGGTTTTTACTCGACCACAATCATTCGCAATTGTCGAGAAGCACCGACTATTCAATTTGCGTTAGAAAAAAGCGGAACCCCCAACCCAAAGGAGAACCATGAAGATCAATTATCCAGCGGTAATCGTCGCCGCAGTTGTTCACTTCATAATCGGTGGGCTGTGGTATGGGCTCATCTTTGCCAATACCTTTGTCGACATAGTTGGACGTGCACAGGTAGAACAGATGGCAGCCCAGAGTCACTGGAGCCAATATGTCGTGGCGTTTGTGACCGCGCTCGTGCTCGTTTACATCCTGGCCCACTTCATCCAGTACACGGGAGCGAAGACTGTAGCCGGCGGCCTGCAGACAGCGTTCTGGTTGTGGCTCGGGTTTGTCGCCACTACCCAACTTCCCACCGTGATCTTTGAACAACGCAAGCTGGGACTATACTTGTTGAGCATCGGCTATCAGTTGGTGGCGTGTTTGATCTGCGGCGCTATCCTGGCTGCGTGGAAACCGCGCGGCGCGAGTTAAACACAGGGACAGGCGGCAGGGGCAGGCCGCAGGTAATGGACCACGCAATCCATTTCACTCTCACGGCAATTATTTCCCCTTTCAAGCGATAACCGCCTTCTGCAGCCTGCCTCCTGGTGCCTGCGTCCTGGCCTCTCCGTCTGCGTAATCTGCGGACAGAGTGATCTGGCAGCCTGCCTCTAAAATTCTTGCAAGCTTCTGCGAATTAAGTAAACTTCTCGGCGAAATGTCGAAGGCAATCGTCGGCGATCATTTGTGGGCCGAGATGACCGAGGACCAGAAGATCGACGCCGTCATCACTGGCCGCGCCAAGCTTAAGCAGATGAGCGAAGGCTTGCTTGACGGCTCCGAGCAACTGCGCCGTGCATGTCAGGATTCTCTGGCCCATATGGCCCCTTCGTTTGAGAATCTCGCCGTCGCAATTCAGTCAGATGCGGCTGTAGATCTTTCGGACGTTGCAGTCCGTAAGCCACCTCCAACCCGGACCAGCCGCAAGAAGAATCTCAAAAAGTCCCCCAGGCAACGATTCGGTCTGCCTGAGAACTTTGTTCCGCGTTTTCAGCGCTTTGGCCGTGCCGTTCTGTTGGAACTAAACATCTATCAGCTTCCCAATGGTCAGGAGTTTATTCCCGCTCACCCGCTGGGCACATTGGGACAGCGTCAGCATCTATACGCGTTACTTACCACCGAACAATACATGCAAAGCAAACGAGGATCGGTGTACGTTCGCAGCGACGGCAGGATCTTTGATTACAGCGTGGACAGTATTAATCCCACGAGCGACTTCTTCGACACCGGCTACACAATCTACGACCTGGAACGCACGGGCCGGTACGCACCTCCTCCGCGCAAAAAGAGACGAAAAAAATCGACGCCACCTTTGACGCGCGCTCATGCTGGTTAAGAAAACATAATCCTGCGTTCGCACCTACTTTCGTGCTGATTCGTGGTATTTCGTGGATCGTATTTTGCCGACCGAGACCAAGCGATCCACGAAACAACACGAACGCAAACGAAAAAAAGAGCTAGCAAGCGCACTTCTTCTGCAAACAGTTGGCGCGATTGGCACGAGGCAGCGCGCAAAACGGTAGAAACATCCAAAGAGCATAATCACGTATTACAAGAAGGTTTAGTGCTCCCAGGGGCACCCAACCTTCAACATTCATTGAAGAGAGAGTTAATAATTATGATGAGAAAACTTGCAAATATTGCTTCCGCACACGCCTTTATCGGATCGGTCCTTCTTTTGATTTCGTTCACTGGCTGCAACGGCCAGAGTAAGCTCAATTTGTCACCTAATTCAGCGTCGGCTCCCAACGCCACCGAAGTCGCCAACGTATCCCAGAATTCATATGCCGACGTCGTCAGCCGGGTATCGCCTGCCGTCGTTACCGTGCGGTCGACGCAGCGGAATAGACCATCACAACAGTATCCGTTCATGGACGATCC
This sequence comes from Blastocatellia bacterium, assembly GCA_963786645.1. Taxonomy (GTDB): domain Bacteria; phylum Acidobacteriota; class Blastocatellia; order Pyrinomonadales; family Pyrinomonadaceae; genus PSRF01. The sequence continues at coordinate 173,626 of CAWAZW010000008.1, forward strand.
ATTCTTTCGCGACTTCTTCGGTGACCGGATGCCGCAGCAGCCGCCCCCGCGTCGCGCGGAAGGTCTGGGTTCAGGTGTAATCGTCAGCCAGGATGGATACATCCTGACCAATCACCACGTAGTTGATGGCGCACTCGAGATCCGCGTCGAGATGACGGACAATCGGGTATTCACCGCCAAGTTGGTGGGTTCAGATCAACCCAGCGATTTGGCAGTCTTAAAAATCGATTCGACGAACATGCCGGTACTCGGTCTGGGTAACTCCGATAGAGTTCGTGTGGGCGACGTCGTACTCGCGATTGGAAATCCTCTGGGGATCGGACAAACCGTCACGTCGGGAATAATCAGTGCGAAGGGTCGTGCCACGGGTCTCAGCGATGGAAGCTTCGAAGACTTTCTGCAAACTGACGCAGCCATAAACCGCGGCAACTCCGGAGGCGCTTTGATAAACACCAATGGCGAGCTGGTAGGTATCAATTCGCAGATACTTTCGCCGTCCGGTGGAAACATCGGTATTGGTTTCGCCATTCCATCAAACATGGCACGCGCCGTGATGGACCAGTTGATGAAGAGCGGCAAGGTCAGCCGCGGAATGTTGGGAGTGACGATTCAGAACGTGACAGCGGACGTCGCGGCGAATCTGAATCTGCCGGCCGCCCGCGGCGCTATTGTCAGTTCCGTTCAGCCAGGTAGTCCGGCTGAAGCAGCGGGTGTGAAACGTGGAGACGTGATCGTTGCAGTTAACGATCAGGTGATTGTGGACAGCAACGCGCTGCGGAATTAGGTTGCCAGCACTGCGCCCGGTTCCAACGTAACGCTTGACGTTGCTACGGGACGGACGAGAAACAAAAGTGCCGATCAAGTTGGCGGAATTGCCGCGCGCGCGCTCCGGAAGGCGGTGCAGATGGAACCGGCCCCGGTGGGCAGGGCAACGGTAGATTTGGATTAACGTTGGAGCCACTCACTCCGGAAATGGCGTCGCGACTCGGCCTCGGTCGCAAACGAACAAGGTTTGATGGTAACACGGATTGACCCTGCAGGTTCGGCAGCGGAAGCGGGAGTAAGGCAGGGCGACTTGATACAGGAAGTAAACCGCCAACCTGTTCGCACGATTGCCGAGTTTAATGCGGCAATCCAACGGTCGGGTGCGCGCCCGGCGTTGGTGCTCTTGAACCGGCGTGGAAACGTGATCTACCTGACATTGAGGCCGCGTCAGTAACCTTTCCGGGCCATCCGCAGATTACGCGGATTGCCCAGATAAGATGTAAGCAGTAATCGCGACTGTCCTGAATGCCGGGTTAACCCTGCGGCTCTGCCGCGACCCGTGCGAAAAGGCTCTGCCTTTCCGGCATTTCGCCCTTATGAAATGCGGCGAGGTTGAGCCTGGCCGCTTTACTGCAGACGGTCCTCAACGGAAAAGGCAAAGCCTTACCGCGCCGGTCGCGGCAGAGCCGCACGATTTCACGAAACGCTTCGTGTTAGTTCGTGAGATTTCGTGGATCGTCTTTTTTTGGCGCGCTGCAGATTAATTCCTATTGACGCATTTCTCATTCGACGTTACGTTGCGTCCTCATAATTTCCTGTTTCCAGCTTGGACTGATGACCAAAGAATCACTAAAACACGAAGAGCGGCCCTGGGGTTCGTTTACCGTTCTTGACGAAGCAGATGGTTTCAAGGTGAAGCGGATCGAAGTGTTGCCCGGCAAGCGTCTGAGTTATCAGAAGCATTCGCAGCGGGCTGAGCACTGGGTAGTGGTTCACGGTACCGCCAAAGTTACGCTCGACGATCAGGATGTGATCATTGAAACAGGCAACGCAATCGATATAGCCGTAGGTGCTGCGCATCGAGTGGAAAACCCTGGCGAGGAAACACTGGTCTTCATCGAAGTGCAAAGAGGTCCATATCTGGGCGAGGACGACATCGTGCGCTTGCAGGATGACTTCGGACGCGCCGCCGAGAAGTTATGAGTAATGAGTGATTATGAGTGATGAGTAATGAGTGAAAGTCAAAAGCGATCCACGAATTAACACGAAATGAAGAACAAACCAACGAAAGGGGCACACATCTGTGCCCCTTAATCGTGCCCCGATCGGGAGAGAACCTTCGTCCGAGTCGAGACGTAAAACCAAACAATGCCTGACTCTGAAGTGAAATCAATAGACCAGCCGGCGCGTTGAGTCGACAGATGCCGAGCAGATGAGTTTATGGAAGGCCGTGCGCGAGTCTGTGCGTGGCGGGCATCACCACGACTACACCAAGGGTCCGATTGGCAGAGCCATCATTCTGCTCGCCATCCCGATGGTCCTGGAAATGTGCATGGAGAGCGTTTTTGCTGTCGTCGATATCTTCTGGGTCGCACATCTTGGCGCTGATGCAATTGCTACCGTCGGACTTACGGAATCGATGTTGACTTTGATGTACGCAGTGGCAATAGGTCTGGGGATAGGGGCCACGGCAATGGTGGCGCGCCGGGTTGGCGAAAACAATCCAGAGGGCGCGGCGCGGGCAGCGGTCCAGGCAATCGCGTTGGGATTAATTGTCTCCGTAGTGTTCGCAGTGATTGGAGTGATGCTCGCGCCCCGACTACTCCTGGCCATGGGCGGATCTCCCTGGGTGCTGGAGCATGGCGTCAACTTCACCAGAATAATGTTCGCCGGCAACGCGTCCATTCTGCTTCTGTTTTTGATCAACGCGATATTCCGCGGCGCCGGTGACGCAGCCATTGCCATGCGTGTGCTTTGGCTGGCTAACGCGATCAATATTGTGCTTGGTCCATGCTTCATTTTTGGCCTGGGACCATTTCCGGAAATGGGAGTAGCTGGAGCTGCGGTTGCTACCACTATCGGCCGCGGCACCGGAGTGGTCTACGCGTTCAGTAAATTGATTCGATCTGGTGGACGATTTGATATCAGGAGGCAACACGTTCGCCTCGAACCCGCAATCATGGCGCGCCTAATCAGCTTGTCATCGACGGCGACGTTTCAGGTCTTTATTGGCATGGCGAGTTGGATCGGACTGATCAGAACGATCTCGAGTTTTGGCAGCAACGCTGTTGCGGGATACACCATCGGCGTTCGCGTACTTGTCTTTGCGCTGTTGCCTTCGTGGGGTATGGCTAACGCCGCCGCGACGATGGTGGGCCAGGCGCTCGGCGCTGGTAAACCGGACCGCGCTGAAAGGGCAGTCTGGATCGCCGGGTTTTACAACATGATCTGTCTCGGCTTCGTAGGTCTGATGTTCGTAATTTTTGCGAGACAGATCATCGGTTTATTCACCGATGATCCCAATGTCGCCTATTACGGTATTGACTGCCTTCGCATCGTCGCTTATGGATTTCTTTTTTACGCGTACGGAATGGTCCTGACACAGTCGTTTAATGGCGCAGGCGACACCTGGACGCCAACGATTATTAATTTGTTTGTGTTCTGGCTTTGGGAACTTCCGCTGGCCTACTTGTTGGCCATCGTTTTTAAGATTGGACCACGCGGCGTCTTCCTCTCGATCATGATTGCGTTCTCGACTCTGGCCGTCATCAGCGCCGTGGTTTTCCGCCAAGGGAAATGGAAGACACGCGTGGTGTGAAGACATTCGTAGCTGAGCTTTGCAGAACCGCTCGCGGTAGCGAGCGGATGCTAGGCTTCGATCTGGAATATTCGTAGGCCAAAAGAGCGCGTCAAAATATCCAATCGTGATGCTGGCATCCGTTCGCTACCGCGAACGGTTCTGCAACGCTCTGATTCACCACTCCTCTAGACGTCTTCCTTTTTTTCAGATAAAACAGTCCCTATTTTGTTTGGCATCAGTACGTGAATGGTAGACTAAACACGATCTATGCAGCCTACGATTATGAAGTTTGGCGGGACGTCGGTGGAGGGCGCCACCGCTTTCCAAAACGCCGCTCGCATTGTGTTTGAGCGCCGCGAATCACGACCAGTCGTCGTCGTTTCAGCGATGTCAAGATTTACGGATGCTCTGCTCGAAAGTATGCAGATTGCGTTGGAGAGTGGCCCACCGGAAGCGCTGTCCCATCTGGAGAAGCATTTTGATCGACATCGACGCGTAATCGATGCACTGCTTTTGAATGAGGCTCCGCGCATGCGCGCACTGCTCGATCAAAGCCGGAACGAAATTGGTGGGCGCTTAAAACGTGCGACGGCGGAGGTTCTTGAGGACAAACATCGTCGAAAATATTTTGATGATGCCGTTGTTTCATATGGGGAGCGACTGTCGGCGGCAATGTTAGCTGCGGTGCTGTGCGAGAACAATGTTGCTGCCGAAGCTGTCGATTCGCGCCATTGCATCATTACAGACGACCAACACGGCAGCGCCACGCCGCTGATGGACCAGACTTTTGCGAGCACCAAACAACAGCTGACGCAGCTATTTGAGTCTCGCTGCATACCTGTCATGGGTGGTTTTGTCGGCTCAACTGAGAGTGGCGAGACCACCACGCTGGGTCGCGGCGGCTCGGATTACACTGCCGCCATCGTCGGTGCAGCGATGGACGCGAAAGAAATTCAAATCTGGACTGACGTGCCTGGTGTACTTACTGCTAATCCTCGCGTGGCGCCCAAGGCCCGCACAGTTCCGCAGCTCTCTTTCGAAGAAGCGGCCGAGTTGGCCTACTTCGGCGCTAAAGTTCTTCATCCTAAAACGCTGCATCCGGCCATCGAGCGAAATATTCCAGTGCGTATTTGTAATTCGCGAGCGCCGGAAAGCGGGAGCACGCTGGTCCTGGCAGAAACACAGAAGTCTCCGCAAACCGTCAAAGCCATCGCACATAAGACTGGTGTGACTACGGTGCAGGTTACGTCTGCACGCATGCTTGGGGCTTACGGGTTTCTCCGCGCACTGTTTGAGATTTTCGATCGTCATAAAACGGCGGTTGATGTTGTCACCACTTCCGAAGTAAGCGTCTCGTTGTCGCTCGATGACACTACGGCGCTTCCGGCCATCGTTAAGGAATTGGAACAGCTCGGCTCGGTCAGTATTGAAGGGAAGCGCGCCATCCTATGTATTGTCGGCGAAGGATTGCGCAGCACGCCCGGCATCGCTGCGCGGATATTCTCGACCATCAGCGACATCAATGTGTCTCTGATTTCCCAGGGCGCATCCAGGATCAATCTAACGTTTGCGGTTGAGGAGTCCCGCGCGCGAGAAGCGGTAATGCGGTTGCATAAAGAATTCTTCGAGGAAACGTTTGCGGAGACGTCCGTCGGAAATGACCAGGTAGTTACAAATGATGTCGGCAACAATGTTGGCCGCGAATGGCGTTAAAGAATAGTACTCATTTAACGATGAATGTTTTCGAGTTAACACGAAGGCTGATCGATATTCCGTCAATCACCGGCGACGAAGCGAATATTGGTAACTTCCTGGCCTCCCATCTTGAAGGTCTCGGTTACACGGTCCAACGACAAGAAGTAAGCAACGACAGGTTCAACGTGATAGCGACTACACAGTCCGTTCCGCGAGTGGTTCTGTCCACACACATGGACACGGTTCCGCCTCATATTAGCTCGCGCGAGGATGACGAAAAGATTTTTGGCCGCGGTGCGTGTGACGCGAAGGGAATCATCGCCGCTCAGATTTTTGCGGCCCAGCGTCTTCGTGACGAAGGAATCTCTGAGCTGGGATTACTGTTCACCGTGGATGAGGAAACCGGAAGCGGGGGCGCTCGAGTTGCGAATGTGGTCAAACCCGCCGGCGAAACTCAATATCTGATTAATGGCGAGCCAACGGACAACAAATTGGCCATTGCGACGAAAGGCTCGCTTCGCTTCGTGCTGACAACTTCGGGGCGAGCGGCACACTCCGCTTATCCCGAGCACGGTGAATCGGCAATTGAAAAGCTGCTTGATGTCCTGCACGATCTGAGAACGTTGAAGTGGCCCAGCGACGAATTATTAGGAGCAACAACCTGCAACATCGGAGTTATTAACGGAGGCACCCGGCCGAACGTCATTCCGGATAAGGCATCTGCTGAGTTGCAGATGCGTTTAGTCAGCAGCGTCGAGGATATAAAAAGGCTATTGGAGACGGCGATCGCAGATCGCGCGGCCGTGGAGTATTTATCCGAGAACGAGCCGGTGCACCTCCACACCGTTGCGGATTTAGACCAGTGCATGGTCCGATTCACCACAGACATTCCCTACCTGGGCAATTGGGGAACGCCCCTATTGATTGGACCCGGCTCGATATTTAATGCGCATACGGAGCATGAGTTTGTCCTGAAGAGTGAACTGCTCGAAGCGGTCAATCTTTACGTGCAACTAATAAAGAACTTACTGGCGAGAGAAGCGAAGACTGAACGAGCTACTTTCATCGAAGGAGCAGTTCGATGAAACTCGCACTAATCGGTTACGGTGCGATGGGCCAACTCGTGGCCCAACAGGCGGGCGCGGCGAACGACGAGATAGGCGTGAAGGTGACATCGAAAGAGGCCCAGCTACCGGTTGAGGAAGTAGTTGCGCTGCTGACTCGGCATGATGTGGTAATTGATTTCTCGACCGGCGCTGCGGTCATTAAGAATATTGAGGCGTGCGCGCGCGCCGGCGTACCACTCGTAGAAGGAACTACCGGCTGGAAAGACAAGGAGGATGAAGCGAAGCGTCTTATTCGACAAAACGACGGAGCCTTGGTTTACGGCGCAAATTTTTCGATTGGGGTTAACGTCTTCTACCGGATTGTCGAACGCGCCTCGAGGCTATTTGCTCCACTCGAACAATACCAGGCGTTTATTGAAGAGCAGCACCACTCGCGAAAGCTGGATGCGCCATCCGGCACCGCTCTAAAGATCAAGATGTTGATGGACCAACATGGCAAAGCCCCGGTCTCCATAGCGTCGACGCGGGCCGGCAGTATTCCAGGCACGCATCGCGTAGGTTTTGACTCTGTGGCGGACCAGTTAACACTCACTCACACGGCGAGGTCGCGCGAAGGTTTTGCGGCGGGCGCTTTGCTGGCCGCGCGTTGGATAAAAGGACGCAAAGGTGTTTTCGAGTTTGGGGAAGTTATCGACGAAATCCTAAAACAGTAAACAGTAGTCAGTAGTAAGTAAATCTTTGAAGTCGAAACGAAATCATAAGGTTGTAATTCAACGTTTCGTGTCTTTTCGTGTGATTTCGTGGATCGTTCCTTCGAGACGTTTAAAAGCGATCCACGAATTAACACGAAATTGCACGAAATTAATCGAAGGAGATTCGTGAGTATCGTCGGAGGCAAGCGATGACAATGAAGATCGATTGGATGCGCGGATGCGCCACGGCGCTGGTGACGCCGTTTAAATCGGATGGTTCGATTGATGAGGCGGCTCTTACCAGGCTAATAGAGTATCAGGTCGATAATGGTGTGACGTTGTTAGTGCCGTGCGGCACCACCGGCGAAAGCGCCACGATGACGGAAGAAGAGGACCGGCGCGTCATCAAGCATACGATCAATCTCGCGCGAGGCCGCGCACGCGTGATTGCCGGTGCGGGCAGCAACTCCACCGCAGTCGCGATCGAGAATTCAAAAACCGTACGCGATCTTGGAGCGGACGCCGTGTTGCAGGTTGCGCCTTTTTACAACAAGCCCACGCAGGAGGGCCTCTATGCGCACTTCAAAGCAATTGCCGAGTCGGTGCCTGACCTACCGATTGTTATTTACAACGTGCCCGGCCGCACGTCGTCAAACATTGCGGCAGAGACAACGCTGCGGTTGGCGAGAGACTGCGAAAACATCGTGGCCGTAAAGGAAGCCTCCGGCAATCTGTCGCAAATCATGGAGATACTGCGCGAGCGGCCCGCAGACTTCCGCGTGCTTTCCGGTGACGATGCAATCACCTTACCCATGATCGCTTTAGGTGGCGATGGGTTGATTTCTGTAGCGTCAAATGAGGCCCCGAAGTTGATGGCCCAAATGGTTGATCTCGCGCTGGCAGGTCAATGGGACCAGGCACGTGAGCTCCACTATCGTCTGTTACCGCTAATGGAAATTAACTTTATCGAATCAAGCCCGGGACCGGTTAAAGCCGCCCTCGCGATGATGGACATGATTGACGAGAACTTTCGTTTGCCGCTGGTGCCGATTCAGGACAAGAGTCGAGCGCGCGTCCGTGAAGTGATTACCGAACTCGGTCTGTTGCAGGAAGCTTCTCGTGCCACTACGTGAAAAAATTGAGGCGTTAAGCTTTCAACAGGGAAGTGAATTTCTCGGCGGAAGACCGTGCTGTCTTTGACGATTTCAAAGCTGCATTGAATCGAGGCGAAATACGCGCGGCGGAACCTTCGGCCGACGGGAGCTGGCGCGTGAACTCATGGGTGAAGCAGGGAATCCTTTTGGGTTTCCGCATGGGACGGCTCGTCGACATGTCTGCTGCGCCCAGCCTTCCTTTCTTTGATAAAGATACTTACCCGGTAAGGCCGACAACCGTGGGCGACAACGTGCGTATCGTCCCCGGCGGATCGAGTATTCGCGACGGCGCCTACGTAGCGCCCGGTGTGGTCTGCATGCCTCCGATGTACGTGAACGTGGGCGCATACGTTGATGAGGGGACCATGATCGATAGCCACGCCCTCGTTGGTTCATGTGCCCAGATCGGAAAGCGCGTTCACTTGTCGGCCGCTGCGCAGGTAGGCGGCGTGCTGGAACCGGTGGGAGCAGTGCCGGTAATTATCGAAGACGATGTATTGGTGGGAGGCGGCTGTGGAATTTATGAAGGAACCATCGTTCGCGAGCGGGCCGTGCTTGCCTCAGGAACAATCCTGACCGGGTCTACTCCGGTTTACGATCTTGTGCGGGAGAAGATTTATCAGAAGACTGCCGAGTCGCCTCTGGAGATTCCCGAGGGCGCCGTCGTCGTTCCCGGTTCACGAAATGTTCGAAGCGAGATCGGCGCCGCCTGGGGCCTGTCGATTTATGCCCCGATCATTGTTAAGTACCGCGACGAGAAGACTGATCGCTCAGTGCAGTTGGAAGACTTTTTACGGTAGATGCAGGTTCGTGTGTTTTGGTGTAAGTTCGTGGATCGTTCAGAGTTGAAAAAATGCGATCCACTAACGCACACGAAATAACACGAAGCCAATGAAGCCATTTGAGCCGCCGCCATTTCTGCGCGGGATTGAGAAAAGCGCCATTCGAAAAATTTCGGATCGCGCGACGCCAGACTGCATTAGTCTCGGCCTTGGCGAGCCTGACTTAGCCACGCCCGATTTCATTCGCCAGGCGGCAGTCCGAATAATCCAGCAAGAGCAAAATGGCTACACCTTACAAGCGGGCTTGCCTTCGCTCCGCAAACTTGTAGCCTCAAATTATCCCCAACTCAATTTGTCCGCAGACGATGTCGTGATCACAGCCGGATCACAGGAGGCCCTATATCTGGCTTTGATGACACTCGTTGAGCCGGGCGATGAGGTCCTGATTCCGGATCCAGGTTTTGTTGCGTACCCGACGATTACGCGGATGGCCGGTGGTCGTGCTGTTTATTACCGGCTGCCGGCAGAAGATAATTTCGCTTTGGACATCGAAGACTTTCGTCGCGCGATCAACGAAAAAACCAAGGTCGTTATCTGTACCAGCCCGTCGAATCCAACTGGCCGCGCATTTTCGCGCGACGAATTAGCCGCTATCGCGCGGGCCGTGGAAGAGAGTGGCTCGGACGCATACATTATCAGCGACGAAATCTATCGCGAGCTGTACTACACTCCTGAATGTCCGGCTTCAATTTCCGAGTACTACGCGAACACAATTGTTATCAGTGGTCTATCAAAGTCGCTGAGCATGACTGGCTGGCGTTTGGGTTGGATCTGCGGTAACAACGACGTAATCGCGAGTGCACTCATACTGCACGGCTACGTGACCACCTGCGCCTCGACTGTTTCGCAGAAGGCGGCGCTGGCGGCGTGGTCTGAAGAAGCAGAGGCAGCGCGTGCACGTCATCGCGAAATCTTCGGCGCACGCCGGGATCACTTGCTTCAACTTCTGAGACGCGAAAACCTGAAGGCCGTTGCTCCCGACGGCGCCTTTTATGCGATGGTCGACGTGCGCGAATACGGTTTATCGATGGACGTTGCTGAAACCCTTTTGGATTTTGGTGTCGTAACTATTCCGGGCAGCGCGTTTGGCAGCGAGAGTGAAGGATTTTTAAGAGTGTCGTTTTGCGCGGATTTGCCGGTGCTGGAAGAAGGCGTGAATCGAATCGCCGCGGGATTAAAAAGCAGAGGCAGTAATGTCTAAAAAACGTGTAGGAATTTTGGGCGCGACCGGCATGGTGGGTCAGCGTTTTATTGAATTGCTGCAGAACCATCCGCAGTTTGAGATAACAGCGCTGGCCGCATCTGACAGGTCACAGGGCAAAACGTTTGAGGAAGCTTGCACCTGGCGTTTGGCGGGAGAGATGCCTGATTCTGTTCGGTCGACGACCGTGCAAGCGCCAAAGCCACCACTTGATTGCGATCTCGTGTTTTCAAGTTTGCCCGGCGACATTGCGCGTGAATGTGAAGGCAGCTTTGCAGACGCGGGTTACGCCGTCATCAGTAACTCTTCAGCGTTCCGAATGGATCCTGATGTGCCGCTCCTGATACCTGAAGTTAATCATGCGCATCTCGACCTACTCGAAGTGCAGCGGCAAAACTCGAAGCGGCAACGCGGGTTCATTGTTACGAATCCAAACTGCTCGACGATCATGTTGGCGCTGGCGCTCGCGCCGTTACATTTCAAATTTGGCGTGACCGGTGTAGTTGCGACCACGATGCAAGCGTTATCCGGCGCGGGTTTTCCCGGCGTTCCATCGCTGGCCATCAGTGACAACGTGCTTCCGTTTATCGACGGTGAGGAAGAAAAAATAGAAATAGAGACTTTAAAGATCCTCGGCAACCTGCAACACGGACACATTACAGATGCTTCCATGAATGTAAGCGCGCAGTGTCATCGCGTGAATGTTTCTGACGGACATATGGCTGCAGTTCGCGTCAAACTGAGTAAGCTGGCCACGGTTGAGGAAGTGAAGGAAACGTTAGCGTCATTCAGAGCCCGGCCACAGGAACTTAAACTGCCTTCAGCGCCTGAGTCGCCCATCATCGTGCGAGACGAAGTGGATCGGCCGCAGCCGCGTCTGGATCGAGACGCCGGAAAAGGAATGAGTGTGACCATTGGCCGCGTGCAGGAAGATAACGTCCTCGACTACCGCTTCGTGGCGTTGAGTCACAACACGATCCGTGGCGCAGCGGGTGCAGCCATTCTCAACGCTGAGTTACTGATTGCTTCAGGATTACTCTGATGAAACGTCTAAGCGTACTGATGCTGTTGGTCTCCCTCGCCTTTCTGGTCGCGGCGCAGAACCCGCCGGCTACATCTCCTCTCGAGGAGATGGTCGCGACCGAGCGAGCGTTTGCCAGAACGTCGGAAGAGAAGGGCACGGCTCCATCCTTCCTGGCTTTCATCGCTGACGATGGAATCTTGTTTCGTCCGAAGGCGGTCAAAGGAAAGCAGTGGATGATTGAAAACCCGCCGCCGGCATCGGACAAGCGTCCGTGGCTAAAGTGGGAACCCACGTTTGCGCACATGGCCCGTGCCGGCGACATGGGTTACACATTTGGACCGTGGGAGTACCGGCGCGACATCAAAGATGCGGAGCCTGTCGCTTTCGGACATTTCCTAACCGTGTGGAAGAAGCAGCCCGACGGAACATGGAAGTTTGCAGTTGATCTCGGAATATCGCATCCGAAACCCAGCATCCGGCCTCGGTCGCCATTGAAGATGCAAGAACATGCAACACTGGCGCAGCGAAACCAGTTGATGCCAAAGCGCGAAACAGACAAGCTGTTAGCTAAAGACAAAGAAGTGTCTGGGCAATCGGCTGCGTCGACGGCCGCAGAAGCTTTTAAAAAGAATGCGACGAAAGATGTGCGACTGTTTCGTGAGGGTAAATTCCCGAAAACGGGAGTCAAACTGCGAAGAACACCTCACCGAATGTCTGGACGTGGGCGCCCGAAGCTGCTGACGTGTCCGGATCAGGCGACCTCGGTTACAGCTATGGCACCTACGAAATTCGCGGAAGGCGCCACGCTCAAAGAGACTGGAAACTACATGCGCATCTGGAAGAAAGAAGGCGGCGAGTGGAAAGTGGCTGTCGATCTTGCGAATCCGATCGTGGATAGGAAGAATTGATGGGTATACTCCTGTTGTGGGTCGACTAATGCAGAACGGGGAGCGTAGCGACCCGGTCGGACTAGTAAGCAACCAACTACATAGCGATTCGATCATTTGTGTTGGCCCCGCGACCGGGTCGCTACGCTCCCCGTTCTGCATTAGTCGACCCACACGGTACTTCACATGGTTTCAGTTGCTTTGATTTGTACTGCCAACAGATGTCGCAGCGTGATCGCGCACGCGATCTTCGTATCGGAAGTTGAGAAACGATCGCTTCCAGTTGAAGTGTACTCCGCCGGCGTCCTGGATTTTCGAGGCGCTCCACCGGTCGAAGACACACTAAAGACCTGTCTGGACCACGACACGCCGTCGCCAAAAGAAGATCCCACGTGGATTTCCGATCTGCCCCTGGATTCAATCACCAGATTTCTGGTGATGGAAAACTATCACGCAGACGCGCTAATTCATGAGTTTGGCGTATCACCCGACCGCGTCAGCTTGCTGGGCGAATTTGATCCACACAGCCGCGGTGCTGAAATCGATGATCCATTTGGACGCGGGAGGGCGTTTTACAAACAGTCTTACCTGAGAATCCGCGATTGCATTGTTAATTATTTAGACACGGCCGACGAGATGCAAACTCAGTAAGTGAGCTCAACACTTCGTGTCCTTTCGTGTTTATTCGTGGATCGTTCTAAGTCCGGCATAAAAGCGATCCACGAAAAACACGAACTAACACGAACAAGGCGGTTGAAATTCCCACCTAATTCCATCTCCCTTCTGGAACTTAAAATGCTAGGAAAGAATGCCGTATGGCGAAAAATCGACGGGAACAGCCCTGGTGGCTAAGGGACTTAACCGAGGTATGTCCGGCATGCAGTCAGTCGTACGCATATCACACGCAAGTTTGGTGTATAGACTGCGACAGTCCTCTCTGCCCAATCTGCGTCCAGGTTACGACTAAGCGGGAATTTTCCTGCCCGACGTGCTTCGAGTGTGGTGAGACGGAAAGTGAGGCAACGGCGTAATGGCTGCGCGGGCTATTTGGAAAGGTGTGCTCAAGATAGGTACTGCCAGAATCCCAGTGAAGCTGTATTCCGGGGTCGTCGATCGAACAGTCCGGTTTCACATTCTCGATGACCGGGCTCAGATGCGCGTTAAGCAGCACATGGTAGATCCCGACTCAGGCGAGGAAGTACCGAACGAGGAGATCCGTAAGGGGTATGAAGTTGAGCCGGGAAGATTTGTCATCATCACCGAAAAGGATCTGGACAGCCTACAACCGAAACCATCGAGAGACATTGAAGTGTTGGAGTTTGTTCCGCCGGAGGCAATAAGCCAGCAATGGTACGAAAGGCCGTACTACCTCGCGCCTGACGGTGATCGAGAAGGACTACTTCGCGCTCGTCGAAGGGCTAAAGAATAAAGAGCGAGAAGGCATTGTTCACTGGGTGATGCGCAATAAGTCTTACGTCGGCGCGTTGCGCGCGGAAGGCAATCACCTTCTGTTGTTCACCTTGCGAAACGCCGAAGAAGTAATTTCAGCGCGTGATTTGCCGAAGCCCGCCGGTCGCGAACCAACCGCAAAAGAGCTTGCGATGGCGAAGCAGTTGGTCGGTCTGTTGGAAGGCGAGTTTAATGCGGCTGACTACAAAGACGAATACCGGGGACGTGTAACCGAGTTCCTGAAGAAAAAAGCCAAAGGCAAAGCGCCTCGACTGCGCGCGGTTAAAACGAAACGGAAGCCGACATCGCTTGACAGCGTGCTGAAGAAGAGTTTGGACGCACTTAAGAAGGAGAAACGCGCTGCCTAAGAAGAGAAGTAAAACGCGAGAGGTAGAGGAAGAGCGTTCAGGTCCGCGTCCGTTCTGGTCCGGAACCTTGTCGTTCGGGCTCGTTAGTGTGCCGGTCAACCTGTTTCCAGCGACGAAATCGAATCGCGCGCCTCTGCGCATGCTTGGGCCAACCGGCGAACCGCTCGCGCGCCGATACTACTCGGAGAAAACGGAACGTGACCTCGACGCCGACGAGATGGTCCGCGGTTATGAAATTAATGACGGGAAGTATGTTGTGGTCTCCGACGAAGAGCTGGATCGTCTGGCGCCTGATAAGACACGCGACATCGATATCAAACTCTTCGTTCCCAAAGAGACAGTCCCACCCATTCACTTTGATCGTGGTTACTTCTTAACGCCGACTCCGAACTCAGAAAAAGCGTACAAGTTGCTTGCCGAAACTCTGGAAAAAGAAGGGAAGGCAGGTATCGCCACGTTCGTGATGCGCGGCAAGGAATACCTGGTAGCCATTTTCGCAGAGCACGGCATCTTGCGCGCAGAAACGATGCGGTTCGCGGATGAGCTGCGAACACCTGATGAGGTGGGACTACCCAAAAAGATGCCAAAGGTTTCACAGGCAACAGTCAAAAAGTTTGAAAAGTTGATCAGTGCCAGGTCGAAGAAACAAATGTCGGCAACGAAGCTAAAAGATGAGCAAACGGAACGACTACTGAAGTTAGTAAAGAAAAAAGGCGCGCAGCGAAAGAACGTCGTCGAGGTTGAAACGGAGCGCGACCGAGGTGAAGAAAGCAACGTAATCGATTTAGTGGCGGTATTGAAAAAGAGCCTGGCGGGCAAAGGGAAGTAGACTTTTGGCCTCGCAGTTGCTATTCGAATGGCCCTAGTCGGTACAAAGTTGGAATCATGCAAAAACGCGCAGCGATTCGAGTAATCGGTTTGCGCGCGTGTATCAAATTTGGTCAATTTTAAGGGGGGACACCATGAAGCAGGAACAGGTAAACGAACTTTTATATCAGGCGCTTGAGACTGAACTCGGTGGCGTGCAGGTATACACGACGGCTATTCAATGCGCCGTCAACGAGGATCTGAAGGAAGAATGGGAGAAGTATCTGGAAGAAACCAAGAATCACGTTGAGATAGTGCAGGACACGATCGAAACGTTGGGTCTGGATCCGGAGACTGAAACGCCCGGCAGGCAGGTTGTACGTCACATCGGACAGTCGTTGGTGAAAGCCATGGAAATGGCATTGGCCGCCGGCAACCCGGCTGCCGCACAACTGGTGGCCGCTGAATGCGTGACGCATGCGGAAACGAAGGACCACCTCAATTGGGAATTAATTGGCGAGGTTTCCAAGAAGGTTAAAGGCGAGGATGGCAAAGCGCTCAAGGAAGCGCACGAAGAAGTGGAATCACAGGAGGATGAGCATCTCTATCACACGATGGGATGGACCAGAGAGCTGTGGATCGAATCGCTGGGCATGCCTGCTGTGTTGCCACCGCCCGAGGAAGTTAAGGAAGTGGAGACTGCTATTGGTGCTGCGCGTGCAAAACATGCTCGTGCCAGCATGTTGTAATTGAAGGTTACTAAACCTTTGTGGAAACGGGCGCGATGGTCGCGCCCGTTTATTTTTTGATCTGTTTCATGTCCTTATTACGCAGGCGCAAGCTCAGGTGTCTTCGCTTTCAGTAACCGACGCAGCTTCATTCTCGCCTTGTGAAGTTGTGATTTGGATGTGCCTACAGCGACGCCGAGTATCTTCGCGATCTCCTCGTGCTCATGACCTTCGATGTCATGAAGGACAAAAACTGAGCGGTATCCGGGTGGCAGTTGCTTGAGAGCGTGATCCAGGCTTATGCGATCCAGCACAGGCATCTTATTGGGGTTCTCCGTCCCACGTACGATCTGTACAGGAGTTTCCCCTTCCTCCGTTGTGCGCTCAACCTTAACGCTTCTTTTGCGGAAGTGCATCAGCACCTGATTGACTGTCAAGCGATGCAGCCAGGTGGTGAACGCTGAATCTCCGCGAAAGCTTCCAATCTTACGAAACAGTTGAATGAACGCTTCCTGGGCCAGGTCTTCAGCCTCCGCAACGTTGTGGGTCATTCGCAGGCATAGTGAATAAACACGGCGATTGTGTCGCTGGTAAAGTTGTTCGAAAGCCTTCATATCTCCGCGGCCCGCAGCAATCGCAAGAGCGTGGTCCGACATAAATGCCGCATCGGGCTCAACCTTGCCGGCGACTCCAGTACTCGACAACAGAGGGAAGACGTCAGTGTTAGTCATGCCTCCTAACAGTGCAAATAGGAGGCCATTCCCTATCGCAAAAATAGGCTGGAAATGTAATGGGTTTTGGCAGAATAACAAGGGAAATCAACGAATGCGAGTCCAAGGGAACCAAAACGTGTAGTGCACGAATCGCGGGAGGCCCGTTAGTCCGGTCGGTTCGTCCGCCAAAATCGGAAGAGCAAGTTTCTCTTTGCACTGAGAAGGCGCTCGGCCGAAATGCTCATACAGTGCGGGCCGAACCTGCGGCGGTATGCGCTCGAGTTGATGAAGCCATGCACCCGTGTGTTTATAGTCGCCAGTGGACATTGTTTAGAACTATCAAAGCAACCAAGTTCATAATGCAGCGTTCAATATATAACGGAGTAACAAGATCATGAACCACATTCTGCTCTCTCTTTGCGCCCTACTCATAATCGCAAGTCCCAGTCTTAACGTTCGTCAGGCGAACCGAAATGATCCGGGCAGGCAGGTAACCGTCACGCCACTGACTCTGACGATTTCGGGCCAACGAGCGTCCTTTACGAACAGTCGTGTTATGGACCAACTTAGGCTGGTGGTGCGCGATCGCGACACATGGGTACAGGTATGGAATCGCATCACTTTGGGTCCGAACTCGCTGCCATTGCCTGAAATTGATTTCGCACGAGAAATGTTGGTTGTGGCGACAATGGGCTGGCGACCGAGTTCGGGTTATCGGATAGTCATCGACAGGGCTCACCTCTATGAACAATATCCGCGGCTCGAGGTAGTCGTCCGGAGTATAGACAATACGAAATGCCCGGGGCTGGGGCAGTTTCCAGCCGAAACTGCGCCAATAGATATTGTGCGACTTCCCCGAACCGAACGTCCGGTAGTCCTTCGTGAAAAAGAAGTGTCCGACTGTCCGAAACTAAATTAATAAACCGGTGAGCTGCGGCGAGGTACGTGATTATGAAGAAAATTCATCTGACATTTCATTGGTGATTGTTCGTCGGTCCCGTGGCGCCTGGCACCACACAGTTGACAGTCTTCGCAACCTATTTTGTCACCATGACGGAAACGCTCAGTTCTTCCAACAGTTGGTGCTGACAGTTTCAAACTTCACGTCTGGACGAATAAACACGGCCTGAATGTCTTCTGCGCACTTAGCACCTGCAATGGACCGACCATTCTCGCCGAATCGTTGTCCAAATTTTTGTGTGTCGTCACCTTAAAGCGGTGGCAGGTTGAGGAGGAACAAACTGGCCTTGGTGGAATTCTACTCCTGAGGCAGCCAAGTTGGATGGCATACACATCATTCGATAAGCCTGAGCGGAAAATCAAAAGCCACCGAACAAGGTGGCTTTGTAAAAGTTGGCTCCGCAGGTAAGACTCGAACTTACAACCCTCCGGTTAACAGCCGGATGCTCTGCCATTGAGCTACTGCGGAATAAGCGGCCCAAATAGAGAATAAACCCATGGGCGCGCGAAGAAATTTTTATAACAGATGAGCTATAGAGCGTCAAGCAAGGCAGCCAATTGGTGCGAGCGCACGCATCTGCCGATCAAACCAGGCAAGTCGACCCACTAAAACACACGAAATTGCCCGAAACCGCGCGACGCTTTGTCCGTAAACTTTCGTGAATTTCGTGAACAGTTTTACCTCTGCAGATACTAAGAGAAAGGTTCTTTGCTTGCGCCGGACTGCAATCTGCGAGAGTATTTCGCACTGCAATACACAAACTATTTGTAGGTTGGAAATCGCCCATCAGTCGCTTCACAAACGCGTCGGGTTGGTACGTTCGCTGAGTGTTGCGCACAGGGAAAGGTCTCTAATGGAACGCAGAATCACAGCCTGGTTTAGTAAGAACTTAAGTGCGGAGATGCCGCTGGTTGCATACGGACATGCGGGTCAACCGCTATTGATGTTTCCCACGGCAGCGGCTGACTATCTTGAGTACGAGCGATTTCATCTTGTCGATGCGATCAAACCGCTTATTGAGGCGGGGAAGATCCGTGCGTACTCGATCAACAGCGTCAATCGTTACAGCTTGCTGAATGAGCAAATGCCGCCCAATTTGAAAGCGGAGCTGCTCACGCGATTTGATCGTTACATCACGGATGAAGTGTTACCACTAATTCGTAACGACGCAGGCGAGGATGCACGGCCGCTGACAACCGGCGCGAGTTTGGGTGCCTACCTCGCGGCCAACGCGTACTTCAAACATCCAGATCTTTTTCGTGGCGTGATCGCGATGAGCGGCAGTTATGACGTGCGTTCCTATTTGAAGGATTTTTATGACGACAACGTCTACTTCAACAACCCTGCTGATTACCTTCCCAACTTAAACGACGACTACTACCTGCCACGCCTGCGTCAGGCAGATGCCATCTATATCCTCTCCGGACAGGGCTCGTACGAAGCGCCGGAGCGCAGCGAGCATCTATCGGACATCCTGAAGTTGAAGGGCATTCCGCATACACTCGATCTGTGGGGCCCTGACGTCAACCATGATTGGCCGTGGTGGCGCAAGATGCTCCCGCACACGCTCGGGTTGATTGTCGGGAAGGACGGACAAGGATGAAGGATGAAGCGGAAGGATGAAGGCGGAAGGATGAAGGATGAAAGTACATCAGCCTACCCAGGCTCAATTGCTGTGAGTTTGCCTCGTCGCGCGTATCGATTTTGTTCCAGCCTTGATCTTTACTCTCTTAACGATCGTCACGAGAATTGAAAGAGCCCCTCTTGCAGGCAGGGCGGAATACAGTCGAATAATTCTTAACGCAAATAGCTTTGTTGTTACCCTCAAATCTTTTTCCATTATAGTCTCCCCTGAGTGGGGGCGGCTTTGAGGGTGCTGCCGCAGGTTTAGCGGTATGTCTTTATTTCATCCTTCATCCTTCATCCTTCATCCTTCATCCTTCCGCCTTCATCCTTCTCTTAAGGTTCGTCTTCGCCCTTCTTGCCCTTTTTCTTTTGCGGTTCAGCTTCGCGCGGGCGCGTTACCGGTGGCGGCGCAGGCGTGTCGTCTTTCGGCGCCACAGGTTCGGCTCGGGGCTGCGGCTCTGCCGGTCTATCATCCGTCTTCGGAGGCGGTGGCAGAGTCATCTGCTCGAGCTTCGGCTCCGTGGTGGTGGTCGGAGTAGTCAGTTCGTCCTCAGTTTCCTCTTCATCCTCTAATTTGAACTGTGCACGCTCGGCGGCCAGTTCACGTTGACGCTGACGGAACAGTTCCTTCATGTCTTCCGGCATTGAAGGCGCCTTGTCAAAATTCTCTTTAGGCTTGTCCTTCAAAAAGTCCTTCATGAAATCGATGAAGAACGGAAGCGCGCCTACGCCACCCGTCATGCCTTTTCCAAGATCCTTCTTGCGGCCTGGATATCCCATCCAGACGCCGGTCACATATGACGGCGTGTAGCCGATAAACCAGACGTCGGTGTGATCATTAACGGTTCCTGTTTTCCCTGCGACCGGAACGCCCAACGATCGCGCTGCGGTGGCGGTTCCCGCTTCCACGACGCCGCGCATCATCGAGACCATGGTGAGCGCGACGTATTCATTCATCACCTTATGCGTGGTTCTTTCCCACTCTTCCAAAATCGCACCATCGCGATCAAGCACGCGGCGAATCAAATGAGGCTCAACGCGGACGCCTTTGTTCGGGAATGCTGAATACGCCGAAACCATCTGGTCCAGAGGGACTTCAGTCGCACCCAGTGCTGACGGCAAATAGGGAGCCATCGGCACTTTGATGCCGAAACGCCGCACCATCTGCGCGCCCGTCTGAATGCCAACGGTCTGCAGTAAGTGAACAGCGGGCACATTCATTGACTTCGCTAGTGCTGTCTTCAGTGGCAGATCACCGTTGCCGAGCGAGCCGTCGTAATTATGTGGTTGCCATGGACCAATTTTGATGGGCGCGCCACTAACCGTCGTGTCGGGAGTCATTCCCCACTCTACCGCAGCCGTGTAAACAAACGGCTTGAAACATGAACCGGTTTGCCTGTAAGCCTGCGTCGCGTTGTTAAACTTGCTGGTGCTGTAAAAATCGTATCCGCCGATCATGGTGACGATCTCGCCGGTCTTCGCGTTTAGCGTCATCATGGCTCCAGCCACGGCCGGTACTTGCGAGATCTCGACTTTGAGGCGGCGAGTCTTCTCGTCGACCTCTTTGATTTGAAACTCCGACAAATAACCTGGTTTCAGCTCGTCCTTTGGCTGGCGTCCCGACCAACCCATATCTGCTGGTCCAACGGTAGCCGTATAGTTACCGAATCGAACGTGTGCTTCATTGCGTCCCCGATCAACCTTCGTGACCAGCCCGGTTAAGAAGCGACCTTCTTCGTAATCGTTTCCATGCCAGTCAGGATCTTTGTAGTTGTTAATCTCCTGCTGAGTTGGTTGACCATTACCGGCGGACGTTGGAATTAATTTGTATGCCGAACGCCAGCCGCGGCCTCTGTCATAACGCCGAAGACCTGCACGCACAACTTCGTATGATTTCTTCTGTGCCTCTACGTTGATGGTGGTGTAGACGGACAACCCACCCTGGGCCACCCGGGTCGTGTATTTGTCTTCGAGTTGTTGACGAACGTGCTCAACCGGATAATCAAAGGCGCTCGATTTCGGCTGTGATTGATAATAAGCAGTGTCGGCGAGCTGAATTGGTTTTGCCTTTGCCGCATTCACCTCGGCTTCAGATGCAAATCCGTTCTTCGCCATCAAGTCCAACACCAGGTCGCGGCGTTCTTTGGCCTTAGCTGGATTTGAAGTTGGTGAATAGTCGCTCGGCGCTTTAGGAATGCCGGCCAGCAGCGCAGCTTCGCCTATCGTCAGGTCCTTCGCCTGTTTTCCGAAATAGGTCTCCGCGCCTGCTTCCACACCGTAGGCATTAGCGCCGAGAAAGATATGGTTCGCGTAAAGCTCCATGATCTGGTTCTTGGTGTAATAGCGTTCGATCTGCAGCGCGAGGGCCCACTCGTTCATCTTCCGCCTGAGAGTCTGTTCCTTCGAGAGGAAGAGATTCTTTGCGAGTTGTTGCGTGAGCGTGGAACCGCCTTCCACTTTGTCGCTGGTCAAGTTTTTCCAGGTCGCGCCGATGATGCGGATTGGATCGATACCGACGTGGTCGTAGAAACGCGCGTCCTCGACAGCGAGGATCGCGTTCTTCATCAGCGGTGGAAGTTCTTCATACTTGAGAGGGATTCGTTTTTCGAGTGCAAACTCTCCAATCACAGTCTCGCCGTCGTCTGCATACACGCGGGTAACCACGCTGGGACGATACGTTGCCAGGGCAGCGACTTCGTTAGCAGCACGTGAGTAGTTGAGCTTGTAAGCGGCAACAATACCCGTCAGGCCACCAGCGGCAAGTGCGAGTAACAAAACAACCGGCAACCACAATCTGCGCAACAGATGTCCCCGCTGAGCCGGCGGCGCCGCAACAATTGCTTTGGGTGAATATGCTTTTAATGGATATTTAGAAGCCATTTAATTCGATACCTCTGAATACTACGATGCTCCAGGATGCGCTTTTTGGACAACGTGGATTCCCACAGTAATCAATTTCGCAGGGAGATTTAAGGAATTATAGCGCAGTGGGGGAGGAAACATGACCGCGGGCGCTGGAGTCCCAGCCGGAGCTGAAACGTCATGCCGAACTCGGGGGATCGATCACCCTTGCGTTCCGTGTTCGCTTTTGGGGTTATCGCGCGTAAAGAAGATACGACGATCCACGAATTAACACGAATTCAGGCGACATCACAGGTTGACCTCGGACTGGTTAAAGTGAATTCTGTGCAACGCTCAAATTGCAATAACGCCGTATCAGGCTGCCTCAAGTTTGGCTTCTGCATCTAAGGCTTTATACTGATTCTGCAAACGGGGGCGACAGGCTTCGACAGGGGTTTGAACGATCGCCGGATGCATGCCGGGCTACTCTATGCAGCTCGTTAAAAAGCGTAGGGAAAAAACAATTGCCAATAACAATGAATTGGCTCTAGCTGCCTAATTAAGCGCTAGCGTCTCACCGCAAGTTGCTTATGCGCGCGGAGGGAGATGTCACTCAGATAAGCTGGCCCAATCTTTCGGTCCGTAAGATTGGGCGAGACAAAGTCGGACTAGCTTTCACCGAGGTCTTGTCACTTCACTTACTCGGTGCTTAGCGAAATTTGGTCGCTTGTCGGCCAGAAAGAGAAGTGACTAAGCATGTAGAGTCTTGCGACGGTCTCTCTTGGATCCGAGTTCAATTCTCGGCGCCTCCACCAAAAAAGGATGAAGGGTGAGTGATGAAGGATGAATAAGCCAGCTAGCGCTAGGATTGACCCTACGCGCACTTTTCATCCTTCATCCTTCCGCCTTCATCCTTTAACTTTTGTCCTTCATTCCTCCTACTTCATTCTTGCCTTCTGAACTTCCAATCGGAATCTTTGATAGCGGAGTTGGTGGACTCACTGTCTACCGCGCGCTGCACGAGCGGCTGCCCTCGGAGCACTATGTTTACCTCGGCGACACTGCGCGCGTCCCGTACGGCACTAAATCACTTTCGACGGTTGAACGATACGCAGTCGAGAATGCGAGGTTCCTCGAAGCCCACGGCATAAAGCTTCTGGTTGTGGCCTGCAATACCGCGTCGGCGCTGGCGTTGCCGGCTATTCGCGAGAGTGTGGGAATTCCGGTTGTGGGCGTCATCGGTCCCGGGTCGCGCAGAGCCGCACAGGTCGCAGCGGGAAAAAGGATCGGTGTAATTGCCACGGAAGCAACTGTGCGAAGTTCTGCATACGCCAGAGCGATCAGCAAGATTGACCAGTCCACCGAAGTTATCGAACGTGCTTGTCCTTTGTTTGTACCCTTGGCGGAAGAAGGGTGGGCCAGCTCTGAAGTAGCACGCGCGGTTGCAGAGGAATACCTGGGGGATTTGAGAGAGTCAAATCTCGGAGCACTCGTGTTAGGCTGCACACACTACCCGATTTTGCGGGAGCTGATTAGCGACGTCGTTGGGGCCGACGTTCCATTGATCGATTCCGGAGAGGCCGCCTCGCGTGAGGTGCAGCAGCTGCTGAAGTCCAACGACCTTAGCGCTACTGGCCGCACCCAGGAGTTGGCTGAACGGCAGTTATGTGACGACCTCGATCATTTTTATGTGACAGATGCAGCCGAGCGCTTCGCCAAGGTCGCCGAACGGTTTTTGGGTACAGCACCGTCCGTGCTGGAGGCTGTAGAAGTTTGGGGACATGATGAGCTTCGTACGTACTGATGGGCGCGCTGCAGATGAATTGCGGCCCATAACAATTACGCCGGGTTACCTGCCCTACGCTGAAGGATCCGTTTTAATTGAGATGGGCCAGACGCGTGTAGTTTGTTCAGCTTCCGTCGAGGATCGCGTGCCTCCGTTTTTGCGGAACTCCGGCCAGGGATGGATCACCGCCGAGTACTCCATGCTGCCGCGTGCGACACAACAACGTACGCCGAGAGAGGTGCGTCGAGGTGGGCCCTCGGGACGAACGCATGAAATTCAGCGATTAATCGGTCGCAGCTTGCGAGCGGCCGCTGATATGAAATTGCTTGGCGAACGGACCATCACACTGGATTGTGATGTACTTCAAGCCGATGGCGGCACGCGGACAGCCGCGATTACCGGAGCCTACGTTGCTTTCGCGCTTGCCGCTCAAAAACTTCTCAAGTCTGGAAAAATTGCACGCAATGTGGTCATCAATGAAGTCGCGGCCATTAGCGTGGGCATCGTGGGGAACACGCCGTTGCTTGACTTGAAGTACGACGAGGACTCCACGGCGGAAGTCGACATGAACGTAGTTTGCACTGGCGACGGCCGTTTCATTGAGGTGCAGGGAACAGCGGAGCGGGAAGCCTTCTCTCGCGAGCAGATGGATGGTCTACTGTTCCTGGCAGAAAAGGGCGTAAAGTTGTTAATGGAAGCTCAGAGGAACACAATACGGCTGCAAACCAGTTAGTTTGAACCTTTCGGGAGGAAGCGGAAAAGACAACGACCAGACGCGGGCGGGCATCGAAACACAGGCGGATTAAAGGGCCCGGCTAAGCTTCAAACTGGACAAACCTCGCAAAATTCACGCACGATAATTACGGAGTTAATTTAGAAATGAAACCCCTGAAAGCCTTTTTTACACTTCTATTGATTGCCTGCGCCGTCTCCATGGCACTCGCTCAAGAGGTCTACACAAGCAGCCAGGATGACTTCACACTCGAGCTTCCCTCGGGTTGGCGCGCGATTTCCGAACCGGACGGGGCGCATGAACACGCGGAGTTTGTTTATGGAGACAGGCTCGAGGGGCACCTGCGCGTTCGCAAGGAAGTGGTCGATGCCGGCACTAAGCCATCGGACGTGGCTCGAAGAGATCTGGATCAGAAACTCCGTTTTCTTCCCGGATTCGTGGAAGGAAAACAAGAGAATTTTTCCGGTCGGTTAAATGGAGTGACCATCTCTTACGAGTTTGTAAGAACCGGAAAGCCGATGATGGGCCGTATCTATTATCTTCAAGCCGACAACCGCACAATCTACGCTTTGCGATTTACGGGGCTGAAAGATCGGCTAGCGCGAATACGCAATCAGACGGATCTAATCGCGCGAAGCTTCAGAGTGAAATAGTTTTAGTTTATCGGTTGGATATGGGCCGCCGCGTTGAAAGACGTTGCGGCCTTTTTGTTTGAAGTATCGCGACAACAGTTTGCGCTACAATCTGCCGAAATTATGAGGCTGAAACTTGCACCGGGGTTATCAATTCAAGAGTCCGCTATCGAGGGACGCGGGTGTTTCTCATCAGTTAATTTTAAGCGCGGCCGAAAAATAGCAGAGTACACCGGCGAGAAGATCACGACTGCGGAAGCCAAACGACGCGCGGGTCGACGGAAGTTGCGCATCTGCGCAATCAACCAACGATGGAGTCTGGACGGCAGTCGTGGCGGGAATGGAACGCATTACATTAATCATTCATGCCGGCCGAATGCCTACATGAAGATCCTGTACGGTCACATCATGTTCATCGCCTTGCGCGAGATTCAGCCTGGGGAAGAAATCACGATCGATTACGAATCGACGTTGCACTCAGACGAAAAGCGATGTTCCTGCGGAGCTAACAATTGCAGAGGGACGATAAATAGGCTGGATTAGTGATTTCTGCATTGGGACCGCGTGGTAAATGGAAACATTATCGCTGCTGTCTCGCCCTTTTGTACTCCATGCTCTGGAGGAAGATATCCCTGGTAGTGGCCGATTCAATCGAATCTGTTACTGAGCGGGCTTCATCAAACATCCCTGCCTCTGCCAGATGGTCCGCTATCTCATAGAATGTGCTATCTCTGGAAACCTGATCATTGCGGACGGCTTTCACGCCCCGAATGGCCTCTTCAATCGACGCGCGCGAATGTTCCAAATGACCTGCCTTTTTCTCTGTCATCGCGACGAATGCCATTTGTTCTGGCGCGTACTCCGCTCCTGTTTTGCGCGCTGACGAGATGGCTTCGTCATGCAGACCTAACTGCGCCTGAGCCATCGCGACAGCGCTAAAGCTCCATCTTCGTAAGTTTTCAAAGGCGGAATCGTCGGCAGCCTGTTCAGCGAATCGCATGATTGCCGTCGCCCTGTCACTTCGACCTGCTTGCGCGTTCTCAATTGACGCTTCTTTTAATGCCATGAACAGGACATCTCCGGAGTCGTGCGTTTTGGCGGTGAGTAAGGCCCCATGCAAATCGCCGAATTCCACTTGTCCTCTGACAATGGAGTTAAAGGCCATCGGACGGCCTACATCGGCTTGGCATTCATTAGCAGTTTTCTCCGCATCCGAAATCAAACCAGCTTTTGCCTGGTTGTATGCGATGACTGCCAGTGGATGATCTCTGTGATGTGGATTGTCTATTCGCCGGGCCTGGTCAAGGGCTTCGGCAAACAGTTGTTTCGCCTGGTCCGGGGTTGTGACTCGTCCACCCGCTTCACTCAAACGTCGCGCTTCGCTTTCCGGGTCAACTGTTAGAGGTCTAATCGCCGCTAAGGCCGATAATATTCCGAGCAGAATGAGGCCAATCGAGATTATCTGTTTGAGAGCGGAAACACCTGTCTCAGTAAACCATCGTGCGAGACCCAACAGGAACCACACGAGAACAAAGGCAGCGGGCAGAAAGGCGCTCCAGTTGAGTTTATCTTCGAAATGCGTCACTGCGTAGACAGAGGCCAAAACCAAAGGCAAGTTCAATCCAATTCCTATTGCCGTCAGAGTCTTGAGCGAAGGATTTTTGACACTGAAAAACAGTGAGAACAGCAGATAGCTGTAACCGAACAATAGCAGGAGCCCAGCCGGACCAAAGAAGGCCGCCCGTCCCGCGTATGCCAAAACCACAAGCGTGATATAGGACCAGCCCAGGAAGCCCACAGCGCTCATTGCAGCTAGTAAAATTCTTATCGTGAAAATGAGCGGAGATTTCGTCGCAGATTCAGCTTTCGGTGTCTGGAGGTCTTCCATTTTTGAATGCTTTAGCTCAGCAGAGAGCTCTTATAGCCTTGGTAGAGTGAAACTGAACTTTGATCCACGTCCAACTTCGGACTCTAAATCCACATTGCCGCCGTGTTGCTCGACTACTTCACGAACAAACGACAAACCGAGCCCGGTTGACTCTTCATCTTTGTCTTCGCCTTCACGCACGACGCGATAGAACTTTTCCCAAACCCGGTCTTTAGCTTCCGCAGGAATTCCGTATCCACGGTCTTCAACGCACAAGCGCACAGTCTCCGCTTCAAGCGCGGTTGTGACAGTCACCGTTGTGCGTTCTGGACTGTATTTGATGGCGTTGCTCACAAGATTCTTGATGGCCTGCGTAATCATGCTCTTGTCGGCCGCAACAGGTGGCAGCTTTTGGGCGGGTTGTTCGACCAAGCGAATGCGGCGTTTCTTGGCTACCGGCTGAAGCGTTGCAATGGTCTCGCGAACAACTTCATCAAGGCGGAGTGGAATCTTCAACACTTCCTGGCGGTCTTTTCTTTCCAACTTAGTAACAGCGAGGAATGTATTGATCATTCGTGAAAGCCGTTGCGATTCATTGGCAATGATGGTCACGAATTCTTTTGCCTGTTCCGGCAGGTCATCGTCGGCCGTCAACAACTCCGCGAAACCGTTGATGCTCGTCAACGGTGTGCGAAGTTCATGTGACATCAGGGAGATCATGTCGCTTTTTAATTGCTCGAGTTCTTTGGCGCGCGTCAGATCTTTGATGACTACTGCCAAGCCGAGCGGTTGAGGCGCGCTGCGTTTGGGTTTGCCTAACCCGGCCGCATTGTCGAATACGAGTGAAATCCGTAAGCCATACGTCTCACTACGATCCGCATAATGCAGTTCGCGTTCATATGCCTCTCCCGTTTGTAAAACCCGTCTAACGGCAAGCACAGGCTCGTCAAAGACGTCCGTGCGAAAACTATCGAGGAGCTGGAAGAACGTGAGGTTTCGGATTTCGTTGGGTACTAAGCGAGCCAACCCGAGGAGTACCGGATTCGCATATGCGATGCGTCCGTCAAGATAGCCCAATGCGACGCCATCCCCGACTTCAGAGAGGGCATTCAAACCCACGCGTTGATCCATCAACGCGCCGTTGAGAACATATAGAGATTGCAATTTTAGTCCAGCGGCTTTGGTCGAGAAGAACGAGAATGAGCCGTAGTCGCCCGTCTTGTTGTGCGTGTCCTCGCGTTGAAGGTTGCGCGCCATCTGCCCGCCGACGGCCGCGAGCAATGGCCGATCTTCTTCATCAAACTCCCGGGACAACCGTAGAAGTAACGCGCCGACCGTTCGGTCCTCATGACGCAAGGGAAGTGAAATGCTCGTGGATGCATCGTCTGACTCGCGTGAGTCCACGATCATTTCGCCAGTCTTGATTGCACGCTCACAGAAACTCAGCCCTTCACGCCACGCGGAATTTCGACTCGTTTCCAACGCCCCGGCGTTTGCCCGCATGCGCGCGGCCGGGACCAATCGGTTTTCACTGTCTATGCGAAAAACAATAGCGTCGGTAGGCGACAATACCGTCTCCAAAAGTTTCAGACCGCTTTGCAAACGATGCTCAGCTTCGTCAATCTTTGGCGATTCCAATTTCCATGATGACGCAATTAGTTTTTCCGCAAGTTCCCGATCTTGTTCGGTCAGGCGCTGAATCTGCATCAAGCCGGCAGACAAGCAGGCGGCAAGTGCCATTGGCGTGAATAGGATGTCTAAAGAAAAATGCCAGGACGCGAACAGACTAAACACGGACAGGCCGAGAAACCCTCCGCCGAGATAAGGAAACGCACGGCGAATCCCTACGCGTTTAACTTCAAATGCAACCGCCAAAGCGACAGTGATAATGAGCACGATGCTGCGCCAGAAGCCTGGAGCGACCAGAGACTCGGTGCCGCTCTTGGGTACGAGTACAAATGCATTTTGCAGGGGCGCGAGAATGCCGGCGAGCCACGGAGCGATGGCGAGCGAAGCCGCAAGCAGGGCTCCGACGGCGCAAATCAACAACGTTTTTAGAGAAGGAAGGCTACTCAAATTTCGGAAGGGATCCGTTCAGGGTTGGTTTCGTTCACGCTTTGGCCGGGCAGCTAAAGCGGAATGGATTATACACTGTTGAGCAGTGTTGTTCTAGCTCCAAGTGCCGGGAAAAGCTGGTTTTAGAGACTATTTTGCGAGGGATTGCAGCGCTTTGAGTAGTTGCTGCTCCTCGTCCGGAGCTACGGTGCGTAGATCTAGCAGCACGTGGCCGTCCGCAATGCGGGCTACGACTGGAGGTGACGATGAACGCAGTCGTTGTTCGACTTCGCTCGCGCTTAGAGTTTTATGGTTGATTGCGAGAAGCACGGTCGCTGGATGGACGTTCGGTCCGGAGCCTCCGCCTACCGCTGATTGACCTTCGAGAAGGGAGGATGTCAATTCTGTCGTATAGGATAAGTTCTCGACGAACCACTGGGCTCTCTTTTCAATCGACTCTTTGCTGAGCGCCAACATACGTAGCGTGGGAATCTCGTCAGTGGCGCCGCGCCGATGCGACTCCAATGTGGCCTCGAGCGCAGCCAAACCAAGCTTGTCCGGACGTAACGCGCGATACATCGAGTGCTTTCTCAAGCGATCAACGATGGCCGCGCTACCGACAATGATCCCCGTCTGGCACGCCCCGAGCAGTTTGTCTCCGCTGAAAGAAACAACATCAACTCCGGCGTCAATCGACTCTCTAACCAGAGGCTCGTCCGCGAGTCCGAGCTGCGTCAAATCGCTAACAGCTCCGGAGCCGGCATCTTCGTAGATCGGTATTCCTGCCTTGTGTGCAAGCGAAACGAGGTCATCCAACTTAGGTGTAGCGGTAAAGCCGATGACGCGATAATTCGAAGGATGGACACGCATTACCAGTCGCGTCTGGTCATTCAATGCCCCACGATAGTCTTCGAGACGAGTTCGGTTAGTAGTGCCGACCTCGACCATCCGCGTTCCGGAGTTTGCCATTACATCCGGCACTCGAAAGTCGCCCCCGATTTCGACGAGCTCTCCGCGGGAGACAATAGTCTCGCCCTCGCGCGCAAGAACCGTCAGGATCAGAAGGGCCGCCGCAGCGCAGTTGTTAACGACTAATGCGGCTTCCGCGCCGGTCAACTGACATAGAAGCTCTTCTACGCGAGCAGCCCGTTGACCGCGTTTGCCGGTGGCGGTGTCGTATTCGACAGTGCAGTAACCGGCAGCCTCGGAAACGGCCGTCCGGGCAGCTTCCGAAAGAGGCGCGCGTCCCAGATTGGTGTGAAGGACGACTCCGGTTGCATTGATAACGCGACGGATTCCAGCGGAGGTTTCGCTTTCTCGAAAGTGTTCCAATTTCTCAATGGCTTGAGCTAGAAGCATCTCTCTGGTTTGGGACATGGCATCCGTTCGTTGCATCTCATACCTCATCTGATCAGTGATCTGCCGAGCTATGTCGGTTAGGCGCTGGATACCGACGGCCTCCCGAAGATTGGCAGCCGCCTCAGTTCGCAGCAATTGGTCGATTGATGGAATCGCCTGGAGTGTTGAAAGTTGAGATCTTGTCGAGCTTGTCATACGTACGAATGGATGTTGCCGCCGCGTAGGATAGCGGTTCGAGAAAGGGTCAGCAAACTGTTGTCTAGAGAACCACAAGGGAACCTTGTGAAGAAGCTAAACGTTGACAGTCGGCTTTTGAAACCCCTAGACTGAGTTTCGAAGCGTCGCCACCGACGCCCCGCCACCTTTTCCCGCCCGGTAAGGAGATAAAACACAGTGTCCCAGCGCGAAAACAAACTCTTCCGTGCACAGTCACGATCGAAGACCAATCGGATTAAGAACCGGTATGTCGAATACGAGCCGACGACTGACGAACAGTTATCGCGATTGGAAGAAGATATTCGGCGACTGAAAATTGAATTTGATGTCTTCTTTAATGGCGCCGCGAAGCGCCCGCCCTACGATACGAAAGGCCGTGTTGAAACGCTCATAAAGCGTCTCGGAGACGATCGCACTTTGAGTTACGCTCAGCGCTATCGCTACACGTCACTGGCTTCACGTTATAACTCCTTCCGCGACCTCTGGCGGCGCACTATGCAAGGTCGTGAAGAAGGACGAGACCCCCAGGCAGCCGCTCGCGCGACGGCCAAGCAACAAGGCCTGGATCAATTTGGAAAGAAGAACTTCGTTTGTGAAGATGCGCATAAAGACGTTGAATTGGTGAAGAACGTTTACCGCTCGTTGATGGAGGCCAAGAAGGTTTGCGGCGAGCCGGTCGAGGATTTTTCGTTTCCACGCTTTCACAGGCTAATCGCTTCGCAGGCCGACGTTCTCAAAGAAAGGTTAGGCTGCCAGCGAGTTTCGTTTTCAATTGATGTGGAGGGCGGGCATGTAAGTTTTAAGGCCCGCGGCGAAAAGAGCTGAGACGCATTTCCAACTGAGATCAAAAAAGGCAACCCCGACGCGTCGAGGTTGCCTTTTTTCTTGTTTCGCTTACCGGACCGGAAGACCGGCAGCGGTCAGTGGCGTGCTTATGCAAGCCGGGGAGACCTACATCTTGATCACTTTTTCAGCCTGAGGACCTTTGGGGCCCTGTGTGACCTCAAACTCGACTTCCTGACCTTCTTCAAGTGTCTTGAAGCCGTCGCCTTGAATGGCGCTGTAGTGAACAAAGATGTCTGAAGAGCCAGGCTGTTCAATAAAACCATAGCCCTTCGAATTGTTAAACCACTTGACCTTACCGGTTATTCTAGACATAACAACGAATCCTCCTAACGATTCGGTAAAACGGGGCGAGAGCTGTAGAGCTTTCGCGCGACCTGGTTAGAGCTTGTGAGCCGGTCACGCTTTTGTGGGCGCAACACCGAACCACAACCAACAAAAAATGCATGGTGAAAGCGCGTTAGACGCGTTTCATCATGCACAACTTACGGGGGGATAAAACTGAGAACACATCGCTGTAAAGCTTGTAAATCGAAAAACTTAGGACAAATCAGATGGTCACTGTAGACGAGCGCGCATACTAAGCGAAAGCATTTTGGCGTGTCAAGCGAAAAAAACTCTATTTCAAGCTGCTGGTTAAGAGATATTGCAAGGGATTTACTGGTTGATCGTTGATTCTTACCTCGTAGTGCAAGTGCGGTCCCGTCGACCTTCCGGTGGAGCCCACACGCCCAATAAATTGACCTCTCGTTACCACCTGATCCATCGCCACGTCGATGTGAGACAAGTGGCCGTAGCGAGTGGTCAACCCCCCACCATGATCAATGACGATCAGCTGGCCATAACCATTTTGCCATCCGACAAAGCTCACCTTACCGCTGGCCCCTGAAACTACGGGAGCACCAGAGTCTGCTTCGATATCCTGGCCGGAATGAAACTCATAGGAATTACCGCCAAAGGGATTTCTGCGGCCACCAAATCCCCCTTCAAGTTTTCCAAGGACTGGCCAAACTGTTGGGGTATAGCCCCGCTCACGAAGCACACTTTCATAGACGTGAATGTTTCTCTCAAGCTGTGCCATCTTCCCTGCCAGTGCAGCTAATCCTTCTTCGTCCAGGGGAAGCTCGGGACCACCGCTGCCCGCCGAGGTCGGCCCTTCGATTACGCCGGACTTTTCCGCAAGCTTCCTCGATGTGTCTTCAACGGCTTCCACTCGATTGTTCAGTTGATTAAGCTCAAATCGTTGCCGTTGATTTTCCGCCCGGAGCCGCTGGTTTTCAGCCTCAGTTCTGAGGTGAGCCGCCTGCTGAGTTAGGCCATAGAACCCATAAAGCGAGGCGCAAATCAGAACTACTACGAGTACGGCAAGGATTTTCAGGGATCTCTTTTCAACACAGAATCGGCGGACGCGAGCGCTTGGGTGGGGGGTATGCGCAATAATAAAGGCGTAAAAACGGTCGTCTCTTGCCATTTGAATATTTCTCCTGTTGAGTCAGCAGTAGCATGGGGCGGCTGACCGCAACCGAAAATGGCACAGCCTCCAAAGGGCGACTGGTGCGTGTAATACCTGGTTTACGAGGTTAGTTTTTTTGACCTGCTTGAAGATTGCAGCAGATGAATAAACCTAGCATTTCGGGGTGAAAATTCATCTGGCCGGCGCTGCAAGAACCGTGACCCTATCACACGCGGAAGGACCATTGCAACCTTGAATGGGGCGGGCAGTTTGACTAGAAATCCTGGGAAGTTCGTCTGCGGCTGGCTCGGTCGCGGAGGATTGAAACTACCACCAAAGCCACGACGGCGAGGAACACGACAATGATCAGCACCTTGATCGCGGCGAGCAGGAAGCCGCCTACGGTGAGTATTGAACCGAGCAGGGTGATTACGATAACGACGAGGGCTGCAATCGCACCGAGAGCTTTTATTAGAAGTGCCATTCGATAACCAATCTCAAGAGCTGCGCTTAAACGGAAGGGTCTCTACGTCCCTACCGAATTGGGTGGTTTCACCCGATTTAAAACGTGCGGACTCGACGACCACAGACGGCGGCGGCCTGCGGGAATCAAACCGGATAATTCGATTGGAGGTGCGTCGCCGCCGGACGTAATCGAAGAGCATGTAAGCTCCCAAGCCAACGAGCGCCACGGGCAGCAACTGTCGAACGGGAAGTTGGACGCCGAGCAGTGTATGAAGTAGGAAGAGGGTACCGATCACGATGAGCGTCACTGCCCACGCGAATGGGTTTCCATACAACCGCCGGGCAATCACGTCTTCCTCCGTCTCCGGGCTGAGGCCGGCACGAATCAATTGAGCGGTTCGACACGCATCAACAGCAGCGAAGAGCCACGTTCCTAAAACTCCCAGAAGGAAGAAGGGCACTCCTTGAGTTAGCACAGCCATCTGGAAAAAACTCGCGAAGATGGAGAAGTGAACAATGGCCTTCGCGGTTTGCCCGTTATAGGCGGCGCCCAAGCCAGGAACAAAGGACAACAACGTTGCGATAAAGGGTGAACTACTTCGATAGGTTATTGGCGAGGATTGCGACTCATGACGAAGTAACTCAACGCCTTCGACGATGCAATCCTGGCAAAACGGAAAGCCACGAATGCGGTGATCGCAGGCTGAACACAACTGTCGAGCGCACTGATTACATTGCACGACTCCTGCGTTCTTCGGATGGTAAGAGCAATACAACATCGTGATTACGACCTATTCCGGCCACCCCTGTTAGATCCGCCGTTCTGCCTGAGTTGCGGCTTCGGCTCTGCAGGTGGCGCACTTTGCTCGCGGCCTCCAACCAATTGCTTCAATCCCTTCGTGATGTCTTTAACACCGTTGGATCCGGCGCTCCGTTCGGCTAAACGCAGGCTCGCATCGTAAACGCCGCTGATCGAACCGTCGGCCGAGACGGTATTCGTCAATACAAACACAGCGACCAACAACATCGTGGCAACTGTAGCCAGCTGTGGAGACACGATGGGGTCGAGCCACGCTCGCAACCACGAAGCGATTCGCTCACCGAATGACGCGCGGATTTCAAGCGAGAGTTCTTTGGTCAGCGTTGCCAGAAGAATCCGCTCGTTAAGACCTGCGGGTACTGGCAGTTCATCCGCTCTATAAACATTTACGGTTCCGATTGCGCGGACCACTTCACCTGGAAGCTCAGTGCAACTGGCGCAGAGAATTGCATGGCGTTCCCAGCGATGGAAGAGGGGAGCAGGCAGGAAACCATCAAGATAGTCTGTTAAGAAGTCTTCAAACTCTTCGCAGCTCATCGCCGTTTCCGGCATGGTGCTAAGTAGTATGCGGGCCTCGAGCTCGTGAGGCGGATCGAGTTTGCCCGCCGCATGGCACGCTTGCATGGTGTTTTTGACCGCACCCAACGTGTCATGACACAGCGGACAGCGCAAGGCGTGCTCGGCAAACATTTTGTGCTCGACGGGCGGCAATGCGCCATCGAGGTAATCTGTAAGCCGGTTTTCGAAGTCGTTACAAAGCATTACGGTTTTTCTTCCTGCCCCTCTACCTTCCAATTCATTTGTTCGCCTCCCGCAAGACGAACAGCATCTTTATCCCTCGCTAACAGCTAACACCTTCATCCGCCGCAAAATCTTCGCCAGTTCAATCCGCCCTCGATTGATCCGGGATTTGACCGTTCCCTCTGGTATCTCCAAAAGATCAACAATTTCCTGGTAACTCAATTCCTCGATGTCCCGCAGTATCACGCACGTTCTAAGATCCGGTGACAACTTGTCGATTCCTGCCTGAACCTGTGCGCCCAACTCGCGGCGTTCCATCTCTTGCTGCACGGAACGAGAGACGCTGTGCAGGTGATAAGTGTGATCCGCGAGGTCGTCGGCTTGATTGTCATGCGGCGTGCGTTGTCGTTTCCGATAGTCATCAATTATTAGGTTGCGCGCCAACCGCATCAGCCAATTCTGCAAGTCGCCGTGTTTCGCATCGTACTGATCCAAAGATCTATAAACCCGAACAAAGACTTCCTGAGTTAGGTCCTCGGCAGTGTCGGCCCGCGAAGTAAAGCGGTAAGCCAGGTTGTAAATCCGGCGGGAGTAGGTGTGGACAATTTCTTCCCACGCTGCGCCATCTCCGGCACGGCATCTGCGAACTAATTCGGCTCCTTCGTTGGCAGCCAAAACTCTTGCAGCCCCCACTTTGTGCTTCACCGCCTAACTAATGTTCTATACCACCAGTGCCGAGCAGAACCCTTCAGTCACGCGGATTTACGATTAGGAGAAAGGGAAAGTTCCGGCAAACGCGGATGAGCGTCCGTGATGCACCCGTCCAGGTCAAACCGCCAGATATTTGGCCGATCGGACCGTGGAGCCGGGTGTTCTTGCTCCAAAAGATTAAACTGTAGTAGCCTTCCGCCGCGGCCCAATATCTTGTGGTTCTGTCCCCAAGTCAAGTTGTCTTTGCGGAACTCTTTGAAGTCTAACACTCGTAAATATGTGGAATTTGTAGCGCTCTGCATACTTGCGATCGCAATTCTATGGTGGTTTGGCAGAAACCTTAACTGGACTGAGGTCCGGGAGGCAGTCGCCCACGCCAATTGGTACTTACTTGCGGCCGCAGTGTCGGTCGTCTGTCTAATCTATCTGCTGAGGGCAATTCGGTGGGGCACCTTGCTGGCGCCGATTCGCCCCGCAAAACTGAACGACTTGTTCATCGCGACGACTGTTGGTTTTGGCGCTCTGTTCGTTTTCGGCCGGATGGGTGAAGTGGTGCGGCCGGTGGTGCTGCCAATGCGCGACCCGAACATTCGGGCGAGCGCATCACTAGTCACCATTATGGTCGAGCGGATTTACGACCTGCTGGCAGTTGTTGTCATCTTCGGCGCGAGTCTTTTGTGGCTAACGCCTCCCGCAAATCTAGCGTCAGAGTTTGATCGTGTTCGCTTAATAGGCCTAATTCTCCTGGCGGCAGTGTTAGCCGGTGTATTCGCGCTGGCGTTGTTCAGGAAGAACGCGGCGAGTGTGACCGGCTGGTTAAGGCAGCGTCTTGAGAGCCGCAAATTCATTCCCGCCAGACTAACCAGGGGCATCGTGCGGCTGCTTGAACAATTGGCGCTCGCGTTGCGCGTGCTGGTTAATGCGCGTGAACTGGCAGTAACCATCGGCTGGACCGCACTGATCTGGTTTGGAATCGCGGTAGCGAACCTGCTGGTGCTGCGTGCTTTTGGACTTGAGTTTGGCTTCACCGAAACAGTTTTTGTAATGGGCTGGGCGCTGGTGGGTTCATTAGTTCCAACACCCGGGGGCGCAGCGGGCGCCTTTCATGCAGCCACTGCCGGCGCGCTCATTTTCCTCGGGATTACAAAGGAAACGGCGGCGGGCGTTTCTATTGTTATGCATCTTGTCGATTTCGGCCCGGCATTAGCTTTCGGACTTGTCTATGTAATTCGCGGGGACATTAACCTGGCCCGATTGCGAACGTTAGCGTCGCCCGAAGCCGTGGAACACGCTGTGGAAGACAACGACGTTTTGCCTGAAGCTGTCCTGGCGCAAAGCGAAATGAAGGCGGCAGCGGCGCGGGATTAATCCGCAGCGGTCGTCAATTGAAAATTCTGTCCTTGAGGCTAAAGCGATGAAATGTCCATTCTGTGGTTATCTCGAAGACAAGGTGGTCGACTCGCGTGAGTCTCGCGAAGGTGAGGCAATTCGCAGGCGCCGCGAGTGTTTGAGATGTGAACGAAGGTTTACCTCTTACGAGCGCATCGATGAGATTCCGTATATGGTCATTAAGAAAGATGGACGCCGCGAACCGTTCGATCGTAACAAGGTAATGGCTGGTTTGTTGCGCGCTTGTGAAAAACGTCCGGTACCATCTTCAAAGCTCGAATCAATTGTCAATGCTATCGAGAAGTATGTGCAGGAATCGTCTGAACGCGAACGGCCCACTAATAAGATTGGTGAGATGATCATGCGACGCCTGAAAGAACTAGACAAAGTTGCTTATGTTCGTTTTGCGTCGGTGTATCTTGAGTTCGAAGATGTTTCAGAGTTTATGACCGAGTTGAAACAACTGGTGAGAACGCGCGCGGGAAGTTCAGCTGCGCGGAAGTGAT
The DNA here is from genome assembly GCA_963786645.1 of Blastocatellia bacterium. Classification (GTDB taxonomy): domain Bacteria; phylum Acidobacteriota; class Blastocatellia; order Pyrinomonadales; family Pyrinomonadaceae; genus PSRF01. The sequence goes on from CAWAZW010000008.1 coordinate 210,822, forward strand.
GATTAAACCTGCTCGTGCAACAGGACTGGAAAGGTTGGAGCTGCAGCGTCTGCGTGATCGCGTCGGTCGCCTGTTTGCTGCGTTGCAGGAGGCAACAGTCGCTGAGGATCCGCTGGCGTCAGAAACCTGGGCGCCACCGGTGGACCTCTGTGAGACTGGCAAGGCGGTTGTCGTACGCGTTGAGCTTCCGGGTTTAACCGCAGATCAAATCAAGATTGGAGCTACTAACACACAGCTCCGGATCTGGGGAGAAAAGAAACGCAGCAAACCGCGGAATCGCATAATCTCGCATCTGTGTTCGGAGCGCATGTACGGTAAGTTTAGTCGCCTCGTCCCGCTTCGTTGGACGGTCAGTATTCAGGACGCCAAAGCGGAGCTGGAGAACGGAATCCTGGTAGTTGTTTTTCCAAAGATTGAAGATCGCAGAGGAGTGGAATTCAAGATCCCTGTAAAGGATATGAATCCCGAGTAGTCGCTCAGGCGGCGTTGAGGAATACCATTTAAGAATCATGGCCATTATTAAAGAACCTGAAGTATCAGAGGAAATCGAAGTAGCCGAAGGAAGCCAGGAGCTACAGATTCCAAACGAACTGCCGGTGTTGCCTTTGCGTGACATCGTGATCTACCCGTTCATGATCGTTCCGCTTTTCGTGTCGCGGGAGAAGTCGATTCGCGCGGTCGATGAAGCGCTGGGCGAAAACCGAATGATTCTGCTGGCGTCTCAACGTGATCTCGATAAGGAAGAACCGACTGCCGACGATCTCTACAAAGTAGGCACGGCCGCAGTCATCATGCGCATGCTGAAGTTGCCCGACGGGCGGATTCGTATCCTGGTCCAGGGACTCGCCCGCGCCACGATCGAGTCGGTTGATACGAGCGGAGAATACATTCGCGCCCGAGTGAACGCCGTCGAAGAAATACTTCCGCCGGAGCGTTCGCTCGAGGTGGAAGCATTGGTGCGTAACGTTCGTGCTTCGATGGAAAAGGCCATCAACCTCGGCAAGAACATTTCGCCGGAAGTGATGGCCATCATCGCGAATTTGGATGACGCCGGACGCCTAGCCGATCTTTCTGCTTCAAACCTGGAACTCAAAGTCGAAGATGCACAGTCCGTTTTAGATATCGCCGATACGACTGGCAGATTGCGACGCGTCAACGAGCTGCTCAACAAAGAGATCGAAGTGCTGACTGTGCAGCAGGAGATTAATACACAGGCGCGGGCTGATATCGATCGTTCGCAGCGAGAGTTCTATCTGCGTCAGCAGATGAAGGCGATTCAAAGTGAACTGGGGGAAGGGAACGAACTGGCGGAGGAAGTCGCTCAGTTTAGAGAAAAGATCGAAGCTTCGAACATGCCCAAACCGGCAGAAGACGAAGCCCTCCGGCAACTAAAGAAGCTGGAGCGTATGCATCCGGATGCAGCGGAAACCGCGACGTTGAGGAACTGGATGGAGATCATGACTGATCTCCCGTGGTCCAAATCCTCTGTCGACAATCTCGATTTACAAAAGGCCGAGAAAATCCTAAATGAAGATCACTACGGGCTCGAAAAGGTTAAAGACCGGATCATCGAAGCGTTGGCAGTCCGCAAATTGAAAGAAAAGCCGAAGGGCCCGATTCTTTGTTTAGTCGGACCGCCGGGGGTGGGCAAGACGTCGCTGGGACGTTCTATCGCAAGGGCACTCGAGCGCAAGTTCGTTCGATTATCGCTGGGAGGCGTGCATGACGAGGCCGAGATTAGAGGGCACCGCCGCACCTACGTTGGTGCTATGCCCGGCCGAGTGATTCAGGCGATTCAGCAGGCGGGCACTAACAATCCGCTGATCATGCTCGATGAGATAGACAAGGTTGGCGCTGACTTCCGCGGCGACCCCTCATCAGCGTTGCTTGAAGTTCTCGACCCGGAACAGAACAACAGCTTCCGGGATAATTACCTGGGTGTCACATTTGATCTATCGAACGTCATCTTCATGACTACGGCGAATGTCCTCGACACCATACAACCGCCGTTGCGCGATCGCATGGAAGTTATTCGACTGGCTGGTTACACAGAAGAAGAGAAACGTGAGATTGCGCGGCGGCATCTGCTGCCAAAACAGATGGAAGAGAACGGCATAACCGCCAGGGATCTTCACATCTCCAAGACGGCATTGACGGCAATCATTCAACAGTACACGCAGGAAGCAGGACTACGGCAACTGGAGCGCGAGATTGGAAGGATTAGTCGCAAGGTAGCGCGACGAATTGCCGAGGATCATAAAGGCTCTGTTCGCGTTTCGTTGAAAAACATCCATGAGTTCCTCGGCGCGCCCAAGGTGATCCCTGAAGAAGTATTGAAGAAAGATCAGATTGGAGTTTCGACGGGCCTTGCATGGACGGCGGTCGGTGGGGACGTGCTCTTTATCGAAGCGTTAAGAATGAAGGGTAAAGGAAACCTCGTATTGACAGGTCAGCTGGGGGAAGTCATGCGCGAGTCGGCCCAGGCGGCCTATTCGTACGCCAAATCGCGTGCGAAAGAACTGGAGATCAACGAAGAGGACTTCAATAACTATGATCTCCACATTCACATTCCCGAAGGCGCAATTCCAAAAGATGGGCCATCGGCGGGCATCACACTCGCAACCGCCATGGTATCGGCATTGTCATTGCGGCCGGTGCGCAAGGATGTCGCGATGACCGGCGAAATAACACTGCGAGGAAATGTGCTTCCCGTGGGTGGAATTAAGGAAAAAGTATTGGCGGCTCGCCGTGCGCGTGTGTCCACCATCATTCTTCCGCAACAGAACCGGCGAGATCTTGATGAAGTTCCGAAAGAACCGTTTAAGGACATAAACTTCGTCTTTGTGGATAACATGCGGCAAGTATTTCGCGAGGCGTTAAAGGAGAAAGTGATTCCCCCCGCGACGTCAGGACCGCGTCCGCAGCAACGCATCCCACAGGCTGCTGTCGCTCGAGAGGTCTAAAACCTTTTTCACCTACACGAAAAAAGGCCGCCCTCGATGGGGCGGCCTTCTCTATTCAGAACGAGTCTGCCTTCATGACAACGCAGTTTCGTGATTCATGAAGAACTGCTGGCTGTCGAAGGGTTTTTCGCCCAGTTGCATGGCAACTTTTGCGTAAGAACCGTCAGGCTGCAGTTCACGCGCCTTCACATTGTCTCGCAGGTACGCGGCCAACAAGACGTTCTTGAGATAGTCTCGTAATGCGGGTTTTGTGACCGGCGCCACGACCTCGACTCGGTACTTGAGGTTTCGTGACATCCAATCCGCACTTCCGATGTAGACTTCTTCGTCTCCGCCGTTTGCGAAATAGAAAACACGGCTGTGCTCGAGAAATCGACCTATGATATTCCGCACGGTGATGTTCTCGGAAAGACCTTCTACTCCCGGCCGGAGCATGCAAACACCTCGAACAATTAGATCGATCTTCACGCCGGCGTTGGATGCTTCATAAAGTTTTTCGATAATTTGCTTGTCGGCGAGCCGGTTAAACTTCGCCACAATGCGAGCCGGTCGTCCCTCTTGCAGGTGGCGAATCTCTCGATCGATGAGCTCTTTCGTTTTCTTTTTCAAATTCACCGGAGCGACCAGAAGGTTTCGGTAGTCCGTCTGTCGTGAAGCCCCGGTAAGATAGTTGAACATCTCAGTAGCATCAGCGCCGACTGCGTCGTCGCACGTAAACATTCCTACGTCCGTGTAGAAACATGAGGTGGTCGGATTGTAATTTCCAGACGCTACGTGGACGTATCGTTTCAGCGAAGGGCCCTCACGACGAACGACCAGTGTTAACTTGCCGTGCGTTTTAAGACCCAGCACGCCGTAAACCACGTGCACTCCGGCCTGGTCAAGTTTTCGAGCCCACTCGATATTGTGCTCTTCGTCAAACCGCGCTTTTATCTCTATCAGGGCCGTTACCTGTTTACCTTTTTCCGCCGCGCGAATTAAAGCGGGAGGTATCGGAGACTCTGGCCCTGTGCGATACAGACAGATCTTTATCGCCACGACGTCATCATCATCGACAGCCTCATTAATGAAATCAGTTACCATGTTATAGGCGTCAAACGGATGATGCAGAAGAATGTCCTGCTCTTTGATCACGTCAAAGAGCGAGCGTTTACCCAACCATTCCGGCAGTGCCGGTGTAAACGGTTGAAACTTCAGGTCAGGACGATTCAGATCGTAAAGCGAGGAGAGGTCCTGCAAGCTAAGAGGTCCATCAACCACGTAAACGTCTTCTTCGGTCAATCCCAGCGAGTCTGTCAGGTAGGTGACCAACTCTTCAGGCATGCCGGCAGAGACCTCGAGGCGAACTGGCGTGCCGAATCGACGTTGACGCAATTCCTGCTGAATGACACGTAGCAGGTCTTCGGCTTCATCCTCGCGTATCTCGATGTCTGCATCGCGAGTGACGCGAAAGCGGTGGCAGTCGCCGGTTATCATTCCTGGAAACAGTGACTCGACGTTCGCTTCAATCAGATCTTCAAGCAGAACAAATCTGCTTCCAAGTCTTCCAACGGGAATCAGTCGTGGAACAACAGGCGGAACCTTAATCCGCACAAACCGCGGGACGTGTTTCTGTCTTGGATCAGCGGCTGAGCGACCCTCCGGAGCCTGGACCATCAAACCAAGATTCAGACTAAGCGGCGAGATATAAGGAAATGGGTGACTGGGATCGACCGCCAACGGAGTAAGCACGGGAAACACTTTGTCGATGAAATACGTCGTGCAGCGCTGCCCTTTCCGTATCCGATAAGCTGTCGTATGAAACCAGATGAATATTCTCATCGGCCAGGCCCGGAATGATGTCCTCCCGTAGGCATTTCATCTGCTGCTCAACCATTGTGAGCCCGCGTCTTCGGATTTCCGTCAGTTGCTCTTCGGGAGTCATGCCGTCTGGGGACAACTCAGTCACATTCTCTTCGAGTTCCTCTTTTAAGCCGGAGACCCGAATCATGAAAAACTCGTCGAGGTTCGACGAAAAAATTCCCAAGAACTTTAGTCGCTCAAGAATCGGGTTCCGGTCGTCAAGCCCTTCTTCCAGTACGCGCCTATGGAACTCCAATAGACTCAATTCACGGTTAAAGAACAGACGGGTGGCGCCATCGGCAGTGGGATGAAGCGCGGGCAAACGCGCGGTGACTGCCTGCAAGTGGGGTGATGGGGAATCTTTTTTCAGGGCGGTGGACATTTTTATTACTCCGGCGCTACGGAATTTAGCTGCAAAGGAACCAGGGAGATCCCGCCAGGGAAGATTGACTAACTATGGAATTAGCAAGGACTGTTCCAAACGAAGCTTTCGAGTCATATGCTAAGCCTAACGTTGGCCGGGCGTTCAAATGGCACAGAAACGTCGCACAAAATGGACTGATCTGTATGAATTTAGGTCTAAAGGCTTACCGAAGCTTGTCGCGTTTCAGTGACATCGGACCCGATTTTTACCTTTCCAAGGCTCGCCCGGCTGCGCCAGTTCCAGTCCCGTTAAGACCCAAATGATGACGATCAAAACGGTGCGACAGAAACAACTCGATTGGGCGGTTCCGCATCTTATTTTGGCGTGGCTGAAGTGGTGGAAAAATTCACCAAATCAACGTTTATTTTGCACAGACACTTGTTTGACACTCCGGAAAATCGCTGTGTTAACCTCCGGGCGGTCTTTAGCTTGGCTTGATGTAGTTCTCGTTATTGCGAGCCATCTCAGAAGAGCCCAACCTCGCTAAACAGTTTGTGTATGCCAGAGTGCAGAAACCCCGTTCGAAACGTGTCTCGGTTACGCTCATAAATTCCTGAAGGAGAGATTGCGATTGATGCCCTCGAGTTTGCCAACCTCCATAGCGCGCATAACGCTATTTGCGGCGCTCGTTGTCCCGGCTGTCAGCGTTTATGCGCAGATTCCCGGTGGTTCATCAGCTCGCGATATCCCCAATGCTGTCCAACAGTCCGAACAACATGTTTCGAAAGTGATCGCGACTGCTGAAGATCACTTCCGAAAAGGCAAACTAAATCTCGAAGACAATAAGCGCGATCAGGCCCGAGACGAATTTGACAAAGCTGTCGATTCGATTCTCGAGTCAGGCCTCGATGTGCGCGCCAATCATCGCCTTCAGGGTTTCTACCTGGAATTGGTCGAGCGCATCTATCGCGAGGAAGTACCGCTCGGTCGCGGACCAATTCAACCAGACGTCGCCGAACTGGTGGCGCAGAACACGACTACGGCCCAACAAAAAAGTGATCCGCCGGTCATCGGTTTTCACGAGCAGAAGTTTGAACCTTCGCCACTCGACGAACTCAGCAAGCTGGTTTTGACGGCCGACGAAAAGAACGTATCTGACTCGGATGTCGTTGGCCCTCGAGCAAGCGAAGCAGAACGTCAACTTTGGTTTCAACATCAATCCGCTGATTCAGCAATACATCAACTATTACCAGGGACGCGGTCGGCCAACTATGGAGAACGGTCTGCGCCGCTCCGGTCAATTCATGAAAATGGCACGACAGATCTTCAAGGAAGAAGGCGTGCCTGTGGACATAACCTGGTTGGGCCAGGTCGAAAGCGCCTGGAAGCCTAAAGCAGTTTCCTGGGCGGCAGCGTCAGGTCTCTGGCAGTTCATTCCCGGCACCGGCCGTCAATACGGATTGAAACAAAACGCGTGGCTCGACGAGCGCAACAGTTTTGAGCAAGCGACTCGGGCGTCCGCAAAGTATTTGAAGGACCTGGCAAAGCGATACAACGGCAACTGGGAACTGGCCATGGCGGCCTACAACACGGGCGCCGGCAACATCGACCGAGCCATATCGCGTGCAGGAACGGCAAACTTCTGGGTCATATATCCCTACATCGCCCAGGAAACTCGCAATTATGTTCCTAACATCCTGGCGACAATTCTGATCGCCAAGAATCCAGAGAAGTATGGATTCAAAGGTATTCGGCAAGATCCGCCGATGGCGTACGATCGAGTTCAAGTTGCAAATGCGACAAGTCTTCAGTTGATTGCAGAAGCTACCGACAGCAGCGTTGATTACATTCGCGCGATCAATCCGGAACTGAGACGTGAAACGACACCGCGCGGCGAGGCCTACACGGTCCGCGTTCCCGGCGGCAAGGGACAGCAATTTCACGCACTCCTTAAGCGCATTCCGGGTGACCGTCGCGAAACAACGCGAATAATTTCAGTAGCGCCTGGAGAAGATCTTCAGCGCGTAGCCAGCCGCACCGGCGTTAGCATGGCGCAGCTGCAGGCAATGAACAGTGGTGTCGATCTGAAATCCACAACCAAGCTGGTAGCACCAAGAACCGGAGCGAGCGTCACAAGCTGGCGTAGGGCAAAACCGGGGACGGAAGGTCCCACAACAACCGGCTTGACTAAGATTCGTGCTCGCAAAGGCGACACCATCGCGAGAATCGCATCGGCTCGAAACCTCGATGCCAGTGAAGTCGCGCGTCTGAACGGTGTAACTCCTGACGCCGAACTTCGTGCAGGCCAGGAAGTAAAACTCCCGGCCAGCGCCGCGCCCTCTTCGCGCCGCAGATAGTTGAAATTCCAGGTGTTGGTTCGTTGCCGCACAGCGAACCCAAGAGTCTGGTGAGCGCGCTTTAGCTGTAGTAGCAAGCGCGCTCGTTTCGTTTTCACCCTCAATTACCGCTTCCCTAATAACCTTCTGTCCTCAAAAGGGAGGCTCCCAGTGCTCTTTCGCACTCTCTCTGCAGCCGTATACGGGATTAATGCGGATCTGGTCGACATCGAAGTCGATCTAACGCCCGCGCGTGGTGACAACGAGGCACAGCAGTCTGTAACTATTGTCGGATTGCCCGATGCTGCGGTCCGCGAGTCACGCGAGCGCATTCGAGCGGCGATCCAGAACTGCGGCTTTTTCTTTCCGTTTCAAAGAACCACGATTAACCTCGCGCCCGCTGACGTTCGCAAGGAAGGCGCCAGCTTTGATCTACCGATTGCGCTTGGCATTCTCGGCGCCAACGGTGACCTCGCAGAAGAGAACAACTTGATTCACATTCTCTGCGTAGGTGAGCTTTCGTCTGGATGGACGAGTGCGGCCAATAAAAGGAGCGTTGCCGATCGCAATCCTCGCTCGCGATGCGTTGATCAAACACGTTCTTCTTCCTGACGAAAACGCGAAGGAGGCGGCGGTCGTTTCGGGAGTAAATGTTTACCCGGTTACTGACCTACGCAGCGCCGTCGACCTTGTTGCTGCTTTCCGTTCAGACGATCCGCCACAGCCCCTGAAAATCGATCCTGCAGAAATACTTGTTCGATCCGATCATTACAGCGTCGATTTCCGCGAAGTACGTGGCCAGTTATCTGTTAAGCGCGCGCTCGAGGTTGCCAGCGCTGGATCGCATAACATCCTCTTGATCGGCCCTCCTGGTTCGGGCAAGACGATGCTCGCGAAACGATTGCCTACCATCTTGCCGTCCCTGGAATTTGAAGCCGCGCTCGAACTTACAAAGATTCATTCCGTCGCTGGCCTTACCGGACGTGCGGGACTAGTCACGGAGCGGCCATTTCGCTCACCCCACCACACCATCAGCGATGCGGGTTTGATTGGAGGCGGCGCCGTGCCGCGACCCGGCGAGGTCTCACTGGCGCATCAGGGTGTGTTGTTTCTCGATGAATTGCCCGAGTTTGATCGCAGCGTGTTGGAAGTATTGCGTCAGCCGCTTGAAGATCAAAAGGTCACAATCAGTCGCGCTGCAATGTCGCTCACTTTTCCCGCATCATTCATGCTCGCCGCGGCCATGAATCCGTGTCCATGCGGCTTTTGGAATGATCCCACGCGTGAATGCCGTTGCACGCCTTTGCAAATTCAACGTTATGTTGGACGCATCTCTGGACCGCTTCTGGATCGCATAGACATTCACATCGACGTGCCCGCGGTTAAGTTTCGTGATCTCACGGGACAAACGCCGCCGGAGACTGACGATTCGGCCACAATTCGACAGCGAGTTATCGCGGCGCGGGATCGGCAACTGCAACGCCTGGCGGAGGAGAAGATTTTTTCCAACTCCGCGATGACGCCGCGGATGATTCGTCTTTACTGCCGAATCGATACTGACAGCGAACAAATGTTGGAACGAGCTATGACTCGACTGGGCTTGTCAGCACGCGCGTATGACCGTATCCTGAAAGTCAGTCGCACAATTGCAGATCTGGAAGGTTCGCAGGACATTCGCTCGGCTCACGTAGCTGAGGCGGTGGGTTATCGTTCACTCGATCGGACCTACTGGACATAAAGCTCTGCGGAGCTGTTATGCGACTCGATTTGTTCAATCTTTGGGTCGGGTAAGGCAACGACGCGCTCAAAGCGCCGCATCACACCCGCGTGAGGCGACCAAATTCTCGCAAAGCCCGCTGGGTAATGCAGGGAAGAGGTTGCCGCACCTTTGAAATAGGCGGACTCGTGATCGACAAGGCGAACAGGGCGCTAGAATTGGAAGAAATTCCATTGTTTGCCGCAATACGAACACGTGACCGCAGCCGAAATCGAGACAACGCCGGAAACGGACTACGCGCTGGCTCAGAAAGCCTCCCACGGCGACATGGGTGCCTTCGAAGAGCTTTATCAGCGCCATAACCGCCGGGTTTATTCGCTCTGCCTGCGTATGACTGGAAATGTCTCTGAGGCTGAAGACCTTGCACAGGAGGTCTTCATTCAGCTCTTTAGAAAAATTGGAAGCTTTCGTGGTGAGTCGGCTTTTACCACCTGGCTGCACCGGCTGACGGTCAATCAAGTCCTGATGCACTTCCGCAAACGCGGGGTGAAGATGGAACAGACGACGGATGACGGTGAAACCCCTGTCCAGATAGTTAAAGGCACGGAAAATCCCAATGCGATGCCTGTTGTGGATCGCATAGCACTTGATAAAGCTATTGCTCAGCTACCTCCCGGCTACCGCACCGTCTTTACCCTTCACGATATTGAAGGTCATGAACACGAAGAGATAGCAAGAATGCTGGGCTGTTCAGTTGGGACCTCGAAGTCGCAATTGCATAAGGCCCGAATGAAATTGCGCGGGTTGCTGAGGCAACAGAAATTGCCTGATTAGCTTCCAACATAGCTTGCCGGGTTTCATCCCCGAGACCCTATAGCGTAGAAGCTATTCTACAAGAAGGATTTAGAATGCAGTCTCCCCTTGATTGCTTGAAAACCAAAAGTTCCTGTCACTTGAACGCTTTTGTATCAAGGACAGGTCAGAGGTCGGTAAACCAATGAACTGCGATAAGTGTCACGGTCTAATTAGCGATTTTCTCGACGGCGCTCTCAGTCAGGAAGAACAAAAGACGCTGAGTGTCCACTTGGACGAATGCCTCGATTGCGCCGATGTGCGCAATGACCTTCAGTCCATAGTTGGCTTCTGCCGGAGTCAGCGCGGTCAATATACCGCGCCGCCGAACGAGAGGGCGATGTGGTTGCGCATTCGCAACATGATTGAAGCGGAAGGCGCCGCAGGAACCGCTGTTGCTCAAGCGCCCCGCCGCAATTGGTCCAGTTGGATCGGTCGCACGTGGGAGGTTTCGGTTCCGCAGCTTGCCGCTTCCGCAGCAGCGATCGTTTTGATTGTTTCACTCTCCACAATTGTCGGTTTACGCCGTTGGCAAAGTGGCGTAGTGACTGCCGTTGGTGGTCCACAACAGTTTAGTCTGAGCGTGTCAGCCGAAAATCTGCGCAGCCGAATATCCCAGCAGCAACAGGCGATCAACTACTGGAACGAGCGAGTGGAATACAACAAGGTGCGATGGAGTCCGCAGATGCGCGAAACCTTTGATCGGAACCTGAAAGTTATCGATGATACAGTGAACAGTTCGTTTGATAACCTCAGCCGCAATCCTCATGATGAGGTTTCAGAGGAAATGTTGAACGCAGCGCTTAATGAAAAGCTGTCGCTGCTCAAAGAATTTGCTGAACTCTAATTCGTTACGAAGTCTACGAAATCGAAATTTGTCGTTGAGAAGCCCCACACTAATGAAGACCCGAACTATGCTCGCGCGTATTGAAAATTTCAGATTCAATCCCAACGCGCGCTGTTTGCTCTTTGCTTCGCTTCTCATCATCGGCTCGGTGGGAGCCGGCACCGCATCAGCTCAGCACCGGATGTCCAAGCGTTATCCCGCAGGCAAAAATGTCCGGGTGGAACTGAAGAACATCTCGGGCACAATCGTAGTCGAATCCTGGAACCGCAACGAGATCAAACTGACTGCAATTCTCGAATCACCCAAAGCCAATCTGTCCCCACGCCAGGAGGGCGACGGATTAATCGTCGATGTGATGGGAGATAATCGCGGACGTAGCGATATCGGAGACATTAACTTTCGTCTGCAGGTACCTGTCAATTCTTCGGTCGATCTCGAAACAAAGCTCGGCAACATTACGGTGACCAATATTCATGGAGGTTTGGTTCGCGCTTACGTTTCATCGGAAGGCGACATCGAACTTACAGGAATTTCTGCCAACCGGGTTTATGCCAAGAACCGGATTGGCGATATTTTCTTCGACGGGGAATTTTCGCAAGACGGCGAATATCATTTCCAATCTGGTAAGGGCAACATCAACATTCGGATTCCCGCCAACTCCGCGTTCAGTTTGACGGCGGCTGCGCCGAATAAACAGATCATCCTGGGCGACTTTTGGAATAACGGTTTCAAAAGCATGGGAGACGGTCGCAAGTTTGTCGGCAACGTTGGAAGCGGGCGCTCTGAAGTGGTCGTCACAAATTTTCAGGGCAGCATTACCTTTATTCGTCGCTAACAAGGCTCAAACTATTCGATCATGATGCGGGCGCTTCGACAGTCTTCGGGGCGCCCGCTTAGTTTTATACTTAGATGGCGGAATGACAGTGTTGACCGTTGCCTGTAAACTTACGCTGCAATAACGAAATCCTCTGCGGAGTGTTCATCGGTTGTTTATCAAGACTTTCTCGGCCGCCATCATTGCGCTTATCCTTGTCCTATCTGCGCCATCCGCTGAAACTCAGAATAAGAAACAACAGGTCAGGACTGTCGAGCCGCAACTGGTTCGCACGACGGTGAAGCATGAAATGCGACGCCTGGGTTATGGGGGCACCGTAACGATTGTAGGCGCGCCCGCCGGATCGATATCAATTGAAGGATGGCCTCGCAACGAAGTCAGTATTAGTGCTGACATTCAACTGCGCGCAGACACCGAGCAGGAGTTGGCACAGTTGGCAACAGTAAACGGGTTCATCGTCGACGACGACAGTAACCACGTAAGCATTCTGAGTGTCGGGACCCATGACAAAGCGTTCATGCGCGCCAACGCGAAGAAGTTTCCTAAGACGCTGATGGGGTTGCCATGGAAGATCGACTACAAAATTCGCGTTCCTGTCGCTACAGATCTTGATATAAACGCCGGACGAGGCCCGATCACATTGTCAGGGGTGGAAGGTGACATTCGGCTGTCGGCCTCTGAAAGCGAGACTAAACTCAATCTGTCAGGTGGTGTCGTCGCCGCAACAGTGGCAAAGGGCAGCGTTAGCCTGAGCGTGTCTGAGAAGAGTTGGCGCCGCGGTGGCGCGGACCTGCGCGTAGCTTTTGGTGAGATCAATGTCGAATTTCCAGCGGGGTTCAACGGCGACATTGATGCCGAGATTCTGAGGTCCGGGCAAATTGTTGATGGGTACGGCGCTCTGGAGTCTCGCGAGAAACCGGGGATTACTGCACAAAAAATGAAAGCGCGAACGGGTTCCGGCGGAGCGTTTTTTCAATTCACTATTGGCGACGGCACCATCAATATCAGAAAGCAGCAATCAGTAGTCAGCAGTCAGTAATCAGTAGGAAGGACGCTGGCTGGCCTCGACCTGTGAAATGCGTATTGCTGACTTCGATCTACTGGATTACTGACTACTGATTTCATGAGCATAAAATCCGACAAATGGATTCGGAAGATGGCCACCGAGTTTGGAATGATCGAGCCGTTTGAACCGGAGCAAGTCAAAGAGCTGAACGGAAAACGCATCGTCTCATACGGCACATCCAGCTACGGCTACGACATTCGCTGTGCGGACGAATTCAAGCTCTTCACAAACATCAACAGCACCATCGTGGACCCAAAAGAGTTTGACGAGAAAAACTTCGTCGACGTCAAGAGTGATTCGGTGGTCATCCCTCCCAACAGCTTTGCGCTCGCACGGACCGTCGAATATTTCCGCATACCGAGAAACGTTTTGACTGTGTGCCTCGGCAAAAGCACCTACGCGCGTTGTGGAATTTTGGTAAACGTGACTCCGTTTGAGCCCGAGTGGGAAGGCTTTGTGACGCTCGAGTTTTCAAACACAACGCCACTGCCGGCGAAGATCTATGCTAACGAAGGAGTGGCCCAGGTAATCTTCTTTGAATCCGATGAAGTCTGCGATACTTCTTACAAAGATCGCGGCGGCAAGTACCAGGGCCAACGCGGCGTCACGCTGCCAAAGATGTAGTCCTCCACTGGCTCGGCTTTCCTCAAAAGTCAACAATCTTCATCCTCGGATTAACCCGTACTCGTTTAGACTTAATTTGTGCAAAGCTCACTTGCTCAAATTCCCGTTTGCTTAAATCCGAATTGCGATTAGTATAGTCGCCTTAAATAAACCAAAGTCTTGGGTTCACCAAGGCATGATCAGGAGGATTTCTATGCCGCGTATTCGCGTCGCCAGCCTTCTGTTTGCTGCATTCTTGTTTACGTTTGCTGCATGGATGGTTGCCTCCGGAAGTTTCGGCCAGGCGCCTAACAGGAATCGCGTTTCCCCAAATAAATCCGAGGGTCTGGCAGCGTGGGAACAGGTTTATTCAGTTCTGGTCCATCCACGTTGCATTAATTGCCACACCGCCACCAACTATCCTCAGCAGGGTGATGATCGTCGTCGTCACGTTGCCAATGTTGTGCGGGGGCCTGAAGGCAAAGGCGTGCCTGGTCTGAATTGCGCCAGCTGTCATCAGGAGTCCAACGCGGACAGCACTGGTGTGCCGGGCGGACATAACTGGCATCTGGCGCCCTTGTCGATGAAGTGGCAAGACCTTAACGACCAGCCTTTATCCAGCGCTGCTGTGTGCAGGGCCGTGACAGATCGATCAAAGAACCACAACCTGGATGGACCAGGACTATTAAAACATCACGCGGAAGAGGCACTTGTGCACTGGGCATGGAACCCCGGTCGGGCCCCGGATGGCTCCATGCGCACACTCCCGCCGCTAACGCATGCACAGTTTGTGGATGCAACGCGCAAGTGGGTGGAAGCCGGGATTCCGTGCCCGACGGGCCGATAAGGGAGGAGCAGGATGGCAACATATCAACTGACTGTGAATGGACAGAGCAGAGAAGTGAAGGTTGATGCATCAACACCTTTGCTTTGGGTGCTGCGTGATGAACTGAAGATGACCGGCACCAAGTACGGCTGCGGTGTCAGTGCATGCGGCGCTTGCACAGTGCATGTGGCGGGAATCGCCACCCGTTCGTGCATGGTTCCGGTCTCGCATATCGGAGAGAGACCAATTGTAACGATCGAGGCCATGGCTCAGGACCCCGTGGGTCGCGCGGTACAGGATGCCTGGGTGTCGGAAGACGTAGTTCAGTGCGGCTACTGTCAGAGTGGTCAAATTATGAGCGCGGTCGCACTACTGAAACACACGCCCAAACCAACTGATACCAACATCGAAGAGTCTATGGGTGGAAACATCTGCCGGTGCGCCACCTATGTTCGCATCCGCGAGGCTATCAAACTTGCCGCGCAGCAGCTGAAGTAAAGGGAGGGCGCGATATGTCAACTGCCACTGGAAAAGACCAGCAGCTTACACGGCGAAGTTTTCTGCGTGTGTCCGCAACCGCCGCAGGTGGATTGATGATTTCGTTATATCTTGATTTACCTTCATCGCAGGAGGCATCAGCGCAGGAAGGAGTTCAGGCGCCAACCACCCCACAGCAAAAAATTTATCCGCCAGATGCATTCGTCCACATAAGACCTGACGGCAAGATTGTCATCCAGGTGAACAGACTCGAATTCGGCCAAGGCGTGCAAACGGCGTTGCCCATGATCCTGGCAGACGAGTTGGATGCAGACTGGTCTCAGGTGGTGGCGGAATTAGCTCCGGCAGCGGACGTTTATAAGGATCCGCTGTATGGAATCCAAATGGTTGGCGGGTCTGGTTCAATTGCGCACTCATATCAACAGTATCGCGAGTTAGGCGCCAAAACGCGGGCGATGCTCGTGGCGGCAGCAGCGGATCGCTGGAAAGTTACGCCGGACAAGATTCGCACTGAAGCCAGTGTTGTCTACGGGGCGGCCGGTCAATCCGCGAAATATGCCGACCTTGCAAGCGAGGCTGCCCGCAAGCCTGTGCCGGCGACTGTGCAGCTCAAAAACGCGTCCGAGTTTCGACTGGTTGGAAAAAGAGTTCGGCGACTGGATAGCCGGCCGAAGTGCGACGGCTCATTAAAGTTTGGATTGGATCTGGATCTTCCGGGAATGAAGGTTGCAGTAGTGGCCCATCCGCCGGTGTTCGGTGCGCGTGTCAAGGCGTTCAACGACACAGAAGCTCGAAAGATTGAAGGCGTTCGCGACGTGTTTGAGATCCCACTTGTAAAAGGTTCAGGTGTGGCGGTAGTTGCTGAGAAATTCTGGCCCGCAAAACAAGCTCGCGATCAACTCAAAATCGATTGGGATCTCTCAGCGGTCGAACGTGCCGACAGTACTCAACTGCGTGAGAACTTCAAGCGCATCGCGGGGACCGCAGGTTTAGTTTCTGTCAACCGCGGTGTTTTAAAAGCAATCGAAAGTGGCGAAGGCTCGAACGTGATACGGGCGGAATACGAGTTTCCCTACTTGCCTCACGCTCCGATGGAGCCCCTTAACACGACCATAAGATTTGATGGCGACCGGGCAGAGGCATGGGCCGGATCACAATTTCAGACGATGGACCAAATGGCAATCGCGGAAGTACTTGGTCTGAAGCCCGGCGAAGTGACGTTTCACACTGAAATGGCCGGCGGCGGCTTTGGACGCAGGGCAGTCGCAGATTCACACGTGCAGCGTGAGGCCGCACTAATTGCGAAGCGTTTTCGCGGTACCCCAGTAAAACTCATCTGGACTCGTGAGGATGACATACGTGGTGGCTATTATCGTCCCATGCATCTGCATCGAGTCGAGGTAGCAATTGGTCCGGATGGATTTCCGGCAGCCTGGCGGCATGTAATTGTGGGCCAATCAATCTTGTCGGAAACACCTTTCGCTATGATGATGAAAGATGGTATCGATTCAACTGCTGTTGAAGGTGTTTCGGATACGCATTACCGCCTGCCTAACTTCAATGTGACGGTCCATCATCCGAAGATTAACGTGCCAGTGTTGTGGTGGCGTTCGGTGGGACACACACACACCGCTTACGTGATGGAGACTTTGATTGAAGAGCTTGCCGTTCGCGCCAAAATGGATCCACTTGCCTATCGTCGCAAGCTTCTGAAACCCGAAGCGAAGAAACTACATTCGGTGTTGAATTTGTTGGAAGCAAAGACTGCGTGGCGTCGCAGGCTGCCGAGGGGACACGCCGTCGGGTTTGCTGTTCATGAGTCGTTTGGGACAGGAGTGGCGTGCGCGGTAGACGTATCGATCGTAAACAAGCGGCCCAGGATTCACCGCGCCACGGTTGCTGTTGACTGTGGCCTGGCAGTTAATCCGTTGACGGTGGAGAGTCAGTTTCAGGCGGGTGTGGCTTTCGGGATTTCGCAGCTGATGGCAAAGGGCGCCGTGACTCTGAAAGACGGACGCGTGGAGCAGCGAAACTTCGATGGTTATGTTCCACCCTACATCGTGGATGCGCCGGTAACGGTTGACGTGCATATCGTGCCCAGCTCTGAGCAGCCGACTGGTTGCGGCGAGCCACCCGTTCCGGTGATCTCTCCCGCCGTTGTGAATGCGTTGACTAAACTCACCGGGAAACACTATCGCTCTCTGCCGCTGGTAACGGTCTAACACGTCATGAATCAGATTCAAGATGGCGTGTTGAAGTTTAAGAAACTGGATTCAAAGGCGACGCTTCCAACCCGCGGCAGCTCCTCGGCAGCCGGCCTCGACATCTATTGCGTAGAGGAAATCACCATTGGTCCGGGTGAGCGGTATCTCGCGAAGACTGGTTTGGCGGTGGCGATTCCTGAACGTCATTATGGACGCCTCGCGCCACGATCGGGTCTGGCAATGAAGCAGGGTTTGGACGTGCTCTCGGGGGTAATCGATTCCGACTATCGCGGCGAGATTGGCTGTCTTCTTTACAACACCAGCGACGAAACAATTTATCTGCCCGCCAACAGCAAAATCTGCCAATTGATTATCGAAAAGATTGAGATGCCGACAGCCGTGTGGGCCGATGAGCTAACTGATACTGCGCGTGGAAGCGGTGGGTTTGGTTCGACCGGATAAACAGCACAAATAGTCTTCGCCACAGATTTACACGGAAAAAGCGGATCAAAAGGCCAAGCTTGTCGATTTGTCTAATCCGTGTTTATCCGGGAAATCTGTGGCTGAAGACGCTGTTAGTCCAGTTTTATCTCAACAGGCTGCGGGAGTCTTTCGACTGAAAGGATCAAGCCGGCGTTACTGAGACAGGTTCGCCTTTTGGCGTTTGAAAGAATAGGAAGCCCTGACGTCGGCGTTCTGAAGTGGATAGTGGCTCCTTCAACTCGATTCCGTGCGCCGCAAATTCTTTCTCAAATTGTTTTCGTGAGTTTGGATTGTAGGCAAATACCTCGTTCGCTTTGAGGACTCGCGATACGGCGCTTTTCGGAGAAAGCAGTTTCCATTCACGTCCCTGCCCGTCTTTCATTCGAAAACGCGCTCGTTTCAAATCGACGGGTACTCCGCTCTCAAAAGCCATTTCAATTCTTACTGGAAGCACACCCGCCAAGGGCAGGTTTGCTTCAAACAACTCCTGGGCTTCTTCATCTGAGAGCAACGGTGCGACGCGCACAGTCACGCCACCGGCGCTTGCACTTCGTGCGTTGTCAGGCAACGGCGGCAACTCTGTTACAGGCTTGACGCGAAACAGTGAACCGCTGCACGCAGTCATAAAGAAACAAGTGCCGAGGCAAAGGACCAGGTTTCTTGTTCATTAACTTTAAATTTAGCACAGACCGTCGACGATCCACGAAGTAACTCGAAACATCACGAACAGTAACTGCATGGGGTCCGCGCGGTGTTTCGATACCTGGTGAGTCGGAACGAATCGCTCGTCTAAACTCGCACAACCCTATGCTACTATGACGCGAAAATGATTAGACGATTCCGCGACTTTGAACCCCAAATCCACCGGTCTGCTTACATAGACGAAAGCGCGCAGATAATCGGCGACGTACACATCGGCGAGCAGTCTTCAGTGTGGTGCAACGCCGTGCTGAGGGGCGACATGTATTACATTCGCATCGGCAATCGATCGAATATTCAGGACAACTCCGTGGTCCACACGCGCACCGGCGAGTTTCCGACAGTACTTGAAGACGAGGTGACCGTGGGTCACAGCGCAACCTTGCACGGATGTTACATCGAACGCGGCGCGCTGATTGGTATCGGCTCAATTGTGTTGGACGACGTTCGAGTAGGCGCGCAGTCGTTGATCGCGGCTGGCTCATTGATATCCCCTGGCACGGTGATTCCACCGCGTTCCCTCGTTATGGGCCTGCCTGCTCGCGTGAAGCGACCGCTAACAGACGAAGAAGTCAAAGAGCCTGAACGGCTTTTGGATGAACTACGTCAAATACACGAGCCTGTACAAGGAAGAGTGACCTCGGACTATTTCGTGTAGTTTCGTGTTTTTCGTGGATCGTTTTTGTGATTAACCCACGCGAGAGAGAGAGATAGTTTCTCAAAACTGGAGCGAGCTCAACATGTTCATTGGCCGACAAAAGGTTCTCATTTTATTGATTGTGACCATCGCAGCGGTAATTTCAGTAAACGCTCAAGCGGTAAACCCTGCTCCGCCCGAAGGGCCGACAGCAGTTGCCGCTCCGCCCCAGGATACGAACGCGCCCTACACGTTAAAGCAGGGTGATAACGAGTTTGGCTTCTGGGCCGGAGGATCGTTTGCAGCCACCACGGCATTCGGTGGACTAACGGATGCAGAAGCCGCCGATCGCAAATTCTTCCTGGCTGCATTTCGCTACGGTCGCACATTTGTCGCGAACGATAGCATGGCGCTCCAATACACCCTGGATGTGATCCCGATCGCGGTTGCCACCGGCAACGTTAGCTCCAGCACGACAGTCGGTCCGATTACAACCTTTCAACGCGACACTTCGTACGGCGCCGGTGTGACACCACTCGGGCTGCAATTGGACTTTGCCAATGGTTCGCGTGTGCATCCGTTTGTACATGTGAACGGCGGATTGCTGTTTTTCAATGAATCAGTTCCGCTGCCGGATTCGGGCAGCCTGGCGCTGGTCGGCGAAGCGGGCGGTGGCGTGCGTATCTTTACTTCCGAACGGCGCGCGGTAACGCTGGGCGTGAGATTTCATCACATTTCAAACGGCGATCGCTCCGGCTCAAATCGCGGCTTGAACCAATTCGTCATCTACGGTGGCTTCTCCATCTTCCGGTAATGGCCTCAGCGAAAACGCAACCAGCGCGCGGCATGCGCGATTTCCTTCCCGCCGACGTGCGGCGTCGCGAGTATGTCATCGGAATCGTCAAGGAGGTTTATGAACGCTATGGCTTTGAACCTCTCGAAACGCCGGCCGTTGAAAATATAGAGACGCTACTGGGGAAGTATGGTGACGAAGGCAACCAACTCATCTTCAAGATCCTCAAGCGCGGCGTTCATGAATCAACTGGCGAAGCCGATCTCGCGCTACGTTACGATCTGACGGTTCCTCTCGCTCGTCTTGTCGCCGAATATCGAAATCAGCTTCCAAAGTTTTTCAAACGCTATCAAATTCAACCGGTCTGGCGCGCAGATCGTCCGGCACGCGGCAGGTTTCGCGAGTTTTATCAATGTGACGTGGATGTCCTGGGCTCGCGTTCAATGATTGTTGAAGCTGAAATCTGCTCCGCGGCCAGTGAAGTGTTAATCAGCCTCGGCTTTAAAGACTTCAAGATGAAACTGAACCATCGTCTGGTCCTGAATGGGCTCCTGGACCAGGCAGGCGTCCCATCGTCTCAACAGGGCGAGGCTCTGATTGCGCTCGACAAGATGGACAAGACAGGACCGGAAGGTGTCGCCAAAGAATTAGTTGGACGCGGCATCGCTGGCGAGTCGGCGGTGAAGTTAATGCGGTTCTTCGAGGGACTCGCCGGAGCACAACATGCGGCCAGCTTGATGGACCTTGAGGCAGAAGAGGTGGCGTATAACACTGGCGTTTTAGGACGACTCGTCGAATTCATAGGTAGCCACGAACAAGGCGCAAAGGGAATCGATGAGCTGCGACAGATCATGGAGTTCGCGACAGCGAGCGGTATAAGCAGTCGCATCAGATTAGATCCCACGCTGGCGCGAGGCTTGTCGTACTACACCGGCGCAATTATGGAGATCACTGTTAAGGATCTTGCCGGAAGCCTCGGCGGCGGCGGCCGCTACGATAACCTCGTTGGCATGTTTGCGGGAGAGGATATTCCGGCGTGCGGTTTCTCCCTGGGATTGGAACGAATAATTGTGGTGATGACCGAACGCGAAATGTTTCCAGCTAATCTGACTACATCGGCGGCTGATGTACTAGTCGCCAGTTTGGGCGAAGAGTTTTTCGCCGACGCTGTTAGGATCGCGACAGATTTGCGTCGGGGGGGATTGCGCGTTTCGGTTTATCCAGAAGCGGCCAACAAGCCTCAAAAGCCACTCTCCTACGCTGACGCGCAAAAGATTCCGATAGCGATCCTAATTGGAGAGGATGAAAAAAAGAACGGAGTTGTTACTGTCAGAAACCTGGTTGAGCGAAAGCAGGAGCGGCCACGTCGTGAAGATGCTGGAGACGTTGTACGAGCCATGCTGTCCGCGACACCCAAGACGGATGGCTGAGCCTGCGTAGCAGGCGAAAGCATAAAGCCTGGGGCGTGAGCCCCAGGATCAGTGGGTACAAAGACCGGAGCCCGCGAAGCGGGTGAAAGATGATCGTTGGCGCTTTCGCCCGCATTCGCGGGCTTTTATAAAACTCTTGGGTTTCTTCCCTGGGGCTCACGCCCCAGGCTTTATGCTTCCGCGTGCTCCGCACGCTTTCTCAATGACCGGAATTGCAAACTATGAGCGATTCACTTGGAACACATTATCTTACGGACTCGATAGCCAGTCTGCGTGCGTACAAGAAACAGGCGGACAAGGCAATCGCACAATTAAAAGATGAAGAGTTCTTCGTTACGATTGACGAAGAGGCTAACAGCGTTGCCATCATCATGAAGCACATGGCCGGCAATATGTTTTCCCGTTGGACTGACTTCCTGACGAGCGACGGCGAAAAACCAAATCGCAATCGCGACATGGAGTTCGTTGTCGATTCGAACACGACAAAAGAACAGCTCATTCAATACTGGGAGGGTGGCTGGCAGTGCGTCTTCAATGCTCTCGAGCCGTTGAAAGCCGAACAACCTGCAACGCCAGGTGATGATTCGCGGTGAGGCGCACACTGTGATGCAAGCCATTAATCGGCAACTAATGCATTACGCAAATCACATCGGACAGATTGTTTTTCTGGCTAAACACTTTCGCGCGTCTGAATGGCAGTCACTCAGTATTCCACGCAACCGTTCCGCGGAGTTCACGAGCAGCGTGGAAGCGAAAGGCGGGGTAGCGAGTACCGAGCAGCGTTTCGATGCGGTCGATCGATCCAAAGAAAATTAGGCCGCAGATTTACGCGGATATACGCGGATTAAAATCAACGACAATCAAGAACGCGTTTTGTTTCGTGGGGTTTAGTGTGACTTCGTGTCAATTCGTGGATCGTCCTCAATTCACGTCAAAAAACGATCCACGAAATACACGAAATCACACGAACACAAACCCGCTGACCTCTATAATGAATTAAATGGATCTCGCTTTTCCGGAAAAAGTTCTAAATCTAGTTCGAGCGATCCGCGACGAGGGTGGTCGTGCGTTATTAGTTGGCGGATGCGTCCGCGACCTGTTGATGACGGGGGAGCCGAAGGATTGGGACATTGAAGTCTATGGGATCGAGCCGGCGCGGCTGCGGGCGTTGTTGGACCAGTTTGGATCAGTTGACGTCGTTGGTGAAGCGTTCACTGTTTACAAGTTGGGACGCGATCTTGATGTTTCTATTCCGCGACGCGAACGTAAGGCCGGTCGCGGACATCGTGGCTTCGTCATCGAAGGTGACCCTTCGATGTCTATCGAAGATGCGACGCGGCGTCGCGACTTCACCATCAACGCGATACTCCTGGATCCATTGACGGGTGAAATCATCGATCCTTTACATGGCCAGGAAGACATTCAAAGTGGTGTGCTGCGTGCAGTTTCTTCTGAGACTTTCGCAGAAGACAGTTTGCGAGTGTTGCGAGCTGCTCAATTGGCAGCCCGCTTTGAATTTACAATTCATCCTGAGACGGTCGAACTGTGCCGAACAATCGACCTTGGCGATCTTCCCTCGGAACGAATCTGGGGTGAAATTGAAAAACTTTTGCTGCGCGCGCGTCGACCCTCAATCGGCCTCGGTTGGCTACTTGATCTGGGAGTCGTCGACCAATTGTTTCCCGAGATAAAAACGCTGATCGAAGTGCCCCAGGATTCTGAGTGGCATCCCGAAGGCGACGTCTTTGTTCATACGCGTCTGGTAATTGATCGGGCGCGGGAGTTGGTTGACGAATTGCCTTATCCGAAGCAGGTGACAGTGATGTTGGCGGCCCTGGCCCACGATTTCGGGAAACCAGCGACGACGGAGTTTATTGAAGGGCGATTGCGTTCGCGCGGACATGAAGAAGCGGGCGTTCCGCCGACAGAAACTTTCCTGGACCGTCTGAATATTCACACTCTCAACGGGTATGACGTTCGTAGCCAGGTGATCGCGCTGGTGCGCGAGCATCTGAAGCCGGGCGAGTTCTACAAGAAACGTGATGAGGTTGGTGACGGAGCCTTTCGACGTCTGGCGCGACGTTGTGAACTCGATCTGCTTTATCGCGTTGCGAAGGCAGACTCGCTTGGTCGTAATGCCGAATGGGTGCCGCGGGAAAAATGGTACGACGCGGAGGCACAGGAATGGTTCATTCGACGAGCTGAGGAACTGCAGGTGGCGCATCGCGCGCCGCCTCCGATTCTGCTCGGTCGCCATTTGCTGGAACTGGGCTTATCACCTGGCCCGCGAGTAGGCGAGATCACCAAAGCCGTTTATGAAATGCAGTTGGATGGCCGCGTGGTTACCCTGGACGATGCAAAAAATGCGGCTAAAACGATGTTATCCACAGATTAACGTTAAGAGCAGTCCATGTCCAATGTCAAATGTCCGGGCGTTTAAAGTTAGTGGGCAGCTTTAGACGACATCCGGCGAAGCAAGCAACTAATGCACGCTGAGCTTTCCCTCGAAACGTTGAATGCCCGGACATTGGACTTTGGACATTGGACATTGGACTGCTTTCAGGGTTCGGGTTGTTGCTGGGTGACGCAGTGGATGGTTCCCATGCCCCATACCAAAGGTTCGCAGTTGATTCCCATAACCTTCCGACCCGGAAAGAGTGGCTGCAAAGTATCAAGCGCCCGTTGATCATTCGCGTGCCCAAAGATAGGAACAAGCACGACGTTGTTTGCGATATAGAAATTTGCGTACGACGCCGGCAGTCGATCGAGATTCCTTTTGTCTATGCTTGAACCGCCGACCACTCCCGGCATGGGTAAAGTCACGATCTCAAAAGCGCGCCCGTGAGCGTCTGTCATTTTCCGTAGGCGCTTGAGATTGTCTTGCAGCAGTTCGTAATTAGCGTCTTCCGGATCGTCTTCCAATGCGCAGACGATCACATTCGTATCAACAAAGCGAGCGATGTCATCTATGTGCCCGTCGGTGTCGTCTCCAACGATACCCTCGCCGAGCCATAAAACCTTTTGCACTCCTAAATAGTTCTGCAAGTATTCTTCAATTTCAGGACGACTCAAAGCCGGGTTGCGGTTCGGATTCAACAAACACTGCTCGGTAGTCAGCACGCAGCCGTTGCCGTTCACATCAATCGAGCCGCCCTCCATCACAATCCCCGGTTCAAACCGCGGCACTCCTAAATCCTCTTCGAGCCGAGCAGGAATAGCATCGTCCTTCTTCAATTCCTCATACTTGTTGCCCCAGGCATTAAATATCCAGTCGTTGTAAGCAAGTTTGCCCTGTTCGTTGATCAGAAAGTTAGGACCGTAGTCTCGCATCCATGAATCAACGGTTTCGAGTTGATGAAATCGAATGTTCCCTGCGCCTGGAAACGTGCAACGGGCACGCACGAGTTCCTCGGTTTCCGCGTCGTTGACCAGTAGGTTAACGGTTTCGTTTGGTGTCAGCGCCGCCATCATCTTGAGAAAAATGTCTTGCGCCTGTGGCACGCGATCGGGCCACGTTTCGGGATCCTTTGGCCATGACAGCCAGGTGGCGGCATGACGATGCCACTCGGCGGGCATGTAAAAACCGAGCTCGGCGGGAGTTGGCATGCGCGATTATTTGCCGGAAGTAGTTTCGAGGAAACGTGAAGAGATGGGGGTGTAAGAATCTATACGACGGTCGCGCAGAAACGGCCAGTTCTGTCGAGTCTCTTCGATCTTGTCCAGATCACACTCGACCACCAGTACCTCTTCTTTGTCAGCCGATGCTTTCGCGATTATTCGTCCAAACGGATCTGCGACAAAGGACTGGCCCCAGAAAGTCAATTTACCTTCATGGCCGACACGGTTTACGACCACAACATACACGCCATTGGCGATCGCATGGGCTCGCTGAATGGTTTCCCAAGCTGAATGTTGAGCCTGGTTCATTTCCTCGTCCTCATCAGGAAGCCAGCCAATGGCGGTGGGATAGAGAAGAAACTGCGAACCGCTTAAAGCCGTCAAGCGTGCGGCTTCAGGAAACCACTGATCCCAACAAACCAACGCGCCAATTTTGCCGTGGGCTGTATCGTGCGTTTGAAACCCAAGGTCGCCGGGAGTGAAATAGAACTTTTCGTAGTAGAGCGGGTCATCCGGAATGTGCATCTTGCGATACTTGCCGGAAATTTTTCCGTCAACGTCGATGACCACGGCAGTGTTGTGGTAAATGCCGGCTGCGCGTTTTTCGAAGAGTGAAGCAAGGATGACAATCTTGTGTTGCCGAGCAACTTTGCCCAGCGCTTCCGTAGTAGGCCCGGGGATCGTTTCCGCAAGTTTGAAGAGAGCAATGTCCTCAGTCTGGCAAAAATACTGCGACCGGAACAGTTCCTGTAAACAGACAATCTGCGCGCCTTTTTTCGCAGCCTCACTGATTCGAGTGATGGCCTTTTTCAGGTTCTTATCCGGATCCTGATCGCAGCTCATCTGGATCAGACCAACCTTCACCGAGTTAGGCTTGGTTTTCTTGGGCATGGTGGGAGTATAGAAACTTAGGACAACTGACGCAAAGTTAGGCCGAAGAGCTTTGCACAAAAGGTCACTTCAACGAGGTCAGCCTGGAATGACTCCGAAAACACCGCCAGCAAGTTTTTCCAGTCACATGCTATTAGTCCGGAACGCCCGGACATTGGACATTGGACTTTGGACTGTTTTTAATTAAGATGTCCGGTCATTTTCAAGCCTAATTTTCAAGAAAGAGATTCCAATGATCGAATTCGAACTGACTGACGACCATAAGGCATTGGTGCAAACGGTGCGCGAGTTTGCGCAAAAAGAGGTCGCACCCTACATCAAAGAATGGGATGAGAAACAGGAGTTTCACCCGGAAGTGTCGAAAAAGATGGGCGAGTTAAACTTGCTTGGCGTCTGCATTCCGGAGCAATACGGTGGCGCGGGTTTCGACTACATTTCGTTGGGCCTAGTCTGCGAAGAACTTGAAGCGGTCGATACATTCCTGCGCGTGATGATGTCTGTGCACACAGGACTCAATTCCATGACGCTCCTCACGTGGGGCACCGAAGAACAGAAACAAAAATATCTGGTTCCACAAGCAAAAGGTGAGAAGCTCGCGACTTACGGTTTAACGGAACCGGGCGCTGGTTCGGACGTGGTCGGCTCTCGTTCGACTGCCCGGCGGGAAGGCGACGAGTATGTTCTGAACGGCGAGAAGATGTGGATTAGTCTCGCTGATCTGGCCGACCACTTCCTGTTCTTCTGCTGGACTGACGAAGAGAAGCGACGACAGAGAGATCACAGCGGGATGTCGTGTTTCATCGTCGAACGCAGCATGAAGGGCTTCTCGTCGGGAACGATTCACGGCAAGTTGGGGATACGCGCAGGCAACACCGGTTACTTTTCGCTACAGGATGTGCGCGTACCTAAAGAGAACTTGCTCGGCGAAGAAGGAGAGGGCTTCAAGATTGCGATGTTCGCGCTAGAGCAGGGAAGATACACGGTTGCTTCCGGAGCCACTGGAGTTATTCGTGCTTCGCGAGACGCGTCGGTCGCCTACGCGTTGGAGCGTGAAACGTTTGGGACCAAGATCGCACATCATCAACTCGTCAAACAAAAGATTGCCGAGATGGAAGCCGACTACCAAATGGCACATCTGCTTTGGCTACATGCCGGCTACTTGAAGAACACGGGCCAACCAAACGCTCGTGCGACCAGCTTGGCGAAGTGGCAGGCAACTGTGCGTAGCGAGAAGGCTGCCTCAATGGCGATTGAAGTGCACGGCGCGAATGGTTACTCCAACGACTATCCGGTTGAGCGTTACTTGCGCAATTGTAAGGCGGGGATCATCTACGAGGGTACGCGCGACATCCACACCCTGATGCAGGCAGATTGGGCGCTCGGGTTGAAGAAGGAAAAAGCGGCGCGCAGAACGCTGCCTGCGTGGAAACCAGCCGAGACAACCGAAACGGTTTCGGCTTAGCTGAAGCATGCAGCCCACAGGCGCAGGTACACGATGGCAGGATCCGTCTCAGTAGCACCGGACTGAAGCCCGGTGAATTAAGCATCACACCTAGAAAGAAACCGTTTAAACGGTTTCAGTTTTTTGTTTCTTGCGCATAACACCGGGCTAAAGCCCGGTGTTATGGAGAACGCTCGACTTGGTTTTAATTGAGTCGTGGAATCGGCGTGGCTTACTGTGCATCTGTGGTCGTTGCGGCAGCAGTTAGTTCCTGATGTCGTTCAATTGCACGCCCTACGGCGTCCTCGATGTCATCCAGTTGAAAAGGCTTTGTTAGATAAGCGAACGCGCCCATCTCAACCAGAGACTTGCCATCCGCTCCATCCGGCTTTCCAGAAATAACTATGACCGGCGTCGTGGGATGTTGGTTCTGCACGTACATGAGGATTTCGCGGCCAGTGAGACCCGGCATCGAAACGTCAGTGATCACCGCATCGTAGCTCTCTACCTCAAGATAAGACAGCGCTTGTTCTGCACGATCTGCGGTGTGACACTCATGAGTTGTTGACAGAAATTCGTGAAGTGTGTCGCGAATGAGGGTATCGTCGTCGACGATTAAGATTGTGGCCATTAGATCTCCTGAGGATCAACGTGGTCGTGCAGCATGCGCATTCTAACCGCGTTTGGGAGGCCACGCTAGCATTACACTTTAGGGGTGTTTTAATTCGACAAATCACGATCCACGATATTCACAATGATCAACTAACGTCGTCCTAGTGAAACTTCGCGGATTTACTGGATCGTAGTTACGCCGAAACTTGAGACCCGCGGCTCAGTCTGCGAGAGTTTTGCTGAATACGCCCGCCACTTCAAAGTCTTCCACGGCTACCGGTTGATCGCCAGAGATTACTTGCCTCAGTGTCAGCGGCTCGTCCTTCAGCGCGGCTTCAGCCTCAAGAATGATGTGTGTCGTTTGCAGCACCGTGTCTGGATTTAGAGAGATCGACGAGATACCTTTCTCAACCAGGAACTGCGCAAACTCAGGGTAATCTGACGGCGCTTGTCCGCAGATTCCAATCTTCTTGCCCGCACGATGAGCCGCCTCGATGGCCATCGTCACCATCCGTTCAACCGCGCCGTCACGCTCATCGAACAGATGGGCCACCATCTCAGAATCACGATCAAGGCCGAGTGTTAACTGAGTCAGATCATTCGAACCGATCGAGTAACCATCGAACACGCGCAGAAACTCGTCGGCATAAATCACGTTGGCGGGCAGTTCGCACATCGCATAGATTTCCAACTCATGCTCACGTTGTTTCAAACCAAATTCGGCCATCAACGCCACTACTCGTTCACCTTCAGCGACTGTCCGACAGAATGGAATCATCGCTTTCACGTTTACCAGGCCCATCTCATGTCGGACTTTGTGCATCGCGAGGCATTCGAGCTCGAAGCCTTCACGGTAACGTTCGTCGTAATAACGCGAGGCGCCGCGGAAACCAAGCATGGGGTTTTCTTCGGTCGGCTCAAACTCGTGTCCGCCAATGAGCATGGCGTATTCATTCGACTTGAAGTCCGACATCCTCACGATGACGGGTTTGGGATAGAAGGCTGCCGCGATGCGCGCAATACCCTCAGCTAAGCGACGGACGAAAAAGTCGCGCGGGTCTTCTTCTCCGATGCGACGTTCAATCTCCTTCACTACATCCGCATTCTCAAGATGCGGATAACGCACCAGCGCCATTGGATGTATGCCAATGTGGTTATTGATGATGAACTCCAGACGTGCGAGGCCGACGCCATCGTTTGGCAACGACGCCACTGCAAAGGCGTGATCAGGATCGCCGACGTTCATCATCACCTGCGTTCGCGGTCGTTCCTCATCGCCAACGACACGACGATCGACCGCAAAATCTATTAATCCTTCGTAGACGTTTCCGTGCGCGCCTTCAGAACACGAGATGGTGACGTCGGTTCCGCTTCGCAGGATCTGCGTTGCGTTACCTGTGCCGACGATGCAGGGCAGTCCCAGCTCGCGACTGATGATCGCGCTGTGACAGGTTCTGCCCCCGCGATCTGTGACGATCGCCGCCGCCCTTTTCATGATCGGTTCCCACGCTGGGTCGGTCATCGAAGTAACCAGCACATCACCTTCTTTGAATTCCGTAAGCCGATCCGGATCACTCAGCACGTGCACGCGCCCATGGCTGATCTTCTCGCCGACAGCGATGCCGGAAACGAGCGGTTCGGCGTGCTCGCCGGTCAAACGGTAAGTCTCAATGTAGTTGTGCCGGTTGTGCGCATGGACCGTCTCCGGCCGGGCTTGAAGAATAAAGAGCTCGCCGGTGTGCCCGTCCTTGGCCCACTCGATGTCCATCGGCGTCGACTTCCCAGCGAGTTCCGAGTAGTGATCTTCAATGAGGCAGGCCCAACGGGCCAGTTCCAAGACGTCATAATCGCTGAGGCAAAAACGTTTCCGCTGCGCTTCGACTACTTCGCGAGTCCGTGTGCCGCGGCCGTCCAAACCGTAGACCATCTTCACTTCTTTAGTGCCTAGCCGACGGCTAACAATCGGGCGCGCGCCCGTCTGCAATGTAGGTTTGAAGACCACCCACTCATCAGGAGTCGCCATCCCCTGGACGATTGCTTCACCCAATCCCCAAGCGCCGTTGATCACCACTACGTCCCGGAAACCCGATTCAGTATCCAAAGAAAACATGACGCCGGAACAAGCCTGATCCGAACGCACCATCGGCTGCACACCGATCGAAAGAGCCACCTCGAAATGATCAAAACCGCGCGCCGCTCGGTAAGAAATCGCTCGATCGGTCCAAAGCGACGCGAAACATCGATGGCAGGCTTCGATCAAACGATCTTCGCCACGCACGTTAAGAATTGTGTCTTGCTGACCGGCAAAAGATGCGTCAGGCAGGTCTTCAGCAGTTGCAGACGAACGCACTGCAACCTCCGGGTTGTGTCCAATGCGCTTGCACAGCCGGTGGTACGCGTCCTTGATTGCATGGTCCACCTCGGCTGGCAACGGCGTATCGAGCATTAACGCGCGCGCTTCGCGCCCCGCATCATTGAGCGCGCGAATGTCATTGTGATCCAAACCGTGCAGTAGTTCCTGAAGTCGACTGCGGAGGCCGTTGGTTTCAAGTAACAGTCGATAGGCTTCGGCGGTCGTAGCGAAGCCATCGACTGCGCGTACGCCACGTGGAACGAGTGCACGAAAGAGCTCGCCCAGGCTGGCACACTTGCCGCCAACGAGTTGCACGTCGCCCGCACCTACTTCACTGAGGTCCAATACCAGTGGTTTGGATTTGTTCGGCATATGGTTCTCTCCGAAAGCAATTGAGGGTCTGCCTGGTCTTGCTAACTACATCTTAAACGGTAGCGATTCTATCTGACTGAATGCGGTGCGTCGATGTTTTGTCTGGATTAGCGCGGAATTGGTTACAGGTTTTTAACCAAAGAAAACTGGGAATAAACATCGGTTTTCAGTTTTGTGGGCGTGCATTGTTATGCGTTGGACCGCAACTATAATTTCCCGCGTCGCTCTGTTAGTATGGGCCGCGAACTTCTTCATCTGCATACGTTACAAGCACTCGATGCGGGTTTGTGCGTTCAAATCAAAATTCCAGGAGACCTGAAAAATGGCGGGCCATGAGTTAAAGACAGAGCGCGAGCTGTCTCTCGACTTCTTGCGGGTGTGTGAGGCGGCCGCGATAGCCGCTGCGCGGACGATGGGACAAGGCGATCGAAAGTACTCAGATCACGTCGCGGTGGAAGCAATGCGTGAGGTCATGGATAGTGTGCCCATGAGAGGCCGCATCGTGATCGGTGAAGGTGAACGAGACGAAGCGCCTATGCTGTACATCGGTGAAGAAGTAGGCGGGGGGATTGGCGTCAGCGAAGAGATCGCCGAGTCATGCCCCGAGGTCGATATTGCAGTGGACCCGTTGGAGGGTACGAACCTTTGCGCGCTTGGCGCCAATAACGCGATTGCAGTTTTGGCCGCAGCTGAACGCGGCGGTTTGTTGAACGCGCCTGATATCTACATGGACAAGATCGTGGTTGGCCCATCGTCGCGCGGAGTCGTGGACCTGGATGCGCCCGTTAAAGACAATCTCAAAAATATAGCGCGCCGTTTGGGTCGCGACATTGAAGACCTCACCGTGATCGTTCTCGATCGCACCCGTCACAAGAAATTGATCTCCGATGTGCGCGAGGCCGGAGCACGCATACGTTTGATTGGCGATGGCGATCTCTCGGCTGGTATATCCGCGGCAGTTGCGGGAACGAATATTCACGCGCTGGTAGGTATCGGTGGAGCGCCAGAGGGAGTGATTACCGCAGCCGCGATGAAGTGTTTGAACGGCGAAATCCAGGCGCGGTTGGTTTTCGATCCGGAACGTCTTGACGTCGACAAGAACAAGGTTCCGCCTAAGGAAGAAGTGATGGAGCGTCTGCAATCCATGGGCATTAAGGACGCAAACAAAATCTACGATACAAACGATCTCGCGCCGGGCCGAAAGATCATTTTTGCGGCTACGGGAGTCACGGATGGCGCTTTATTGAAGGGTGTCAGATTCTTCGGAGCAGGGAAGCGAACGCATTCGGTGGTGATGACAACCGAGTCGCGGCACATACGATTCGTTGACACACTGCATATCGAAGGCGGTCCGGATACAGTCATACGGTTCTGAGAGTGACCAGCATTCAGGGTATACAGATGTTGCGGAACCGCTCGCTACCCGCGGGCGGTCTGCAAAACCTGGTTCAGTAATTGGCCCGGCCATCAACGGTTTTAGATCATGCAGTACGTCCCGCAGACTGGAAGTAATGTTAAGCCTCTTGCCGCGTGGTCCATCCTCACGATTGGTGCATTGCTTTTTGTCGGATTGATTGTCTCCGCTCCAGTGGCGCTGGCTAATGGGCACGAGACACTCGCCTACAACTTCTATCTCCCCTTCAGCTATCTTTGCCATCAGATTCCGGCCCGTTCGTTCTTCGTCGCTCAACATCCGTTTGCAGTGTGTTCGAGATGTACCGGCGTCTACGGCGGCTTCCTGTTTGCCACTCTTGCTTATCCCCTCGTTAGATCGTTGAGACGTACAGACACGCCTGCTCGCAAGTGGTTATTTCTTGCGGCTCTGCCGCTGGCGATCGACTTCTCCCTCGAGTTTTTCGGGATCTGGAACAACACCCACTTTTCGCGATTCGCAACCGGTGCGTTGTTAGGTGGGGTCGCGGTCTTTTACGTCTTGCCTGGTTTGCTGGAACTAAGTCTCCGCGAACCTAAAAAGCGTTCAATGACATCTCACCCAAAACCTCAGCCTCCGACCGAAAGCTTTGGCGCAAACGTGTCGGCCGCCCCTAGTGACTACAGCGCGCCCCACCGTCGAATCTAACGCTTCGCAAGGCCTCGCGCGGCGGCTTCGCGTGGCGCAGTCCTTAGGTTAGAATGCGTGCCGCGCCGTCCAGAAATTTAGACGGCGCTTTAATCTGTAGACCCCGGATTTAGCTTTACTATGGCCTTTTTCCAGAACACCCAGCCACCGCTTGGTCCTACCCCTGACGAACTGTTTCAACTTTATTTCCAGGACGACGTGAACAAGACCTGGGGCAATATCAGTCCGCTTTATCAACTCGATGCTTTCGACTGGACCATACTAATTCTCTATTTCGCGATTCTGGTCGTGCTGGCGATCTACGGCGGTTACCGAATTAAGCAGGTAATTGATTTCTGGCGTTACCGTAAGTTTGTGCCGGAGCCGAAGGAAAGATTCAGCGAAGCCGACCTGCCGATCATCACGGTGCAGTTGCCGCTTTTCAACGAGATGTACGTAGTCGAGCGTCTGGTAAAAGCTATTACTGAGTTTGATTATCCTCGGGAAAAGTTACAGATTCAGGTGCTCGACGATTCGACTGACGAGACGGTCCGGATAGCCGAAGCCACGGTTGAGAAGTATGCCCAGCAGGGTTATGACATTGAATATATCCACCGCGAAGACCGCACTGGGTTCAAGGCGGGAGCGCTCGAGAATGGTCTGAGCCATGCGAAGGGCGAACTACTCGCAATCTTCGACGCGGACTTCGTTCCCAAGCCTGACTGTTTGCGCAAGCTCGTAGACTTTTTCACTGACCCACTGGTTGGCTGTGCCCAGATGCGTTGGTCGCACATCAACGCCAATTACAACCTGCTGACTAAACTGCAGACGATCATGCTCGACGGCCATTTCGTAGTCGAGCAAACCACGCGCAATCGTACCGGCGGCTTCTTCAACTTTAACGGTACTGCGGGCATCTGGCGTCGCAGCGCCATATCGATGAGTGGCGGTTGGCAGCACGACACGCTTACTGAAGACACGGATCTGAGTTTCCGCGCGCAGTTAATGGGATGGCGGTTTATTTACCTGCTGGATGAAGAAGCGCCTGCGGAAATTCCGGTTGAGATTAATGCTTTCAAGGCCCAGCAACGTCGTTGGGCCAAGGGCGTGATGCAGGTTGGGATTAAACTGTACCCGAGAATCTGGCGGTCTCAGTTGCCAATGCGCGTGCGGCTGGAGATGTTTTTCCGTCTTACAGGAAACATCAGTTATCCACTGATGATTGTGGCCAGCTTTCTTCAGTTTCCGCTGTTGCTGGTGCGATACAACCAGCCTTTCTACCATCTCATGATTGTCGACCTCCCGCTGCTCTTCTTTTCGTCGATCTCTGTTTTTCTTTTTTACGGTACCGCGGTTTGGTATCTCGACGAGAAGCGCGCGCCGCGCCTGCTACATCTGCCGCTGGTAATGGCGCTCGGCATCGGTCTGGCGTTTTCCAACGCGCGCGCCGTGTTGGAAGCGCTGTTGGGTATCAAGAGCGAGTTTGTACGCACGCCAAAATATAGCGTTGAGAAAACTCACGACGAGACCTGGAAACGGAAGAAGTACAAACGGAAGCGCGGGTTGTTGCCGTTGCTGGAGCTTGGGTTCTCAATCTACTTCCTGCTTGCGATTCTCTACGCCGTCCACCTTCACATGTGGGGCACAATTCCGTTTCTCTTCCTGTTCTTCTTTGGCTACGGCTACATGGGCGTTATGAGCATTCTGCAAGCTACCAGCGGCGGACGCCTGGCTGCGCTATGGAAACCGGCTGCGGGACCTTCGACTGGCCAATAAGGACAACTTTAAAGGGTGAAACGCAACGGGCAGCCACTTACAATGGCTGCCCGGTTGTTTTTGTTAGTCTTCTGAAAAGGTTTTGGCTGGGAGGCAGGGATTCGAACCCCGATAGGCGGATTCAGAGTCCTAAAAATCCTATTTCCTTCCGTTTCTCTCAGTGTCGATTAGTGCTTGTTCATTCGCCTTTGCAACTAATCTATAATCTCTCAGTGCCTCACAGTACCACCCTGTTTCGTTGCGTTGGCACACTCCCGGCACACAAGAAAGACACCGTTACATTTACGACCCCCATGCCGGGAGTTCGATCTTTTCTAGTGGAAGTTTCAGGCAAGGTCCAGATACGGGGGTGAAAAAACAAAAAAGCGTTTTTGCAGTAATGAACCTTTTAGGCGGTCAGTCTCGACCTTTACCTAACTGTGGTAATCATCGAAACCTTGTAAAGAGCAATAATCTGGCTTATATAAGCAGGGCCTTACCACCTATTCCACACCCCCGAGGCAAAAAATGAATGAAGAAAATGTAGTGTCAAAGTATTTTACGGCCGCTTTTGTGTTGGATACGGCTAAGCTTAATAGGCTTCTCAATATATTAGAGAATAGATTTAAAGAGGTGGGCCAACCGTTCCAACCCGAATTTAAGGTTACTCACAACGACGGCAAGACAATAAAGCTAAGAGATGTTGAAAGCTTGTTGGCGCTCGACAATACGATTAAGAATCGAATAACAGAGCTCGAAATTGAGGTACCCAACCGAGCCTCTTTAGATGATGGGGTTCATAGCCGATATGTTTCACTTGAATTTGAGGATGCTGGGCGTCGCAATATCCATCTTAGTGTGATGGCGAAAGAGAATGCGAGAGTTGCGAATCAAATATTTGCTGAGGTGGAAGAACAAATAGAGCGCACTTTTACAAATGACCTATTCAATAAGTTAAAGCTGTCTAACTCAAGCTCTCTTTTTATCCAGGCGATTACTATGATGCTAATGATCTCTTTCGCAATCCCCGCCCTTTTGTTTATTCTCCAAGAACCTTCACCAGACCCAGAAGCTATCGCGAACTCACAACGCTTCAAAGAGTTGTATGATCGCGCAAAACAAAATAACGATATGGCGTCAAAGGTAGATTTTTTGTTTGCCATCGAAAGCGGTGGATATGATGGACCCGTAACCCCACGTAAGAGCGTCTTTTCCTTCAACATACGACAATATCTGAATCTAAGGGTATTTTTTATATCCTTACCCATAATCATTATCATCATCTCTCTAGTGTATCTAATTGGGTGGTGTTACCCACGAGCCGTGTTTATGTGGGGAGATATGGAGACTCGTTATAAGCGGATAGTTGCACGAAGAATTTACATTTGGTCTGTTGTGGTTCTGGCGGTGCTTATTGAACTTGTTGGAAATATGTTTTCTTTTGGCCTAACTAATATGTAGGTGCTTTCTCACTCTTTCCAGCCGCAAATTTTTTTAGCAACCTACCTTACCGCCCTAAATCGGAAGCCCATTAGGAGGTTTCTATGTTTAGTGAACGGATAGACAGCCATATCACGATGTTACAGCGCATGGTCGCGCTGTTTAGAGATTTGATATTAGGCGTTGTTCTAGTCATCACATCTCTGATCGTCTATCTCGGCGGTGATTCCTCGAAGCTAACGGTCTTAGATTGGACCAAGCTTGTTGCCGCCGCCGGGCTTATCGTAATTGGTCCGCTTCTAATATTTTTAGTCATAAAGTTAGTTGCTCGGCTGATAGCTATTATTACTCAGCCACACCTCTACTTTCTTTACGGGGGGAATATTCCTAAAAGCTTCTACGTTTGGGTCTTTATGAAGTATGGAATGTCCAAAAGAGAATATGTTGAGTTTTGGTGGAAGCGCAGAGGAATAGCTAAAAGGCTTGCTATAAGGAAGCCTCGAACGTACAAAATGTTTGTGAACATTGCTAGAGTAAATAAGGCTGTCGACGAATTCACTAGCCGATGGTACCCGTACCTACTCGCGGTGTTTAGTCTAGGTCTTTTTATCGCCGTTTTCGTAAAACGATATTGCAATACGTACCATAGTAATAAAAACCGAAAGCCCCGGTTTAGACCAGGGGCTCTCAAGGTTGGGCGGAAGCATTCAGCCTCCCAATGGTTACTGTCCTCACCCCAGCAACCGATACCCGATTGAGCGGTATTCTAAGCCAAGTCGTATTAGTGTCAACTCGTCAACGTTGGATTGCGAATTGCCGTGCTTACCAGAGTTTTTGCATTAGAGTTTAATGTCGTCCGGCTAATAAGCGACGATCCTCGACCTTTACCTAGTCATAGCAACCTGATATAAGCCGTCTAACGAGTTCCACACCCTCAACCAATGAAAGAAGTCCACGTACAAGTTAAGAGCGACCACTTGGAGCGAATGAGTAGAGTCCGCAGCCCCATTCACGCTGTCGCTGAGCTTATCTGGAACGCCCTCGATGCTGATGCCACGGACGTGAAGGTCAATATCGGAACGAACGTGATGGGCGGGGTTAATTCAATTAAGGTGAAGGATAATGGTCACGGAATTGACTATGTCCAAGCCGAGCCAGCGTTTGAGAATCGGGCGGCTCATGGAAAAGGGACACTACGCACTCAAAGACAAAAAGAAGACTACACGGCAAGGCAGGTCAAGGAAGGTTCAGAGCTTTTTCGTTGGGTAACAGCGTTAGTTGGCACACGCGTTACAAAAAGAACGGTAAGATTTACGAGTATTCAATTCAAGGCGATGCCAGCGATTTAGGCACCTTTAGGATAGGGGACGAG
Organism: Blastocatellia bacterium; assembly: GCA_963786645.1. Classification (GTDB taxonomy): domain Bacteria; phylum Acidobacteriota; class Blastocatellia; order Pyrinomonadales; family Pyrinomonadaceae; genus PSRF01. The sequence goes on from CAWAZW010000008.1 coordinate 247,730, forward strand.
CTAGCCTCGCGCATCACATACGCTGGTACCGAGGTTCGGGTTAGAGACATAGCGAAGAATCCAGCCTCGTTGTTAGGTGACAGAGCGCACCAAGAATTGACGGAACAGTTCGCGCTTTATCTCAGGCAGTATCCAGCCATCCAAATCTATTATCAGGACAAGAAAATCAATCCTGCGGACATCGAGAAAAGTGTAACAGATTATCCGATGGAATTTTTTCGGCGTGCAGACAACAGATTAATTACGGCGACTCTGACCATCATTGAGTGGAATACCGATACTGACCGCAACCTCTATCTATGCGATGCATTTGGTTTTGCTTTAGAAGAAACCAAAGCTGGTATTCAGGCACCGGGATTTAATTTACCGCCTACCTCAAATCCGATTTCTTTAGTGAGTGCGAATGAGAATAATAATCTTTTACCAGAAATTGGCCAGAAATGACGTTGCCGATATAGTTGAAAGCGCGAAAAAGAAACTAAAGGAACATTCAGAAGCCGAGCGTCGGAAACGACTTCCGAAATCGTAGAGGAATGGAAACAAGAAGATGTTTATCCGTATGCAGGAACTCCAGAAAATCTAATCAAGGAGGCCGAGCGCCCAGGTCTTTGATGTTTTAGCTTTAAATCTCAACGAATACTTGCCAGATTTTGAACGCTCCGACATCAAGAACAAAAAAAATTACTCTTCAACTACTTAAACAGGCCGTCGAAAAGAGTCCACAAGCCGTTCAGCGCATACTCATTGACGTTCTAGACCTGCCAAGGAAAAACAGGATGAGCTAGCGGAATTGTTGGAGCGCACTTCACTAACCGCAATCATAAACGCATCAAAGCAGGTTGCCGACCGACTGAATTTCCTGAACGCATTGGAGATTTTAGTTTTTCGAGCCGAGCACGCGAGAAACGCTTCTGGAACGCAGCCAACTTCATAAAATACTTGCCAAAGAGACTTGGATATCGGAGTACAGTTTAAATTCATCCGTAAGCGATAAAAGCTTAAACGAAGTCCTACGAAAAGATATTCAGTTGCTTGGACGCGAAATCGAGGCAGAAAATATAGAGCCGGTATCGCGTGAAGAATGTCAGAGGAATCTGTGGACTTGATGTTATCAAGGCAATTCTGCAACCTGATAAGGAAAAGCGAGAGCATTTAGTAATCGAGTTGAAACGACCTTCGCAAGCTATCGATGCAGGTGTAGAAACACATATTACCGAGTTACGCATTCGCCGTTGATGCTGACGAACGTTTCGTTGACACGGATACAAAGTGGATTTTTTGGGCCATATCAAACGAAGTGTCGGACTCCGTTCGCAAAAAAGCGAAGCAAAGACATCGACCAGAAGGTTTACTTTACGACGATGAGAATTGCCGAGTTTTTATTTGGGTAAAGTCATGGGGCCAGCTCATTGATGCCGCACGAGCGAGACTAGAGTTTTTCCAAGAGCACCTTCAGTATGCAGCGGATGATGAATCGGCGCTCCAATATCTGAGAAAGATTCACGAGCAGTATCTACCGAAAGCGGTTTTGATCTAGCTATGCTGACCTCCTAGATCTTTTATATTTCAGGAAATTTTGTATGAAACGTATATTAGCGTTGACCGCATGCCTCGTGTTTTCTTTTTCTGCCGTCGAGGGACAAACCGACATACCTAGATTAACTAACAAAGAAATTCTAGAGATGGCGCAGGCGGGTATCTCTTCCGAAATTATCATCGCAAAGATTAAAGTTTCTCGGTGCAACTTTGATACGACGCCATCGGTTTTGGCAGAGCTTAAGCAAAAAGGCATTCCAAACGGAGTTCTCTTAGCGATGGTCGAAGCGCCGTATGGACCTCCGAGAACGAATTCAAAAGACGGCAACCCGGACGTGTCGCCAACACCTCCAAACAACGCAAATCTAATGACCGTGTTCGGACTTACTCTTGAACGCAGGTTCGACGTTTCGGAGTGTCGTAAATCGAAGATCGGAAGTAGGTTGGATTATTGGGGTCCAGCCAAATCAGTTTGCTTCAAGAGAAGCTACGGAAAAGAGGCGGATACGTCACCCGTAGTTAATGGATTTATTTCTATTGAGTTTCCCATTCTCGAATTGCCATTAGGAATAAACAGCAGCATCGGCGGAATCGTGGCCGACGGGACGCTCGAAGCTCTAATAATTGGGACGGGTGGTCTAGACGCTCAGACTGCCGTATTGGAGAAGTTACGAGAAAAATATGGGGAACCATCGCTGCTCGAACCGCAGACCGTTAAAAACAGGCTAGGTGCTAGCTTTCAGACATTTACGGCAAGCTGGCGGTTTCCAAATCTGACAGTGATCTTCAACGGTATGGAAGGTTCACTAAATCACGGCTTAATAACAATCGGCACAACTAAGGGAATCCGGGAACGGGAACGTCAACTCGGAGAGCTGTTCAAAGAGAAGCGCCCGTTCTAAAAAGTCCAAATGCGTGACAAACGTGACAGACAAAAAAAGAGATTCATCGAGACGCTAGCGGCTCAAGGTACGGTTTTCCATGCCGCACAAGCGGCTGGAGTCTCTCGCTGGACCGCTTATCGTTGGCGACACGACGATCCTGAATTTGCATCTGGTTGGGATGAAGCGATGGACACGGCGGTTGACGCTGTTGAAAGCGTGCTCTATCAAAAGGCGCTAGCGGGCGACACTATCTCGATGATCTTCTACCTCAAGGCCCATCGTCCGAAGTATAGAGATAAACTGAACATCAACGTCGAACAACTGGATAGTGAAATCGAAGAGAGAATCGCGCAGTTTCGAGAGAATCCTGACTTGCTCCCACGAGCAATTCCCGCACTGACAGACTGACAGATAAGGGCCTAAAACTCGACCTTGCAGTGGGGGGGAGCGTTTCGGGGTGACGGAAGCCAGCGAAGTTCGTGCTGATTTAACGGTTCTTAGGTACCTTGCTTTAGCATACGCTTGAGGTTAGTTGAGACCTCGAATATGTAGATCAGTCCCTCGTTGTACTCATCTGCTTTTATCAACCCTCTCTGCATTAAGACGTTGAGAACGTGGTCAACGAGCATTCGAGGTTTCTGCAAAGCCGCCGCAACAGAAGCATTGTCCTTCTTATTGAAGTTTATGAGTTGAAGCGCAACCGATTCCATGAGAGCGCCGTAATCCTCAACATACGCTCTAGCGTATTCATCGAATCCGTAAATCGTAATCGTGAAAGTTGGAAACGGTAAGTCTCCACCCAACACAAGTTGCGGTTCAATGAATGATTGTTCGTGTAGAATTTGCAGCGATTCGAGAGCTTCGCTTTGAGGTACATCAAAAGACTTCGCTCTCTCGATTATCTGGTTCACATCTATAACGTAGCGATGCCCTCTCTCAATTCCGTACTCACACGCCAACTTGAGAATAAGACTATCTACCTTCGTGAGATTGGATATTTCTTCGATTTTGGTTCTTGTGTAGGTTGGCGGTTGGCCGAGTGGCGGCTTTTCTCGACGTTCATAAATTGCGGCTACGATGCTGTTAAATTCATTGTCATAATCCGAAAGGTCTTCTATCCGTACCCATACTGTTGATTGCAGAGCCTGAGGAACTTCGCACTTGTCGAGTACAACAGGAATCAGCTTACTAAGGCCATTTATCTTTTTAACTACGCTGGCATTTAACTCTTCTTTCACCCAAGGCTTGTTAACACTATTCTGCGACACGATGACAATGATAGCTTGCGCGTTTTTAATTCCTTCTTCGAAAATTTTATCTACGAGACTATCGCCCGGAAGTATTTCCCATTTGTCCAGCCACACATCGATGCCTTTATCACGTAGTCGCGTGGCAAAATCTATAACAAATCGTTCTTTGTCCTCGCCTGCATGGCTTAAGAAAACATTCGGATTCATGGGAGTCCCTTCTAAATCCTCAACCGTCGACGCGCGTTTAGGTTTAAGTGCAACACAGCGATACTGAGAGGTACTGAGGGATTATAGACCAGTAAAGGATGCTGATGAATCACTCCGGGAAGAAACAAAGGCGTGCTTAGGACAACAAATGGCGTGATACTGTACTACGGATTAGAATCCCGTTTGCGCCTGCCAAGCGAGTGCGTTCGCATCGTCGAAACAGTCTGACTCGGCCACATGCATCGGAGCTTCTTTTGTGACGTTGTGACCTTCCGTGACGTTAGTGACGTTGGAATAGTGAGAGTCGATAACTGGATCATGGTTGCGATTCACTAGTCCGTAGGCCAGCGCCAATTTGCACAGTTCGCGCTTGCTTACACGCCAGCCTTTTTTGTGAGTGCCGCCCTCGCTACCATGCTCGAAGCGTAGCTTTCGCATCAAGCTACCGATCTGACGAGATTCCAGCTTATTAGATTCAAGGTCGATTTCATCCTCGTCCGCAATATCTTTAGCGACCGTTGAAATGCGATCCGTTAGTATCAGCGTCTTGGTATCACTGATACTCTCATGTGTAACATCACAAGGGTCACACAACGTCACAACGTCACAATTCAGGCAATGGCAGAGAGCACGGATAACTACGACCACGAGATCGGCTGAGTTAATCTTTAGTCGTTCGCTCTGATACTTGACGGAGAGGCTCTCTAGTCGCTCATACAGTCGCTCAACTCCCTTTTGTTGGAGCCACGCGGCAATCGCTAACGAGGCTTGCCAAGGCTCAAGGTTACGACCTGAAAGCCTCGCCTCCAGCTTAACTCTTCTCTCATAACCTCGAAGGTCAGCCAGGTTAGCCAACGCCATAGACCACAGGCTATCGACTAATGATCGTCTGTCGTGAGGCCAGAGCGAGTAGTCTGCGGGATCGGCATCCGCTCTGTGAGAATCAGAAGTGCGAACGAGGGGAAACAAAATGGAGCGGCTGGCGAGAATTCGATCAGGTAGGGTAATTGCTGAAAACCCGCGCAGACAAAAAGTATTGATGTATCGAGTTTCCCATCCGCGCTCGCCAGTCGGCTCTTTAACTGTAACCATATTCCCGCGACGGTTTCCGGCGAGTAGAAGCGTTCTCTTATCCGGGTCTGCTCGTTTGGCGTCGAGATTCTCAGCATCATCGAAGCAAAGCGTCGCGCCGTAGTCAGCCAAGTCTCGAAGGCTGGCATAGCTGCCGCCCGCTAGGATTAACACTCCCAAATAACCTAACTCCGAAATGATGGTAAGAAGCTGAGTCTTCCCGCTACCAGATTCGCCCGTGGGCCAAAGAAATCCGATCACGTTGAACGCTTCGAGAAACCATGTCGAGAGAATGGAGCAAGCGACCAGTTCGGACATCAGTTGTTGATCGGCGAGGCTGCGATCAAAATCAATGAAACGGTTAATAACATCGACTACTTGCCTGAATACTTCGCAGGGATCTACTAGTTCAGCCTTTCCGAATGCTTTGGCGCTCCTTGGCGACCAGAGCTTGTCATCTGGCGGTTTCTCTTTGAGAGCTACATCGAACTTGAGATCCGATAGTGAGTACTTCCCCGCGCCGAATACCGTTCCGTCGCTTCGGACAATGCAGAGTCGTCGCGTAACTTTGGAAGATTCCCGATCCGACGCGTTACTTTCATCGTCCGTTATCATCGGACGCGAGGTCTTGACAAACGGCCAGATTGCCCCGTATGCGTGATCACCGATTAAAGCGACGGGACGCCGCATGGTCACGGGCGTTTCGTCCAAGATTTCTACGGTCGGTATCCCAGTATTGCCAGTGTCGTCCGGTTTACTCTCATTCACGGTCGTTCGCCTCAGATTGCGCGTTTACCGAAATAGCAGGCGCGTTACCTGTAGTTGTGCCGCCACGCTTGGCCCATTCTGACAGCGCAGCAGGGTCATACCTGTATTGCCGCAGAATACGAACTGCGGGAATAATCTCGCGCCGCGTTAAGTCGTAAACTCGCTGCAACGGGAGATCGAGAGTCTCTGCTACCCACTTTGCATCCCGGTACTGTTGTTGTTCCATAAACCCCTCCATACAAAATAAACCTGCGAAAATGTCTCGCAGGTTCAAACTAACACGCACGTACAGGAGCAATTCTTGCGCTTAATTCGTCCGGTTTACTTTTTCGGCATACCAGTTCCAATCGACACGGAAATACTTATTCCATTTTCTGATCATGCGCTCGTCGATGCCGCGTTCAGTGCTGAATTTCCCGTTGGCAAACTCCGCTGCCCATTCCTGCGTAAGCCGCTCTCCGCGACTTTTACACGTCCGTGCCGCGTCGGCTAAGAAATTTAGGTATTGCTGTTTAGTCTTAAAAAGCCTGTCTGGTCCGCTGCGCACTACGTGGGTTCGTTTGATTTTCTTCGCCACTATGTTGGCATGACTTTCTGCCAATATCTTCCAGTCGATTTCGGCGAGGCCGTGCAACTCGGACGATTTCGCTATCGCCTCATAAACTGTGAGTAATGCCATCGTTCGCAAACGTTCGGGAAGATAACAATTAAGATATTGAATCGTGTCATGCACCCATCTTATCGCGTGCTCATCATCGCGAAACTTAGTGACTGTCTGATCGTCTTTATGCTCGCCGACAGCGCCATCGCACGATATCCGAACCCACAGTCTCTTGTGTTGGACCCCGTCAATGATAGAGTCGCCTAGTTCAATTTCCATTGTTAGCTCTGAACGCGGAGTACTGTCAGGCACCATAACATTGCCCTCCGGGCGAGTTTCGGATTTCCATCCAATTCCATAAGATCCGTCCGCGCCTACTTCCACGCGGATCGGCCCTGCCTGCTCTAACTGTTCTTTGCGATCACTCATTGGAATTAAACTCCTCCGCACTCAAGAATACTCAATCATAATACTAAAATAAACTCTTGCAGTCTATAGACTGTAGGAGTAGAATGCTCAATATGATCAAGATTGAAATTGAGAAGCTGCTCGAGGGTCGAAGTCTTTACTGGCTTTCGCAGCAAACAGGCGTTCGCTGGGCGACGTTAGCGGCAATGGTTAACGGCAAGGCACAGAGACTTAATCTTGAGGACGTGGATCTGATCTGCGGCGCGCTCGGATGTCAGCCAGGCGATTTATTGTCAAAGGTTGAGCGGAAAACAAGAAAGAAGGGCAAATAGAATGGCAGGACAGATAATCAAACGCGGTGATAAGACGTGGCTTGTGCGAATCTTCATGGGCCGCGATGGTTCGGGTAAGCGTCGATACATGAATAAGACGGTTCGCGGGAACAAGAAGGACGCGGAGACTTTTCTAAGCAAGACGCAGACTCAGATTAGTTCTGGCACATTCGTCGAACCTTCGCTTTTAACTATCGATGAATACCTGGACAAGTGGCTGGAAGCCGCAGCTCGACCTCGCTTGAGTGAGCGCACATTTGGCGATTATTCGGAAGTGTTGAAGCGGTACGTCCGCCCGAAGCTGGGGAGTAAGATGTTGTCTCAACTGCAACCGCTTGAGATTCAGGAGCTTTATTCGGAAATGCAAGAACGAAAGCTTTCGTCTCGGACGGTGCGAGGGACGCACGTCGTTCTCTCAAGCGCGCTTAAGCAAGCCGTCCGCTGGCGCATGCTTTTTGTAAATCCGGCGCAGAGTGTCGAATTGCCAAAGCGTACACGCCGAGAAATGAAGGCACTTTCACCCTCCGAGGCAACCGCTTTCTTGAAAGCAGCCAAGGAAGACCCGCACGGCTTAGTCTTCGCGTTTGGCTTGGCGACTGGCATGCGCCCGGAAGAGTATCTAGCGTTGCAATGGAAAGATATTGACTTGCTGCAAGGAACCGCAACGGTGCAGCGTACGCTTTGCTGGCGACGGCAAAAGGGCGGAGGCTGGTACTTTGGAGAGCCTAAGACCTCGCAGAGCAGACGAACGGTGCCGTTGCCCGCTTCGATTATTAGGGAGTTAGGACATCACAAGGCGCGACAGGCTGAGACTCGCCTGAAAATGGGCCGAGACTACCAGACGTTTGATCTGGTATTCGTGACGGCTACGGGAGGGCCTTTACACTCTGAGAATTTGGCAACGCGAAACTTTCGGGCGATACGAGATCGCGCAAAGCTACCAGCCTCGATCACTCCTTACAGTCTCAGGCATACTTGCGCAACGCTCTTGTTGCTCGCTGGCGAGAATCCGAAGGTTGTCAGCGAGAGACTAGGGCACAGTTCGATTGTGATGACACTCGACACCTATTCGCACGTCCTCCCTTCCATGCAACAAGCCGCGACTGAGAAGCTCGAAAAAATGCTTTTCGGATAGGCTGGCACACTATAGGCACACAAAACAAAAACGGGCGGCCAAGTGGCTGCCCGTAACTCGTTGATAGTGTTTGGCTGGGAGGCAGGGATTCGAACCCCGATAGGCGGATTCAGAGTCCGCAGTCCTACCGTTAGACGACCTCCCAGTAAAGGTCTTCAATTTAAGTGGTCGGCCTTTTCGTTGTCAAACTTAGACCGGGCGAATGGTGAATAGTAAATAGTAAATGGTCGGAACACTCGAAACTTCTATTTACGATTTACGATTTACCATTTACTATACCCCCGCTAACCTCTCTGCAGCGCGCTCGTCAGTAACCTCCCACGAACGGTCTTTGGATTTCGACTAAGCAACTGGGAGTGTCATGACTGAACCCAACAAATCATCAGCTACCGGCAGCACGCCGACCCACGTTTCTGAGAGTAGTGCGACGCCCGGTAAATCAATGGAAGAGGTCGTCGCTGAGTATGAAGCTCAACTGGACGAAGTGGCGGAATTGGTTGCGCGTGTGAGGCACGAAATCAACAATCCACTGGCCGGCATTCTGGGCCAGGCGCAACTACTCTTGCGCGAAGAGCTGAACGACAAAGCGAGACGACGTGCGGAGACCATCGAGCAATTGGCAACACGTCTCCGAGATGTCGTGGCCCAGCTGCGGCAGATTCAGCGGCCCATGAAAAACTTCGATTAATTGTTAACTGCTGCGGCTGGCTTGATAGGCACGCTTCCTTCGACAAAAACCGAATAACGTTTTCCCGCTGGAATGAAAGCGTCCTTGCCGCGCTTGAAGCCGTGCAGCAAAGCGACCGGAGCAATAAGGGGCATGAGAGCGCCGGTAATAATCATCTGTGTTGCGACCTTAGCTCCTTTGCTGTCACCCCTCAATCGTACAGACACAGCCCGCACAGGCACTTGCGATCCATCCACCGCAGTTACGGTTTGGATTGTCCATACGAATAGACCTGCTTTCCCCCAGTGACCACCTCGTTTTGCTTTGTCGATCCGTCCCGTTGCGGTGGCTCCCTGTTCAATCAAGGTAGCACCGTCGATCTTGATAGGGTTCACCACGCGAAAACTTATCCTGTCGTTTGGCTTAAAGTCGATTGATCGAAACGTATAAGGCGCCTCGATTTCAATTGGGGTGCCGTCCGGAATTTGCAGTGTCGGACGATTGCCCGTCTCAAGAGAGACGGTGTCGGAGGTTTGCGCCTGCTGTAACTCTTGTGCTGCAACACGCGCGCACATGGTTAGCGTGGGAGAGATTACTGAAATCAGCAGAAATACCACAGTCGCTGCTAGATAACGGCTCATTGGTTTGAAAACTCCCCAGTGGTTTTGGAACAGCTAGTTGGGCTAGGGCAAAACCGGTGCCGGAATGAACCGGGAGCAGGCAAATAAAAATGCGTGACAGTTTGAGCTGTCACGCACGAATAACGGTCGAAGGCTAGTGTGTCAAAAATTAATCAGGATTTTTCTCAAGGGTGGCGTCAATCGTAATTTGCCCGCCGGCATTTAGTGTGACGGTGCGGGTCCAATCCTTATATCCGCTCTTTCCGATCCTTATAACATGTTCTCCTGGCGGAAGCTTCACGGTGGACTGGGTCGTGCCCATAAACTTTTCATCAATTGTGATCTCAGCTCCGTTCGGAGTTGAACTCACCACGATAGTTGAATCAGTCGCCGCCAAAGCTGGTTGTCCACTAACCATCTGGGTTTCGGTAAGACTTACAGGGTTGTCAGCGGCTATGAAAGCGGTAATCTCTGTTCCCTTGGGAATAATAATGTTCTTGCCCTTCATGAAGAAAAAAAGAGGCGCCGCAGGGAAAAACACGATGGCTGTGGCTACAACCGCAGTGGTCATTGCAGCCGTCCGAGTCCCACCCTTCCCGCCTTTCACTGCGCGCAACGTCGCTTTATCTCCGTTTACCAAACGGACGTAGTCGATATTCACATTCAATTTTCCCGCGCGCCCAAACCTTCTTTTAGGTTGTGCTTCGGTTACTGTCGCAATGGCAGTCCCACCTTGAGGAATTACGATCACGTTGTTTACTTTAACCTCTTCAATCACTTCAAAGTCCACCTTGTCGTTCACTTTTGACGTGCCCGACGAGAGGGTCTGCAAGAGCTTCAGTCTCACCGGAGTGTCTTCTAACAGCAGAAGCTCTGATACGGCCGGGCTTTCTGTCGTTTGGGACTGCGCCAGTGAAATACAAACGCGCAAATTACTGACTGCCACAATTAGTGCTATAGCGGTAAGGGCACAGAGAGGCTTTCGCATCGTGAATATCCTTTGGGGGTAAAGCACATCGGTGTTGTTGTTACAGATCGAATCCAGACAGATAACGGACTCGATGGTATGAAGCTGGGTCTGAGTGCGGCGGCCTAGACGGAAACCACTTCTTCTTCACGATCATCGATCAGGTAAGGAGTCACGGAATCCAGATGCTTTTCGTCAGCATCTTCAGCCAGCACCGCCTGGATGATCGGCAGACTGAGCGAATGCTTCCTGGGAATGTTGGGTACGTCGTGCCCTGCGGCATAAACGGGGTGGCGTTCATGTTCGCTGTACCACTCAGAAAGGTTCGCGGTCTTGTGCATGTTCTCGATAATTTGGCGCCAGCCCACACCCGTGTTGTATGCGCAGAAGGAAATCTCGCCTTCCTGTGTGCCGTAAGGGATCACGCACATCTCGGTACGCCGGAAATCGTAATTAAACAAATCCTGGAACCACATGCCCTCAACACACAGCACCCGCCAGATGTCGTTCGGGTCGTCCGCCTTTGCCGCAGCCATGCGGTCGTTTCGGTCGGAACTCGAATTCGTTGACGAAGGTTTGAACAGATTCAGGATCTGCGAAATCGGAAAACCTTCCGGCGCCCGCTCTGCGTTGAAATTTCGCATGATGGCCATGCCGAGCTGCGCATACGATAACTTCTTGCCGCGTGCTGTGTCGGTGATGGTCGCCACATCTTTCATGAACTGTTCGTAATCGAAGAACTCAAACAGCGATTTGAAATCACCAGTTTTCCGATTAACAACCATTAGCGTGAAGATGCCGCAGTTTGGATGGCAATTGCAGGAAGACCATCCCCACGGCGCGTCCGCGCCTTGAAGCATGTCCATTACGCTGGTGAATGCTGAATACGACGAGAGCGGATACCAATCGCGGAGCGGCTGCAGGCGATGGCCGAGCTGGTCTTTCAAATCGTGTGTCATGCCGGCAAGGGTGTAGCGCTGCTTGATGCGTAAAGCGTCTGAGATGTCTTCGTCGCGTCCGGTGAAGGAAACAGGCTGGAACGCAATCGTTTGAACCTTATCAATGTTCTTTGCGGCAAATTCCACTATCTGACCGATGCCGTCGTTGTTGATAGTGTTGACGATTGTCGTGACCAGCGTGACTTTAATTCCGACGCTAGCCAGGTTTTCAATCGCTTGTTGCTTCACATCAAACAGATTACCGACGCCGCGGTGTGCATTCTTCTCTTCGCTGACGCCATCAAACTGTAAATAGACACCGTGCTGACCTGCGGCCTTCGCCGCTTTGCAGAACTCAATGTCTTCAGCGAAGCGAATACCGTTTGTCGCCGCCAGGATTCGATAGAAACCGATCTTTTTGGCGTATGCCACCGCTTCGAGGTAATAAGGAGACAGCGTGGGTTCGCCGCCTGAGAAGAGAATGATGACCTGTCGCTTCGGCTTGAATGAAACCGCGCGATCGAGAATAGCTTTGGTGTCTTCAAACGTGGGCTCGTGAACGTAACCAACCTGGTTCGCATCCATGAAGCACGGATTGCACATCATGTTGCAGCGGTTGGTCAGGTCTACGGTTAAAACTGCGCCGCGTCCAAATTTGATGTTTGATGTCCCATGATGATGTACGTGCTTGTCTTCAGCCACGCGGAAATCGCGTCCGAAGAAGAGCGATTCGATGCGCTCGAGAAACGCCGGGTCGGTCGCCATCACGTCAACGAACTCGCCATGCTTCGGGCAGGTCTTGCGCATGACTACCTGACCGTTCTCTTCCACGATCTGGGCTTTGATTTCGCCCGGATGTTCATTCATCAAGGTTTCGAGAGGTGTCTGGCCCGAGATGACCGATGTGCGGACTTCCTTAACACAGGTTGGGCAGAGGCTATCCGTTTCTCTTGGGAACCCGAGCGGAGGAGCGGAACGTTCGTACGACTTCAGGAGCGGTTCTGGCGCCCACTTCGGGTGAATCGCTTCGCCTTCCGGCAGGCGTTTGTTGACTGACTGAAAAGCCTTCCAGGCAGCACCCGAAAGACTCGACAACAACCTGGAGCCGGCCACGCCAGACAGCTTGCCCTTCTCTGATTCTCCCCTTCGAAATTGGTCGCTAAACAAAGTTCTCCGTTCCTCCGGACGCACGAAGGTGCGTTACGGACAAAAACTGCAAATTTTCAGGCAATTCCGCACCTGAGGTGTAAGTCACGCGGGCCATGATAGTTGTTTAGTTTGTTTAAAGGCAAGTACAAACAACGGCCTGAATGGACGGACTCAATACAGTGTACCCAAAGCACCCCGCCCTTACCGTTTGCCTGGAAAAGGGTAAATTTATAGCAATGCTTCGTTAAGGCTGAAACCCGTTTATAGTTAATAATTCCCGCTCGCAATGATGTCGAAGAACGGGGCACCAGAAGGCGATAACAACGCTTTGCGCGTTTCGTCGTTGCTTACCACGATCCAAAGCGAATAATTGCCTGGAAGGCGAGCTATACGATAAGGTGCCGTCACGCAGAAAAGGTTACGGACGGTGAGTATGAATCACGCAGGAACAGGAAAGAGAGCCGCAGAATTGGCTGCTTATGTAGGCGGCCACTGCGTTGGTGATGGTGAGATTGTCATTGAACGCGTTGCTGATCTCCAGGCCGCCGAGCCCGGGTCGTTGGCGTTTGTTGAGAATCAAAAATCCCTGGAATCGCCCGGCGACTGCGCCGCCTCGTGCTTGATTGTTTCAGATTTAGAAGGTGCACGAATCGCGTTTCCGCAGGTACCCGCTTTAATTGTGGCCGACCATCCAAAACTTGCATTTGCCCGCGTTGCTGCCTTGCTGCATCCGCCTAAGCGTCGCGAGCCTCTCGTTCATTCGACAGCTGTGCTAGCCGAGACGGCGAACGTTGATCTAACCGTGTATCTCGGGCCGCATGTGTCAGTCGGTGAAGAAAGTCGCATCGGTGCAGGCACAACCATTGAAGCGGGAGTGACTATTGGAGACAACGTCACCGTCGGCGTCGATTGTGTATTACATCCGGGAGTAGTCCTTTACGACGATGTTAAGTTGGGCGACCGAGTAATCCTTCATGCGGGCGTTTGTATTGGCGCCGACGGATTTGGTTACGTGCGCGACGACATGGGTTATCACAAGTTTCCGCAGCGGGGAACCGTGCTGATTGAAGACGACGTTGAGTTAGGCGCTCATACGTGTGTTGATCGGGCAGCTTTAGGCGTTACCAGAATTGGTCGAGGCACGAAGATCGACAACCTCGTTCACGTCGGGCACAACTGCGACATTGGCGAACGCGTTGTCATTGCCGCACAAACCGGAATCAGTGGAAGCGTTGTTATCGAAGACGACGTGGTGATTGGCGGTCAGGTCGGTTTTGGAGATCATATCCGGGTACGCAGCGGCGCCGTTATCGGCTCAAAGGCGGGGATTCTTCCAGGGAAGATTGTCCGTGCCGGTGTTTGGTGGGGAATTCCAATTCAGCCGTTGGACGAGTACAAACGACTGAACGCGCACATGCAGTACCTGCCTGAGATGCGCGCCGAGATTAAGGAACTAAAGCGACGTCTGGAGGAACTGCAGAAAGATTCTGAATAACCTCGCTCCGTCTCATCTACTGCTCCACGAATCCAACGCCTTCACAATTCGATCCGCCGCGCGTTGCGAAGCGTTGCCTTCGCCTAAATGATGAGCAACTTCAGCTAAACGTTTCCGCATTGCATAGTTCTCCTCGCTGCCTAGCAATGAAACAAGTTGGGCGGCCAGTTGCTCTCCCGTGAACTCCGACTGCATTAGTTCAGGAACAATTCGTTCTCCAGCAATCAGGTTAACAAGTCCGAAATGGTCCGTATTGATGAGGCGGCCAAGGACGTGCCAATTAACTGGAGATTCCCTGTATACGATCGCCATTGGGGTTTCCAGTAATGCAGCCTCAAGGGTTGCCGTGCCGCTGGCAATAGCCGCGACGTCAGATGCACCCAGCGCTTCGCGGGTGTGGTGATGGACCACGCAAATCTTCGACTTTAATTTAACGAGCGCGTCGTGGTTTGCAAGAATATCTTCCGCTTCGGAAACTGACCGGCTGGGTGCTACAACCAAAACAAACTGAATTTCCGAATTGCGCTCCGAGATTGCAACAGCTGCGTCCAGCATGATGGGCAGTATTCGCTGCAGCTCTTTCAATCTGCTGCCGGGTAACAGGGAAATGATCGGCTTGCGCGGATCCAAATCGAACAACCGGCAGAATTCGTCGCGACCGTAATCCGCTATAACCTCGCCCGCTAGTGGATGACCGACAAACTCAACCTGATCGATCCCTCTCGCCGCATACCAGTCTTTTTCGAAAGGCAAAATTGAAAGCACCAGATCAACGTCTCTCTTTATGTTCCGTTTTCGATACGAGCGCCAGGCCCACAGTTGGGGACTGATGTAATAGATCACCTTGATGCCGTTCCGGTGAAGCGCGCGTGCTAGTCGCAAATTAAATTCAGGCCAATCAACCAGAACAACCGCCTCGGGTTTGCTCTCAAGTGCGGCCTGCTTCAGTGATTTGAATGCTCGCCAGAATCTGGCAAAGACGCGGCCCACTTCCCACATGCCCATAATTGCGAGATGGTCCGAGCTCACAATTGTCTTAACGCCGGCTGCCCGTAGCAATGGTCCGGTAGCGCCGAAGAAGTCCCAATCTAGGTCAGGGTCGGTTGCGCGGATGGCACATATCAAATCGGCCGCATGCGCATCCCCCGAAGGCTCGCCCGCCACGATCATTAGTTGCCGATTCTTTTTCATTCGTAAGAACAATCTCCAGACGCGCGGCATGATAGCAGTGAGCCGTTGACGGGCAGAAGGGCCTCTATTTTGCGATGTTCAGGACGGTCGCCTGAGGCACTGATTACCGCGATTGTCTCCCAACCTTCGCCTTGGCGCGCGTCCTTACTGCGTTCACGTTTTTCGTGCTAGCATCGCTCCGCTTTAAAAAATTGGCGCACGACAGCGCAACTTCGCCAATGTGTTCGCGCTCGATCGTGGGAGGTCTTCACTCTTTTTTGCAGATTGTGTCTCGCTCCAGCAGTTTTGTTAGCTTACTTCTGTTTGCCTTCGCGAGCGCAATCATAGGCATCGCCTCATCTGCTGCTTCCGGTCAACAAACCAATCCGGTCGATCGCAAGGTTACCAACCCCATGACCGACACGCCCAACGTTAATCCCCTGACGACGGACCAGCCCATCAGGCAGCGGCCGACTGCGGGACAAGGTGAGGCAATTGAAGGTACAGACACGTTACAGGTCGACGCCGGAACGCAAACCGTTTCGGGTCCTGAGAACGCGCGAGTTTTCGTCTACGAAGGCAATGTCGATGCGCGCATCGGCACCTTTCGTCTTCAAGCCGACAAGGTGACGATCTATGAGTCAACAAACAAAATAATTGCTGAAGGAAACGTCGTTTTTGATCAAGGCGACCAGCAACGAATCACCGGTTCTCGTGCCGAGTGGAACTACCGGAGCAAAACGGGTTTCTTTATCAACTCCACCGGCTTCACCAACCAAACGCAGGACGGAACCAGACTCTATTTCACAGCCGACCGTGTGGAGCGCGTCAGTCTGGACACCCTCGTCGCCACCAACGTGCAAGTGACGGCGTGCGAGGAAGACGTACCGAAGTGGAGCTTTCACGCCAAGCGCGCCCGAATAAAGACGGGCGACAGGGTGCGCGTCTATTCACCTAATCTGCGCGTGAAAGGAGTGCCGATAATTTATCTGCCGTATGCGTCAGTTTCGATTAAGCCGCGCGACCGTGCATCAGGATTTTTGACACCAACTGTTGGTGGCTCCGGAGCCAAAGGGTTTCGTGTGTCGAACGCTTATTATCGAACACTCGGAAGGTCAGCCGATCTTACGTTGCGCAACGACATTTACACCTCACGAGGTATCGGCTTTGGCGCGGATCTGCGCACGCGTGCAAACTCGCGCTCCTTTCTTAATCTGGGATTCTACGTAGTCAAGGATCGCATCTTCGGTCAACAAGGCCGATGACGCTCATCCAGATCAAGGTGGTTCAAGTCTTTATGCAGAGGGTGTTCACTACTTTCCCAATGGGTTTATAGCTGCGGCGGACGTTAACGTGACGTCGAACCTATCCTTCCGACAAGTGTTCTCCGACAACATTCAGCAGGCAATTTCACCGGAGGAGCGGTCGCAGGTTTTTGTTAACAAGGACCACAACGATTACAGCTTTAACTTTCTCGCCCGATCGCAGGTCACCTCGTTGGCAAACTCTCGAATTCGTATTCGAGAATTGCCGAGCATCAGTATCGAAAAGCGTGGCTCACCGCTGGGCTTTCTGAAAAAGCTCCCGGTGTACTTTTCCTTTGAGGCCGCCGCAGACGGCGTAAGCCGTAAGGAAACTGTTGAGGACCTGGTTGCCTTCAGACAGGATGTCCGGGGCGATCCCATCATTTCGCCTTCGATTGTTCAGCGGCTCGACTTCCATCCACGGATACAGATGCCCCTCTACTTTTTTGGCGTCTCAGTTACGGCGTCAGCGGCTGGTCGCGTGACCTTTTATTCAAACTCGATCGATCCCGTTAACCGCGCGATACTCAGTCGCAACATAACCAGATCGTACGGTGAGTTTGAATTGGATATTCGCCCGCCGGCTTTCGCCAGAGACTTCAATCGCGGCGGAGCTTTCTTTTTCAGACACGTAATCGAACCATACGTCACCTACCGGAAGATCTCGGGCATTAATAACTTCGATAGAATTATCAGATTTGATTATTCTGACGCGGTCGCGGATACAAATGAGATTGAGTTTGGTATTTCCAATCGCTTTTTCACCAGGCGATCGACGGAGAACGTGAGTAGCGCTGCCGCGAAGGCAAACGGAGGCGATAAAGATTCGCTTTCGACCCAACCTTACGAAGCCCTGACCATTACCCTGCGCGGCAAGTATTTCTTCGATCGCTTTTTTGGCGGCGCTTTAATCCCTGGCCAGCGTAATCAGTTCTACCCGATAACTACTCTGTCGGGGTTCTCCTATGGCGGCGTTCCCAGGCGGTTTTCTCCGTTGAATGTCGAAGCACGCTATCGACCTCGGGCCGATGTCTTTCTTGATCTGAGAACTGACCTCGACACGAGAGGTGGTGGTGTTCGAGCTGTCTCTACAACTTTCGGAATTAACCGTCCGCTGATACAGGTGTTTCAAAGCTTTTATTACACTCGAGCAATTGAGTTGGTGCCGAGTCTTGCACAGTTCGCCGACGCGAGAGGGCAGGAGCCAGGCACGCTCCGCGGTTCGCAATACAGTCCATCATTTTTTGTTGGGAATCGAGAGCGTGGGTTGTTTGGCGGTGCGTCTTTCTTCTTTGATTTTCAAACGCGACCCGGCAGGGGCAATAGTTCTCTCATCAGCTCCACCGTCACACTTGGTTATAGTTGGGACTGCTGCGCTGTAACGGCTCAGAACTACACCTTCAACGTTGGTGTAAGACAGGAAAATCGACTTGTGTTTGGCTTCCGCCTCAACGGCATCGGAAGTTTCGGAACTGAACAAATTGGACAGCGTGCCCCCTAACCTACCGGCTGGTAACGCGACTTTCCGCTCGTCTTTTCCGCTGTGAATATGAGCGAACCCTGAAAGTCATGGTCGTATCCGACACGACCACCCTAACTACAATCAACAACCAACTTGGAGTGTGATACGCGATTAATGGCGATCGTGTGTCCAGTTTTTCAATCAAATTGCGAGGAAATTCGGTCACTCGTTTTATTGGAAATCGAACGATCCAATTCCTGGAAAAGAATCGAACTGCCTCCAGTTTTTTAGTGCTGGAATTTGCGTGCGTTGATCAAAAAATAACGTTGTTAATCATTCGCCGATTGTTATATTCTCTTTCAGTCAATCGGTCGCGTAACGCGTCAGGTTGAATGGTCGAGACAAGGTTTTGGGATTCAGGTTTACCTCAGTAATAGCATCTCGCCTTACTAGCTTGCCCCGGTAGTACCTCAGCAAATCCAGTTCAAAGAAAAGAAGAAACACGAGGAGATTTCTGTGCGAAGACATGTCAACAAAAACAGCAGCACAAAGGGTGCTCGCCGTCTTTCAATCACGACTGTCCTGATAGCGGTGGCCATTCTCGCTGTTGCATCCGTAGCAGTCGCGTCGCGTCAAAAGTTCTCAGCTAGAGCTGCCGCTGCAGAAACTCAGCAGCGCAGTGTGACGACTTCGCACGACGACGTTTCGACAGCGAGCGAAGCCGATCCGGTGTTAGCGGACGACCACGAGAAACTGGCTGACGGTCTTGGCCGATTGATCAATCAGTCCACAGAAGGACTTACTGAAGTCCACCACAGCGACGGCTCTGTTTCCATAAATCTTGAAGACCGCTTCCAAAATGTTTCGGTTGCGAAAGTAGCAGACGGCAAACTCTCGCAATCCTGCCTGGACAACCCACAATCAGCCGGAAAGTTTTTCAGCATCGACCCGAAACTGATTGACAAGAGAGGGCGCTCACAAGCTGCTCCGGTAACAAAATAATGATGACTCACCTTCGCGCAAAATTGACCATTGTTATTCTCACGCTACTAACGGGTGTCATTACCGCGTCGCCGGTGTTCGGTTCGGCGAATATTGTTATTCAGAATGGTGACCCCGCCGGCGTAGGATTCAACGATCCCACTCCCGCTACTCCTGTCGGTGGCAACACCGGAACTACTCTCGGCCAGCAGCGTCTTAGAGCGTTTCAACATGCAGCGAACCTGTGGGGTGCGACTCTTAATAGTATTCCCACGATTACCGTGCGTGCCACATGGGAAGAATTAACCTGTGACTCGAACACTGGCGTTTTAGGCTCTGCCGGCTCGTTCGGTATATGGCGTAATTTTCCGGGGGCGCCTGTAGCAAACACCTGGTATAGCTCTTCGCTGGCAAACGCGCTTTCCGGTTCAGACCTGGATCCTTCCAACCCGGAAATTCGGGCCCGTTTCAACGTTAAGATCGGTCGCGCTGGATGTCTTGAGTCACGCCAGTGGTATTTGGGCCTTGATACAAATCACGGAACGAACATCAATTTAGTAACAGTGCTGCTGCACGAGTTTTCACACGGCTTGGGTTTCCAAACGTTCACAGATAAAAGCTCAGGTGTAATGGTGCAAGGATTTCCGAGCGTTTACGATCGATTTCTACACGATAACTCAACCGGCAAAACCTGGGTGCAGATGAGTGACGCAGAACGCGTGGCATCTGCAATCAACACGGGCAACCTCGGTTGGATCGGCCCGAAGGCCATGATCGACGCCGCAGGGATTTTGACCTCGGGTAAAGACTCTCAAGGTCGACCGCTGTTGCATGCGCCAAAACCGCTGTCTGCCGGTTCGTCAGTGTCGCACTGGGACCGAAACGCTTCGCCAAACCAGCTGATGGAGCCCAACATCAGCAGCAACCTTACGCATAACGTTAACCCGCCCTACGATCTAACCACATCTGTATTTAGCGACATTGGTTGGTCCACAAATGTGGTGACCCCGGCGCCAACACCGACACCAACGCCGACACCAACGCCGACGCCAACACCGACGCCGACGCCAACGCCGACGCCAACGCCAACTCCGACGCCGACACCGACACCAACGATACCGGACTGGCAATCTACGGTGCTAAACAGCAGTCAGGTTGAGATTGCGACCTGGCCCTACCAGGGAAGGACCTACGCCTACCTAAAACTTTCCTTCCCCGATGCAGGTTATCGCGTTAGAAGCTGGGGGCAGCTCATCAAAGCTGGCAGTAGTCTCTCAGCCAACGCGGTGGTTGACGATTACACTGGCAACACGGTGCAAGCGGTGAAAACGACTGCTCAAATTTACGACCTTGGCCCACTCTCTCCGGGTTCCTACCAATTTACGTTTACGAACTCTGGAATGGTGGTAACGACCCTGCCCTTTACTGTATCCGCGACCGTTGTTCCGAACTCAATTGATAGCGCACGCGAATTTGTGCGCTGGCAATACAAGGACTTTCTGAACCGTGAACCTGACGGTCCTGGCTGGGATTTTTGGACTCAGGAGATTACCCAGTGCGTCACCAATCCGGCTATGCGTTTGCGGGGCGAAACTGAAGGACAGTGTGTGGCGCGCAAGCGTGCAAACACCAGCGCTGCATTCTTCCTATCACCCGAGTTTCAAAATACCGGCTACTTCGTGTTGCGAATTTACCGTGGCTCGTTGGGCCGCATGCCTTTCTTCGGCGGGTCCGGAGATCCAGCCAAGGACGAGTTCACCCGCGATGTGGCAACGGTGTCATCAGGCATTGTTGTGAACAACGCTCTGGATGCCGGCGTAATCAACGCTAACAAGCAGGCATTCGCAAATGCTTTTGTTAACCGAGCGGAGTTTTTGGGAATTTACGGTGCCCTGACTGACAGCCAGTACGTCGACCGCTTGTTCCAGACAACGGGTATCACCCCGACGTCGACTGAACGACAACAACTCATTTCGGGTTTGACGAACAGAACCGAAACCAGGGGCAGCGTGCTCTTCAAGATTGTCGACGGGACGCAAACCGGCGCCAATGGAGCACTCTCATTCCAGACGCGATATGGGCGGCTGTTCTACGACCAGCAGTTTAATCCTGGCTTCGTGCAAATGGAGTATTTCGGCTATCTGAAGCGCGACCCGGACGATGCCGGATACGCGTTCTGGCTAGGCAAGTTGAACCAGTTTGGGAATTGGACCGATGCTCAGATGGTGCTGGCTTTCATTGCCGCGCCCGAATACCGGGCACGGTTTGGGCAGCCATAGATTCCAAGCTGTTGGTTTTACGTGACAAGTAATTTGGCGCCTGGTCTGCTGAGGAAGCAAAGGCCAGGCGCTTTTTTCTTGACCGACAAAATGCTGGATGACCCAAGAGCATCTCGTTCGTTTTCGATTCGCTAACATGTCAGATAAACTGCATTTAGGGTAAATTTGGTATACATCCTACTGTGGGAAAAGGGCATCTCAAGTGACGTTTGATTGCCGTCGATTTCGTCGTAATAATCCCGATCTCGAGAGTCGTTAAGTTCCTACTGATTGTCCTCATCAGCGGAATAAAGTTCGCAGTTTGTTTTTGTTGTTTTAGGAGATTTAGATGTTGCAGTATCTTCTTCGCTGGTTTCAATTTATGACAGAAAACTGTTCTGACCGCAGTTTTGCTCGATGGTTCCGGACGTCCCTGGTCGTGGGGCTCGCAGCCTTTCTCAGTTTCGGACCAGTCGCTTTTGCGACATCGGCTCGTGACATCAATACTTCTCGTCAGACATTCACGAATGCTCCGCGCGCTTTACTGGTTAACCACGACCATGCAGAAGAGCACTCCGAGGAGAAGATTGGGAATGTGGATGCCTTCATAATCAATATGGTTGACGGCGTTGCGACGTGTCGCAAGGCGACTCGAGGCTGAGATTCCTTCTACCCTGCCCGCTCGGGGAGAACGAGGAATTCCTATTCCGGAGTTTTTGAAAACCGACTATGGCACCACATCTCTTACCAGCGGCGACGATTCTGCAACCGGCTTAACAATAAATTTCCTCCAACTTTCTCAACTTCAAACCGACGCAAATAGGAATACGGTAATCGCCGCGTTTCAAAGAGCTGCTTTAGTGTGGACATCGAGGATCAAGTCGCCGATTACAATCAGCATGAACATCGATTATGGGGTGAAGACTGCGAGTGGAGAACGACTTTGAGCCCGGCGTCATCGGGTCAACGGGTTCAGGTAGTTTCACCATGGATTACCCGGGTCTTCGGTCCAGGCTAATCGCCACTAAGTCGAGTGACGCCGAACTCGCCATCTACAATTCACTACCTCCTTCAGTTATTCCGACCGATACCGGTAATGGCGCTATAGTCAGCATATCGAAGTCATTGACGCAGACCCTCGGCATCTCCGGGCCGGAGCCTAATACGGTGGTGGCCACCATCTCTTTCAACAAGGGTTTTGCCTTTGATTTCAATCCCGACGACGGTATCGAGCCGGGAAAACAGACTTCGTCGCCGTCGCGGCGCACGAGATTGGACACGCCCTCGGCTTCACATCGAATTCCGGCGAGGGCAGCACGGCGCCGGTAGCTTTACTGGATATGTTTCGCCTGCGTCCCGGTGCTACCTCAGCGACTTTCCCGACGGCGCAACGAATCATGTCAATTGGCGGCACTCAGGTTTACTTTACGACTCAAACCTTTACGCTGGGTGCAAGCGTAGTGTCGGAACTGGGCCTTTCGACTGGCGGCCCTGACCCGGGGGCGACAGACGGAGACGGGCAGCAATCCAGTCACTGGAAAGATGCTGGGCCAGGGCCATACATCGGGCTAATGGACCCGACAATTGTCCTGGCGCGTCGCCGCAGGCGACTGAAAATGATTTCAAGGCGTTCGAGACACTCGGTTGGAACCTGGTGGCGAGCACGCCTCCGCCTCCGCCTCCGCCCCCGCCCGCCAATGATAACTTTGTAAATGCACAGGTGATTAGCTGGTTGTTCGGGAAGTGTTAATGGCACCAACCTTAATTCGACCAAGGAAGCGGGAGAGCCGGTCCACGTTGCCGGCGCGGGCAGTCGATCAGTCTGGTATCGGTGGGAAGCACCCGCAACCGGCAGCGTCACCATCAATACCATCGGCAGCGGCTACGACACAGTGCTTGCCGTTTATACGGGAACGAGTATTAGTGGACTCGGGACTGCTGTTGCCAGTAACGATGACATCGGCGGAACCCCGCATGATGTGAGTAGCAGGGTCACCTTCACGGCCAATGCGGGAACTATCTATCGGATCGCTGTTGATGGATTCAACAACGGCGGATCGGGTGGAGATATGGGTCCCATCAAACTTAACTGGACGCAGAGTAATTGCCCGCCTCCAATACAATATTCTGTCAGCGGTCGCGTAGTTGATAACCAGAACAATCCGGTGAGTGGCGTGCTCATAAGCTTTGAGATGGATTCTCAGGGTACTCCGTCAACTCAAACGACACAGACGGACGCGAACGGAAACTATTCATCCGGCAATTTGGGTTGCAAAAACAGAGTAACGGTTAGGCCTTCAAAAACAGACTACACCTTTAGTCCGCAGAGCTTAATATTCACAAGTACGCAGTGCTTGACCGGAACTGCCACAGCGAACTTCACCGCGACACTAATGTGGCAACCGGTCGTGCTGTCGCCGTCCCAAGCTGAAATCAAGACCTGGACATCTCAGGGCCGGACTTTCGCTTACGTAAAACTCATCTTCCCCGACTCAGGCTACCGCGTAACCAACTGGGGCACACCTGTTCGAGCGGGCTCTGACTTCTCTGTTAATGTGGTCGTAGAGAAATTTAATGGTGTCTCAGCGCAGGCAATAAAGACCACCGCCCAGATCTATGATCTAGGTGCGCTGGCTCCGGGAAATTATATTTTCACTCTGAGAACATCTGGGACAACTGTTGAAAATCAACCCTTTACGGTGAGTTCGGCTGCGCCACCGCCGAATCCGATCGATGACCAGCGCGAGTTTGTGCGGAGGCAGTATCTTGACTTCCTAAATCGTGAGCCTGATGAACCAGGATCGGACTTCTGGACGGACAACATTACCAAGTGCCTCGATCCCGCTCGCCGTCCCGCGTCACAGACTCAGGCGCAATGCATAGCCCGCCAGCGCGAGACTACCAGCGCCGCGTTCTTTGTGTCGCCGGAGTTTCAGAACACCGGCTACTTCGTGCTCCGAGTCTACAACGGCGCACTCGATCGCATGCCATATTTTGGGGAACCGGGGACAACTCGAAGGATGAGTTCACGCGCGATCACGCGACAGTGTCAACCGGCATCGTGGTCAACAACCAACTGGACGAAGCGAGGATCAACTCCAATAAGCAAGCATTCGTCAACCAGTTTGTCACTCGCCCTGACTTCCTGGCTATTTATGCAGGGTTAAACAACCAACAGTACGTGGACACACTAATCGCAAACACCGGAGTACCATCTACGCCTGAACTTCAGACTGAACGACAGGCATTGATAAACGGATTGAACGCTGCCACGGAAACCAGAGCCAGCGTGCTTTTCAAGATCGTGGATGGCACTAATACCGTCGAGAATGGGGCGTTGCAATTCAACAGCAAGTACGGAAAGGCGTTCTACGATTTCCTCTACAATCCAGGCTTCGTGCAGATGGAGTACTTCGGATATATGAGACGTGATCCAGATGATGCGGGCTTTGCCTTCTGGTTGGCCAAGATGAACCAGTTTGGTAACGGTAACTTTTTAGCCGCGGAGATGGTGCTGGCCTTCATTCTTTCGCCCGAGTATCGTTCGCGATTCGGAGCGCCTTGAGACTACGCTGCTGGGCCTTTAGTTAAGACAAGAATTTCCGCGGCAGCTTTTTTGAGCGCCTGGTCTGATGACAGAGCATCGGCCCAGGCGCTCATTTGTGTTCCCACCCTGTCCGCTAAATTGTAAGCAACTGCCCGCGGTCGAAATAACAGCGCCTGATCTGCCAATTCGAGCAGGACGGCGACATAACTATCAGGCCGATGTTGCTCCTCCAGTAGTTGACGCCCAGCTTCGCCCATTCTCTTAAACCGATTGGGATCAGTTAAAAAGGCAGTCAGATGCTTCTGAATATCTGCGAGTTCCTGCCCCGGCTTAACATGGGCCACGACTGTCTCAGGGAGGTCGCCATACCAACCCACGCTGGTAACCAGACTGGGTAACGAATGGGCCCAAATTCGTAGTTGGCTAATTGACGCTTCACCCATGGTTGGATAGCGCAGGTTGATGGCCAGATCAGCCGAAGCCAGAGCGGCATCCAGAGCCTCTGGTGACGCAAAGCCGTGCAGCCTGACGATGTCATTTAGTCCCCACTTCTTGATTTGATTGCGTACGTGGCCCGAATCCCACACATCTCCGTAAATGTCTAAAACAAAACTATTCCTTTCAGGAAACCTAGCCAGTGATTCCAGCAGTTGTTCGAGCTGTCGATTCCGATTGATGAAACCGAAAAGAATTAAACGGTGAGGCTGACCATCACCGTCGATCTTACTGTTCAATTCCCGAGCCGCCGGGCGATGTGAAAACGGAAGTGGCGCGTAGGCAACCAGCCGGCGATTCGTTTTCGTCAGTACCTCGTACGACTCTCGCGTATGGACCAACACGCCAAGAGAGTTTTCCAGCGCCAATGCCGTTAGTGGATAACTCTGTGCCAGTGCCTCCATTGAGCCGTTAGACAGCAACTGTTCCGCCGCTTGCCGTCCTTCCTCGCCGTAGTAATTCTCCATATGAGACAGAAAGCCTGTCGCGTCGTGAAAGTGATCCCGATACAGGTTGTAGAAAAAATCGTTAAGCCGAAGATCGTGAAGGATCGCAACGCCGGGCTGGCGCCGGGCGACCTGCCAAATCGAACCATGAAAAATGTGATTATTTCCAAGGTTGTAGACGTTGAGATCGCCACGGTTGAGATCGTCCCATGGCATCTGATCGAGACGGTAGATTCGAACGTGTGCCTGTTTGGCTATCGATGGATCCCACTTTTTTTGATCTGTCCAAAGCGTCAGCTCAGCGCGCGCTGTTAACTCAGGCAGAATGATTGCCGTGAAGTCGGCGACGCCCGTCTTCGCTGGAGGCAGTGGTCCAAACCAATTAATTCTCATGCCAGCAGTGTCCTCACAACCTTCGACCAACAAAGACCCAGGGCGTCGTATCGTGCTCGTCCAGCCTCACCCCAACTGCGGGCCTGCCTCACGTTCTTCCCAGAGCCGGTCGAACGCGCCAGCCAGTCCTTTGGGAGTGGGTTCCACAATCAAGCCGGTCTCTTCATTAATTACAAACTCCAAAGGGCCACCCGAGTCCGTACAAGTGACCAACGGCTTAGAAGTCAGCATTGCCTCGAGCGTGACGTAACCATAGTCTTCGTCCATCGGCGGATACACGACCGCTAAAGAACGTGCGTAGTAATCGCGGAGCTGCTCGTCTGATAAGCCATGAAGCCACTCCACCCGATTAGCGACTTTGAGTTTCCGGGCCAGCCCGTTTAACTCTTCAAGGTATGCCGGCCGATCCGGAATACCTGCAAAGCGCACTTGCACGGGATTCCGAGTATGGGCCAGCGCTTCTATCACCAGTGACTGGCGCTTCGGTACACAAACGCGGCTGGGAAAAAAGATGTAATCTTCGGCCGGGGCGCAATAAAAATGTTCGGCGTTAGGCGGCGGATGGTACAGCGGCTTTGCATCAATCCCGCAAAACTTCTTGAGCCTGTCTGCTACGTTGCGAGAGTTTGCGAAGACAGCCTTCGCCTGGGGAATCAGTTGCCGGTCAGCTTGCACAATTGCATCGCGCACCTGAGCACCGTTGGGGTAGTAAATTAAATCGCTGAGAGGGTGGTCCCACAGCTCATAAGCAGTCCGATGCTGATGCAGGATCCAGAGCACTTTGTTTGGATGAGGAATTAGATACGCGGGAAATTTTAGCCCGATCACAAGGTCCACCGGTGTTCCGGCCGCTTCTGTTACATCAAGAAGGCGACACGCCAACATGTGATCCAGGATCCGCTCCGGGGGATACCACTTGAACGGGATGGCAATGATCTCTGCTGCGTGTCCCGCAGCTTGTAAGGCATCCCTTAAACCTTCTGCATGAATTTCCGCCCCGCCCCGAATAAACGGCACCTGGACCGTGGCGATGAGAATTCTCATTCTGAGACCTTCCAACCCATGATCGCGTAATCCATTGGTCCATAGAACAATTCATTGATACGTGCCGTTAACTCGTTTTCGCCTGTGAGCCGAGCATCATTCCATGGGTTCAGCTTGAGTATTTCCACTTGATGAAGACCACGCGCCTCGAGCAGGAACTTCATTAGGCTACTGGGTATTGGATTTCGGTGCGTCGGATCAAAATAGAAGAAGTTGCTGCCAACCAGAACGTTCTCAGGATTGGGTGTCTCAAAAATCACGATTCCACCGGGACTAAGCACCCTAACGATCTCGTCCAGAAGACTGATTAAGGTAGCTATTGGCAGATGTTCGATGATATGGAATCCCGTAATCGCATCAACACTATCAGCGGGAAATCCGGTCAGATATTCCACCGCGTCACTCTCTACTACTTCAAGATTACGCTCCCGGCAATTCTCGAGAAAGACTCGATTAGTATCGACGCCAACCGCTCCCAATCCTTCGTCCTTTAGGAGCTCCAGCCACTCGCCGCGACCGCAACCCAGGTCTACGATCGAAAAATTTCTTCCCGTCGCTGCAGACTTAATTCGGTGAAGGTATATTCCCAGGCGCTTCTTTATCTCCTGCCGGCTGCCGCGAAATTGATCTTCCAGTTCTGCGTAAAGGCTGTCCAATTGGTGCGACTCGTGAGCTGCAATAGACTTCAGTTGATCCTCACTAAAGGGTTGCGGGAGCCTGACTGCGCGCCTCGGCCAAAAGCTGTTTCGTTTGTGTAGCTTGTCCGGCCAGGTCGGTTCTCACTTGTTGCAGTCGGCGGCTGAGGTTTTCAGTTTCAGTCTGCGCTGAAGACTCAATTTGGTTAAGCCTGGCGCTTAGTTCACGCGACAATTCAAAAAGCTTTTCAATTAAACGCCGAGCTTCTCCCTTTCCTTCCAACTCGGTTTTCTTCAGGTCGCTGAGTTCCACAATGTTTTGCTCCGCCTGTTTCTGCAGTTGGCGGATCAGTTCCTGGGTTCTGTGATTCTCTTTTTCCTGCAGGATGCCCGCGGCGGCGGACGCGCGTGAGCTCTCTTCTACGCCGGTTGAGATCGCGGTCAGTGAGCTCGAGATCTCGGTTAGTGCGGTCGAGACGTTTGCCAGAGAAGCTGCGAATGATTCATTCGTTAAATTAATGTAGTCCGCCACCTTCTGATCCTGGTGCTGCGACTGCGCATGCTGGGATTGGATGCGATGCAGCAGATATAGGCAGGCGCAGAATGTCCAGTCCCAGCCCAAACAAATAGCCGATGACTGGTAAACTGCGAACACGTTTAATTAGATTAGGCACGGCGAGGCCTTGCAGCTTGACGCCTTTTCGCCGGCCTTCCGCAGAGAAACGAATACCAGCGAGAACATCAATTTTATCGAGCAAGCCCTCGCGCAGGTGGCCAAGATAATAGTTGTATCCGTGAGCATCGGGTTCGCGATGCAATATCGTGTGGTATGCGGCGCGCACGAAGGCGGCATCATTTAAAACCAGTAGCTCGTTTACATGAAATTCGTTGTTGTCCCGCGGGTTAAAGGTGGGTCGCGCAAACTCGAGTTTGGTTAATAACGTCGCGGACTCCGGAGACGACAGAAGTTCATCAGTAGACAAAGTCATCGCGGGCGTGGAATGATTTTCGGACGCTTGCTCCTGAGGATTAATTGACGAATTACTATTATTCACCGCGCCGCGTTTTATTGCCCTGCGAAGCTCAGAAGTGAGTTCGTCGACGCTAATCTCCGGATGGTCTACTTTATTCATCAAAAGTCGACTGTGAGTCTGTTAACGCTTAACTCGTGATGCATGCATATTGGTATCGATGGGCTGCCGCTGTCTAAACCCAGGACTGGTGTTGGGCATTATACCTTTGAGTTAGCGCGCTCCCTGGCGTTGATGTCACCAGTCGAGGAAATTGAACTCATCTCACCCGAGCCTTTTCTTGGCTTGGGCAGCCCCGAAGCTCCGTTGCCTAAAAATCTGAAGTCAGTTCAGGTT
Organism: Blastocatellia bacterium; assembly: GCA_963786645.1. Classification (GTDB taxonomy): domain Bacteria; phylum Acidobacteriota; class Blastocatellia; order Pyrinomonadales; family Pyrinomonadaceae; genus PSRF01. The sequence goes on from CAWAZW010000008.1 coordinate 276,860, forward strand.
CAGGTCGGTCCTATCAGCAGGCATTGGTGGACTCTTGGACTTCCGCGCTATCTTCGACGGAACCCCGCCAATATTTTCCACGGCACAAACTATGACGTGCCCCTCCAACGCAATTGTCCAACAGTCCTGACAATTCACGACCTATCGTCATATCTGTATGCCGAAACTCAACTAAGTCGTGCTGCTCGACGCGCCCGTTATAGATTACCAATAATGGCCCGCAGGGCCACAATGATAGTCACCCCCTCGATTGCGGTACGCGAGGAGGTTTGCAATCTTCTAAAAGTTGACCCGAATAAGGTCGTAGCTGTGCACCATGCGCCACGACCACGATTTCAGCCGTTAAAATTGGAGCAGACGACGGAAACCAGAAAACGGCTCGGCGTAGAAGATAACTTTCTGCTGTTTGTTGGGACGATTGAACCCCGAAAGAACCTGGTGAGGTTGGCCCAGGCTTTTGAAAGGGTTCTTGAGACGACGGCCGAACGGCCACAATTAGTAATCGCCGGCGGCGAAGGATGGTTAACAGAGGACTTCTTTAAACATGCCGGCGAATCGCGCTTTAGCGACCGCTTGCGCTGGACTGGATATCTCACTGACGAAGATCTATGTGCTCTCTACTCATCGTGCCGCTTGTTCATCTATCCGTCCCTCTACGAAGGATTTGGCTTTCCGCCCCTCGAAGCAATGGCTTGCGGAGCGCCAGTCATAACCAGTCGCATTGCCAGCATTATGGAAGTGGTAGGAAATTCGGCTCACCTTGTGTCTCCGACAAATGTTGATGAACTGGCTCAAAGCATGATTGCACTATTGAAAAACCCGAACGAGATAATGCGACTTTCTGCAGCGGGGCTAAAAAGGGCCTCAGAGTTTTCCTGGAAACGAACAGCTCGGCTGACATACGACGTTTATTTAGAAGCCATTAAAAAGCATAACGTCCTACGGCGCGGCAGATCTCAAACTCAATAAGAAAGGCCAACCTGGAAAGGTTGGCCTTCTTAGTCTTACGCTGAGTTGTCTTTAGAAGCGGTTGCGATATTCCGGTGCCAGAACAAACGCATGGACCATCTCGGCACTCTGCCAATCGCCGTAGCGCTTCATTTTAGCTAACCAGAAATCGAATCCCGCTTGATCGGGGTTGCGTCGGAGGTAGCCAATGTACTGCATAAAGACAAACGCATTATCAAATTCCTGGTCGTAGAAAGCCTTGCCATACGACGTCTGAAATTGAAGCACGCCATTATCCACCGTGTTAGTTCCGTCAACCACCTTAAATACAACACTGGCCTTCGCGGCCACAGTGCCTGGAGCCAACTCATTTATCAGATTCAGTCGTTCCGTGGCCGTCGGCGTTACGCCAGTAGTTTGGAATAGCTTGTCCACGAAGGCCGCATTAGTTAAAGAATCATAGATCGCTTTGAATGCGGGCCTGGTGACAAACGCCTCGACGAAAGCACGTTTGTTCGCATTGATCTTCTGCGGATCCAAGTGGTCGTTTACAACGATGCCAGCCGCCACTGCACGCATGTCACCAATGTAGTCGGTATAAAGTGGAAGACAATGACCTGGCAGATTATTAATCAGTCCACACTGAGCCGATTCCCTGGTTCCTAGTGTCCCCCAGTAAGTGCGCAACACAAAGGAACCAGTGTTCTGAAACTCAGGTGACAGAAAAAACGCCGCGGATGTATTCGCCCGCTTGCGCGCGAAACAAACTTCTTTTGTTTCCCCTGGAGCTCGTCGCGTGGGATCGTTGCAAAGCGTTATCTCCCCGGTCCAGTGGGCCAGGCCGGGTGCGTCTGCCATACGCCGGAGGAAGTCAACATAATGCTGGTGTGAAAAGAAATCGGAGTCGTCGATAGTGATTGGGGTAGTGGTGCCAGGCCGCAGCCGTTGAGGCCTTATCTTTGTATTGCCGTAAAAAAGTTCTGAAGGCAGGTTTGGATCTTCAGTAACAATTCGCAGGGTCGGCTCTTGTGCGACCAGGCTGACTGCACCAAACGCCACTATCGCAAGCATTACGAACAGCTTTTTCATTTATACTAACTCCTCATCTCTGGAATACATTCGGGGAGATCTGAGCGAAAGGATGCAAAGTGGTTCCGAATGAGAGTAAGTCGACGAAATACCCTCGAAATCCTTTGCCTAGTATAGTTTGTCCACAATTGGATGTCAATTAAGCGAGCCGAATGGTAAGTAATAGGTAGTGTCCTAATCTAGGACACTACCCGCCGAATAAGCGGCTTTCGAACACGGGCTAAAGCAAACTAGTGAGCAAACTGCCCCCACCATCAACGATATTTCAGTACTTGAAAGGGTTCAATTTCTTCGAGCGCTACGTCCATGGCCAGTGGGAGGGCGATCTTTATACCCAGACCCATTCAAGAAGGTTTCACGAAACGCTGCGGCTATTGCCGGACCTGCCCGCCGATGCGCGCGTACTTGAGTTGGGAGCACTTCCGTATTACTTCACGATTCTTCTCAAAAAATTTCGCGGGTTGAGTGTCGAGACACTAAGTTTGTTTGAGTTTGAAGAGTCGGACACGACAACTCATACGGTTGAGAACGTTGAGAACGGTGAGGTCTATGACTTTCAATACCGCGCGGTCAATGTCGAACGAGATGCTTTTCCGTATGACGACAACACCTTTGACGTAGTTATCTGCTGTGAAGTGTTAGAGCATCTGCTAATCAATCCCAATCACATGCTCTATGAGATTCACCGCGTATTGCGCCCCGGAGGATACTTCCTTTTAACGACTCCGAACGTCATCAGGTGGAGCAACGTCTTTGCTCTGTTCAAAGGCAACAATATCTATGATCGCTATCACGGTAACGGGATATACGGTCGCCACAACCGGGAGTATTCAATGGCCGAGGTTCGCCAGTTACTGGAGAACAGCGGATTCTCAATAGACTCTTTGTACACCCGCTCGGTCTACGAGGCCACATGGCTGAATAGCGTCCCGGGGTTATTCGACAGTCGGCGCGACAACATTTTTGCGCTTGCCAGATCCGGCGATGCCGCACGCACTGTCTATCCACCTGAACTCTACGTGCTGATGGAGGAGTATCGGAACGTAGTGCGTCCCGTCATCCAAATGGGCGAAAACGAAATTGGTCAAATTGGTCGAGGTTGGTATGACCTGGAAACGGGAACTCCACCTTTTCGTTGGACCACGACGGAAGCGGAATTCTTTTTGAAACGGCGCAATGAGGAAAAGCTAGGCATTAAGGCGCGCACGGACAATCCGAAACTTCAATCACAGCCGATCAATGTGAGCTTGGAAGTCAATGGAAGGGTTGTTGAAACGCAAACCCTCACCGATTCCGCCTGGCGCGATCTTTACTATGACATCTCTTTTGTTGAACGTGAGGACGTATTGCGCTGCAAGCTTGCCGTATCGGAAACGTGGGTTCCCCAGGATGAACTTAGCTCAAGTGATTCACGCCGGTTGGGTGTTAGTGTTAGTCGTATCTGGTTGGCGTAACACTCTCAGCCGGCGCATCCTTACGGCAAGTAAAACGAAACTCAATTTCTTCAAAGCCGCCTACCCAAAAGCACCACGCCCGCGAGCAGAGGGTTGGTGAAAGATTTGCAATCGCATCCAGGACACTACCCATCAAAGAACCAAGAAAATATTCTCCCTTGTTAAGAACCAGTTTCTTCAGGTAAGGCTGAGCAAACCAAACCAGTAGCATTCTGTTGAGTTGAAAGTGCGTGCCTGTATATCCGCCAACAAAAGTCGGATTGAAATAAAAAGGAAAGGTTACGTCAAAACCCCGCTTATGTTCAGCGTGAGTAAAGCCGCGGCTAAAATGAGGGACTCGCACAATTAACTGTCCGGTGTCAGTGAGCATTCGATGCAGTTCGCTCATGACCTTAAAGGGATTATTAAGATGTTCGAGAATGTGGTCGGCTTCAATCAGGCTGAAGGATTCCGCCGGAAACGGATACGGAAACACGTTTAGATCATGGACGACGTCTGGTTGGGCACGAGGATCTGCGTCCAAATTCAGGTAGCCGGGCTTCTTAAACGCGCCGCAACCTATATTGAGTTTTCCCTGATGTTCAACCATCGTTGTGGTTTGACTGTCTTCCTCATGGCCAGCGCCCTGTGGCGACCTAATTGGCATTCTTCCATTTGAAATTTGCAACCTTAAAAACCAAAAACCTCGAATCGAGTGGAGCCTCGATCCGTTTGCCGTCGCAGTGAAACTGAAAAGTAAATCGACCCGGCGGAACCTTTATCGTCTTGGAATAATTTGAACCTTCGCTACTCACTTTCAGAAGGTCGGTGGAGGCAGGACTACTGATCCGCATATTTGCTTCTGAGCCCGAAATCAAAACCATTTCCAAAGAGATCTCTCTTTCCTGTTCCGAACCGTTGTCAAGATGAAGCTCGCCGTCGGAGGAACACCAGCGCCAATTATTAGCCTCAGTTCCTTCCAGACCTGAAAAACCGCCGTTCCAGGTGATCAGCAGCGGGTTCATGACGCCATCGACTTTTGTTTTCCATTCCTCTTCAGAATATTTTGCCCGCAAACTATTCGCAAACTGGGTGAGACTAAAAAAGAGCTGTCGTCCGTTGCTGCTGCGAATCGGTGGCGCACCGATTAATTCGCTGAGACTTCCTTCGATTATCTTTCCCTCGTCTGCAAATCCTTTGCGGTCGAGGTAGATGCCTTCAAACCCGGCAATCGCTATGTTTTCCAACATCTGATCGAGAGGCCTCGATGTGATGGCTTCCTGCCAGAGATCATTCCTTCGCCCCTTCATGCCGCCGTAACTCCAACGCAGATTTTTCGAGTGAAGGTAACCTCGGAAAAGCTCATAGTCAGTCATATCGTTGACGGCGGTTTGTTCGGGAAAAGGCACATAGGGTAACTGAAAAATCATCGCGCCTTTTGGCAAACTGCTTTCTATTTCCGCAACGAATTCGCGGTCGTTCTGAAAATCGCGTGCGTTGTAAGCGTAATTCGGGACAAAGCCTTTACTGGTTTGATCCAACACACCAACGACCAAAATAACGGCGAGCAGCGCATAGATCGCGGCCCGCGGCGTTCCTGCTTCAATGCGCCTGCGAAAGAAGTCCTCGAGCAGCAGGGCCACTGCCAGGAGGCAAAAGAAACCGATGAAAATGCTAATGCGATTGTACGTTCTGATCTGGGGAGTAATGAGCAAAGCAAAGATTGACGAGAAGCCACCGATCGTGCCCAGTAAGACAGCCGAAATATTTAACAGACTCAGATGGCTCAACAGACCTTTCGTGCCGTTGAATTTCATGTGGGCAGCGTCCGGCTTTTTAAAGAAGAGCCAGCCTAACAAGATCAGGAAGCCTGCGCTGCCAATAAAGCCGAGCGCGGCCGCGCTGTTTTCATTCATTAATGGTCCGTAGTTGTACTTCTCTTTTAAGTTTGTCAGCGGTGTTATTCGATGACCATTTATCGGTAACAATAGTTGCGCGATTTTCAGTCCGTAGACCTCAGCTTCGTGCGGACTACGTTGCGCCACGTTAGTCGAACCGTGTTTATAAATGTAAACGAGGTTAGGCGCGAGGTTGGCAAGCAGTCCGGTAAAGATAATAGCGATCAGAATTGCCGGCGTTAAAAGGTGGCGCATGCTCCGGTGACAAACCGAAGCTATTACTCCCGCCATCAGAACGAAGAAACACGAAAAAAAGGCGTAGTAACCGAGACCGACGGACGAAGTGAGCGCGCAAAAGATGACGGCCAGGATGAATTTCGGCTGGCGCAAAAACCCCCATCGGTTCTGCTTGCCGCTTTTGAGCAGTAGTTCGCCGGTGCAAATCCATAACGCAGTCAAAACCACGAGGGGCACCACGTAGTAAGTCATGATGAAAAGGTGACCCTGGCCGCGCAGAAAGTGGTATGGGAGAAAGGTATAGATCAAACCCCAAACGATCGAGCTGGCGCATGAAAGATTGAATTGTCGTAAGGCGTAAACGGCAGACACAGCCGTCAATGGGAAGGTCAGCAGAAAAAAGACGTTCAACACCCACGCATATTCGGAGCGAATTAGACCCAGCAGCTTAATCAACAGAAAGTTGAATGCATCAGCTAAAGGATACTCATGCATCGTTTGTCCGGCGGGCATTCCTACTGACGGATTATTCAAGTACCACCCGTTTTCAAGAGTACCCTTGATGACCATCCCATAGATCAGTGCATCCCCGTAGTAATTGAATGGCACGTGCAAATCTGCGCGCCAAATTTTCAATGCCCAGATCGAGATCAATATCGAAAGGATGATTGCCAGCGTGTAGCAGGCGAAAGCTTGAAAGCGTTGATTCGACGCAAATGTTCTTAATCTCTGTCCCGCCATGCTTATTGTTGCCGGTAAACTGGTGACGTGTTTCGAGCGGTATCGTTCCGGACGCGGTTAACAAAAGACTTCAATATTGCAAGCAGCTATGGAAAGGTGGCGGTCATCATTACTGTTCTTACTATGAACGCTCGGTTGCCACGTGCGATCGGCATGAATCTCGAACTTGAACAACTCCTTCGCGCGCGCTAGCCGTAGATTTTCCGGAACATCGATTTCCATCTCAAGCCAACCATACCGGAAAAGTGACAACGAACAGAGTCTCTCCCCGTTAAGGAAAAATTCGAGGCCCAGCGGCCTCGTTTCCAAATCGGGCATGTGTGTAGTCAGGTCGAGTCGTAGTTTTGAGACCCTTGCCGAAGCGAATTCGATCGCGCCTCGCTGGCCCATCCAGCGTGCGACCGGCGGTAAGTTGTTGGCTCCCAGCCAACCGCTATCAAAATCTCCACGAGAGTTCCTGTCCAGGCAGATCGAAGCCGCCTCAGGGGAAGATCTGGTTGGACTAAACAGATCGCGCCGGTCACGGTGTTCGTTATAGAAAGGGCCGAGCGCCAAATCAGATGCTTTTAGTAATGTGTATAAGCCGCTGCTCGGCAACTTCAAATCAAGAACAGAAATCTTTTCGAACACATAACCCATCGCGATATCGAAAGCTCGACGTTCCGTGAAGGAGAGACTGCGAAGGTAGTCGATGAAATCCTTTTCATAGGGCACGCCATACGCGTCCGCCTGTTTAAGAAACTCGTCACGACTCAAGGACAACGTATAGCGCGGCTCAGTCTGAACATTCGAAAAGAAACGGTGGAAGCGCGTGGCAAGTTCCTCATCAGCCTCCAGGCCAATGTGACCATCTATATTTATGAAACGGCTGAGTTGCTCCGGGGTCATCTCTTCATAACCAGGGCGCGTGTTGCGATCGATAGTCTCAATCCCATGCATAGTAAGACCATCACGTCGCAAAACTCGCTTGATCTCAGACAACACCTGGTCTTTATTATCGAAACCAATGTGGCCCATTACGTCGAGGCTCACTATATAATCGAAAGATGAATCGGGAAAGGGAAGGGTTGTAACATCCGCTACACACGCTGCGTCGTAACCATTGTTGAGCGCGGCTGCGACCAGGTCAGAAGAGAGGTCAATCCCTACGAGCTTAACGCCCTTGCGCTTCAGCAACGCCAGCATTCCCTCGCCGCAACCAAGTTCCAGCAACGTGGATCCACGCCGCACGTTGTCGTAAACCCACATCGTGCGCGCGTACTTGATGTCGAAGCGGCTGAGGCTATCGAAATACCGCGCGTCGTGCACGCCACCAGTGAAGAATCGCTCGCGATAGAACTCCGCGACATCGCCGATTCCAGCCACTTCGTACGGATCCGTTTTACTTGAGGAAGCCAAGGGTAACTCGGAAGAAAAGACAGGAGCTTTAGACTACGTTCGCCTGCGGGTCGTACGTTTCAGTTGCATCATGACTAGCCGTCATAACTTTCGGTTGTGAAACCGCAATTTCGTTTATCCGGGCGGCGAGTTCCTCGAGACGCGCTTCAAAGCGCTGCCTGGCGTCATCGGCAACTCTCGCCGTCTCATTCATCTCGAGCGACAATTGCTTAAAACAGACGCGTTGTTCACTCAACAACAGGTCGATAGCCTTTTGTTGCTCAACGCGGCTCGGGTTTGGCTCTTCGGCGACCGACACCATTTTGTTTTTGATCGACCCAAAGTTTGACTCAAGCGCGGCCAAACGCAACTGGCAATTGCCAATCGTCTCTCGGCTAGTATCAAGTTCACCTTTGATTGTCATTAACTCTCGTTCGAGCGTTTGTAGCGTAGTAAGTGTGTCGTTGAGCGCTCGATTTACAGCCGCGTTGAAATTGACTTGTTCCCACGTGAACCAGTGGGTCGCCCGTTTCAACTGAGCCTTCAACCACAATTCGATCCTGGATAACAGACCGCGTCGGTAAGTCGTTACCGGAGGCAACTGATCATGAGCGCGAGCTGCAACTGCCAGACTTGATTGTAGTCTCGAAACCGAATCGCCTGAGTCGCCCGAAACTCTTACCGTTGCGCGGGCCCGCATATTTTGCATGAGGTCTTCAATCTTGATATCACCCATGATGCTATCCCACCTTGCTGGTAACGGCGGATTGCGTCCGCCTGGTAGTCGCAGTGGCGTTCAGATTTACCAGACCTTCGATTAGAAGGGAACTGGTAACGCGGAAGAACAGTGCGCCGTCAAGCCAATCGAATCCGACCCCTTCTTCGTATATCGCGCTGCTGTGAACAGCACATGAAATAGAGTACACGTCCGTCGCAAGCCAACAGTCAAATGAGAATGAAATCTCTATGATCTCTCCGCTTGAGACCGCTCCCAGGTTTTGTTGTTGTTGCTCGGTATTCGTGCCGTACACATGAACGCCGTGGCGGTTGCGAATCAGGAACCCAAAAACCGGATCGCTGACGTCGCGGTGAAACAACACTCGCATGCGTACAGTGATGGGTACGCCGGTTTCAACGATCTCCACACGCGAATGTGTCGCATCCATCAACTCAAGACTGATCACTTCGGCGCTGCCGTCTCCGTGGCGAAATGTACACGACAGAGGAGCATACGTCGTTTCATCATTGCCTGTGCCATTACCGTTCCCTGGTTGTGCGGCTTCAAAAGCCTCCTCTCGTTCCATAATTAGTTTTTGATAACGGTTAAGCACGTCGAGAGGCGTACCGTCGGCCGCAATCTGCCCTCCATTAAGAAGGATCGCGCGCGAGCACAAGTATCTGATGGCCGCTGGATCGTGTGAAACAAAGAGGATCGTAACGTTGTTTTCCTGCATCTCCTTGAGCCGTCTCATGCACCGATGCTGAAAAACCGCATCTCCGACGGCCAGCGCCTCATCGATAATCAGGATTTCGGGATCGCCGCTAATAGCGACCGAGAAGGCGAGCCGCACATACATGCCGCTTGAGTATGTCTTGACCGGCTGATGAATAAATTGGCCAATTTCCGCAAACCGTTCAATCTCCGGGAGCAGTGCTCGGTTTCGACTGCGTGAGAACCCATCAGCGCGGCATTCATGATATACATTTTCGACGCCGGTAAATTCACGATTGAAACCAGCGCCGAGTTCAAGAAGCGCGGCGATCCGTCCCTGTTGATGAATGCTGCCGTGCGTCGGCTCAAGTGTGCCCGTGATAATTTGAAGCAGCGTTGATTTTCCACTGCCGTTCGGACCGATGATTCCGGTCGTCGTCCCTGCCTCGATTTCAAAACTGAGATCCCTCAAAGCCCAGAACTCGCGATGACGTTTGAGAAGTCCCTGCGTCAGCATCTCCTTCAGACGGTCGGTGGGGCGATCGTAAATACGATACAGCTTGGAGACTTTATCAACGCGGAGGGCTATGGTCATGGTCAGGAAACGATAACTGTTCCGTTCTATAGGGTAAAGTCGCGGGAACAGCGCCGCACGGAACGCAAAAAGCCCAGATCACCGCTGCTTGCGGTTAGTCAGATCTGTGCGTAAAATGGCGACTCTTTTGACGATGGGTAAGATATTTTCACCCACGCGCTGCTGCTCGCTCCCCGAGGGCATCTAATCTGCTCGTATCTGCGTCTTTATTTCGGAGGATTTCGTGAAGCAAGTTCTTAGTTCTCAGTGCGCTATTGCTGCGCTTATGCTCGTCTTTGGTGCGTTCACGTATACGTATGGGCAAGCCCCCAGCGCAACCCCGGATCCGTTTGTAACCCAGCTGACGGCTTCGACCTTGGGTGTTCCGGGCAATACGTTCCTTTCAAGCGCTACAGACATTACCGCGAATGGACGTTTCGTCGTATTTGAGTCGAATGGAAACGTGGCTACGCAGAATCGCAATAACGCTGACGGAAACCGTGAAATATTTCTGGCGGATTATGCGCAACGAAGGATCTTTCAGTTAACCAACACAAAGCACGTACCGAAATCGGCGCCAAGTCCGTCTCCGACTCCGACTCCGACTCCAGCCGCGAGTCCGACTCCAACCCCCGCTCCTACGCCTGCGGATCCTGCATTCGTGCAAATCGAAGTGACCAACAATCGTCCAATGATCAGCTTTGCACCAACCCCGATAGTCGGTGGTCCAAGCGCTGGTAAGCTCGTGTATACGATTGTATTTAGTTCAAATGCGGTAGATCCAACTAATCCGAGTGTGGACCCAAGTTCGACCGATGCTAATCAGGAGATTTGGATCCTTCAACTTGCGCCGGCGACAAATCTTACTGAGGCGCAGATCGCAAGCGGCGCAGAATTTTCTGAAGATCTGTTAACCGGCAGCACGTTCAGGCAACTCACGAATACTCCTGCGAGTCGTCCTCCGACGGCAGGAGCAATTAATGTGACGCCCTTTGTTGCTGACGATAATCGAGAGGCGACGATTAACGAGGCGGGCAACATTATTGCTTTTGTCTCGACGCGCGATTTTGCCGGCGCCGGCGCAGGAAACACAGACGCAAATCCAGAACTCTTCATGGCAGCCCGGACAGGTGGGGCATGGAGCACTTTCACGCTGGTGCAGGGAACTAACACGCAGGATCACGTAGTTGGACCAGTAATACATTCGCGGTTTCAGCAGAATCCATCATTGTCGGCTGACGGTTTTAAGGTCGCGTTTCTGTCTAGTGCGAATCTGGCAACACCCGGCGCCAATGATGATGACGGGGCTGGCCACGGAAACGCCGAGATCTACCTCGCTGATTTTAACGGCTCAACAGTATCTAATTTCAGACAGGTGACCAGGACGAAGAAAGATGGGCCTGACGCTCCTTCGACGCCGGCTCAAACTATCAATTCGTTCCATTTCGGCCGTCGCTTGAGTCGTGACGGGTCTATGATCGCTTTGACCTCGCGCGCTTCAGATCCGGCAGCCAATACCACGGCTAACCAACCGTTTCCGGCAATTTTCGTTTACTTCGTAGGCATCGACGATTTCGTCCAGGTTGGAGCGCGCGCCATAAACGGTGACGTTCTCCAGTTTCCCACATTCACCGACTACAACGGCACGCTCACTCCGTCGTCAGTAGTGTTTGCGTCGGCGTTGAATTTCAGAACGGATGGCACGTTTCCACCGGCCGCCGAAACCAGTACCGGACTAAACCCGACCAATCAACCACAGATTTTTGCTGCTACAATTTCGGCGTCTGGAGCCTCGCTCTTCACACGATTGACGAGAAACCCTGTCGGCGGGTTTGGCGGCATTCGTCCGCTCACTAGTGATTCCCGGGAGCGCCTGGCCTTCAGTTTGGCAGGTTCGGAACTTGGCGGCGGCAATCCCGACCTCTCGATGGAAGTTTTCTACTTATTGATTCCGGAACGCGACACCGAATCTTCGGCACCACTGGATTTCTTCGCTGGCGCGAGTAATTTCCAGGTCGTCGATGCAACACCGCCGGCGAGTCCGTCGCCGACACCTACACCGACTCCTGCTCCCGGCACCGTGGCATTTGGTCTTGCTCCGGGTGAATTGAGTATCGTGCGCTCAGTCGTTCCCGCGGATCCGCTGGCGCTGTCGGATGGCGCCGCGGGTGGTGGCGACGAAAACGCACGCAAGCCCGTTCTTCCGATCGAGTTAAACGGAGTTTCGGTGTCAGTGAACGGCGCCGCCGCGGGACTCTACTTCGTGGGAGATACCGCCGCGGAGGGGATCAGGTTCGTCATGCCGATTGGCCTGCAACCCGGGGTTTTGCCATTTGTTGTAAATAACAACGGCAGAGTGTTTAGAGGATTCCTAAACGTCATCGCAGCTCAACCCGATATTTTTTCCTCGACAGGAGACGCTGGGGGGACTGCCATCGTCTGTAATGTAACCAACCCTCTAGCTGCTGGTTGCGTGCCCGGTCCGTTCCGATTGACCTCATTCAACGGTACAGCCACAGTTGCTACTGTGATTGAGATTCAGGTTACCGGCGTCAGAGGCGAAGCGACCTCGGAAACCTCCGTGGCAATTGGGGCTACAAATATCACACCAACTTCGGTGCGCTCCAATACAAACAATTTCGGGTTTGATCTGATCACGCTCACGTTGCCGTCCACACTGCCTACCGGAACTCATACGGTAATTGTCACGGTCACGAAGGGTGGTCTGACAACGACGAGCCGCGGAGCCGCCACAGCGCCCACGATCACAATCATTCCTTAGCGGGAAATGCCTGTCTATAATCACAAGAGCCCTCGCACGTAATAACGTGCGGGGGTTTTCTTTTTGGTTGAATCAACCGGCAAAGTCCTTTAACGAGTAATGGGTCAATCCGGGCCTACGCCTGGTTTCGTGTTAGTTCGTGAATCGTCTTTAGGTACGAGGCCAAAATCAATCCACGAAATTACACGAAACAACACGAAAGAGACTTTTTGTGCAAAGCTGGGCGGCCCGTTCGAATTTCTTGCCCGGCTATCCACCTCCAGTGGTAATATCCACTCTCGTACGTGCCGCCATCGCGGCGGCCCAGTCAGTCCACCTGAACGATTTCCCGTATCTAACATCCGCTCCTTCGAATGCGTCGCCTACATCTAATTCTGGCGCTGGTTGCCATACTTGCCTGTGGAGTGTCCATACAGCCGTCTTCATTCGAACCCGTAGCCGCGCAGGATTTGCAGATTAAGTGGAACAGTAAAACGATCAAGATCGCGCTTTCTTCCTCACTAAACGATCCGTCAGCCAACATGTCGCCCGAAACTGACGTTGTAGGAGCAATTGAACGAGCGCTCAACAGTTGGTCCATTGCAGCGAACGTAAAATTTGTGGTGGTCCGTTCCAGGGCTCAATCGATTAGTCCTACCACAAACGCGGACGGAATAAACCTGATAACGATCGCTCCCACTCTTGAAAACCTCGCCATCTTTGGCGAAAGCAACAACGCTGCGCGCACACGAGTCTTTTATGACCGCGCGACTGGCGAGATTGCCGAGGCCGACATCGTCATCAATCCGTTTCCTTATTCGGATAATGGTGAACTACTACAATTCTCAACTGATGGCACGATAGGCACCTACGATCTCGAGTCAACCGTTGCTCACGAAATAGGTCATCTGCTGGGCTTGAATCATTCGGCCGTAGTTGGTTCGACGATGAATGCGTCGCAGGGTTTGAACGGAACGTATAGTCTACCTGCTCAGACGGAACGCACTCTTAGTGAGGTTGATCTGGCCGCCGCTCGTGAACTTTATGGACCATGTGAAAACCCGGGGACGGTGAAGGGAAAGATTCTTAACAGCACACAGGGAAACTTAATCAACGTTGCGGGCGCTCACGTTTGGATTGAAGACCTCTCAACCGGTCGTGTGATCGCAAGCACGCTCACGAATAATCGTGGCGAGTTCAATATTGGATGTGTTCCGGCAGGCGACTATCGAGCTATGGTCGAATACACCGACTTGTCGCTGATGGAGCAATTCGGACGTGAAAAGCAAGGCGGGCGAAAGAGACAGTTTCGAAGTACCGAAATCAGCAACAGCTTCCGCGCCGATACAGGCAAGACCAGCACGATCAATTACGTACTTGTGGCGCCACAAAACAGCGCTCGTGCTCTTTATCCCAGGTTCTTTGGGACCAATGGCGATCTCTCGACTGTTCCGCTGACCGCGACAGCCGGATCCAAGCTTACGATCTATATTGAAGGTCCGGGCGTGGACCAAGTGCCGGGAAACGGCTTCGTATCCAACTCTCCCTTCATCACTATCGATGCCGCGAGTCTCACGTTACAACAGCCGCGAGCATCAGCGCCGGTGGTTAGTTTTGATGTGATACTGGCGCCGAACGTGCCGCCCGGCGACTACAGCATCCGGCTTCAATCAAACTCAGGCGAGCTCGCGTATCTGGTGGGCGCCATCACCATCGAATCTCCAGCGAGATAAGCGTCACGGTCGCAACGGACACCTCTCGAAAGCCTTCTCATCGGCTAAACGATTCCCTCGTCTTTTCCATTCACCATTTACCCTTTACCATTCACCCGCAATGATCTCCGCTCAGGCATCACGACGGGCCGTCTGGCGTCCGCTTTGGGAGCTTCCCAGCCGCTTCGAGTTGATCTTATCGCTGGCGCGGCGCGAGCTGGTCGCACGTTACAAGGGCTCGCTGCTGGGGATTGTGTGGGCTGTCGTAACACCGGTCGTCACGATCGCGATCTTTACTTTTATTTTTGCCGGCATCTTTGGGGCACGATTTGGCGCTGGGGGCACAGAGTGGGATTACGCGCTTTACATTTTTTGCGGCCTTCTGCCGTGGACTATGTTCCAGGACGCGTTGCAGCAGTCGGCAACTACGATCGTGACCCATGCGAATCTGGTGAAGCGAGTGGTGTTTCCGCTGGAAACGCTGCCCGTCGCGCAAACCATCTCTTCGCTTGGTACACAGATGTTCGGCACCATCGCATTGATCATCGCCACGCTCGCTATTCGTCACGAGTTGCATCCGACCATCTTGTGGTTTCCTGTGCTGCTTGTTCCTCAGGTTCTCGCAACGCTCGGCGCTGCATGGCTAATGGCTTCTCTGGGAGTGTTCCTTCGCGACATTGCACAGGGGCTCAATCTACTGCTGATGGCCTGGATGTTTTTAACTCCAATCATTTATCCGGAGTCGATTGTGCCCGAGCGCTACAGGCCTTTCATTGAAGCAAATCCGTTCACTGCGCTGGTCCGTAGTTACCGACGAATATTTCTCGAAGGCTTACCTCCGGATTGGCGCAGCCTTGGCTACTTCGCCGTCTTCGCCGCCGTGTTATTCGTCTTTGGCTATTGGTGGTTTGCGCGGACGCGGAAAAACTTCGCTGACGTGATCTGATGCTAGGGTTGAATTTCTTCTGGATCCGGTTCGCCGTTCCGGCACTGTCCACAGGTAAACAGTGCGATAGAGCTTACCCCACGGTACGCGAACGGTCTGTTCCGGCTTCCAATCTCCCATGCGAAAGTCGTGAGAAATTATGCGCGTTCCCGGACGCAGCTCCCGCAGCAACTTGGGCCGCAGCAGGACGTTTAATTTTTCTGAGAGGTAAAGTGTAACAACTGTTGCTTCACGAAGGCTCGTCCTAAACATGTCGTCGTTTCGAAAGCTTACGAGGGAAGACACGTCTGACCTGCGCGCGTTTTCCTCTGCCTCAATGATCAATTTGGGATCTATCTCGATGCCCACGGCGCGAATGCCATACTGTTGCGCGGCAGCAATTGGTATGCGCCCGTCTCCGCTGCCGAGATCGTAAAGTACGTCACCCTTTTTGATGCGGGCCATCCTCAGCATCTCCGCTACAGTTTCGGCCGGCGTCGAATAATAAATAACATCCGGCTTGCGCAGCGGTTTCGTTCTGCGAGACGGGCGTTGGCTCGCAGATAATGCAACTGCGGAATTGGCCTGCCTATGCTGACTGAATTTTGGTGAAGCGGCTTCGCTTACGGTGCCAAACAGCGCGCTGAAAATCAAAACGACCGAGACGAACGTCACTCGTATGACAGGTGTTCTTTGTTCCACCAGCGAGCGTGCGAAACGTGCGCGAAGTGCAGTGTTCATGCAACGTTGTCCTCGGTGCGGAGCGCAAAAAAGGGAGCGTTGACAGTCATATTTTATGCGTGTTAGCGTAGCGGCCGGCTGATTTGGTTCAGGAAAAGACAGCTTAGAACATGCTTCCTCCCTCCGGGTGTTTTCTTAATTCGCCGCTCGCGTTTGACTCCGCTGCTATATTCAGTGATACATAATACCTCTAATGCCTTTCGAAAAAGCTAAGGTACTAAAGGCGGCAGAGAAATTCCTCTCACAGGGGAAGATCAATGCTGCCATTAAAGAATACCGTCAAATCATCGAACACGATGCGGATGATCTAACGGCTCTCAACATGTTGGGAGATCTGCTGGCGCGCGCGGGTCAAAAGGACGATGCTGTGTCCTGCTTCACACGCATCGCTGAACACTATCGCGAACAGGAATTCCGGCTTAAAGCCATCGCGATGTACAAAAAAATAGAGAAGCTCAAGCCGCGCGATCCTGAAACGGCCAGCCAACTTGCCGAGTTGTATGCGGCGCAGGGATTAATGGTTGATGCGCGCGCCCAGTATCTAATTCTCGCCGAAGGTCACACGCGGGCAGGTCAAACAAAACAGAGCCTCGGCATCTTGCACAAGATAGCCGACCTCGATCCACACAATACGGACGTCCGAATCAAACTCGCAGACGGGTACCTGCGAGAAGGCATGAATAATGAAGCGGCTCGAGCCTATCGTGAGGCCGCCAAAAGCATGCTGGAGAAAGGCGAGCTCGAAAAGGCGCTCGAGGCTTATTCGAAATCGTTTGAATTGTCGCCGCACGATCGAGCCGCATTGCGAGGCCTAATGTCGACCCATGTTGCGTTGGGCACAGCAGAAGATGCCGCAGAGCTTTTGGAAAAAGCTGTTGCCGAGAACCCCGGCGACACCGATCTGATGAGCATGTTGGCAGAGGCATACATCCAGGCGGACGACGCTTCCGCGGCAGAACGCGTAACGGCCCAACTCGTGGCGGAGGATAGTTCCACCTACCGCCGTTACATTGAGGTTGCGCGGGCATATCTGAAAGCGGGCGACGCTGGCGAAGCAGCCAGAGTCCTGGGGCTGATAATCGAACCGATGCTGGCCGGTCGTGAGGAGAGTGATCTGCTGGAACTAACTGAGGAGCTCCTGGTACACGATCCCGAGCACGTGGAGGGATTGCGTCTGCTTGCGCGAATTAACTGGTGGCAGCGCGACATGGAAAAGTTGCGTTCGACACTCGAACGGCTTGTCGAATCGGCCGAGCATGCGGGACTGGTCGATGATGAACGCTACGCGTTGACACAGCTGGTACGACTGGCGCCGGACGAGTCGAAGTTTACTGAACGATTGCAGGCGCTTGGCGGATCACTTGAAGAAAGCGCTGACGCGGTCGAAATCATGTCTGATCCGTTGTTATCCGCAGGGTCTGAGTTTGAAGTATTCGGTACTGCTGAAACAACGGACGAAGCGCCTGCGGAGGTTGTTGCGGAAGAGTTTGTTTGGAACTCTGTTGCTGAGGAAGGAATTCACGATCCGAACTCCTCGTTCGCGGATCTGAACGAAGTTGAATTCGAGTCCAGCAGCGGCGGGGACATCGCTCTGGCGCCCGAGTCGCATGATACGGCCACAGAGGTTACAAACTTTGAATTTGCTGCGGCGTCACTTGAGAATGTAACGGCCCCAGAGACCACGGGACCAGCGGACGCTGAAAGAGTTCTCGCCGCAATGCAACAGGAACTCGAGAGCGTGGATTTCTACATTACCCAGGGTTATTCCGACATAGCCATCGATACGCTTGAAATACTTGAACGACAGTTTGGGTCTCACCCGGAAATTCAGTCGCGGCGTGCAAAGCTTCAACAGTCAGGTGGGCCTGTCACACAAGCTGAAGGTCCTGGGTCGGGAGCAGAGTTGTTTGAGAGCAATGCTGCAGAGCCGATTGAAATTGAATCATCGGTCGACGTGAGTGTCGCGGAAGTTGAGGAAGTAGTCGCGCAGCCGACGATCGAAGCTATCGTCGAACCCGAAGTGGCGAAGGGGATTGATTCAGGACTAGCCGAAATCTTTGAAGAGTTTCGACTGGAAGCTGAAGGCGATCATGCAACTTCCAACGAAGACTTCGAAACGCATTACAACATGGCCACCGCGTACAAAGAGATGGAATTGCTGGATGAGGCCATTCGCGAATTTCAGACGGCCGCTAACCTCGCCAAACCGCAGGATGGCACGCCTCGATATTTTCAGTGTTGCAACATGCTCGGCAATTGCTTCGTCGAGAAAGGCATGCCCCGCGCTGCCGTGCTCTGGTTTAAGAAGGGAATCGATACCCCGGGACGCTCACCTGAAGAGTACAAGGCTTTGCAATACGAACTTGGCTCTGCTTACGAGCAAATGGGCGACTTGCAGCGGGCAATTAGCGCCTTCACTGAAGTGTACGGCGTCGATGTCGGGTATCGCGATATAGGGGAACGAATAAGCCAACTCCAGGCGCGTCAAAGCTCGCAGAAGAAGAAAAAGGGCAAGTGAGAACTTTAGTTAATCGTAAATCGTAATAGTGATACTTCTTAGGTGGGTTCGGCCTGCCTGGCTTCTCGTTTCACTATTTAATATTTACGATTTATTGTTGTAATCCGTTATGTCAGCAAAACTCAGCGTAATTTTCTACATCATTCTGTGCCTCGAGATTGGCATTTTTCTGACCTTGCTTCCATGGATTCCGCAAGGCACGCTGGGCTTAAGCGATTGGGGCAACAATTATTTTCTGCTTTACGCGACGCGCAAGACCGGTTGGTATAGTTTGCAGACGGTTGTAGCTTCGGGATGGGTCAGGGGAGCCGTTACCGGTGTTGGTTTACTGAATATAGGAATTGCTTTTTGGGAAATATTTCATTTCAGGCAAACTGTTCGTTCGCTTCAGGAAAGTACGGAGTCGCGTGAGCCCGCGAAAGTCGATGCTGTTCAAGCCAAATCAGCCGCTACTGTATCTCATCACGAGCGGAGCAACGACCGAGCAGACAACCTCGTCAACTGAAGAATTTTCTCGCGTTCTAAAGATCACCGAAGCAGCCGTGAAAGCAGACATCGATCTGCTTCAAATTCGCGAGAAGCGACTCAACACGCGAGTGCTATTCGAGCTTGCCTCACGCGCTGCAAGCATCACCCACGGAACCACAACTCGACTACTAATAAACGAACGTGCCGATGTCGCTTCGGCAGCGGGCGCCGACGGCGTACACCTGACTGCGCAGTCAGTTCCGGTTGAAGAAGTGCGTCGTGCCTTCGGGTCTGGGTTTCTCATTGGGAGCTCGACGCATTCTGTAACAGAAGCGGTGGAGGCGAGGAATGGTGGAGCTGACTTCATCGTGTTCGGTCCGGTCTTCGAAACCTTATCTAAGCGCGGTTATGGAGAACCGGTGGGAATAGATGCGCTTGCCGACGTTGTCTCAACTCTGCCGGGGTTTCCAGTTCTTGCGCTGGGCGGGATCAAACTTGATAACGTAGTCGAGTGCGCGCGGGCAGGCGCGGCCGGTGTCGCCGCAATCACAATGTTTGATGAACCGGACCGATTGATTGATATCGCAAAAGAGGTGCGATCGAAGTTTCAGGAATGACTGGGTCTGCTACAACAATTCGAGTTGCATTAACCATTGCCGGTTTCGACCCGTCAGGTGGCGCCGGAGTACTCGCTGATGCGCGTACATTTGCCGCGTTCGGTTTCCGTGCCGCAGCAGCGGTTACTTCATTAACTTTTCAAAACGAACGGGAGTTCTTCGGCGCTGTTCATCAAGAAGGGGAAACTGTGCGTGCTCAGGTTGAACCGCTGTTATCAAGCGGTTCTATTGCCTGCGTTAAAACGGGCATGTTGCCAACGCGGGGAGTTGTAGTTGAAGTAACTCGTCTTTTCCGCGAAGGAGGATTACCTGCTCCGGTAGTCGACCCGGTTTTGATGTCGTCATCCGGCAAGTCGCTGATGAAAGATGACGCTTTCGAAGTTCTGATCCAGGAGTTGTTTCCCGTCTCTCGTGTGGTGACTCCAAACATTCCCGAGGCGGAAAGGCTGACGGGCTTACGAATCACGTCAGAAGCAGAAATGAGAGACGCGTGCGCGCAAATTCGTAGATTGGGCGCGCGAGCAGTGCTTGTTAAAGGCGGACACTTGGGACAGGAGGCAGAAGGCAGGGGGCAGGCGGCAGGAGACGAGCAAACATTTAAACCATCGATAGATGTGCTTGATGACGATGGGAACGTAACTGTGTTTTAGCGGAGCAGCGTGTAGAGGGAGTGGAGCTTCATGGCTCCGGTTGTATTTTATCGGCAGCGATTGCCGCAGGACTCGGCGAGGGGCTGACGCTGGAAGAATCTGTAGCGCGCGCGAAGAGTTTCGTCTCGGCAGAATTTCAGAAGCTGAGAGGTTTAGCCGGAGGCTGACGTTAAGTCCCCGGCTCAGAGTATTCTATTCCTCGACCGCGCCTTCAATCGTTACTTGTTCCATCTTAACTTCGGAAGTAGGGCGATCGCCCCGATCGGTTTCAGTGGTAGCGATCGTGTCAACTACATCCTGTCCATCGATCACGCGCCCAAAAATGGTGTAGTTCGGCGGCAGCGGATAGTCACTATGCATGATGAAAAACTGCGACCCGTTCGTGTTTGGACCAGCATTCGCCATCGCCACTGTGCCCTTCTTATAGCCCCGTTGATACAGCGCTGACGAACTGTCGATCTCATCATTGAAGCGACCGCCCCACGCCGATTCCCCGCCGCGACCCGTGCCGGTCGGGTCGCCACCCTGGACCATGAAGCCCTTGATCACGCGATGAAAGATTACGCCGTCGTAGTACCCCCGCTCAGCTAGCTTTATGAAATTCTCTGCGGTCTTTGGAGACTCCGATTCCAGAAGCTCGATGCGGATGGTCCCGTGGTTCGTTTGTATGGCGGCTGTGCGATTGGGCATGATTCTCCTACGAAATGACTGTGACAAGTTTTAAAAACAGGGGTGGATGACAAGATACTGTGTTGACGCAGATTTGTCACTTGCGCGCCCGGCCGGGTACTAGTGCAGTTTGATATTGAAAGGCCACTTGTTACTGGGATCGCGGGCGCCCCGCCCGCACGCGGGGTAGGCGCGCAGTTGGGTAAAACATTTTCGCGCTTCGCGCAGTGCGGGCGGGGACGCCCGCGATCCCAGTAACTGGTTGAGTGATTCATCCCGACCAAACTGCATCAGTACGCTTGGCCGGTCGAAAATGGCAAAGGCCTGCACATTGCGACTGCTGCAATAGGATCGCTCCAATTGCCCGTTAACCACGACGAACGAATCTGGTCGACCAACTTATAGCGGCCACGTTTCTGGTAGAAAGGCCCTGAATCAATGAATGTTTCGCACCTTGAATGCGCCGCATGCCAAATAAGACACGAGGCACGGCGGTTGCTCAATCTGTGCAGTGCTTGCGGAAAGCCTTTGTTGGTTCGTTATGACCTTGACCAGGCCGCGCGCACTTTAACTAAGGAATCGTTGGCCAGCCGGCGCAGCGACATGTGGCGTTACCGCGAGGTGTTGCCGGTTGAAAACGACGCCAATATTGTTTCGCTCGGCGAGGGTTGGACCCCTCTTTTACGTTTGGAGAGGTTGGCGAAAAAGTTAGGTATCAATGAGCTTTACATCAAAGACGAATCACAAAATCCGACGCAGAGCTTCAAAGCTCGCGGCATGTCGGCAGCGGTGTCGATGGCAAAGGAATTGGGCGCGGAGAAGCTCGCCGTCCCATCAGCGGGAAACGCAGCCGGAGCACTTGCAGCCTATGCAGCCCGCGCTGGCCTCGAGTGTTTCATCTTTATGCCCCGCGATACACCTCGCGCGAACGTCGTCGAGTGTGAACAGACCGGCGCACATGTAACCTTGATGGACGGACTAATTACAGATTGCGGTGCTGAGGTTGCCCGACGTAAAGAGAGCGAAGGATGGTTTGATGTTTCGACCTTGAAGGAACCCTATCGCGTTGAAGGTAAAAAGACACTGGGATACGAGCTTGCTGAGCAGTTTGAATGGCAACTGCCGGACATAATCATCTATCCAACAGGTGGCGGAACGGGTTTGATTGGAATGTGGAAAGCGTTTGATGAGATGGAACAGATGGGCTGGATTGGTTCGAAGCGCCCCCGCATGGTAACTGTGCAGGCCAGCGGTTGTGCACCGATTGTTCGTGCGTTCGAAGAGGGGAAGCGCTTTGCGGATGAGTTTCCTGATGCTTCGACTGTAGCTTCAGGACTACGCGTGCCGAAGGCGATAGGAGATTTCCTGATACTTGATGCGTTGCGCGCCTCGGGTGGAACAGCGATCGAGGTTACTGATGAAGAGTTAATAAATGCGACGCGCGAAATCGGTGCTGCTGAAGGAGTGTTTTGCGCGCCAGAAGGCGCGGCTTGCTTGCCGGCATTAAGAAAGTTGATGCAAGCCGGCGCAGTCGATAAGACAGATCGAATAGTCCTTTTCAACACGGGCGCAGGAGTGAAGTATCTGGAGGCATTCAGTTGAGGATTTCCGCCGGACTCGCCGTGGTAATCGCAATGCTTTTCACAGCGACAGCAACAGCGCAGGACGACTGTTTCCCCTACTGTTTCAAGTGCAACGTGATGATAATCGACGCGCAGTCAAAAAAACTTGTTGCAGAACTCGACTTCAAGCCACTAACGGGTGAGGAAGAGTTGACGCACAGAATCGTGAAGATTCCCCAGACGGGTTCGACCGTCCATGCGACTGTGTTCTTCACCGATGAATCGTTGGCGTCGAACGTAGGATACGACTCGATTAGATTAGCCCTGGCCGTTGCGAGAAACACCGGTCAAGAACCGAAAGGGCCTAACAATGCGTCGGTAGAAGTGACTCTTAATAACTTTGATACCGCACGGGTGATGACACCCGTTAACACTGGAAAAAGAAGTTTTGTAGCCGTACTCGAGTGTCGTGCCCCAGAGGCGAAAGAAGCAGAGAAGTAATGGACAAGGAGAAATACAGTGAAACTATTGTTTGCTATTTTGTTTATTCAACTAGTCACATTGAGTGCGGTGGGCCAGTCGATTGCGACTGAGCCGTGGATTAAAGAATCTGAGCGGGCACATTTTGACGGGTTGGCTCGCGGCGGACACGAGGCGCTGTATAACTTCGATTACGACAAGGCGCTCAAAGATTTCAAGGAGATTAATCGACTTTATCCGACTCACCCGGCGGGCCCGCAATTATTAGCGGCGCGAGTGTGGGTAAAGACGTTGTACGAATCGCGCCGGTTGCAAGCGTCGCTCTATAACTCAGAAAGTTTTTACGCCACGGGCGATGACAAAGTTGATCCGACGGTGATTGAAGAGTTTCGTACGCTCACACGGGATGCGAAACGGAGGGCTGACGCACGCCTTAAGCAAGCTCCAAAAGATATTGAAGCTCTTTATTGGTTAGGAGCCATAGAAGGTCTGAAAGCCTCTTTCGCAGAGGCGGTTGAACGTCGTCATGTCGCGGCGTTGCGCGCTGGAAATGATGCGGTAGACCACCACCGCGAGGTTCTTAAGCTGGATCCAAAGTTCCTGGATGCGAACCTAACCATTGGTCTTTACGAATACGTTGTCGGCTCGTTGCCTCTGCCGATCAAATTGGTTGCTGGTGTTACAGGGTTTCGCGGTTCAAAGAAAAAGGGGTTGGCGCTGTTGGAGCAAGTCGCAAAAGAGGGAAATTGGTCGCGAGACGATGCCGCCTCGCTCTTAATCGTTCTTTACACCCGCGAGAAGCGTTATCAGGATGCGCTGGTGCTTGCACGTCAACTCGCAGAAAAATATCCGCGAAATTACCTGGTGAGACTGGAAGCGGCGAGTGCGCTCGTCGCGCATGCAGAAATTGAGCGGAAGGCGAAGCGGCCGGAAGCAGCATTGAAAGCGGAACGCGAAGCTTTTGCCGTCTTCGATCAGCTCCTGACGGACAAGGCAGTGCGCGGCACGGCTGCACGGGTTCTCGATTTGGTCCACTTCAAGTATGGCGAAGTTCTAATGACAGCGGGAGAGAGTGAGCGGGCGGCGAAGGAGTTCCTGGCGGCGACTAAGGCAGAGCGCGCGGATGCGGCGTTAGTAACGATGGCTTATCTGAATGCGGCGAGAGCGTTTGATATGGCAGGGAAACGTAATGACGCGTTGTCGCATTATCGCCAGGTGTTGAGCCGCCCCGACATCTATTCCGCCCATGACGCGGCAAAGAAAGGCCTTCGCGAGCCATACAGGAATGAGTTGGCAGTCAATGGTGGGCAGTAAGCCGAGTAAGTCCAATGTCCAATGTCCAATGTCTGGGCAGTCAACCTTCTAAGTCCTCCCAGGAGTTTCAGTGAAACCGGAGTAAAGCCTCTTAGAGAAACAGACTTTCGACATTGGACATTGGACATTGGACTTTCTCGGCCCACTGCACACTCTCCTTGACGCCTCTGTTATTCACCGCGTACAAGATCGGTGAATGGAACAACAACCAGCGCAGTCTGTAGAAACCACTCCCGCAGTTGAAACTTTCTATCTTGTTCGCCGCTTCCAGGATTTTGTGGCGGTGGACAATCTCAACCTGACAGTGCGCCGAGGCAGTTTCTTTGGTTTTCTCGGTCCGAACGGCGCGGGCAAATCAACCACCATCAAAATGCTTACCGGTTTGTTGGCTCCGACAAGCGGTAGGATGCTTGTCCTGGGGCGCGATATCGCCGTCGAACCACTCGAAGTAAAAAGACGGATTGGGGTAGTGCCCGAAGACCTGAATCTATTCGAGCGTCTAACAGGCGCCGAAATGTTAGCCTTCACGGGGCGCATGTACGGACTAAACAAGGAGGAGATCAGCCAGCGCGCACCGGAGCTGCTCGATCTCATGGAGCTACGTGACGATCCCAAGAAACTGATCGTGGAATACTCGCACGGGATGAAAAAGAAACTCTCCCTCGCGTGCGCTCTCATTCACCGGCCTGAGATTCTCTTTCTCGATGAACCCTTTGAAGGAGTCGATGCCATAGCCTCGCGTACGTTGAAAGATTTGCTATCTCGACTTACTTCGCGTGGCTTGACTGTGTTTCTCACTTCTCACGTCCTTGAGATTGTCGAACGGCTGTGCACTGACATAGCAATCATTTCTCACGGAAAGCTGCTGGCGTCCGGTTCTCTCGATGAACTGCGCAAAGGAATTCGACTCGACGACGATGGTCAACATAAAGGGCCAATCTCTCTGGAAGAGTATTTCATTCACGTCGTTGGTGGGGCTCCGCAGTCGTCGGATGAAGAAGTGCTCCAGTGGCTCGGGTAGTGTGCCGTAAGTTATGCACGATACCGCTTCTCAAATCCAATACTGGAACCGAGTCGCTCCGGAAAAATCCTTTTCCCACCCGCTTCGCGCCGCCTGGCTAACAAGCTATCTAAATATCGACGCGCGCATACTGGATGTGGGTTGCGGGTATGGCCGCACACTGAAGCAACTGTTGGAAGCCCAGTTCTCACGTTGTGTCGGTTTGGATTTCTCCGCGGCCATGCTGGCGAGATGCCGCACGGAAGCGCCTGAAGCTTCGCTAATTCGCAATGACGGAGCCTCGTTGCCGTTACAATCGGAATCTGTCGACGCGATCCTGCTTTTTGCGGTCCTGACTTGCATCCCGGATAGCGTGAATCAAAAAGCCTTGATTGACGAAGCACGACGAGTGTTGCGTCCGAACGGTCTGCTCTACATCAGCGACCTGCTAATCAACACCGATGAGCGCAATCGCAAACGGTACGCGGAGCATGCGGAGAAGTACGGTTGCTACGGGGTGTTTGAACTTCCCGAGGGAGTGGTTGTGAGACATCACAGCAAGAATTGGATTGCCGAGTTAACGCGTCCGTTCGAACAGCTGAAGTATGAGCCCTTTACTGTAACCACCATGAACGGCAACGCTTCAGCGGCGTTTCAATACCTGGGACGGAAGGAGTGACTTATCCGCAGATTACACGGATTACGCAGATTAGGCGATCTAACGGTTTAGATGTCTAGCTATTTAAGTCGGCTTAATCTGTGTAATCTGCGGATTGACCCCGCTGTAGACTGAAACTCACTTCAACACATTCAACGTTAAACTGGAACTGTAATGAGCTGAGCGGTAAATACGCTGCGTGGCTTTCTGAAAATCCGCGTCGGCCGCGCGGTAGATATCGACGAACTTCTGAGGGTTTCGATCCACCAGTGGAAACCAACTGCTCTGAATCTGCACCATGATACGGTGACCTTTCAAAAACGAATGATTCACATCGGGCAGCGCGAATTCCACTTTCGCGACTTTGTTTGGCGACATACGCTCCGGTTTGGAAAAACTATTCCTAAACCTCGCACGCATAGGCTCCCCGCGAACCAGCATCTGATACCCACCCATTTTTACTTCGGGATTCGCTTCGTGATCGGGAGTATCGTCTGGCAGCACGTCGATAAGTTTCACTACGAAGTCGGAGTCTGTACCCGAAGTGGAAACGAATAATGTCGCCGTAATTGGACCAGCGACGGTCAAATTCTCAGTTAGCGGTTCAGTTTCATAGACCAGCACGTCCGCACGTCTTGACGCAAATCGCTGATCCTCCGTCATGTATTCCCGTGTCATTCCGATCTCAATTCCGTTTATAAAAGGCACCGGCCGCGATGGATCGCTCACATACTCGTCGAACGATCGTTCCTTCACCGAAGGACGAACGAATGAAAGCCCGCCGTTTGCCTGCAGAAAGAGGTTCCTGCTCTCGACATTCTTAGGTGGCCATTGTTCATACTTGCGCCATTGATTTGACCCGGTTTCAAACACGAATGCCTCGGGAAGTTTCCGATCACATTTGTCTTTCAACAGGCAATTGAAGAAAGGCAACTCGATTTCGTCTCGATAGAAAACGGACGTGGTTGAACCAAACCGAATATTGCCCAGGAAGTCTCCGTCCGACCTCGACCAACCTCCGTGAAACCACGGCCCCATAACCAGCGTGTTGTAGGTGCCGGGATTGTTACGCTCTATTGTCTTGTACGTGTGAAGCGCTCCGTAGAGGTTCTCGGCGTCAAACCAACCGCCCACTACCATTACAGAAGGCCGAATGTTCCTCAGGTGCGGCAGTACGTTCCTCGCCTGCCAATAGTCGTCGTAGTTTGGATGGGCCATCACTTCATTCCAAAAAGCAACCTGGCCTTTTAGATATTTCCGGTCAGCATTCGGGAGTGGCCCCATATTCATAAAAAACTCGTAGCCGTCCGGCGTGCCGTGTTCGAACCGCGAATGAAAATCAGTTGTCGGTTTCGGCCGCGGCTGACCAAAGGACGACAGAAAATTGAATGCATGCGGCAGGAACAACGTTCCGTTGTGATGAAAGTCGTCACCGATAAACCAATCTGCAATCGGGGCTTGCGGTGATGCTGCCTTGAGCGCAGGATGAGCATCGATCACGCTCATAGTCGAATAGAAGCCGGGATACGAAATACCCCACGTGCCAACGCGTCCGCTATTGTTCGGCACATTTTTTATCAGCCACTCGATCGTGTCGTAGGTATCGGAGCTTTCGTCAATCTGAGTGCTGGTCTTACTCCGGCTATAGGGCCGCACATTGACGAACTCGCCCTCGGACATGAATTTACCGCGCACGTCCTGATAAACAAAAATGTACTGTTCGTGTTGAAAGAGCGGCGAAGGACCAACGCTGGTTTTGTATTCATCCAGTCCATATGGACTCACACTGTAGGGCGTGCGATACAGCATGATCGGGTAAGTGCGCGACTTATCTTTGGGCGCGTAGACAGACGTGAACAGCTTCGTGCCATCACGCATGGCTATCCGGTGCTCGCTCTTGGTGTAATTCGCTTTGACTTCGGCTTCGGTCTGAGCATGCAGAGCCGAGCCAAAGCCGAGTAACGCGGCAAACAAGCCGGCAAAAAAAACATGTGAAAATGACGTGGCCAACATACCTGGAAGCAAGCGTCGCTTCATGAATCGTGCCTCGGAATGTTTATTAAAATGCGCTGTTGGCTGGGCAGTATAGCGGATGCTGCGGTTCGGGTCAGGCGCTAAACCCGAACCCACGATAACGCCACGAAAGTCACTTTTAGTGCACCGCTCTACCCCTCCGACACTTTGGGTCGAGTAATACAGAGCCGGTCGCTGTGCTCCCGGTTCTGCATTCGTCGACCACAATGCGGAAGAATTAAGACCGGTCGAAGTACAAATCAGTTAGGGCACTTCGACGATCAACTCGCGGCCAAAGGTGAAGTTTGGACGTTTGCGACCTTTGAGATACTTGGCGGCAGTCTGCGAAAGCGCGGTGATCAATATGGGAAGGGCAATGGTGGCGTCGCAGTTCACATATGCGCTGTGCGCGCCGCGGGCGAGTTTTCCGTAAACCAACCCTTCGTCAAATGCGACGGCATTTGATCGACCACCCGGATGTGGTGCGTCAGTCGTGATCTGGATAGCGTACTTGTGTCCCTGATGATGGTTCTTCAAAATGTAGGAAGTGTATTCGGTTTGCTGAACAAAGCTTTTAGGTGTCCCGCCGCCCAGATTGATAACGCCTGTGACGCGCGCCCTGGCTGTTACGTTTGCCATATCCAGCACGTCCTGGACGATGTCGAACATGAAGTTGTTCTTCTTTTCAAACCGCGCTGAGGCGATGCCCACGGCGATGCCGCTGTCAGCCACACCCGGGCAGAAAATGGGTACTCGCGCCTTATATGCGGAGGTCAGCACGCCATCTTCGGTCGCAATCTCGGCCAACTCGCGCCCGAGCAGGTGAAGAAACTCGCGGGTGGAATAGGGTCGTGATTGATCGAGTTGGTTCGTGAAACCACCCACCCACTCGTTCGCTTCGCGATACTCTTCATCGCTCGCCAGCAAATCCCACATGCGACTAATCTGCGCGGAATCAAGTTCGGCGTCCGTCATGTTCGGGTGCGCTTGAAAATGATAACGACCCAGGGTCTCGTGCAAATCGTGAAACAACATGGAGCCGGAGAGCACGAGGACATCGACAAAACGGTTCTTGATGACATAGGCCAGCAGCCGGCGCATTCCCGCGGGAATGAGCGCACCCGAGCCCGCCACGATGATTGTGGTGTTGTCACCGAGCATGTCGAGCCAGATGCGATGAGCCTCCGCCATCTGGCGGCCCCCAAAGCCTGCGCCTTCCATTTTCTCGAGCAGACCCGCCACAGATCGATCACGGTCCACCTGCACCGGCCTGGTCGGAGTCGTTAAATACTTCGAAGCTTTGGGTTTTCGCTGGGTAACCATAACCGATTGTGAACCTCTCAGATTGGACTCCGATAATTACTCGAGTAGCCCGCTTGAACTAATAATCCGTGCGACGCCGCGATCGCATCTGCGATCCATTAACAGCTAAATACGTATAGGCGTCGTAACGTGATTCATAAAACTGTGCTAACTCCGCACCCTCTGCCTCGGTCAGTTCCTCATCCTTGACCCGCTGGTTAATCAACCGTCGAAAACCGTCGTGCAGGAGACTGCGCTCGTAGCGAGCGCCCGCTGCGGCTTCGCCCACCGTGGTGCCACGGATCACCTTCTTGATTAGAAACCCCTCGTCGTCAACGTAGACATGCGCTTCATGGGGTGAACCAAAAAGATTGTGGTTGTTTCCCATCACCTCCTGGTAAGCACCCACCAGAAGGAAGGCGATGTAGTAGGGTTCGCCGGGAACCAACGGATGGAGCTCCAGGACCTGTTTTACGTCGTGGAGATCGACAAACTTGCTGACTACGCCGTCAGAGTCGCAAGTGATATCGCACAGCGTGGTGTATTCCGTCGGTGGCTTGTTAAGCAGGTGAATCGGAACGATGGGAAACAACTGGTCCAACGCCCAATGATCCGGGACTGAACGAAAAACAGAAAAGTTTGCCAGGTACTTCGCGCACATCAGCCGGCGCAGATCGTCAAACTCTTCCGACACGTATTTCGCTTGCTGCGCATACTTATCGGCCCGTTCGCAAACGTCCCAGAACAAGACCTCGCCTTTGGCACGATCCACGAGCGACACCAATCCAAGATTGAACAGCGTAAACAACTCCTCGCGGTGTTCCAGCGCATCGTGGTAATACTCGCGGTAATTCTTTACCGAGATCGACTCTCTCAGTTCGCCGAGTTCAGTGACCACCTGCGGATCGTCGTCATCAATCTCGATCGGAGTAATGTCTTCAACGACCGTTTCTATCTCATCCTGAATATTGGTGACCAGCATGGCATGGTATGCAGCCAGGAAGCGTCCCGATTCCTGAATGATCGTAGGATGCGGAACGTTTTCGTCGTCACAAACTTGCTTGATGGTGTAGATAACGTCGTTCGCAAACTCTTGCGCTGTGTAGTTTGCTGAAGAATCAAAAGCGGTCTTTGAGCCGTCGTAATCAACTGCCATCCCACCGCCGACGTCGAGCAGATCGATCGGCACCTTCATTTGATACACCTTCGCGTAAACGCGGGCCGCTTCTTTCATCGCGTTCTTGATGCGCTTGATGTCGGTAAGCTGAGAACCGATATGGAAGTGGAGCAGCTTCAACATGCTTATACGGTCTGCTTCTTCCAGACGCCGAATCACTTCCAGCATCTCGGTAGTAGTAAGACCAAACTTGGCCGCTTCGCCGCCGGATTTCTCCCAGCGTCCCGATCCTTTTGAGTAGAGCTTCACGCGCATGCCCACCAGCGGCATTAGGCCTTCATGGCGCTCTGCCACATTGAGTACGTGGTCGAGCTCATTCAGCTTCTCAATAACGATCACGACGCGTTTGCCCACGCGCGCGCCGGCGAATGCCAGTTCAATGAATTCCTCATCCTTGAAGCCGTTCAGTACCAACAAGCTGTCCGGCGTCTGTTCAAGGGCTAAGGCGGCGTAAAGCTCGGCTTTGGAGCCCGCTTCAAGTCCAAAATCGTAACGAGAGCCCTCGCGCAGGTATTCCTCGACTACGGAGCGCTGCTGGTTCACCTTCATCGGGTAAACGCACATGTGCGCGCCCTGATATTCGAATTCTCGAATGGACCGGCTGAACGACCGCTGCAGTTTTCGGACTTGGGCCGCGACGAGTTGCGGAAAACGAAGCAGGACGGGAGCACCGACACCGCGGCGCGCCAGGTCGTCGATAATCTCTTTTAGATCTGCTGAGCGGGAGTCTCCCTCGGAGGGTCGGACAATCAGGTTTCCCTTGCGGTTTACATCAAAGTAGCCAGCGCCCCAGTTTTCAATGCCATAAGTTTCGAGCGTCTGCTCAATTGCCGTGGTCAATTCGCGGTCTCCTGATACCTGCGGAAAACTTTTTTGTTCTTGATTCCAGAAGTCAAAGCGTAGTTGTACACATCCCTGGCTCGAGAAGCGGAGAATATCTTGGATGGGACGCTTAGTGGCGCAATGTAACAGAAAATGCAGGGAGGGTCTATAACTTTTTTGTTTCGAAAGCGACTATGGTAACCGTGTAACTAGTTGGCAGGTAGAGATTTACCTGAGGACGGCGGGAAACTTGCGACTTCCAGCGTCGCTAACGCCGTTCATTACAACCCGTGGAAGTTTTTGCAGGACACAACGTGAAACATGAGGTTCAAGTATCGTCCGCGAATTGAAACCATGGTGCTCTCGTTTGCGTAACTCTTTTACTTTTGGAGCGACCAATCACCTTGTTCCCGGTCGCTAGTTGCTAACGCTTCGGACAGCCACCATTGTCAAAACATACTAAAGAATCATGACTCCACTTTCTCCTGATCCAAAACCTAGCACCGAAGTTATTAGCTTCAACGTTCTCTTGCGCGCGGTCTCTCTCGTGTGCGCGCTGTTCCTAATGTCGACTATCGTTCGCGGCCAGGACATGGTTTGGCCACAATTCCGCGGGCCAAACTCAAACCCAATAGCTGCGAATGCACGGTTGGCCGAACGATGGTCGAAAACCGAAAACGTGGAATGGTCACGGGAAATCCCGGGGCGCGGCTGGTCGTCACCGATTGTGACGGGCGGAAAGGTGTACGTGACTACCGTAACGACCGAGGGCAAGTCAAAGCCGCCTCAGATCGGGACGGAATACAGCAACGAGTACGTCGCGGAGTTGATGAAACAGAAGCTCCCGATGGATCAGGTGATTGCGAAAGTTACGGAGCGCGACATCGAGTTGCCGAAAGAAGTGATGCTCCACTACATCCTCTATTGCCTGAATCTCAAGAGCGGCAAGGTTGAATGGCAGAAGGAGTTTTACAAAGGGCAACCGCCGGGTGGGCGTCATCGCAAGAACAGCTTCGTCTCAGAGACTCCTGTGACCGACGGGAAGTTCATTTATGTGTATGTGGCGAATCTGGGATTGTGGGCATTCGACTTGAAGGGGAAACAGGCTTGGACCACACCGCTCGAAGCGAATCCGATCTACCTGGAATTCGGGACCGGGAGTTCTCCGGCACTGGCGGGAAACCTGCTGGTGATCGTGAACGACAACGAGAAGCAGCAGTACATCGCAGCGTTCAACAAGCAGACGGGCAAACAGGTCTGGCGCACCAATCGGGACATTGGTGCCAAGTCGCAGCCGGTGCAACGGTCAGGATGGGCAACTCCGTTCGTCTGGCGCAACGCGTTGCGCACCGAGATCGTGGCAATAGGGCCGGGCGAGGTAATTAGTTACGACCTGATGGGGAAAGAACTGTGGCGTATGTCGGGAATGTCGGCGACGCCGGTTCCCATGCCTTTCGCTTACGACGGACTGCTGCATATTAATGGTGGGCGAGGACGGCCCTTGTTCGCGCTCCGTCCAGGCGCCAAAGGCGACATCTCGCTCGGAAAAGACCAGACCTCGAACGAGTATATCGTTTGGTCGCAGGCGCGTGCTGGAACCTATCTTCCTTCATCCCTGGCTTATGACGGGGCCGTGTACTCGTTGACTGAGACGGGCATCTTGAGCCGCTTTGACGCGAAGACTGGGAAGCAGACTTACAAGACACGGATTGATCCGGCGGCAACGGCTTTTACGACTTCACCCTGGGCCTACAACGGCAAGCTGTTCTGCTTGAGTGAGGAAGGC
The DNA here is from genome assembly GCA_963786645.1 of Blastocatellia bacterium. Lineage (GTDB taxonomy): Bacteria > Acidobacteriota > Blastocatellia > Pyrinomonadales > Pyrinomonadaceae > PSRF01. The sequence continues at coordinate 309,764 of CAWAZW010000008.1, forward strand.
CAGACGTTCGTCATCGGGACGGGCGAGGAATTCAAATTACTGCATGTGAATACGCTTGATGACTTCACGCTGGCGTCTCCCGCGCTGGTGGGCGAACGCCTGTTAATACGCACAGAGCGCCGGCTGTATTCGATCCGAAACGGGAAGTCAGCGGGCAAGCAGGGGCTTTAGCTTGATAACACCTAGCCAGAACGTAAGCCCGCGAAGAAGAGACCACGGAAGCAAAAATTAAGCGATGAGCAAGAGATTGTGGATAATTGTTCTACTAGTATCGGCCCTGCTCACTGGGGTCTTTCTGTATCTCCTCCCTGCGGTAGAACCATGGTGTGACGACCTTTCAGTCTGTAGATAAAACCTCTAGCGAACCCGCGTGTCATTTTAGACAAGTTTGTCAAAGGCATAATCCTCAACTAAGTTGTTGACATAAGAATTTCCGTCACTATAATGCATCCTTTTTTGGCGCTTCCGCGCGATGACGTTCGCCTCCTTTTGCAGCGTCGGGTTCCTTCAATACTTCGCACCAACAACTACCTCGGGGCGAAGAGCACCCCTAACACTCCCTAAATCCTTCAGGAGAAATCATGAATGCAAAGACTGTCTTGAAATATGCCTCTGATGAGGAGGCAAAATTCGTTTCCGTGCGGTTTACAGACCTACCGGGTTCCTGGCAACACCTAACCTTTCCCATCGCAGAACTTGCAGAAGATAGCTTCGAAGACGGCTTCGGCTTCGATGCATCGTCGATCCGCGGCTGGGCGGCCATACATGAATCAGACATGCTGCTGGTTCCTGACGCCTCGCGATATTGGATGGATCCCTTTGCGGAACAACCGACGTTGTGTTTGGTCGGCAACGCAGTGGATCCAATCACCAAGGAAGGTTATGCATTTGACCCGCGCTCGACCGCCATGCGCGCCGAGAGTTATTTAAGATTTACGGGCCTGGCCGACACTGCGTTCTTCGGCCCCGAGGCTGAGTTTTTTGTTTTCGATTCAGCAAAGTTTCATAACGAACAGCACTCCGCCGGTTACACCATCGATTCCGACGAAGCCCATTGGAACAGCGGACGAGACGCGAACGAATTCCAGGGATCGAACCTGGGATACCGCATTCGACCCAAAGAAGGTTACGTTCCAGTTCCGCCGACTGACACATTGAGTGATCTGCGCTCCGAGATTTCATTAACACTTGCAAAATGTGGCGTCAGGGTTGAATGTCATCACCACGAAGTAGCTACCGCCGGCCAGTGTGAAATCGATTTCAGGTATTCGACGTTGCTCGGTACGGCTGACAACCTGCAAATTTTCAAATATGTAGTTCGCAATACTGCTTATCAATATGGCAAAGCAGCCACCTTCATGCCCAAACCGCTTTACGGTGATAACGGTTCTGGAATGCACTGTCACCAATCGCTTTGGAAGAGTGATAAACCGTTGTTTGCGGGAGATGGGTATGCAGGCCTCTCGGAGATAGCGCGTTATTACATTGGCGGGCTCTTGAAACATGCGGCCGCGATAGTGGCGTTTGCCGCGCCGACCACCAATAGTTACAAACGCCTGGTGCCGGGATTCGAAGCGCCCGTCAACCTAGCCTATTCAGCGCGCAACCGGTCAGCGGCGATCCGCATTCCAATGTTTTCTACCAATCCGAAACTCAAACGGCTGGAGTTTCGCCCGCCCGATCCATCCTGCAATGCCTACCTGGCTTTCTCAGCTATGTTGCTCGCTGGAATTGACGGTATTCAGAATCGTATCGATCCAGGCGAACCACTAGAGAAAGACATTTACGATCTATCGCCTGAGGAACTGAAGGACGTTCCGACCTTGCCGGGTTCGCTGGATGAGTCGTTGAAAGCGCTGGAGGCTGACCACGACTTCCTCTTGAAAGGCGACGTCTTCAGTCCACAGCTGATTGAGCGTTGGATAACTTACAAACGGGAGAAAGAGATCACTCCACTTAGAATGCGCCCGCATCCATTGGAGTTTTCAATGTATTTCGACATCTAGATCCGACAGTTTCGAGTTCTGAGTTTCGAGTTCGCAGTTTGTTAAAAGCGCGATCCACGAATCACACGAAACAAACGATAAGAAACCTGGTGTATTTCGTGTAGGTTCGTGGCCCGCTTTTTTGTTCATCGCTGATCCCGATGGCTGCTCAACTCCAATTCCAAACGCAAACTCGAAACCCGAGACTCACAAACTCCAAACTCGAAACTCTGAACTCGATACCTGTAATATGAACCCGTGCAAACGTCCGACGCTAGAATCGATTCGTTGATACGCGATCTGCCTGATGAAAAGGGCGCCCGCTTATCTCTTCAGCGACTCGAGCAGGAACAGCCGCGCACATTTCAAAAGCTCACTGCAGACTCCGCCTTACTTTCCGACGTGCTGGCCCTCGCCGCATGGAGCCCTTTGCTGGCGACCACACTCGAACAAAATCCCGAATATGTCTCCTGGCTGATGCGCGAACGCGCAGACGTGCGGGTTAGAAGTCGGGAGCAATTGAAGGAGTCGCTGGCGCGCTTTGCGTTGACGAATTCATCCGTCCCCCCGCAGGTCATGCTGGCCAGGTTCCGTCGCCGCGAATTGTTACGTATTTATCTTCACGATGTGCGACGGACGCATACAATAGTGGAAACAACAGAAGAGTTATCAAACCTCGCGGACGCCATTCTCGATTTCGCGCTGAGTCTTGCGCGTCAGGAATTGGACAACCGGTTCGGAGCGCCTCTGCGTCAGGATGAAAAAGGACGCATTGCTACTGCAGAGTTTTGCGTAGTCGCTCTCGGTAAGCTAGGTTCCTGCGAACTGAACTACGCTTCGGATATCGATCTCGTGTTCCTTTACTCCGACGACGGCACCACCGCCGGTTCAGGCGAGCGCGACAAACTAACCAATCGCGAATACTTCATTAAGCTTGCTGAGTACATCACGAAACTTGTGGGCCAGCCGGCAGGTGAGGGCGCTGCTTACCGAGTTGACTTGCGTTTACGCCCTCATGGCCGGGACGGAACACTCGCGTCGTCACTGTCAGAAGCAGTGAAGTATTACGAAACATCCGCGCAGGCGTGGGAGCTTCAGGCGTTGATTCGTAGTCGAGCGTCGGCCGGTTCGACCTCGCTATTCAGTCGATTCGCATCCGCGGTCGAAAACTTTATCTACCAGCCCAATGTTTCGGTGAAAGACGCGCTGGCAAGCGTACGTCTGGCTAAACAAAAAATCGACCGGCACATCGAAGCACGCAGCAATGGCTTCAACGTCAAACTACAGCGCGGCGGTATTCGCGAAATTGAATTCATTGCCCAGGCGCTGCAGTTGGCCCATGGCGGTTTGGACGACTGGTTGCGCGTCACACACACATTGATCAGCCTGGGTCGGCTCGCGGATCGCGATCTAATCGACGAGCAGGAGCGTTCTGAACTTTCGGAGGCTTATTCCTTTCTGCGCATGCTTGAGCATCGCCTGCAAATGGAGCACGGGTTGCAAACTCACACCGTTCCGGAGCCGGTAGAGCACCGCGCACTGGTCGCGCGACGAATGAACTTCGCCGGGCCAAATGCGCTTGAAGATTTCGATCGCACGCTGAGTCTGCATGCCATGAACGTCCGAAGGGCGTACGACCGCGTATTCGCCGGTACCAATGACACGGCACACCGAAAAGCCGAGCAGTCTCTCAATACCGGCAACCGTGGCGGGGAACTCTCCACAGTCATGGCAGCAGCTCGCATGTTGAGGACTCACCTGAGTGACCATAACGAATCATTAACAACCGAATTATTGGCGCAGAAGCTGAATCAGGCGGCCGGTCGTTCGGTAAACCCTCATCGAGCGGCAATGCTGATCGCACGAGTGGCCGCGTCGCTCGACAAGTCCGAGAGCCCAATCGAGACGACGGAGGAGGATCTTGAAGCGCTGATTAAACTGTGTGGCACTTCGGAATTCTTCGGTGAGATGGTCGCGGGAAATCCGTCTTTGATTAGTTCTATCAGCCTTTCCGGCAAACCAAAGCACCGCGACTACCGCGCCCAATTGCGAGCAGCGATAGATCCGGAGACAAGTTTTCCCGCAGAGCTGTCTGCTCTGCGTCGCGCGTGGTCCAAATTGCTAATCGAGATCGGTGCACGCGACTGCGCGGCGACGTCGTCGACTCGGGAATCGAACAGCCTGCAAACAGAACTGGCGATCGCGAGCATCAATGTGGCTTACCTGATCGCGCGCCGCGAGATGGCCCGCCGATACGGACGGATGGCCAGCGGCCCACGTCTGACCGTTTTGGCTTTGGGCCGTCTCGCCAGCGGCGGAGTCGATTACGGATCTGACCTGGACATCATCCTTGTTTACGACTCGCTCGTTTCTTCGCCGGTGGCCACGCTGACACAGGACGAAGCCTATGCGCGCCTTGGCGAACTAATGATTACGGCACTATCGAGTGTCACCCGCGACGGTTATCTGTATCGCGTGGATTTGCGACTGCGCCCTAACGGCAAGAATGGCCCACTGGTAATAAGTTCGGAGGGATTTCTGGAGTATGTAAGACAGAACAGCGCGATTTGGGAGTGGCTGGCGTATGTGAAATTAAAAGCAGTCGCCGGTGACCTTGAGCTGGGCAAGATGATTGAGATACATGCCCGTCACGCCATTCATGAGCGCGCGCGTCAGGCTGATCCAGATGAATTGCGAACAGAGACTCGACGCGTCCGGGAGTTACTGGAAAGAGAAAAGGGTGGTCGCACTCGGCGTGGACAGACAAACATAAAGTATTCCGCCGGCAGCATGCTCGACGTTTACTTCGCTGCTCGTTACCTGCAACTCCGCGACGACGTTTCAGACGAAGGTGCAGATCGTTCAACAAAAGCGACTCTGGAACAGCTCAAGAGCAATGGGTCATTAACGCCAGAGGATTATGAAGCGTTGATCGGCGGCTATGAGTTGCTGCGTTCCGTAGATCATCAATTGCGCCTGGTGATGGGAAAGGTTGCAGCATTACCTTCGACAACGCATCCGGCGTTCGAAGAGATCGCACGGAGACTCCAGTTTTCATCGGGTGCGCATTTGAGTGAAACACTCGCAGAACGGATGCGTGCGATAAGAGCGGCGTACGAGCGGATTACTACGGGAGGAGAGTAAGCTAGGCAGGAGGTAGGGCAGCAATTGCGGGAGCTATCGGTGGACTTACGCCTGCGGCTTGCCGCCCCCCAGTGCGTTGAGGCTTGCCTCACCGGCGCCAGCTCCCAGTAGATCCGGCGCGAGGCTTAGCCTCGCGATTTCTTCATAGGGGGGGTGTCTTGCCCGGAAAGGCAAAGCCTTTCCGCACGGTGCGGCGGCAAGCCGCAAAGAGTCGAAGGCATAGTCCAGGGTCAGTAGAAGCTTATGCATCGACGCTAGCTTTCGTGACCGATTCGAACCAGCAACGCGTGCACCATCGATGCAGGTGTTGACGCTCTTCTTCTTCATAGTGTGCCGACGCGGGCAATCGCTTCACCACTTCCCGTTCTTCTTCCGTCAACTCTTTCCACGTGCGGGTTACCCCGTCACACCTTGAACACTTGTTGTTTTGGTTTCTCATCGGTAGTCGCCAGACTCTCTGAATATCTCCACCCAATCGGCGTTTTGATCCACCAAGCAACACTAAATAGCACTAACACTTTCGTGATATTTCGTGGATCGCCTTACTTAACGACCGAAAGGGAAGTCAGCCAATTAAGCTTGTTCTTCAGGATCGTGAAAAGTTGTATTTACCTCACGTTATTGATGATGTTAACTTTAGTTCTTGCGTGCAGCGCTTTGCAACTGAAAGCTGCCATGCCGCATCACTTAATAGGAGAGCGAATAAGGGACCAAGCATGTTTCGAATCAAAGCTTCTTATACAGGCCAAATGGAACTACGGACGACGCTGGAGCGCGCCCGCGAGTTCTTTGGTGACTTCAGGAACTTCGCCGATCTGATGCCGGGCATCGAGGGCATTCGCAAGGAAAGCGGCGGCATCGCTCGCTGGCTGGTGCGTGCGGAAGTGCCCGTGATTGGTTCCGTTCAAGCCAGCTTCGCAGTGCGTAAGACGGAAGATCGTCCGGAGCGTCTGGAATGGTCACCGGCAGGCACGGAGATGAAGAACTATCTGCGATACGCGGCGGCATTTGAAGTTCGCGGACACAATGTGCTGATCAAGATTTCGCAGCACGTTGAATTGCGCCGGTCGCACGCGCGCGATTTGCATCGGCTCGCGGCGCTGGTGGGCGAAGGCCCGATTAGCTCGGAGATGCAGAAACGCGTGAGTGAAATGATCAAGACTTTCCTGGAGCGCTCGCGAGTGAAACTCGAAGGCGAGTCGCTTAGTGAGCAAGAAGCAGAAGCGGTGTAGAACCTTCAGTTCATTTCTGAAGACTATTCGGGGTGGTAGCGCATGCTACCACCCCAAACTTTTTTGAATGAGGGTATGAAAGAGCGGGGGCAAGCCACCCTTCCTGACCATGAGACTACGCACCCATCTTTATACTAGCCCGCTCGAAAGCCGTTCGACCAAATTTCCAATGAGCAAATCTAGTCAGCTCAGGGTTGGGAAGGGCGGCTTGCCCCGCTCTTCGGCCCGTCCGGTTCAATTTCCCATAGCTGATCATGTTCGCAAACATGCGATATGCGCCCGGCACGCCCGCTCGTAGTTGTCGATACCAAACCATGCTGGTGTACATGTAGTTGCCCTGCCCGTGCTTTCCAACCAGCAAACCGCCCCGCAACGGAGGTTCGCCCGGATCATTTGTAGAAAACAACGCCGTGTACCTCTTGTCCCAGTCTTTCGGATAATAAAGTCCACGCTCCTGAATCCAGTTCTTAAAGTCTACTTGTGTTATGCGGTTAGGGTAGTTCAAGAGCTGGTGGCGTGGCTGCACGAACCTGATCGGCGCGTTTTCGTCGGTAACGCGGTCATCTCCCAGAACGATTGGGTAAGGCGCCAATTGTGGACGATTCTTTGCCGGGTCGGGATTCCATTCGTTGTCCTTGTGATAAAAAACAATTAGCGTCCCGCCTTTCTCGACAAAATTCAACAGGAACGCATTTGCGCCGATTAACCCGGGAAGCGCCTCATAGCCGCGATTATCAATAATGATCGTGTCGTATCCCGCGAGCTCCTTATTTTGCACATCATCAACTGTCAGCGCCGTTGCTTCCACCCCAAATGAAGCGAGTGATCGCTCGAGCGTGTTATCGAAGCTCGGAATGTATCCCACCTTCAGGTCGGCAGCGACACTGGCGTTTGCATAGACAAGGGAAACTTTTCGTTCTGTGATTAGTTCGTTCGTTTCTGAGCGATGTAGGGAGAGTGTAGTCGCGCCGGAACTTCTCAGCTGCCGAAGATTTTGTCTATCGGGAATCGAACTCTTAACTGAAATTTGGTCGGTGCGTGTTTCGTCGGGAGCCAGGACGACTTGCCTCGTGACAGGGTAACTGTGAAACGTATCGAAGCTGGTGACTTTTGCCGAGAGTGTGCCGCGGAACGCCGTAGCCAAGTGATTTGCAAACGTGACACCCAGCGTCTCACATCTACCAAGTGCCTCTTCAGTGCGGACGCACGGCGAAGGCGAAATGTCGCGTATCTCGACTGCCGGAGCAACCTCCATGTTCTTCACGGTGTTGACTACAAACTTAGCGCCTTCGATATCTATCTCCGCAGTCGCTGGAAATGGAATACCGAAAAATAATTCGTCGTAAAGGTGTTCAGCCTTGGGAACTGTAAACGATGCGGCTGCAGGAGTCGTAGCGTCGACCGCAGCTGTCGTGTCGGTATCGGCGAGCAGATGCTCGGGGACGGCAAGCGTCGACCCTTTGCCCCAGGCGTTGAAAGCAAGTTTAGTGATCTGGAGCGGCTTCGCGCCTGCGTTCGTGAGGGTGACCGTAAAAGAATGTTTTTGATTACGAATCAGGAACGGCGAACTGGGGGAGACATTCAAAGAGACTCCAGCAGCAACAGCCAAAGCCTTATTTATGCGCGCTTCAAACATCGCCTGCCGAAACGGGTCGTCCGCGACCGGGTTGGCATCAGCATTTGTTACCCGCCAGTTTATAAGGGCGTTCAAAACGCGGTCTCGTTCGTTGATAAAGTCCGTTAATGGCCGTTCATTAATAGTGGGCGCGTTCAGTCGCTCGTCCAGGGCTGGCGAGAGTTTCAGCCCATCGAATGGGGTCGTAGCCGTGTCCGGAAGTGTTGGGGCATTGGCAGCTTCGCGTTCGAGGCGATAGCGGATTGGTGGAAGTTTTCCGCTCTCAATTCGGCGGGCGCGCATCAGGTCGGCGATCGTTTTCGGCCACGGCCCCTGCGTAGCGTGTTGTTGCAGCGCCGCGAGAGCTTGTTCAGCGAATGACGTCTCGCGAACACGGTCGATCTCGTTCGGATCTATCGAAATAGTTTTTGCCTGCGCTGGTGGTGTGGTGTTAGGAACTGCTCCACCAAAGATGCGCACAAACAATCGTTGGACTTGCCAGGGCTTGAACTTACTCAGCTGTTCGGGAAACCGTTTAGCATCGGCGGCCGCATCGAACGCTTCCAATAACAGTTGACCAGTTGCCTGGTGATGACCGTGCCCGCGCGATGTGTCGTGATTAGTAATGATCACGTCAGGACGCAATTCGCGAAGCTTCAGCACTATGCGTTTCAGAGCCTCGTCATGGTTCCAGACGCGGAATGTTTCTTCCATCGACTTCGAAAAACCGAAATCCCTTAAACCGAGGAAGTGTGGTTCCGAACCCTGAATCTCCGAAGCTTTCAAGGTTTCATGTGCGCGTATGACGCCGAGCTCCTCGTAGAGTTCGGGTCCAACCGCATTCTGTCCTCCTTCGCCGTAAGTCGAAAAAAGACTTACCGTGTGAGCACCGTGTTTTCTTCTTAGCACCGTTAGCGTGGTTCCATCTTCGTCGTCGGGGTGCGCGGCAACGCACATCACCGTCCAGGGATTTGTAAGATCCAATAGCGCCTGGTGAAGATCGGCTTTCGTTACTGTGGATGTGGCAGGAGGTTCCTGCCCACTAACACCGAAAGTGACGATCACGATCGCGGCGATAACAGCTGTATACCGTTGAATGACAGATCCAATAAACATTAATTCTATATCGAGCCCTATTAAGACCGGCTTTCCGCACTGTGCCGCGGCAAGCCGCATCCGAACGTAGACCACTCTTGCTTTTCACTTTTCACTGTTCACTCTTCACTGTTCACTCTTCACCTTTCACTACTCCTTCTTTCCAATTTGCCGGCCACCATCATGCACACAGCGATGATTCCAATAAGCACCACTCCGTAAGCCGCCGCGGTTCCCAGATTGAAGTCCCGTAGCTCCGAAGCTATCGCTATCGAGATTGGCCGGTTATCCGGTACAAACACAATTACGGAAGCGACATATTCACCCAGCCCAATTACAAAAGCCAGCAAGGTACCGGCAATGGCTCCCGGAAGTATCAGTGGCAACGTGATGCGTGTGAATCGCTGCCACCAACGCGCGCCCAGACTGCTGGCGGCCTCCTCAAGACTCGCGTCTAACTGTTCCATACTCGCCTGCACCGCACGAACAACCAGGGGCATGAAACGGAGGAAGTAAACAAAGGGCAGAATCCAAAACGTGCCAACAAGAATAAACGAACCAAGTAGTGGCGACGGCTTTCCATACGCCTCAGCAACGGAAACTGCGACCACAGTTCCGGGGAGCGCCCACGGCACGAGTATCAACCACGAAAGCAGCCGCCGCCAACGACGCGCACCACGACGAACGAGCAGCGTGGCCACAATGAAACTCCACAGGAGTGCGGCGATCGCGGCGATGGCCGACATTGAAATGCTGTTCAGAAAAACCTCAGCTGCGTGCGGATCAGAAAAAATCCTGACGTAGTTAGCGATGGTGTAAGCCGGCGGTAGAGTTTGCGTGGTCCAGCTACCTTCACGCGCAAAACTAACCAGGATAAGCGTGGCAACCGGCAACACGAGTACCAGGGAAAACAGAATGCCAATAACAATCGCAATCACCCGAGCTTTACCTGTCGCAATCGTCCTTCGTCGCTTCGCTGCGCCTTTCATGGCAGCCGCTGCAAATTTCCGTGTTCCTTCGTAACGTTGAAAGAAAACCAGTGCACTTAGTGAAATCACTGCCAGGATCACCGTCTGGGTCAGCGCCATCGTTACATCGCCGCGTTGTCGCGCAGTGTAAATCTCCAACGTCAGGACGCGGACATCACCGCCAAAGAACAGCGGCGCGCTGAAGGACGCCATGGACGTCATGAATGTCAGGAGCGCAGCCGCGATCAGCGACGGCGCAATTTGCGGGAGGACGATTCGCGTCAGCACACGGTTTCGACTTGCTCCCAGACTCTGCGCGGCTTCAGCGAGGGAAGCATCGATGCGGCTAAGCCCCGCGCCGGTCAATACGTAGAAGAACGGGTACATCGTGTACGTATGGAACACGAGCAATGCGGGCCAACCGCGCAACGACCAAGGCGATGTTTCCAGTTGAAATAGTGATTGGACCAGTCGCGCAATAATGCCTGACTCGCCAAGCGAAAAAATAAACGCCACTGTTCCTACGAGTGGGGGCAACACCAGAGGAAGCGCCGCCAACGTGGCAAAAAGATTGCGCGCGGGGAAGGTGTAGCGTTCGAACAGAAACGCGAGTGGGACTCCAATTAGCGTGCAGAATATAACTGTCAAGACAGAGAGAACCACGCTGCTAATGATGGCCTCGAAAACGACAGCCTGCGAAAGCGCGTCTCGGTAGTTTAGTAGCGACCAGGACCCGTTTCGTTCAAGTGAAGCAAGAATCACGTGGAGGTTTGGATAAATGACGCCATAGAGCAGTACGACTGCCGTGATCAAAATTAATAGGAAACGCGGAGACGTGAGCTTGGAAAACGGATTAGAACCCCGACGGGTCGGAGTAGCGACCGGGTGGCTGGAGCGGGGCGTCATACAAACTGAATCTTTGTTCTATTGACAGACTTTCAGCCCGGAGGGCTGATAGAGAGTAGCCGGTGGTTGAAAAAAAAAACGCTTTCGCGTTGTTTCGTGGATCGATTTTGGCGTTGGACTCTAAGGCGATCCACGAATTAACACGAACTGACAGGAAACCAGGGCTTACCCTGATTACTCGTTTTTTAGAAGCGAGATTTTCTCCGGAGGCAAAACGACGACACACTCGTCGCCGATTGCGAGTCCATCGGCTTGCAGCCTCAGTGCTTCCAAGGCCAGTCCTTTAGCATCCAATTTAATGCTCGAGGTAGCTCCGGCAAAATTGATCTCACGCACGTTTGCGGGTAGGGCATTAGCAGTGCCGTTTGCCGCCCTGCTCACGATTACGTGTTCGGGACGTATGGCCAATGTGCACGGTTTGTTGAGCGGCGCGAGCTCGTCGTGCTGGACGGGAACCCGCAAGATGTGATCGCCTTCAAGAGTTTTAAACTCCCCTACGCCTTCTTTTGCCGAACTAAGCCTCATCACCTTGATCAGGTTGTTGCGCCCGAGGAATCGCGCCACCTGTAATTGTGCTGGACGTTCGTAGAGATCGCGCGGTGGTCCTGTTTGCAGAATCCGGCCACCCATCATCACGCTAATCCGGTCGCACAATGCGAAAGCCTCTTCCTGATCATGCGTGACGTAGACAGCTGTTAGTCCGAGACGTGCGACCAATTCTCGCAGCTCACCACGTGTCGCTTCTCGCAGCGTCACGTCAAGATTTGAAAGCGGCTCGTCAAACAGCAGCAGGGCCGGCTCAATTGCGATCGCACGCGCGATCGCCACTCGTTGTTGCTGGCCGCCGGAGAGTTCATCGACACGACGCTTTTCATAACCGGGAAGTTGTACCAGTTCCAACGCACCTTTTACCCGGTCTTTGATTTCATTCGCCGGCTTATGGCGCGCGCGCAGCCCGAATGCGACGTTCTCACCAACATTCAGGTGAGGGAAGAGAGCGTAGTTTTGAAAGACCATGCCGAAGCCCCGACGTTCCGCCGGGCGATCCGTAATGTCGATGCCGTCAAACTCGATCGTACCCGTATCAGGCTTTTCCAAACCTGCGATCATTCGCAGTGTAGTCGTCTTGCCGCAACCGGATGGCCCAAGCAAACCAAAAAATTCGCCGCGTTCGACTTCGAGTGACACCTCTGCAACTGCGAGTGTTTGGTCGAAGCGCTTCGAGAGTTCGTTTAGTGAGAGAAGCGACATAACGTTGAATCGACTTTACCCTTTACCCTGCCCGCGAATCTCTGTGTCCCAGTATCGCATCCAGTCGTTGAGGTGTTTGCGCAACACCTCCCACTCTATCGGCATTTCGTTAACCCGCTCGTTCATCCACGCCGGCAACTGTGTGCGGTCAAGATCGGTGCGGACAGGAATGCGATAGTACTTCTTTGCAGCCAGGATCAAACTCTCTGGTGTATTCACAAACTCATAAAACCGTTTTGCCTCTTCTTCATTTGGCGCTCCGCGCACGATCGCGATGCCATCGGTGATCACCGGAGTGCCGCTTGCCGGAAAAACATATCCGATGGGAAACCCTCTCTGTTCTTTGTAAATCCAAACATCCGGCAGGTTCCAAAGAGTGATGACACCCTCTCGACGCACCAGTTTCTGCATCAGCAGCGTTCCATCGACAGTGTATTCACGAACGTTCGCGTCCAGGCGTTTCAGCCATTCATAGCCCTTCTCCGGCGAGCCGGTGTCCTTATAAAAACGCCAGATCATGGCCCCAAAGATCGCGCGCATCGAATCCGATGGATTCGGATTTCGAATAAGCACACGGTCGCGCCATTTCGGATCGAGCACGTCGTCCCAGTCTTTCGGCGTCTCTTCTGCCTTGACCGCGTCGCTGTTGTAAACGATTACTTCCGGCGTTTTGTAAGTTCCGTACCAGCGATCTTGTTGGTCACGACTGGTGGCAGGTACAACGTCAGCCCAGGTTGGGCGATACGGGCTCAGCAGATTCTCTTCGGCAGCGGTTTGAAACGTGCCATGCGCAGCGCCCCACCAAATGTCGGCCTGCGGTCGGTTGCGTTCAGCACGAATCCGCTCGAGTACTTCGCGCGAACCCATGTCGAGAAACTGCACCTCAACGTCGGGGTGGGCAAGCTTGTAACGCGCAATAGAATCACGCAACAGATCCTGCCCGTGCGGCGTGTAGATTAGAAGCTTACGGCTGGCCGGCGCGTTACGATTACATGAAAACAGAAGCGCCGAGACACAGATTAAGAATATTGATAAACAAAACTTTGCGCGCATCGTGATAGACACTTGAGTGAAAGTGTGGGCATGCTAGCATATACTTTTAAAGCGCTGCGAATGTCGACCGTGCGTTGAAATTTGAGTTGTTCTTATTGACGTTTGATGAACACACCTAAGCCGAAAAAAGGACTTATGAAGAGGGGGGCGTGGGAAGTTACCAGGAAGCTTCTCAAAGCGATTCCGATCATCGGACCGGTATTCGTCGTTGGGTTCGCCGGATATGACATCAAGAAAAAAGGAATTGTGCCCGGAGCGGTGCATGTGGGACTGGATGTTACTCCGGTGGTGGGAACCGCGAAAAACATCCTGGAGATCTTTACGGGGGATTTGATCCCGGATAAGAAGCCTCGGGCTACGGTCCAGCCAGTGGATTCACCAGCGTTGCCTCAAAACGATCCGACAGTCGAAAAGTGAAACACTCCGAATTGAGTGCCGAGTGAGGGCGGCTTTTTTTATAAGGCCCGAAGGGCGACAGTTAATAGCCACGCCCGTGAGGGCGTGGATTAACGTCCAAGATTCTTAAGAGGCCCGAAGGGCCGGCAGTTGGCTTGTGCCGGCCCTTCGGGCCTCTCGACTCTTTATGTAACTTTAACCACGGCCTTACGGCCGTGGCTATTAACTGCCGGCCCTTCGGGCCTCACCCCGCTCTACGCGCAAACCGGAGGACGCTCCGTAAACGGTCGTGCCGTTTCGTAAGCGTGGGACAGTTTGAGCAGAGTCGGCTCTGACCAATATGCGCCGAGCAATTGAAAGCCGATCGGAAGCCGGCTGGAAGACAGGCCGCAGGGAACGTTGAGTCCTGGTACGCCCGCGAGATTCGCCGTCACCGTGTAGATGTCGTTGAGATACATGGCCAGTGGGTTATCCACTTTCTCACCGAGCAAGAACGCGGGCGTCGGTGAGGTGGGCGTGATGATCGCGTCGCAGCTTTCGAAGGCCTTGCGAAAGTCTTCTTTAATCAATGAACGGACCTGCTGGGCCTTTCGATAATATGCGTCGTAATATCCAGCCGATAAAACATAAGTGCCCAACATAATTCGACGCTTTACCTCTGGTCCAAAACCCTCCTGCCGGGTCTTGCGATACATCTGCCGCAACTCCGGCGCCTCTTCGGCGCGAAATCCATATCGTACGCCATCGAAACGGGCGAGGTTGGAAGACGCCTCCGCCGTGGCGATGATGTAATAAACAGCAATGCTGTATTTCGCGTTGGGTAGTTCTACCTCAACTATCTCCGCGCCCAGCTCGCGATAAACGTCCACGGCCGCTTCGACAGTCTGCTTCACCTCCGAATCGAGACCTTCTCCGAAGAGTGATTTCGGAAAACCAATGCGCGCACCCTTGATGTCACCCGTCAACTCAGAAGCGTAATTGGGAACTGGAACGTCGGCGGTCGTAGCATCGTGAGTATCGCGTCCCGCGATGACTCCGAGAACGAGAGCCACGTCACTGGTGCTGCGCGCAAATACGCCCACTTGATCGAGCGAAGAAGCAAACGCTACCAAGCCATAACGCGAGTTGCGCCCGTAGGTCGGTTTCAGACCAAACACTCCACAAAGCGAAGCGGGTTGACGCACAGAACCGCCAGTGTCTGAGCCAAGCGCCACTGGAACAATGCCCGCCGCTACGGCCGCCGCGGAGCCGCCAGAAGAACCGCCCGGTACACGCGAAGTGTCCCAGGGATTCCTGACTGGTCCATATGCGGAGTTCTCATTTGAGGAGCCCATTGCAAACTCGTCGCAATTGGTCTTACCCACCACAATCGCGCCGGCGGCCAACAGTCGTTCGATTACAGTGGCGTTATATGGTGGATGATAGTCGCCAAGAATTCGCGAGCCGCATGAAGTCTGCAGACCCTTGACGCAAATGTTGTCTTTGATTGCGATGGGGATGCCGGCGAGTGAACCGTCAGACGCGCTAAGCGACTCTGCCCGCTTTAATGAACCGCTGCGATCGATCTGAAGAAACGCATTCAGCGTGTCATTCAGTTTCTCTGCCGCATTAATCGAGGCTTCGACAACGTCGCGGGGTTTCGTTTTGCCAGACGACATGTCACTCGTTAACGATCCAATTACACTCATAGTGTTTAGGCGAGGCTACCGGGGCGGATTTTTGTTTTGCTGTCTACTGTTTGCTGTTTACTGTTTGCTATCTACAGCACCTTAGGAACGCGAAAGTGCCCTTCCGCTGCATCCGGCGCTTCGGCTAGCGCGGCCTTTTGGCCTAATGAAGGCATTACTTCATCTTCTCGCGCCGAGTCTGTTTTCTCACCTTCCGGCGTTAACCCGCCCAGAGCCGGCTCGATGTTGCTTGTGTCGACGGCATTTAGCTGCTCCACGTAAGCAACGATCTCAGCCATCTGGGGCGCAAAGATTTTGAGATCCTCTGGCGGAATATCCATGTGCGCCAGTTGCGCGACCTTTTCAACGTCTGCTTCGGTAATTGGCATCTTTAAATTCCAGATGTCAGAAGTCAGATATCAGATGTCAGCTTCTGACCGCTGATCACTGACTCTGTTCTTCTAGACGATTTATCGCAGCTTACTGCCGCGCCGAGAAAGGCCCTGCGCAAGCCTGGATCTTCGATGCTTGCGGCAGCGGAGATTAGTTCAATAGGGATCGGTCGCGGCGAGTTTTCATTTACGGAATTCAGATGTCGTGGCTCAACCCTGAATTTCTCGGGTGCGATTCGGAATTCCAGAACTTTCACTAGCGGCTTTCCCAGCACTTTATTCAGCCGAAACAAAAACTGATCGCGCATCTGCTCCAATTGTTTTTGCCAAACCTTATCTTCGACTGCGAGAACCAGCGTGTTGCCGCGCAGTTCCTGAGGAATCGCGCGACAGCTTAAGGCCTGACCGACAGCATGTTTCCAAGCCCCGACACACGCGGCCTCGATGACCTCTTCGGAAGCGCCCGATGCGGCGATTACTGCCGGCAGTGATTTGATAAAGGTTTCCATAACTATTAGCTGAATATCCGCAGATTACGCAGATTACACAGATTGGAACTTACCGCGATAAAACCGCTATTCTGTTTTAACAATCTGCGTAATCTGTGTAATCTGCGGATGCGAAAAACGATTTCGGAGTGTAGCGGAGAATTGTTTAGGCCTACAAGTGTGATCAAGGAGAAGCTAATTCTGGCCTCGAAGAGTCCGCGCCGCGCCGAGATTCTACACGCCGCCGGCTGGCCCTTTGAAGCGATCGCCGCAAACATTGACGAGACTCGCGACGATAACGAGGATGCCGTCGACTATGTTAAGCGGTTGGCGAAGGAAAAGGCCGAGGCCGTAGGCGCCAATCTGGCCAGTGGTTTGGTCCTGGCAGCTGATACGACTGTAGTCATAGACGATCACGTTCTGGGCCAACCAGTCGATGACGAGGACGCGCGTCGTATGTTGAGGTTGTTAAGTGGAAGGTGGCACGAAGTCTTAACCGGAGTGGCTCTGTTGCGAGCAGGGGAAGGAACGGGAGCGGCGGTGGTTGATTACGAACGCACGCGCGTACGCTTTTCGGAGTTGTCGTCTGAAGAGATTGACTGGTACGTCGCGACGGGTGAGCCCATGGGCAAAGCAGGCGCTTACGGGATTCAGGGAAGCGCCGCGCTATTCATCGAAGAGATCCAGGGTGACTATTTCAACATCGTGGGCCTGCCGGTGCGGTTGGTTTATGAGATGGTGAAGAAGAGAACGCAATGACTATTTCTGGATCGGTTGAGCGGCAAGCCGCAGCGGATCACAGCCGCCGAAACTAGCAGTTCGTCTAATCATTTAACCGTCAGCTTAGAGTATCCCAAACCGTCCGGCTCTTTGCCCGCAGTTAACCGATCCACGATCTGCCATGTCTTGAGATCCACCATGGTTACGATGTCTGCATTGGTGTTGGCGACGAAGGCATGGCCCAGTCCAGGCGCCACCAGAATTCCCACCGGCACAGGGCTTTGGCCAAACTGATTTCCGAATAACCGTCCACCGGTATTGCTTCCCTCACTAGCCTTCACCTCCATGGAAACTCGTTTGATCTCCTTTTTAGTCGCGGCATCAAAAATTGCAATGTCACCAGAACGCGCATTAGAGACCAGGACGTGTTTGCCGTCTGGCGTGAACTTAACTCTGATGGGAAAGTCTCTTGATTCGAGTGTGGCAACTACCTTTGGCAAAGCAGTCTCGATTACTGAGACTGTATTTGCCGCACGGTTTGAAATCCAAACTTCCTTCTCGTCCGGAGAGATATCAATCCCTTCCGCACCCGCGCCGGTTGGCAAATCAACGAGCTTCGTGAAAGTTTTCAGATCGATAACCGTAACCGAGCCCGACCCGATGTTCGCAACAAACGCCCTTCCATACTTCGGCGAAACCACCACCATGTGGGAAACATTCTGATCGGTTACTACATTCGACGACACCTTGCCAGTGTTGATGTCTACTATGAGCAGCGCCTTATTTACTTCCGCTGTAAGTGCTACCTCGTCACCCTTGAGCCAGACGATGCCATGCGGCCGGCGATAGTCTCCGAGTTCAATCGTCTTCAGAACTTTCTTTGCAGGAATATCAATTACGGTGAGCGAGCTTCCGGGCGTCTGAGCGCCGTAGTTCGCAACCACAGCGAGTCTCCCGTTTGGCGAGACGGCCACTTCATGTGGACCAACGCCCGTCGGGATTGTCGCTACAACCTTCCTGTTTCCGAGATCGATCAATGAGACCGTATTGTCTGACTTGTTGAGGACGAGTAGCGTTCCGGAGTCAGCCGCCTGGGCGATTGAAACCGCTAACAGAATTAACAACGCGATGGACCACAGGCGCAGTTAGACTCATTTGGATGGCTCCGATTTGCCAAAACTAGAAACGAAAAACTTGATCGCACGAGAAACACGAGCAACCTCACGAATGGATTTGTAAATCGTGCAGAAGATCAAAACAACACGCTGCCACCGTCAACGTTTATCGCCTGGCCGTTTATGCCTCTTCCATCTTCCGAAGCCAGCAACAGAGCGAGCGCCGCAACTTCTTCCGGATCGATAATCCGATTCTGGGGACTCATCTTTTTTATCGAATCGAGGGCCTGTTCCGCTGTGCGGCCGGTTTTGCTCGTTATGTTTTCGACGCCCCGGCTGGTCATTTCAGTATCAACATAACCAGGACAGATGGCGTTTACCGTCACGCCTTTGGTCGCAACCTCAAGAGCCACTGAACGCGTCAGTCCGAGAATTCCATGCTTCGAGGCAGCATATGCGGCGATGTATGGCGCGCCCGTTTTGCCTGCGATAGAAGCGATATTGATGATGCGCCCCCACCCGCCTTCAACCATGGACGCTAAGGCAGCTCGCATGCAGTAAAACGTTCCGCTTAGATTTATCTCCAGATGCCGGCGCCAGTGATCGTCGTCGGTTTTCAGTAGTGGAGCACTCTCGGCAATCCCGGCGTTGTTAACCAGAATATCTGCGCCGCGGCCGAACGCCTCGTTAACCTTCGCAAACATCTGCTCGACGCTGGCTAAATCAGAAACGTCGCACGTCAGCGCAAGCGCTTTCGTGTTGAATCTGCCGCGGATCTCGCCGGCCACTTCGTCAACCTGTTGCGCCGAGCGTGCAGCAACCACCACGTCGCTGCCCTCTGCTGCAAACGCTAAGGCGATCGCGCGACCGATACCGCGTCCGCCTCCCGTAATAAGTGCAAGTCGATTTTGTAGCTTCACAGATAAGAGAGTTTCGAGTTCAGAGTTTAGAGTTCAGACTTCAGAGTTCAGACTTCAGTTTGCCCCTGCCGCGATAGAAGCAAGCTAAAGCTTGTACTCTGAACGCTAAACTCCAAACTCAAAACTTTAGACTCGAAACTCCGAACTCGAAACTGTTTTACCGTCCGGTGAACTTGGGTTCGCGTTTCTCGAGAAAGGCTTTCACGCCTTCGCAGCCGTCCTTCGACTCGAAGCAACGCATCTGCGCCTCAGTTTCATAACGCAGCATCTCTTCGAGGTCAGCGTTCTGACTCAGGTACACAGCCTGCTTGGCGGCGCCTAAGGGTATTGGTGGGGCATCGCGCAAACGTTCGGCCATCTGACGCGTTGCCTCCTGCAACTGGTCGGGTTCGACAACAGCGTTCACGATACCGAGCCGCTTCGCTTCAGCCGCGTCGATCGCTTCTCCCAGGAAAAACATCTCGCATGCTTTATTTGGCGTTACCAGGCGAGGGAGAAAGTAGGTGCCGCCCCAGTCGGGATGCAGTCCCACTTTCACAAACGACTGGGTGAAACTCGCTGTGGTTGAAGCGATGCGCAAGTCACATGCGAAAGCAAGGTTGCAACCTGCGCCTGACGCTGGTCCGTTAATGGCGCCGATGACGGGTTTTGTCATCTGCCTGATAGCAGTAATAACGCGGCGGGCCGAACCTAATAGTCGCGAGAACTCTTCCGAGTCCTGACGATCGATCAGTTCCGCCATTGCTGTTACATCGCCACCTGCACAAAACGCGCGGCCGGCGCCCGTAATGACCACTACATGCACGCCTCGATCACTGCCAGCGTGCTCAAGGGCTTCCGCCAGATCACGACGCATGTGTCCGGCGAATGCATTCAACTTTTCCGGACGATTCAAGGTGATCGTCGTTATGCCGTTATCTTCAGTGACGTCGATCATAAGGGACAGTGAAAAGTGAAGAGTGAAAAGTGAAGAGTGAAAAGTGAAAAGCAAGAAATTGTGTAGGTGCAACACTGGAGATTTCAGACCCTCGCACCGTCTTACTTTTCACTTTTCACTCTTCACTCTTCACTGCCTTCACTATTTACCCGTGAATTGCGGTTTGCGCTTGTTGACGTATGCGTCCAAACCTTCTTTGGCATCGTCGGATTGAAACAACTGCTGCTGAAGTTCGCGCTCTAAAGCGAGGGCGGCTTCAAATGAAATCTCGCCGCCGGTTTGAACGCTGCGTTTGATCTTGCCGACAGCCTGCGCTGCCTTGTTCGGTGTGGTGAACTGCGTCGCATACTCAACGACCTGCTGCATAAAATCCTCGCCGGACGTTGCTTCAATCAAACGGTTGATGATTCCCAACTCAAGCCCGCGCTCAAAATCAAACAGTTGACCGGTGGCCATCAGTTCGATTGCTTTGGGTTTTCCAACCAGGCGTACGAGCCTTTGCGTGCCGCCAGTGCCCGGCAACACACCAAGCGAAACCTCCGGCAGCCCCATCTTGCCGGCGTCTTTGCGAGCAAGACGGATATCGGCCGCCATCGCCACCTCCAATCCACCGCCAACGCAGTGGCCGTTGATGGCCGCAATCACCAGTTTGGGTGTTTGCTCCAGACGGTTGAGCGTTTCGTTGGCGTGAAGGCAGAAGTAATACTTAAACGTCGGGGTAACGTTCGACAGCATTTGTATGTCTGCGCCCGCACAGAAGAACTTCTCACCGTTTCCGGTGATCACAATTACCTGAACACCCTCCTCCATGCGCGCTTTAAGAATCGCGTCATCCAGCGCCTGCATCATCGCGTAGGAATACGTGTTCGCCGGCGGATCGTTAAGCGTCAGAAACGCGATACCCTCCCTCGGCGCGATATTGGATCAAGTCAGTTTTTGTCTCCTGCATCTGTGCTTCAGCTTCTGCCATCAAGACCTCTCACAAGGATTATTTTGCCGCGCCCGTTAGATCGCCACGCCATACACTCAATGGCTCTTCGATTGCGCGAGGGGCAAAGTCTAGTTCGTGTGCCTGTGATCCGGCAACAAACCCATTGAGGAACAACCGGGTGACGTTATCAACCAGCTCAGAAACTTTCAATTTACCCTGCGGATCATACCAGTTGTAGATCCAGTTCATCATTCCGAACAACGCATAGGTTGCCACTGTCAGATCAATTTCAGTGGCGGCCTTCTGATGTGATTGAACGTCTTTCAATATAGACCGGGCCAGGGCCGTGTATCTGGTTTTCTTCGTCGACACGTGGGCGTGCAGGTCGCCGGCGAGCGATTCCGCTTCATGAGATAGCACCTTCATCTCAGCCATGTTGGCGGCGAAGAACGAGAGGTGGTTGTCGATAAATATATGCAGCCGCGACATGGGATCGCCGGCTTCACTGAGCCGCTCTTCAAGGCGTTCCAGCACGCGTCCAAAACAGTTGTCCTGGATCAGATAAAGTAACTCTTCCTTCGACTTGCAGTAGTGGTAGAGCCCGGCCAGGCTGACGCCGGTCGCGCGCGAGATGTCGCGCATGGTGGTGGAGTGATAGTTCTTCTCCGCGAAGATGCGCGCAGCGTTGCGGAGAATAAACTCCAGCTTCGCGTCGAATTTCGGATTTCGGATTGCGGATTTCGGATTTGCAGCCCGTTCCACTTGATTCGTCTCTTTCGTGTGAAGGCTCATGATAGGCAATAACAAATCCGCAATCCGCAATCCGCAATCTGAAATCCTTCAGAGGCGGACATATTCAAACTCAAAAGGCTTGCCTTTGATTCCGGCGGCCGGCGGAGCGATCCAGTTGGCAATCTTTCCCGGCTCCGTTACCGGATGCATCAGGCTGCGCACATACTCTCGATCTTCCAGAGTTGGCAGCCATTCGGATTTGCCGTTGTTCAAAATCGTCCTGCGAAATCACATTGCCTTCGATATCAAAATGGTGACCAGCGTATTCACCCACGTGACGATGAAAACGCGGATGCGGCAGGTACAGGCGTTCGGAGATGCCCTCCTCAGTCAGCGTTTTGTTCCAGCGCGCCAGTCCTTTTTCGCAGTCTTTCACATACTCGCTTCTGAGCACTTCATTTAACGCATTCCTCAAACCGACCTCACGCTCCGCGAGTTTTCCGTTGTCAACCACAGTCATCGTGTAAGTCTGGTTGGCAGCAATATGATCTTCATACTGGTCCTGCTCCTTGTAGCGTCCCTTCAAACCCGCGGCGAAGAAGTCGGCCGAGTTTGAACTAATCTCGCCACCAAAAAGATCGAGCGAATAACTGAACCAGAAATTGATGTGCTTTTGAATGATGCCGAGAGGAATGCCGCCCAGCTCGCGCACGTCGCCTTGCTTCATCAGTTGGGCCGTGCGTTTCACGACTCGATTTATTCCGGTGTCGCCGACAAACATGTGATGCGCTTCTTCGGTAAGCATGAACTGGCAGGTGCGCGCCAGGGGTTCAAACCCGGACTCGGCCAGCGCTGAAAGCTGATACTTGCCGTCGCGATCGGTAAACATTGTGAAGCAGAAGAAATTGAGCCAGTCATCGCAGGGCTGATTAAACGCTTCCAGAATCCGCGGCTTATCGGGATTACCGCTGCGTCTTTCGAGCAACGCGTCCGCTTCATCGCGCCCATCGCGTCCGAAGTAACGCTGAAGCAGGTAAACCATGGCCCAAAGATGCCGGCCTTCCTCCACGTTTACCTGAAACAGGTTTCTCAAATCGTAGAGAGACGGGCAGGTGTTCCCCAGTTGCCGCTGTTGCTCAACCGATGCGGGTTCGGTGTCACCCTGCGTGACGATGATGCGGCGAAGTGAGTTTCGAAACTCGCCCGGAACTTCCTGGTAAGCCGGTTGTCCATAGTTATCCCCGAAGCCGATTTTAGCGTCCGGCGCCGCCGGCTTGAGAAAGATGCCCCACCGATAGTCAGGCATCTTCACGAAATCGAAGTTGGCCCAACCGTCAGGCTCGACGCTAATGGCTGTCCGGAGGTAGACGTCCTTTTGCTGGAAACCCTCCGGTCCCATCTCATGCCACCAGTCGAGATAATTTGGCAGCCATTTCTCCAGCGCGCGCTGCAGTTTCTTGTCTTCCGAAAGATTTACGTTGTTAGGAATGCGTTCGTTGAGATTCATAATTAGTAAACAGTGAACAGTAATCAGTAGTCAGTAGGCAGTAGTCAGTAGACGGTAGCAAGTAGTCAGTAATCAGTAATCAGTAATTGGTAATCAGTCGTCAATAACCAGTGGTTCGCGTCATAACCATTCTTCACGAGCAATCCGTTACGGCACTCCTCGGAATCCGAAACCTACTGACTACTGACTACTGTTTACGTCCTTCGAAAATCAAACTGTGCCTGCGTAGGCTTGCCGTAATTAGTCAACGCACCTTTTTCGCCGACTGCATTCGGGCGCTGGAAAATCCAGTTTTGCCAGGCCGTTAGCCGCCCGTAGATTTTTGTATCCATCGTTTCAGGTCCTGCGAAGCGCAAGGACGCCTCCATACCTGTCAGCGCGTCCGGCGATAGAGAAGTTCTTTCCTCAATGGCCACGCGAATCTCATCTTCCCAATCAAGGTCATCTGGAGCGAACGTTATCAGTCCGGCTTCTTCCGCCCCGGCAGTATCAAAACGCCCTTCATGCGCCAGAGCCTCGTCAACTTTTTCGGGAGTGGCGATGAACCGCGATTGGAGACGTGTCAGACCATTACTCATCGGCAACGCGCCCGCATTCATTTCACTCAACTGGAGCTCGACCGTCTCATCCGGATTGTTGAGCATGTAACTTCGATCTGAAGCCAGCAGCAGCTCGAGTAAACTTCCCGCAAAACAACTACCAGGTTCTACGAATGTAAAGAAGCTCTTGGCGGTTAAGTCCAGCCGGCGTAGTACGCGCGCCATGTTGAGAGTTATCTCGCGGATCAACCAGTGGTCCTGATTGGCCGCAAGTACTTGATCAACCGCCAAAACGTTTTCGATCTCACCTTCAGAGCGTAAGCAGACCAAGCCGATCTCCGCCTCGTTAACGCGTAGGTGGAGCAGAGCATGGTCGAGCTCGCGGAAGGCCTGCAAAGGCCAATAAGAATCACCGAGTTGCTGAATCTCTTCGGGAGAATTGGGTAGACTCGCCTCTGGCGCGCGCATCGTGAGATCCGCATAACGTTGCTCGCGATTGATGACGAGGTTGACGTACTTGTATTCGATGCCGGCGGGTTTTATGTCCGGCTCCAGCGCATTGAGTTTTATCCCGGTCAAACTGCTAGTTTTATCCACCGGGTTAGGAGTGCCTTCAGATTGAGTTTGACCACCGTCACGCAAACTAACAGTTTGCCTTACGTCGTTTACGATCTGGCCAACACGTGAGTTGACGGACTCCTGGAATTTGCTTGTAGGGAAGTAATCGTCAACCAGTCCCCATTCCTTCGCGCGTTTTCCTTTGAGACCTTCGGCGAGCGTCGAAAACACATCAGCACGATCGCGTCGAATCTTTCTTTTATCGACCAGTCTGGTTAGTCCACCAGTTCCAGGCAACACTCCGAGGAGGGGAACTTCGGGAAGTGAAACGGCGGAGTTGCCGTCATCAACCAAATAAATTTCGTCGCAGGCGATCGCGAGTTCATAACCACCACCGGACGCAGTTCCATTCAGCGCTGCGACATAACGGCGGCCCGAGTGTTGGGAATCATCTTCAATTGAGCACCGCGTCTCGTTTGTGAATTTGCAGAAATTCACTTTGAACGCGTGCGAAGAGGTGCCGAGCATGTAGATATTTGCGCCCGCACAAAAGATGCGCGGCTTGAGACTGGTGATCACTACCGCCTTGACCTGCGGATGCTCAAAGCGAATGCGCTGGATAGCGTCCGCCAGTTCGATGTCGACACCGAGGTCGTAAGAATTCAGCTTGAGCTTGTAACCCTCGGCGAGGGTCACGTCTTCCTGAACATCCATCGTTAGGTTTGCGACCTGGCCGTCGACACTGAGTTTCCAGTGCTCATATTTTTCCGGCGCCGTTTGAAAATTAATCATCGACTCCTCTTTAACCACTTTTGCTTTGCTCACACCGCCCTCGATTCAGACGTCCCCTGCCATTAGTCATAGTTCGAACGTTCGTTCGGGAATGCTAAATACTAGCGTTTGCTGGGCTTTTACGTCAAGTTGGGAACCTGGTTACCGGCTGGGGCCCTTTTTCTGCTCGGATTCAAGGAACTGTTTACACGCATTGTTCTCGTTTTCCAAGGTCAAATCGGCCGGAATTCTGGTCGTTAGGGACAATTATTTGGGAGTCTCGTTCGCGCAATTTTCTGCATTTCCCGGGACCGGGGGTGGATGGGAGCTTCCTTGACAGGTCCTTATTGTGGCGCGTACGGTTCTCGCTCCGCCGGCCCCGGATTTGAAATTTTAGATTTGAGATCTGAGATTGCAGTGGAGGCGAATCTGTTCTGGTGAACGGCGCGGTCTTCAAAACCGTCAGTGAGACTGTGAGAACAGGCTCAGGTAGGTTCGATTCCTACACGCCTCCGCCACGTGGATTGCGGATTGCGGATTGATGAGTGCGGATTGGCGATGAATAAAGAAGACTTCAAGAAGCGCACGAAAGCGTTTGCATTGAGGATCATTCGGTTGGCTGAGAGCTTGCCAGATACCCCGACCGCGAGAGTGATTAGGAACCAGATGTTGCGCTGTGGGCCGGCGGTCGGTGCCAATTATCGCGCTGCGTGCCGAGCAAAGTCGAAACCAGATTTTATTTCAAAGATGGGCACGGTCGAGGAAGAAGCGGATGAAACAATGTACTGGATGGAGTTGCTGATCGACGCGGAAATTGTAAAACGCTCCAGGATCGCAGATTTGCTGAACGAGGCTGACGAGATTCTGTCCATTGTAGTGACGTCAATTAAAACAGCGCGCGGATTCAGAAGACAATCCGCCGTCCGCAATCTGAATTCTGAAATCGATATGAGAGAGTGGGTTGCATTAAATATGACGCCGGGTATCGGACCCCGGGCCGCTGCCAAGTTGTTGGAACGTTTTGGTTCGGCGGAAGCGGTCTACACCGCGACTCGCGCCGAGTTGGAAAAAGTTCGGTTACTGCCTGAGGCCGTCGACAGCATCATCGCCCGTGATCGTCACGATCTGGCGGAAGCGGAAGTTGTAAAGGTTCGCGAGCTGGATGCGGAAATACTGATTCTGGACGATGGTGTATATCCGTCGTCACTTCGCGAAATCTACGATCCGCCGGTTGCCCTTTATGTGAAGGGCGCCTGGTCTGAATGTCTCGAGCAACCTTGCGTCGCCATTGTTGGCTCGCGAAAGTGTTCAACGTACGGACAGAATGCCGCCTCGATGATCGCACGCGACCTCGCACAGCGAGGTGTAACTGTGGTTTCTGGCTTTGCTCGTGGGATTGATGCGGCGGCACATCGTGGGGCGATTGAAGGAGGCGGGCGTACGCTTGCTGTGCTGGGCACTGGGATCGATCAGGTCTACCCGCGAGACCATAAGAAGCTTGGCGAGGAGATTCTGGCCGCAGGCGGTGCGATGGTTACACAGTTTCCATTACAGACACCGCCGGTATCGGAAAACTTTCCGTATCGCAACCGCATCATTAGCGGTTTGAGTCTGGGCGTGGTAGTGGTTGAAGCGGCGGAGAATTCAGGTTCTTTGATTACGGCACGCTTAGCCATAGAACAGAATAGAGAAGTGTTTGCTGTACCGGGCAACATCACTTCGCGTAATTCGTTTGGCACGAACTATCTGATTAAAGGAGCGGGCGCGAAACTGGTTCAGCAGTGGCAGGACATTGCGGCTGAACTGCCGCCGCAAATAGCCGCGCGTTTGCTACCGCCGCCCTTATCGCAGAAGAAAGAGAAGACGGTTGCGGACCAGTTGGCGATGGTTCCCGGTGGCTTGTCAGATTATGAGCAGTCGGTTTTCAAGTTGCTTTCAGCGGACAATCCAGCGCACATTGACGCGCTGGTTAATCAGATGAGCATTTCAATCCCTGACCTAACCGCGGCCTTGTTGGCTCTGGAGATGCGTGATTTGGTGAGAGCGCTACCGGGAAAATGTTTCGTGAGAAAGATGTGATGGGAACAATCCTCCTGGCGGAACCCATTTCTATCGTTCAGCTTCGTGAGACCGGGGAAGAACTCTTTGGTGATATGGTTAAAGCCGTCGTCGACGTGGACAAGGAAGTAATGGCCGTAGGCGGCGAACTTCATGCTGATGAGGAAGCTTTTCTTCTCGAAAGGAATTCGCAACAGGAGAATCTGTGGGGAATCAATTTATACACTGATCGAGAATTGACGGAAATGGTCGAATTCGATTCCATGATTAATATTCGACCGAGCCAGAACAATCGGTCGCGGTATGTTGAAGATGCCGACGTCAGAACAAACATCATTAGGATTGTTCAGAAGCTCGTAAGTCAGTAGCCAGATGACCCCTACCTATCACCCTACTCTTGCGACCGGCCGCTGGTACAAGTTCACTCTAGCCGAACAACTCGGCAACGTGGGCAGCGAATATGAGCGAGCACTGAGGGCGAAAGCGAATGACGACCAATCGCGCTTCGAGCACGCTTTTGCACGAATGCTCGAATTGCTTGATCTCACGATCGGCGACGTACGATGGAAGAACCATCGGTTGAAGGAACTGACTCGCTTGCGTGAGATGGTATGTGATGAACTTTTTAATGAGAAGCAGGAGTATTTTCACGTCGGTGATTTAAGAGGGTATTTTTTGTATTTTGGGATCTTGGCACGTAATCAACGTCAGAGGGCCGCAAGCGGCGGCGACCGAGAAGTAAGAATGGCAAAGAATCTAGTAATAGTTGAATCGCCCGCAAAGGCGAAGACCATAAACAAGTATTTGGGCAAGGACTATCTGGTTAAGGCCTCGATAGGCCACATCAAAGATCTGCCTTCCAAAGGGCTCGGGGTTGACGTCGACGACAATTTCAAACCCACCTACGAAGTGATTCCCGATACCAGAAAGCGAAACAACAAGAAAATCGTTGCAGAGCTGAAGAAGGCTGCTAAAGACGCCGACACCATTTATTTCGCGGCTGACCCGGATCGAGAAGGTGAAGCTATCTGCCAGCATCTGGCAGAAGAGATTGTCCCGAAGCGACCTGCGAAGCCAACTTTTCGCGTGATGTTTAATGAGATCACCAAACGGGCGGTCAACGAGGCTTTTGATCACCCCAAACAGATCGATCAGAACCTGGTTGATTCTCAACAGGCGCGTCGCGTTCTTGATCGTCTGGTGGGATACAAGGTTTCGCCGCTCCTTTGCCGCACAGTGGGCGGCAAACTAAGCGCGGGTCGGGTGCAGTCCGTAGCGCTCAGGATGGTGGTTGAACGCGAAAGGGAAATCGAACGGTTTATCAAGACGGAGTATTGGACGATATCGGCAAACCTTCAGGCTAAGCTTCCGCCGGCATTTGATACTCGCTTGTTTAAGATTGGCGAGCAAACCGTCAAGACAGGCGGATTTGACCAGGACGTTAAGCGCAATGAGATTCTGATCGGCAAAGAAGCTCAGGCAGCCGAACTCGTCGCCGAAGCCGAACAGCAAGCGTTCATTGTTGATGAAGTCACTCGCAAAGAGCGCAAACGTAATCCCGTACCACCTTTCATCACTTCCAAGTTGCAGCAAGAGGCCGCGCGCAAACTCGGTTTCGCCGTCAAGCGAACGATGATGATTGCGCAAAAACTTTACGAAGGCGTCGAGCTCGGCACCGAGGGCTCTGTCGGGTTGATTACCTACATGCGAACCGACTCGACGCGTGTTTCAGACGCGGCCCTGGGCGAGACAAGGGATTTCATCAGCAAACAGTATGGTGCTCCCTACCTGCCGGAGAAACCAATTCATTATCGATCTAAAAAGGACGCGCAGGATGCCCACGAGGCAATTCGTCCTACCGACGTTGCACGGACGCCAGACTCGCTCGCGCAGTATCTGAACAATGACGAGTTGCGGCTTTATCGCTTGATCTGGCAGCGCATGGTCGCTTCCCAAATGACACCCGCAGTCTTTGATCAAACCACTATTGATATCAGAGCCGGACGTTTCTTATTCCGCGCGACGGGTTCGGTGCAGAAGTTTGACGGCTTCCTGAAGATCTACCAGGAGGGCCGCGATGAGAAGACCGAAGAAGATGAAGAGGCCGAGCGCACACTACCTCCGGTGGAGAAGGGAGAGACGCTTGCGGTTAACAAGATCTCGCCGGAACAGCACTTTACTGATCCCCCGCCCCGCTTCACCGAAGCTACGCTGGTGAAGGCGCTTGAAGAAAAGGGAATCGGCCGCCCATCGACTTATGCCGCTATCATGACGACGATTCTGGCTCGCGAATATGTTGAAAAACTAGAAGGACGTTTCCATCCCACCGAGTTAGGAAAGACCGTAAACGATTTGTTGATGGAAGGCGGCTTCGAGGATCTGTTCAACGAAACCTACACGGCGCGAATGGAAGAGGAACTCGATTCCATCGAAGAAGGGAAGCTGAAGTGGACCGATGCGCTGCATGAGTTCTACGGGAAATTTGCCGACGATCTGAACAAGTTTAAGCACCATATTGCCGAGATCAAAGACAAGGACACGCCCACAGATGAAGTTTGCCTGAAGTGTGAAACGCCGGGCATGGTGCTGAAGTGGGGAAGATTCGGAAAGTATTTGAAGTGCCTGAAGTGTGAAGCGACTCGTGATGCGGAACCCAAAGCCGGTTCAAACGGCGCCAATGCTGCAACGGACGGCAATACTGAAGAGGCGGCTGAGCCTGAGGTTTGTGAGCTGTGCGGCAAACCGATGCAACTAAAGCGGGGACGGTTTGGACCATTTCTCGGATGCACCGGTTATCCGGAGTGTCGAAACATTCGCAAGATTGCCAAGAGCGGTGTCGCGGCGCCGGCTCCTGTAATGCTCGACGAAAAGTGTCCGCTTGATGACGCGCAATTAGTGAGACGTCACGGCCGTTTCGGCGAATTTGTCGCGTGTTCAAACTATCCGAAATGCAAATACATCAAGCAGGAGTCTACCGGAGTTACCTGCACGCGCCCCGGCTGCAAAGGCGAGCTGGTCGTTAAGAAGTCGAAGCGGGGCAAAGTTTTCTACGGATGTTCGGCATACCCTGATTGCGATCACGTTTATTGGGACAAGCCGGTGGTGGAGAACTGTCCGCAATGTAACGCGCCATTCCTGCTGGAAAAGACGACGAAGAAGGACGGCACTTTTCGTCACTGTGCAAATACTGAGTGCGAGTATCGTTCGGATGGCGGCGCGGCAGATTCCGATGGCGCCAAGCTTAAATCTAAGAAAAAGCAAAAAGAAACCGTTAGTGCCACTTAGGCTGTTTATCCACAGATTCCACAGATTACGCAGATTCAGAATGAACACAGCAACGTAGCAACTTCATTTTTAATCTGCGGAATCTGTGTAATCTGTGGACAGGGGTTTCAAAAAAGAAGGCGAACCAAGCCGGTTCGCCTTTTTAATTTACAGCTCTGCGCGTCGAGGCGCCCTCAGTTAAAGTTGCGGAGACCGCTCAACTGAGGGTTGTTGGGAGACGCTGCGAGCATCCTGTTGAGAGGCCATTGACGCGGGTTTTTCTAACAGATCCAAACCGACCAATTCTTTGACCTTGTTCAATAGGAACGGCAGCACGATTGTGTGCGCGGTGGTTGAGAGCTCGTCGATTACTCGATCCCCCAATGAACCTGCTTCCTTACTTAGTCGATCATATGCAGACGTTTCTTTAAACCTGCTTAAGATCCCTGGCCCTTCGTCCTTTCCGTTAGTCTTGGAGGAGACCGCCGGCTGGAGCGGCTCTCCTGTAAGTGAACGTGCATAGGAATCCGCGATTTTGGGTGCATAACTATCTTCGTACCTGGCCGCCGGCTCATCGTCATCACTTATCGCCGCCGCCAGTCCATATCCCACGAAGAAACCTACACCCGCCGCTCCCAGACTCCATGCGACCGGACGTTTCTTGAAATGCTCCCGCCAGTCCAATGCATCTTTCACGCTTTCAACCTGCTGTGCCACGTTTTCTTTAATCTCCGTCACTGTGCTGGTAATGGAATCTCGCGCCTCTTCCATCCGACGCTGAAGCGTTTCCTTCGAGGGCTCGTCGGCTCCAACATCGCGTGCGCGAGCTAATCCTAAATTTCGTTCTTCAGCCATTGCTTATCCTTTCTAAGCTCCTCCACCGTTCTGTCCGGTACGAGATGTTGTTTGGCTAAACGGTTTTTCACGACCGTGATGATGATCCCGCCGATGAGAAGATAGAGGAAACCGGTAGCCAGGAAGCCGACTGCATACTGCGCAGGCTGGCTTAGGTTGGTTCCCGTGAGCAGCGTCGAGATACCCAATGCGATTGCCACATTCAGCAACGCAAACCCAATCGCCGCAATGATCCCACCTGCGGCTATCATCGCCGCGCTGCGCGCAAATTGATTGGCCTCTTCCTTAAGCTCGACCTTTAGCAAGCTCACCTTGGTGTCGAAGAGCTGCATCACGTCGTCGCCGAGTCGGCCCACCAGCGCCGGCAGGCTTTCGTTGTTATCAGTCTTTGGTGTTAACGCACTTGATGTCGCACTAGTAGCCGGTGTGGCCATCGCGTGTTACCTCCTCTTGAAGCGTTCGCAGCGACACAATCAATTGCGTCGTCCGCGCAGGATCAGTCCCACCAGTAAACCAGCGGCAGCCGAAATGAGAATGGCCTGGCCGGGATTCTTGCGGGCATAGTCCTTTGCGTTTTCCGCAATCTCAGTCAAGTCTGCATTCTGCAGATCCTTAACCTTGTCGCCGACAACGGTCATCTTGTCGCTAACATAGTCTTTTGCTTGCGTAGCAGCTTCGGAAATCTTTTCGCCGTATTCGCGTGCCGTCTTGGCCAAGCCAGGAGCGGCGCCCGCTGCTGTGGTGCCGGTGGATCCGAGACCTGTAGGGCCGAGACCCGTTGACGAACGGTCATTGGACGTTCCTGTGGTTCCAGTTGAAGTCGAGCCGGGGAAATCTGTTGATGATGAACTCATGCTTTTGTCTCTCCTTTGAATTGCTAACCGATAGTTTTGGACTATCAAACACACTAACCTTATCACTCGCAATTGAGCAAACAATGTGCCGAGTTAACTGCATTTACTTTGTCCCGCGAAAGGGCGTGTCTGGGGGTTGAACTGCGAAATATCTTGTTGCGAAAGGGTACAAATCCCCGAAGGCTCAGGGTCGGAACAATACAACCACGGCGAAAAATCGATCCACGAAATTACACGAAACAACACGAAAGTGACTTTTTGTGCAAAGCCCAGCGGCGATAAAACCAGCGTCGTGCGAGCCGGCCCGGCGTGCCCTTGACAGGGCGGGCCGTCTTTTGGTAAGTAAGTACTTACTTTGAACCCAAACCGCACGCATTAAATTGAGCAAAGCATTAGCAATTGAGCCGCCCCCTGGTAATGGCGCTCGTATGACTGCAGAGGACCGGAAGGTTCAAATTCTCCGTGTCGCGGTAAGCCTGTTTTCACAGAAGGGCTTTGGCGGCACTACGACCAAGGAAATTGCACAGGCGGCCGGCGTTTCCGAAGCGATGGTGTTCCGACACTATTCCACCAAGCAGGAACTCTATACCGCTATTCTCGATCATAAGGCGTGCTCCGGCGACGCTTTAAATCCGGAGGAGATGGTGGCCGAAGCCATGCAGGAAAAGGACGACCGCGCAGTTTTTCAAAGGCTTGCATACGGCGCGCTGGAACATCACGAGGCAGATCCGGAGTTTCAGCGACTACTCCTGCATTCCGCACTGGAAGGGCATGAGCTGGCCCAAATCTTCTTTGAGAAGTTCGTGCAACGCGTTTACGCCTTGCTGGGTAACTACATAGAAGGCCGGCAGCGTGACGGCGCGATGATGAACATCGATCCCGCAATTGTCGTACGCGCCTTTATCGGCATGATTGTTCACCATTCTCTCAATAACAACCTTTGGGATCCCAAACGGCGATTATTGAAGATTTCGAACGAGGAAGCTGCCAAACATTTTACTGACATTCTCTTAAACGGGATTAGCACCACGAACGAAGCGCAGTCTGCCGGAAATATTCGAAAGGCTTCGAATCAAGGTCAGTCGAAAAAGAAATAGCAACAATGTCAGCGCGTAATCTCCTAAACATCCTTTGTCTCTCTATTGTTTTGTCTGCCGTTGTGGTGTTTGCTGCGTCGTGCGGTGGCTCAAAAGCTAACGTCACGAACGATACCAACAACGCCGGCGCGCAGCCGGCCGTCGTCGAAGTGTCAACCGCGACAGCGATCACACGTGAGCTTCCCAGGTTCTTCGAAGCTACCGGAAGTCTAACCGGTGATCAGCAGACGGACGTGGCCCCGTCAGTGGCGGGTAAGGTCGTTTTAATTGGGGTAGAACTGGGTAGCTATGTAAAGCGTGGCCAAACGATCGTTCGTCTTGACGATGTCGATTCGAAACTGCGCGTGCAGCAGGCACAGTCACAACTCGAACAAGCAAAGGCTGCGTTGAGGCAGGCTGAAGAGAAAGTTGGACTGCGCGCGGGACAATCGTTTGATCCAAACAGAGTGCCCGAGGTGGCGAATGCGCGAGTGGCAATGACCCTGGCGGAGAAGAACCTGCGTCGTGCAGAAAAGCTGATCGAATCGGGCGATATCGCTCGATCGGCTTTTGACGATCAGAAAGCGCGCTACGAACAGTTGCGAGAAGTGTACGAATCGGCTTTGTCACAAGCTCGACAGAACTATGCAGCGGTGGCGACAGCACGCGCGAACGTGAATAACGCGGAAAGCGCGCTGAATCTTGCTCGGCGAACGTTGTCTTACGCGAACGTTTTTTCCCCCATCGACGGGTATGTGTCCGAGCGAACGGCGGACCTCGGCGAATATGTGTCGCCAACAGTCAAGGTAGCCACAGTCGTGCGCATCAATCCCTTGCGCGTCCGAATCGACATTCCGGAACAAGCGATACCGGTCGTAACAGTGGGCCAATCCGTTTCAGTAACCACCAGCGCCTGGCCGGATCGCAATTTCAGTGGACGCATTGCCCGTATCTCGCCAAACGTCACGCCCACGTCGCGCACGTTGACGGTGGAAGCCGAGATTGAAAACAGCAGTGGAGTTTTAAAACCGGGTCAGTTCGCAACGGTGCGCATTCTTCAGG
This sequence comes from Blastocatellia bacterium, assembly GCA_963786645.1. Taxonomy (GTDB): domain Bacteria; phylum Acidobacteriota; class Blastocatellia; order Pyrinomonadales; family Pyrinomonadaceae; genus PSRF01. The sequence goes on from CAWAZW010000008.1 coordinate 343,855, forward strand.
AACGCTCGGAGCCCGCGGTGCTTGTTCCGGCGCGTGCAGTGCGCTCGGAATCCGGTATCAATCGCGTGTTCGTAATAAAAGACGGTTATGCACGTGAGCGCGTAGTGCAGGTCGGACAGGCAGAAAGTGACCTGATCGAGATTAAGTCGGGAATAGCTGCGGACGAGATTGTCGCGACGAGTAACCTTGAGTTTTTGAGTGAAGGGGTGGCGGTAAGACAGTAAAAACATGTCCAAAGTCCAATGTCCAATGTCCGGGTATCGCACGAATGTCTTTACTCCCACACTGGTTGTTGTTGCGACTAAATAAGGCGCTTTGCGATAGCCAGACATTGGACATTGGACCTTGGACATTGGACTGATTTAGAGAATGCAAAAGCTAGCTGAGATTTGTGTCCGCCGGCCCGTCTTCGCGACGATGCTGATCCTCAGTCTGACAGTCGTAGGACTCTTTTCCTACAATTCGTTGGGCGTCGATCTCTTCCCGAAGATTGATCTGCCGACGATCACCGTGACGGTAATTAACCCCGGCGCTTCCCCGCAGGAAATTGAAACCGAGATTACCGACAAGGTTGAGGGCGCGGTCAACACTATTAGCGGCATTGACGAGCTTCGCTCCACATCGGTTGAGGGCGTCTCGCAGGTCTTCATCACATTCCTGCTCGAAAAAAATCCTGACACCGCGGCGGCGGAAGTTCGCAACAAAGTAGACCTAATAGTCAACGACTTGCCGGTCACCGCCGAGCAGCCAATTGTCCAGAAACTCGATACCGACGCAGCTCCCGTAGTTCGTATCGCAGTCTCAGCCCCGCGCTCGGTGCGGGAAGTTACTGACATCGCGGACAAGCGGATCAAGCAACAGATTGAATCCATTAACGGTGTCGGACAAGTTCAAATCATCGGCGGACGAACGCGCGAAATTCAGATCTGGGTTGACCCTGACAAGTTGCGCGCCTTCAACGTGACGGTCGCACAAGTAGCAGACGCGGTGCGGGCCCAAAACCTGGAATTGCCGGGTGGTCGTGTTGACGAAGGCGCCCGCGAGCTGACTGTGCGAACGATGGGACGCATTGTCTCGCCATCGGACTTTAATCATCTGGTTGTCGGTACGCGCGGTGAGTATCCGGTCAAACTCAGCGACGTTGGTTACGCTGAGGACGGCGCCGAGGAAGCTCGAACCGAAGCGCGCCTTAACGGCCAGCCCGCGGTGACGCTGATTGTTTCCAAGCAGTCTGGAGAGAACACGGTTGCCATCGCCGAGGCCGTGAAAGCGCGCCTGCAGGAAATTCAAAGGACACTGCCACCCGGGTTCCAAACCAAAGTGGTAGGCGACCAGTCCATCTTCATCAAAGCTTCAATTGAATCGATTCAGACGCACCTGATCGAAGGCAGTATTCTGGCAGCGGTCGTGGTGTTCATCTTTTTGTGGAGCTTCCGCTCCACGATCATTGCGGCGCTGGCGATTCCAACGTCCTTGATTGCCACGTTTGGGTTAATGGCCGCACTTGGGTTCACGCTCAATTCGATCACCATGCTCGCGTTGACGTTGATGGTCGGTATCGTGATCGACGATGCCATCGTAGTACTCGAAAACATCTTTAGGTTCATTGAAGAAAAAGGTGTGCCTCCATTTCAGGCGGCTATCGATGGAACAAGGGAAATTGGAATGGCCGTCACGGCCACCACACTTTCGCTGCTTGCTGTGTTTCTTCCGGTGGGGTTCATGGGCGGCATCGTCGGGCGCTTCATGTCGTCGTTTGGTTTGACAGCTTCGTTCGCAATCGCGGTTTCACTTTTGGTGTCGTTTACCCTCACGCCGATGCTGGCCGCTCGACTGATTAAACGCAGCGACGATTCCGAGGAAGGACCAGTGGAGCGCGCTATAGAACCTGCGGATCACGGATCAAAGCAGTCGCGCTTCTACCGGCCGATCGATCAAACCTACACACGAATGCTTGGCTGGTCCATGAATCACCGGTGGGTGATCGTGCTCGCGTGTTTAGTGGTGATCTTGAGCATCGTCCCTTTGTTCATGTTTGTCGGCAAAAATTTCCTGCCGGTGGACGACCAATCGCAATTTGAGCTTAACGTCCGCACGCCCGAGGGTTACACGCTCCCTGCTACCTCTGGTTTGGCTGAACGGATTGCGGCAGACGTAAGAAAACTTCCTGGTGTCACTGACACGCTGACGACCATCGGCGGAGGACAACAGGAACAGGTCAACGTCGCTTCCATATATGTAAAGCTTGAGCCAATTGAAGAGCGTGACGTATCCCAGGATGAATTGATGGTAAGGGCGCGGTCGGAGATCCTGGCAAAGTATCTGAAAGAGTTTCCTGGACAGTTGCGCACCAGTGTCCAGCAAGTGGCGGCGATTTCCGGTGGCGGGTTTCGCAACGCAGATATTCAGTATGTCATCGACGGTCCGGATCTGGACAAGCTGACGCAGTATTCCGAAGCGCTCCTCGTCAAGATGAAGACTATTCCGGATGTAGTAGACGCGGACTCTACTTTGATAACAGGCAAGCCGGAGCTACGCATAATTATCGATCGCGCGCGGGCCGCGGATCTTGGGGTACGAGTGTCGGACATTGCGCAGGCGTTGAACACGCTGGTGGCTGGGCAGGAAGTTTCAACCTTCAACGCCGGCACTGATCAATACAACGTTCGAGTTCGAGCGATTGGTGAGTTTCGTGCGAGTGTCGAAGGCCTCAAGCGGATGATCGTTTCGTCCGCGAAAATCGGTTGGGTAAGTCTCGACAACCTGGTGCGTGTCGAGGAAGGCACTGGGCCATCCGCGATCGATCGTCTCAATCGCCAACGACAGGTGATGCTGCTAGCCAACGTCCGGCCCGGTGGCTCGCAGGCTGATGTGATCCAAAGGATGGATGGTTTCGTCCGCGAGTTGAACATCGAAAGCGGCTACAAAACAGGATTAGCGGGACGTTCAAAAGAGCTCGGCCGCGCCGGCTACTACTTCGGCCTCGCGTTCCTCCTGTCATTTGTATTCATGTACATGGTGCTGGCCGCGCAGTTTGAGTCGTTCATTCACCCGATCACAATTTTGCTAACGCTGCCACTCGCAATTCCATTTGGCATCCTCGCACTGTTGTTGACTGGCCAAACCGTAAACATTTTTTCCGGCCTGGGATTACTGCTGCTATTCGGTGTCGTTAAGAAGAACGCGATTCTGCAGATCGACCATACGAACCAGTTGCGGTCGCGCGGCATGCAGCGTTTCGAAGCAATCATTAGGGCCAACCGCGAACGTTTGCGACCGATTCTGATGACCACGATCGCGTTGGTTGCAGGCATGCTGCCGTTGACCATCTCGAGTGGGCCAGGTTCGGGTACCAACCGGTCCATAGGCGTGTTGGTAGTTGGCGGGCAGTCTCTGTGTTTGTTGTTAACCCTGTTGGCCGTCCCCGTTTTTTATTCGTTGTTCGATGACCTCGGTAAGAGCAGGGTGTGGGGAATGATTGGCGCTGGAATAACCGGAGCGTTTGGTTGGGTGCGACGCAAAACGGCAAGCGCTACCGCGTCCTTGTTTAGTTTGATTTCTCGAAATTAGAAATGACTGAAGTTAAGACAAAGCATGGTTTTAGTTTGCGGGGCAAAGCTACCTTGGTGGCGTGTTTTTTGGCAGCGGTTTCGTTGTCCACTGTTGGTCAAACCCCTGCGCCAACGCCGTCGCCGATCCCACAGGAGTTACAGGTTCCAGCCATCGCTCCTGATTTTGAACCGGCCGATCAACCTCTACCTGACCTGACTCGCGTGGGCGTTGACATGGGAAGGCAACGACCGCTCACGCTCCGCGAAGCGTTGACGTTAGCTCTCGAAAATAACAAGGACATCGAAGTCGCGCGACATAACGTGAAGATCGCGGAGTTTGATCTGACGTCAGCACGCGGAGCCTACGATCCCCGGTTCGGCTCTTCCGCGTACTACGAACGGATTAGGAATCCGATCTCGAGTTTTCTGAGTGGCGCCAGCGATTCTCTTAGCCAGGCAAACTATACGGCGACCGCCCGTGTCGACGGATTAACGCCGAAATTTGGCGGCAACTACAGCCTCGACTTTTCTTCGGTTCGGTTGACTACGAACAATCAGTTTGCATCGTTGAATCCGCAGTATCCAACTGGGCTAACGTTCAACTACAGACAACCGCTCTTACGCGGGCTCCGTTTTGATAACAGTCGGCGGCAGATCGAAATTGCTCGCAAGAATTTATCTCTAACCGACGCCCAGTTTCGACAACGCGCGATAGAAACTATTACCAGCGTCCAACGAGCGTACTGGGATCTGGTGTTCGCGCTGAGAAATTTGCAGGTTCAAAGGGACGCGGTGCGCGATTCACGCACGCAACTTGAACACAACAAGCGACTGGTTGAAGAAGGCGCGTTGGCGCCAATCGATATCGTTGCCGCTGAGGCACAGTTGGCTGGTTTCGAACAGAGCCTGTTCAGTTCGCTCGAAGAAGTATCCAGAGCCGAGAACAACCTGAAGAACCTGATCGCCGAGAATCGACAGGCTGAAATCTGGGGTGTCTCGATTGTTCCGACTGATTCGGTCGAGCTTGTTATTCCGACAGTTTCTCTGCCTGAGGCGTTGCAAGCCGCGATGGAAAATCGTACTGAGCTGCAACAATCGAATTTGGCTCGCGAGATCAACCAACTCGACCAAAAGTATTTTCGCGATCAGAAGAAGCCCGCTATCGATCTGGTTGGGTCGTATGGATTGGTTGGTTTGTCCGGGTCGGTCAACGAGGCGGGCAACAACCCCTTCGCCGGGTGCAAGCCTCCAACTGCGAGAGCGCATCGATATTTTGTCCCGACTAAACGGACTGCCGCCACTGCCGGAACAACCGATCCAGGAAATTGCTCCAAATCTCATAGGCGGATTCAACCAATCACTACAGAATCTCTTTGGCAACCAGTACAACAATTTTCGCGTAGGCGTTCAGATTAGTTTGCCGCTGCGCAACCGCACTGCGGAAGGACAATTGGGACGTTCCCTGGTGGAAGGCGAGCGACTGACGACGCAGCGAGAACAGTTGGAACAATTAATACAGGTCGACGTCAGAAATGCCCTGCAAGTGGTGCGCAGCGGACAGGCACGTTTGCGCGCCGCGGGCATTGCGCGAAACGCAAGTGAGCAACAGTATCAGAGCGAGCGGCGAAAGCTGGACGCCGGTCAGTCGACAGTTTTTCTGGTGTTGGAGCGGCAAACCGCACTAACAGCGGCTCGAGGAAATGAATTGAGGGCGCAGACAGAACTCAACAAAGCGATCGCGGAACTTCAAAGAGCCACCGGCAACGCGCTTACAAGTCACAACATTGTCGTGCGTGTGCGATAGCTTCGGATCGCAGCAGTTTCCGCCCCGAATCGGATAACCAAGACACTACCAGGCTAACCACTGTTATCCGACTCGTTCCAGGATCAGAAAGCTACCGTAACAAACACCAAACACGACGATAGCGGCGAGCACGTACCACTGGACCAGCTTGGTCCGGCATGCAGGACACCGGAGCCGGGCCCAGCCGGTACGTCTGCCGCAAACTGGACACTTCATCCTCATATCGGGCGATTAAGTCGAAGTATTTAACGTCAAGAATTAGTAGAGCGTTGGACCGCGGGAGTTACCGCAGAGTTTAGCACATCCCGACTGTACAACGATGTTTATCGGGCGGGCGCAGGCTGGGCAGGTCGGGAAGACTGAATGTTAAGTTTGGTCCAAAGAGGCCAATGGTCCGAAAGTTTTATCTCACGATCGACGCCATGGGTTGTGGCGTGAAGGTTTCTCAGCCACATCCAATCCAATTTTAGTTTCAAGGGCACGAACAATATCTGCTGGCAAAAAGTCGATTGTCCGTCAAAAGGTGTATGGAACCCTTCGCCGGTGAAGAGCTTCACGGTCCTGGTTCCGGCGTTAGTTTCCCAGGTATTTAGATCTCCCATGATGATGGCCGGCATGTCTTTGGGATACTTAGCGAGATCATCCAGCGCCGCTTTCATCTGATCGATTTTCTTATCCATCGACATGCGCGTTTCTGAATGAACAGAATAAACGCGCAGACTTGTGTCGCCCATCTTTACGGTGGCGCCAAGCCCCACTCGTCGCCTACGACCGGGCCCTTCGTGCGGCAAGACCATGCGTTGAACATCCGTAAGAGGGTGGGGGCTCAATAAAGCAACGCCGGTTTCTTCCTCCTGGGCCGGCTTTGGGGTTGGCGGCGCAGCCCATGCGTAATACATGCCGAGCTCATCTGCGATGGTCTTGACTGTGTTGTGATTTCCCGTTCGCTTCTTGTTCCGATCAACCTCCTGCAGACCGAGCACAACCGCGTTGCCAATCTCAGGATCCTCGCGGAAGTACTTGATGAGCCGCTGCAAATCCTCTCCGCCTCTCCAACGGATGTTGAATGAAACCACTTTGATCTCGTTTGGCAACTGCGTAATTGATTTCAGTTTTGCTGCCTGCCCCACTTCCAACAGAGCAGAATCCTGCGGATCTGTTGAACGCGAAGAGGACCCGCCTTGATTGAAACCATGCGGACCGCCATACGACGTGGCCACCGGAATCTCAACAGCCAACCCAATGAACAACAGGATAAACAACAACTTGCTCAGTTCAGACATGCGCCCCCTTTACAATTCCAAACGTAAACCGTCATAGCGCTTCCAGGGTTTCACCTTGCCACAGCTTCTTTGCCTCGGCAACCAGGTCGACGCCATCCCACTCAGCATACAAATGGGTCAGCAACAGTTTTTTCGGCGCCGACTTGCGTGCCAATTCTACTGCTTCGCTAAGCTCCAGGTGCGTCTTGACAGGTTTGTCCTTAAAAAATGAGCACTCCATCATAAGAAGGTCCGCTCCATGGGCAAACTCTGCGAGTTCGTCAGAATACCCGGTGTCCGAGGTGTAGACCAGCACATGGCCCACACGGTCAGTTAGACGCAGGGCAAGACTCTCCGGTGTGTGCGGCGTGGAAAACGTCTCGGCCTTGAGCTCAGGCAGAATCTCAAACTCGGCTCCCTTATCCAACTCCACAACCTTGAGCGGAAACGGCTGTTCAAACAAACGATAATTGTTAGCCTGGTCGAAGGCTTTGAGTATTCGTTCGAAGCCGGGGCCGGCATATACGGTCAGCGGTTTCCGGCGCTGCTGTGTCTGTGGTGCTGATCTCGTGCCGAACAGAAACGGAGCCAAACCTCCTGAGTGGTCTAAATGAAAGTGACTTATCCAAATTGCGTCAAGATTTGCCCAGTCGAGCCCTTCCTGCGCCATTCGATGAGGCGCATCAGCGCTGATGTCTAACAACAAGGTGCCGTGTTCGGTCTCCAGCCAGTGTGCCGTCGATGCACGCCGCGGATGTGGAAAGGAAGTGCCGGAGCCAAGTACTATTACTTTCATAGGTCTAATCCAGGCAATTGGAGCGGCGATGGCGATGAGGTCAGTACTACCCGCGGTAGCGGGTGGGTCCTCCGTGGTTCCGCTCACGTACCCGCTACCGCGCGTGGTACTGATGACTTCACTGCGTAACCAGTTTGCTTGGGCCGTGCCCTCGACAGCCGACATATGAACGCTTGACCAAATGTGTCACATTAGTTAAACCTCAACAGCGATGACAAGTCCAACCCCTGAATTGGATGTTCTGGCCGTTTTCTCCCATCCAGATGATGCAGAACTTTCTGTTTCCGGTACATTACTCAAGTTGAAGTCACTTGGTTACCGCACGGGTGTACTCGACATGACCCGTGGAGAGATGGGCACGCGAGGTACTCCGGAAATTCGCGAACAGGAAGCCCGCAATGCCGCGCGCATTCTGAAACTCGACGCGCGACTAAACCTTGGCCAACCAGATGGGCACGTTTGGCCCACCGAAGAGGCGCGCACGGCACTGGTGCGAATTATCCGTTCCCATAAGCCAAAAGTGCTTCTCACCTCACACTGGGAAGATCCACATCCGGATCATGCGAACACTTCCCGTATCGTTCGCGAAGCAGCGCGATTGGCGACGATGGCGCGTTACGACGAGGAAGGGAACCAGACCGCCGCCCGCATGCCGGCAATCATGCATTCGCTTTTCTCCCGGCAGGTTGTCCCGTCGTTTATCGTTGACGTGTCTGATTTTATTGAAGAGAAGATGTCGGCAATCAAAGCTCACGAGTCACAGTTCTATAGCCCCGATTCAGACGAGCCGGTAACACGGATCAGTGCCCAAGGCTTTCTGGAGGAGATCGAATATCGCATGCGTTACTTCGGGTCTTTGATTGGCGTTATCGCCGGTGAGCCGTTTTACGTGCGGGAGGCACTGAACGTTGACGATCCGGTTGCGCTGCTAACGAGGCCAATGAACATCTACTCGTGACCGCGGCGTTAAGCGTGAACGCATATGAATTTCTCCTGAAGTGCGAAAGCGAAGACGACTCGATCGATGAGATTAACGTTTCTGGAATGCGTCGGTTCCAGAACTTGATTGGAAGCGCGGATTTGGAGTTATGGCAAAACAAGCGGGCTTCTCATTCACACTGTGGCTTTAGAACGGTAATAAGAGCCGGATGAACGAGCCTCAAACAGCAATTACTTCGAGCTCGGGATCCACTTCCTGCTTGAGCATTCCTTCGATGGCCATTAGTGTGCCGGTTAGCGAGCTGGGACAACTACCACACGCGCCCTGGTATCTGATACTCAACGTATGATCTTTCAAACCCAGAACCTCTAAGTATCCACCATCGCCCATCAAAGCGGGTCGCACTTTCTCGTCAAGTATGTCGTTGATTTTCAACAGCCGCGGATCGTCGCTGGTAGCCGCCGCAATGGCGCCGCCAACTGCCGCCGCGGCAGCAGCTGGTGAGTTAACTGCTTCGGCTGCGCGAATCGGAACTGCCAACGCAGGCAGTAGATCGTCCCAATCTCCCTCGTCGTCTTTTTCCACGGTAATCATGCGGTCCATGTAGAAGACTGATACAACGTGACCCACATCGAACAACGATCTTGCGAGGGTGTCGTTTTCCGCCTGGTCAGGTGAACTATACGAGTTTGCGGTTCCATTACTTACCGCTTCTTTCAGAATGAATTTGACCGCATTTGGATTAGGCGTCTCTTCAATATCGCTTATTTTTGGCATTACTCTATCTCCCTTTTTGTCTTCCCGGCGCTCCAAGTCCAAACGGTTCAGAGTACAGCCTTTAGGCTGCTGTGCGCCGTAAGAGGCAAGCTAAAGCTTGTACTCTGAACTCAATTTTTGGTGCTGGAAACATTATATCCGCTTTATCTTGCCGGCGCAGTTGGCCGTCGGAAAGGACCTCGATGGTCCATGCAAAAAACCCTGAAAAAGTCGGCCGAAGTATTACAATTTAATGCTATTGCCAAAGCGCATCAGCGGGCATATACTCCGTGCCCTCACTTGCCCCCCCTTTCAAATAAGGTGAGCCAAGTTGAGATAGAGGCAGGCGATTGCGAGGGTCGCTTGCCTCTGCCTTTTTGGAACGCAGATGCTAGATGCGAGATGCTGGATGCTAGATGCGCAGATGCTAGATGCTGGATGCTAGAGCTGAAAGTAGGACTGTTGAGTCCGGAAGGTAGCATTTGGCCCTGGAACGCACTAACCTCTATCTGACTAACATCTAGCATCCGAGCATCTAGCATCTAGCATCTAGCATCTAGCATCTAGCATCCAGCATCTAACATCTTCTTTCATGAACATCGGCATCACTGTTTATCCGACCTATGGCGGAAGCGGCATCGTGGGTTCCGAACTGGGAAAGGAGCTTGCGGAACGCGGGCACACGGTCCATTTCATTTCGTCCGCGCTCCCCACGCGTTTGACGCAACTCAGCGAGCGCGTGCGCTTCCACGAAGTTGAAATGATGTCGTATCCGTTGTTTGAACATCAGCCGTACACGCTGGCCCTGGCGACTAAAATGGCGACGGTCGCTGAAACAGAGAACCTCGATTTGCTGCACGTGCACTACGCGATCCCACATTCCATCAGCGCCATACTTGCCCGCGAATCACTGAGACCTAATCGTTACTTGCCGGTCATTACCACGCTACACGGAACGGACATCACTCTTGTTGGCGCCGATCGATCTTACTTGCCAATCACTCGTTACGGGATTGTGCAGTCAGATGGTGTGACCGCCATCTCGGATTATCTGAAAAAAGAGACTAAGGCGACGTTTCAGTTTGACGATATCACTGTGATCCCTAACTTCGTTTGTCCAACCGAATATTCGCGTCATCCCGTGGAACAATTGCGGAATACGCTCGCGCCTAATGACGAACCGTTGCTGGTCCATGTTTCAAACTTCAGACCTGTTAAGCGTCCGGTCGACTGCGTGGAAATTCTCGCCCGCGTTCTGAAGCAAGGCATTAACACGCGACTGGTAATGGTTGGAGACGGCAGCGAGAGGACCAATGCGGAGCATCGCGCACATTGTCTGGGCGTTCACGATAAGTGTTCGTTCGTGGGGAAGCAGCCGAAGATTGTTGATTATCTTTCTGCATCGGATGTTCTGTTACTCCCCTCCGACCAGGAGTCGTTTGGACTTGCAGCGCTGGAAGCGATGGCATGTGAAGTGCCGGTGATAGCGTCGCGGGTTGGCGGCGTCCCGGAAGTAGTTACCGATGGAGAAACGGGATTCTTAAGCGAAGTAGGTGACGTTGATAAAATGGCTGCCGACGCCGCGAAGCTTTTGGGAAACCAAGAGTTGCGATCTGAAATGGGACGGCGGGCACGCGAGTCCGCTATCACGCGCTACCGAACAGACATTGTTATTCCGCGGTACATTGAGTTTTACGAAAAGATTCTTTCCAGAGTTAAGAAGTAGCGAAGTGAAACTCAGCGTTTCCTTTTGCGCGTGAGACTCCATCCCGAGACTCAATTACCTCCACATGCGTTCAATCATCGTAGGAACTGCCGGTCATATCGATCACGGAAAAAGTTCGCTGGTCCAGGCCCTGACCGGCAAAGACCCCGATCGACTCCCGGAAGAGAAGAAGCGCGGGATAACCATTGATCTTGGTTTTGCAGACCTCGACCTGGGCGATGTGCGCATTGGTTTTGTCGATGTTCCCGGTCACGAGCGCTTTGTAAAGAACATGCTGGCGGGCGTGCACGGGATCGATGTCGTTGCCCTCGTGATTGCGGCGGATGAAGGCGTGATGCCACAGACGCGAGAGCATTTTGACATCTGCCGTCTGCTTGGCGTGGAGCAGGGTTTGATCGTGATTACCAAAATCGATCTGGTCGAAGATGAATATGTTGGCTTTGGTGACGGGCGAAATTGAAGAACTCGTGGCCGGCTCTTTTCTTGAAGGCGCCCCGGTTACGTGCGTGAGCGCTCGAACGGGTGCGGGTCTTGAAGAATTTAGCGCGATACTCCGGCGGGTCGCGAACAGAGTGCCTGCCCGTTCATCTGATTTCGTTACACGCTTGCCCATAGATCGGGCTTTCACGATGAAAGGGTTTGGCGCCGTTGTTACGGGCACACTCATTTCAGGACAAATAAATGAAGCTGACGAACTGGAGTTGTTGCCGGGAGGCAGGCGCGTCCGCACACGGGGGATCCAGGTCCATGGTGATGCGGTTCAGCAGGCGCAGCCGGGACAACGGACCGCGGTGAATCTGGCCGGGATCGACACGGCGGATGTCGAACGCGGAATGGTGCTGGCGAAGAGCGGTCGCTTACGTCCTACTCAAATCATCGATGTTGAGCTCACGATGTTGTCCGGTGCTCCCCGACCGATCAAAACGCGTTCGCGTGTGCGGGTTCACACCGGTTCGGCGGAGGTCCTGGCTCGTGTGCGCGTCCTCCACGACGACGGCGAGATCGCACCGGGCGCCCGCAACTTTGCCCAACTAAGACTGGAAAGCCGGATCGTCGTTTTGAATGGCGACCGCTTTATCATTCGATCTTATTCTCCTGCCGAAACCATTGCGGGTGGTGTGGTCCTCGATCCTTTCGCCTTGAAGCATCGGGGCAAGGAACTCGCTAAAACGCAGCAGCGCTTACGGAGTTTGCAGGACGCGAATGCCGCGGTGCGATTCACTGCTTTTGTCGACGCTGCCGGAGATGCCGGGTTGAAACTCGACGACCTGGCTGCGCGTTTTGGTTGGACCGACGACGTTCTTGCGCGAGTTGTGAGCGAAGCAGAAGCAGCCGGGACCATCATAGAAGGCAATGGGTTCTATATAACTAACGAAGCTCTTGAACGGTTGTCGAGTCTGGCGGTCAGTGAGATCAAAAAACATCATCAACGCGAACCACTGGCGCGAGGCCTGCCACGCGAGACGTTACGCGAGCGTATTTTCGCGCACACGCCCGTGGAGCTATTCAGGTTTGTGATGGCGCGTCTTGAAGGCAGTGGCGTGTTGTCGAGTGAAAAAGATTTGGTGCGTGCCGTTGGGCATAAGCTCGATCTTTCGACTACCGACAAGCAGGTGCGGGACAAGATTGTCGAAGCTTATGAGCGAGCCGGGTTGGAGGCGCCTTCCTGGGAGCAGGCGCTGCAACAAGCCGAGAGTCCCCGCATCACAACGTAACCATGCGCGTAAACTTCTCCAGTTGTTGCTGGAAGACGGAACGCTCGTACGTGTTCACGGTGAAACGTTCTTCCACGCGGCGGCTTTGAACAATCTCAAACAGACTCTGCAAAAGTACGCATCTGAGCACGGGCCGGAGAGACTGATCGATGTGCCAACGTTCAAAGAGCTCGCCGGGATTTCACGGAAGTATGCGATTCCGCTGCTGGAATATTTCGATCGCGAACGTGTTACCCAGCGAGCGGGTGACAAGAGAATCGTTTTAGAATAGTAATCGACTGCTTCTGCCTGTATTTATGGACAAATAAGTCAAAAGAGTTCGCGACTACAAGGGGGCGATAGCCCGCTTTTCTACGGAATGAAACACTTGCGTTCCGTAAGGCGCGGCGTTAACATGCTGGCACAACGACGTTTCGGCTTTTTCCAATCCTTCATAGCAAGTCACTACCGGGGGAGGTAAACCGTGAACATTAAAGATATCCTGGTGGCGATCGTGGGTTTAGCTTCCGCTGCCGGTGCGATCTTCTTTTTCTACAAGTTCGTTACCTTTGAAGAAATTGGGGGCGGCCACCATTATGGCTGGTATTCGCTTGGCCTGGCTGCGCTGGCGTTTGTTTGCGGCCTGCTCTATTTCCTGGGCCACGTGAACAAGGAAGAAGAGATTCACATCACGCAGTAGGCGGAACCACCGTACTCAACCCTGACTTGAGAACGGTGTGACCCAAAACGACCCTGATTGCGCAACGATTTCTAACTATTCGACTGGAAATTTCTAACGCCGTTTGTGCACAAGTAACGGCTTGCTGGTGCGCAAACGGCGCTTAGTTTGTTATAAGACAGCGATAAATGAGGAGAAGGTAATGGTGACTGCTTCCTTGATACTGTTCGCGCAAACTGAAACAACGTTTCATGAACCCGGTTACTTCGCACCGGCAATCATGGGAATGTTTTTGGTTGGCGCCATCGTTTCACTGGTGGCGGCCGTGCTTGGGTTTCGCGCGGGCCAGGGCCTTCGGACCGTCAGCTCGTTGGTTTTCATTTGCGGCGGTTTGCTTGATCCTGTTTCACATACAGTTCCTGGTTCTGGGGTTCGGGGTGCTGACCAAAGATAGCAGTTTAGTATTTGGTATTCTGACGTTCTTCAATCTCTTTATCCTGCTGGCCGCAGTTTGCAGCGTCATGGGTTTTATTAGACTGACAAGCCCTCGCTGAGTCTTGAACATAATCGTTTGTCGCATGTTTTGATTGTGAAGAAAGTATCTGCATTGGCCGCGCTCGCGCTTGCTGTGGGCGCGGCGTTTTTTATCCCCAGCTGTAGCCCGCCGGCAAACTCCGGCCGCAACGATGGGTTCGTGCGAACTCGCGGCAGCAGTTTTGTGGTCAACGGCAAACCTTTCCGTTTTGTCGGCGCGAACGTTGCGATCATGTACCGCGACGAAGATCGTGCCCGGATGCCGGAAACGCTGGCGCGTGCATCGCAGGCGGGCATTCGAGTGGTGCGTGTCTGGGCCTTTGGTGAGGGAGGGCCGAATGACGTTGGTCCGATCGCAGACTTTGCGGATTGGCCTCGGATGCACCCGTTTCGATGGGCGCCCGGACAGTGGAACGAAGAAGCGTTTGTTCACCTCGACAAGGTGATTGCCGAAGCATCCCGCAACAATATTTACGTTCAACTATGCCTGACAAATTGGTGGCGCGATACGGGTGGGGTAACTCAGTATCTGCGTTGGGCCGGCATTAACGACGCTGCCGATAATGCATATCCGTTTGGAATTAACGAGCAACGCGCGATGCTGTTTTACACCAACGACGAAACGCGTCGGCTTTACCGCGAGCATGTTGAAAAACTTGCGACCCGCCGCAATAGCGTCACCGGCGCTGCTTTATCGGGATGACCCGAACATATTCGGATGGGAATTGATCAACGAGGGGCAATCCGTCACCGGTCGTTGGAACGAACGGCGTGCCTGGATAGCCGAGATGACCGCATACCTAAAGTCGTTCGATCCTAATCACGTCATTACACCCGGTACCTGGGGCTATCGCACCGCTGCCGAACGACGCGAGTGGTTGCTCGATCATCAATTGCCTAACGTCGACTACTGCGATGTACATAATTATCCACGTCCTGACGCTGACAGTTTCGTCGACTCGCCGGCAGCGATGCAGGAGTTCGTTGACAACCGGGCCGCGGCCGCCTTTTCAATTAAGAAACCGTTGGTGTTTGGGGAGTTCGGAATGGGCGTTGAAGGTTACAACGGCTTTTCGCAAACGGAGTGGTTTCGCGCCTTTCTTGAGAGCAACGTGCGAGCGGGCTCGGCCGGAGCAATGTTCTGGATTCTGACTCCGGATCCGCATCGCGGTTACGGTGTTACGTCCACAGAACCGCGGGATCAGGGTGTGCTTCAGGAAGTTTCACGCGCAGCACGCATGTTTGAATCGCTGGCGGGAGCCGATCTGCCCTCTCGTCTAACTGAACCAAGCCGCCACCTGGTACCGCGTCAGTTTACGTGGCAACGCGGAGAAAATGATCCAGCCACGTTGCCAAAGATTGTCTATCGTCCCGATCGATCAATCCTGTATCAATTCAAACCGCGCATGGCCCGGACGGCACGCTTTGAAAAGCTAGGCGATGGACCAGGCTATATTTGGGGATACGGAGTAGGACACTTTGAATATGTAATTCCCGCGCGCGATCATCGTCGTCGTGTCAGCGAGATCATAGTGCGCGCGCACATTCAACCGGTGCCGCCAATCGATGCGAACCCACAAGACATCAAAACGCGTGTGACCCTTTTCGTAAACGGCGCTAACCTCGGTTCGCGACTGGTGATTCCCGAGGCGCCACGGCAGGCGCTGATTCAGGAATGGCGTATTGATGGATTCTTTGTGCGTCTCCAGGCCATGCGCGGCTTGCCGGTTACCGTTAGGTTTGAAGTGGAGCCGGGTGCTGATTGGCCTTATGGAGTGAACATTTCAAATTGGCCTGAAGGTTACGACGCTCAGGACGCGAAACCCTTAGAAGTTGAAGTGAGACGCTGAACCGCGAAGCTGTTCCTTACGAGGCTGGCGCAGCGCAGTCGTTAGTGCACTTCACATTGTCTCGACACACAACTAACTCGCCCCAGCCGCACTGATATTCTTGCAACGGGCGTCGACGGATGATAGATTGCGCCCACTGCGGTGAGAAGTTTCCTTGCAATCCCGCCGTAGGTCTCTTTCACCGGGCCTTGTTACTACGGTACTTCCTTAACATTTCACACTCGCCATGAAGGTCCATTCACCCTTCGTGTTCGAATCTTCCGGGATAAATTCAAAGGAGTAAGAATATGCCTGACGATACAACTCTAACTTTTGTGGGAGCGGTTTGCTTTGGTGTGGTGATTGGCTGGGTTTGTTATCGAACCCTCAGACGCAACCAGGCCGCGAGCGGTCTATCTGATATTGCCACCGTGATTGGCGCAGTCGGCGGCGCCGCCATTACGGGAATCTGGTCACCAGGGACTGGCGCGTTCGGCGGTTACTGCATTGGACTACTGGTAGGCTTCTTTCTGTACCTGATCGTGTCGATCATGGTTGAAGGCCCCGAGGGTCGCAAGACGGTGGGCACATGGTTAGGCACCGAGCCGCCGAAAGGTAAGATCATGAACAGCGGCGGGGGTGGACCAGCAGCAGGAGGCAGTGGCCTCCCCGGAGTAGCGGGTTGAGTTCTTCACGATTTCAACTTCCCGCGTGAACTTGCTCGCAAAAATATCGGAGCGGGTGGTCCAAATGCGCCTCGGCACTCGACCTCATTAGTTCCGAGCGACATGCAGGTTGGCCAGGCAAAATAACGTGTAAGCGAGGCCAAGAAGGTTACCCTTGTTCGCTAATTCCCATCGCGTTTGATACATGGCCTGGCCCACCGGCATGTCTGCGGCAATCTTCCCAAACAGCAACTCGGCCATTTCAATTGCCACGTTTGCGAGCACACTGACCTCCGTACCGATCACGCCGCTGGCTCCCGCAAAACCGAAGGCAGTTACGAAGTTCAGGACTTCGCCTGGAGTTAGATTCGCGGTGTGACAACCGTTGATAAAGATTAACGGCCGTTGTGTTCCCCATGCCGTCAAGTCAGCGGCGTCTGCCCAATCGTGCAGAGTATTCGGATAGATGCGGTGAAGGTCATTGCCATCGCGCAGGCCGATGCTCAGGTATGGCTCTTTTTTGTTTGTGTCGTACTCACCGTGACACAGAAAATAGACGAGAGTCGCCGCCTTCAACATTGAACGAACTTTGTCGGTGTCGTCGGCTGGATGGGGCGGGCGCAGTTGGTAAGGTGGAATACTACCGAGGCGCTTTAGATGCTGGTCAACAGCTGTTGGCGACAGGTCGTGGGTAACACTGACGGAGAGATCCAGATTGAGTGGCCCCATCACGATTTTATCTGTCGCATCCTGGAGCGCGTATTTTCCGTCGGCAAGTTTGCGCAGCGCAGGAATCGGTTGCTCGATAATGTGATTAAGACCCCAGAAGCCGTATGGGCAGATGACATTCTCTGCGTGCCACGGCTCGGCACGCCAGGGACAGCTTTTCTCAGGTTGTTTTGTGCGGTCGCCGCTCTCGTCCCACTCCTGGGTCACCTTACAAAACTGGATGCGGGCAGATGGACCCGGCAGCGGATACTGGTAAACAAGGGTCCAGGGAAAAACGTAGTTGGCTGGCCCGGTACGTGAAACCTGGATGATTGAGCTGGTTTCCAGCTTCTGGCGCAAGGAGTTGGTCCATTCAGCATTAGTGGACCACTTACCTTCGGGTCTTACATCGTTGAAGGCTTTATTGAACAGCTTTCTGCCAAGCCTCGCTAAAATCAGAAGATCCCAAAGAAATTGTTTTTTAGTTTTCCGGTTGTTCTGAGCAGGATTTGCATCTTCGCTGATTCCGATGATCGGCTCACCATTGCCATCGAGAACGGGCTCGCCCGTGCTTTCATCCCGTAAATAGAAGCAGGATTTTAGATCTTCACGCGCATCCTCAAGGGCCTGCCGCCCGGCATCCGCGTCAAATGGAGTCCAACCTACAGGCGCGTTGTTCGCAGGCGCCGCACTCGGTAACTCATCGTGCTGGCGCACAAGTATGCGGTGCTCCTTACCATCATCGTTCAACGTTAGGTTTACCGCGATAGGATGCTCCCGGCTGATGTCATCCTTCGCGAACTTAAGTTTCCGCGTGGCATATTGATCCAGACGCTGCACGCTGCCCGATAACACGTAATCGACATCGATCACATTATCGATTTCGAGCGACACCTCTGCCGACCTGGCAACGGAGGCCTGCACCCGCGCAGACTGTAAGAGGTTGTTCTCGTAGTAGAGGCAGAGTCGTCCATGAAGTTGGGCGGTTATTTCTTTTGTGTCGCTCAGCAGTGGTGCTTTCAAGCGGAACGCGACAGGCCCGCTCTCCTTCGCTTTTTGTTTCTCGACGATGTCGTAAGGAAAGCTCCGACCAGTCTGACGGGGAACGTACAACCAATCTGAAAAGAACTTAGGATCCGTATCATTGCTGACAAACACGGCGTGAATGGGATATCCGTCTTCATCAGGTGGTAACGCGGATTCGGGGAAGTTCTCACTGCCCGTCACCAGGCTCTTGACCCTGCTCCATTTGGGCCCAATGTCTACGAGTAGATCATATTCCTGGCCGGCAACCAGTGGCTGCCGTGGTTCAAGCACCACACCTTTGCTAGGATCAGCGAACCCCGCGTTGAGAACACGCGGAGCACTCTGCGCTTGTGCGTTCAGTTCAGTCTTGAGTTCCTCAAGGGTTTGTGGGTAAAGAACATTGAGGTTAGCCACTTCCTTATCGATAGAACGCATGGCCCGGGTAGTATGGCCAAGTGGTATTGCGCCACCGGTCTCGTGGCTGAAATCCAGTTCCTCTCGCATAGTCCGGGTTTTCTCGAGTACTGCAGATGCGCGGTCGCTGAACTCGTTCTCGAGACTAGCCACTCGCTCTTCCAGATCCTGAACCTGCTGTGAAGGCAGATAAGGGATCATTTTGTCTAAAGTCTTCCGGTAGGACATACGAGTTAAGGGTTCAACCGACTGACGGGCGGCTTGCACCCTTTCATACAAAACGTCGCGCAATCTGCTAAACGAAAGTAACTCCTCGCCTCCTTCACCGATAAAGAGACTGGACGAAATACGCCGATCAATATTCGTATCGGGACTTGCAGCTTCGGGCAAGGGTTGGTTGTGAACAATATTCGCGTAGAAATTCGCCAGATACTGGTTTACCACGTCCGAATTTTCTGCTTCGGAAATGACAAGGACTGCGGGTCCACCATCGGCAATAAGCGCTTCCGCCAAACGCTTCGCGGCTGAGTAGTAGAGGTCAGGCGGCGTCGAATCAGGGGAGCTGGGATTCTGCAGGATGAGAAGCCGCGTGTTTGCAGCTCGTAGACCATTCCTTATGACCCCGAAAGAAGATTCGCTTAACGGTGCCTTAGTAGTGACCACACCCGGAATTTCGTCGCGAGTAACGAGGTCTCCGACGAAGTGAATGATCTCGTACTCCCTCCAAGGGGCACGTAGTGCGCGTGGGTCTAGTTTGGGGAACTGGTGTTTAGTTTGGCCAAAGCTTGAGGAGGCAAACTCATAAAGCTGCGCGTCGGTCCACTGGGGTGCCCAGATGAATGGCCTAAGCACAGCCGTAGCGGTTTCCCATCCCTGCGACCCCATCAAATCATTAATCGCGCCTGGAAGGTTAAAGAGCGAACCTGGATCTGCGGGATCTGTAACGTAGGGGGGCAGCGCCAGCAAAATATCAATGGGCATGTTAGGGGGCAGATCGGCCAACGCATGCCGAGACATCAGAAAATTGAGTTGATACATGAACTTAGTCCCCCGATCCGCTGGACGCGGACTGTAGAGGTGGCCCAATTCGCAATGGCGAGAAAGGCATCACGTTGAGTAAGTTAGTCAAAGGTGCGTGAGTGTTGCCGGATGAAGCATAAACTTTGATTTCAAAATGTCGAGAAAGTACGGACGCGAAATGTTGGAGAACGAACAAAGACCTTGCAGGCTGGTGCAAGCGACGTGAGCAAGCTCTGAGGATCCAACCTGTTAGCGTCCGAGATGGGCGGACAATACGACACCTCGATCCCAATTTCAAGCTTTGGAACGCCAATTTTTTACTGGCAGTTTTGGGAGTTTAAACTCGGTAGGCGCTAAGAGCGAGTGACGCTCGCTATAGCTAATGGGCGGCAGACGAAACCGCATCGATAATCATCGCTCGAGACTTTTGATCCAGCATATAAACGGAAGCTGAGGGTACGCCCGTAATCGAAACTTGCAATACCGGAGAGGTGGTTTCTCTGAGCTTAGCCAGCACCAATTCATTACTGAAGTAACGCCGGCCCCGAGCATCTATTACAAAGTCGCCTTCATTAAGTAATCTCAAAGCCTGCGGATCCGAAAGCATGACACACACCAAATCTGGACGATTCGCTCGTTGGGCGTAATAGGCGGCGACGCTCGGCGTCTCACTCGCCACCTTGGCGCCGAGCCTGGCTCGTTTTGCAATCTCAAACATCACGTCCCGCATGCTGGCATCGTAAAACTCATCATGCGGAAAGAAATAGCCGGCGTTCTTCATGCCGCCACCGAATTCGTTTGTATAGAGTCTGAAATATGGGGCCGCATCTGCCGATGCCTTGACGGCGCCGGCAACCACCAGCAGCGCGACCGCGGCACGCAGGTATACACGCGGCCATTGCGCGGAAAGCAAACGCGAAACCAACCGGGCAAGCCAACAACTCGCGAACTGAACTCCCAGCGCCGCCGTGATTAACAATGCGGGCAAAACGAGTGTGAAATAGCGCATGAACTTCCCACCGGCAAAACTGAAAGTCATCATCCAGAGCAGCAGCCAGAGCCCGATGAAGTAACGCCCGTCACCAAGTTTGCGCCGGAACAGCAAGGGCACACCGATCACAAATCCGATCACAGTCAAGACAGGTAACTTCACAGCTACCATCAGATGGTAGAAATACCAGGGTATGCCCTTCAGCCAGTCAGTCATGCGGTGACTGTAAAGTTGGCCCATAAACTCGTACCCGTCGTGACCAACTAATTTTTGTCCGGCAAATAAACCCATCTGTCGCCACGTGGCCGGCAGTAATATCGTTGGGTTTAGCACCAGGAACGACAGTCCCATGACACTGAAAAAGATCAACATGCGCTTTTTGCCGAGACGCCAACGCGTTTCCGGAATTCTCTGGAACAACCAGTAATACGCGAAGCTGATCGTTAGTGCTTGGGGTAAATATTTGGAAGCCAACATGGCCCCGAACGCAGCTGCCGTGAGCCAGTAGTACTTCTCGGGTCGTTCGCCGGACTGGTTTTCCGCCACACGTTGACCCCGCAACCAAAAAACGTTGGCTAGCAAAAAGAAGAAGAGTAGAAACGAGTCTTCTTTGGCAATTCGATTCAATCCGATTGCTGTCGGATCAAACGTCCAAAGCGCGGCGGCAATCAAACCAACCTCGGCGCCGAAGAGTTCGGAGGCGAGCAGGTAAATGAGAACAATGGTCAGCGCGCCAAAAAGAGCACCCGGCAGTCGCAAAGCCGTCTCGGGTGAAATCGATCTGGCGGCGCCAAATGAAGAGGCGTTCCACTTTTCAGCGAGAAACAAACTGGAAGTTTGCAAAGCCTTCATCAGGAAAGGATGCTCGCCGTTTGCCGCAGTTAGGCCATTTGCCCGATAGTCGGCCACTGCCTGAAGTTTGTTAAGTTCGTCTTCGCTTAGACCCTCCGCGCTCAACCTGGAAGCGCGCCACCCGAATCCGACAACTACCAGAAGCGAGAGCGTGGCGATAAGCACAGTGCGGCTTATGGATACCGGCCCCCGCTCCGCAAAAAGCTCGGGTCTCAACGCCGCGGTGATGATTGCGTCTGCGCTAGCGGCCAAGGTTTGGTCCTTCGGATCTCTTATGTGGAGGCGATTGCAATGGTCTTGTGCTGAGCGGGCGGTTATTCAAAAGGGGTAAGGTTAGCGTGATTCAAATCGTCGCGCAACTGGGGTTGACGCAGATGTTGGGAAAGAACTTAAATGCTTGCAATTCCATTTCAAATTAGAGAATACTCGGCCCGATCTGGAGTCAGAACTCGCCGGACTGTCACGCACTGTTTGCAATCCTAAACGAGGTAGACTCCAATGCGCAGTGGGTTGGCGCAATTCCTTTTTTCGAAGAGGTTGTATACACAACACAGCGCGCTCGCGCTGATTCGCCTAATCAGAGAGGACAAATCATGGCCCAAATTCAGGAGAACATTCCGAGCGGCCTCCCTGTAAATACCGCCAGCGATCAAGGGACGGACGCCCCGGCGTTTCGCATCGATCAGAAGCTCCATCAGATTCTTTATAACGCCGAAGCGCGGCCGAAGCTGGAGCCAAAGCCGGAAGAAGTGTTGCCGGAACCGATCTATCCACAACATCCCAATCCCGTAGAAATGACGAAGCGCGAGTATCAAAAACTAAATGCGCTTCGAACCTGGAAAACGTGGGGTGCTCCTTATTTTAAGTCGCGCTGGCATAGTAAGGAGCTTGCGGCCAATCATTCCCTACCTGTTTACCGAGTGGAAATGTAATCTGGATTGCCACTATTGCTGGTCATACAACAACACCGTGAAGGGAATGACTGAAGACGTGGCGAAGCGTTCAATCGATTGGCTGCATTCGATTGGCTCCCGCGTACTCGCGCTGATGGGTGGTGAGCCGCTGCTGCGGCCGAAGTTTATTCACAAGATTGTTTACTACAGCGCGAAGAACGACATCTTTGTTTATCTGCCGACCAATGGACGGTTGATGAAACCGGACGTGATTGATCGGCTGGGCGACGCGGGCGTGGCCACGGTGAATTTGGCGGTGGATTCAGTAAGAGACAGGAAATCTTTGCCGAAGGCCCTCGAGCCTATACGCGCGAACTTCGATTACCTGGTCAAGCGTCAGCATTACTATGGCTACAGTGTCATGTTCAATATCAACATCTGTCACAACAATATGGACGATGTGAAGGAACTGACGGAAATTGCTCACGACAACGGCATCGCCACCGATTACCACATCAATGAGACGCCGATGACTGAGCAGACGCATTTCAAACACTTGAACGAGAACCAGACGTACTTAACTCCGGACGACTGGCCCAAGGTGGATGCGCTGCTGGACTATCTCAACGACAAGCGCATCAACCACGGCTACAAGATGGTGAATCCCATCCAGCACATGGAAGACATGAAGCAGTTGATGCGCGGTAAGGTGCCACCTTGGCAATGTCGCGCAGGCCAGAATTCGTTGATCATCCGCACCGATGGCTCACTCGCGCCGTGCTTCCCAATGTATTCCGCGACACACGACTGGGGCGTGGTCGGGAATCACAAGTTTGACGTCACGCAACTGGACGAGATGAAAGTAGACTGCACCAAACATTGCTTGTCGACCTGCAACTACATTCTCGGCTACTGCTACGACAACATGCGCGTGATCACCTGGGGATTGAAGCAGGCGCTTCATGGATTCAAGGGTGCCAGTGGCAGTTTCTAAAGCGTTAACCTGGACAGGAAGACAAACCGGAGCTGTTCGACAAGGCTCCGGTTTTGTTTTGGGCAATCAGAGTCTCCCGCTGCTCAAAGTGATAATGGCGATCACGAAGTTTATCCCTACTCCAATGGCAATTGATATCCAGAAGCGCTTTTTGTTCAGAACGCGGCTTCGGAAATATAAGATTGAGAACAGGCCAAGAGGTATCCAGATTATTATTGCTGAGATCAGGCCGGGTTCGTACGTCTGCACGCGTAACGAATTCACTAAGGTAAATGGCGTTTCCCAGGACGGCCGCTCCGAAAATGACAGCCATCGCGTTTGGGAACTTCAGTCGGTTGGCAATCAACACACCCGCAGCCATTAGCGCTGTCCCGATCGCCTGCGCGACTAGGAACCGCGTTGGCGACATATAAACGCCTCTGTTCTTTAGCAAGTGTGCCGAATAACCTTCGCCGCCCCAGAATTCTTCAGCGATGTGAATGACGTAAGTAAGAACAAACAGCCACAACCATTGAGTGGCCGGAATCTTCGAGGTGGGTTCCTTATTCGCCATAACGAAACCGAACGTGGACGGGTTTATACCAGAACTGAGATAATTTATTTCCGACGCCAAAATCTTTCGCGAAATTACACGAAACAAAACGAAAGTGCCTGTTTGTCCAGTACCCAAGTTGAATCGCTTTCCGAAGGTTAAAGCGCCTCAGTATCTTTCAAATGAATAAGCTGCGCAAGGATGAACCTTCAGACGTCGGTCTCGTGCGTCGCCTGGGTTTGTTTGACGCCACCATGATCGTCATGGGCGGCATCATCGGTTCGGGAATCTTTATTAACGCATACGTCGTCGCGCGGTTGCTCGGTTCACCTGCGGCAGTCCTCGGCGTTTGGGCGCTCGGCGGATTGATAGCCCTCGCAGCCGCCTTCATATGGGCCGAACTCGCCGCCCTCCGACCCGAAGTAGGCGGCCAGTATGCTTATCTTCGCGATGCATTTCATCCACTGGTCGCATTTCTTTATGGCTGGGCGTTGTTGCTGGTCATACAAACAGGAGGGATGGCGGCTGTCGCGGTGACTTTCGCCCGATACTTTCTACAACTGACAGGTTTGGACGTTGCGGACTGGCTCATAGCGGCCATCGCCCTGGCTATCCTGACAGTGATCAATTGTCTCGGAGTGCGCGCAGGAAGTTCCGTTCAAAATCTCTTCATGGTGTTGAAGATCGCCGCACTGCTGACTCTGATAATCTGTGGTTTGTGGGTGATCGGTCCAAGTCAGACGGCCCAAACTGACGGTATCTCAATCGTTGCGGGTGGTTTTGGCTTGAATACGTTAACAGTGATTGGGGCCGCGATGGTGCCGGTGCTGTTTGCCTACGGTGGTTGGCAAACATCAACATTTGTCGCGAGTGAAATTCGGGAGCCACGAAAAAATCTTCCGCGCGCTTTGTTGATTGGCGTAGCGGGCGTTGTGTTCCTGTACCTCGCTGCCAACTTTGTGTACGTCGGAGTGCTCGGTGTACCGGGCCTCGCAAATACGACGACTCCAGCTTCAGATGTCATGCGGCTGGCGCTCGGGGAAACAGGCGCGCGCCTGATTGCCGCAGGCATTGCCATCTCCACCGTCGGATTTCTCAGCCAGGGAATGTTGACGGCGCCCCGCGTTTACTTCGCAATGGCGGAGGACGGACTGTTTTTCCGTAGCGTTGCGAAACTGCATCCGAAAACGCACGCTCCCGTTGTTTCCATCACCTTGCAGGGAGTGATGGCCATCGCGATTGCCTATTGGGGTAAATACGAACAGATTTTGAATTACGTAGTTTCTGTTGATTTCATCTTCTTCGGCGCGACAGCAGCGTGCCTTTTTGTTCTCAGGCGAAGGGGTAATGGAACCGAGAAAGAGGAAGGGTTCACGAGAGTGCCGGGTCATCCCGTCACGACGTTGGCATTTGTCATCATTTGTTGGCTGGTCGTGATTAATACCGTCTACCGTTATCCTCGCAACACAGCAATTGGACTTGCCATAGTGCTGGCCGGCATACCTGTTTACTTTTTCTGGCGAGCCAGGAACAAGCAATGAAGCCTATTAGTGAACAAATTGACGACTCGTCAGTCTGAGTACATGCACTGGGCCAAGACGCAGTCAGGTGCCAGGTTTAACTTGGCGACCAGCGGGCTCGCGAATCTAAGCTTGAGCGCCCTCGACGTCAGCCTGGATGACCTCGAAATCACCGGACTAACCGGCTACGGCTATGAACCATTGATTCATGGATTGTCTGAACGTTATCAGGTTGATCCGAAAAACATCGTTACCGCAGCCGGCACTACATTCGCGAACCACCTGGCTATGGCGGCATTGATCAGCCCCGGTGATGAGGTGCTAATCGAGCGCCCCGCCTACGAACCATTACTGGCCCTGACGAGATATCTGGGAGCGCGGATTCTACGATTTGATAGGCGCTTCAATGAGGGCTTTCGCATCGCGACGCATGAGATTGAAAAGCATGTAAGTAAGCGAACACGCCTGATTGTGCTCACCAATTTTCATAACCCAAGCGGCATTTCTATTGATGCGCCGTCGCTCTTGGCAGTTGGTGAGATAGCGAAGACTGTTGGCGCCTACGTCCTGGTTGATGAAGTTTATCTGGAGATGCTGTTTGAAGATTCACCAGCGTCTGCATTTCATCTCGGGCCAGAGTTTATTGCGACAAGTAGTTTGACCAAGGCTTACGGCCTAAGCGGACTTCGTTGCGGTTGGATTTTCGCGGAGGCTGGTTTGGCCGCGCAGATGTGGCGACTAAATGATCTTTTTGCGGCCACGCCTGTGCATGCCGGTGAACGGCTTAGCGTGCTTGCCTTGCAGCAACTAGGTCATATCGCACTCGATGCGAAGGCGCGACTGGATAAAAATCGCGAGACGATCAACCAGTTTTTGGATTCGCGAGACGACTTGGAAACAATACGACCAGACCAGGGATCGATCATGTTTCCGCGGGTAAAGAATGGAAAGGCTGAAAAGCTTTTCGAATTGTTGCGAGAGAAGTATGAAACTTCTGTGGTACCCGGAAGGTTCTTCGAAATGCCCGAACATTTTCGAATCGGTCTGGGCGGCGAGCCAGAAATGTTGGTGGAAGGATTGTCGCGGTTGGGTGCAGCGCTCGACGAACTGAAGTGATTGGCCACAATTCCACGGATAAATGCGGGAGTGCGTTTCTGTCCAACCGGACTTGGTTAACGACTCAACCCTGGTTCGTGTATTTTGGATGGTTCTCGATCAAAAGCGATCCACGAATTACAGACAAGTGGCTTTCCTTATCCGCTAATCGGGCATTTCTTCCGAACTTCATCAAGTCTCAACCAATCGTGTACGTGATCGGCTGCCTCAATGCCGGCTGCTTCGGCAGTTATCCTGATAGGCGTCCCGCCCGGCCACTCACTTTTGCGCATCCGCCCGCCGCCAATCGACTGAAAATACACCTTGCCGTGCGTCAGTTTCTTTCCGGTGCGAGGCTCCAGGATTTGGTATTCAACCTGGAGGTCAGGCGAGTTAAGGATAATAGTGCCGTTCTGAAAACTGTCGATGTCAAAACTTAACAGCACGACGAACGATTCTGTTTCGCGCCTCGCTTGAATGACTGCGTCCTGCCGTTTCAGATCGCCTATCGAAGCGCCCGTCACGTTGGCGTATGCGTTTAGGCGATTAACGAAGCTGGCGAAGATGGCATCCTCGCTCTGCAGGTGCCGGCTAGTTATTTTCCTTCCAATCAAGAGATGGACCTTCTGATTGAGGCCGCCGAGCGGAAGCACTGGAGCTGGTTTGACTTTAAGATCCTCTGAAGGAGGCAGTGCCGGAGGCGGACTGCGACTCGGAGAGGGCTTCGGTCCGCGCCGCCCAGACTGCGCGTCAACCCGGTCGATCAGCCCCAGAGACAACAGGATGGCTGCGAAACCGGCGTATTTTAGAGTTTTTCGTTCGTGGTGCAGAAAGAAGCTCATGGCCCTCGGGTCCGGCTAAGTCTTCATTTCGCGTGGATGCTGTCTTAGACGTGCAAGTCGATTACAAGGTTGCGTGTAAAGTTCGTGTGGAGCGCCCTAATAAACCGGTCAACGGTACCGGGACTCAACTTTTCGTGTTATTTCGTGGATCGTTTTAAAGTCGATCAAAAGCGATCCACGAATTACACGAAGCAACACGAAAAGAGTGTTGAGTGCACTATTACTTCTTCTTCGTCATCCAGTTCTCAACACCGGTGAGGCCTCGCAAAACAATCAGCGCCAGCAAGGTCACACCGACTGCAAGCGCAAACTGCCTTAACGCGACGCTGATTCCTACCGCCGCACACAGCAGGATGGAAGCAGCCGTTGTCAGTCCCTGAACTTGTTCGCTGGCGTCCTTGCGAAAGATCGTTCCGGCACCCAGAAAGCTTATGCCGGTGACGATCGCTTCCACGATACGAATTGGATCTGCCGTTACACTCGTTTTGCCCTCGATGAGGAAACGCAAAAGCATCGCGTCTGCCAGACCTACCAGCAAAGCGGCGGCGCCGGCCACGAGCATTTGCGTGCGAAACCCCGCAGGTTTATCCGCGACCTCACGTTCGAATCCAATTACGCCGCCCAGCAACATCGCCAGGGCCACCTCGCCGATTATCTCAAACTGCATCATCCAGTTCATGACTGGCCCATCCTTGTTCGTTAGGTTGCTCGTAACACGCGAGCCGCTTCACGCGCAAAGTAAGTGACAATTATGTCGGCGCCAGCGCGTTTTATGCTCGTTAATGTTTCGATCATTGCGCGTTGTTCGTCTATCCAACCGTTTCGCGCGGCGGCTTTGATCATCGCGTACTCGCCGGACACGTGATACGCAGCCAACGGCAGATCGAAATTCTCGCGAACGGCCCTCAGGACGTCGAGGTAAACGGTTGCAGGTTTCACCATCAACATGTCGGCGCCTTCAGCCTCGTCGAGTTCTGCTTCACGCATTGCTTCCCGGACGTTTGCGGAATCCATTTGATATGCGCGTCTGTCGCCGAAAGCGGGCGCGCTCTCAGCGGCCTCGCGGAATGGACCATAGAAAGCAGATGCATACTTAATTGCGTAAGCCAAAATCGCGACCTGTTCAAACCCGGCGTCGTCGAGAGCTTCGCGGATAGCGCCTACTTGGCCATCCATCATTGCCGAAGGCGCCACCACGTCGGCTCCAGCCTCAGCCTGACTCACTGCGGTCCGCGCCAGCAACTCGAGTGAAGCATCATTGACAACTTCGCCATCACTAACCACACCGCAGTGTCCATGCGAGGTGTATTCGCAAAGGCAGGTATCAGTCATGATCGCGAGTTGCGGCGCCGACTCGCGAATCGCGCGCACAGCCTGCTGGACAATTCCATTTTTGTGGAACGCGCCGGAGCCCTGCTCATCTTTCGATTCGGGGAGACCAAACAAAATCACACTCTTGATCCCCATCTGTTCGGCTTCAGCCGCTTCTCGCGCAATCTCATCGATGGAGAGGTTGTGAACGCCCGGCATCGAAGAAATCTCTTTTCGCACGCCCTTGCCCGGACAGGCGAATAACGGCAAGACAAAATTGTCTGAATGGAGACGAGTTTCGCGGACCAGGGCACGCAGGCTTTCAGTTCTGCGTAAGCGGCGCGGACGTTGAATGAGATCAGGCATTGAGATCATTCGTAGCGACAGACATTCTTGTTTGTCGTAATGATTTCGATAATGAGGACGCAAACTAACAGATTGCGTGTCCTACTACCAACGGTGATAAGCCGGATGGCCGGGCTTGACCGCGACAAACGTGCCGCGGCACGTGGCAGTAACTCTGTCATGAGCGATTAGTTCGCCTTCAACAATCGCGCGATCATCGGTTGATTCAACGACACGCGCAACCAGACGGATAGGTTTATCCGTTGGCGTTGGCCTCAAGAGCTTGATCGTGTAGTCAGCCGTGACCGTGCACGGTGGTTTATCGAGTTTAGCGCGCTGCATCAAGTGATACGCCGCGGTCCAGTTGCAATGACAATCGAGCAGAGTGCCGATGATGCCGCCGGACAACATGCCCGGGAAGGCTTCATATTCGGTTTTCGCTTGCCACTCAGCGACGACTTCCTCGCCCTGCGGAAAACTGCGAACGTGTAGAACCTTTTCGTTTGCCGGACCACAGCCGAAGCATGCGAGATTCGGCGCGAAAGTTTCCTGGATACTTTTTTCAGTCATTGTTTACTCGTAAGACTGACTTCGACGATACGCGTGTACGTCAACATACAGAAGAACAAGAGGATCCACGAACTGCACGAAACGAGCACGAAATCGTGTAGTTCTTCGTGCTAGTTCGTGTATTTCGTGGATCGTTCTTTAGGACAACGCGACGAACGAGCCTATCGGACTGCCGAAAGGAGTTTTAATGCGTTTCGGATTATAATCGCTAAGCTATTGTTTTCCAGCCTGTGCGCGGAGCAACTCTAATGAATACATTTCGTTTCTCAGTTGTTCTTCTTCTTTTGTGTGTCGCTACTTTATCTGTCGCCGGCGTCGCGCAACATGCGTTTCAGCCTTCAAAGAATATGAAGAGTTTCATGACGTGCTTCATCCTCTTAGAGCATGAGGCACTGCCTGAACAAGGACTACGCGTCGCATCCGATCTCAGGCCAGCTGAACTAGTGCGACGTGGAAAGGCAATTGTGAAACGTGGCGTGCCGTGAATTCGCTCGTTCCTGAGGAGATGGAAAAGGAACTGAAGAGGTTTAGCAAAGCCATTTCCAAGTTCGCTCGCGATGCAAAGGATGGTTCCGATTCCAAGCTTCAACGGTCATATAGCGCCGTCCATGATTCTTTTGAGAAGCTGGCCCGCCTTTCGGAGAATATTAACCGAGGCGTGACACCGTTAATAGGCCTGACCTGCCCCCAGCTCCCTGTCATGGAAGGTGAGCAAGTCACATTACATGCTCATTTTACAGATCCAACGCGCGATATCAATGGACGGTAAGCGCCGGAAAATGTATCAAGAGTGACAAGAATACGTTCGTCGTGGATACCGCTGGCCTTGCGGGCGTAACAATAGAGGTAACGGCCGAAGTTAACGACGGACAGCAGCATCTAATCGCAGCTTCTTGTGAGGTCAAGGTGTTACCTCGTGAATAGCCTAATCAACGTTTACCAGTTTTTACACTAAAAGGAGTTTAGATGAATCGGAAAATAACCGGGTCAGCCTTTCTTCTGTTCACACTTATCGTCTATTACGTTTGCACAGGCCCAGCCCCCACAACCGCCTTGTGTTCCCGGTATTAGCTTTTGGAATTTACTCGGTTCTGTGAACGTCGGATACGCTGATGGCCGTCTTAACATCGACAAACTTTATGCACCGTGCCTGCCTAATCCGGCCAAACAGAGCACGTCGGTTTACGCTTACGATCCTGATGTTGGTGGAAAACTTACGACCGTAATCAAAACTGCTGACGGCAAAGCGCTCAACACTTATGTCTGGTACGGCGAAAAGATCAGCGGCCTTTGGGAATTGAGTCGTTACAAAGTTGTGGGTGGGTATCAGTCCGTTAAACCGTTAACTGCTGGTAGCTACGTGTTGGAGTTTGCGGCGGACGACAAGCCGTTTTACCGTTTTCCGTTCACGATCATCGAAGGGAAGAACGAAGATCCGTATCAGCCCGCCGGCACGCGTTACTTCATCGAGGGTCCCTGGAACGAGTACGGAAACATTTTTTACCAGCGGAATGATCCCGAGTCCTCGCTGAGATTTACTACGTGGGTGCAGGACAAAACCGGCAAACAACCGACAGTATCAACTCCTTACGAGCTGAAGCTTGTCAGCTTGAAAGATGGAAAAGTGATTGGCGAAGATTCGGGATCGTTTCGTCTCGACCCTCGCTGGCAAAAGGCAGATCTTTTACTTCGACCTGCAGGTGGCGATAAGAACGCATATCTCAAAGCTGCCGAGCTACTACGCGCCGATGGTAGGTATGCATTTCGGCTTACGATGGATGGGAAGCCTCATGGAACTTATCCATTCGAAGTTAAAGGCGGACGTATTGAGTTCCAGGGGAAACAGATACGCGAAAAGACAGACCCAATGAACGTGATCGTTGATTACCTTTCAGGTGGGCGTTACACCTCCTGGTGGATTAGGCGCGAGTAGGCGGAAACACCTTGGAGTGCGCCGACTCGACAGATCAGCGCGACTTCCGCGCCGGGGACTCCGGCTGTCGGCGCTTTTGTCGGCTGCGACCTGTCGCAGCCTTTTATTTAACTGGCGCCGATCAAGCACGGCGCACGACCAAAGCGGCGTCAAGCCGCCGCACTCCAGGGAGTAGACTATGTCCAAGGCAACCCTCAGGAGCATTCCCGAATCTCAGCCGCAACGCGCAATGTGCGGTTCCCCAATTTCATTCCCGGGGAACGAGTGTTCTACTCGCTTGACGCGGAGCAACTCTCCCGAGTTTCAACTGGTGTGAACTTCTTGTCCGTCCATGTCTAACGTGTCTCGGACCTCAGTTCACAGTCACTTGCCCACCTTACAATTTGAGTACAAATTCAGCTTCAGGAGACGTGTATATGCGAAGACTCATCCAGATCACGGCAACCTTATTTGTCGCGATATCCGTTGGCAGTTTAATGACTCAAAGGGCAACAACGCAGGAGATCGCTCCGGGCCATCCCGTTGGACCAATGACCGCAGCCGGTTTCCACTCCACTGCGTCAAATCTCATCATCCCTCAATCGCGCGCGTACTCGCTGCGGGCCCACGCGCAACTCATTCAGATTAGCGAAGTCGCTGCCGAGGTCCGCATCGTTCATCAGGTAGCGACAACCACACTCGAGGTCGGTTTAAGGAATCCCAGCGGCCAACAACAGGAAGCCGAAATGTTGGTCCCGGTTCCCGAAGGAGCGGTGCTACGAGGGTTCGACTTCGTCGGCACGGCGAAGGAGCCGACGGCAAAACTGTTGCCCAAAGCAGAAGCGACTGCGATCTATCGTTCGATTGTCGCCAAACTTCGCGATCCGGCGCTGCTCGAATTTGCCGGATACAACCTCGTTCGTTCCAGCGTCTTTCCTGTGCCGGCGCGAGGCACGCA
This sequence comes from Blastocatellia bacterium, assembly GCA_963786645.1. GTDB lineage: Bacteria > Acidobacteriota > Blastocatellia > Pyrinomonadales > Pyrinomonadaceae > PSRF01. Next base: position 376,074 of record CAWAZW010000008.1, read on the forward strand.
ACGTGTTCGACTGGTCTATGAACACATACTCAAAGCCGATGGGAATCGCATCGACTACGTTTTACCTCGTAGCGAATCTTTCGAAGCTACGGCGACGCCCTGGAAGATCTCTGTGCGCGTCGGTTCAAAATCTCCCATTTCCGCCGTTTATTCACCAAGCCATCAGGTGGCTGTCGAACGGCCTGCTTCTGAAACAGCAATCGTTCGCGTTGCCGGTGAAAACAAACTCGAGCCCGGTCCATTCAGGCTCTCTTATCTGACTGAAGGAAATGGACTCACCGCGTCGTTGCTCGCCTATCCGGATGCGCGCGTGGGTGGCGGTTACTTCTTAATGCTCGCGGGCGTGCCCGCAGACGCACGTAAGAATGCCAGCGCAATTAAGCGGGAAGTCACACTGGTTATCGATCGCTCGGGCAGCATGTCCGGCGAAAAGATGGAACAAGCGCGCGCCGCGGCATTGCAAGTGGTAGAAGGACTTGAGGAAGGCGAGGCTTTCAATATCATCGACTACTCTGACACGGTGGCGCGTTTTGCCGAGCGGCCCGTGATCAAAGACAGGGATCGGATCTCGCAGGCACGAGCTTACATAAGAAATCTCCGAGCCAACGGCGGCACCAACATTCGTGATGCGTTGGTAGAGGCGCTCAACCAGGCGCCGACGCCGCGGATGTTGCCGCTGACGATCTTTCTTACTGACGGCGTGCCTACTTCAGGCGAGACACGCGAATCAGCGATTCGTAGTTCCGTGGTCGCCGCGAACAAACACAAGCGCCGCATCTTCAGTTTCGGAGTCGGCTTCGACGTTAATGCACCGTTGCTGACGTCTGTGGCGAATGCAACACGCGCCACCGCCACGTTTGTCTTTCCCAAAGAAGATGTGGAAACGAAAGTTTCGCAGGTGTTCCGGCGCCTGTCAGGGCCGGTGCTTGCGGATCCGCAACTTGCCACGCTCGACCCGAGCGGCGCACTCACGACCCGCGCCGTTCGTGAATTACTGCCGTCGGAGCTTAATGATGTGTTCGAAGGCGATCAGATTGTTTTGCTCGGGCAGTATCAGGACAATCAACCGCTTCACTTCAGGGTCACTGGCAACTACCTCGGCACCCCGCGCACGTTTGATTTGAAGTTTGATTTAACCAAAGCGACTGCGCGCAATGCTTTTGTTCCGCGCTTGTGGGCCAGCCGGAAGATCGCGCGTTTGATTGAAACCATCAGCGACGCCGGCGCCGATGCAGCTACAGCTCGTTCGGGCGGAGGCCGCACGACGTTGGTCAGTAACCACGCCAGTACTGCCACGGCTGTCGATCCGAAGTTGAAAGAGTTGGTTGATGAGATCGTGCGGCTCTCGACCGAGTACGGCGTGTTAACGGAATACACCGCTTTTCTGGCGACGGATGGCACAGACTTCTCGCAGCGAGATGCGCTGAATGAGCAAGCGCGCCTGTCTTTGGTGAACAATGCGCAATTCACACGCAGCGGGCGTGGCGGGGTCACGCAAGGCGTAAATATGAGCGCACAGCGCATGCAAGCGAGCGCGAATCGTTCAAACTTCTTCTTCAATCAAAACGCTGAACGCGTCGAGATCACCAGTGTGCAGCAGATCACCGACCGCACATTCTTCCGGCGAAACAATCGCTGGGTTGATTCAAGTGTGCTGGAACGCGAGAAGAATTTGACGCCGGATCAGACTGTGGAATTCGGGACACCGGAGTTTTACAAACTGGTTGATCGGCTTGTTTCAGAAGGCCGGCAAGGCATCCTGGCACTGTCGGGAGAAATGCTGTTGTCGATTGATGGCAAGACGGTGCTGGTGAAGGCTGCGCCGAAGCAGTAACCTAAACGGGAATGATGCGGGTGATCACCCTTTCCGACCCTGAGACATTCAATCTTGAGTCTCAACTCGCGTCCGGCTCACTGCACGCTGGATTAAAGACTCAAGATCCATGTCTCAGGGTCGGGAAGGGTGGCTTGACCCGCTAAATGTTCTTAATTGGTCTGCTTTTACTTCTCGTCCAGTTTTCTTCCCGCGTTCAGGTTGTCGAAGTTCATGATGGCGTTGAAAACCAGGAAGTAGCTACCCCGTGTTTGTCCGCGCCACATCGGGTTGTTCGAAAACAACAACACGTGACCCTGACCGGAAGGCACGTCGACAATCATTGCGTGCTGCGCAATTTCGTCGCCGCCGTCCAACAATCCCGAAACAAACAAATCTTTCGTGTCAGCGTAACGAAAAACTACGCGTGGACGCATCGCCGGTGGAATTACGTTGATTGCATTTCGTCGTTGTTCATCCGTTAGCGGCACTGCCTGCCAAATCTCCGCCGTGGGAATCTCGGGCGCATCCACGGGAGGCCGGCCCTGGACCACGTCCGGATCATCAGGACTACCTCGGCCTGTCATCCGCGTTTCACGTGTCGGACGCCCGCCTCTGCCTGTTGCGAGATTGCTGAGATTAAAGATTGGTCCGTTGTGTGTGTAGATGGGAAGCGTATCACCGTAGCCATATGCAATCGGACTCGCTGCATCGACTACTTTCGAACGCAACACCACGCCGATGGCTTTCAGCCGCTGCGAGCGCGCGATTGAAAGTCCGGGCGTGAAGCCAGCCGAAACCGCCAGCTCGGCTGTGTCCATGACTCCGATAAACAAACCGCCATCGCGAGTGAACTTCTGCAAGTTCATTAAACCCGAATAACCCAGCCCGGGCCGCATGTCATCGGTTGAATCTATCTTGCCGATGTTCGGCGTTAATGAAGTCGTCTTCCACGGAATGGCGTTCCCCCACATCGGCATGCCATTGATGATCCGTTCGGTGCCACTACCAACCGGCGCGAAGATGATGACGTCATACTTCTTTCTCAAGTCTGCGTCTTTCGCGACATCCTGCGTGCTGATATAGGAGTAAGGCACGCCCATTTGATCCAACGCCAGGCGCCACCAACCTTCATCCTGAGTTGAGAGCCAGGTATGCATCAGTGCAATGCGTGACGCTCGGACCGGATGAGTTTTCACCGCCGGCGCGGTCGCAGTCGCATACACCTGAACGCCGAGGTCCGTCGCTACCTGTCGCAACGCCGGGACGTCAACTTTGTTAATGATGAATGAGCCTCGATTGAATTTTCGTCCGGCAACTTCAAAAGGTTCCTCCGCAGATTCGATCGCTGCATCCTTCAAGCGATACCGAAGTGTAACCAGGCTGTTGTCGGCGTTGTGGTTAATCAGGTAAACGGAGCCCGCGCCGTTGATTCCGCCCGCCGCCTTTATCTCGGTATTTATCCGTTCCATCGGCGCGTTCAGCACTCTCGCATCAGTGACCCGCACTACCTGAACGTTTCCCAACTCGCCCATGGTCCAACCGGTGTCGTCGTAGACTTCGGTCTGCGGGTCGTTCGGAGCCCAGTACTGATAGTCAAGAATTGCATCGGTAATCCGGCTGTAAGGCTGGTCCATGCGAACGATGTAACTTCCGGCGGGAAAAGTTTTCGTTTCAGGTGTTGGGCTGGCGGCTCGGAGACGGCGAGGGTGACGGCGACGAAGTTGCCGATGGAGCTGGCTTCTTCTTTACGGTAGTGATAGTGAAAGGCGCCGTCGCGCGATGAACTTCCGTTCCCTGGCCCTGAATCGTCCTCAGTAGATCGGCCTGGCCGCCGGGACGCGGATCGTCTGCAGAAAACACATAAGCAGCAGGGCCTTCATTTTTCGGCTTCTGCACGGAGCGCTTGCTCTTCAAATAGAAATTCTTGAGAAACAGCTTGTTGTTGTTGCTGAAGTAATTCAGCGTCGTTAACAGCGCGGTCTGCTGGTAGTTGTTATTGTTCCTTTGCGACCATTTCGCTTTCGGCAGCGGCGGATTCTGGCGATACCAGGTGCGCTGGTATTCATCCGGGTCGAGCGTGCGCTCGACTGTATCGGCGCCGGCATTGCCGAACGTCTCGTACAACCTGCTAATGCCGTTGTGAGTGGCGGCGATAAACATCAAGTACCCGGGCGACCACGTATCAAAGTTTCCATGCGCAAAGACGCCGGGCATGCCAAACTTGGTAAGCTCGGAAACATTGTTCCAGCCGATCATTTGCCATTCATCGGTAAGAATGGGGTCAACCCATGCGTTGTATGGACCATCTCCGACCGTGTTGTCGTAGAGGTAGGGAACCGATTCGTGCAGGTCATGAAGCACAATCGCCTTCCAGCCGATGTACGTGTTGAGCACGTTTCGGGTTAACTTGAGCGACAATCCGATGGCATCACGGTTGTTGTCATGGGCCACATACTTGCCCCAGTAAACCAGTGGCGGCCAGTTGGAGTTAGGATTGGCGACATGCCAGTTGTAAACATCGACCGCGCGATTTCTGCCGTCCACCTCAACCACCGGAGTGATCAAAGTTACGACGTTGTCGCGAATGTTCTTAACGTAGGCGCTATCGTCAACCGCCAGCCGGTAGACCAGTTCCATTAGCGCAGTCGGCGATCCAGTCTCATTCGAGTGAAGCGCACCCGTGATGTAATAAATGGGGAACGACGCAGCGACCAGTTTATCGGCTTCGTCATCATTGAGATTTATCAAACGAGGGTCGGCCAGTTTTGCCAACCGCGCCTTGTTTTCATCGAGTCTCGCGAGGAGTTGCTCAGAAGCTACGGCCACCGCGATCATTTCGCGACCTTCTTCAGTAGTTCCGATTGAATAAACCTTTACACGCGGCGAGGCCTTTTCCAGCAGCCGCATATATCGATGCACCTCTTCAGCGTATGGCAGTTTCTGCGGGCGCGCCCGCCACGTCTCCAAGCACCACCTTAGGCGTCGGCACTTGCGGAGAAGCCGGTAAGTAATCGGTTAGAGGCGAATTGAAAAATGACTCAGTTGTGTATTCACGAATCTTTTTAGTGTATTCCTCATCGATCGGTTGATTCGGATCCCGACCCGGCTTAACTTGCGCAGCGGCGGACACCGCGAGCCCAATTAGAACGAAACACACCAGGGTCCAGCGAAAAGTTGAACGAGTCATCGAGTTTTCCTCATCGGGTAAGAAGTTGTCTTATGATTCAGTTTGGGAGAACAAGTTTTTAAGCTATGACAAGCGAGCAAGTCAAACCCTTTGAGTGAAAAGTGAAAAGTGAAAAGTGAAAAGTGATGAGTGATGAGTGATGAGTAATGAGTGATGAGTGGCTTGCTTTTCACCTTTCACTATTCACTTTTTTTACTTTTCACTCTTCACCGTCTCACGGTTACAATTGCCGCAAAATGAGTGGACGAATATTTCAACTTAACGTTTCCCCCGGCGGCGTTCCGAAGTTAGCGGTGATCGAGGCGGCAGTGAATGAACTGGGAATGGAGGGCGATGCCCACCGTTTCATCGAAATTCACGGTGGACCACAGCGCGCTCTGTGTTTGTTTTCGCTCGACCGGATTCTCGAGTTACAAGCGGAAGGTCATCCTATCTTCCCCGGGGCGGTGGGGGAGAACGTGACAATTTCCGGTTTGGATTGGAGCGAGCTGCAACCTGGAACACGCTTAGCGCTCGGCGACGAGGTGCAGGTTGAATTAACGAGCTACACGACGCCTTGCAACACCATCCCGCAGTATTTCGTGGAGGGAAAGTATCAGCGCATCTCGCAAAAAGTTCACCCAGGTTATTCGCGTATCTATGCGCGCGTCCTGCGGAACGGTACGTTGCGAGTAGGGCAGGCGGTTACGCTGTTGAATGGGGACGGTACTCTGTTTTAGGCCCGAAGGGCCGCGAGTCAGTAGCCACGCCCGTAAGGCGTGGATTAAGTAAGGAATCCAGATGAGGTCCGAAGGATCGGCACTTTTCGACTGTCGGCCCTTCGGGCCTCTGAACCTTTAAACGAACGTGATCCACGGCCTTACTGCCGGGGCTATCGATTGGCGGCCTTTCGGGCCTGCGGGCAGATTATACCTAGGGTGCGGTAATGACCTCACTCTACACGATGCAGTGCAAGCTGAAGCTTGTACTCTTAACCCCCTCCGCTTTGTAAACACCTCGCCGGGAAATACAATCGAACGCAATCTGATTCTTTGGTGACCCACGAATGTCGGAGCGGGAAAAAACTTCAGCCCAGACCAGTGCGCAAACGCCTGAGGAACCGCGTCTGGTGCAGATCGAACCTCCCAGCAAAGTTGCCGGCGGCATTCCTTCTATCATCGCCACCGCCAAGGCCACGTGGGCGGAAATGGGCGTGGTACGAGGCGTTCGCACTCTTCTGAATCTAAATCAGAAGACCGGATTCGACTGCCCGGGTTGCGCCTGGCCCGAACCTGACGAGGAAAGATCACATGCAGAATTTTGCGAAAACGGCGCTAAGCACGTTGCTGATGAAGCGACCACAAAACGCGTAACACCCGAGTTCTTTCAAAAGTGGAGCGTCGCGGATCTTTCGTTGCAGTCTGATCACTGGCTTGGCAAGCAGGGACGGATCACTAATCCAATGGTGTTGCGCAGAGGCGCCACTCATTACGAAGAGATCTCGTGGAACGATGCATTCGATCTCATCGCTACCGAGTTGAACGGCCTGGACAGCCCGGACGAAGCGGTCTTCTACACATCGGGCCGTACGAGTAACGAAGCCGCGTTTCTTTACCAGTTGTTCGTACGCCAGTTCGGCACCAACAATCTTCCTGACTGTTCGAACATGTGCCATGAGTCGAGCGGTTCTGCGTTGGGTGAAACCATAGGTGTGGGTAAGGGAACTGTGTCCCTGGAAGATTTCAACCTGGCCCAGGCGATCTTCGTGATTGGACAAAACCCTGGCACCAATCACCCGCGCATGCTAAGCGCGTTGCAGAAGGCGAAAAAGAATGGTTGCCGGCTGGTCCATATCAACCCGCTGCCGGAAGTCGGCATGACGCAGTTCAAACATCCGCAGGATGTGGTTGGCTGGGTTGGAGGCGGAACGGCGCTGGCAGATCTCTTTCTTCAAGTGCGCATCAATGGCGATGTCGCGCTGCTGAAGGGGATCATGAAAGCGGTCCTGGCAGAAGAAGACAAACGGCCGGGCCAGGTGTTGGACCGCGAGTTTATAGACGCATACACACAAGGCTTCGACGAATTTGCGGCCGCGCTTACGAACGAAAACTGGGAAGGCATTCTGGAACAAAGTGGCATAGCCCGGGAAGACATCGAACAAGCGGCGACAATTTTTATCGAGTCAGAAAGAACAATAGTGTGCTGGGCTATGGGGTTGACCCAACATAAGAACGCCGTTGCCAACATTCAGGAGATCGTCAACCTGATGCTATTGCGCGGGCAAATCGGAAAGCCTGGCGCGGGGCTGTGTCCCGTTCGTGGGCACAGCAACGTGCAGGGCGATCGGACCATGGGAATTTGGGAACGACCTGTAGATGGATTCCTCGACAAACTGGGAACAGAATTTAATTTCGAGCCTCCTCGCAGGCACGGCTACGACACGGTTCGCGCGATCCAGGCAATGCATGATGGAAAGGCGCGCGTGTTCTTCGCCCTTGGAGGAAACTTTCTCTCGGCAACGCCCGACACCGAATTCACTGCCGATGCTTTGCGCCGTTGTCGACTGACTGCCCACGTTTCCACCAAGCTCAATCGTGCGCACGTAGTAACAGGCGAACAGGCGTTGATTTTGCCGTGTCTTGGGCGCACGGAGGCAGATCTGCAGGCTGGCGGTCCGCAGTTTGTCACCACTGAGAATTCGATGGCTGTGGTCCAGGCATCACGCGGCTTTCTTGACCCGGCATCGGATCAACTTTTGAGCGAACCAGCCATAGTCGGCCAGCTTGCGAAAGCGACGATCGGCGACACGTTCAGCGGTCAAGTGGCAGTCGTTGATCGATGACTACGATCGCATCCGAGACCACATTGCTCGAGTTGTGCCCGGCTTCGACAACTACAACATTCGTGTGCGGCGTCCCGGCGGTTTTTATCTTCCCAACTCTGCTCGCGAGCGAATATTCAGAACGGCGAGTGGGCGAGCGGTGTTTTACAGTTCATGATTTGCCAAAACACGATTTGAAACCGGATGAATATCTAATGATGACGATTCGCAGTCACGATCAGTTCAATACGTCCATCTACGGCCTTGATGATCGTTACCGTGGGATTTACAACGGCAGACGCGTCGTGTTTCTGAATCGCGACGACATACAAGCGGCAAATCTGGTTGAAGGACAGTTAGTCGATTTGTTCAGTCACTTCGAAGGCGAGCAACGTGTAGCCAGACGCTTTACTGTAGTGCCATACAGCATTCCCCGGCGTTGCGCGGCGACTTATTTTCCTGAGACCAACGTGTTAGTGCCGTTGCGCAGTGTTGCGGAGAAGAGCAATACGCCGGTTTCAAAATCAGTGGTCATTAGCATCAGGCGTTCGATGATGACGGAACCGGCGCACCGGGCGTAGCACCGGATTGCGTAGGCGCGTTGTCCGGAAGGGCAGAGCCCTTCCGGACATCAGACGGCAGAGCCGTCGGAGAAGGAAGACAGGTATGACTTTCAGGGTTGCGAAACTAGAGACAGCTCAAAAGCCGAGCTGTATTCGCATTTGGCTGCGCAGCTACGCAGTCTATTCGACGGTGAAGACGACTTTATCGCCAACGCGGCAAACTTTTCTTCGCTGCTCTATAACACACTGCCGGACGTGAATTGGGTCGGGTTCTATCTGTTGAAAGACAACGAACTGGTGCTGGGCCCGTTTCACGGAATGCCGGCGTGTGTTCGCATCGCGCTTGGTAAAGGCGTCTGCGGCACTGCGGCTGAACTAAAGCAAACAGTGATCGTGGAAAACGTGCACGAGTTTCCCGGGCACATTGCCTGTGACAGCGCTTCCAATTCAGAAATAGTTCTGCCTTTGCTCAAGGATGGACAGTTGATAGGGGTTCTCGATTTGGATAGTCCTACCGTTAACAGATTCGATAACGATGACGCTCAGGGATTAAACGAACTAGCAGGGATATTGCTCAACTCCTTGGAGTGCGGCGGCTCGACGCCGCTTTGGTCGGCGCCGGCTTGACGGCGCCATCAATAAGAAAGGCTGCGACAGGTCGCAGCCGACCAGAGCGCCGACAGGTCGGCGCACCTCCAAGGCGTTGACTTCCTAAAGGACCACATGATCACCATACGAAAAGCTGAAGAGCGCGGCCATCTGGATCACGGTTGGCTCGATACGTATCACACGTTCTCATTCGATCAATATTACGATGAGCGTCATATGAGCTTCGGCAGTTTGCGCGTGATTAACGAAGATCGAGTAGCCCCGGGTCATGGATTTCCGAAACATTCCCATCGCGACATGGAGATCATCACCTATGTTCTGGAAGGCGGGTTGGCCCATAGCGACAGCATGGGTAACGGATCTGTTATTAAACCAGGCCATGTTCAACGCATGACGGCTGGCACCGGAGTCGCCCATAGCGAAGCCAACTCTTCTTTAAGTGATCCTGTGCATCTGTTGCAGATCTGGATAATGCCTAACGCGCAGGGGCTTGAACCGGGTTACGAACAGAAGATGTTTTCGGACGAAGCAAAACAGGGCAAGCTTGCATTGATTGCTTCTGAGGAGGGCCGTGATGGGTCAGTAACGATTCATCAGGATGCCAACGTTTATGCTTCAAGGTTGGACGCGGGTCAGCAGGTCATTCATGCGACTAGCAACGATCGAAAAATTTGGGTGCAGGTGGCCAGAGGATCTGTGCGTGTAAACGATGTCCATTTGAGACAGGGCGACGGTGCCAGCATTACTGATGAAGTGAAAATTGAAATTGAAGGAAGGGAACCTGCGGAAGTTTTGTTGTTCGATATGGGTTAGCAGTTGGCGACCGAAGGAGGTATTGAATGGAAGCGACACGTGTCACGGTAGACGAAGTTAAAGAGAGAATGGACCGCGGCGAGCAATTCACGTTTATTGACACGCGCAATCCGAAGGCATGGGCCGAGGCGACTACGAAGCTTCCCGGCGCCGTACGCGTCCCGGCCGAGGAAGTGGAGCAGCGCCTTTCAGAAATTCCTCACGATCGCACCGCAATTACTTATTGCACTTGACCGCACGAAGCCTCAAGCGCCCGTGTGGCGCAGCAACTCGCGGAGCACGGTTTTAAGAATGTCCATCCCCTGCACGGCGGTTTTGAAGCGTGGGAAAAAGCAGGCCTGCCCCTGGATCCGAAATAGCCATGGCCGATACCGACGCAAACGAAATTCTGGCGGCCTGGGAGGAATCATCTCAATACTGGAAGAAGCATCAGGCGAACATTGAGCAAATGTTCGCTCCGCTTACCAGCGCTTTAATTGCTGCCGCTCAGATTAGCCAGGGCCAATCTGTGCTGGATATAGGCGGAGGAACTGGTCACCCTTCGCTGGACATAGTTCCGATTGTTGGCGGGGCAGGTTTGGTGACCTATACAGATCCTGCGGAAGGCATGGTCCAAACCGCGCGTGAGGAAGCGCAGCGCCGAGGTTTCGACAACATTCAGTTTCACCAGGCGGCTGCCGCGGACTTGCCCTTTCCAGATGATCTGTTTGATGTCGCGGTAGGCCGGCTATCCGTAATGTTCTTTCCCGACGAAGTGGCGGGCCTACGTGAAATAGTCCGCGTCGTGAAGCCAGGTGGTCGAGTTTCGTTTCTTGTATGGAGTTCGAGCGAAGTTAATCCGTTCTTCAGCAGTGTTACAGGCGTTCTTGATCGGTTCGTTCCGGCTGAGCCTGAAGACGAAGACGCGCCGGGGGCCTTCCGCTTTGCGATCCCCGGCAAACTTGCAAAGCTTCTTAGTGATGCCGGAGTGACTTCAATCGAAGAGCAGCCATTGCCATTTCGAATCGCAGCGCCAATCACGCTGGAACAGTTTTGGGAACTGCGGAGCGAGATGTCAGATACGTTAAGGGCGAAATTAGCGACGCTGGCTGCGAATGAGAAAGCCGCTGTAAAGAATGATGTCGAGGAAGCTGTCGCAGGCTATTTCGAAAGCGGTGAAATGAGTTTTCCAGCGCATGCACTGATTGTCAGCGGGAAAGTAGCGGCGGCAGAAGCCCTAATTTGAGGGGAGGCTTAGCCCGTCGGTATTAGTCGAGCCACGCAAGACCGCTAAAACCTACCTCAAGTCCGCCTCAAGTCGTCAAAATTCCCTGAATTCCTAAGAAAAAACCGCTTCAACCCCTCTCAAGTTTTTCTCAAGCCGCTTCCGGATACTGATAACGCTGGTAATGGATCAGCGCCACTTGAAACGGTTTGAAAAAGATTGGGAGGAGTTGCAGCCATGTCGAGAAGCCTTTTTATAAAGATGTCCGTACTGACGCTCGTTGTTGTCGTGATGATCATCGCGAGCCTTACGGCCGGTGACCTTTTGGTTCGCACGTCTGCGGCAACGGAGGGTGTGATTGTGCAACTGAAAAGTGACCCTGTGGTCGTCGCCAAGGCAGCAGCCGAAGCGCGGGGACAAAACTTCGATGCGCAGGAATATCGGCGACAGATTATTGCTGAACAGGAACAGTTTCTCGATCAACTGCAAGCGGCTGGAATCGACTTCAGTATTGCTAATGTTGATGCGCCTAATGGACCAAACGGCGAAGTGACGAACATACAGTTTCGCTACAACTACGTGTTGAATGGCCTGGCTCTGGCTGTGCCGGCATCGGCTGTTGACACGATTAAGAACATGAGCATGGTCAAGTCCGTGCATAAAGATGAAACGATCACGATGCATCTCGATAATGGCGTGAAGTACACGCGCGCGCCCTCGCTCTACGGACAGCCGCCACAAATCAAGATGGGTGACGCGTTGCAGACCGGCGGTTATCACGGCGAGGGCATTTATATCGCTGTGGTGGATACGGGCGTGGAATGGCAGCACCCGATGTTTGGCGGCGACCCGACGCCTCCGCGATTTGGCGTTGGCCCAGCGGTTGCGGCAGCGGGCCCTAATCCGAAAGTTCCTTATTACCTGAATCTGACGGCCGGCGCAGTGACGGATGACTTCGGCCACGGCTCACACGTCGCCGGTATAGCCGCTGGATATCTGGCAAAAGCACCTGGACCCGATGGGCTCCCGTTGACAGCCGATGACGTGTCGATTCACGGCGTCGCTCCGCAAGCCAGGATCATGGGTTACAAGGCGCTCTCGACTGTCGGCGCCGGCGTGGCCCATTCAATCATCATGGCCGTTGAAGACGCGGTGCAGCCGTTTACACTCGCCGGCTATCCGAAGCCCGTGGCCCACGTAATCAATCTGAGTCTGGGCGCTGAGAACGTCAACGACCCGAATTATCCGACATCGGTTGCGTGTGACAACGCGACGCTTGCAGGTACGACAGTGGTGGCCTCAGCCGGCAACACCGGTCGCCCGACTCCTGCGTTCCCAACCGGCGAAGGCACGATCGGATCGCCGGGCTCGGGCCGGCGCGTGCTCACAGTTGGTGCAAGCTTGGATCCGGGATCGGCTCCGAATAGCGTTGACGAGATCGGCGGCGGCAATCGTACGGGCATGAAGGTCTTTCCGTTGGACGGCGGCGCGCCGATAACCGCAGACATAACTAACAACTACGTGTTCTGCGGTTGGGCGGAAACTCCAGATCAGGTCCCAGACTCTGTGAACGGCAAAATAGCTTTGATAGAACGCGGCGGCAGCGTGAATACTCCCCCAGGTTTGCCGACATCTGCCGGCACCGGCCTTTTCTCAAACAAAGCAGCCTTTGCCACTGCAAAGGGCGCCATCGCAGTCATCATCTATAACAACGTGCCCGGCGAGCTGACCGCGTCTACTGTACGCAAGGCGATAGTCCCAGTAGTTGGTATGTCCCAGGCCAACGGCCAGTATTTGAGGAACGCCATTGGCTCAACAGCTTTCGGCGCTATCTCAACGCATCAGATTCGTCTAAACAAACGTCTGCTGTTCGAGCCCGACATGGCGGACTTCAGTTCAAAGGGTCCAGTGCTCGGCTTCGGAATGATCAAACCGGACGTGACCGCCCCGGGTGTCTCAGTACTATCCGCAACGGTGCAGGGTCGGTGGCGTCGCAACCAATACCGGAACGATGTTCGATCCGACGGGCTTCATCTCAGCTTCCGGCACTTCAATGAGTTCCCCGATGACAGCGGGTGTGGTGGCATTGGTCAAACAGAAAAATCCGAGTTGGACTCCATCGATGATTCGCGCGGCAATCATGAATACGGCGACCAATTTACGTCGCGCGGATGGCACTCCTATTCCCGACGGCGTACAGACTGTTAACCAACATGGCGCCGGGCATGTTGATGCGTTCGCAGCTGCTAACGCCAAAGCGATGATGGGCGTTGGTCAAATAACCAATTCTGATGGCGTGGCCACGAACCGCACTCATGGAGTTTTCGTCTCAACATCACCAGGAAATCCTGATTTTCTCGGAAGCCACAGTTTTGGCGCGGTGCCGATGGCAGGAGTGATCGGAACCAACACCAAGACTAAGACGGTCACCATCACAGACGTTACGAATGGACAAGGTGGCGGCGTATACGCGCTTAGCTCGAGTGCTGTTCGTAATCTGTCGGATGGCGTCACGGTTAGCTTTACTGACGCGAACGGCAATGGAATCACGTCAGTTGAAGTGCCGGCGAGTGGAACTGCCAGCTTCAATGTAAACATCACCGTGAACGGCGAGTCTGTGCCGGCCAACCCGACGCAGATTGAGTGGTATGTAACTGCGGCTCGCAACGATGGTGGTCAAAATCTGCGGATGCCATTCCAATACCGTGCGATTGCGCCGACGCCCGCAATGTTTGCTCCAACTTTGAACGATGCGAGCGGAGTCGAGTTTAGTGGTAATCCAGCCACCGACATCGACGGCAATTACCAACTGACTTTTGCCGCGACCGGAACGAACGCTCCCGCCAGGTTCCGGATTGAGGAGTCGAACAACAACGGTGCAACGTGGGCCACGGTTGCGGATGTGCCGGCTTCGCAAACTACGTCCGACTTAAGCGGGCGTGGCAACGGCACATTTCAATATCGGGTTCGCGCTCTGTACACAGTCGAGAACGGTCTTTTGGCTGGTCCAGCCAGCTCTGTGAAGACAGTTGTAGTGGACCGGCGTTTAGAAGCCGATGTGACGTCTGCAATCGAAGCGCGCATCGTTGATGGCACTGTCAGCCTTGCAGGCGGTGTGTTCCAGTTTGATCAGATACTGCGGAACATATCCAGCACCTCAGTGTTCTCGCCAATGCGGCTGTTGATCACTTCTGTGACATCGTCGAGCGGCAATGTGCGAGTGAAGAATGCAGACGACGGAGGAAATGGGGTCTCCGCTCCCGGCGCGTTTGAATACACGTCTCAGGTGGGCGCTGATCAGCAACTGGCTTCGGGCGAAAGCACGGCCGCACGAAGAATCCAGTTCAACAATCCTGCGTCTGAGATGTTTCAGTTCACCATAGTTGTTAGGGGACATTTGCCTGACTCGGCTGGCGCTGCTAGTGGGGGAGGTAGTTCGGGTGGCGACGGCGGCAGTGGCGGTGCGACCGGATCTTCTTCGGGAGACGGCTCGACGTCGGGAGCTGGAACATCGACTGGCAGCGGGATACTGAGTGGAGTGCGGTTACGTTTCGTGGTTAACCCGTTGACAAAAAGCGTGTCTCTGATGAAGTAGAAGAACATTCGGATGGGACAGGATTCGTGTCCCGCTTCGGAGAGAACGTTGGTATCAGGGAGGCTACCTCCCCCGCGAGAGTAGGGCAGGCAGAGAATGTCTGTCCTACAACCGCGTTTAACGGCTCAAGTTTGCCTCAAGCGCCCGAAGCGCCGGTTTTATTGGTTATTTCGGCCGCTTTTTCCTGCGCCTACGCTCAAGTTTTTCTCAAGGACTGCCTACTAAAGTCTCACCATGAGCAAACCAACCAACCGGCGATTGCCAGTTGGACCCGTCAATTCTTTAGGAGGCCCTAACATGTTCGAGACAATCACGAAGCTCCGCTCGGTTCTCACCGTGCTGGTTCTTTTAGTTTTAGCAGCGGTACTGCTGAATCACACGGCGACCAATTCTGCCACGGCCGGTGGTGGCAATGTTTCCGTCATTGTTGAATTAAAAGATGATCCCGCGGCGGTTTATAAGGCCAAAACCGAGAAGTCGGGCGGATCAGTCTCGACTGAGGATCTGCAGGCATATCGCAATGGATTGCGTGTGAAGCAGGATGAGTTCATCGCTGCGCTCAGCAACAGTGGGATAAGCCACACCGTAATGTCTCGAGATGTAAAGAACTTCGACGGTAGCGTGGCCGCGACCGTGCCTCTGCGTTACACGATGGTCTATAACGGGATGGCCTTAAAGGTTGCGCCCTCATCGGTTAATGCAATCAAGAGCATGCCCCAGGTGAAGAGTGTGAAGCCGAATACCACGCTCCATCCGAATCTTCATAAAAGCGTCAACTACGTGCGTGCTCCACAGGTGTACGGCGCGGTGAAGGAATTGACGCAGTTTGACGAAATGCGCGAAGGCTATGAGGGGCAGGGGATGTACGTTTCTATTATTGATACCGGCATCGATTGGACCCATCCGATGTTTGGTGGCGATCCGACTCCTCCGCGTCTCGCCGTAGCGCCACCGACTCCGGCAGCCACAAATTCAAATAAGAAAGTTGTTTACTACCTGCCGCTAACCGACACTGCCGCATACGACGGATTTGGTCACGGCACTCACGTCGCTTCGACTGTCGCTGGTTATTTGGCCCAGGCGCCCGGCGTGGATCGCATCCCGAATACCGCCGATGACATTCGCTTCCACGGTGTTGCTCCACAAGCGAAACTCATGTCTTACAAAGTTTGCAGTGACGTCGGATCGACGGCGGCGGCTGTCGGCGTTGGACTTCCGATCGGCTGCCAAACTGCCGACATCATCACGGCGATTGAAGATTCGGTTTCGCCTTTCACGATTACTGGTCAACCCAAGCCAGTTGCTCATGTAATCAACATGAGTCTCGGTGGTGGTGGTGGTCCCAGTGAACCCAGCGCAATAGCAGCCAGCAATGCAGCCCTTACCGGCACCATCGTGGTGGCCGCTTCGGGAAACAGCGGGCCGGGTGAAGGCACTACTGGATCGCCCGCAGCCGGCACTCACGTGATTTCGGTGGGCGCAACCACACATCCAGGAAGCGTGCCTCTATGGTCGGTGGATATGCTTCAAGCTGGCGCAGTGCCGGCCGCCGCAACAGGTGGCGTCACTCCTGCCACCAATTTGCCAAAAGCTTCTGGTTTCGATCGCATAAAGATCTACCCGATGGCAGGTTCACCGCTTCCACCGGCCGGCTCGGTGGCGCAGCGATATGTTCACGTTGATCTGCCGCTCGGGCCCTGGCCCGCAAGCGTTTCCGGTCGTATCGCCCTTGTGAATCTCGTCCTCGGGGCGACCTACGCGGATCAGTCTGCTCAAGCTGCCGCTGCCGGCGCTATCGGTATGATCCTGATTGACGACACTCAGAACGCCACGGCGGTCAAAGCGCTAATTCCGACGGCGACTATTTCCGTCGCCGACTCCAAAATCCTGTTGGACGCAATCTCTTCAACGGATGACAACAATGTGGTTCCGGCAAACGGCGCCGTTTCTGAAATGCCGATTAGAATTAACCGCTTCGTCTCCGAATCGTTTATGGGTGAGATGGCAGGCTTTAGCTCACGTGGTCCGGTCGTGGGGTTGGGCCAGGTTAAGCCTGACGTCAGCGCGCCCGGCGTCACCGTGCTCGCGGCAGTTCCGCCCGGCTCAGTGATTGGTCTTCTGGCGACCGCCGATTTCATTCCCGGCCCAGCAACTCTGAATGGCGCGGAATCCAACAACGCCGTGAATTACAGCGCGATTGACGGGACCTCGATGGCTACGCCCCACATGGCTGGCGCGGTGGCGCTAATTAAACAAGCGCATCCAGACTGGACGCCTGCGATGATTCGCACATCGTTCATCAATACGTCCACCAACATGCGCGACCTATCCGGTGCGACAAAGCCCGATGGCACAACGGCCAACTCGATCATCGAGCAGGGCGGCGGCCTCATCGACGTCAGTAGCGCGATGAATGCTAAGGCATTGTTGGGGGTGGCGGGGGATGGTATCGATCAGCCATCAATACTAGGTAGTCATTCATATGGAGAGGTTCCGGTTCTCAATAGCCGCGTTACGCATACGAAGGCAATCCCAGTAACGGTCAGCGATCTGTCAGGCCAAGGCGGCACCTACACTCTGCGCATCGCCAACAATCGCGACCTGCAACTAAGTGGAGTTAACGTTAGCCTGAGCAACACGACTGTGGCCGTTCCTGCCAATGGAAACGGAACGTGCAACGTTAGCGTGGCTATCGACGGCAACGTCATTCGGCAAACAAACCCGTCGATCCAGTTTCAATGGTATCTCGTTGCTGAACGTGTCGGTGGCGGTCAAACGCTGCGAATGCCGTTCTACATTAATGCTTCGCGGTCACTGCCGAGTCAGCCCCGCATAACGGTCGAACCGATCGAAGATGTGATGTTAGGAGCCGACGGCGGCAACATGCTCGTCGGAGGTTTCTCTTATAACGACTACCCGATGAACCTTGGTGAGGACGTGCTAACGCTCGAAGGTAATTTGGAGTTTCTGGAAGTTGCCGACAGCGGCGTTAATGATCTTGATTTCTTCCTGTATGGACCGGACGATCCGGACTTCGAACACCCAATCGCAGTTTCGGGAGTCCCGGGGGGACCAGAACATATCAAGGTCACAATCACCAAACCAGGCACGTATACGTGGCGAGTTACCGGCTTCGCGAATGCGCCGGCAACGTCGTACACGTTGACGACCACAAAGACTCTCGGTAGCGAGCCTCCAACAGCGCAAGCTATCGCGGGTGAATTCACCAACGCCCAAGGAAGGTCGCTCGACTTTGATGGCGCCTTCAGCGTGAGTTGGCAGGGGCAGGGCGGTGAAACCGCTTATGAAGTGGAACGCTCTACCGACGGCACCAACTATGAGTTGATTGCCAGTCTTCCGGGAAGCCAGAACAGTCTTGCGTTAACGAATCAACCAAGCGGTAATTTGAGCTTCCGCGTGCGTGCTTTAACGCCGGGGGTCATTGGTTCTTATGTAACTGCTCCGAGCAATGTTACGACTGTCCAGGTAGAGCGGCGCTCGAAGGTTGATATCACCGCGCTAATCTCGACGGCCATGTCGAACGTTAGCTTCGCGGGTGGCGTGTTCAAGATGGACCTGAACATCCGGAACAACTCTGCAAATTCCTATGTGCCGCTGGTTGAACTCAAAGTGGTGGGAATCTCTTCCGCCTCAGGCACAGTCACCGTGAAGAATGCAGACAACGGTGGGAACGGAAAGAGCCTGAATACTGCGGCACTTTTTGGTTACTCGAGTCTGCTGGGATCCGACGAGGAATTCACGGCAGCCGAGATAACCGGCAATCGCAGTTTGCATTTCAACGACAGCGCAGCGGAGATGTTTAGCTTCGACGTAAACGTTACTGCTTTTGAGCGGGGGGCGGGCGGTAATGTTGGCGGCGCGGCGGCGGCTCCGGAAAGCGGAGGAAGCGGTGGGGCAAGCGGTTCCTCAGGAACTGGCTTGTTACCGCTGACAAAAACACTGCGCATTACAGTCAACCCGTTAACTAAATCAGTAACGGCCAAGCTCCTTTAACCGAGGAGGGGAACACCAAGCGGAAAAAGCGCGTGAGGGTCCGCACACTCTCACGCGCTTTCCCCTGTTTGCCGTCTACACCCGTGGGTCGAGAAATGCAGAACCGCTCGCGGTAGCTTTCGTGTCATTTCGTGTAATTCGTGGATCGCTCTTGACCTACCCAAAAATCAATCCACGAATTACACGAAAAAGCACGAAGACATTCTACCGCGAGCGGTTTGCACATCCTCCGGGACCAAACAAGTGTCGCCCAGACGGTCCAGGATATTATTCGTTCGTTCAACGAGCGAAAGATTTGGATCCATTTGTTCGAGTGAGTTACTGCACGAGTGTCATCCAGGATACCGTGAGTTGCTCCTTATATTTTGTGCGACCTACACCGTGATGATCCAGGAAGCGAAAAAGTCCCGCCCGCATCTTGTCCAAAGCGTCATCAGGCTCCGAGTGACACAAGTACCAGGTTGCGACTGTCAGGTGTTCGCGGTGCGTGAACTGGCCTTTTGGCGTCGTACATGTTTCAAAGCCCAGGACCACTTCCTCCATCTGCTTTTCAGTTGAATAGTGCTTGAACATGTTCAGTCCTCTCGTAGGACAGGCATTCCTGCCTGTCGCATTGTTCGCTAACTGTTAGAAAGGACAGACAAGAATGTCTGTCCTACAACAAAAACGAGGCGGACCGAATAATCGATCCGCCTCGTAAAACTTATGTACTGTTCTTATCTTATTTGGATGCTGCAGCGTTCGCGTGCGCCGTCAGTCGTGACTTATAACGCGCTGCTGCGTTCTTATGCAGTGCTCCATTCTGTACAGCCTTATCGATTGTCGAAATCGTGGTTGGCAATAGTTCCTGAACCTGCTTCGCGTCGCCGGTACCCAGCGCGCTGCGCAAACCCTTAATGGCGGTGCGCACGCGGCTGCGGTTGCCGCGATTGATCTTTTTGCGCCGTTCATTCTGGCGCATTCTCTTTTCCGCTGACTTATGATTGGGCATCAAATTCTCCAGTAAAGCTGCTACTAAAAACTCGGTAAATGTTTCTTCGTAAAGTAGTTTTGCACGCGCAGGTCGCGAGCGCAAGTGGAGGAGTATAGGGATGGGCCAAGGGCCTGTCAAGGCACGACTGGGAGCGACGGACGTCATCGACCCGCGAGTTTGAGTCAGTTCAAATGTCGTCACGAAACGCAAACTTTCCCGAACAAATGTTTCGTCTTGCTTCGTGTAATTCGTGGATCGCTTTTTGCGACTTTGGATTTGACAGCTATAAGGGGCTGTAGTAGCGTCGCGCTCATAATTATGCAAGCGATTGTTTTTGCCGACTCACAATCTCACAGCCACATTCCCCTCGCAATTTCACCGTCCAATTCAAAAGGAGATCGCTCCAGCTTTTGAAACAAATTGAACTACCACCCCGCGGGTTAGAAACGCTGTTCGGCGTTCACGACCAAAACATCAAGTATCTGGAATCGTTGCTTGACGTGCGCATCGATGCACGCGGCCAGGACGTAGGCATCGACGGCGATCCTGAGGACGTTGAGACCGCGCAGCGCATTCTCGAGGACTTCTCCGCGCTTTTCCGCGAAGGTCGCACCTTTACCGACAAAGAGTTGCGCGAGGCTTTTGCGCAAATCGCCGAAGATCGCGCGTTTAGTTTGCGTGACTACTTCACGAAAGCGCGATTCAATCCGGCTGGTAAAAAACAGGTTGCTCCCAAATCCGCGACGCAACGCAAGTACATTCAGGCAATTCAGGATCAGGACGTTGTGTTCGGCATCGGTGTGGCGGGAACGGGCAAGACTTACCTGGCGGTTGCACTAGCGGTGCAAGCGTTGATGCAGAAACAGGTCAACAGGATCGTGCTCGCTCGCCCCGCCGTCGAAGCAGGAGAGAAGCTGGGCTTTCTTCCGGGGGACCTGCAGGAGAAAGTTGATCCGTACTTGCGTCCGCTTTATGACGCTCTGTTTGATCTGATCGACTACGAGCGCGTTACGAAGCTTCTGGAGAAGCAGGTGATCGAAGTTGCGCCGCTGGCTTTCATGCGCGGCCGAACGCTGTCTGACGCCTTCATCATCCTCGACGAAGCGCAGAATACCACCAGCGAACAGATGAAAATGTTTCTGACGCGAATTGGATTTGGATCCAAGGCCGTCATAACGGGCGACGTCACTCAGGTCGACCTGCCTGTTGGGAAACGGAGCGGCTTGATCGAAGCGCAACGCGTACTGGCGAATCTTCAGGGAATCGAGTTTATCTATTTCACCGAGAAGGACGTTGTGCGTCACAAGCTGGTGCAGATGATCATTAAAGCCTACGAAGAACACTCCACCAAACGCGATATCTAGTCGCGTCCCCGTTCCCTGCTTACACGCATTACCGCATGATTGAAGTCATCAATAGGCAGCGCAAGATCGCTCTTGACCAGGAGCAATGGAAACAGTTCACGCAGCGCGCGCTGAAGGTTGTTCCGAGCTGACGCGTCTGCGGTGACGATTGCATTCGTTTCAGATCGGCACATGCGCGAACTTAATCGCCAGTGGCGTGGCAAGCAGGGGACTACCGATGTGCTGTCTTTTCCCGCAGGCAAGGACGAGTTTGACAACCCTGATGGTTCGGTTCTGGGTGATGTTGTTATTTCAGTTGAGCAAGCGGCGAGGCAAGCGAAAGAAAATGGTCTAACTTTCGACCACGAGATTTCCCAGCTCATTCTGCATGGGTTGCTGCACCTTTGCGGACACGATCATGAAACCGACACAGGCGAGATGAATCGGCTTGAGCTGCGCCTGAGGAAGAAGCTTCACATCTAAAGAATCATTTTTCATTATTTTCCATATATCATTTCACATTATTTCCCATTTCTCATTTTTCAATATCGGCCCAACCGGCTTCGCAGCTGAAACACGACGCGCGAAATAACGCGAACCACATTAACGTTATGCGCCGGAAAAAGTCCGGCATTGGAGGCGGTAGAGATTCGATTAGCCGGTTGATGCAAGGGAATGAAAAATGAGAAATGCGAAATGATATATGGAAAATCTGCCGTTTTTCAGGCTTCGCCGTGCCTCGACACTAGCGAAGTCACGGTTGACGCTTTACTATCTACCAATCCATGCAGATTGAGCTAATTCTAACCCTCCTGCTCTTGGTTGGTTTGTGCCTCCTCGCCACTGTTGATATGGCCTTTGGCCAGTTGAGCGATGTTGGTATTCGCCGTCTGATCACGGTCGTTCAGGAACGGAAAAAGCACCGCTCCTCCGAGTTTTTGAAACAGGTGCTGGAGAACCGACCGCGATTCAGTTTCGCCATCTCTGCGACGATCCAAATCCTGTTGGTGATAGTCGCCGTATTGATTACCTCAATCTCACTCACACTATTTCAAGAGCGACGCTTCGTCCTGATTGGACTCCTCGCTGGCCTGGTTCTAGCCGGCATTTTTCGCCAACTCATTCCACTGTTTATTTCCACGCGCGATCCGGAAGGAACTCTTCAGTTTCTGCTACCCGTCATTCGTCCGCTGCTGCCGGTGATGGCCTTTGCTGCTGATCCGTTCCACAGACTATTCAATCGCTCTCGAAGTCGAGAACAGGAACTTGAGGACGGCGTTGAAGATGAAGCCCAGGACAGCGACGACATACAGGCGTTGATAGACGTTGGTGAAGCCGAAGGAATACTGGAAGAGGAAGAAGGTGAGCTGATTCATTCGATTATCGAATTTGGCGACACACTTGTCAGCGAAGTTATGACACCGCGTCCCGACATCGTGGCGCTTCCGGCTGAGGCTACCGTGCGCGAAGCACGCGATGTCATGGTCGAATCGAAATATTCTCGCTTGCCGGTTTACCGTGAACAGATCGACAACGTTGAGGGCCTAATTTACGTTCGTGACTTGTTGGAACGTTGGGCCTCCGGTGACGAGGATTCCTCTATCGGTCCCGCTGGTGCGCGAAGTTTATTTCGTTCCGGAAACCAAACCGGTAGACGAGCTGCTTGAAGAGATGCAAAAGGCCCACGTGCAACTTTCGATGGTCGTGGATGAATATGGCGGCGTATGTGGTCTGGTAACTGTAGAAGACATCCTCGAAGAGATTGTGGGAGAAATTGAGGATGAAGACATCGGCGGCGAAGAGCTCGAGGAAATAGTTGAACGCAATGGCTCGTATGAAGTGCTTGGCTCAACTGAGATTGGCAAGATCGAGCGGTTGTTCGACATGGAAATTGAGACTGATGATTTCACCACGATTGCGGGACTAGTCATCAACGAGTCAGGCAAAGTTCCACAACCAGGCGAGCAGCTGAAGTTTCGTGGCCTCGACGTTGAAGTGCTCGAAGCTGATGAGCGGCGTATTGGACGTTTGCGTTTAAAAAGATCAGATAACGGCAATGCATCCGAAGCCGAGGATGAGCACTAAGCCGCGCATTCAACCTTCACAACAGGGGACGATCACAGAGGATGGCAAAACGAACCAGCAAGTTCCTGCAGGGAAAGCGCATCGATCCCGCACCAATAACCAAAAAGACAACGCTGGCGGAGCTGGTTGACGAGTCGTTTCTGGCTTACAACGGCGCGCGTTTGCGTGAGGCTTGCCGTCTGTTTACACAAAAGATGCTGGAGCCAGACGTGACGATCGGCGTTTCCATCACTGGTGCACTAACACCGGCCGGTCTTGGGATCTCGGCCCTGATTCCACTCATCAAGGCGGGCTTTATTGACTGGATTATTTCAACCGGCGCCAACCTGTATCACGACACCCACTTCGGAATCGGACTCGCAATGCACCAGGGCAACGCGCAAACTTCGGATATTGTCCTTCGAGAAGAAGAGGTGGTCCGTATCTATGACATCTTCTTCGACTACTCTGTTTTGCTCGACACGGATGCATTCTTTCGACAGATAATTTCTGCACCCGAGTTTCAGAAATCAATGTCTACCGCTGAGTTTCATTACCTCTCGGGGCGTTACGTTAAGGAGCGCGAACGCAAACTGGGGTTGAAAGACAAGTCACTTCTGGGCGTCGCTTATGAATATGCCGTGCCAATCTACACTTCGTCACCCGGTGATTCCTCCATCGGTATGAACGTGGCCGCGAAAGCTTTGCAGGGAAACAGGCTCGCATTTGATCCGTCGCTTGATGTGAATGAAACAGCATCGATTGTTTTGGCGGCGAAGCGGAATGCGGTCAGTGGAAAGGGTACAAAGGGGAAGAAGGGAAGCGGCAAGTCTGCCTGTTTCATCCTGGGCGGAGGATCGCCAAAAAATTTCCTGCTACAGACTGAACCGCAGATCCAGGAGGTGCTGGGTATTGATGAACGCGGTCATGATTACTTTCTGCAAGTTACCGATGCTCGACCAGACACGGGAGGACTTTCGGGCGCAACACCCGGCGAGGCCGTGTCGTGGGGCAAAGTTGATCCTGACCGTTTGCCCGATGCAGTAGTTTGTTACGTGGATTCTACGGTGGCGCTTCCGATCATTACCGCTTATTCTTTGGCGAAGCATGCGCCACGAAAGCCGAAGCGACTTTATGAGCGTCGCGAAGAGTTTATGGCTTTGCTGGAGCGTGAGTACGACAGATCGAAGCGACGTTAACTAACCTGGCGTAAACGAAATCAATGGGCCACCCCTTAACAACCCTGCCTAAGCTGAAGTATGACTGCGATAAATGTGTCGCCTATTGTTGTTCAATCTATGAGCGCGTTCAGGTGACGCCCAGAGACGTGAGGCGGCTCGCCTCCTACTTTGGGATAACGCCCGAGGTAGCCTCGGCTCGTTACACAAAGGTTTTCGGCAAAGAGCGGATCCTGCGCCGGCGCGCCGATCGACTCTTTGGACAGGCGTGCATGTTTCTCAATCAGGAAACACGGAAATGCACGATTTACCATGCCCGCCCTGGTACGTGTCGCGAGTTTCCTACTACAGCTCGTTGTGCTTACTTTGACCTTATTGAATTTGAACGCGAGCAACAGGACGATCCGGATGTTGTGCCGCTCGTGAAGATTACGTTCCTGGAAAACGGAAAAAACGGGCGATAAAGCGACTGACCATGCATCAATTTCTATCGAAAATGATTGGCAAGAAAATTGACGTTTACTGCGGCGGAGGCTCTAGCCTGCGGGGCGAGGTTGTTAAGGTTGAGGAAGGAGTACTTCACCTCAAAGACAACGACAAAATGTCTTTCGTGAACATCGAAAAGATTCATGTAGTCTGGGAAGCACGTGAGGATGAACACCGCGCCGGCTTTGTTCCTGGCTCGAACGAAAAATAGGCTACCAGGTTAACTACAAAGTAAAACGCCGGTCATCAAGCGATGCCGGCGTTTTCACGTAGGAGCAAGAACGTTCTTTAGTCGGCAGCTGCCGTTTGTTCGGGCATCGGCACGCGTCGAAATCCATCGATACGCGTGACCCAATACTCATTGAATGGTGAATAGATTACTCCGTGACGGCGCGAGGCATGATAGAAACCATTTTCATCTGCGACGATTCCGATGTGCGTCAGGTTGCTGAAGAATACGAGCGTTCCAAATTTGTATTTCTCTTCTTCGGTGGGCGCTGCGAAACGACCCCATAGTGTGCGGGCGCTGGCGCGTTCAAACTCGATTCCGGCGGAACGAAAAGTTGACCAAACAAACCCTGAACAATCGAGACCTGAAGGTCCGATGCCTCCCCACAAGTATCGCGTGCCCAGGCGCTGATCGATAGCGGCTGTCATCAACTGACGAAAAGGAACGTTGGAACCACTTGTAACCGTACCGGCGTTTGCGCGCTTAATGTCTTCTTCAGAGGCGAGCGAAATAATGACCTCTTCGGCATCAATCGGCGACAACACAAGAGAAGCTGTTGCCTGCGTCATCTGACGCGACCGAGTCTCTTCTGTTTGAGCCGATGAAATTTGGGGAATGCCGAACGCGAAGCAGGCCGCGAGCGCATAGGGGAACAGTTTTCTAAACAAAGGGGAACTCTCTCCTTAAAAATTTTTCTTATTACTCTTGCTTCGTCGCGGTGAGGGGGTACTACCGGGAGGCAAGACGGAGTGTAGATGTTTGAGGACACTCGAACAAGACGCAATGTGACTGTTTTGTGACGAATCACACCAGACGCAGAGAAAACGAACCAAAAGAGGTCACGCGGATTTTACGTGAGACGAGCGTTCGCTGTGCAAAACTCCCTAAACCGTCTGAACACAAAACACAGACGGTCAATGTGAACCGATTATTTCTGTGCTAGCGCGAGTGTTCGATAGAGAGTTACCGCAAAAAGTAGCGTGAGTATCAGTGTCATTGGGGCATTCCTTATTAGTGATTTGTAAGAACACAAAACGACTAATGCTGGAGCACCTTCAGCGGAGCGATTGATCAAAACTATCTACTCGCCCTGGTTCGCGGCGTGATAGTTCAGTCCCACGCTCAGTATTTTCTGAAGCAATTGGTCATAAGGGACGCCGCTGTGTGCCGCCGAGTCCGCGAAGTCTTCATTCTCGGCAATCTGTGGGTTGGGATTCGCTTCCAATAAGTAGAACTGGCCTTCGTCGGTCAATCTATAGTCGAGCCGCGCGTAGCCGCTGAGAAACATGTACCGGTAAATGCGCTTCGACAGACGTTCAAGCGTCTTATGTTGTTCGGGCGTGAGTTCAGCGGCGCGGGTGGCAACCCCCACTTTTTCCTGGTAAGCCGGGTCCCACTTGACCTTCAGCGTGGCAATGTTCTCGGAACCCTCAGGAAGTTTCTCCATTACCAGCTCCCACGGTGCGTAGGTCTGAATATTCTGGTTGCCGATAACACCGACGTAGATCTCGCGTCCTTTAATATATTGCTCCGCGATCGCAGCGGTTTTGTTCTGCCGGTGGATAAACTCGACGCGCTGTTTCAGTTTCTCGTCGTCGTGTACTACAGACGCCTGCGAAATACCGACTGAGCCTTCCTCGCTGATGGACTTGACCAGCAAAGGGAACGTCAGACGTTTCGGCCGTCTAACCTTACGATTCATGGGAAACACCGCAAAGTTTGGCACCTGCAGACGGTGGTAAGCCAGAATCATTTTCGTGAGGGCCTTGTCGTGAGCCAGCGTGAGTCCGCGCGGATTACAACCGGTGTAAGCCTGCTTCATCAGCTCCAGATAGCTAACAACGTGCTGATCGTAAAGCGGGTATCCATGAAACTCCTCGAGCAAATTGAATGCGACGTGAGGCTTGTGCTGCATGAGTGCGTCGCCAATCACATTCAACTGATTGTAGAGTCCGATGGGATACACTTCGTGGCCCATCTTCTTGAGAGTTGATGTGACGTCGAATTCAGTTTTGATCTCGATCTTTTCTTTGTCGGTAAGGCCGTCGAGAGAGTCGGGAGGTACCAGGTCCTGATGAACCAGAACGATTATGCGGAGCTTCTTCTTGGGCTCAAACGTCATAGCGAGGTCACACGGCGATGCGATGATAACCCGAATGGAGCACGTTCATTACCTGAACTGTCAGAACAATCATAATCCTGCGTCTCATCTCTCGTGCCGGCGACGCGACGCGAAGTCTTAAATCCTTGCAACGGTCGATCATGTTTTCGAGCACGTGATCGATTGTGTACTGGTGAACGCCGGTACCTTCGGCAACAAGCTGGCGTACTTCGCGACGGATGCTACGCAGAAAACTCGCGGCGCTCGGTTTGTTCTTGTGTCGTGGATCGTCTGAGAAGATGCGCCGCAGTTCGCGGTCGTAATTAGCCGGCCAATCAAAATCGTACTTTTCGCGTTTCCGGCGATAGTGCTCGCGCAGCGTGGTCCGAATAAGGGAAAGCGGCTCGACCTTTGTGCGTGTCCGGTTTTTCGGTTTAGCCCCTGCTAGTTCGCTCATTAGATCATTTGTGTACTCGAGCTTGCGCAGGGCGGGCCACCCTTTGTATCGGCGTCGCCAACGTGAACGCGGGCTAAGCCAAACGGCGAACGTTTCCGCAAAGTCCTCGGCCGGATGGGCCTGCGCATACCATGCAGGCAGGTGCAACACGAAGTTACGGCTTCTTGGTTTTGGCTTGTAGAAATCCGGATATGGTCGCGCGAAGGAACCGAAGAGTTCTCGCCAACGGGCTTTGAAGTGAAGACGGTAGGCGGTATCCAACGCGTGGCCCGCTTCATGTCGCAGAATGCGCATGCACTCGGTGTCTGTCCCACCCTCCACTTCCAGCATCTGCTTTCGCTCGAGTTTCATCAGACGCGGATGCGACAAGTAGAACGGGATCGCAATGCCCGGCACGCCGTCAGGAGAGAACCACTCTTCGGATAACCACACGTGTGGTTTGAATCTTATGCTGCGATCGTTTAACTCGCTATAGAGTCGCTTGATATGCGGCTCAAGAAACGACCCTTTAATTTTGAGGTTGAGATCGCAGATGCGCAGGTCGAGCAGGTGCTCGTCGCTGAGGCGATACCAGGGAAAGCGATAGCTCACGCGGCCTCGACCCCCCGCAATAGCAGTGGTTTTTCAAGTGGCGGATTTGCTAACAAACAGGGGTGTGGCATCCCAGCGTGGCAGGACCTGGACCGTCGAATTTTGAAAATCAGGGAACGCGGGCATTGTAACGACGTTCGAACCGATCTGCCAGCGGGATGAAAATCGGCGGGTTGGACCGTCGAATTGTTGGTTTTGAGATTGCTTAAGGCGACCCGGAAGGTCCTGAAGGCGCGTTCTCAGGCAGGGCGAGCATTCAGTTTCCAGGCACTACGCCGGTCTTGAGGTAGGAGGATGGACAGAGTTGTTCGACCACGCATTCAGCACAAAGAGGATTTCGCGCCTTGCAAATCGCACGGCCATGCGCGATGAGCAGGTGAGGGAAAATCACCCAGTCCTTCTTCGGAACGATCGCGATTAGGTCCAGTTCTATCTTTTCGGCAGTCTTCTGGGTCGTCAATCCCAGCCGGCGCGAAAGCCGCGTGACGTGCGTGTCAACCACGACGCCCGCGCTTATGCCAAATGCGTTGCCCAGTACGACGTTCGCAGTTTTGCGTGCGACGCCCGGCAATTCAAGAAGTTGGTCCATGGTTTGCGGGACCTTGCCGCGATACTGCTCACTCAGCGCTTTCGCCGTTCCCTGGATCGACTTTGTCTTGTTGCGAAAAAACCCCGTAGTGCGAATGTCCTGTTGCAACTCTTTCTCGGAGACTTTTAGATAGTCTTCGGGCTTCCGGTACTTTCGAAACAAATCCTGCGTGACGATGTTGACGCGCGCGTCTGTGCATTGCGCCGATAGGATTGTGGCGATCAATAACTCAAATGCGTTTGAGTGATTGAGCGAGCACTTTGCCTCTGGATAGGCGCGCTTCAACAAACGGATGATTTTCCGTGTACGCTGTTTCAACTCAACAATCGTTTCCAAGCATTCCTCCGGAAATTACTTCCTGCCATGCGCGATCTTCCTTGCTTCCGGCAAAGACCGCAGCCGCAGCATCGCAATTACCCCCAGAAATGGGCCGGGCGCGAGCACCATGAAGGCATATCGCCAGCCTACGAGCCTCTCAACATAAGGAACCAATTCTATTGACACCGTTGTCAGTAAGAACCCGAGACACGTTTGAATTGTTAACGCAGTACCGAGGTATTGTGGATCGCCAAGTTCGGTGACGCACGCCGAGAACTGCGCCGAGTCAGCGATGACGGTCGCGCCCCAAACGGCAGCCACCAATAGCAACAGCAACGGATTTGCCCCGAATAGGAATCCGATTATTAGACAACAACTCCCACTGATTCCCATGGCCCACGAGGTGACCATGGTGCGCCCAATTCTATCGGCCAGAATCCCGCCTGCCACACAGCCGATGGCTCCACATCCGATCACCAAAAACGACGCGATTTCCGTGGGGATGGAAGTGTCGCCGTGCGCGAGCATGCTGGCGCGGATCATCACGGGAATCCAGGCCCACATGGCGTACAGCTCCCACATGTGTCCGAAATAACCGAAGCTCGCTAATCGCACGCCCCGATTTCTGAATACTTCGATTGCCTGGTTCCACCTGAACTTCGCAGGCGCCAGTGCGTGTGGTCCATCTTCGACAAACAACAGTACGATTAGGCCACCGATGATCGCGAGTAGTGAGATGAAAAGAATATTTTGTCGCCAATTCGCGCTGCCAAGACCGTTCACCAGATATGGGGATGCCTTTCCCAGAGTCAAAGCGCCGACTAGTACGCCCAACGCCATACCACGTCCACGCTGAAACCACGTGGCCATGATCTTCATGCCGGGCGGGTAGACGCCCGCCAGGAACATACCCGTGAGAAACCGTAGAACGATGGCCGTATTGGATCCGTGTGCGTATATCCCAAAAGCAGCGTTGGTCATAGCGCCGGCGAATGCCGAGGCTGCGAACAAATAACGAACGCTAATGATATCGGGCAGGTTGAGGAAGGCGCTTAGTAGAGTCCCAAACACGAAACCAAGTTGAACAGCGATCGTTAACCAGCTCACACTGGCGTCGCTCAAATTCCACTCTGCTCGCAAAGCAGGTACTACCGCGGCGGCGCTAAACCATAGCGACATGCCCAGTAATTCTGCGAACGATAACAAAAAGAGCGCGCGCCATCGGGCTGACGGCGACGCGCGCTTAGTTCTTGCAATCTGGAATTCTTCGTCGCGGTCCATGAATGACCGCTGAGAATACTACATCCGGAACAGGTTCGGCTCTATGTGATTCCAGATGAAAGGAGGGGATTATGCGACGGCTGTGGCAGGTTCCGGTTCTCGCCGCCATAGATTGCTTTTCTTAGTACGCTTGTTCTCGTACATAGCATCATCGGCCGCGGACATCAGGTCTTCCATTGACTGATTGCCATAAGGATCCAGTTGGGCAACGCCAATGCTGATCGAGAGATCATAAGGACAAACCTTCAGAGCGTTGTAATTGTCGAACTTCTCCATCAGGCGTGTCATAAGTTTTTCCTTGCCACCCTCGGGATCAACTGCTGCCAGAATCGTGAACTCATCGCCACCCAATCGCCCAAGAACATCAGAAGTCCGAAAAGTCTCTTTCAATAACTCCGCAGTCTTTACCAACGCGCGATCGCCTTCTTTGTGACCAAACGAATCGTTGATTCCCTTAAGACCGTCGAGGTCGGCGTAGACAATCACGATGCCTTTGTTTGTTCGACGAATAGTATTCAAGTGTTGCTTGCAAAACGCCATGAATCCGCGCCGGTTATAAAGCCCCGTCAACTCATCCGCCAGTGACAGCGTCTGAATTGCGGCCTCTGCGCGCTTGCGTTCAGTGATGTCCTGAATCTGGAAAATGAAATGGAGTGGACGACTGTTCGCGTCGCGAACGAGGGAAGCGCTGCTCGACACCCATACGTCATGACCTAATCGGTGAACGTATCGCTTCTCGAGTTGTGAAGTAAGAATCTCGCCCGCCGCCATCCGGTATAGCTCAGCCAGATCGTGACCCAGGTCGTCCGGGTGAGTGATGGTCTGAAAATCCGAGACAAGTAATTCAGCTTCTCCAAAACCTACGATCTCGCAGAGTGAACGATTCACGCGCAGCCACTTACCTTCGGGTGAGACCAGGGCCATGCCGATGGCAGCGTAGTCGAACGCGTTACGGAAATGCTCCTCACTCTCAACCAATGCTTTGCTAATCCGGTTCTGCTCCGTGATGAAACGATTGAGCTCCTCTACGTGCAGCTTGGCCTGTTCGATTTGAGCAGCAGAAGTTTCGACATTCTTCAGATACGTTTTGTAGGTGAGATATACGATGACAATGATCGGTGCGGTGGCCACCAGTGAGTAGAGGCCGAGGTCTTCGGTCAGCCGTCCGACAATTCCCGCTCCGAACGCTCCGGCAAAATATGTTATCGAGGTCCATAAGAAGTTGGTCCGCCAGCTGTACCAGACAGTTTGACGAGCGCCGAGCGCAACACTGATCGCGATTAGTCCGGAATTCAACGCGTACTGGGCCAGGGCCATCAGACATAAGGCAGCGATAAGATTTGGCGTATAGCCTTCGCTCAATGTCAGACCCGGAAACAGAATGTAAACAAGCGAAGCGGTGAGGAAGGTTGAGACCGCCATTACGCCCACGTTGAAAAACAGGACCTTTGCCTTCTTACTAAAACGAACCGAGGAAGATAATGCTTCGGCCGCAGCGAGAACCACGGCGCCTTCTATCCCCACCAGCAACATGGCGAGGAAAATGAACGTGTCGGAGACCGAAATTTGACCACGTGCACCCGGGATTTTTATCGTTATTCGCGACCCCACCAAAACAGTAATCAAGGCGAGCGCGGCAAATTTGGCATCGAGCTGCGAAAAGGGCAAACGATAGGCACACAGCACACTGACGGCGGCCCCTATCAGCGCCACCGCAAACATGTACCTATTTCGGGTGTTTTGTGTGTTCATCTGTCCTGTGGTAATTGGTTCGGGGAGTTCGAAGATCGTTTACTGACGCCCCGCTTTAGCAACCAGTGTTCCCACCTGTAAGATGGATTTTCCCCCGTGCTGATAACAAAGTTGTTTTCAGTCGTTCACAACGTAAGGTCAATCTGAGCGCGGTGTTCAAATTGACAGAAAGTCATCTCCTTTGACACTAACGCTCAACGAGCTTGAGGAATGATTTGGAGCGTCCGAACCCGCTGTGCCAATCATGTTATTCTGATGTCATTCAACTCTGATTGTGTGGTTCGGTTGTGCATCCCGGCGATGCCGGGCGCGTAAGTCTCTTTTCTTATGAGTGAGTTTTTCGGATCGTTATCGGCAAAGTTTGGCAAAGCCTTTAATTACGCCGATGAGCAACCCCTGCGCGCTGAAATTTTCAGCGTCGAGCGCCTCGAGCAATATGCCAGGGTATTGGCCCATGAACATAAGACCGTTGTTACCAGAAAAGGCCGCGCCCAACTGCTGCCGCGACTTGAAGACAACGGCCGAAAACTCATAGCCGCATACCGCACCTTAGTCTCATCAATAAAAGAGGGACGGGCAATCTCGCCCGCGGCCGACTGGTTAGTCGACAATTTCCATATTGTTGAAGAACAACTTCGCGAGATTCGTGAGGACCTGCCGCGCAGCTACTATCACGAGCTGCCGAAACTTGCGAATGGAGACCTGAAATTTTATCCGAGAATTTACGCGGTTGCGGTTGCCCTGATTGCCCACACTGATTGCCGACTCGACACTGAGACGATGCGACGCTTCATCGCGTCCTATCAGACCAAATCTCCTCTGACAATAGGTGAGCTGTGGGCCATTGCCATCATGTTGCGACTGGCACTGGTCGAAAACCTGCGCCGTCTCGCGGTAGTTATGGTGCAGGCACGCGAAGAACGCGAGCAGGCGGACAAGCTCGCGGACAAACTTCTTGAGCTCGCACAGCGACAACCCACTGCGATGGTGGCTCAGATTTCAGAGCGTCTGGGTAAGCGAGCCAAGTTGCCGCAAGCATTCGTGGTCCAACTCACACAAAGGCTGCGGGAACAAGATCCCGCAGTTGCGCCGGTAATGGAATGGATGGAAAAGGAGTTGAGTCGTCAGGGCACATCGATCGAACAAGTGATTCATGCGGAACATCAACGTCAGGCAGCCACGCAGGTCACGGTAGGAAACATCATCACCAGCATGCGCCTGCTTTCGACGCTGGACTGGCGCGTCTTTTTTGAGAGCGTCTCCTTGATAGAACCAATCCTTGGTCAGGACCCGGCCGGCGCGTACTCAAAAATGGAATTTGGGACGCGCGATCGTTACCGACACGTGATTGAAAGGATCAGCAAGCGAACGCGTTCGGAAGAGTTGGACGTTGCACGCACCGCGGTCGAATTAGCCAACGGCGCGGACAAAGCCACGGCTGAAGCTGAACCATCAGAACGTTATTCTCACGTTGGTTATTTTTTGGTTGACGAAGGTTTGCACCAACTGGAAGCGAGGTTTTCATATCAGCCGCCCTTCGCTGAAAAAATACGTAGATTTGTTCTGCGGTATGCCAGTGCCGCTTATCTCGGCGCGTTGGCCCTTGTCACCTTGTTGATCATCGCTCTGCTGACCACGGTCATGTACATGGCAGGAGGAGCGTGGCCGCTGCTAATCATTGCTGCGTTGCTGGCGTTGGTTCCGGCCACCGATCTCGCAGTCAGCGTACTTAATTGGGATGTAACACATTTTTTCCCGCCCCGATTACTACCTCGCATGGACACCTCCGAGGGTATTCCGTCAGCAGCCTGCACGATGGTGGTCGTGCCCGCAATTCTGTCAAACGAGTCGCAGGTCAGCGAGTTACTTGAGCGGCTGGAGATTCACTTCCTCGCCAATCAGGACAAGGAAATCTATCTGGCGCTGCTGGCGGACTTCTCCGATGCAGATGCTGCCGAGATGCCTGCAGACAGTGCTTTGTTAGACTCCGCTTTAAATGGCATTAAGCAACTGAATCAAAGATATGGCGGCGAAAATGTCGCGCGTTTTCACCTGTTCCATCGCCGCCGCCTTTGGAATCCCAGCGAAGAGAAATGGATGGGCTGGGAGCGCAAGCGTGGCAAGTTGGAAGAGTTTAATCACCTGGTGCGCGGAAGCGGCACCACTACCTTTACTGTGAAGACGGCAGACGACGAACTGCTGCGACGTGTGCGGTATGTGATTACGCTGGATGCCGACACGCAACTGCCGCGCGACGTAGCGCGAAAGCTGGTCGGCGCCGCTATCCATCCGCTCAGCCGGCCTCATTTCGACAGTAAAGTTAATCGAGTGGTCGCCGGTTACGGGATTCTGCAACCGCGCGTCAGCATTTCACTCGAGAGTGCATCGCGTTCAATATTCGCGCGGATTTTTTCGGGTAACACCGGCATTGATCCCTACACCACGGCAGTCTCGGATGTTTATCAGGATCTGTTCGGTGAAGGAAACTTCACGGGTAAGGGACTTTACGATGTTAATGCGTTCGAGACTGCGCTTGCCGATCGCGTTCCTGAAAACTCGTTGTTGAGCCACGATCTGTTTGAGTCGCTATTTGCTCGGGCTGCCCTTGCGACTGACATTGAACTGCTTGATGACTATCCTGCTTCTTACATCGCATACGCACGACGACAACATCGCTGGACGCGAGGCGATTGGCAGCTCTTCCGCTGGCTTTTTCCGGTAGTACCCGATGCAGCACGAAACAAAACTCACAACCCGCTGCCGCTGATTGGTCGTTGGAAGATCCTCGATAACCTGCGCCGCAGCCTGGTGGCGCCCACGCTTTTCTTATGGTTCCTGGCGGCATGGACCATCTTCCCTGGTGGGCCACTGTTGTGGACGACGTTCGCATTAATCGTTATTGCGTTTCCCGTTTACCTCCATGTCACTACAAGTATTTTGATTCATCCGCGAGGAGTTCCGTGGACCAGTCACTTCTGGAGTGTCTGGGGTGATCTCACCACCAACACTGCTCAAGTCGCGCTGTCGATCGTGCTACTGCCGCACCAGGCGTACATCATGGCGGACGCGATACTGCGCACGATCTTTCGCAAAGTTGTCTCGCGTAAAAAGTTGCTGGAATGGGTTACGGCGGCGGATGCCGAACGAACCGCACGGCAGGACTTAGCAGCGTTCATGTCGTTCATGTGGCCGGCGGAGTTGTTGGCCTTCGTCGCCGTTTTTGCAACTGCAGTTGCTAAACCCGCAGCATTGCCGGCCGCAAGCGCTTTCGCCGTGGCCTGGGCCATATCACCTGGCATCGCTTACTGGGTCAGCACTCTCCGCCGGCCGGAGCAGAAAACGATCGCAGCTGCTGACATTGGTTTTGCCCGGCTTGTGGCCCGTCGCACGTGGCGATTCTTTGAAACCTTCGTCGGGACGGAAGACAACTGGCTGCCGCCTGACAATTTTCAGGAAGACCCGCTACCCGTTGTGGCCCATCGCACCTCCCCGACGAACATTGGGTTGTTGGCACTGGCAACG
The DNA here is from genome assembly GCA_963786645.1 of Blastocatellia bacterium. Taxonomy (GTDB): domain Bacteria; phylum Acidobacteriota; class Blastocatellia; order Pyrinomonadales; family Pyrinomonadaceae; genus PSRF01. The sequence goes on from CAWAZW010000008.1 coordinate 411,559, forward strand.
GTTGCGGCGCGTGATTTGGGTTACGTTGCCACGCTCGAGTTCCTGGAGCGCCAGGAATTGACGATCGCCACCCTCGGAAAGATGACCAGATTTCATGGACATTTTTTCAATTGGTACGACACAAGAACTCTCGAGCCGCTTATGCCGCAGTACATTTCCACCGTGGACAGTGGAAATCTCGCCACGCACTTCGTTGCCCTGAGGCAGGCATGCATCGAATTGCCCGACAACAAACTGTTTGATGAAGGCACGGTAGAAGGTCTCGGAGATACCATCGAAGCAATCTCCGACGAAGCGGAAAAACTCGGCAGTATTCGCCAGCGCACGCAGGTTGTCACAGTAAGTGAATTACGAAACGAAATAGAAGCGTGCAGACAGTTAATCGCCACCCACCCCGGGCACGATCTGGCGACGTGGCACGTGTTGTTTGAAGCGCTGGCCCGACGTGCGTCGGTTATTGAAGACATCGTCAACGCGCTGGCTCACGAACACGGGGATAGCAACTTCAAAGAACTCCGGTGGTGGGTCGGTGCACTACATCATCAGGTCACTTCGGGTGCGCGCGACGCGGACACACTCGTGCCCTGGGCACGTTGGTTGACGCGAGTTCAGACCCAGAGGGGCGTGACTGATGCAGGTCTCTCCGACTCCCTAACAAAGCTGCTTCATTCAGTACCCACACCCGCCGAGATTCCAGCGATATGCGATAACGCGCTGGTCGAATTAGCGTCAATGCAAACTGAGAGCGGCGCCGAAGCGTTTGCCGGGTTAACCCATGCGCTCGAAGCGTCGGCAGGAGCCGCAGTCGATCTGATGTCGCGGACAAGCCGGTTGGCGCAACAGGTCGGCGAAATCGTCGAACGAATGGATTTCAAGTTTCTGTTCGACCCGGAGCGCAAGCTCTTCCCCATCGGTTACAACATGACGGCCTTGCGCACCGACAATTCTTATTACGACTTGCTCGCATCGGAAGCGCGTGTCGCCAGTTTCGTGGCAATTGCCAAAGGCGATGTGCCGCAGGAGCACTGGTTCCGATTGGGAAGACAACTGACGCAGGTGAACGGCGGTCGCGCGTTGATCTCGTGGACAGGAACGATGTTCGAGTATTTGATGCCGCTCCTGACAATGCGTAATTACCCGGGCACGCTTCTCGACGAAACTTATCGAACGGTGGTCCACCGGCAGATCGAGTACGGCGCCGAACGCGGCGTGCCCTGGGGAATTTCGGAAGCTGCGTACAACGCGCGTGATATCAACCTCAATTATCAATATGGACCATTCGGCGTTCCCGGCCTGGGACTCAAGCGAGGGTTGATTGAAGACCTGCTGGTCGCACCTTACGCGTGCATGCTTGCTGCTCATATCGAGCCACGCGCAGCCATGGAAAACCTGCGACGACTGCAGAAAGAAGGAGCATTCGCAACCTACGGTTTTTACGAGTCCATCGATTACACGCGGGAGCGGCTGCCGCAAGGCCAGCCTTTCGCCACCATCCGCGCTTTCATGACTCATCACCAGGGAATGAGTCTGGTTTCACTGGCTAATATTTTGCTTAACCGCCGCATCGAAAACCACTTCCATGCGGACCCGGCCGTGCGCGCAACTGAGCTGTTACTCCAGGAGCGCATTCCAGTTGGAGTTCCGGCCGCGCATCCGCGTGCTGAAGAAGTTTTGACGGGACGCGTTGTGCAAACGCTCCCGGGAATAATTACGCGGACATATGACACGCCGGATCTCGAAACGCCGCGGACGCAGTTGTTGTCCAACGGTACCTACGCGGTGATGGTCACAACGGCAGGTGCCGGTTACTCCAACTGCGGTGGCAATGCCGTCACGCGTTGGCGCGAAGACGTAACGCGCGACAATTGGGGCACGTTTATTTATCTCAGGGACGTGCGGAGTGGCGCCGTTTGGTCCGCCAGTCATCAACCTGTCTTGAAGCGCGGGACCAAGTACGAAGCATCATTTTCAGAAGACAAGGCTGACTTCCGGCGTCACGATGACGGCATAGACACGCACATGGAGATTGTTGTGTCGGCCGAAGACAACGCGGAGGTGCGTCGGGTTTCGTTGACCAACACTTCGGTGCGAACGCGAGAGATCGAATTGACGAGTTACGCCGAAGTTGTGCTCACGTCTCCACAGGCCGACGCGACGCATCCGGCGTTTAGCAATTTATTTATTGAGACAGAATTCTTTGCCGCTGAAAATGCCATCCTGGCCCACCGTCGCCAACGGTCAAGCAGCGATGAGCAGATTTGGGCCGTTCACGTGGTGGTCGTCGAAGGCGATGCAGTTGGCACAGTTCAGTATGAAACTGACCGCGGCCGATTTCTTGGTCGTGGTCACACAACTACTAATCCGATCGCGGTTATGGAAGACCGGCCGTTGTCGAACACGACTGGCGCAGTGCTTGATCCGGTGTTTAGCCTGCGCCGGCGTGTGCGGATAAGGCCCGATGAAACCGTGCGATGCTCGTTCAGCACCATCGTTGCGAACTCGCGCGAGCAGGCGATGCGCCTGGCTGACAAGTACCACGATCCGAACACCTTCGATCGTGAGCTGCGACTCGCGTGGACCAAGGCACAGGTCGAGCTAAGTCACTTGAAAATAGATGCGGAGGAAGCGCACCTGTTCCAACGTCTAGCGGGTCGCATCGTTTACTCGGATCCTTCTTTACGCCCTCGGCCCCACGTTCTCGGTTTGAACACTGGCGCGCAGTCGAATCTCTGGGCTTATGGAATCAGCGGAGATTTGCCGATTCTGGTTGCGCGAATCGATAAAGCAGAGGATCTGCTGACAATCAAGACGCTCGTGCGTGGGCATGAATATCTCCATTACAAAGGCCTGAAAATAGATCTCGTAATTCTTAACGACAACCCGACGACTTACCTCGGCCTGTTGCAGAAAGAACTCGAAACCATTGTCCGCACCAGCGGGCTTAGTGGTTTGCAGGACAAACCCGGCGGTGCATACTTGCGCCGCGCCGATCATATTCCGGAACCGGATCGAATACTGCTTCATGCGGTGGCCCGCGTCGTTATTGTGTGTGAACGTGGTTCTTTGGAAGAGCAGCTTGACCGGCCGCACGTTGAAGAACCTTTGCCGGCGGCCCTCGTGCCGCGCCTGCCGCCGCAAATGTATCCGGAAACGAATGTGGCGCCGCCCGAGCTATCGTTCTTCAATGGGTTGGGTGGATTCCACCAGGGTGGGCGCGAGTATGTGACCTTGCTGGGCGCCGATCAATGGACACCTGCGCCATGGTCCAACGTCATCGCGAATGAGGTGGATTTTGGATTTCAGATCACGGAAAGCGGGGGCGGCAACACGTGGTCGGTAAATAGTCGCGAAAACCGGCTGACGCCCTGGTCCAATGATGCGGTTAGCGACCCGCCGGGCGAGATTGTTTACCTGCGCGATGAAGACACCGGGACCGTTTGGTCGGCAACACCTCTGCCGATTCGCGAAAGAGAGCCGTATGTAATCAGGCACGGGCAGGGCTATTCCGTTTTTGAACATACAAGTCACGGAATTTCGCAGGAGCTTCTGCTGTTTGCGCCGCTTAAAGCACCGGTCAAGATCACTCTGCTGAGGTTACGCAATCGGACCAATCGAAAGCGAAGACTAACAATAACCTTTTATAACGAGCTCGTGCTGGGCGTGTTACGCAGCAGTACGGCGCCTTACGTGATTACTGAAATCGATAAGGATTCCCAGACCATCTTCGCTCGCGATCCCTTCAACAATGAATATGCCGAACGCGTTGCCTTTGTCGCGACTAACGAAGCAGTATCAAGCGCCACGTGTGATCGGAAAGAGTTTATCGGCCGCAACGGCACACTGACACGTCCGGCGGCGATGCGCCGTATCAACCTTGCCGGGCGTGATGGCGCAGGTCTCGATCCCTGTGCGGCATTGCAAGTCACGGTTGAACTTTCTGCTCACGAAGCTCGCGAGATCATCTTTCTGCTGGGTGAAGACGCGTCGAAAGAGGCGGCGCAGGCGTTAGTCGCTAAATTTACTAACTCCGGCAACGTCAATGAAGCGTTCGAGCAGGTGCTTACACACTGGGACAAGATTCTTGGCACACTGGAGGTGCGCACGCCAGATACCGCGCTCGACACCATGCTCAACCGCTGGTTGCTTTACCAAACATTGTCTTGCCGCATCTGGGCCCGCTCCGCGTTTTACCAATCCGGCGGAGCTTTCGGTTTCCGTGATCAGTTGCAGGATGTGATGGCGCTGGTCTATAGCAGTCCCGCCATTGCCCGCCAGCAAATTCTCCGCGCTAGTGCCCACCAGTTCAAGGAAGGCGACGTCCAACACTGGTGGCATCCTCCGTCAGGGCGCGGTGTTCGTACGCGTTTTTCCGATGACTTACTTTGGCTTCCTTTCGTTACTTCTTTTTACGTCGATGTCACCGGCGACAAGTCGGTGTTGGACGAAGTGGTTCCGTTTCTGGAGCAGGAATTGTTGAAGCCTGAAGAGCAGGAGGCTTACAGGCAACCCTCCGTCTCGGAAGAATCGGCGACGGTTTTTGAACATTGCGCGCGCGCCGTCGATCGCAGTTTGGCTGTCGGCAAACATGGTCTACCGCTAATGGGCGGAGGTGATTGGAACGACGGGATGAATCGCGTGGGCCATAACGGAAAAGGCGAGAGCGTCTGGGTAGGTTGGTTCCTTTACACCATTTTCGACGCGTTCACGCCGTTATGCGAACGGCGCAAGGAGGCAACTCGTGTTCAGCGTTATCGCAAGCACCAGAAGCAGCTCAAGAAGGCTTTGGAAGAAGCGGGTTGGGACGGCGACTGGTATCGCCGTGCTTACTTTGACGACGGCACGCCGCTAGGTTCCGTTCAGACCGATGAATGTCGCATCGACTCCATCGTGCAGTCGTGGTCCGTTATCTCCCATGCCGGCGAGCCATATCGTCAGGTGCGCGCAATGGCGTCGGTGGAGGAGTACCTCATTCGACGCGGTGATGGGTTGGTGATTCTGTTTACGCCGCCGTTCGACAAGAGCGAGTTGGATCCTGGCTATATTAAAGGTTACGTACCTGGCGTTCGTGAGAATGGTGGTCAATACACGCACGCGGCTCTCTGGACATTAATTGCTTTCGCCATACTCGGCGATGGCGAGCGGGCGGGCGAATTGTCGTCGCTGCTGAATCCGATTAGTCACTCTTCCACGCGCGCCGGTCTGCACAAATACAAGGTCGAACCTTATGTGGCGGTGGGCGATGTCTATGCAGTGCCGCCGCACACGGGCCGCGGTGGTTGGACGTGGTACACGGGCTCCGCGAGTTGGATGTATCGCGCGGGCCTCGAGTCGATACTTGGATTTAAGTTGCAGGGCGAACGGCTGCGCATCGATCCTTGTGTGCCTCGCTGGTGGAGAGACTTTGAGATCACGTATCGCCGCGGTCGAACAACGTACCGGATCAAGGTAGAAAATCCGGTGGCTGTGAGCCGCGGTGTAGTTAGCGTGGACCTCGATGGTGCCAGGCAAGCTGCTGACGACTTTCCACTGATGGATGATGAGCAGACCCACAATGTTACAGTGATCATGGGCGAGAAGCCGGTAATGGACCAGGCGGCAGAATCCGAAGCGGAAGCCGCACCGGAAGCCGCACAGAAGGAAAAGCATTAGCCAATCAGTGGGTCGACAAATGCAAGAATCCCGACTCGTCGGGATAGCGACCGGGTGGCGTTGAACAACGAACTTGCAGGAATCCTCTAAGTCTTTCGTGTAAGTTCGTGTTATTTCGTGGATCGTTTTCGAATGTGGGGTTCAAAAAACAATCCACGAATTACACGAAATTACACGAACAGTTGAATGTTCATTTGGCGACGTCTGATCCTGGCATCCGACTTCCGCACCAACGCGACCCATGAAGCTACTGATTCTTGGCGGAACAAGATTTGTCGGTCGTCACCTGGTCAACGCAGCCCTCGCACGCAACCATCAAGTCACGCTTTTCAACCGCGGCAACCATCCATCTGAAGCCTTAACAAATGTCGAAACGATTCTCGGAGATCGCAACACTGACCTAAGCAAACTTCAGGGTCGCCATTGGGATGCGGTGATTGACACGTGTGGATACTTGCCGCGCACCGTCAGTGCATCAGCAAAGGCTTTGTCTGACTCAGTGGAGCGGTATGTTTTTATCTCCAGTCAATCCGTGTATGCCGATGTCAGCGTTATCGGTGTAGACGAAACAGCGCCTCTCGCGACGCTGACCAGCGAACAATTAGAAGAGGCAAACGCAATTGATTCATCTGGCCCAGCTTCTGCCGTGAACTATGGAAAGATGTATGGCGGATTGAAAGCTTTGTGCGAGCAGGCGGCTGAAGAAGTGTTGCCAAATCGAGTGCTTAGCATTCGACCTGGATTAATCGTTGGCCCAGATGATTACACCGGTCGGTTCACCTACTGGGTTGGTCGTGTGGCGCGCGGCGGAGAGGTGTTAGCTCCCGTTCGTCCTGATCGGTATGTTCAGTTCATTGATGTCCGCGACCTGGCCGAATGGATTGTGAGAATGATCGAGGGTGACAAAACGGGCGTCTATAACGCCTCGGGGTTGCCCAACAGCATAACGATGGAAACGATACTTCAGCAGTGCAAAGCGGTAAGCGATAGCGATGCTTATTTCACATGGGTGAGTGAAGACTTTTTGCTGCAGGAAAAGGTCGCTGCGTGGAGCGAAATGCCACTCTGGCTGCCGGAAGAAGCCGCGCCGCATTTGCGAGGGTTCATGTTTATCAATTCCAACAAGGCTGTGGCCTCCGGTCTCACTTTTCGTTCGCTGAGTAGGACCATCCGAGATATACTGACCGCGAACGCAACACTTAATACTCAGCATTCATCGCTCAGCACTCAGAACTCGGCCGGTATTAGTAGAGACAAAGAACAAGCGTTACTGCGCAAATGGCACGAATCCCGGTGATCCTCGCTAAATTAGCCGCGGGCTGACAGAAGAATTCAAACCGCCGTGTTGATGTAACGGTACGGACCATTAGCACTCGTTATTACTTCCGCTGATGAGTCGTGATTCATCAGCCTCACATAATCCAAACCCAGGGTTCAGTGATATGTCCGGCATCGCCAGAGGCCCAATCGTGCTTTCGCTTCGCTCATAACTGGATCACGAAGTTTGAATAAGAAATATTGACTTTGAGCGCCGCTCACTTCGGAATTCTTGTTTCTTCATCCGATCGACTTAGGAGGTTAATGAGGTGAGATACATCTGCTTGTCCATACTGATACTTCTCTTCCTGTCATCTGCGCACGAATCAACCTTCACTGCACCGCCGCAGGCAAGGAATATGATTGCGACGATATATGACGACGGCAAATCTTGCCCCAACGACTGCGATGCTCACGTAGTCTTTCATTCGACACACAACGGCACCAGGAATGCTTTTGACCCTTCCGGCACACGCTCGACGCCGCGGAGATGCGTCTCGGGTCAGTCATGCAACATATGCTTTTCCGAGGCGGCTTCTAGTTGCATGTTAGCTACATATCGGGGCGGCGGTCCCGCGGTTGGAAGGTTTGATTTTACGCCCGCGTTTTATGAAGAGAATTGTCCAAAAGAGAACTTACCTGCGGTTTTTGCCGCGCAATGCCGCAGTGCACAGCCCGCCATCAACAGACTCAGGAGCCGGATCAATTGCATTGCGAATCCCGATCATGAGAAATGCGAAGTATTGATGCAGACGGCAGCCAGGCGGAAGGCCGCCGACGATGTTATTTACGCCGAATGTAAGAGTTTGGGCGAGGTTGCTTTCAACCGAAGATACCGGAACCAGTCGCGCATGCAACGCAGCAACGATTGCGCCTATGAGAAACGCCGCACCGGAGGCGGAGGGAGATGGAGACGCCTATTGGACGGAGCCTGCCGGACTGGAAATTATGTGGGACGAGACGGTCTGGATTGCTGTTCCGGCAACCTATACTCGTCAGCGATGTTGGGCCTCGAGTGCCGGCATTTCTTTGTCCCACCGCAATAATCGCATTGCAAACAATGCCAAATCGTTCGAACCGGGGTACCACCAGTCCCCAGCCTGTCTTGAATGAAATAAAACTGCTCGGTAAGACATTAAGAATAAGGAGACTGAAAAATGCCCTCACGTAACATAGATGACTTGGTCCCTGAACTTAGACCAACGGCAAGAACGCTGATGCAGAATTGCCTAAGCCGTGGAATCGAAATGCGAGTTTACGAGACGCTGCGGACGCCCTTCGAGCAAGGAAAGATTTGGAGGCAGTCCCGAACCAGAGAGCAGGTGCAAAGAAAGATTCGCGAGCTCCAGGATGCCGGGGCAGACTTTTTAGCTTTCTGCATCGAGAGTGTCGGCCCTCAATCGGGGAGGCATGTGACGGACGCTCCTCCCGGCCTTTCCTGGCATCAGTGGGGCGAGGCTTTTGATTCGTTCTGGGTCGTTAACGGCGCTGCCGAATGGTCGACGACCAGGAAGATAAATGGATTAAACGGTTACCGCGTCTATGCCGAAGAGGCTGAACAACTTGGCGTCACACCAGGTGGCCATTGGACCAATTTCAAAGACTGGCCACACGTGCAACTCAAATCAGCCAAGAGCCCAGCCAGTGTAGTAAGCCTCATTGAAGTGAATCGAGTTATGAAAGAGAGATTCGAGTGATGGTGGGGGTTGCAGTTAAAAGCCGCGCGTTGGGAAGTATCGCGCGTACCCACTGAGCTGAAAACTACACTTTCATGATTACCCGCTAAAACGGGTACGAAACACAGTGACCTTCTGTCCTATTTCCGCTATCTCCTCGCTCACCATTTTCTTCCGGAGAGTGCCGCACGCTCGCCGGCATTTTCACCCCACATCGTCTTTGGTAGGAACCTACCTCGACTCAAACTAAGGAGAAACAACCATGCCTAGTTATCCAGCTCATGTCACCAAGGAATTGTCGTTTGATGGAGTTATCAAGAAAGGGGACTACGGCGTAAAAGTACGAAGAGTTCAGGAGTGGTTAAAAATGAATGGTTTTGCCACCGGCATCGATAGTGATTTTGGTGACGCCACAGAAACTTGCGTTATCAATTTCCAAAATGCAAAGGGGCTGGCCCAAACGGGAAAAGTAAACCAGGAAACCTGGGAGGCACTGATTGACCGCCTCAATAAAGCGTTGGCGCCTATACAGTTTCCCGCCAATATAAAACTGTCGGAAGCAATCTTGCGGACCGCCCGCCAGCACCTGGCCCAACATCCGATTGAAGTTGGCGGAGACAATAAAGGACCGTGGGTACGCGTCTACATGGGCGGCAATCAGGGAACTGGCTGGCGTTGGTGTGCGGGGTTCATCACCTTTGTCATGAAGCAGGCGTGTACACAGCTCGGCCAGCCACTACCGATTCCGGGGTCGTACTCCTGTGACTCCTTAGCTTATCAAGCAAGAGAAAAGGGACTCTTCGTTAAAGGGTCCGAGCTTGCCAATGGTAGTGTGTCCTGGTCAGGCCTCGGCTCGTCTCAAATATTTCTGGTTCGCCGGGTCGCTACAGACTGGACACATACGGGCTTCAGCTTCGACGGGTCAAGCACAGTGTTTTCCACGATCGAAGGGAATACAAATGAGGATGGCAGTAGTAACGGCTTTGAGGTAGCTAAGCGCACGCGCTCCATCCCGAATAAGGATTTCATCAGGTTCCCGTAATTGGAATAGAAACTAACTTGAAATCTTCCCGTCTATGCTGAGAGGCTATCGAGTTAAGGAAAACTTCCAACGATGAAAGTCTCGAGGTCAGGAAGGGTGGCTTGCCCCCGCTCTTAGGTTGATACGAGATGACTACCTATAACCACAGGATCTTTGCCGATTATTTTCAGTTTTATCTGCAGGATGAGATTGCTGATGGAGATTGTCGGATGCTTGGACTGAGCAGGCAGTGATCGATCTGTTGGCTGTAGCCCCGGACGGACCGGAATCAGTGTGTCTCTTATCGACAACTTGCAGCATGATGCGGTCGTCGCCCGCACGCTCAAGCGCAACGTCGAGTCACACAATTGCAGAATCGCTTGCGGTAGCAAGCGGATGCTAGATGCAACTTGAGAGTAGCATCCCGTCGCTACCGCTCCGGGTTTCTGTAATTGCTCGTTGTTATTCTTAAGCGCGTCCTAACAAGCGCTTCCAAGGAACCACAATCAGTATGTCTCTTATCGACAATTTCACGCTGGCGCAGTGTCGCCCTTCCGCTGAATCGCAGCGTAAAGCGGGATAGCTAGGACTACCAGAGAATGCCTCAGATTGTTGCTACAAGCACCGTTGATTGCGTTAATTCGGCCGGTGAACGCAATCAAGTCATAGTTGAAATTGGCCTTCCTTATAGAGCGCCGGATAGAGCGCCGGAAGGTGAATGGGCGTGTCCGGTTGCTATGCATGGATTGCACAACAGTCTGCCAGATGTGCGTGGCGAAGATTCGCTCCAGGCCATCTGCTTGGCAGCTTCTCTCGTCCGTATGTTGCTCGCAAGTTTCGTTGAAGATGGAGGAAAGATTTTCTTTCCCAATTCCGACAGCGAGTACGACCTCAATGCAACCTTTAGCAATGTTGGGCGTGGCTCTGCCGGTCCCGGTTAACAAGGCCTTGCAGCTGACGGCGCGATAGCATGCTTCTCAAGTAACCCTATTTCTTCAGCTTGAATGCTGATCGCGCGCCGCAGCTGAAGGCCGTCGTTGGATTGCTCGTTTGGCGTGGCCAAGACTATTGGCTAAACTCTCTTACAACTAGTAGGGAGCCTCATGATGAACAACGAAGAGTTCGAAAGAAAAATGTCCTTCATCGTCGAGCAGCAAGCTCAGTTTGTCGCCGATATACAGCAGATGCGTGAGCTCCAGGCGCAAACCGAGAATGTTGTCGGGCGGTTAGCCCACGCAACGCTCGTAGGCTTCAGAGATGTGAATGCCAAAATCGATTCTTTGGTGGATTCCCAGATCAGATTAACCGAAGCCCAAACTCTCACGGACGGAAACCTTAGGAATCTAATTGCTGTAGTCGACCGCTATTTCAGCGAAGGCCGCAATGGCAAGTAGCTCCTATATCTGCGGCCGCAATCCAACAAAGCCTTGCAGCTGACGGCGCGATAGCATGCTTCTCAAGTAACTTCTCTCCTTCAGCTCGGATGCTGATCGCGCGCCGCAGCTGAAGGCCAGCGTTATGTTGCCAGTTGACGGATGGACAGGCATTGCCCAGATAGGTAAGGTAAATCCATGAATCTGAAGTTAACGAAAGTCTTTCAGAAGGTGCCGGAAGGGTTTATTGGCTTCGTTGAAGAGCTGCCTGGTGCAAATACGCAAGGCGAGACGCTTGAAGAAGTGCGGGCCAATTTGGAAGAGGCTATCGTGCTTGTCATGGAGGCCAATCGTGCTTTGGCAGAAGAGCGGATTCAGGGGCAAGATGTGATTCGAGAGCCCGTTTCTCTCTCAGCGGCATGAAGCGTAAGGCGCTCCTTCGTCATCTTGAAGCGCACGGATGCGAATTCTTGCGCGAAGGTAAGAAGCACACGGTCTATGTCAATCGCGCTGCTCAAGCGTCCTCAACTGTTCTGCGACATCGAGAGATCAAGGATGTTCTTGCGAGCAAAATCTGTCGAGATCTTCAGGTACCCGAGCCCAACGCAACATAACAAAGCCTTGCAGCTGACGGCGCGATAGCATGTTCCTCAAGTAACCCTTTTCACTCAGCCTGAATGCTGATCGCGCGCCGCAGCTGAAGGCCAGCGTTAGCCAGCCTAGGTCATGGATGTTCAAGACAAACTCTTGATTCGTTTTCTGAATGAAGACGACGGTACGGGCAAGCTTCACGTTCGCGCTCATTGCAACGGATTTTCAGGAGATGGAACCGCTTGGTTTTCGACGGAGGAACTTAAAGAGTTTGCCTCCGCTTTGGCTGGATTCCCAATTCCTGACGAGAACCCTCCCGCAATTAGAAGTGGCTTCTACCGTAAAGACGGCAGCGGCGAGTTAGAACAGGAACACCTTTCGCTGCGGGTATATCCTATTGATCGTACTGGCCACCTTGGTGTTCAGGTTAGAATCGCGACTGAAGTTTGGCCTCAAACGCGCCCCGAATCACAACAGTTTGTGCAGCTTGAGATCCTTACAAGCTATGAGCCGCTGGCGCAGTTTAGTAGTCAGCTGAAAGCGTTGGTGGATGGCGCCATCAAAGAAGCCATCCTGGAGGCAGATGTCTCGTCCCGATCGGCTGGCTAACAAAGCCTTGCAGCTGACGGCGCGATAGCATGCTTCTCAAGTAACCCTATTTCTTCAGCTTGAATGCTGATCGCGCGCCGCAGCTGAAGGCCAGCGTTAGCTGCTTCATTTCTATGCGGGTTCAATTTGAGTTCACATTGGAAGACCTCGTTGATGCCTCAAAGCGACTTCTCGCACGCTCTAAGGCCGCGTCGTGGCAGTGGCAGGGCTTAGCATATTCCGCACTGTTTACCTGGCTTCTAGTGTTCGCACCCATCACGTACTTTTACGGCAGACCAGAGGTAGGAGCGGCAATTGGGGTGGTCCTTGCGGCGTTGACCGGAGTGTTGTATCCATCTTCATATGAAAAGCAGATCGAAAGAAGGCTACGTAAGCTTCTTCGGGAAGAGTTCGAAGCTGCAAACACACACCTTTGTGAAGTGGAACTTAAGGCCGAAGGAGTACAGGTGAGGCAGATGGACCGAAAAGTGATTTATGAGTGGTCGAGTGTAGAGGAAATTGAGGAAACCGGTGAGTCAGTCGGTCTCTTCACGCGCGATGGCGGGGGCGTTGTGGTGAGAAACAGAGCCTTCGCAGCGGCTGCGGATAGACGCGAGTTCCTGAAATTGGCGCGGGCCTCTCTTAACTCCGGGCGCAGCTAACAAAGCCTTGCAGCTGACGGCGCGATAGCATGCTTCTCAAGTAACTTCTGTCGTTCAGCTTGAATGCTGATCGCGCGCCGCAGCTGAAGGCCAGCGTTGGGCGTCACGCCGCATTGTCTTATGGGACAGTATTTCAAAATAGTGAATCCTGCGAAGAAGCAGTTCCTTGACGCGAGCCGCTTTAACGAAAATGTAAAGTCGAGCGGTGTTTTGTTTGGCTATCATGCCACCGCCGTCGCTTTCCTCGTTTGTAATATTGATCAAGTTCGCGATGGTTGGGGGCATCCCATCTACGATTTGGGAGAATTGGCTGGCTCTTGGTGCGGTGATTCAATCTTCATCGTTAGTGACGATCACGGTAAAGCTGATGAGTTCAGCGTAGAAACTTCGACTGAGCAAAATCCTGACCGGAACTTGTATTGGATGGCGAAAGAAGAATTCGAGGACATCAGCTATAAAGCTATCGCCATGCTCTGTAAGTGGAGAGAGGATATTACCGCAGAGATGGCACAGCGAGCCGCTACCAGTGTAAGCCCGGACAGAGAGCTTGTTGATCTCGGCAATGTGGTTTTCTATGTTGGCTCTGAGCCGCTGGAGCGTGCCTTAGCTAAAGATTATGGTGCGGAATGGGCGAGCCGTTATAAGGAAGCATGGGTAAAACATCCTGCGTAACTTGTGTGGTTGTCGTGACGCCCAACAAAGCCTTGCAGCTTACGGCGCGATAGCGTGTTTCTCAAGTAATCAATTTCCTCCAGCTTGAGTGCTGACCGCGCGCCGCAGCTGAAGGCCAGCGTTCGATGCCTTCGTGTGTGGTAGCTCTGATAAGAAATGCAGTTTATTGAAAAGAACTCTTTCAACGTGCGATCCGCCATTTACCGCTTGCAGAAAGATGGTCAGGGTCTTGAGTTCATCCTGTTCCCGATGATTCATATTGGCTCCCAAGAGTTCTATGACGATGTGAGTGATAGGTTGGCGAAATGTGATTTGATTCTTGCTGAGGGCGTTGATTCGAGGAAAGCTAGTCTTCTTACTCGTTCCTATCGAATCGTGAAAAGGATCAGGCGCATGGATTTGGTGACACAGCAAGAAGGAATGAAAGTCGCCAGTTTCCGGGACAAGCTTATGAATGCTGATATGGAAGTACGCGCCTTTGACGAGCAGTGGTCTTCGCTTCCGCTAGCCCTGAGGGCACAAATATTTTTCCTGGTGCCGGTTTATGTAATCTACCTCTTTCTCTTTGGAACGAGAGAGACAATTGCCGAAAATATCGCGGTTGAGGACTTGCCTTCGTCTAACGAGGTTCTTTTGCAGGACGATGATTTTGATAAGTTGGATGCCCTCTTGATTGATGAACGAGATCGAAGGTTGATTCGTAATATCGCAAACCTCGATGAAGCGAACGGTAAAGATAAAAGGACAGTTGGCGTTGTGTTCGGAGCCATGCATATGCGCAACGTCACCAGCTTTTTGCTTCATAAGTTGAAATATAGGATTGCTAAGGCAGAGTGGGTCACAGTCTTTGATTTATGAAAGGCGGCATCGAACAAAGCCTTGCAGCTGACGGCGCGATAGCATGCTTCTCAAGTAGTCTCGTTCCTTCAGCCTGGATGCTGATCGCGCGCCGCAGCTGAAGGCCAGCGTTCGATGCCTTTGAGGGTTTCATGCTCTTCCCAATGTTCGGACTGCTCCTGGTGCTCATCGTCGTAGGTGGGTTGGCTTGTCTCGTTGCCGCCGGCGACCCGAATCATGCGCTTAGTTCCTTATATCGGGTTTGTCTGCCTCTTTGCTGGGCTTGGTGCCTCATTATCTTCTGCCGTTCTGGGTCTGATAGGTGGAGTTATTCTCCAGTCTGAAGTTCTGTCTGGGTTGGGCTTTCTGGCGGGTTATGTTTTCGGTGGCCTGGGTGGTGCGTTGTTCGGCTTCAAGCGTGCAATTGAGCGCCGGGAGCGAATTGAGTCTGAAGCGCACGATTGAGTGCTGTGATGGATTCGCCGTTATGGATGCCGCGTTCCCGCGACGATCGGCACCGAACAAAGCCTTGCAGCTGACGGCGCGATAGCATGCTTCTCAAGTAATCCTTTTCCTTCAGCTTGATGCTGATCGCGCGCCGCAGCTGAAGGCCAGCGTTGGGCGGCTACCGTGTCGCCGTGACGAACATAGGGAGAATAGGAGCGATTCGATGCATAACCTGGAACATCTGTTTCTGGTCGGCGAGTTCCCCGAACGAGCCCACCTGCTGTCCGGGCTAACGCTCGAGCAAGTCACGCTATGCCCGGACGGCGCGTCGCACTCGATCTACGAGGAGCTGTGGCACGTTGTGGGGTACCAGCAGAGTATCATCGAGCCGGGCGAACCGGCCGGCGACTTCTACCCGAGCGCGGCGCCAGAGCACGAGCACCAATGGCACGACTTGGTGCGAGTGTTCCTGGACGGCGCTCGCGCTGCGGCAGCGTTGGGGCAGGCGCCTGAGCGGTTGGCGCTCGAGGTAGAGCCGGGCGTGACACTTGCCGACGAGTTGAACAGTGTGGCGGTACACAACGCATATCACCTCGGCAAGATCGTTGCGTTGCGACAGCGGATCGGCGCGTGGCCGCCCACGGCAGCGTCGGGCGGGTCGTAACCGCAGCG
The DNA here is from genome assembly GCA_963786645.1 of Blastocatellia bacterium. Classification (GTDB taxonomy): domain Bacteria; phylum Acidobacteriota; class Blastocatellia; order Pyrinomonadales; family Pyrinomonadaceae; genus PSRF01. Next base: position 427,064 of record CAWAZW010000008.1, read on the forward strand.
CTGTGGGACGCCGCCCAACAATGGCATGCAGCGGACGCGCAAATTAGCATGTCTCTTATGCAAGACTTATCTCTGGCGGCGGTTCGTGCGCGCCGCTGATGCCCAGCGTTGGACGGCTTCACGAGAGGATGCGTCATGTGGATCATGATCGCCGGCCCGTACAGTAGTGGAGCGAAGTCGGAAGCGGACCGAGAGCAGAATCTGCTCAATCTCAACCGGGCCGCCTACGAGTTGTTCCAAAAGGGTCACGTTCCGGTTGTTGGAGTCAACTGCGCGCTCCCGCTGATAGCAGCCGCGGGATCCGACGCGTACGAGTCGATCATGATGCCGCTCTCACTCGCGATGGCGGATCGCTGTGACGCCGTGCTCCGGCTTGGTGGTTTCTGCCCTGGTGCAGATGAAGAGGTCGAGAGGATACGAAGCCGGGGCGGCGTCGCGTACTACTCGGTCGCTGAGGTGCCCGATGCCGACTGAGCCGTCCAACGTGCGCTTGCAGCGGACGGCGCTGCGCGCCGCCGCTGAACCGCCAAGTCGTTGGGCGATTTCACATTTAGTGTGAGGGGAGGTTCTGGTATACCTACTGGCATGCCCCCGGCACCAACTCCCGTTGCCCAGCACAGCTTTGCCTGCACCAGTTGCGATAATGAAGCGGGGCGGGTAGCTCTCTTCGAACGTGGTGATGGCGGCGAGATCGCCCGAAACAGCTTTATGGGCCTCCTTATCTTCCCAGTTGGCGCTGAGGAGTTTGAGCGCATCCGCAGGATCATTCTTGCTGGCGACATTCGAGCGTTGCACGAGTTCCAAATGGAAGTCTCAATCTTCTACTGTCCCGGCTGCGGCACCTGCTACTGCGGCGAACACTGGACTTGGTGGAGCGCCTTCGATGATGAAGAAGGCTTCGATTGGCATGACTCGATTCGTGGGCTCTGTCCGCGGGGACACCGGAGGATGCTGCAGGATTGATTTTGCAACCCCCATCGACCTAACAACGGAATGCACTCGACCCGCATCAGCTCGGATGTCATTCGCAAGATCGGAAGCTTCTCACATTGAGTGCGGGCGGGTGATGCCGGGCGTTAGACCTCGGTTGAATTGATGTTTCCACTAATTCCTTACAAGCGAATATTCGTTACCACGCCACTCAATGTAGACGAAGCCGCAGCTTGCCTCGCCAAAGAAGTCCAGCCTAGAAGCCGGTGTTATCTATTTTCTTTTGGAAGAAGCAGTGGGTTTGAAGGGAACGTTGCGAATGGCGCCTTCAGTATCAATCGAGCAATAAACTACACGAATTCATTCCTACCAATTCTGCATGGACGCTTTCATCCTACCGCAGCCGGAAGCACAATTGACGTAAAGATGATTCCCCATGCGTCGGCGGTTGTATTCCTAGTTTTCTGGTACGTGTTTATTGGCGGGGCGTTGTTTCAAATTGTCGCCGAATGGCGAGGCGGCGCAGAATTAACCGGCCGCGATCTTATTCCTCTGGGAATGTTTGCGTTCGTCTATTTAATATCGTTCTTCGCATTTGGTTTCGAGGCGCGGAAAGCTACAGAGTCTATTCAAAAAGTCTTTGAAGATGTTCGGCCCAGTAAACGCTTGCAGTGACGGCGCGATAGCGTGCTTCTCAAGTAGTCTTGTTCCTCGCGGGGTTGGATGCTGATCGGGCGCCGCAGCTGAAGGCCAGCGTTGGGCACTTGCAGATACTCTGAAAAGGATTATGAGCGAGTCGAACGAAACACTCTCTGTTGCAGTCCATTTGCGAGAATCAGATATCCAGCGGGCCAATTTCTGGTTCCAGTTCAGCAAGTGGTCAACTAGATTGCTTTTTGTGTTGCCGCTGTTTGGACTGTTTCTTTTGTCGCAGGTTCAGATCTCCAAGGTGATTGAAAATCCAATCATGGCAACTCCCCTAGTTGTCTTGATAGTTTTCCCGGTTCTCTACCCGGCATTGATCTGGTTTCAGACGAAGCGGGGTTTTGCGAATCTCCAGGACTTTCAGAAGAAAGTTCAATACAATTTCTCAGCCGAGGGATACGAGATCAATGATGAGAAGTCCTCCGCCCGAGTGGGTTGGGACGCCATTTTGAGAGCTGTCGAGTCAAAGCATTCATTTCATCTTTTCTTTCACAAATCAATGTTCCATACACTTCCGAAGAGATGCATCACAGGCCGCGAGGATTTAGCGCGATTGAGAGCTATTCTGAAAGAAAGTTTAGGGAGTAAAGCAGAAGTCGCTTAGGCAACACGTGCCAAACAGCCTGGCAGCTGACGGGCGCGAGAGCATGGTTCACAAATGACTCGTTCATCTGCGGTTAAACATTGATCGCGCGCCGCAGCTGAAGGCCATCGTTCGGGGTGTTCGTTGAAATGGGAAATCACGTTTGCGGAGGTTACTAATGTCCAAAGCGTCCCTCGTTATTTTTTGCGCGGTGCTGATCGTATTTGGTTCAGTCTCATTCGCGCGAAATATCAGCGAATCTGTTGGTGAGCAGCCAACCGTAGTTGCGGCCGTAGCTTCCATTCTTCCACCCATTGCGCGTCAAGCACGAGTTGAAAGTGATGTGAAAGTGGAAGTGAAGATTGATGAAAAAGGAAATGTTCAATCCGCGAAAGTAATCTCAGGTCATCCGCTCGTGTCGAAGGCGAGTGAAACTGCAGCAAAGAAATGGAAGTTCAGCCCTCTTGGCCAGGAGACTTCTGTTCGAACGGTTCAATTAACATTTAGCTTTGATTGTGTGGATCTAGAGAAACTGGCCCCTGACTCCACGATCACCTTCATTCCGCCGTATGCAGTGGAAGTGAAATATTAATTCAGATTGAGTGCTGGCTCCCACGCACGTCGAACAAAGCCTTGCAGCTGACGGCGCGATAGCATGCTTCCCAAGTAGTCTTCTTTCCTTCAGCTTGAATGCTGATCGCGCGCCGCAGCTGAAGGCTGGCGTTAGCCCGCTCGCCTGGTATCTGCTGGAAACGACAGAGGCGCACTTTGAATCGAGTCTTGAGTAAATCCCTTGGAGGTCTAATTTTCGCGGTCGCCACTCTCTTGTTCATCGCATTTACCGCCTCAATAAATGCGCCTCAGAGCATGGGTGGTCCGATGAATATGTTTCCGGCTTCGGAAGAATGGTTTTACATCGTCCTGGTAGTTGATGCACTTCTTATCGTCATCGCGTGGGCCGGAATTAAGTTGTTGCAATTCAGAAGGCAAGCGATTGGTGTCTTGAGCGTATTAGTTGGCATGTTAATTCTGGCTTTCGGGGTGAGAAATCACCTCCAGGCACCACCTCTCGACGGAGTCAACAATACAAATATGATGCCCGTGCCGACCTTTCTGCATTACTCGGTGTATACCTTTGTCGGGATCCTTTTGTTAGGTGGAGCGTGGTTAATGAGGCGACCGCAAAAAAGTCGGATAACGTAAGTTCACCCGTGTCGCCGCGGGCTACCTGTTTGGAGGCGCACGTGTCGGAGCCCAAGACCAAACCTACTGAAGTCAGTGCCGAGAGTCACATTGCTGCCATCACGAACGAGGAGCAACGGAATGACGCCCAGACGCTGGTTGCTCTCATGCGAAGAGTTACCAGGCAAGAGCCAATGATGTGGGGTCCAAGCATCGTCGGATTCGGGAGCTACCATTACAAGTACGCCAGTGGTCACGAAGGCGATTCGGCTCTCGCTGCGTTTGCCGTGCGGGGAAGTGAGTTGGTTGTTTACATCGCGGCGAGCTTCGAAGGTCGTGACGTCTTGTTGGCCAAGCTGGGAAAGCACAAGACTGGGAAGGTATGTGTCTACATCAGGCGCCTGGCCAACGTCGATCTGAAGGTCCTAGAGACGTTGGTAGCCCGATCGGTAGCAGAGACGAAGCGTCGCTATCCGCAAGCCAACGAAAACGACACCTAACCCTGTCTTGCACCGGACTCGCTTTTGGCGAGCCGGTGAAGTCCACGGAGTCTCTATCTAACAGGCGCTTGCAGCGGAGGCGGTACCCTGTTTTTTACACAATCAGTTGAATAAGGGAGAACCTTCTGATGTCACAACGGATTAACTTGTTAGCCGCAGTTGTCGTGGCTCTCATGCTGGGTAGTGCTCAGGTGAGCGAGGCACAGACACCGCAAAACTCAAACACGGACGAAGCTGCCATCCGACAGGTCGTTAAGCAAGTCGAGGATGGCTGGAACGCGCACGACGGGAAGGCGTTCGCCGCGTCGTTCGCCCCCGACGCAGACTACGTGGTGGTCAATGGCATGAGGGCGACAGGCAGGGAGGAGATCGAAAAGGGGCACACGGCGATATTCACAACCATCTACAAGGAGAGTCGTAACGTCGGGACGGTCAAGAGCATACGCTTCCTGCGCCCTGATGTGGTGGTCGTACACGCCGAATGGAATCTGGAATTTCGCGTCGGCGGCGATACGAGAAAAGGTCATGCCATGAACACGATGGTGATGACGAAAGATGGCGGTAAGTGGAGCATCGCTGCCTTTCAGAACACACCTATTCAAGCGCAAGGCCGCTAGGGTTATCAAGAATCTTTCTCGCGCTCAAGTTGGATGCTGGCGGCAGGTGAAGCGGGGGTTGGGCGGCTAGCGGTCTTCGCCAAGTCAAAACCTATTGACCGCCCTAGCCCGCATCGGTCAATGAAAGAAACCAGGCTAAACATGATGAAAACGCAGATTACATGCTTCCTACTTCTCGTCACTTCGCTTACAGCTCTCGCTCAGGTGCGGTCGGATGGCCTTGCGGCAGCGCGAGCGGAAATCCTTCCGCTATTTGAGGCAATGCAGTCGGCCGCGAATGCGCATGATGCCGAGAAGCATGTCTCACTCTACGCCCGTGAGCCGTCCCTTCTCTTCGTTATCAATGACGAGGCTATTGTCGGGTACGACGCCCTGCTCGCAAAGCAACGCCAATGGTGGCAGAACGGGAAAACGGATGTCACGTACAAATTGGCTGGCGAGCCGGATTTCAGAATGCCCGCTCCCGGTCTTGTGATGGTTACCTATTTTCTGACGTCACGCCGCACACTGCCTGACGGCAAGACGCGGGATACAAGGTTCGGAATTTCGGCGCTGTGGCAGAAGCGACCAGAGGGCTGGCGAATCATTTACGCTCACGAATCGACAGTGAACAAATAGGAACAGCCATTCTTGTTCACCGTGACGCGCCGCCCAACGGCATGCACCCGACCGCGAATAGCGCGGCTTTCATGCGCCAGACTTGATGCTTGTTTAGGTGTGTGCGCGGCGGGTGATGCCGAGGGTTATGCTGCGGTCGCTCTGGTATCCGCTAAAATTGAGAAGAGTACGGGCATGAGAAAACTTATCCTGCTCTCAATTAGTTTGATTGTTTCATCTTTGGCTGGAATTGCATGTTCGCCCGCGAAAAATCAGTCGCCCGTTTTGGCGCAAAGAGGTGCGCCTTTGCCTACTCCTTCACCTGAACCAAGTCCTTCAACCACTCCCCACTCCCCCATCCGCTCGGTTGATTTCGAGAACTTTACCTATCACGAAATAGATTCGCGGCGAACTTTTACGCTCGTGGAGGGGCGAGAGCCGACCGAAGACGATCCTAGAGGTTTTGTTGATGTTGTGTACGGTGATGTCACCGACGACGGGAAAGAAGAAGCAATGGTCGTGCAGTCTCAAAGCGTCAGAGGTACAGCCATTCCGTTTTACGTTTACATCTATACGATGGAGCGTGATGGGGTGCGACCAATTTGGTCATTTTATGCTGGTGAGCGTGGTGACGGAGGTTTGCGGCAGATTTCCGCCGTGAACGGTGAGCTTTTCATAGAGCTTTATGGAAGAGACAGAGTGGTAAACGGTGGAACAAGCGTGGAGGAGGACAATGTTGGTGTATGTTGTCCTAAATTTTATACGCGCTCTCGCTATGAGTGGAGAGGCAGCCGCTTTCGTTTGAAAGGGAAAGAAGGAGCTTTGCCTCTTCAAGGCGGCGCGGGATATCTACCATTGCGTGACCCGTAGGAGCACGTAGTTCGGGAGTTGAATGTCTAAGAACCACGCAGCCTAAGCGCTTACAGCCGACGGCGCGATAGCATAGTTCTCAAGTAGTCTTTTCTGTTCAGCTCGAATGCGGCTCGCGCGTCGCAGCTGAAGGCCAGCGTTATGCCGCTACATTGCAGGGAAAAGGGAAATCGTCGAATGCGCAGACTGCTAGCGTTTATCTTTTGTCTGAGTATCGCTTCAAGCGTGTTCGCGTTCGATGGCGCGCATGGGTTCACCGCTGAACCAACACAAGGGCCTGGTGTGCGCAAGATTCGGCCACGAACGAAGAAGGAGGTGCCGGCACGCTCTAGTCCCGAACTTGCGGCGAGGCGTGAGGCGATTCACGAGATGATGCTGAAGGGCGAGTATCAGCATGATGGCTCAGAGGAGCTCTACTACATCGGTGACATGAGTTCCGTTCCGGCCCTATTGCAAGTCCTCAAAGATAATCCACCTACGATAATGCCTGACGGACGGTCGATTGGTATCTGCACGATCTCGCATGCCTATGGAGCATTGGTGAAGATCACAGGAAATAAAGAAAGCAAGAGCTATGAAGAATGGAGCGCTTGGTGGGAGCAATATCAGAAAGAGCATCCCCAAAAGGTAACAGCGCCGCCTAAGCGCTTGCAGCCGACACCTCGATAGCATGTTTCTCAAGATCATTCCTCGCGATGTCGCTTGAATGTCTGCGCTCGGCGCATCTGAAGGCCATCGTTATGCCTCTTCTTTATCAGTACGTAGTGCCAATGTATAAAAGCCTCGCTACTGTTGTCGCCCTTTTGTTCTTAGCTGGGATACACGTTTGTCTTGCCAGTCCAATTTCGTTTAGACTGCGCTTGCCCACATTTTGACTGCGCGAGATTCTTCGCCGGTATCGTTGTCCATGAGAATTCCTTCACCTTCATTCCTCAAAGCTATTCCCTTAGCCTGTTTTCTTCTGGTAGTGGTCCATGTTGCGCAGGCCCAATCGACCGTACGAAAAATTGTTTTTACCTATGGCGGAGGTGCTTTCTCCAGCTCAATTGCCGTTATCAACGATGACGGGACCGGCCAAACAATACTCACGGACCAGGGCTACAACGATGACGAACCGTCCTGGTCGCCTGATGGAACGCGAATAGTCTTTCATAGCAACCGACTCGCGGGGCGCTTTAACATCTTTCGAATGAATGCTGATGGGTCTCAAAGGATTCCGCTAACGGATTCGACCTTGACAGTACAGAGTTTGTCGCCCTGTTGGTCTCCCGACGGTTCAAAGATTGCTTTTGTGAGTGACCGCGGCGGTCCAGGCAGGGGAGAAATATGGGTGATGAACGCCGACGGCAGTAACTTACAAAAGTTAACAACCAACGTTCAGCTTGGTTCAGATCTGAACGGGCCCTATTACAGTCAGGATTTGACTCCAGCCTGGGCACCCGATGGAACGAGAATCGCCTTCTCGAGTAACAGGGATGGTATTGCTAATCCAGAGATCTATTCAATGGCCGTCAATGGGACTAACCTCACTCGGTTGACGAACAATAGCGCGGAGGACAGAGAACCGGCATGGTCTCCGGATAGTCAGCAAATTGCATACGTCAGCAGAGGTGGCGGACGCAATGGGATTTATGTCATTAACGCTAATGGCGCCAACGATCATCGAGTTAGTGATGGATTTTTGCCTTCATGGTCCCCCGACGGCACCAGACTGGCAATCACTGACTTTGATCCTGCTAACAACTTTTTATATACGCTCTACAAGTTGAATCTTGATGGTACCAACAGAATTAAGATAACCAGCAATTCTATTGATAGTCGGAATCCTGAATGGGCACCAGTCTCGGCGCCACCGGTTCCCACCTATAACATTTCCGGAAGAGTAACCGATAGTTTATCCGCAGGACTGAGTCAAACCACATTGACTCTGAGTGGCGACTCAACAAAAACCACGCAATCCGATGTTAATGGTAATTACTCGTTCGCAGGACTGAGTGAGGGTATCTATAGAGTAACAGCAACTAAATCGGGTTACGCCTTCAACCCACCCGCCCACAATTTCACAACCATCACGGGAAATCGCACAGCCAACTTCAGTGCTTACACCGTATTCTCTATAAGCGGACAAATAACTGGTTTGGGCGGCAATATCATCACCCTCACCTTGAGCGGCTCACAAAACCGAACCATACAAACGCAGCCGAACGGTTCGTATTCTTTCGTAGACCTTCCAGCAGGCGGTAATTACACTGTGACTCCTATTCACTCTTGCCGCGACTTTACCCCGGCAAGCCGAACCTTCACCAATCTGAACACGAATCAAACAGCCGACTTCTCCTCGACACCCCGGACAACTCGTATCAGTGGTCGGGTCACGAGGTTCGGCACCGGCGTTGGCATGGCCGGCGTTACTATCGCGATGCACCTTCCTATCGGTCCACCGGCTACAACGACTACAGATGCCAACGGCAATTACTCCTTTACCGGAATTAACTCAGGCCAGTTTCTAGTGCCCTCAAAACCTAATTACTATTTCAATCCGTCAAGTCGGGATATTAACTCCTGCGAGATGACGGATGTGAACTTCGTTGGTCACTCTGCGAATAACCTCTTGTTCAGTGCCCCAACTTACAAAGTCGAAGAAGATAGCTGCAGCCTTCAGATACGTGTGTTAAGAGGTGGTAACGCGGCCGGGGTGGGCCCAATTACTGTGGATTATGCGACAGTCAACGGTAGCGCGACCGCCGGCTCGGACTACACCGCAGTATCGGGAACGCTTAGCTTTCCAGAAGGAACTAACAGCAGAACCATTATTGTTCCGATTCCTGAAGATTCGTTAGTTGAAGGCAACGAAACGTTTTCTGTTATTTTGAGTAACCCAACCGGAGAAGTAGACCTCGTCAACCCAAGTACAACGGTCGTTACTATTGTCGACAACGATCCTCTGGCCGCTCCTCAACTGCAGATGGAAGAGAATTCAAGCTATGCGGTTGCTCTAAACTCGGTCACCCTACATCGCGACCCATTCACCGTTTTAAGCACAAACAACTTCAGCGCCGATCACCGTACCCGGATTCTACTTTTTCTTATAAACGGGAAGCTGCGCCCGTGTGAAAATCTCTCCGTTCTCAAAGTTGAGGGGGAAGATTCTGCACATCAGGTATATCAGCTCACGGTAGAAGATGTCCGAGCAGTGCCAAGCCTCAGCGCGCTCACCCAGGTTGTGGTAAAGCTGCCCGATGGAGTTCCACCGGGCGATATGGTTTTGACCGTCCGGTTACGCGGTGTGGTAAGCAACCAAGCTCGTATCAGAATTCAATAGGTGGCGTAGTGTGATCAAGGGAATCTGATGATGGATGGTTTCTGAAGTCGCATCGACTGCCGCTCAACTACAGCGCTTGCACGCACCGGAATCAGCGTGTCTCTCATCGACAACTTTCCTCTCGCGCAGTTGTCGCCCGGCCGCTGAAGCGCAGCGTTATGCGCTACCAGGTTTTTTATTTATGAAACTACTTTCGCTTATCGCTATCTGTTCTGTCGTCCTTGCCGTAACCTGCGAGCGTGCAACGAAAGTCAGGTTGGTGGGTGGCAATCCCCCGATTTTTATTTTGAGTGGGAGCGGCAGCCTTTCAACGTTGGTCATTCACGGTCCGAAACAGCGGGATATTGTAGGTGATCGAGCTTATGCGGTCTGGGAGATCGTGCCAACGAACGGCGATGCTAATGCGAAGTCAATAGAGAGTTTGGGCCAGATAACATATGGTGTTGCACCTGAAGGATACAAGCAGGAATATCCTGAGCAGGGAACGCCTCCAGCTTTGGTCGAGAATCAAAGATATGGGTATTGGTTTCAAACTATCAATGCTCCGCACGCACGAGGTTATTTCGAAATTCGAAATGGCAAGGCGGTGCCAACAGGCTCAATAGCTGCAAGCTCGCATAACAAAGCCTTGCAGCTGTCGGCGCGAATAGTATGCTTCTCAAGTAACTTATTTCGTTCAGCTTGAATGCTGATCGGGCGCCGCAGCTGAAGGCCAGCTTTAGGCGGTTACTCAATATGACCTTACGCATACCAGACGAGTTGGCCGCCAAGGCCCTAACGTTCCCCGAGTCGTCCTACGGGGCGAACACGGTCACCCTAATCCTGTCCGGCGGGCGGCGGGTGGATGACGTCATCCTCGCGGGGGGCGACGTAATCGTGAAGGTCAAGGGCAGGGCTGTAGCTGACGCCGGGGACTTAGGCTTTAGCGTGAGCGAGATAGTAGATGTCGTACCCAAGGGCTGCGTATTACGGGCAGTGATCGCCGCCTTGAAGGCACGCGTGACAACGTGATGAACCGAACGCGCAATAAGCGTGCATGTCAGCGAAGACTTTAATGCTTCGAGGTCATGTGCGCGCGGGTTATCCCCGGCGTTCGCCCGACGATTTAAGGAGTTCCAACAGGTACTCCTGCGCTTGCGCGCCGGCCGACTGCGTGCTCCGCACCCTTGGCACCCCGTCGTCCCTGACTTCGGCAGGCATTCGGTTGATCATCTCCCATATCACAGCGCGGTCGTGGATCAGTGGCGGGATGATCAGCTTCCCGCCCTCGAAGACCAGCTCGAGCTGGTTGTCCTTGATGCGGTGGCTTACCCCGCCCGCCCTGATGTGCTTGGTGACGTGGTCCACGTAATAGAGCTTCACCCAGGGGAACCTCTGCCCGAAGGAGCCGCTGACGCCCTCCGCGTCGAGCGACCTCGCGAAGCCCCTGCGCACGTACGCGCCGAGCAGCGCGATGCCGCCGCACGGTATCAGCATGAGGAGCCCGGTGAAGAGCGAGCCTTTGAGGATGTAGGGATCCCTCACACCCAGAACAAACGCGACGACGGCGAGGGCTATGAAGGCCGCCGGCACGCAGAAGAGGAGCGAGTAGACGAAGATCATGCCCGCTCGCGAGCTGAGGAGCGGCCTGACCTCCACGCGGCCCCTGATGTTCTGCCTCGCCCAGTCGGCGGCCGGTTGGTTGTAGTATTCACCCGAGTTCATCCGCTTGCCCCGCCGTCAGCCTCAAACTGGACCGACTCCATTATGATTAAGACTGGCCAGCTCGGTCCGTTTAGCACGCACTCTGTCGAAGCCGGAGCCGTACTTACAGGTGTCAGCAGTCAGCGAAATGTAAAGGCACCTGAGTAGCTCCTGTGGTCTGGTTGAAGAATGATTATGTTGTATATACTCCTCGCTCCCTGCGCCTTACCACAGCAGGGAGAACCACAAATTGCCCAGGAGGAAATCTTGTCACGTCTACCAAATAGCACATTAGTGTTCGTCCCGCTCGTCTGTGCCCTGATCTGCATGACGTCGTTTTCAGGCATTCTAACAAAGCCTTGCAGCTGAATCGGAGGTTAAATGAAACGGCTATTTGCTTCTTCTAGAATCCAGTTCCCCACATTGCTATATCCATTTCTTTGTATCCTTCTTTTACCGGTAGCGACACACGCACAAGAGATGGATAAATCAAAGCTCGACAAGGCGGCGAAAAAATCAGCCACCGCTGCCCGAGTGTTAACTGAAGTGGTCAACATCTCCGACACCATCCCTCGTGAGCTTTTCGACAGGGCGCGCGCCGTCGGCGTGTTCCCTGACCTTGATCGGATTAGCTTCGTGTTGCCGAACTCGAGGCTTGCCTATGGCGTTATTTGCAGCCGCTTGCCCGGTGGTTGGAGTCCGCCGGCTTACTACGGCTTCGGGGCGCCTAAAATCCCTGACTTAAAGTGGAATGGGCGCAAGAAGCCAGACATCATCATATTGTTCATGGGTGATAAAGCGATGGATGAATTTCAGAGAGGGAACTTCGTGTTTAAGGAAGAAATGGTCGGATACGCCGGCCCGGTGGGAGTACTGACTCCGGAGAAGGAGAATGAGCTCCGCACGGCAAACGTGATCATCTACGCCGTGGTGGATGGGAGGGTGGAGGGGCTTGGAATTGATGCGAACGATCTGGGTGGCGGCGCTGCCAACCCTGACAATAACATCAACAACGGCATCTACGGGCTGAAAGCGCGGGACGTGTTGTCGGGTAAGGCGCCCTTGTGGCCTTCAGTATTGCCTTCAGTCTCCGAGTACCAGAATGCGCTTACAAACTTGTCGAAGCGGTGACATTCTAGTCAGACCACTGTTTTGGCAAGAAACAACGACCTAACAAATCATTCAACCGGACTCGGCTGAAGGCTACTTTTCATCATCCTTTGCTTCGAAGTTGAATGGCTTTTGCTCGCCGGCTAATTCGGGCGTTGGTGAGTGTCGAAATGTATGAGCTAGAGAAATGGGTTTGGTCACACCACGATTTTGATGTGATGGGTTGGCACGATGCCACCGTCCACGCATTTGCTCTTGTACCCGAGCAGTTCGAACTTCTTCTTGATATCGATTACATCGTGAAGTGGGAAGAGCCTGAGCCACCTGACGTCTATTATACGTTCTGGATTTCACCTGCCACGCTCGTATTTGAAGGGGTGCAAGATATCAAAATCAATCTGGACATCGATAATATCCAAGATATTGATTTGCAAGGTATCGAGCGAGAGGGTCCCCTGCCTGCGCCAAACGGTGAGCTAATTGATTGGAATTGGATCGTCGAAGCAAATCAGGGGAGCATACGCTTCCGAGCCACTGGCTATACGCAGTATTTCAGGCGCGCGCCAATCCGGATCAGGGAGCAAGGTCTTGAGATTAGTCAGCGCGGCGGGTTGTCGTTCAAGAGAGGTGAGTCCAACCGCTGACGCCTAACAAAGCCTTGCAGCTGACGGCGCGATAGCATGTCTCTCAAGTAATCTTGGCATCGCGTTTTGGGTACTGATCGCGCGCCGCAGCTGAAGGCCAGCGTTCGGTGGATTTCTTTTTCTCTCAAGTACTAAGTAAATGCCACTTAGACAGCATTGCTGTTTGGATATGGAAGAGCATTTGAAGTTTGAGTGCTCGCAACATGCAGATGCCAATGAATGCCCGGATACTCTTGTGTCCTATTCTCAGCAGTTTGATGAGTATGGCGTGATTGTGCATGACGGCGGCAGTTCTTCTATTGTGATCAAGTACTGCCCTTGGTGCGGAACCACGTTGCCGCAGTCAAAGCGAGAAGGCCTGTAAGGAAAAAGGAAGAAAGCAGTTTGAATCGCTTCGGCCAGGGCATCCGCCGAACAAGCGCTTGCAGGACCGGAATCAGCGGGCCTCTCATCGACAACTTTCGTGTCATGCAGTTGTCGCCCGTCCGCTGAAGTGCGATCGTTAGATGCTTAGTGATGGAACAGGTATGGAATCATTGAATGTCGGCGTTGATGCTTGGATTATTCAGGATGGTAACTACAGCGACTTCACTGTTGGGCAGAAAACCCAGTTTGCCCTTGAGTTCTACCCTCATTCGCTGACGTCTTCGGATAGGAAATCTACTGCCGCCATAAATGTGAGAGCGAGTCTCTATCAAGTCTGCGGACAAGTTGTTTACCGCACAAAAGATGTTTGGGTTCTTGATGCGGGGTTCTTCGCTTATCAAGAAAGTCAGCCACCCAAATTTGCTACGAAAGGCTCCTGGGTTGAAGGTGAGATCTATTTGGGCATCGACCCATTTATGTATTTCGAAGGCTTGAAGAATCAGTCCGGCATGCCTTCCCTGACCTACAAATTTAGAATTGGACAGATACTCTTAGAAACAACGCCTTGGCTCACGAAAGCAGATGAATCTGGGGGTACAATGATGGTGCGGAATGAGCAGAATGAGTCTTATAGAGAAGTATCAGAGACGGATGCTTGGAAGGATGACGATGGAAATGCTCATTACGTCCTCAAATGTTTTTCAATCGATGGACGCATCTAACAAGCGCTTGCCGCTGACGGCGCGATAGCATGTTTCTCAGGATGATTCCTTACGATGTAACTTGAATGCTGACGCGCGCCGCAGCTGAAGGCCAGCGTTATGCTACCTATGCGCATCAATCTCATCCGCGACCTTTTTCACCACCTCGATGCCGACGGTTCTCTCCAAGTCGGCCACTGCCCCGAGGCCGCGAAACGTACCCTCGAAGGGATGCCACTCCCGATGGGCCTCAAGCGCACACTCCAATGGTGCTGGACAAACCGCGGCGGTGCTATCGGGGGCTACACTCTATACAGCGTAGAAGAGAGCATGGCGAACGACGATCTCCCGAAGCTAATCGCTGCCGGCATGCTCCCGATTGGATATGCCGCTAACGGCGACCCGCTCGTCTTAAGCTTCAGCGGGGAGGAGTGCGCGGTGGGGCTCGTAAGCCATGACCAGTTCTGGGATGAGGACGGCGACCCGACCGAGGCGTACGTTGAGGTGACGGGCACGATTGACGAGTTCTTGTGGCGGGCAGCGGAGGGGCGTTATCTCCCCATTGATTACTATGCCGCCTCGGAGTTAGTGGAGATGCGTAAGGGGCTTGGTAGCGAGGGGGCCGCCTAACAACGGCATGCAGCAGAGCGCACGTTAGCTTGAATGTCATCGTTATGTTTTTGGCGCGCTGCTGATGCCTGGCGTGGGGGCTGTTCGAGTGGTAAGTCAGTCCTGAGTAAAATCCGTGAGTATTCTGCTTACTTTACTAATAATTGCGGCGATCCTGACTTCAGTCTTCACCATCGGCTTCCTTGTTTTGTGGTGGAAGGGCGTGAATGTGATCGTGTTGCCGGGCATGGGGTTGATGGTAGCGACACCCTTTCTGATACTTCTTCTGTTAATAGTCGAGGTGTTAACAGTAGTCGTCGCCATACTAGCGAGCTCCCAGAGAGGCAACGCATAGTCTGATGTCCTTGCACGCAGTCGAAGAAGCGCTTGCAGCTGAGGGCGCTACATGCTTCAAGTAATCTCTTTCACCTTAGCTTGAGTGCTGATCGCGCGCCGCAGCTGAAGGCGGGGTTAGGCAGCGCTATCAAGACCGCGTCTAATTCTGAAAGGAGACGCCACATGGATCTGGCTGCGGAAAGAACCCGGCTGCTCCAGCGCGACGCGGAATGGGCAACCGCGGCTTCCGAGGGGCGCGACGTTGAGCGCGTTCTCTCCTACTGGACCGACGATGCGATCGTTCTGCCGCCCTCCCTGCCGGCGGTCGTCGGTAAGGCTGCCTTGCGGCAGTACGTCGAGGGCAGTATGCAGATTTCCGGATTCAGGATCACCTGGACATCAACCGATGTTACCTTCTCACCGGATGGACAACTCGCCTATATATTCAGCCGGAATGCAGTGACGATGAATGATCCAGACGGTACGCCGACCACGACCGAGGGGCGTGCGGTCACGATCTGGCGTCGAGAATCAGATGGGGAATGGCGTTGTGCCGTGGATATATGGAATGCCGGGCCCGCAATCTAACAACGTCATGCGCCCGACCCGAATCAGCGTACCTCTCATGCGAGGCTTGTCGGCTAATCGAAGTTGTGTGCGGGCGGGTGATGCTGGGCGTTAGGCGCTTCGAGGTTAGCTACAATATCGGTCGGTAGAGGAAGACCGAATGATGTTTACCCCGGTTCGTCAAGAATTCATCGTCGATGTTCCGCTTGAGGACGCTTGGCAGCATCTGGCGCGAGTAACTCAATGGCCAAGTTGGGCCAAACATATCAAACACGTTGAGTTGGTTCCCGCCGGTGAACTCACTTCAGGGTCGAGAGGTATTATCCATCTCAACAATGGAATGAAATCTACATTTCAAATGACGGAGTTTAAACTCCATCGGAACTGGAAATGGGTTGGCCCTTTCCTCTGGCTAACCGTTCACTATGACCACAGATTTGAGCCAATCGGCGATGATCATACCAAGCTTGTTTGGAACGTTGGTGTCACCGGGTTAGGGGCGTCAATCTTCGGGAGACTTTTTGCAGCGATTTACAGAAGGAATTTGAAGAGAGCTATTCCGAACCTGGTAGCTGAGATGAATCCGGCGACGCAAGGCGCTGTTCGGAAGAGTTAATGAGCGGACCGGAATCAGTTTGCAGATTCATAAGAATGCATTTGGCAAGCGTCAAAACCACATGGATAGTCTGGCTACTCGTCGTTAGTTTTCCAATTTCTATTTGTGCGCAAGGAAAAAAGGAAAAGTGGAAGCGTGTCTACACAGGCGAAGACTCTGTAATCGATGTAAGTGTTGCAAGCTTGACGCTCGACACGGCACACATCCTTCGCGTGAGATTCCGGACCGTCTTGTCGAAAGCTGAAAGCCTCAAGGGAAATCCAGAAACCAAATATAAGAGTCGACTTGAGAGTGTCGAGTTCAAATTGCCTTCGAGTCAATACCGTTATCGAGAAATAAGTTTGCTCGATTCCGACGGCAAAACAGTGTGGTCGACTAAACCGAATCCATCTCAGGAGTGGAGGGCTCTCAAGGAAGGCGGAATGATGAAGCGGCTCTTTGACGCAGCACGCCAGCTGTCGCCTTTTGGAAGTTGGAAGGTCATTAATTATCGTTTCGCACAGGGTCCGTCGGTCGATTCACAAGAGTTTCGCCCCATTCTGGGAACGCGGGTTCGCATTGCCTCAGACAGAGTGGAAGTGGGAACAAAGATCTGTTCTTTGCCAGCTTATCAATCAAAGTTTGTTAGCGATAAGGAATTAAATCAGGAGCTTGGTATCTCGATGGTAGCCATAGGCATCAAAGAAAATCACGCTGAGACTGTTGTTGTGAAGTGCGAATCAAATGATTGGAAGCCACCTCAAAGTCTGTTTGTTAAGTTGCCGGAAGGCGGGTTGCTGATGCTGTGGCAAGGTATCTTTCTTGTGCTTGAGAAGGAATGAGGCAGTGCAGGTCGCGGACGCCGCCACCGAACAAAGGCCTGCAGGCGGCGCGATAGCATGTTTTTCAATTAATCTCATTCCTTCAGCGTGGATGCTGATGGCGCGTCGGAGCTGAGGCCAGCTTTAGCTTGCTATCCGTGGTCATGGCTCGGAACTTTCATGTTAAAGACCACCTTCCTTCTCATTGTTCTCGGGGCCTGTATATCAAGCATCCCCATCTGCGCTCAGAGCGGCCAATCTGCAAAGCCTCAAATCTACGGGGCGCCTGATGGCCTTACCGGTGATGATTGTGAGGGGATCATGATGCGCCTTGATTTCGTTGCGATCGCTGTGGAAGAAGCTGGCAGAGAGGAGACGGTCATTGTCATTTCTCGTCTTGGGAGCGGCGAGAGTGTTCGAAGTTTGAGTCGTCGGCGGTTAAAGCAGGTGGCTGATCATCTGAATCGGAGGCTAGCACGGGAGAGAATAATTTTAGCGGAAGGTGTGCGAATTAAAGGTGTTGGCCAGCTTGAGTTCTATGTAGGTGGAAAGCTGAATATTGTTTTCAAAGTCAGACGTAACAGGGATCTGGTTCGAGGCTGTGTCGCAGCTGTCCGCGCGCCCGCGGCTGAAGGCCAGCGTTCGACGCTTCGTAGATGTGAATCAAGGGCCAGGTAACGATGCAATTTTTCAAACGCAAGGTAATGTATCCGAGTAGGCGCACCGACGAAACGAGTAAAGGAATCGACAAGCTGTTCAGAGAATACGCAGCACATGTTAAGGCAATCCGGGATTCTCTACCGGAAGGGGCACGCGCTTTGTCCAGCATTAGTTTTCACGATGCAACGATCAAAGTAGTGAAGCATGTTTCCAGGAAGGAAGTTGAAATTGTTATCGAGAGTGGAGGGTACGATATTCTCTCGAATAAAACTTTAGAGTATGGCGGATATACGCTCACATTTTCAGGTGTCAAAAAGGCTTGGCTTCCTTACACAGTCGTGGGCGACACATGGCTTTATGAGGAAATGCATTTGTCTGATGTGGCTGTCTTTGATTATCAGGTGCTGTTGGTCAATGATGAGATCAGAATTCAAGCGGACGATGTGCGGCTGACTCAGAGCTATAAATGGTCAAGCAAACCTTCATAACTACAACGCCGCATCTAACCGGCGCTTGCAGCTGATCGCGAGATAGCACCTTTCCAAGTAACTTCTTTCCTTGAGCTCGTATGCTGATCGCGTGCCGCAGCAGAAGCGTGGCGTTCGGCGTCCGCTATGTGATTTGTAAGACTCGGAAGTACAGGGGAAGGCAAAGTGATAAGCAAACATCGGCATTGGACTATTCGAATCACCTTCTTCTTCGCGGCTTGTCTAGTCTTAGGAGTTTCAGGACACAGTCAGACAAACATTGAATCGCCAGCGCTCACGATCCCCACCCTGGGGAATCTACCGGCGCAGGAAGGTTATTTCTCAGGCGCGGACAACGCGCAGTTGTTTTATCGCATAGTCGGAAAAGGAAGTAAGACCATCGTCTTTGTGCATGGCGGACCGGGACTCGGAATTGATGATGGCGGTTACGACTTGGAAGCGATTGCTGCGAAAGGCTTCCGGTTCATTATGTATAACCAGCGTGGCGGCGGGCGCTCCGAACTCGTTACTGTTAATTCGAAGCTCGGAATTGATTACTACGTTCGTGACCTCGAAGCATTGCGTCAGCACTTTGGTCTCAGAAAAATGAACCTCATCGGGCTTTCCTGGGGCAGTGGGGTCGTAGCGTACTATGCCGCCGCGCATCCCAAAAGTATCAATCGAATTGTTTTCCTGAGCCCAATGCCACCGACAAAAGAGTTTGCAAAACAACGTAGCCAGAAAATCCGCTCCCTGATTGACAATAAGACATTGGCTGAAATCAATGAGATTCACAAAGGACGCAAGAGTGCGAGTGATGCGGATCTACCGAAAGTTTGTCGGGAATTGAATGCTTACCTTGATAGGTTGTATGTGGCCGATCCTTCACACTTGGTCCGCGCTCGCGGTGATACCTGCAGTTACAAGCCTCAGGCTATTCGGGGCAGTGAGAATACGACTGCCGCTGCCATTGATTCGCTTGGACGCTGGAATTTTCAATCAATGTTGAAGCAGATTAGGGTTCCAGCCCTGGTGATAGAAGGCGAGAAAACGAATGTGCCGCTCGATGCCACCGAAGCGTGGGCACGGTGGCTGCCAAAGGCGCGTTTGCTTCTCATCCCAAATGCCGGACACGCCAACTGGCTGGATCAGCCGGATGTTGTAATTTCATCTATCAATGAATTCTTCCACGGACGACAAATAAAAACCGCAAAGCAACTACGTGGAGCTTCGGAATAAGATATTAGAGGAAAGGAACTACTGCCCTCTACGCGCTCATTTCCATCAGCTTGAGTCTGATCGCGCGCCCACAGCTCAAGGCTGCGTTGGATTGCTTCGTTGTTGGGAAATAATTTCGTGCGCGCAAGTTTAGAAAATGGAGGATTTCGATGAACCACGGAAGGGCTAACTACATGGCGACCAAACTGCTTACGGTTTTCTTTTTCCTCCTGGCTTTGTGTCAGCCGGCAGTAACCTCAAAGACCTTTGATGAACAGCGAATCGGGTTCACGGTTCCGGCTGCGCCCTGGACTCTCACGTTGCCCAAAGGCGATCTCATCGTCGATAGGCAGCAGTTTAAGCCGGACGGGCGGTCTGGTTACTTTTCGATGAATGATGAGAGGACTAAGATGACGATCTCCTTCTTCATCGAGCCGGTTAAGGATTGTAAAGACAGTAAGGCCTGCCGGGATATGGTTTGGAAACTCGGCAACCCGTCGTGGGAGAATCCGCAGAAGGTCGTACAGGCTGAAATCGGGGATGTGAGTTACTTCGAGTTCTTCATGCCGTCTTTCCGCGGTATGCCGATCAAACAACAAAATATGTATGCGCAGTTCGTTAAGGATGGGTTCTGGGTTGATATGCACATCTCAAAAGTCCTATACAAGGCGGAGGAGCACGAGTTGTTTGTGCGCGTCATCGAGTCCGTAAAGTTTGAGCCGAAGAATCCGCTGCCTTAGAAGCGACATTGATTTCTTCCGATGGGCTGTCAACACGGGAATGCCCGACGCCGCCATGCTCCCTCTCATGCGGGCTGAATAGGGACACGGGTATGCGGCCGTTAGCTGCCTTAATTTGATGTCGAAGAATTGGAAGTTCAAAGAACCCAAAGACCGACGGGTCTATTCCCTGCGTCAGATAATGGACTCTGACGCACAGATTCTTCACGTCTCCCATAACAGCGATGATGGCGCTTGGCAGTTCTTAGGTTGGGAAACGCCTCGGGTTGAAGATGGCGTAGTCGTGTGCTTGGAACACGTCGTGGAAAAGGATCCATCTGTTTCGGAAGTAGCAGATCTCCCGCTCGGTTGGCACGCATGGAGACGAACAATCGATGATCCCTGGACTCGTGAACTTAATCCTTACGATGCTGGGGTAGAAAAACAAATGTGAAAACTCCCGTAACCGCAGTATCCAACAAGCGCAATGCAGCGGACGGGCAATTAGCATGTCTCTCATGCAAGTTCGTGACTGACGGCGGTCCGTGCGCGCCGCTGATGCCAAGGGCTGGGCCGCACAATTGCCTAATCGCTCGTTGCTATCATAAATGCCGATAACAATCGCTTCCAACGGACCGGAATCAGCGTGCATCTCATAGACAACTTGCCGCTGGTGCAGTTGTCTCCCCGGCGCGCTGAAGCGCGACGTTCGACATCTAACCCTCTGCGGAAAAGGAGACTCAGAATGAAACATCTATTACTCCTGATTGCTTTCTTATTGGTTAGCTCAAGTGCCGTTGTGGCCCAAGCGGGCCATGCGGGCCAGGAAAACAATCTGCGCGGGCTAAAAGGTCTTCGTCTGGCTGTGATGTTTCCTCGAGCAGAAACCCTGGATGAAACGGAACGACTGGCAATCTTGAAACTCGTCGAAGCTGACGCGACCGCGAAATTCGAAACGGCCGGCATACTGTTGCTACGCTTTACTAAGGAAGTTGAAGACGCGGGCTCTCCTCAACTTATCGTCTATATCACGTTAGACAAACCCAACGGTCTTGCATCTCCCCTAGCAGCAAATGTGAAATTACTCCAGCGCGTTCGTCTGGCACGCGACCCGTCGATCGAGGCTGACCTTGCGACATGGGAGCAATCGGGAATTGGCGGCCCAACTGTGACTGTTGAAATGATCCGTGGCCTGGTAGGCACAGAAATAGATCAGTTCATTAGGGATTACACTTTTGCCAATTCGAAGTAGCGCGAACTGGACGACGATGTCGAACAAGCGCGCGCAGCGGACGGCAATCAACTTGCAGCTGACAGCGCGATGCATGCCTCTCAAGTAATTTTTTCCTTCAGCTCGGATGCTGATCGCGCACCGCAGCTGAAGGCCAGCGTTCGGTGCTACGCCTTGGCAGTCTGATAGAGAATACTCTGAAAGAATATGACCAAATCTAGAAAGGATACAAAGATGCGCCTCTCAATCTGCATCGGGATCCTATTGTTAGCTATTGTTGCTCCGGCTAATTGGTCGGAGACGGTTGCGGGCCAATCTACAGATAATTCAGGAACGTCGAATATCAATGCCGTAGTTTATGTTTACCGCTATAAACAGCACATCGGCTACATGGTCGAACCATCCGTCTATTGCAATGAAGTGCAGCTTGCACGAATGGATAATGGCCGCTATTTCAAAGTTATCCTGAGTCCTGGCACGTACACTTTTCGCTCAACCGATAAACAGTCGGGCATCGAGATGGAATTGAAGGGCGGTGAGGAGTACTACATAAGGGTCGAAATCGTAAGTGGATTGCTTAAGCAGCGCGGTAGGCTTGTATTAATGGCGAAGGAACACGGAGCTTACGAGACTAAAAAGTTGAAGGCACTCAGCGCAAGCAAGATCAAAGATCGTAAAAGGGTGGTCGTTGATGAACAGGAACAAGAAAAGCCATGAGGTGGAAGTAATAGCAATGCATCAATTATTCGATTGCGCTGAATTATGACCTCACGAAGACTTCTTAAATAATCTTTTCCGTCGGCGTGGGTGATGATCGCGCGCCAAGTTGAAAGCCGGCGTTAAGCGGTACGAGAGGCACACACCCGAGATCGGAGTATGTAATGAATCGAAAGGAGTCCTTGACGACGATTGGCCAGCCGGTACCGGAACTGCCGGTAGTGGACGTCGAGCAGGCACAGCAGCACTACCGTGATGTGCTCGGCTTTGAAATCGGATGGCTTTATCCAGGGAAAGAGATCGGCTCTGTTTTACGTGGAAGTGTGGCCATATTCTTCCGAAGACGACCAGAACCTTTTGAGCCTGCGGTTCATTGGGTATTCGCTGAAGACATCGACGCCACGTACGAGGAGTTCCGATCGTTTGGTTCGAAGATCGTTGAGCCACTGGAGAAAAAGCCCTGGGGGTTGAAGCAGTTCACCGTTGAGGACCTGGACGGAAACCGTTTCTATTTTCACTGTGACTGAGCAGGCGCCGCCCAACAACGGCATGCAGCGGACATGCAATTAGCAAGCTCTAAAGATTCACTCGCCCGTGCGCCCGCTGAAGCGCGGCGTTGGGCGAAAACGCTGTCACTGGTTGCTCGACAGAAAAATGCCGGGGCAGATCGCTGATGGACGCGCGCCTTCCAACGAAATGCAGCGGACGCGCAATTAGCAGCTTTGTTATCCGTACGACCCCTGCGGGCGCCGCTGGTGCCGGACGCTAGTGGGGTTCTTACATTACCTACCGCGTCGAGTGCCTTAGAAGAGATGCTTAACATTCGCAGCGCCCGACAAAAGGATTGTGACGCTATCGCGAGCGTACACGCCGCCGCCATCAGCGGAATCCGCACAACCCTATATACAGCTGAAGAGATTCAGGCTTGGGCGGTCCCCAAGAAGGTCGAAAGCTATGAGGAATCTGTACGCAGTAAAGAGTTCCTTGTGGCTGAGGAGGACGGCAACATTATCGCATTCGGCGTGCTGGACCAGGTAAGCGCTGTAGTGGAGGCCCTCTACGTAAATCCTAAAGCTACCGGGCGTGGCATCGGACTGGAACTTCTGCGTAGACTGGAAGAAAGGGCGTGCTCTCTCGGACTACAAGTGTTGCGCCTGGACGCCTCCTTGAACGCGGTCCCGTTCTACAAGAGAGCGGGTTATGTCGCGGAGGAAAAATCGAAGTACCGGTTATACACTGGGGTCGAGATAGCCTGCGTCCCGATGGTGAAGTTGATCGACTTAGAGGCGGACGCCAGCTAACAAAGCCCTGCAGCTGACCCTGCGATAGCATGTTTCTTAAGTCACCTTGTTCCGTTAGCTTAAATGCTGATCGCGTGCAAAGCCAATCATGCAGATGCCAGAACTGAAACCTAGTAGGAAATCTGTCGCAGACATTCTGCGTTCGCCGGGTTTCATGCGAGAGGTTTCCATTTTGCTTTATGGCTTCGCGGCTCTCGGGGGTTTGTTCGCCATCCTTCTCCTCACTCTGGGTCATTCAGATCCTGATGCGCTGGAGTCAGGTGTCGGGTTCTTGATTCAATCGATTCTATATGTGGTGCTCGGAACAATGATTCGGCGAGGATCCCTAAAAGCCCTTTGGGTAACCGGGATCCTATTCATACTAGACACGCTGCTTATCTTTGGTCTGCCATCAGGGAAGGGGTTGGGCGCGATGATTGTAAGTCGAGGGCTCCTTATAATAGTGCTCATTCGTATATCCGTAAACAACGAGCCGTGGCGTGACTAACCCTTTAACGGCGATGACCAACAAGCGCTCGCAACGGAGCGAGAATCAGCCTGTCGCTCATCAACAGCTTGCCGCTGGCGCTCCCGGTTCTGTATTTGTCGATCCACGGAGTCTCAATCCAATAAGCGTAGAGGGTAAGATGAGAAGAATCATCTGGCTACTTCTTTTAGTGGTTGCAAGTTGCGAGGCGAGCCCCGCGCAAATGCAATCTATCAATGAACTGCGCCGCATGTTCGACTATGACCAGAACACACCGCTCGATGTCAAAGAAGTTGGCGTTATAAGCCGAAACGGCGTTCGCATACACGATATTACTTACGCCAGTCCGAAAAGTGGGCGCGTTACGGCCTACCTCATCGTACCCACTGGAAGGGGACGCTTCGCAGGCGTTGTCTTCGGTCATTGGGGATACGGGACTCGAACAGAATTTCTTCCAGAGGCAATACTATATGCGCGAGCCGGTGTTGTTTCCCTTTTGGTGGACGATCTTAACGTTCGCCCTGCGCCCTGGCGTCGGAGCGCGCCCGGCACTGAGCCGCAAGCGGTTCGTGATAATTATATTCAATCCGCGGTTGACCTTCGTCGAGGGATAGATGTTCTACAAGCGCGCTCCGATGTTGATCCGAAGCGCATCGCTTTTGTGGGGCATAGTTCCGGCGCGCATTGGGGCGCGATACTGTCGGCGGTTGAGAGGCGGCTCAAAACAGTCGTGCTAATTGCTGGTGTGCCGGCTGAGGCGACCATATTGATGGAGAGCGATGACCCCGATTATGTAGGCTTTCGCCAATCCACGCCTAAAGAACAACTGCAGGATTACCTCAGAATCTTAAGTCCGCTCGACGCCATCAATTATGTGCCTCATGCGTCACCAACGCCTCTGCTGTTTCAGTTCGCGCGATTTGAGCAATACTTCAATGAAGCGGCGATGAAGCGGTATGCGCATGCGGCGAGCGAGCCCAAACTCGTTTTATGGTATGACACGGGACATGGATTGAATGACCTTCGGCCTCTCATTGACCGCGCAAATTGGCTGCAGCGTCACATCGGAATGAAACCAGTTGCTCCGATGCTGCGAACGAGTTTAGGCAATTGAAGATTTTGAGGAACGATCACTTGTCTGCACGCCGCGCATAGCAGAGCCTTGCAACTTACTGCGCGGTAGCATGTGTCTCAAGTAACCTTTTTCTTGCACACCTTGAATGCTAATTGGCGTTGCACAAAAAGTCAGTTTGGTGTTAGTTCGTGCTAATTCGTGGATCGTTTTTTAGGTGGGACGCCAAAATCTATCCACGAAATTACGGGAAACAACACGAAAGTGACTGCATTCTCATTCGTTTTATCCGTAAACAACGAGCCGAGCCGGATTCGGGCCTGGGCCGCTGGTTTCGTATTCTATGTTGATCAAAAGCGCGATAATGATCATCGGCTCGCGAGACGTTGACCGGGTGAAAGCGCAGGCACTATTTGAGCAGCACCTGTCGCCATTCCTGTCACAAGGTCGAACCTGGCTTGTTGGAACGGCCCACGGTATTGACCATTGGGCGATGGAATGGTTGCTGGAGAATAGTGAAATCTGTTGGGGTGTCGTTCCGTACACACGATTTAAGCAGCCACGGTGGGTTCAGCCCTGGCTCGAGCAACTGGACCGGATTATCGAGTTGCAACTTCCAAAACGTAAGACCGCCAACATGATTAGGAATCGTTATATGGTTGATCTTTCTCAGATAGTGTTCGGCTTTTGGCTGGGTGGAGGCGGCGGAATTATAAAGACGCTTAAATACGCGATGCGTCAGCGAAGAGAGACGCACGCAATCCCTATCCTCCTGAGTGAAGGTCAGGTAGGTGGCTTGGAGTAACCCAACTGGTGAAACTTCTGAAGGCCTCGTGCGTGTAATCTCGTGGATAGATTGGCGTCGCACTTAAAGACGATCCACGAATTAACACGAACTAACACGAAAACCACGCCTCTCGTTAAGGACTTTTTGTGCAAAGCTCTTCAGCTTGAATGCTGATCGCGCACCGCAGGCGAACTTGGCGTTTGGGGTCCATATTACTTCTCTATGCTGTGCCTTGGGAGTAAGATGTTCTTAATCCACGCGAATAGGTGACAAGCCAATGCTTTCATTCATCAACGTATCTCTTTCACTGATCATTTTGCTTTCTTCCACAGCCGCAAGCTTGACAGTGCCACTCGCCACTCAGAAACACATGACCATTCTCGACTATTACCTCCTGATCCCGCACCGCTATCTTCAGCTGCAGGGCATGGACTCGCGTGTTGCACGAGAGTCTGCCATCTCGATCAAGGACGTGGAGAACGGGTACCTTCAGATTAGACAGCAAGTGGGAGAAACCTATACTGCTTTGAGTTTGGTCAAGAGGCCCGATGGTAGTGACATGCTGGCGGTCGAAACTCGATCGTGTACCCGAGGCTGCTTTAGCAAACTGGCTCTCTTAAACTATGAGAATGATCGGTGGGTTGATATCACACGTGAAAGACTGCCAGTGATCGACGATGTCACAATCCGCGCAATCCTCAACAAACGGATCACATCCAGGCAGGAAAATCTGGAGGATCTTGAGCCGCGTCTCCTCTACACGGTACCGAGGGGTGGGTCGGCCATTAACGTGAGCGAACACTGGTCGGGAATGGAGTTGGGGCAGCTTGAGTTGGATGGCGACAAGTTCGTATTCAAGGCTGCCGCTTCGCCTGAACTACATGACAGGCAAGCCGTGCTCGCGTCTGTTAGCAACGAGGCCGGCGACCGCCTCCAGATCATCGGCTTCAACCCTGAACCTCCTGCGAAGCTCCCTCTCAAGGGGCAACTCCGGGTGAGCGTAGCCTACGAGCTAACGTCGGCTCCAAGTTGCTTGATCTGGGTGAGGCCCGTCATTACTGAACGAAGGCTGCCAGATCACTTCTTGTCCGGCTCGATGTTTCATACGAGGGGTTCCGGACTAACCAGCCGCTACTTTGGCTTTAATAATCAGGCGCACATCGATCAATTTAAAGTAGTGATGGCGGATGAGCAGCATAAAGAGATACTAAGCCTAACCTACAAGGCAAACGTAGATTGGGAGGGGGTAATCGAATGCCCGCCCCTGCGCGTCAGTTGCTTTTCCAACGGTCCCAAGTCGGCAGTACCTTCCGGCTGCACGGTGTACCCGAGTGGCCTCCAGCCAGGTCAGCACCTCACCTACCGATGGGCGATCTCAAACGGAGATATTCTAAGTGGACAGGGCACACATCACATCAAGATTGATACTGGCGGCGCAGAGAACGTGACGGCGACGGTGGAAGTCGGTGGCTTGGGCGGAGCGTGCGTCAGCAATGCCTCGTTCGCCTCCACACCCGCCACGGTAAGCAGGCCTTCAAAGTAAGTCCAACGCCAAAAACCATCCACGAAATTACACGAAACAACACGAAAGTGACTTTTGTGCAAAGCGCTGGAAGTATTGCTTACGTTCTACCGGGCTCATAACGAGAGCTTGCGACTGACACGCGATTGCGTGTTTCTCACTTAGCGTTCCTCCTAGGCTTGATTGCCGATCGCGCGCCGCAGTTCAAGCGAAAGCGCTCGATGCTTTCTCTGAGGCAACCACAACACAAATCTGTGGGAATCCCGCTTTGTTGCCGTTTCTCCATTTAGTACTTTGGAAGTGGGGAGATAGCCAAATGCTCAAATTCATCATTGGTTTTACTGTCGCGCTAATTACGTTCATCACTGGAATAACGATCCCAGCTATCGCCAGAGCTCCGGCAGGTTATGAATCGAACCAATTAGGTGTGGGTATAGACCAGTTGTTGGTCGAAGCTGAACCTAAGGAGTTACCGCGTTTGCGGCACGATTCAGAAGTCGTGGGAACGTCTGAATTGTCCATTGTGGTCCAGGTCAGTGAACCCAATCCAGATCCGCCGTCCTTCTCACTTAGACACATCAAGCTCGCCAAGAACCGGCCAACTATCATCGATCTAGACCTCGGAGAAGATATTGACAACCAGGAAGTAACGCTTAACTTTCCCGATAATTCAATCCAGTATCGAGTGTTTCAGCGGTATCGCACCACCATGAGCATTTCGGCTGAAGGCCCTCATCTTGACCTTGTTAACTGGCGCCACTTCGATTCCCCATGGACACCGTTGTACTCCCCGTCCGCCAAGCGCTTTCGAACGCTCAAAAGCGATCAAATGGAGAGCTCCAGGTTTCCAGCGACAACAAAGTCGGAGATCCTCAAAGAGGTTCGCAGGCAAGTTGGAAAGGATTGGCCAGATCTTTTAGAGATTGTAAAAGGTTGCCGTGGTCCAAACGACGGCGCATGCCAGGTCATGATTAGTTCAATTTATCTGCGTATCCAAAAGCAGGTTCGTAGCCGTTGGACCGATATCGGTCTGGTGGAGGTTCGAATTCCTATGGGATGTTGAAGTTAAGCATCTAGACCTGAGGAAAGCGAGCACAACATTTGATTTCTGAGCGTTAGAAGAAAGATTGTCTTTTGATACCGGGCTCGCAACAGGCGCTTGCAGCGGACGAGATCAGCGGGTGACTAAAGTAAAAACCGGAGGATGGGTATTGGTAGCTGCGGTCGGCGCGGCGTGGTGGATCGAGAAGCTGGTTACGCTGGAGTGGTCCTACCCCTACTGCAGCGTCCTGGACAACGGCGAGGCCGCCGCGGTTCGCGGGTTCCCGCTCCCGTATGAGCAGGCCAGTATCGTCACTTCGGCCACCGACTTCTTTATCCCGTGGCTGTATGTCGTCAACCTCGTCGCGATCGCCGGTGGAGTCTTTCTCCTGCTGCGCCCTCTGGCGTCTCGTTTAGAGGCGTCGAACTCGCGCCTCCGCAAGCTGATCGTGGGTACCGCTGGGACTCTTCTGCTTGTAACGGCGGTCGCTTTCGAAGTGTTGGCGCTTACCATGGGTATTTGGCGCCCCACTTCGTCATTTTCGGGAGCCCCAAGTTACAGCGAGCTACGGCCTGTCGCGGTGCGTGTGCTTGGACGGCCACGAAACTGCACGGCCTCGCCTTTCTGGTTCGCAGGCCATGGTGGCCGGAGTAGCAGCAACAGTAAGCGGCCAGCGACTTTGCATCATTGAACCGGCAATTGAGCGATGATGAATAGGCAACTGAGCATTTTAACTTCCCCTGCCTTCCGAGTCGCTTTATGCCTACTGCTCACAAATGATTTTATATTCAAGCCGCTCTTTCATAATTGGCTGACGGGCAAGTTATCTGATTTCAGCGGGTTGTTTATATTTCCGCTCTTTTGGGTAGCCTTTTTCCCCCGGTACAAAAATATTATCTATGCCTTAACGGTATTTCTCTTTCTGCTTTGGAAATCTGAATATTCACAGCCGTTCATTGATAGCTTGAACAGCTTCGCAATTCTTCCCGTTTCCAGAACAGTTGACCTTACAGATCTGCTTGCCCTGTTTGTTCTACCGTTCTCGTACCTACACTCTGGCTCCGAACGACAAAAAGTTTCATATCGCTTTGCGCCTTATGCCATGGCAATCATTTCCTTGTTTGCTTTTACAGCTACAAGCTACAGAACTGAATTTGAGTATGGAGATAAGTTCTATTTTCCAGATTCAACAAATGGCCTGACTCGAAAGCTCTACCATCTCAGTCACCTTTATCCAAAACATCGCGCTGGCCCATGTGCTCCCTCGTTATCTGATCCAAATAATATTGGTATAGAGATTCCAGCTGACTTTTGCTTCGGCTCGGTGGACGCAACAGTCAATATTAGCGAGGAGCAGGGTCAAAGTGTGATCACATTGGAAAAGATGGAACACAGGTGTCCAGAAGGTAGAAATGACAAGGCGAAACTGCTTGCTATTTTTCAGGGCAGTTTGATTGATAAATTGAAGCAGATGAATCTTGCTTCATCACCTCCTGGGGCAACAGGGACGGCTGTGCCATCTGCAAGCCCGCGACTGAATGGAGTAGGGGAGCTTTACTTTGTTGCTATTGGCGAGTTGCCGCAAATCAATATTGAAAGGATTGCCAATTACTTCGGAAGAAAGTATGGCGTTCGGATTAAAGTTCTGCCTACGCTCCCCATAACTGATGAGATGCGTCTCCCAAAGTTTCCTGAAAGCAGGCCCGTTGCCGATAGAGTGATAGAGGTAATGAAGCGAGAGAACGCTAAAATCGCGTCTAATCCTAAAGCAATCGTGATTGGCGTTACCGATGATATGCACGTTGCTCAAAGTGAGCGCATGTATGATTTCAGCTATCAATTGGATGCGCGGTTTGCGGTGGTAGCTCTTGATAGTGTGAAGCCCACCACATTCTGCGAGCCTGCAAATCAAGATTTGTTAGAGTCTCGCCTGCGAAAGGTAATAGCAAAGAACATCGGCATTCTTTATTACCGGCTACCACGAAGCGAAAATCCAGGAAGCGTAATGTATAGCTCTTTGGATTGCGTTGATGAACTTGATGGAATGGGAGAAGAGTTTTGAAGAGTACGTCACATAACAATTGCAAGGAGCGTCGCTGGCCGCGGCTCATGCGCGCCGCTGATGCCGCGTTATGCCGCATTCTGTGAATTTGATTTCGGCTCAACTCACACACGTGCCGGTCCAACTACGCGGCGAGTGGGTACTACGTTGGAATCGCAATCTTTGGGAAGGTGATGTTTCGTGCGGCGAACCATTCGTAATCCTTCTCCTTATCCGCCTGCGAACCGAGTTGCTTTGGGCGAAGTCGTTGCCCAGCAAAGCAAACGCGCTGAAACTTGCTCTCGACCTCTTCCCAGTTTCCAAAACAGAACCGCATTTTCAGTTTCTATTTTCATCCGGTAGTGGAGCTTTCATTCAGGAAGTAACAGCAGATTTACCTAACCGAGAATATAAGCCGGTGATTCAAACGCCCGAGACATTTCAAACGGGTCTTGTCGTATCGTTGGCACTTGTAGAACTGGTTGAGCCTTTGGATTTCTCATTCGTCTGTTTTGCGAAAGCTGATGTTGTCGTCAGGCGCGGATATGTATGGGGTTTGAAGCCGCGCTTCCTTGCTGATCTTAAATCGCCCTGGGATGAGATACTTGCGCGGGGGCGAAGTGGAGCGGCTTCCCTGAAAGCGGAGGCATAAGAAAGCCTTGCAGCTGACGGCGCGGAGAGCATGGTCACAAATGATTCGTTCCTCCGCGGTTGAATGTTGATCGCGCAACGCAGCTTGTTAGTAAAGGACTGAACTAAATCGGAGGAGTCGCATCATGGGAGATGAAAGGGATGTTGAGAAGTCCTACTCGAACAAGGAGGTAGTCGCTAAGTTGAGACGCTTGGCCGACGCTCTGGAGGAAGAGAAAACCTTTGAAATACAGATCGCTGGGGAACGCATCTATATCCCTCCTCATGCGACGGTCGAGTTTGAGTATGAACGTCAGGGGGACGAAGAAGAGGTGGAGATTGAATTGAGGTGGCAACGGCAGTAGGGCCGGTGCGTGTAATAGGCTCGGACACAATCTAACAACCGAATGCACCCCCACGCCCCATCACGGAGTCTTTGATGTAGTTTGAATCAGGGGATTGCTATTGAGGATTCAATCACCTTTCATGAAATGCCTCCTGCTCCTCGCGAGTTCGGTTTTGTTGGTGAACCTCTTCTCTTGTGGAAAAGCTGTTCAAGGTCCACCTCAAGAACGCAGCGAGTTGGCGTCGCGCATTGGATCAGTATTGCCGGAAACGTGGGCTCTTCAAGATGGCGCTGCGGAAGTAATCATCAGCCGGAAAGAGCCAGTCACCTGGTACCCTTGCGTGGGGCTTGATGGGAACCTGATGCGCCATCAGGATTTAATGAAAGAGTTTATAGAAAGGCACAGCGTAAGTGGCAATTACAGGATACGACTGCGTCGTGCGGACAAACTCGACCCTGCGGAATATGACCGCATTAAGGCCTCGAACGATCAAATTGTGGTGACCAAGAGTACCGTCATGCCCAAGGGTGAATTTCTTGAGGATGACGCGATGCGCTCCTTCGACTCCCGCTATCGCGAGTTGCCCGAATATTACGATGATGTTTCCAGCATCTATGTGGAAACCACCGCACCGCCTTACGAATGCATTTATCCAAACAGCGTCGCCAAAGAATGCGTAACCATTCGGCAGAAATTGGACTCATTGTTCAGCCGATATTCAAAAGATAGCTATCGGAGGACGTTGACATATGGAATTGAGTAGGCCCACCCACCGCAATCCAAGAGCCTGCAGCGGACCGGAAACAGCATCTCTCTCATCGACAGCTTGCCTCTGATGCATTTGTCGCCCAGCCGCGGAAGGGCGGCGTTTGGCCGCTTGAATTTTGAATGATCACAAAGTCGCAAGTAATGCCGCTGCTGCTCGACGCATGTCCCGGTTTTCAGCCGGCGTGGCAGAAACATCTCGATTGGTGGAACGGCGAGGAGCCAGGTGTCTACAACGATACCTCGGAGTTTGCACGCTACCTCGTTGAGTCTTTCGAGAGTGGTCAGACCGCGGAGTTTCCGGCAGCGTTTTCCGCAATCGAAAGAATCTTGAATGAGGGCGATCAGGAATCGCGCGACATTGCGGGGATTGGTGTTATCGAGAGTATCCAGACAATCGGGTCAAATCATTCTTGCGGTGAAGATGTTTTCATTCAGTGGTTAGGCCCCACGTCGCGCCGCGCATGGGCGGAGATTGAAGAGATGTGGGCTGGCAAGAATAGCCTGATGGATGTACTCCGTGCCGAGAGAGCGGCGAGTCGAAAACATTGGTGGCAGTTTTGGAAATAGCGACCCAAATAGGCCGGCAACTGTCGAAGAGAAGTCACGTCGTTTGCACTCCAGTTTGATCAGATTTACCATCATGTGAAAGGAGGCTCCTATGAGATCAGCAGCCGTAATTGGTATTTTTTTCCTTCTGCTTAATGTCTCACAAGCTCAAGTCAACCCAACGCCTTCTCTCCGACCTACGGCATTGGAAGCTCTTGTTGGGCGGCCTAATGCACGTGTCACATGGTCGAAGGTGATCGGCCGTCTCGAGAGCCAGGAATCTCGCGCAACCATCACTGCCCTGACTGTCGAGGACAAGGCTAGCGAGCCGAGCGTGATGCGAGGCATTAGAATCGATCTCGCGCACATCGGCCCAACCCCGAGTTGCGATTGGAAGTACCAGGCGTGGAGGGTGATGTGTCAGCGAGCCGACGCTGCGGTCTACATCGAGGAAGGGCGCCTCAAGGCAGTCCGCGACGGTGTCGAGCGCGGCGTGGCGGAACTGCGGCCTATGGAATTCATCTCCCAGTACACAGTGAAATCCCTGGGGCGTGAGTCAACGGGACTAATTGTGTGTGGCTATCAGTTCTCAGGCGGCCGGCCTGGAGATTTGGCCGAACTGTTCACACGCGCTATCACCGAACTCAAGGCAGTACCTCGCTGAGTGGCCGTGCTCTGAACTGATCAACCCGAGTTTCAGATAAGAGAACGAGAACTACGGAATACGCCTGCGCTCAAATTCCCCCCTACGCTTGAATCGAAAACACGTTACTCGTCTTTTAGCTCTAAGTGGTCGCGTCAAGTGAGGGCTAAGCGATCGGCGCCGAATAGTGCTTGCAGCGGACCGCAATCAGCAGGCCTCTCATCGTTAGCGTGCGTGTAACTCAGTTGCGTGCCGCCCACTGAAGCGCAGCGTCACGCACCCAACGACCGCGGCTTGTGTCTCACGAAACTCTGATGATGCGCACAGCGTAGAACCACGCGTGAGGACACACATTTCACGAAATCCCGTGAGCAGTTTGATAGTCGTACTCTTCCTCGGCGGCGCCTACATCGCAGGCAGTGCCGCCGTACTTTCTTCACCGAGGCAAGCTGCACCCTGGTCGAACGAGCGTCATAAGGTAAAGGTCGCAGAGAAGAGTTCCCTTGACAGCATCGCCTCTCGTTATGTGCTTTTAGTCTTACGGGTATGGAAGCTTGATCCGCTTCCACGAGGATTGAATCTAGGAGGTTCGTTGAAAGATGATCCGAAGAAGATCGTAGATCTTGTTAAGGCAATATTCCTGGAACAAGGCGGGTAAGCTGAGGAACGTGTTACCTCCACCATCGCCTTCAACCAAACCCGGGAGTTACGACGCGGGTGATTGCGCGCCCTGGCTAAACGCCAGCGTTAATTCTTTTTCTCAGTAAACTTTTCTCAGTAAACATTGAAAAGATCGCCGTTTGGAGATGGAAGGTTTAAACCAATCCAGAGGCCACTCGAAGAACAACATGAGGGACACAGAAAACAAAAGTAACAAAAGCACGCTTACCGTTGTGGGCTTCGTGTTAGGCGTGCTTACCGTCGTCTTTATTATCTACGCCACCAGAGGGTGTTGAACTAATCGCACGAGCAAACAGCTCTCCTTGTCTGGCGGTTTCTGCCACAGACGACCTGAGCTTGTCCGCGCTATGAACCTACTTGTTAGTCGCTTTAAGCAGCTTATTCGAATAGAGGCTCTCGTAGAGCTGCCTCGCTAGCACGGCGTTACTATTTTTGAGGACCGTGTACTGCTTCAAAGCCGCATCTCTCTTACCGAGATAAAGATAAACTCTGGCTAGATCGAAGCGAGTCGAGGAATTGTCCGGTTCGAGCGTTATCGCCTGCTCATAAGCTTGAATCCCTTCCTCGTACCGGCCTAGATTGAAGTACAAACTACCCAAATTCTTGAATGCGCCAGCGAAGTCTGGATCCAGGACAACAGTCTTCTTGAATTCTTTCAACGCGTCTTCGTACCGACCTAAATAGGCATACGCTACGCCAAGATCATTATGGGCAAACGTATAGGACGGGTTTAGATTGATAGCTTGCTGATGAGGCTCAATGGCTTCCGCGTACCGGCCCATTCTGTAATATGCAAACCCCAGGTTGCGGTGCGCCTCAGCCATCGCCGGCGCAAGCCGGATAGCGTGCTTGAGAGACTTGATCGCTTCTTCACACAAACCCAAGTCGGTATACGCTACGCCGATGCCGTTGTGGGCCAGGCCGTAGTCGGGTTTGAGTCGGAGTGCCATTTCGAAAGATTCGATGGCTTTTGTATAGCGGCCCGACTCGTAGTGCATTAGGCCGTCGGTGTAATAGGAGGCCGCAGATTTTGTCTCTTTCGCGACTTTTGTTTGCGCTGCGGCAGGGGTTAATGCGAGGAGAAACAAAGCAAGAAATAAAAGGTTCAATGGTTTCATCGTGCTCTCCTTGTTTTTCGGTTAGCTGGTCGGTGATTTGTTGCTCGCGGCATCATCCAACACTACAATGTGCCGTAACCCGCAGATCTGTTAGACAACTCATTTCGTCGCCAACAATAGTCAGAGGCTGTAGATAAAGTCCTCAACGGCCGCTAAAAGATTTCAAAAGAGGTTCTCAAAGTTGGCTCAAAGAACGCCAAATCCCGCGAACTCCAAGGTCAATGGACAGTTTTATGTGTTCGGGCCCTTCTGCCTGAATCCTTCTGAGCGAACCCTGCTGCGCGAGGGCGAGCCGGTCGCACTAACCCCAAAGGCGTTCGAGATTCTCACGGTGCTGGTGCGAAACAGCGGACATCTGGTCGGAAAAGAAGAGTTGATGCGGGAGGTCTGGCCTGATGCCTTTGTTGAGGAGGCGAATATTACGCAGCACGTCTCGATGCTGAGGAAAGCTCTGGACGATGAAACAGGGGACCAACAGTATATTGAGACGGTTCCGCGAGCTGGCTACCGTTTTGTAGCAAGTGTTCGTGAGGCCCCTGGTGAGTTAGAGATACTACAAGACCATGTCGCCTCATCCTCCAGCACCATACAGGAGTTAACAACAAGGGCTCCGAGCGAAACCTCCGAAGGACGAGGCACCCAGCAGCAGGCACTCACAGCCAGTAGGTGGACGAATGCGCGCCGGAGCCGAAGCGCTAGAGCATTGGCTGCACTGGCAATATTCGTTGGTCTGGCTTTCACGATCACTTACTTTTGGATTGCCCGCAGGGAGAAGCAACCTGATACAGCAGCTGCGATGAGAACAATCGCGGTGCTTCCATTCAAATCAATAGGCGCTGAAGGAGACAACGAGTACGTTGAGCTGGGGATGGCTGACGCCCTTATCACCAGGTTGAGCAATATCAGAGGGATCGTTGTGCGGCCAACCAGCTCGGTGAGTAAGTACGCAAAGCTGCAGCAGGATGCGGTCACGTCTGGGCGTGAGCTCGGAGTGGAGGCAGTCCTGGATGGGAGCGTTCAGCTGATAAGCGACCGGATACGCGTCACCGTGAGATTGATCCGGACTAAAGATGCCGCGTCGCTATGGGCTGAAACGTTAGACGAAGAGTGGACAGACGTACTCAGCGTGCAGAGCTCAATCGCACAAAAGATTGCCGGAGCATTAGCGCTGGAGCTGACAGGTGAAGAGAGAGCATTGCTATCCAAACGCTACACTGATAACGCGGAGGCATATGAGCTTTACCTCAAGGGCCGGTACACCTCCAACAAATGGACCACTGAAGGATTTCGAAAGGCCATCGAATATTTCAACCAGGCAATAGCTTTGGACCCTAACTATGCCTTGGCTTACGCCGGACTCTCCGATTGCTACTATTCGTTGTCATTTTTTATGCCGCCCAGAGAAGTCATGCCGAAGATGAAGGAGATGGCGAAGAAGGCTGTGGCGTTAGACCCGTCTCTCGCCGAAGCTCACTCCTCGCTCTCGGTGGCCCTGGAGTATCACGATTTGGATTGGTCAGGTGCCGAGAGAGAGGGCAGGCGGGCCGTTGAATTGAATCCCAATAATGTGCAAGTTCATCTCAACTATGGAGATTTGTTGGGAAATCTGGGCCGGTTCGAGGAAGCAACGTCTGAGTACGAAAAGGCGCAAGAGCTCGACCCGACATCGGCAGTTAATGTGAGTCAGCTAGCTTATCATTTAGTACGTGCAGGCGATTATGATCGGGCAATCAAAGAGAGTCAAAAGGTCCTGGACTTTGAGCCTCAACACCAGTGGCCACTTGGAGCAATGGGGTTCGCTTATCTTTACAAAGGGGAGCCGGCCAAGGCCCTGACCGTGTTTCAAAAGCAACGCGAGGTAAGCTCCTTTTCCGCGCATGGGTTAGAAGGCATAGGCAGATCATACGCAGCCATGGGAGAGAGGGACAAGGCTTTCAAAATAATTGGGCAGCTTAAGGAGGCGTCTAAACGGGAATATGTTTCGTCTTACCCGATAGCAACCATTTACCTTCAGCTCGGAGACAGGGACCGAGCCATCGAATATTTAGAAAAAACCTATGAAGAAGGGAATACTTTTTCCCTGGTAATCCTTAAATCAGATA
The DNA here is from genome assembly GCA_963786645.1 of Blastocatellia bacterium. Classification (GTDB taxonomy): domain Bacteria; phylum Acidobacteriota; class Blastocatellia; order Pyrinomonadales; family Pyrinomonadaceae; genus PSRF01. The sequence continues at coordinate 463,880 of CAWAZW010000008.1, forward strand.
AGCAATTTGATCCGCTACGCTCGGATCCGAGGTTCATAAGACTCATGCGCCAACTGAACTTCGAGCCATGATTTGAAAAGGCAAGACCGGCTTGCGCGGTAGAAGTTTGCCGATCTCGTCGCGCGGATTGCGCTCCTCAAAGAATAATTACTATTGATGGTGGCCGCTCTGGGATGACCCGCGCGCGAAACATCGAGGGCTGACCTTCCCATTACCTTCACAGCCAATTACCCGTGGTCGAAGCAACTCCCTTGCGTGGCGAACGTGAAGAATCATTCAATGGATAAGATCGGTTTTGCCTCAAAAGTCGATTCCCACCAACGGTAGTGCTACCTCCGTGGGTGGACAAATTCAGAACCGGGAGCGCAGCGACCGGGTGGCGTTGAACGACTTCACTCCGCGCTGATCACTCCTGGTCCGCACTTCCTGCTCGTGCATGCGTGATCAGCATGAATGAGTATCATCAACGCCACCCGGTCGCTGCGCTCCCGGTTCTGAATTTGCTGACCCACAACGGCAGTGTATTAACCAACCGCGCCTGGTGGAATTCTGACTTATGAGGCAAAGTCGATAAGATCATGAAATAATGGGCCAACGGCAAGTGATCTATTTTCCGTCAGAATTTCGCGTTAATAGTTGAAAGTAGACCTATCGTGGAGGCGCAAAATGGCAATAGAGGAAATCGCACCTGATCTATTCCGCATCTCAACCTACGTCCCGGAGATAAATTTACAATTCAACCAGTTCCTCGTTCGGGATGACGAGCCGCTCCTGTTTCACACAGGCATGAGAAGCATGTTCCCTGTGGTGCGTGACGAAGTAGCTCGCGTGATCGAGCCCTCGCGAATTCGGTGGGTCGGGTTCAGCCATTTCGAGTCTGACGAGTGTGGTGCACTCAACGACTGGCTCCAGATAGCTCCAGAAGCGGAGCCGGTCTGTAGTTGGGTTGGAGCTATGGTGAGCGTCAATGACTTCGCCCAACGCCCAGCGCGGGCGATGACAGACGGCGAGGTGTTGACCACAGGTAAGCATCGCTTTCGGTTTCTTCACACTCCCCACGTGCCACACTGCTGGGAGGCTGGACTGATGTTCGAAGAGACTCAGAAGCACGCTCCTTTGCTCCGACCTCTTCACTCATCAAGGGAATGTTGAATCGCAGACTACCTCAGACGTGGTGGGGCGATTCAAGCAGGGCTTGATCGGCGACCTGGAAGGCCCGTTTGCTAACGCTTATCCTTATAGCTCGCAAACGGACGACACGTTGAAACGGCTGGCATCGCTCAGGCCCAGGACCATTGCGATCATGCACGGTTCGACATTTGTGGGAGACGGAAAGCAGGCGCTAGACGATTTGGCAACTGCGATGCGGGAGGTTCTCGCTAACTAGTGGCGCCGTGACCCGAACTTAATCAGAGCACTGATGACCGCCAACGCCAGAAAGCTTAAATTCTCTACCATAGAATTCGACTTGCATTGCCTTCAAGCCCCAGCCTATTCAGGGTAAATTCATTACAGTAAAAACAATATGGATTCCACTGACGAAAAGATAATCGAACTAAGCAAAACAAAAATTGCTCTGGCGATTCTTGCATCTGGCGCCTTTGTGGCAATAGGTGTCTGGTTTCTGACGCTTGACGAGGCCAGCATTCGGTCTGGGCGCAGTTTTAGGTTGTTTTTTAACAACCCACTTTTTGCCCAGGGGCTTGGACTAGCGTCAATCGTAATTTTTGGGCTCCTCGCATTATTCTTTTTCAAGAAGCTATTCGACAAAAAGGCTGGACTGGTATTTAACAACGCCGGGATTGTTGATAACGCGAGCGCGGTCGCTGCCGGATTTATTCCATGGTCTGAAGTTATGGGGGCTGAGATATTCGAAGTGCCACAGCAAAAGATGCTGATCATCATGGTCAGCGACCCCCAAAAATATGTGGACCGGGGAAACGCAGTTAAGAAGAAACTGAACCAAGCCAATTACAAGATGTGCGGAAGTCCTATCGCCATTTCCTCAAGTACCCTGAAGGTTAACTTTTCGGAGCTGCTCTCGATTTTTAACGAATACCAACGAAAATACGGAAACGCATAAGTAGGAGGTCAACTTAAGAAGACAATATTTTCGTGTTCGTGCGTGTTAACTAGTGGAACGGCTTTTTACGAGGTTAAAATCTATCCACGAAATACACTAAACAACACGAAGCCGTAGATTCATCCTCTAAGTTAAGGGAGCCTCCAATGAAACTATCAATCGTCGCTTTGGCGTTGCTGACATTAGTCGTCACGTTTGCTGTGGGTCAGACAAAACAAACTGACTCAGTTGAAACCCAGATCATAGCGCTTGAAAAAATGGCGTTTGAAGCGTGGAAGAACAAGGATAGAAAATTCTTTGAGGACCACATGTCGGAAGCCGGCCAATACCTCGACCCTAGTGGGGTAGGAGGTAAAGCACAGTACGTGAAGGCAATCATTGATAATAATTGCACGGTGAGTAAGTACTCTTTAGACAATACTAAAGTCACGATGCTGAGCAACGATGTCGCTTTACTGAACTATCGCTATACCCACGATGTCGTTTGCGGTGGCAATCCGGAAGCCAGCCCTTTGTGGGCCTCCACGATTTACGTCAAGCGCGATGGTAAGTGGTTAATAGCCTTTCACCAGGAATTAGCCGCTGCTCCGGCAAAGTAAATCGCCCGAAGCGCAAGGCCAGTCGTATTTCTACGTTTTGAATTAAGCACTGTGTGGTTGGCTTTGCAAAAGTCACTTTCGTGTGTTTCGTGCAATTTCGTGGATCGATTTTGGCGCCGCACTTAAAGACGATCCACGAATATGCGCTCGCAATAAACGGCGCGGTGAAATTTGGGCCGCAAGATATATCCGATCAAACCGTTCTGTACCTCCCGGCGCTTCCGACCTGCAAGAGAACCATGATCAGCCAGGAGAAAACAGAAAGGGCGCGAACAGTTTCCATTTCTCCGAGAACCACGTCTAACAAGCGCTTGTCCGTCAACAAGACCAGCGCGCCTCGAATCGAAGACTTGCCGCAAGCGCAGTGGTCTCCTCGCCAGTTGAAGCGCCGGCGTTTCTTCTTCTATCTATCAAGGAGAGTTCAGGCATGAAGATCCTCGTTTTGTTTTTGCTAACTTCTTTAACTTATTTTCCAGAAAATTACGGAACCAACTCAGCTTTGAGGTGCTTCGTTGAGCCAAAGTCGGTGAAAGGAGCGCTCAAACGATCGACGGGGGTGTTCCTTGGGGAAGTCCTTCAGGTTAAGAACGGTCGCAACTACCTCGAAGCTCGGTTTCGAGTGGAGCGTTCCTGGAAAGGCGTCCAAACCGAGGAAGTTTCTGTATTGACCGATGGTCATGTCGAAAGTCCGCGCTATCGAGTCGGCGAAAAGTATTTGGTGTTCGCCGGTATTAAGGATGGACAGTTATTCACCGGCATCTGCTCCCGAACCAGAAAGCTTGAGTATGCACAAGACGATTTGAAGCAGCTGGAAAAAGAACAACGCCTCAGGAAAAAGCCGAGTCGTTCGTCGTAGCTGCGAAGAGGCAACAAGTGTGCGATAAGCTTTAGCTTGTCGAGGCGACGCGACAAACTGAAGTTTATCGCACACTCCCAACCAGACTAACCCACTATGATTTTTGTGCAAGGCGCGCTGTTACATAGCCAGAGATTTTTCGTGTGGGGGTGGGTCGATATGCGACGATCGATGGTGTCGTTAGTTCTCACCGTAGTCTTAATACCTTCCTTTTTGATTTCGAGTTCCGCGCCGGCGTTCGCAAACCGCGTTCAAACGCCTCGACGCTTTGCGACAGAGACCTTGCTGGAGCCGCGCTTCGCGGATCCTGAGCGCGCACGAAAACTGGCGGCCGCCTTTCCCGAAATAGAACGCATCTTCCGAGAGCGAGTTGAACGCCAGCACATACCCGGCGCCGTGATAGGCATAATCATCGACGGTAAACTCGTGTGGGTTAAGACCGCCGGCGTGGCTGATGTAAAGAGTCGCGCGCCTGTGAATGCCGATACTGTCTTTCGTATCGCTTCGATGACGAAGAGCTTCACCGCGATGGCAATTCTGAAGCTGCGCGACCAGGGGAAGCTTTCGCTGGATGATCCGGTTTCAAAGTACGTGCCTGCCCTGGCTGACTTGCCTTATCCGACCAAAGATTCACCCGCGCTTACGATTCGTCATTTGCTCACGCACGCCGAAGGCTTTCCCGAAGACAATCCCTGGGGCGACCGTCAACTTGCGCAGAGCGACGATGCGATTAAGACGTTCATGCGTTCAGGAATTCCATTCTCCAACGCGCCGGGTGTTGCTTTTGAGTATTCCAATTTCGGGTTCGCTATTCTGGGCCAGGTGGTAACGCGGGCGGCTGGCAGGGATTATGCGGATTACGTCCGCGACCAGATCCTGCTGCCCCTCGGGATGCGCGCTTCCACCTTTGAGGAGTCGCAAGTCCCGCGGGACCGTGTCGCCCTCGGTTATCGTTGGGAGGACAATGCCTGGAAGGATGAACCGATACTTACGCACGGATCGTTTGGTGCAATGGGAGGACTGTGGACGTCGGCAAACGATCTTGCTCGATATGTTTCGTTTCTGATGTCGGCTTTTCCGGCGCGCGACGAAGCGGAGAAAGGTCCAATATTCCGAAGCAGCGCAAGAGAGATGCAGCAGACTGCGCGTTCGCAGCCGGCATTCGCCTTTCGCAATGCGGTGGATGGGCCGTTGCAGTTAGGCGCCTCGTCTTATGGCTATGGGCTTGGCGTTTCGCAGGATTGTCGTTTCAGTCATGTTGTCGCACATGGCGGCGGTCTGCCGGGATATGGATCGTTGATGCGCTGGTGGCCCGAGTATGGCGTGGGTATGATCGCAATGGGCAACGTGACTTACGCAGGGTTCAACGGTTTGTTCGGTGACGCCGTTGCCGCCTTGCATGGCACAGGCGCAATGCAGCCACGTATCGTTCAGCCGTCGCGCGCACTCCTGGCCGCGCAGAAGGATGTGTCTCAGCTGGTCATCAAGTGGGACGATGCGCTCGCAACGCGCATCGCAGCAGACAATCTGTTTTTGGATGAAACTCTGGTCCGACGTGCCGCGCAGATGAAAGAGTTGAACGTAAAGCATGGCGCGTGTAGTGCAGCCACCACGATTGATGCTGAGAACGCCTTACGCGGTAGATGGCGAATGCCTTGTGAACGCGGGTGGCTTGACGTGAGCCTGACGTTGGCGCCGACGATGCCGCCGCGAGTCCAATTAATCGACGTGCAATCCACTCTCCCTCCTGATGACGGGATGTCAAAGACAATCGGTTCCGTCATGCGACTAATGAACGGTTGGGATGAAAAAATCGCAGAAACACTCACTGCGCCAGGCGTGGACATGGAGCGCATGCGTAGACAGACTTCAGCTGCATCATCGCTCTGGGGCATTTGCAAGTTGGGGGAGCCGATAGGTGGGGACGGCAAGCGCAGCAGCGCTGTGAAACTCATGTGCCAACGGGGCAATTTGTTCGCCCGGCTTTCGAGAGATCCGGAAACGAACCGCTTGAAGAGTATTGATTTGGTTCCGATGCGAGATCAGCGCTGCGTGCCTTAATGCGGAACAGGGAACTGGCGACTGATGGTCGGCTCGAAACACTTGGGTCTGCGTCCCAGATCATGGGTCGAAGCCATTGCGCGGTTTGCGTCGCGAAAATTGGACAAAACGCGCTCCTTCAGCTTGGATGCTGATCGCGCGCCGCAGCTGAAGGCCAGCGTTGAATTGCGATGTGAAGGCTCTCCTTGGAGTGCGCTGACCTGTCAGCGCTTTGTTTGGCGGCGACCTGTCGCCGCCGGCGAGACATTGATCAAGTCGCGGCGTCAAGCCGCCACGGACCAAAGCGGCGACAGGTCGCCGCACTCCGAAGGAGTTGTCGCTTACATCAACGAGCAAGATAACAAACGCTTGGAGCGGACCGGAATCAGCGCCTTTCATCGACAACTTGCCTCTGAAACATTTGTCGCCCCCCGCTGAAGCGCAACGTTCGACGGCTCTCTTGACCTGACAGGAGCTATGTCATAAAAGAAGTCCGAGCGACCACTTTTCTGAAAGGAGATAATACGATGAGAAAGAGTTTCATCGTCATAGCGTTATTGATCGTGTCATTAATTTCCGTCTTCGGTCAAGGAAACACAAGCCAAAATGCTCCGAACGCGGCAGATGAAGCTGCCGTCCGCGCCCTTGTCCAGAAATGTGTTGAGGCTTGGAATAAGGGCAGCGGTGAAGCCTTCGCCGCCCAGTTTGCCGAAGATTCCGATTTCGTCGTTGGCAACGGGATGCACCTAAAAGGCCGCAAGCAGAACGCATCCAATCACCAGCAAATCTTTGACACCTTCTTTAAGGGGACACGGCTCTGGCTTCAGGTTAAAAGCGTGCGGTTCTTGAGGGCCGACGTTGCTCTGATGCATACGACGGCAAGGTTCTCAAGCCCGGAGAATCAGACGCGTCGCCGGAGCCTGAAACCATTCAGACATGGATGGTATCGAAGCATGGTAATGAGTGGCTAGTGGATGCATTTCAAAACACCCCGATTCAGCGGCAGGGCGGGCCAGCCTCCAAGCCGTGATCGTTTACTCTCAACGATCTAACGGTGATGCCCAACAACGCTTGCAGCTGACGCTTATAGCGTGCTTCTCAAGTAATCTGGTCCTTGCTTGATGCAGCGTGAATGCTGATCGCGCGCCGCAACTGAAGGCCAGCGTTACGCGCTAATCTCCAAATGAATGTTCACGAGATCATCGACGAGTTCGCCACCCGCGTCGATCCATCTGCCACTATTATTCGCAGGGTAGGGAGTGCGCCGTGGATTGAGGGCCTGGAGGCGAAGCTGCCAAAGCGGTTCCCAGCTTCGTTCCGTTCACTCCTCATGCGTTACTCTTTCCCATCCTTCGATGCGGGCGGTCTCTCTTTTTTCGCCAACACAGGAACAGGGTCCGACGAGGAGTTAAGCGTGGCGATCTTCAAGGATCAAGTCATTGCCCCCACCCTGTTAAAGGCTGGCTATATCCAGTTTGCCCGTCCCGAAAGCGGGAGCTATGATCCGATCTGCTTTGCTGCTCAGCAATCGGCAAGTAATCGCGAGTTTCCCGTTGTTCGGATTGACCATGAAAGCATTCTCTGCTTTGAGCGGATCAACTCCCCCCAACTCGTCGCAGATTCGTTCTATAAGTTTGCCTCTGACTTCGTGAGCCGCGCATAACAAATCCTGCTGACGGCGCGATAGCATGTTTCTCAAGCAATCTTTTCCGATCAGCCCGGATTCTGATCGCTCGCCGAGTTGAAAGCCAGCGTTGGACGTAACTTTCTGAAGTAATGCAATGAACACCATTTTTATCCTACTGCTTGCGTTAATACCGTCGGCATTCCCTTTTGTGCAGCTTCCCGCCCAGACGGGCCAATCAAAAGAGAACTTGTCAGTGTCTATTAAAGACTTGCAAAGCGCACCGCCCGAGGTTGTGATCGATGGTCGGTCCTTATCTTTATCTGCATATCCATGGCGAGATTTCATGCCGGGCACTTCGGCGGGTGGTGACGGCAGTCCAATGATGGTGGTGGTCAAGGTCGCCACTTCTGACAAAAAGCCAATTCCGAGCGGAGTTCGAATGGATCGAGTATGGGTACTTTTTGGCGAGCAAGTGTGGGAGACATCTGAACTCAGGGATCAGCCGAAAACTCCGCCTTACAATAAGGATTTGTGGGTAAACTGCTCCGACTTGCCTGTGTGCGAGGTCACCGCTCGGGGAGGCCCTAAGTGGGGTCCGGACGTCTTTGTGGATGTTGTTGTGCGGCTAACCGACAATGAAGGGCGACACCATTTGCTTCAAGTACCAAAGCAGTATGTTAACGCAACGCATTGATTGGCGTGTCCACTATCCCGCCGTTACTCCCATCAAGCCGTCTGATGCCGACGAGTCAAGAGATTTTGAGTCAGGCGGCATTTGTCGCCGGCGCCACGACAAGCTGTGAAGCTTATCGGACACCAAACTGACCCATCACTCACGACCGTTATCGCTTTCTAGTTGTGCGCTGCTAGTGATAGCCTACTGAGAAATCTGAGCGATGGTTTTCTCTGACATCGATGCTCCTTCGGCTAACCAAACATTTACGCGAGGAGTCACCAAGTGCCTGAATTTCTCTCGAACATTAGCCCGCTAATGGTCTTTCTCGTCATTGGCGTCATTGGCTTTATTTTCCTGCTCGTCAGTTTGGTGGTTGGAGATATATTCGATAGTTTCGGATTCGACACGGGAGTTGATGGTGGGGCCGACGGTCATGCCCTTTTGGACAGCCGCGTCATCAGTGTGTTTGTGACGTCGTTTGGAGGCTTCGGGGCCATCGGAATACAGATGGGGCTGGGCATTGTTGCCAGCTCTCTCCTCGGCTTGGCCGGTGGGGTTGTGCTTGGTGGTCTCGTGTCACTCTTCGCGCGCTTTTTATACAAACAACAGTCTTCGAGTTCTGTCGGCACAGCGCAAATGGTTGGCCGCACCGCGCAGGTCATTGTCTCGATCACGCCCGGGAGTCTGGGCCAGGTTAGCTGCCGAGTAGGAGAAGAGCGGATTGAAAAGCTGGCTCGCTCAAGAGACAACCTGGAAATTAAAGCTGGGTCGATGGTGCGCGTGGAGGAAGTCGCGGGAGATTCCGTCATCGTCAGCCCCTACACCGATGCATAATCCGCAATCAAACAGGCCGCGTCGTCAGCGAAGCGTTCGACACGGAGTTGAATTCCATAACTCAGGTCTACGGAACCCCCTTTTGAGGTAAACAGCAAATGCCAGAACTTGAAGTTCAAAGCCTATTAATACCCGTTGTAATCCTGGTTGTAGTGATCGGCTTCTTGATCGCGCTGATGCTGCTTAGCCGAAACTACGTTAAGGTCTCACCTAACAGGGCAGCGGTTATTTCCGGGCGCTCGCGCAGACTCGCTGATGGAACTGTCGTTGGTTACCGTCTGGTTAGGGGCGGCGCAACCTTGATCGTTCCGTTTCTGGAAAAGGTTGAATACCTAAGTCTGAACGTGATCACGGTGCCGCTGGCCACTACGCGTGCCTACACCGTCCAAGGTGTGCCTGTTTCAGTCAAAGCGGTCGCCAACGTGAAGATAAAGGGCGACGACGACTCCATGCGCGCTGCGGCGGAACGCTTTCTCGGCATGCTACCAGATGAGTTTCATAAGCTTGTCTTTCAAACGCTTGAAGGCCACCTCCGCGCGATTCTCGGTACGCTCACGGTCGAAGAGATCAACAACGACAGACAGAGCTTCGCTCAGAAACTGACTACCGAGGCCGCAGGCGATTTGGAGAAGATGGGCATCGGCCTCGACGCCCTCACCATTCAGGAGATTTCTGACGAAGAAGGTTATCTCGATGCACTGGGCCAGCGTCGCACTGCCGAGGTCCAGCGCGATGCTGAGATAGGCAAGGCCGAAGCCCTTCGGGATTCCAAGATCAAGGCTGCACTGGCGATGCAGGAGGGTGAAAAAGTTCGTCTCGCGTCCGAGGCTGACATTGCCGCTTCAACCAGGGAGACGGAAGTCAAACGGGCCCAATTCCAAGCCGAGATCAAACGTGAGCAAGCCACCTCCGAACAGGCCGGCCCACTCTCGGAGGCGAAGGCCCGGCAGGAAGTTGTGGCTGAAGAAGTTCGGATCGAGAGAATCCGCACGCAGGAGCAGATTGCGGTCCAGGAACAGGAGGTGCTTCGGCGCGAGAAGGAACTCGAAGCCACCGTCGTAAAAAAAGCAGAGGCCGAACGCAGAGCGGCAGTGCTCCTGGCGCAAGGTCAACAGGAGGCCGCAATACTCGAGGCGGAAGGACGTAAGCAGGCGTTGATTGCGACGGCTGAGGCCGAAAGTCAAAAGCTTCAAAGAGAGGGGATGGGACGCGCTTCCGCAGTTGAAGCTGAGGGCCGAGCCGAAGCGGAAAAGATCCGCGCTCTCGGTTTGGCTGAGGCGGAGAAAATAGAAGCGCAGGGTCTGGCCCATGCGAAAGCTACGGAAGCACAGGGACTGGCAGAGGCTACCGCGATAAAAGAGAAAGCAGCGGCATGGCGTGAATTCAATGATGCCGCGCGGCTACAGACGATCCTGGAGAAGCTTCCCAGCATTATCGAAGCGACGGCGCCGGCGTTGAAGGCCATCTCCGAACCGCTCGGGAATATTGATAAGGTGGTGATGATTGATCACGGGGGTGGTGACGCGAACGGTCACGGTTCGGGCGGTCTGAACCGTTTTGCACAGACTGGTCCAACTATGATTTACGGGCTGCTCCAGCAGCTACAGGCCCTCGGACTCAACGTGCCTGAAATTCTCAAACAACTGGGAGTCCCAACTGACACGGTGGCTGGCCGAATTGCTACTGATGTCGAGACCACTACTGCCGACGAAGTACGTCCTCCCAAGACAACCAAGTGAAACCCAGCTACTGGGAGTAAAGTGCAGGTGTTGCAGGCGTAACGTTCTACGTGACTGCGTGATGCCACTCAACAAAGCATTGCAACTGCCTGCGCGATAGCGTGTTTCGCAAGTAATTTTTTCCTTCTGCTTGAATGCTGATCATGCCCGTGGCTGAAGTACTCGTTAAGCTGATCGAAGGTTGAAAGTAATAGAATGGAGAAAAGAAGCCTCCTTCTCAAAAACGCTCTCCTACTCATATTTATTTCTTCTGCGGCGTCTGCCCAGCCTCAAAGCACTGAGCAATCTCTTACCCGTAAAAAGGCTCTTGCCATGCTCAGGGGCTGTAGTCGGAGCTTGTCTTCTGAGGGTTGTAATGAAGGCACGGCTGAATACTTGATCGGCTTATATAAGCGTGGGGACAAGTCGCTGCTTATGCCTCTGCTTGATGCAGGGCTTGTCAGCGATGGGGCGTTGTCTGCATCGCTTGGGGTCTTCTACGGGGAGTTGCTATCGGAAGAACCGCGCACACTCTTGAAGGCTCTAGCCTCCCGACCAAGAAAGGAACAGCGTAGGCTCGCGTGGCACGCGGGCAAAATGGATGGCTGAGGTATGCCGAAGGAAATGCTGCGTGAAGTGCAGAATAAGTTGCGCAAAATAGGGGCGCAGAGACGTGACCGCCTTTCGTCTGTCGCCAGGTTGAGCTTGTCGGAAATTAATCGATCGGCTAGCGTCGGGCCTTAGGGGTCACCCGGCATGTTTCTCATGCCCTTTTTTCCTTCCGCTTGAACGCTGATCGCGCCGCAGCCAGGCCAGCGTTGGCCGTTTGTCTTTAGAGGAACGTATGAGGAAGTTCACACGCATCACCAATTTTTGCTTTGTCCTGTTACTCCTCAGCAACATCCAGGCACAAGAAGCTGAGAATCCGCTTGTTAAGGAGCCGGATCTACGGCGGGAGTTACTCAAACGGGTCGAGCAGGATCAGTCGATCAGGAAAGAACTTATCAGCAAAGGGGTCGAACGTCCGGATAGTGCCATCCTCGCGCGGATGCGGGCCATTGATACCTCTAACACTGAGCGCGTGAGGGCCATCGTCCGCCAATATGGATGGCCCAGCCCCGAACTCGTCGGACGTGATGGTGCGGAGGCCGCGTTCCTCATCGTGCAGCACTCCGACCTTGCCTTCCAGAAGGAGATGTTGCCACTGGTGGAGAAGGCTTATAGAAGCGGCGGGTTACCAGGGCAAAGCTATGCGTTATTGCTGGATCGGGTGCTCGTAGGTGAAGGTAAGCCGCAGGTCTATGGGACGCAGGCGAAGCGCTTTGAGGAGTGGAAGGGTCAAGAGGTTGAACTAGAACCAATTGAGGATGAGGCGAACGTTGATAAACGTCGCGCCGAAGTCGGCCTGTTTCCTCTTTCCGAATACCGCGAGATGTTGAAGCGGATGTACTTTCCTCAGGTTAAGAGTAAACCGTAGGTTGTCTTCATTACTAAAAATGGAATAGTGGAAATGAAACTTGTAAGGCTTGCGTGCCTATCGTTGATGTTTCTCATGAGCATAGGTGCGGCAGAAGCTGCTGCACAGAATTTAAATCGCGTGTTCGGGAACACGGAGGGTGCTTTTGTTCTCTATGATTCGAAAAACAACCGCTACGTCCGGCACAACGAATCGCGCTGTCGCAGAAGATTTACTCCGGCATCAACCTTTAAGATTCCAAACTCATTGGTCGGCCTGGAAACGGGCGTCGTTCGAGACGCTGACTTTGTGATGTCGTGGGATCGTCAACGATACCCAAATGAAGGACGACCGAACATCGCTCCGTTCATTCACTGGTGGCAAGATCATACGCTCCGTTCGGCGATGAAACATTCCGTTCTCTGGTATTACATCGAAATTGCCCGGAAGGTCGGCGCCCGAAGGATGCAGAGATATGTCAGGCAATTCAGATACGGAAACGGAGATATATCGGGCGGCCTCGAGCAGTTCTGGCGAAACAGCACGTTGCAAATATCAGCCGACGAGCAGGTAGACTTTTTAAGAAGGTTCTACGCGGAACAACTATCTGTATCCAAACGCTCGACCGGGATTGTTAAAGAGATCCTGCTTTTGGAACAGACTGCAACTTACAAGTTGAGCGGGAAGACGGGTGCCGCGCCGTCAGGTAGTGGAGGAACACTGGCGTGGTTCATTGGCTACCTGGAGCGGGAGGGCAATGTCTACTTCTTCGCCCTAAACATGGATGGCGCAAACTATGAAGCCATTCGTGACGAGCGCATTAACCTGACGAAGCGGATACTGACTGAGTTAGGCTACCTGCCAAAATGAAGATAGCCTGTAATGTATTTGCTCTTAAGACCTGAGAATCATCACAATCTAACAAGCACTTGCACCGACCGGAATTAGCTTGTTTCCCATCGAACTGGCCCACTAGCGCATTGGTCTTCCGACCCCTGAAGCGGAAGCGTTAGGCCGCTCGCATATTGCTTCTATGAAGATCGAACCGATGGAACTGGTTTTCCCTGCCACGCAGTACTTGCCCGGATATGTTCACGCGCTTCAGCAGAGCTGGTCTCCGGACAACCTCCGGCCCCAGGCCGCAGCCGAGGAACTCGCGCGTATTGCGGAAGATCCTGCTCGCTTTCTTTCTGAGCAGGTCGACCGCGAGGCCAAAGGGCCGCCAGTCATTCTTCCTGATGGTTCCACGGTTCCTCGTCTACCTGGTTACTCGCAGTGGATGTGGGATGGGGAATTCTGTGGTGCAATTGGGCTTCGCTGGCAACCAGGCACTACGCAGTTACCTGCATATTGTCTCGGCCATATTGGATACTCAGTGGTTCCGTGGAAGCGAAATCGGGGATACGCAACCCGGGCCCTGCAATTGCTGCTTCCGAAGGCGAGAAATGAGGGGCTTGCGTACGTCGAGCTGATCACTGATGCCGACAACATTGCGTCCCAGCGGGTAATTGAGGCGAACGGAGGAGAGTTGATTCATCGCTTTTACAAGTCAGCGGAAAATGGTGGCACGGAGAGCCTCCGTTTCCGTATTCTTCTTGCGAAAACCGCGGCCTAACAAAGGTCTTCAGGGGACCGGAATCAGGCCTCTCCGGCCCCGGCCGACGATTTCATTATTGCGCCAGACGGGTCATTCGTGGGGCGAGTAACCGCGCCGATTACGCGCTGCTCGCGCGCCGAAGCTGAGGGCCCGCGGTGGGCGATTAACAATCGGGTAACAACAAAACTTCGATGAATGACAAAGGGTTCTGGATCGAGGAAGACGTACTCTCGCAGCAGGAATGTCGCTCACTGATAGATTCTCTTCCTCAAAATGAGGAAGGGCATGCTCGCGCAGGCGCTCGACACCTAATGTCGAATCCAGCTGTGGCTTTGCTCGCAAACGATCAGCGCCTACTTAGTATCGCTCGGTAGCGCTCTCAAGGGAGTGGCTGTGCCATACCGTGCAACTCTCTTTGAGAAATCAGAGCGTGCCAACTGGCTCGTCGTCTGGCATCAAGATACAGCCTTGCCGCTCGTGTCACGCTTCGACTCTCAGGAATGGGGGCCGTGGTCGAAGAAGGTTGGTGTCCTCTATGCTCATGCTCCCGCATGGGCGCTCGAGCGCGTGTTGGCGCTGCGAATTCACCTCGACGCTTCCACGAGGGAAAAAGGTCCGCTTCGTGTCATCCCCGGCTCACACTCGTCAGGCGTGTTGAGTGATGATGAAGTCTTCGATTTGGCGAGAAGTCAGGAGCATGTGGATTGCCTGGTGTCTCAGGGTGGGGTGCTGGCAATGCGGCCTTTATTGGTTCATTCGTCATCGAAGGAATTGGCGAATGGCCCCCGGCGTGTGTTGCATATTGAGTATGCAGAATCATTGATACTCGATGAACATATTCACCTCGCCGTCGCCTAAAGTATTTGCAGTTAGGTCGCTTGGAAGTTCCTAAATAAAGGTAAATAGGATGAGAGCAATCTTGTATGCGTTCATTGGCTGCGTTGTTTGTATCTTCGTTCTTGCCGGGCAAACGCAGGAGCAGCGGCCGGTGCCGAATAATAGATTTCCGCGATGGTCACACGACGGGAAGAAGATCGTGTTCACGTCTGACCGCGACGGTGATCCGGAGATTTATGTGATGAACTCGGATGGCTCCAACCCCGTTCGGTTAACTAAGGAGCCGGGGAGGGATGCGCATCCTTACTTCTCCCGCGATGGCCGGAGGATTTTGTTTCAATCGCCGCGCGCCAACCGTGAAGACACAAACATCTATGTCATGAACTCCGATGGCTCGAACCCCGTGCAACTCACGAACCTGAAAGGTTTCGCAGGCGTGCCGGAATATTCACCGGAGGAAAAGCTCATCGTATTTCAATGGCGCGCGACGAACAATTTTCAGGACAATATGAAATGGCGCATCTGCACGATGAATGCGGATGGCAGCAACTTCCGTATCATTACGCTGGGCGAGGCTAACGATCAGGTGCCCAATTGGTCGCGTGCCGGTAAGCGTCTACTTTTTTATTCTGACCGAACGGGTAAGAATCAAATCTACACGATGAAACCGGACGGCAGTGATGTAAGGCGCCTCACCAATACTGCGTTCAACGACGATGGCGCGTTCTGGTCTCCGGACAATAAAAGAATTGCGTTCACGTCCGACCGCGATGGTAATAGCGATATTTATGTAATGGATGCGGATGGAAAGAATGTGCGGCGTTTGACCAATACACGCGCCACCGAACGCGCCCCAGTTTGGTCGCCTGATGGCAAGAGGATCGCCTTCTCTTCAGATGGGGACGGGCCGAGTCAAATCGCTATCATGAACGTCGACGGGTCAAACTTAGTGCGTTTGCCCGCGACTTTGAAATAGCTATCAAAGCGTAACGATGGAGGCTGTGGGATGCGAGCGGCCAACAACTTGCCGCTTGCGCCGTTATTTCCCGGCCGCTGAAGTCCGGCGTTCCGCGGCCAAGTCATGTGTTCGTTGTTGTTTCGTGTGATTTCGTGGATAGTTTTTGGCGCTGGGCTTAAAGCGATCCACGAATTAACACGAACTAACACGAACCCAAGCGTCATCCTGAATTGACCCTTCTACCTCTAGGATTGGCGATGGTAGTAACAATACGCAGGCTCACACCAATGGCCTCGGTGGCGAGTGTTCCGAGGTCGATTGCTTTCTACGAACAACTTGGCTTCACCGTCGGGGGGACTTTCGTACCGTCGGGCGCGGAAGAACCCGCATGGGCATGGCTCGAATGCGGCGAGGCCCATCTAATGATAACGACCAACAGCGAATCGGTTTCGAGTGGACGGCACACGGTACTGTTCTACCTCTACGTCGATGACGTGAAGGCAATGCATGCTGAGCTTGCGTCGAAAGGTCTGCAGGTCGGCGCGATTGCAAATCCGTTCTATGCGCCTGGCGGCGAATTCGAGCTCATCGATCCGGATGGTTACATTCTGATGATTACGCACGTCTGACTCAGGCAATTCAAAAATCCCATGCTCCAGGAGATACAAAGATGGCGACATTGAGGCTCGGAACATACTCGCTCTTTCTGGTTGTAATTCTTTGGGGAACACTGCTCGGCGGGATTGCTTATTCACATCTCGTTTACTTTCCAGTCTACCTGTCGGCGTTGCCTGATTCGGCGGTCGTGGTCAATGGGCCTTATGGTCTACACGAGTCGATATTCTGGATGACTGTTCACCCGTTGCTCATCCTCTCGCTCATCCTCGCCCTCGTGCTGAATTGGAAATCCAGGTCGCGGCGCAAGCTCATTTTGATAAGTTTCGCGATCTATTTCGTGGTGCTCGTCATCACTCAAATATATTTTCTTCCCGAATTATTCGCCTTCGAACAAAGTCCGGAATCGAACGTATCACCTTCTGAATGGCTGGCGCGTGGGCAACGTTGGCAGAGATTGAGTTGGATTCGAGGCGCTGTAATGTATGTCGGAATATTGCCATTACTGCTGGCGCTGACCAAGCCGGCTGCGAGAGACGCTGAGCCGGCAGCCGCCAGCTAACAAATGATTGAACTGAACGGTCGTTCTCCCCATTACATTCCACTTCGAACGGGCTGTCATGAGGAAAATTGTCGCGGCGATTCTTTTCGCCATCGCTGCAGTTCTCGCGCTACTTGAACTTGCTGCGCTGGTCGATCCTGTGGGCTTTAAGATGGCCGACGATCCCGATCCGTTTGGCGATCCGCATATAGTCTGGTATCAACACGCGGCCTTCATACTAGGCGCCATCGCGCTTGCTTCGATTGCCGTGTGGATCAGGAGAGCAAAGGGGCAAAAATAACTTTGGCCCACGTCGGAACTTGTCAGGAGTCCATTGTGCAACCGTCGAACTGAACTCACATAATGAAGATCTTTACTCAGAGGATAGTCGCCAGCGTCACCACATGCACTTTCGCGGTGATTATTGCGGGTGTCTTGTTCACCCAAAACAATTGCTCAGCGAGGAAGGCGTCTCAATACACCAAACGCTACCCGCACGTACATGTGGCGCGTGCAGATTACGAAATAAACGCTGAATCAAATGCACGTGTTCATACCGTGAGCGAGGGGGACACTCTCGAACGAATTGCAACCTTGCGTTATCACCATCGCTACTATGATCGAATCATCAAGCTCTCGAACCGCATCGAAGATGCGAGCAGAGTCAAAGCCGGCACTGAGCTGAGACTGCCGAATCTGATCGATGTCTTAACTGAAGAAGGGTTCACGAAAGCAGCCGCTTCTGAATCAGAGTTAATTCTCTGTTCCAGAGCCAAATACGGAAAAGTTAAAGACCAACTATGGGCACTGAGGCGTGCGGCGAACAGAGATAGAATAATGGTGCCGGAGGATCATAAATTAGCTCTCCTTGAGGCGGCGTCTGATTTAGAGGAAGCGATTGATGGCCTAAAGGCCAACAAGCCGGGCGTCACTCATTCGCCGAGAAGTATGATCGGACAGCTGGAACAGAATGCCGGAACCCTTAGGGAATTGGCCGAAGGGGCCAATGACGGGTTTGGCTACGATTTGGATATAGTCGATCAGCGTTATGCGCTGGCATTGTCTTACGCGGTCATATGGGCAAGAGCAGGGTTCAAATAAACGCTTCTCAAAACTTAGTTCTCAGGGCGAGGTGAATCACTGCAAGTCGCAAGCGCTCCTTTCGCGGCTGACGCAAAGCACGACGAATAAGAGTTATGAAAGCAGCCGTCATAATTGGTATTCGCCTCGTGGCGTTGACTGTCATCTACTTCATTTGCTTTGCTGCCGTCTCAGCAGCACTCCTTCCAGTTCCTGAACAAGCCACACCCGACCAGGCTGGCGGAACACTTGCTGCGCTGCTGGCTGTCAGCCTGCTGAATACGCTTGTTTTAAGTTACATCATAATCCGTTCTCGCTGGGCGGGATGGAAACTCATTCTCGCAGTCTTCTTAGTGTTCTACGGAGTAGTGACTGTGATGGGTCAGATTGAGACCGCCTTCTTCGTGACACGTCTGCCGCCTGGCATGCTGCCCCGCCTTTTTCTGTCCGGGGCAATTATTGCGGCACTGTTTTCTGCGCTGGCGGTATTGATCCTTGGGAAAGGAAAATCTTCGCTCTACAGAAACCACGCGATACTCACGACTGGAAATGAATGTCGGCCAATGGGTCGTCAAACTATTGTTGATTGTCATCGCCTACCTGGTCATTTATTTCACCTTCGGCTACTTCATCGCCTGGAAAAATGCGTCAGTGCGGGCTTATTACGGCGGCAGCGATCCGGGAAGCTTACTGGCCCAGATGAGGAATGTGGTGCGCGAAACGCCCTCGCTGCTGCCGCTTCAAGCGGTGCGTGCACTCCTATGGACTGCCCTGGCGGTTCCGGTCATTAGGATGATGAGAGGTAGGTGGTGGGAAGCCGGATTAGCTGTTGCGCTGTTGTTCTCGGTGGTAATGAATTCGCAATTGCTCTTACCGAATCCGCTCATGCCGCCAGAAGTGCGTATGGTGCATTTGTTAGAAACGGCCACTTCCAATTTTCTATTTGGATGGGTGATTGTTTTGGTACTGCGAGGTTGGCACCAGTCCGCGAGCGAGTAGTATCTATCCGACCTGGCGTTGGATGCTTGGCGTGTCTTGAAAGATATGAAGAAGTATTGGTTCATTATCGGCTTGTGTTTAGCACTGATCGGGGCAGGATGGTTGATTTACACGTCAGAGATCCTCTGCCAGCCGATGGCGTAAATGCTTTTTTTGCCGTAAGAGCCAAACGCGGTGCGGCAACTCTTGCCTTCTGTGTCCTGTTTCTTGGACTCGGCTTGATTTTGGCTGATGCTTTAACTCGAAACCCGCAAGCCGAGGGCATCGAACACCAGAAGGAAGTATTGCGGGAAGAATATGCAGTTTATTGAAAAGAATTCCTTCAGCGTCCGGTCTGCTATTTACCGCTTGAAGAAGGATGAAGATGGGCTTGAGTTTATTCTTTTGCCAATGGTCCATGTCGGCTCCCAACAGTTTTATGACGAGGTAAGTAATAGGTTAGCCAATTGTGATCTGATTCTTGCAGAAGGCGTCAATTCGAAGAAAGTTAATCTTCTTACACGCTCCTATCGAATCGTGAACAAGATTAGGCGCATGGATTTGGTGACACAGCAGCAAGGAATGAAAGGCGCAAGTTTCGGTGGCAAACTTGTCAATGCAGATATGGAGGGGCGCACCTTTGACGAGGAGTGGTCTTCTCTCCCGCTAATCCTAAAGACGAAGTTGTATCTCCTGGTGCCGGTCTATGCAGTCTATCTCTTTCTCTTAGGCACGAGAGAGACAATTGCGGAATATATCGCGGTTGACGACCTGCCTTCGTCTAACGAGGTTCTTTTCCAGGACGATGATTTTGATAGGTTGGATGTTCTCCTGGTCGATGAGCGAGATCGAAGGTTGATTCGTCGAATCGCAAGCTTGGATGAGGCAAACGGGAAAGAGAAAAAAATAGTGGGCATTCTGTACGGAGCCATGCATATGCGCAACGTCACCAGCTTTTTGCTGCAAACCTTGAAATATAGGATCGTCAAGGCGGAATGGATCACAGTTTTTGATTTGTGAAGATGTCGCGCATCAACGTTCGCGACCCTTGATGAGTTGGCCCATGGGGGCAGGCCGATCTCCCTCTCCCTTGGGAGAGGGCAGGGAGAGGGTCTGGAAGCGAACACGATTTTTGTAATTTGTAGGTAGGGTCAACTCTGGTTAGGTTGCGCATTATGCAAATTGATACGGAATGCGAACAGTGTGGCTTCCTGCCACAAAGTAACGTTGGCGTATTCGATTGTTTCCGATGGAACCTCGATGTTGAAGCTGACGTTCATCCGCTAGACTTTCATCAGCCAATGGGCGACTTACCAGGCCGTACCTGCTACGAAAGGAACCTTACCATGAGTACCGAACATGAAAGCATGATGGGCATTTTAAATTATATGAGTTGAGATCTGAGGAGACCATGCGTAAGGCACGTGATTGGTTCGCTACTGGTTTCCACCCCGAGAGTACGCAGGATATTCTCAAAGTCCTCGTGGGCGACCACAGTGCGGATTTTCGGATGGTAGTTTCGTATTGGGACATGGCGGCGGCTTTCGTCGTTTTCGGTGCCATCAAGGACGAAATGTTCAATGCGATAAATACAGAGCACGTCGTTGGTTTATGCCAAGCTTCAGCCATTCCTTGCAGAGATTCGTGCGATGCCGGGCATTCCACCTTATCTTTACCTAAAGCATCTTGAGCAGGTGGTGAAGCGCATACCCGATGCCGAGGAGCGAGTGGCGGCGATGCGCCGTTACATGAAAAGTCGCAGGGAATCCAGGGGGTCGGAACCAAAGTGAAGCATGGCTGACGATGTGCAAATCAGACAGTTCAGATTAGCTGATCAAGAGGAACTGCTTTCGTTTCTTCGCGCCGCGTACGCCGATGAGCCGCTCAAAAGCGATCGGGAGTTTTGGACTTGGCATTATTTGCAGAATCCGCATACCCAACTCGACAACATTCCGCTTTGGGTGGTGACGGACAACGAACGGATTGTGGGACAAGTGGCGACGATCCCAGTAGTCCTGAAAGTTAACGATGATGAAAAGCCGGCCATCTGGATTCTTGATTTCGTGGTGCTCCCGGAGTATCGGGGCAAGGGGCTGGGCAAGCGTTTGGTGAAGGCAGCCCTGGAATCGAATGCCATTGTGATGACGCTGGGTATCAACGAAGCATCCACCGCTGTCTTTCGCAGTCTCAAGTGGGTTCCATTAGAAGGGCTTCATCGTTATCACCGGTTGTTGTATCCCGGCGATGCATTTGGCGAGATTGCTCGCCTGTCCCCGCTCCGAAGCATCGCGAATCTCTTGTACGCTCCTTTCCGCCCTCGTGATGCTCAGCTGCGCTATACCGGGAGCGGTGAGATACGGGAGATCACAACCTTCGACGAATCGTTTACTGACCTGTGGCGGAGGGCTCGTCCGCAATGGCCTTGTGCGGTCGTGCGTAGCCCAGCCTTTCTTGAGTGGCAGTACCGTCGTCAGCCCGGCAAAAAGTTTGAGGTGCTGGGACTTTATGAACACGATCAACTGATGGGTTATGTGGTGCTCTTCTTCAGGAAAGTGGAGGGAACCGGCGCGCTACCGAAGGCTGCGATTACCGACATCTGCTACGATGCGAGCCGTTCGCAGCAAGTGGTCGATGAACTGTTGAAAGCCGCGGTGCGATTGGCCCTTAAGCGGAGGGCAGGAAGCCTGGTAACTGACGTGCTCAACCCGCTCGTAGAGTCGCGACTTCAAAAGTTTGGCTTCTGGCGCATCAAAGCGTCGCCGCAATTCATGGCAACCACATCCGAGCACCAGGATTTGATCTACAACCCCGCCAACTGGTACCTGACTCGCGGTGATTCTGACGTCAGCATTTTTGAGCAACCTAATTTATGAGCACGAAGGACGTCGTTCCTATTCAGGTTCCGGTACTGCAGTATCACAAGATAGACAAGCCGGCGCCCGATGCTCGCGTTCGCGGCGGCTATACTCCGCCCGATCGATTCGTCCGCCAGATGTCTTACCTCAAGAAGCAGGGTTTTGTTTTCTACTCAGCTTCAGAATTGATCGAGTATTACCGGGAGCACGGTTCGTTTCCTCGCAAGGGAATTACAATCACGCTTAGATGACGGCTGGCGAGACAACTACACTTACGCGTTTCCGATTTTGCGAGAGCTGAACATCAAAGCCACTATCTTTCTGGTTTCCTCTTGTATTAACCAGATCTCATCCAAGGCGCAGGCGGAGGGAGAGAGCGGGCGGCCCCATCTTTCGCGCGAAGAAATACTCGAGATGTCGCGGCATGGGATTGAATTCGGCTCGCATTCGTTGAACCATCAGTTGCTACATGAGCTTCCGTTATCTGAAGTGAAACGCGAAGTAGAGAATGCGAAAAATGAGATCGAGGAACTGTTGCAGAAGCCATGCAAGGTGTTCGCTTACCCGGCGGGTTTCTTTTCTCAAGGAGGCGCAGGAGTAATCGAGAAAGCCGGTCATATTGCTGCGTTCTCCACTGTGTATGGACCAACCAACCGGTCTGGATTTATTCGCGCTCAACCGCATTGAAATTCTACGGCGCGACCGATTTGTTTTTCAGTTTGCGCGCAAAGTGAAACCACTTATATCAAACTAGGAGACGATTATG
>CAWAZW010000009.1:0-143687 GCA_963786645.1 Blastocatellia bacterium
GGCCAAATCTTAAGTCTCAGGGAACGTGAGAATTTTTAAAAAAACATGTGTTTTCGTTGCGATCAACATCAATCCTGATGATTCACAAGAACCGCATATGGTCTCAGTAGTTTGGCGGCAAATCGAGACCGTACAAGATTACCGTCCGCAGTGGTATTTGTTGAGTCTCTTCGTACTAAACACGCTTTATCTACGTGGCCTTGCATATATTCTTTCGCCGACCTCCCGACGCTCGGGCCTATGCCCACCTCATATTGTTCTGACGGTATTTCCAAATCTACAGGCCGGATTTCATCAAGAACTAACGCATAACGGGAACCGGTAACGTTAATACCTTTGGGAATTGGCTCCCACGTCTTGCCATCAGCAGAAAAATGTGTAGCGGGAAGAATTGTCGGGTTCGCTCTGGAGTCAATTTCCTGCATCACCAGATATACGTTCTCGCCCTTGTCAACGTGGGTACTTACAAATGGCTGTACCTGTTTAAGGGGGTGACACGCATTTCCGCCATAACCCCAAAAGATCTGACCCGTTTTCTCGTACTCTTTATTTTTGCGCTTGAGAATTTCTTCAAAACTCTCGCCTGCGTGGCTCCCAACCTTCATTAGGAGCATTGCGCCAGGAGGTTGATTATTCATACTTGTCCTAATTCATCAGCTCAAACTGAAAGTCTTTGGAAGGCAGTTCTCCATTATGCGTCGAATCGCGAACATATCTTACCGACAGTGGTTTGCCTTCTCCATAAAAGTTCTTCAGCGTTTGTGGTCCGAGTGGTTGACTATCGTATTTCACCTTCTTGTAGTCTACCCGCCGTATCACTACGCTGCATGAAGTTAGATCCGGCGCTTCGTCTAGATGATAGTGGTGAAATTCTGGCACAAGTTCAGAAACGATGAATCCATTCTCAAATGCAGCCCTTTCGGTCGCCGTCAGGACTTTCAGTGTCCATGGGCGTTTGGGATCGTCCGCGACCACTAAGCAGCCAATAGCATCCTTACCTACCGCTTCGCTTCCCCTTCTCAAAAATGCCCGCACACTCTCTCCCTTGTTGCTGGATCCGAAAGGTGGGTTTGTGTAGAACGCATCAAATTTCTGCCAATATTTCCGCGGCAGTGGGTCTGCGATGTTGTAAAGCTCTGCTGAGATTCGTTGACTGAGGCCATGGCTCGTCGCGAAACGACGAATGGAAAAGATGACGCGTTCATCAAAGTCCAGTACGTGTACGTGCTCGGTCCAGTGGGAAGAATCTTGGATTGGTGAAGGTGAACTAAACAAAGTCCTATAGCATCACCATCCCCGATGAAGATTACGTCTCGCCCATGAAATTTCCGACTAACATGCTCCGTCTGGAGGAACATGTCGGCAGTTTTCATAAATATCTAATCAAATCGGCGAATAGGTTTGGGCGGTTGTACACGACATCTGAAATCGCGTTAACTCCGGTTCGAAGGTCCATAGGTGAGGGTTCTCCTAAATCAGAGTTTTTCGATAAGACTTGACGCGTCTGATCCTACCTTGGGAAAGAGATACTTAATCACTACTAAGGTCATCGCCGTAATCTCAAAAAACACCGCCATTATAAAGCCTGTTGCGACCCATCGATCCACTTCCAAGTATTTGAGACCGATGCTGAAGAAGGCAGTATTTATCAAAAGAATCTGGATCGAGAGTATCCACAACAAATATCGTGCGTATGTGCGCCGGAGCGCTCGTTCCTCACGTTGTTGAGTTTCCCAGGAGGCAAGAACGGTCTCTAGTTTGTGACCCTTCCTGCGAATGTCCTCCATCCTGCTGAAGCGTTCAATATCGCTGCTATCGAAGAGGGGCTCGCTGACGGAACGGATCTTTTCTCTCAGATTTTCTGGTAACCTAGCCTTCAGGGCACGATAAACGTTCGTCCATGACCGTGCCGCCAAGTCAGCTTGATCTTTATCAGGTTGGTGTTCTCTTGAGGTCGGGGGATTCTCAGCCATTAACTAATCCCAGCTGATCGAGCCGATACCCCATGGCTTCTTCCGAAACCCTGAATAAGTGTGCAAGGTTCGCCAAGTCAGTGATACCTGCCTTAAATTTCTCTTCTACCATGTTGCGCGGCATGAGGAGAGCAGCGGCGAATTGGTTAGCTTGGACTTCCATCTTCCTGTGAGAATCTCCGCTGCCGGTGATTTCAGAAGGATCATTAAAACGAAAAAGGTCGACCTCACGATCGACAAATTCACCGTCTGCGCCCATAAGGTGGAGGAAATGATGCCCCAATTCATGAGCTATTGAGAACCGCTTCCTATTCGGAGGATCGGGACTCGTTTATTAGCAAAGTAATAGCATCGCCCCTCTTGGCTAACATCGCCGAGAGACCGTCGTCAGAAAACTTAGCGTTATGCACCTGAATTCCCAGCGCATTAGCTAAGGCAACAACATCGATGGGAACAGAGTTCATACCGTGCAACGCCAGTGCTTCCGCAGCCTTTTGTTCGATCTGTTGACGAGTCAAAGGCCGAACCTCTATGGCTTCAGTAGCACCCATCGGTAATCTCCTCATCGGCTGTTACACCGGCTGCTCTCGCGTTGGATTGTAATTGACAATCCTCAGCAGTTCTCTGGCACATGGCCGCAATTTGCACTAATTCGTTCAGCATTTTTTGGTGATCTCGGTTTTGTGGTTTCGTAAAGACCTGCGCTTCAAACTCTCTCACTTCCTCCAGAATGACAGCCAGCCCTTCATGAACGCTGTTAATCCTCGGAAATCCTCTACGCGCCGCGGCAAGTTCGCCGCGAACGCGTTCCTCGAAATTCATGAATTAACCTCCCATCGCAGATCCTTATATCAAATTCCTAAGAACCTTCCTATTAAAACTGGCAGTAGCTGGCGGCACCTTACCTCAGGCAGGCCGGCGCAGATACGTTCGCAGCGTCGGCGGCGTGGCTTTTCTCATCAGCGCGGCTTTCGCCTTCCATTCCATTGATCGACTCAGTTCCACCAGGAATTTCGTCTCGCCTGACTCCATCACTGCGGTAGGCTCGCCGTTGTTGTAAAGAATCCGGTTTGAAGTGAACGCAGTGATTCGTCCACCCGGCGTAATGATGCCGACGAGGTTTAGTGGATCCGCAGCACTCACCGAAATCATACTTTCAGTTGAGCCCGCCGGCAGGGTATGGGCCGGAGTCGCAACGGATAAGGAACCGGGAGCCGACTCGAGCATGGCCGGTGAACGAAATCCGAAATCCATTGCGCCTGTTCGCGTGCGTCGAATGGCCCGCAACATCGCAACAGCTTCAGGCAAGGCAAACTGTTCACCCGAAATTCCGGCTACGAAACGGCCACCGCGAATTTCTCCCCTCGCTTCGAGGCGATGGTAGATACGCAACAGAACTCGCCAGGGCAAAGCAATGCCTTCGCGCTCGAGCAGTCGCTTGAATACCACGCCATAACGTTTGAGAAGAATCCGAGCCACTTCCTCAGCGGCTTCGGCGTCGAATGACGAAGCGTTAGCGGCTGAAGCGCCACGATTGAGTAGCGACCAGCGTCCGGCGCTGGACATCTGATAGACAGGCTGGCGATGTTTCCGGCGCGCCGCGGCCTGCGTCTTCCGGCTCGACGGTGTCAGCAGAGCACGCAATCCAGCAAAGCTGTCCGAGATAACCATGCCGCCGGCTACCAGTTCTCCTAAAGACTCTTCAACCTGACTCCGCAAGAGTTTGGTGCCGTCCACGATGTCGGTGAAGAAGGACGCG
Source organism: Blastocatellia bacterium (assembly GCA_963786645.1). GTDB lineage: Bacteria > Acidobacteriota > Blastocatellia > Pyrinomonadales > Pyrinomonadaceae > PSRF01. Next base: position 3,733 of record CAWAZW010000009.1, read on the forward strand.
CCACGCGTCGAAAGAAACTCCAAAACTGCCTGAGTGGTTGATGAGAATTCAACTTCATTGTTCGATGGCTGCGGAAAGACGGAGTTCCAGGTGGCGAAGTTTTTTCGCAGCAATAGCGCAATCGGTGTGTTGCGGACCGGCGCCGAGCCGCGTGCGCGTTCATTACCGGGTTCGGTAGATGTTGTACGCGCCGGCGGAGTTAACCGTGCCCACACAACTTCACCGGACAAACAAAGCGCGTCGAGCCAGGCCGGATCGTATTCAGATAAACGCGCCGGAAGGATCTCGCCTTCCCACGCCGCCGCCGGCGCTTCAAATCCTTCCAACTGCTCAATAATCCCGCGCAGGCTTTCAGGCCCTTCCATTTGATGTTCGGGCGCAACCTTCTGCCACGCCAGCAAGTAACGTAGGAAGTCGTTGGTCGCGACCGGCTCTATCTCCTGACGCAAACGATTGAGCGTGTAGCTGTGTATGCGTGCCAGCAAACGACGGGCTGACCATTCGGTCTGTTCGGTGCCGGGAGTAAATTTGCCTCGAATAACAAACCCTTCCGCTTCCAGCTTCAACAGTCCCGCTTCAATTTGTGTTGCCTCAAGGCCGGAAGACGCGGCGAGCATGTCAATCGTTACCGGTCCGAGACCTTCGAGCCGGCCGCGAAGTATTTCAACGAGTGCATCCTCAGGCGCCCAGGTTTTGTCGCCCAGACTGGCGGGCGCAACGATTTGCGGATCGAGCGGTGCGGCCGGATAAACCGCGTGAATCTGTGGAAGTCGTTCAGCCGCGATCCATAAGGTAGGACAGGCATTCTTGCCTGTCTCTTCCTTTCCGCTCGCGGGTGAGATTGTCATTACCGCCGCTCGCCGATCTTTCTGCAACTCACCCAGAAACTCCTGCCACTCAGCGCCTTCCTGCTCGGTTACAAAACCTAATTCGACCAGGGCGTCGTGTAGTTCATCAGCGTTCTCAACTCTGGGCCAGGCCTCGTCGCGTACGCGATCAATTGCTGCCTGGTCCAACTTGCCCATGTCCGATGCCGTTTGCGGATCCAGCCAGCGACGCTGAAAAACCGCGCGCGTGCGTCGTTCCTCCAGCGGAGCGTCGTCGAGATAGGCATAGGGCCGCGCATTCAATATTTCCTGGGCCAGCGGCGAGGCCTCGATTACGTCTCGCGCGAACAGGTTCTTTTCGTTGCGCTCAATCGACGTCAACAACCGTTCAAGGCCGTCAATGTCCATCGCCTCTTCCAGGCAATCTTTGACAGTCTGATCAACCAGCGGATGTTGCGGAATTTCACGTTCGCCACCGCCAAGGTTCTCGAAGCATGCCACCTGATCCGGGAATATCGCCGTCAGTAGATCGTCTGCGTCCATGCGCTGCAACTGCGCCGGAATCTTCTTGCCACCGCGTCTGCGCAGGACTGCCAGGGAGCGCGTTACATTCCAACGCCAACGGATGTTCCACATCGGAGCGTCGAGCAAAGCCTGGCAGAGGAGCTGTCGAACAGTCTTGGAGTTGAGATAGTGAAAGACTTCTTCGAGAGGGAAACTGTGAGTTGGTCCGAGTGAGAGAACGATGGCGTCTTCCGTCGCGGCTGCCTGAAGCTCGAAGTTGAACTTGCGGCAGAAACGCTTGCGCAGCGCCAGCCCCCATGCGCGATTGAGGCGACTCCCAAAAGGCGAGTGCAACACCAGCTGCATGCTGCCACTGTCATCGAAGAACCGTTCAAGGACCAGGTTGTCCTGCGAAGGCATCACACCCAGAACGACTTTGGCTCCGGCAAGATACTCGACCAGTTGTTCCGCAGCCGCTTGCGAGATCCCAACTTCGTCCGTCAGGTAACTCAACGCGGGTTGCAGGTTTAGAGAGTTGGTTAAACTCGGCTCACCGTCGCCGTTACTCGCTTGCTCTTCGTGTCCATTGCCACTAGCCCCGTTCCCATCCGGACTTTGGACTTCGCTCTGCCGGACTTCAACGCGATTCGTAATTTCTTCGCGCAAACGCGATACGGACTGCGACAACTCATGAGTTCGAGCCGGCGCTTCTCCCAGCCAAAAGGGAATTGAAGGGGGCTGTCCGGCGGCGTCTTCCACACGCACTTTGCCTTGTTCAACGCGCAGAATGCGCCACGACGTATTTCCCAATTGAAAAATGTCGCCCTGCAAACTCTCAATGGCGAAGTCCTCGTTCACTGATCCAATTACCAGCTCACTTGGTTCTAGTACCACCGCATAGTCGGCATTATCGGGAATCGCTCCGCCTGAAGTGATGGCGGAGAGCCGCGCATTACGACGTCCACGTATGCGTTGGTTAACCGCATCGTGATGCAGATACGCTGAACGCCGTCCGCGCTTGGTAGAGAAGCCCTCAGCCAGCATGCGAATGACTTCGTTAAATTTGTCGCGTTCCAGATTGCGGTATGGATACGCACTTTTGACCATCCCGAACAGATCATCTTCGCTCCACTCTTCCGGTGCCGACGCCGCCACGATCTGTTGCGCCAGAATGTCCAACGGCTGTTCAGGAATTTCCAGGCGATCCAGTTCGCCGCGGCGAACCGAATCGATAATTGCCGCGCACTCGACCAACTCATCGCGAGAGAGCGGAAATATTCTGCCTTTGGGGAACCCCGCAACCGTGTGGTTTGAACGACCAACGCGTTGCAGGAAGCTGGCGATCGAACGCGTCGTCCCAAGCTGGCAAACCAGGTTCACATCGCCGATATCAATACCCAACTCAAGAGACGCAGTGGCCACGAGGGCACTGAGTTCTCCGGCCTTCAATCGCTGCTCGGCAACCAGGCGTTGTTCTCGCGCAAGACTTCCGTGATGCGCGGCAATGTTTTCATCCCCAAGGCGCTCGCCGAGGTGACGCGCGACGCGCTCAGCCAGCCGGCGTGTGTTCACGAAAACCAGCGTGGTCTGGTGCTGGCGAATCATCTGCGCCAGACGGTCATAAACTTCGTCCCAGACTTCGCCAGACATCACCGCCTGCAGAGGCGAATCAGGCAACTCAATCGCGATATCAAGCCGGCGCGCGTGTCCACTATCAACTACGACGCAGTTTGGATTTCCCGCGGCATCGATGTTTTTCGTTCCCACCAGGAACCGCGCCACTTCTTCGATGGGACGCTGGGTTGCAGATAATCCGATGCTTACGAGTTTCGAGTTTGAAGTTTCGAGTTTCGAGTCAGCAGTGTGATGTTGCGAGGTCAGTTGTTCGAGCCGCTCCACCGACAGGGCCAGGTGCGAACCACGCTTGTCGCCAACCAGCGCGTGAATTTCATCAACGATCAACGTGCGCGCCGTTTGTAACATTCGCCGTCCGCCGTCGCTGGTTAGCAGGATGTAGAGCGACTCGGGAGTGGTAACGACGATATGCGGCGGCCGCTTCGTCATCGCCGTGCGTTCAGAGGCAGGCGTGTCGCCGGTCCGAACGAGAGTTCGGATGTTCACCTCCGGGAGTCCCATGGCCTTCAGCTCTTCTTCAATGCCCGCCAGAGGGATTTGCAGGTTGCGTTGAATGTCGTTGCTAAGTGCCTTGAGTGGGGAAACGTAGACAACGTGGGTGGTGTCATCGAGTTTGCCTTCCACTCCCAGACGGACGAGGTCATCGATGGCTGCCAGAAAAGCAGCCAGAGTTTTACCGGAACCGGTGGGCGCGGCGATCAGCGTGTTCTGATGTTGTTTGATGGCCGGCCAGGCTTCCTCTTGCGGAGGCGTGGCCGAGGGAAAGGTCTTCGTAAACCAGCGCGCAACCGCTGGATGGAAAATTTCCAGGTTCATTGGTGAGGGAAATTATAACGCAGGATTCATGAAATTGCACACATGAAACAGTGGCCTACCGATAGCCCAATGTCCAGTGTCCAAGGTCCACATGTCCAATGTCCAGATGTCCAATGTCCAATGTCCGGTTAACTTATCAAATTCATTTCCCAAAGTTGATCCTGCATGATTCAACTTACCAAATACAGACATTGGACTATTGGACATTGGACATCTGCCGTCTGCGTTGGCCATTTGCTGTCTGCTGTTTGCTAGCCTTAACGCCACGCGCCGATGATTGCGCCCATGACGGTAAATGCTACGGTCATGTAGCCGCCGTTAATCAAAATGTAAATCCAGGATCGGTTTTCGAAGACGCCGATTATCGCGATTGCCATCGCCACCCAGCCAAGTCCGGCCAACGCGCCCGCAGTCATCCCCCAGGTTACGTTCGTATTGGGCGCAGCGAGAAACATTGCCAGGTTGAAGGCCATCACCAGGGCAAACACAAACGACCAGCCAAACATGCGGGCCTTGCTGAAGGTTTGCAACTCGGCTTCGGTGAATTTGTTCGCGCGCATCCACGCTTTGCCAAAAAGCATCGGCGAATACCAGAGGCCCCCGAGCAAGAACGTCGAAAGTGCGGCCACCAGCACTGCCAGATAGTTGATATTTGAAGCATCCATAGTTGACTCCTTAGGGGGAAAGTACTGACTGCCGGCGGAGTCTAATGAACGCGGATTGAGTTGTATTGTAAAAAATTAACCTGTGCAAAAAGTTTAGAGACAACCTTTAGGTTGCATGGCTGGGTCAGAAAGCAAGCTAAAGCTGGTAAGCTCAACCAGTTCAGCCTGGCTTCCCCATGAGACTCAACCTAAAGGTTGTACTCTGAACTCAATTTATCGGAATGAAGTTAACGTATTCGCCGCGTTGCGTGAGATAGGTTGAAGGGTTGAGTCCTGAGAAGTTTTGAAACTCTTTAATGAAGTGCGCCTGGTCATAGTAACCGCAATCGTAGGCAATGGCTGACCATTCAATCTCGTCTGCTGCTCGATCATGTTGACAACCTTCTGAAATTTGCAGACCCGCGCGAAGCTCTTGGGCCGCAGCCCCACAACTTTCTCAAACTGCGAAATCAGATGCTTCTGCGTGATGCCGATCATCCCTGCCAGATCGCGGATCGCCAGAAACTGCGGCGAGTGTTGCAGTTGATGAACCGCAAAACTGATCAAACGATTCGCCTCAAGTGAACGATGCGCGCGTGCCAGTAGAAAGGCTTCAAGCGTTGATAGTTTCTCGTCATGCGACTCGATGCTTTGCAGTTGTTCTCGAATCTCACCGACCAATCCGCCCCAAATCAAATCCAATTCGGTGACCGATTCACTAAGCTCTGAGATTGGAAAATTGAAGAAAGGATATGCGCCGCCCGGGCGGAAACGAATGCCCACCATCGACTGGTTCCTGTGTGCGCCAATCACGATGTAACCGGTCCGCTCGCCGGATATCCATGCTTTTTTCACCGTCCGGCATCGTTCCGAGGACTCGTCATCAAAGATGTTTTTTGGTTCTGTGTCGAGATCGATGATTAGTTCGATAGCGCCGTCAGGAAGGATCTTTTCGCGCGTATAGTCTGCCGTAAAACCTTCAACCAGCCAGAAGTTCTCGACAAACTGCGAAAGCGGGAGTTGTGGGAAACGAAGTTTATGGATCATTGCCGTTCACGACCGGAAGTCCAATGTCCAATGTCCAAGGTCCAAAGTCCAAAGTCCGGTTACACTTTATCAAATTCGTCTCCGTGAAGTTAGTCGCTGCATGATTCAACGTGCCGAACACAGACATTGGACATTGGACATTGGACATTGGACTCTGTCCGGACATTGGACTTTCCTGGTCATTCGAACTGTTTCTTGAAACCTTCGAACTGTTCGCGCAGTTGCGCGACCTCGCTCTTCAGCGTTTCTACTTCACCTTCGAGGGCTCGCGACTCGTTCCTGTCTTTGCCGCGGCTTCTGACCGGTGCCACATCTTCAACCTGCGACTCCACCGGCACTTCGCCTGAAAGAATGTGAGCGAAGCGCGCCTCTTTCTGTCCAGCCTGGCGCGGCAGCCGAACCGCCAACGGCTCGGGATCATGGGATATCAATGACGTCACTGTAGCGTCAACTTCATCCAGTCCGGAGAATTCATGCAGCCGCGCCGAGTTGCTGCGCAGTTCACCGATAGTCTGCGGGCCGCGCAGCATCAGCACACACATCAGTGCCTGCTCCGCCGGATTCAAATGCATCACTTCCGGCATGACGTGTTTGTACTTAGGAACGCGGCTGGTGCTGCCGTGAAACACATATGTCAGGTTTTTCTCGCGCAGAGTTTCCAGAGCGTGTGCTACTTCATTTTCCGAATACGACGTTACCGGATTGCGGTTGTTCTTCTGATTACAAGCGAGCGTCAGCGAGTTCAGGGTGAGCGGGTAATATTCGGGCGTGGTCACCTGTTTCTCAACCAGCGCCCCGAGCACGCGAATTTCGATGTCATTTAAGATTGTTGTCATTGAGATTTGTCGCGGCAATCGTAACGCAAACTGTTAGTTTGCGAAAACGTTCGAAATTTATGCATCTTTCGAGTATGGCTGGCCTGGTTGACTGGCTTGCGTAACGCTTATGGTTACGACAATCTGCGCGGCTATGAGTAGATTTCGGTATCGCCGATCCTACCGTCGAAACCTGCCCCATATTCAACCGCCAGGTGCAACAATCTTTACGACTTTTCGCTTGGCTGGTTGCCTGCCTAAGACCGTTATAAAGCAATGGAACCTTGAACGAGAGTGGTTTCGTCACGTCGCTCAAACGAACCCGAATCACTACGATGAGGTAAAACACGATTTCGATCGGGTCTGGTTTGCGAAGTTTGAACACTTGTTGGACCAGGCAACATTTGGTCCCGTTTGGTTGAAGGATAAGCGCATTTCTTCAATGGTGGCGGACAGTCTCCATCACCGCGATGGCAAAGTTTACCGCTTGGACGCATTCTCAATAATGTCCAATCACGTGCATTCTGTAATCAAGCCCTTACCGACAGGCAAACCGTGCCCTTTCTAACGATGAGATTGACTACCATTCTCTAGCCACCATCATGCATTCGCTGAAGGGTTATACCGCTTTTCAGGCCAACCGGATTTTGTGCCGTGATGGGCGAGTTCTGGGCACATGAAAGTTACGACCATTGGATTCGCGATCATTCCGAATGGCAACGCATAGTCAGGGTACGTGCTTAATAACCCTGTAAAGGCCCGATACTGTAAGCGATGGCGGGACTGGAAATGGAGTTACTGTCGGGGTGACTGATATACATGTAGCGATTTGCCCTGGGAAAGTAAGACGCAAACTAACAGTTTGCGTTACAAGTCCTTTGCGCACCTGAACCCTGAAACCATCCAGCGTTCGTGGGCATGAAAAAAGTTTCGATAGGTCGAGCGGATGTGTATTTGCGGCGTGGCAAAGGAGCCGCCGCGCAGGACCTTTTGATTGACGAACCATTTGTCGTTGTATTCGTCAAACTCCGACTTGAAACCCGGGTACGGCACGTAATCCGAAGTAGTCCACTCCCAAACGTCGCCAATCAATTGATGACAGCCGTAGCTGTTCGCGCCGTCGGGAAACGAGCCAACGGGCGCGGGTCCCCAAAGTCCGTTCTCAAAGAGGTTGGCCCTTGCTTCATCGGGAGACTCGTTGCCCCAGGGAAAGCCTTTCCGCTCGCTCGCTAGCTGAATCTAAACAAGCGGCCTTTTCCCATTCGGCCTCGGTCGGTAGGCGCTTGCCTGCCCATTTCGCAAAGGCCGACGCTTCGAAAAAACTGACGTGATAAACAGGCTCGTTAGCTTTTTCGCTCGCTGATGAAGGCCGGCAAAATCGCGAATCATCCATTCGCCGTCGTGGTTTTCCCAATAAAGCGGCGCGCGCCAGTCTTCGCGGTTAACAGCTTCCCAACCTTCAGAAAACCACCAACGGAAATCCTGGTAACCGTTGTCGCGCATAAACTCGAGATAATCTCCGTTGGTGACCGGAGCGCGATCGAGAGCGTAAGGCTGCAGAAAGACCTGATGCGCCGGCTTCTCGTTATCGAACGCAAAGTCGTAGTTAGAGGGACATTGGACATTGGACTTTGGACCTTGGACTTGCTCGTTATAGCCGAGCCAAAACAACCCGCCCTCAATCTCCGCCATGCCTTCAACTTTGGCTGGCGTGTTCGGCGCAGGACGTATGGGCGCGTCAAACTGATCGCACAGCAAATGTTTGATGTCGTAAACCAGCAACTCCTGATGCTGCATCTCGTGCTCGAGGCCGAGTCTTACCAGCTTCCGAATCTCCTCAGCATCGGGTTGCCCGTCGAGCACATTTAGGAACGAGACCATCTGGTCGATCTACATGATTGCGATAGGCGACGGTGGCTTTAACGGTTGGTCGCGATTTGGTGCCGCGCTTGGGACGCTCAATGCGTGCGCCAAACCCTTCGTAATAGGAATTGAAGTAAAAGAGAAACTCGTTTGAATAGACGCTGTAACCAGGTTTGTATTTCTGCAGCAGCGTTTCGAAGAACCAGGAGGTGTGGCCGATGTGCCAGCGTGGCGGGCTCATGTACTCGGCGGTCTGGATTACATAGTCCTCGATTTCCAGCGGCGCGACGATCTCCATCGTGCGGGCGCGCACCTGGAGATAGAGATCACTGATGCCCTTTTCGGCGAAGATTTTCACACTGTAGAAGCCATGATGTTAAGGATACTCGATCTGGGGAGCGACGGTCAACTTCTTGGAGTGCGCCGATCCGTGTCGGCGCTTTGGTTGGCTGCGACCTGTCGCAGCCTCTTAATTAAAGGCGCCGTCAAGCCGGCGCCAACTAAAGCGGCGTCAAGCCGCCGACACTCCAAGGCCTTGCGCTCACTTGGCGGTCACGATTATCGAGCGACGATCGTGTTCGTTCACGCGCCCAATCGTTGTGGCTTTCGGGTAACTCTCTCGCAGTCGCTCCAGCAGTTCACCGGCGCGATCGGACGCGACGGAAATCAACATCCCGCCAGCCGTCTGTGGATCGAACAATAATTTCACCAGATGAGGACTAACGGATTCGTCGATGCGCACATCGTCGCCCACATACTCGCGATTGGACTTATCGCCGCTCGTCAACAGTCCTGCCGCCGCCAGTTCCAGTGCGCCGTCGAGCACGGGAACCGAACCGGCGTCGATCTCTGATCGTTACTTTACTCGCCTTAGCCATCTCCCAGGCGTGACCAATTAGGGCAAACCCCGTTACATCAGTCGCTCCTGACACACCAAACTCGCGCATGGCTTCCGCGGCATATCTTCCGGGCGTCAACATCGTTTCCACCGATGCCTTCACCGTCTCCGCCGCAGCCTTGCCGAACTTAATGCCCGTCGATATCACGCCTGTGCCGATTGGTTTGGTCAGAATCAACACATCACCCGGACGCGCTCCGGCGTTGCTGGCGATCTTGTCCGGATCAATAACTCCCGTCACCGAGTAACCGAACATGATCTGCTCGCTGTCCACACTGTGTCCGCCAATCAGACGTAACGCCGTACTGGTTCAACGTTTCCAGACCGCCGCGCATGATCTCGCCAAGTATCGACGCATCGACGCCTTTCTTTGGGAAACACGTAATCGCCAGCGCTGTTAGTGGCGTACCAGCCATCGCCCAGACGTCGTTGATGGAATTGAGAGCTGCGATGCGGCCGTAGTCGTACGGGTCGTCAACAATAGGCGTGAAAAAATCTACCGTCTGCACAATCGCAAGGTCGTCGCGCAGTAGATACACTCCGGCGTCGTCGGCTGTGTCGAAGCCGATCAAAACATTTTCATTCCTGGGCTGTGTTGGTAGCCCGCTCAACACCTGAGCGAGTAAGCTCGGTGACAGCTTAGCCGCTCAACCAGAGCACGAAACCATTTCGGTCAGACGCATTGGCTCTCCTTTCCGACTAACAACCTGTGTTTGAAGAACGACATCTTTATAACAAATAGCGCGACGAATTATCTTGATCCGGGAGTTGGTTTTACGGAATGAATGCGGCTTTGCCGCCTCCCGTGCGGAAAGGCTTGCCTTTCCGTCTAGACGTAATCAAACAGGCGGCGAGGCTGAGCCTCGCCGCATCTGATAGCTCGCGAGCCGGTAAGGCAAAGCTGACCGCATCGGTCGCGGCAAAGCCGCCGACCAATCAGTTGGCATCTCGGAGCGCGCATACGATGGCCAATGCGTGCCGGATTTCAAGAGGACACATTGCTCATGATTCGATTGAACCTGGCGAAAGTATTCTTGGCCTTCATCGCACTCTTGTCGATTAGCGTAATCGCGAATGCTCAAACTCCCGAAATGCTTGCCCATTTCGACTACGACAAAACTGCGCCACTCGGAATCAAGGAGATTGGAGTCGAGAAACGTGGCGATGTGTCGGTTCATGACATTACATATGTCAGTCCGAAAGGCGGCGTGGTGCCGGCCTACCTGGTCGTACCGAAAGGGAAAGGCCCGTTCGCAGCGGTTGTCTGGGGACACTGGTATTGGAGCAACTCTCCGATGCGCAATCGTAAGGAGTTTCTCGATGAAGCTGTCGCTTTGGCGCCGGCAGGCGTCGTGTCCTTGCTGACGGACGGCCCAATCGCACGCCCAGGTCATGTTGTCGATCCTAGCTCCGTTAAACGAGCAACAAATACGGGACATGGTTCAACAGGTAATTGACATGCGCAGGGGAATCGACCTGTTGATCGCTCGTAAAGATGTTGATGCGAAGCGGATTGGCTTCGTGGGACATAGCTATAACGCAGCAGTCGGCGCATTTCTCAGCGGGGCTGACCGAAGGCCAAAGGCTTATGTGCTTATGGCCGGTCCGTTGGCAGATGAAGTCGATCTTAGGACTCCTCAATTGCAAGAATTTCGTAAACAAGTCGGGCCGGAAAAGTTTGACGCATTCGTAAAGAAATACCCCTGGTTTGATCAGGGTAAGTACGTGGCAAACGCCGCGCCTGCATTTGTTTTTATGCAATTCGCGACGAAAGAAGATTTTTTAACTCCTGACCATGTGCGCCAATATGAAAGGATTGTGAGCGACCCCAAGCGCTTCAAAATCTACGAAGCCACGCATGCCTTAAATGCGGAAGCGCGGCGCGACCGGATCGCCTTCCTAACTGAGCAACTGAAACTAAAACCTTTGCCGGCATCGGTGATTACCGCGATTCCCGATTTGGAGCAGCCGCCCCGATGCCGCAATTGCATGATGTCAGATCTCGAGCTCAGATATTCGATGTCAGATCTCAGAAACTCAAGTAAACATGATGACCCACAAGATTCGCATCGGACCGGCGGGCTGGTCTTACAAAGACTGGGAAGGAATTGTCTATCCGCAGAAGCCGGGCGCGAAGTTTGATCCGCTGGAATATCTGGCACGCTTCTTCGACACAATAGAAATCAACAGCAGCTTTTACCGGCCGTTTACCAAGACAACCGCGTCTTCCTGGGTTAAACGTGTGACCGGCGCGCGGGATTTCTTGTTTACCGCCAAACTTCACCGGGTCTTCACACATGAACGAGGAAAGGCCACCTCGGAAGACGAGAAGGCTGTACGCGAAGGTATGGATACGCTTGCCAAGGCCGGAAAACTCGGCGCAGTGCTGGTGCAGTTTCCCTGGTCATTCAAAAACACCGACGAAGATCGGGTGTATTTGGCTGATTTGCTCAGGCGGTTTCGCGATTACCCTCTGGTGCTCGAAATCAGGCACTCGTCCTGGAACAATCCGCAGATTTACGAATGGTTGGAAGAGTCGGGTGTGGGGATCTGCAACATTGATCAACCGCTGTTTACGAAGTCGATCAAACCGGCAGCTGACGTAACTTCAGGGATTGGTTATATCAGGCTTCACGGGCGCAACTATCAGGATTGGTTTCGGGAAAAAGCGCCGCGCGACGACCGCTACAACTATTTGTATTCCGTCGAAGAGTTGGAACCGTGGATAACACGCATAAAGGAAATCGCCGCGAAGACGAAGGAATCGTACGTGATCACTAACAATCACTTTCGCGGGCAGGCGGTCGTTAACGCTTTGGAGATTAAGGCGACGCTGAAGGAAGAGTTCGTGGACGCCCCCGCGCCCCTATTTGAAAAATATCCGCGATTGGTTAATTCAGCTAAGCCGGAGGGTGAGTGAGACCGCCGATTGTTTTAACCGCGTAAGATCCGCCACAGATGAACACGGATAAAGGCGGATTAGGCGATCTGCTGTAATACGCTAGCTTCGCATCAAAGGTCACTTTCGTGTTGTTGCAATTTCGTGGATAGATTCTGTCGCACTGAAACGATCCACGAACTAACAGCAATCTGGTTGACCTCATTGCCGTGAAAGTAATTTCTTTGGCAAACGCTAATACGCCTTTATCTGTGTTAATCCGTGTCAATCTGTGGCGGACTGCTTTTCAAAGCTAACTCTTCGCGGCATTTTGCCCAATCAATTGCACAAATGAAATTGACAAACCATCAGGATCAATCGCCACCGCCAGCTTAATGCCTTCGTCTTCACGCTGGGTGGGCGGCACAACAAATCGAATTCCTTTTGCTTGCAGTTGTTCATATGTCTCATCAACGTTCTCAACGTTGAAGCCGATTGAACACGCGCCAGCTTGCTTTGATGGGTCTCCGCTTGGCGGGCCGGTACGCGGAACTCCGCCGCCGTGCAAGGCGAGTGTGGTGGCGCCGGTCTGGAACTCTGTCCATCAGGTGATTGAAACTTCAAAGGGATACCAAGCTTATCGCGGTAAAACTCCACGGACTTATCCATATCGGAGACAACAACCATTGTGTAGTCGATTTGTTTAAACATTGTCGACCTCTCTCTATTTCTTGCGCGTCTTACCCTCCCCTGTGGCCACTATCGTGTCAAATTCGTCTTTAGTGAGCGGCATGACCGAAAGTTGCGATTGTCGAATCAACGGTAAGTCACTTAAACGCTTGTCGTAACGAATTGCGGCCAGTGGGACCGGATTCTTCAGAGGCTTAACAGGTTTTAGGTCAACTGCAACCCACTGTTCATCGTCAGCGGTCGGATCCGCGTACGCGGCCTTCGCCACCTCGGCCACGCCCACCACCGCTTTATCTTTTCCGGAGTGATAGAAGAGCACGCGCTCGCCGGCCTTCATGGCTCGCAGATTGTTTCGCGCCTGGTAGTTCCTTACGCCCGTCCAATCTGTGCCGCCGTCTTTTACGAAGTCGTCCCAGGAATACGTTTCCGGTTCTTGTTTAACCATCCAGTAACCGCCGGTGCTCTTCTTTTTCATCGTTGCTCCTGTAGATTTGTCGGGTCAACACCGGCAGCTTAGAATGTGCGCTCTCGTTATCACAGTAAACACTGGAGTTAGGACATGATTAAAGAAGGAAACGCCGCGCCCGCGTTCACCGCCACCAACACAAACGGCGAAACGATACGGCTTAAAGACCTTCGAGGCAAAAAGGTCGTGCTCTACTTTTATCCCAAGGATGATACGCCGGGGTGCACCAAAGAGGCCTGTTCATTTCGCGACTCGTTCGCCCAATTCAAAAAGCAGGGCATCGAAGTAATTGGTGTGTCGACGGACAGCGAGGCTTCTCACAAGAAGTTTACCGCCAAGTACAAACTTCCCTTCACATTGCTTGCCGATACCGATCACTCAATCGCAGACGCTTACGGAGTTTATGGCGAGAAGAAGTTTATGGGACGTACATATATGGGCGTCAAGCGGATGACATTTCTGATCGATGAAAAAGGCAAAATCAGAAAGGTGTTTGAAAAGGTCAAACCTGAAGAACACGCTCAGGAAGTACTCGAGGCTTTTTGAGTACTTCCCGAGCGTTCCGCCTGACAGACGGTTAGGCTGCCACCCAACCGCCTATCTTTTCGGGTTCGCCTTCGGGATTCCTGCCGGGCATTAACCCCTGAAGCGCACTAAAGGAACTGGGCACGTCGCGCTTTCGCGGGGGCATCGGATCGTCAGTACGATAATTCCCCTGTTCGACGATCCGGTCATTAATGAAATACATACGGTTGCTATCGACAAGCTCAGTCCGAACTTCACGCGTCCACAGTAAAAGACTGGCTAAGGCGTCGCCTACTTCGTCGTCGCCCAGGTTGGCGCTCTTGCGAATCTCTTTGTGGGTTCTTGCGCCGTTCTTGATCGCAGCCCTGACGCGGTCTACTGGAGACATTTGCCTCAGCATCCGTGGATGGATTGGTGTATCGGTGGATTCACCGTCGGACAAATGCTGGGTTCCCACATAACGTTTACGCGCCGTACGATATTCTTTAAGTGCGCGCCGGCTTTCGGTGACTTTCTTACGAATGCAACTCTTGCAGTAAAGATTGCGGCCGTCTTTGCGAGCTCTGCAGACACCAAATTCTGCGAGGGGCAAATCCTGAGAACAAATAGGACAGTTTTTGGTAGAAAGAGCAGTTTCTTCCATCTTTTCAACACTCCAATCGGTAACCTGGACAGGGATTTCCGCTGGAAGAAACACTCCGCCCACACTTCGGGCCTGAGAATCAAGTTCCCGACTACAGATTGCGTTGACGTGATGTGGCAGAGAAACCCAAACGGGAGCTCGCCCTGGGATTGCCTAGCTTCTTCGGTTTATCCGAAGGGACTCACCTAAAAGTCCTGATTGGAATCGCGTAGCAGGTCAGCGGGGCCAACAAAAATTTATAAGAGCGGGTAACCTGCGAAACAGATTCAAACAATCAGATCCGATTCAACGCTTCAACTTTAAGTCATCGCTTCCAGCGAGGGGAGTCGCATTATAGAGATCGAAATAGTTTTTGCAACTGCTTTTTCCGGTCAATGTGGTCCATCTCGATGTTACGAAAAAGTTGCGTAAAACAATCGTGCAGATTGACGATTTTCGAAACGCAAACAACTCTGTGTTGAGAAGATATGTGATCAATTAAAGCAGATTCTTAATCAAGGAGTTAGGTGATCAATTCACCCAATCACCATTGGTGGAGTGAAAAATTGTTAGGAAATATCACCCACTAATTTTTTGGGACAAAGCGTTCGCCGTCTGTATCACGCAATACAGTGCATCGATGTTCGGGTGGTCCTACAATCGGTAGTCGGAAGCGAACATCGAGTAGATCAAGTCAGTCAAACGTTAAATTATTTTCGCTTGAGGTAAGTGTCGCTTGTTGTTTTTATCGATCTTTCAAACGATAAACAAATTTCAGTCCCGACCAAATTTCGTTCACAGCACAGATCTTCACGTCTACCAGGCCTTCACGCAAACCAAGTTGTTGAACGTTGTCGAACGATAAGTCAGTAGCAACGCCTGAACTCTTCTTTGGCCAGGCAATCCAAAGCATGCCGTTGCGCACTAGTTTACTTGCGAGTTTTGAAAACTCTTTCTCCAGCATGAGTTCGGAATCTACAAACAATAAAATCAAGTTAAACGCTTTATTACCTCTGGTTACAATTTCAACGTCTGACGGCAGCTCACCGAGTTCTTTTTGAAATCCATCGGGCGCATTTACGAACATGACACGGAAACCTTCCTTGATCCCAAGTTTCCTCGCCAACGGTGTTCCGGAATAACCTGCCATGTTGATCAACTCCTTAGTTGGTTGTACTCGGGGCTACTGCCCCGCCGCATGAAAGATTACAATACTCGTTGGAAACGGCAATGCTAATCAAACGGCCGGACGAGATTAAGTCCAGCGAAATCACAGACAAGAAAGTTTACTTAAATCGGCGCGTATTTATGCGTGCTGCGGCGCTGGCGGGCACTAGTGTCGCTACGGGCCTCCTTTATCGCCAACTGAACCCGCCCAGCGCAGAGAAGGCCCCGGCCGAAACGCTTGCTAATGTCTCGCAACCCGCAACGATGGAAGCGATTGAACAGGGGTTCGCGGTGAATGAAAAACTAACCGCGCTGGAAGACATCACTAATTACAACAATTTTTATGAGTTCTCGACCGACAAAAGATCGGTAGCAATCCAGGCCAGGGGATTCGTTACCCGTCCCTGGACAGTTGTTGTCGACGGATTGGTTAACAAACCAAGTACTTTTGACATTGATCAACTGTTGAAGTTTCCGCTCGAAGAGCGCATCTATCGGCTGCGTTGCGTTGAGAGATGGTCAATGGTCATTCCCTGGATTGGATTTCCCTTATCGACATTGCTCAACAAGGTGGAACCGAATTCGCAGGCCAGATACGTCGCTTTTCAAACGCTGCACGATCCGAAGCGGATGCCGAACCAGTTGACCGGCGTGCTGCCCTGGCCGTACGTGGAAGGCCTGCGACTGGACGAGGCAATGCATCCCCTCACCATCCTGGCCACAGGTCTCTACGGCGAGACTCTGCCCCCGCAGGACGGCGCTCCTATTCGACTAGTGGTGCCCTGGAAGTATGGATTCAAGAGTATCAAGTCAATTGTAAGGATTAGCCTGGTTGCGGAGCAGCCTCCGGCGACCTGGAACCTACAGGCGCCGCGCGAATATGGGTTTTATTCAAACGTGAATCCGGATGTTGATCATCCTCGCTGGAGTCAGGCTGAGGAGCACCGGATTGGCACATCCATTTTTTCTTCGCGTCCAACCTTGCTATTCAATGGTTATGCCGAGCAAGTCGCGCATCTTTACGCAGGAATGGATCTGCGGAGGAACTTCTAGTGGGCAGTGGGCAGTGGGCAGTGGGCAGTGCAGGAGACATTCCAGCTTGAATCTTTTACTGCCCATTTGCCTCTGCCCACTGCCCACTGCCCACTGACTGATGACCGACTCCCGATTCTCAAAGCTCTTGCTGTTTGTAAATGCACTGGTGCCACTGGCGCTGATGCTTTGGGACGTCTATTACAAACGCGCGGGCGCCAACCCATTGGAATTTGTGACCCGAACCACAGGCATGCTTACGCTGGTGTTTCTAATGCTTACGCTGGCAGTGTCGCCCGTGCGTCAGGTTTTTAAGTTGAACTGGCTTGGGAAGTTTCGGCGGATGCTCGGGCTTTTCGCTTTTTTCTACGGCCTGGTGCATTTGGTGACTTACGTAGCTTTTGATCGTTACTTCAAGATCGCCACCGTACCTGCGGATGTTGCGTCGCGGCCGTTCATAGCTGTAGGCATGCTGGCCTTCTTCCTTATGGTTCCACTGGCTATAACTTCAACCAATAAGATGGTTAAGCGGATAGGAGGCAAGGCTTGGAGAACATTGCATCGTTTAGTTTATGTCGCCGCCGTAGCCGGTGTGCTTCATTTCTGGCTACTGGTTAAATCGGATACACGTCTTCCAGTCACGTTCGGTTTTGTGCTGCTGTTGCTGCTCGCCCATCGGATTCTGGTAAAGATCAATCCGCCGGGAAATGCGCGCTCGCCCGAAACGCCCTTAATACCGCGCGATTAATTTCGGAAAACCTCAGTTAGAATTCAGGCAATGGCTAATCCACTTACCCGATTCTCCAGCAGAGCTGAAAGTTACGCTAAATACCGGCCCGGTTATCCGGCGGGTGTTCTCGACATCCTCAAGTCGGAGTGTGCATTAACGACAAAATCAATCGTGGCTGATGTCGGATCCGGAACCGGCATTCTTGCCGAGTTATTGCTAAAAAACGGGAATCGCGTGCTCGGAGTTGAGCCAAACGAACCAATGCGAGTTGTGGCTGAGGATCGGCTGAAGAGTTACCAGCAGTTTGTAAGCGTTGAAGGTTCGGCTGAAGCTACAACTTTAGCGGATGACAGCGTGGAATTTGTTATTGCCGCACAAGCATTCCATTGGTTCGAATTAGAGAAGACGAAGCAAGAGTTCAGGCGCATCTTGAAGCCGGACGGCTGGATCGTGTTGCTTTGGAATGAGCGCCGGCTGGATTCAACGCCTTTTCTGCGAGCGTATGAAGACTTACTGCTGCGTTATGGAACCGATTACCAGGAAGTGAGACATGAAAACGTCGCCGCAAGGCTTGCTGATTTTTTCGCACCCGATTCGTTCAAGTTGGCGAATCTCGACAACTTCCAACACTTTGACCTCCCCGCGCTCCAGGGGCGAGTCGAGTCGGCATCGTACACACCGGAACCGGGCCATCCCAATTATGACGCCATGGCTTCCGAACTGGAGAGCATCTTTCACGCACATAGCCAGGATGGGATTGTTACTTTCGAGTACGATACACGCGTCTATTACGGACACCTTGGCAAATGAAGTCCTTGGGAGTGCGTGAGAGCTTTGCACAAAACTCCGACGCGGGTGACGCGGAAGCGTTCTCATGGCTTCAGTCCGGTGACCAGTGCCGTGATCCTGACGATTCCAACCGTTTTAACGGTTTCTGAAAATGGGGGTAAACCGTAAAACGGTTAGGGGAACTGGGAAGCTACCTTGCCACCGGGCTAAAGCCACGGTGTTAATGAGAACGCTTCCGCGTCACGACTGTCGCGGGCTCTCTGAACGATACAAAGGCTGCGGGTTTGATCGTAGCCGTGCAAGCCCGAGCTGAGACAATTAGACTGAGAATTAGTTAATGGCGGTGTCAAGCCATTGCTCCAAAGAGGAAAAGTTATGACTGAAGAACGGCGCAGCGACGAACGCGTTTCGATTAATCTTCCAGCTAAGTGGGACGGACTGGCCGGGCGTCATGAAGCACGGATTGAGGATCTAAGCCTCGGTGGCTGCTTCGTTAATACTGCCGGACGTGTGGATGCAGGTGAGGTCGTAAGTCTTGAAATCAAAATGCCTTCGGGCGAGTGGCTCCCGCTGCGTGGCGAAGTAGTTTCTTACCAGCCGGGAATTGGCTTTGGAGTGTTGTTTTCGTTTATAACCGATGAGGAAGAACAGGCGCTCCGGGAAGTCGTCCCCTGACTCACTACTTTGTTTCAACCGCTCGCCTTTGAATGGCAGCGACCGCCCGCGCTAAATCTCCACGCGTAAAAGCGTCGTTAGGCTTGAACGAACTGCCGGTTTCCATCAAACCCTTCGATACAGCTATCGCAACGTAACCCCTCAATGCAGTCGGAATGCTGGCAGCGTCAAGGTATGGAAGAGGACCGGCGTGCGACTCCGCGTCAGCGCGAAGTCCCGCCGCTCGCACCAGAGCGACCGCCGCAGCCAACCTCGTCGCATTATCGTTCGGCCTGAATTGGCTGCCTTTGGTCACGTCAACAAACAAAGCGCCGGTTGGCGACGCCTGAGCGCTTTCGACGAACAACATCGTGGTCGGCTGGGAAACATCCCGGTAGCTTGATTGTCCCGGCAGGTATTGTGGAACGCGTCCCCCGAGTACCATTGCGCTCGCTAAATCGGAGCGAGTGACTGCATGGTCGGCCCTGAATTTGGCGCCGATGGGCCACATCGTGAAGGAACGAATGCTTTGATAAATGTCTTCACGCAATGACGGGCTCAGCGTGCTTACATCATTCATGCTTGAATAGCTGGCGCGGCCGATTTGCACCACGCCGTAGAACTTTTGCGGTGTCGAGACGCCGCCAAAAGTATTGCGAACGCTTACTCTCCAGGTGCCCCCGCTGGGCGCAATCAAGTTGACGCCCTCGCGCTTGCCATTCAATCCAGTCAAGTTCAACGTGTTTGATTCTCCCCGCAAGGCCCCGATCTGGTCATACACTGACAAACCAAGATCATTGTTGCTCCAAAGCGGCCCCCACGAGATTTGGACAGAAGCCGATAGCGCACCTGCTGGGATGTTCACGAAGACTTCCGTGCTCTTACCCGGGTCCACGACGCCTGAAAATGTTATCGGCGCTTCGCTGGCAAATTCCACTTGATTCCGATCGAGCGTGCCGCGCCAGGTTCCCATGCGTCGATCCGGTATAGCCGCCTCCAGAACAGCAGCATGCACGTTTAGCATGCCGGTGCCAGTTTCAAAGGTGTAGTAAGGCGCCAGCGGAGTCGCCGTTCTCTGCAGAATGTCTTTTACTTCCGAAGGAGACAGCGTGGGATTTGTTTCCAGCATCAGGGCGATTGCGCCGGCCACCTGCGGCGCAGAAAAACTGGTTCCATTGGCTGTCGTGTAATGCGGGAGCTCAAGATGGCTCAGGCGAGTGGAATCTGCGTTTATTAATCCTGCGGCGCCGGTTACGTTTGCCACACCGGAGCCTCTCACACTAACTACATCGACACCCGGCGCAACCAAAGTTGGATGAAAAAACGGATCCGCGAACCCGCCGCGCGCGCTAAATTTTGCAAGCCGTCCCTGAGTATCGGTCGCGCCAACACTGACTACCCACGGCGCTGCCGCATACGGATTCAAGGTGTGTTGACCTGGACCGTTGTTTCCCGCGGAGAACACGACATTGATGCCCGCGTCAGTCAACAGCTTGGTAGCGACATTCACAGGGTCATTAAAGTCGAACAGCCCATTAGTTGAAAAACTGCAGTTGACGACGCGCACACCCAGACTGTTTCCGTTCGCCAGCAGGTAATCGAAGCCTTCAAGAACGTAAAACAGATTCAAATCGCCTGCACTGAGTCCCACCAACTTCGCATTTGGCGCTACGCCCGCGAATTTCCCCCCGGATGCATTACCACCTCCGGCGATAACTCCTGCGACAAACGACCCATGCCCATAAAGCTGGTCGGTATTTGCGAGATGGTCTGAACTGATGGGGTAATTAAAACCGACATTTGCGCTTTGCGTCCCCGAAAGCTTGATGTTCTTCGTAACCCTGCCGGAGAGATCGCCGTGCGTCGAGTCGATTCCGGTATCGAGCACCGCGACCGTTACGTTTCTTCCGCTGACGGGCAGTCCGTGATTCACGCTTGTGATCTCTGTGTCTTTCCAGGCGCGATTGACTCCCGTGATCGCCCTGACTTCCGGTTCGCTGTTCAGGTTAAGCGTGCGGTTTCCGTAAACGGAACGAACGGCAGGCAAGTCCCAGATCGCTTTAATCTGATCGGGGGTGCCAGTGACTGTGATTGCCGGTAACACGCGAAAGCGCGTGCCGCCCACAATCCCTATCTTTTGAAGGTCTGCGATGTCCGCGTCGGTGGGTAAACTATGGTAGACGACGACGGCATTAACGCTGCTGTCGTCAGCCGCCGCGCTCAACCCTGCGACCAGCGCCGGATCGACACTTTGGAGTCCGTCCGTTACGGGCCGAACAGCGTCCGGCAAAAGCCCGTCGACTCCGGTCATCACGATCCCGTCGACTCCGGTCATCACGATCCCATCGACGCCCGTCATAACGATTCCTTCAACGTCGTTGAATCTCAGTCCATTGGGAGCGACGGAATAAACAGTTCCGTCGGCGCCTACGGCTCGTACCGCATTGGCGCTCGTTCAAAGTGATGCCGTCTACCGCCGTAATTACCGTGCCGTCAACGCCGGTCATGACGATTCCGTCATTAGCTTCGCGACGTGCGCCATCGACGCCCGTCATGACGATTCCATCAACGCCGGTCATGACGATTCCGTCCGGCAGCGTCACGTAAACAGCGTCTGCGTAATAGGTCGCGCCGTCGACACCTGTCATGACAATGCCATCGACACCCGTCATCACAATGCCATCCGCCCCGCTCATCGAAATGCCGTCCGCGCTGGTAAACCGTGCGCTGTAGGGATGAGCGACACTATCGACGCCAGTCATCACGATCCCGTCCGAGGAATTGTCATTCGTGCCGTCAACGCCGGTCATGACGATACCGTTCGCTTCCCGGTTAAAAAACTGGTCGACTCCGGTCATGACGATCCCGTCGACCCCGGTCATCACGATTCCGTCGACGCCGGTCATCACGATGCCGTCAGACACGCTAATGCGAAGACCGGCCGTAACTGGTGACACGAGTACCAGCACGACCAGTGTCATGGCGATGCACTGTCTTAGTTTTTTAAAGATGGGATCTGAAACAATCCGCATGTTTAGCAAACCATCACCTCAGTCGGGTTTATTGGCGCAGTCGTGCTAAATCTGGCGAGGTCGCTGCCGTACTGGGCACATCTGGGAAAATTCAAAAGTGCTAGCGCTCTGCACTCCGAGCGCCGCCTGCCTTTAAGCCACCTGACCAATTCCTGCTTTCCCAAAAGTGTGGGAAATTTTAGTGGTAGAACCAACATCACATGTTGCGTATCAGTTGCGATTTTCCAATGAAACTGACGCGACTTTCTGTCGAAGAGATCCATCAATTAACGAGTTGTTGGTAAATTTTCCTGGTTTCCAGGCTCGGCTCGACCCCTAACTCGTTCTGTAGCAAGCGTTTCAAGCCCTCGAAGTGCTCACGAGCGGCGCCCCGGTTACCCATGGCCGCGTGGGCCCTCATAACCATGCAATGGATATCTTCCCGGAACTGATCTTCCCGGATGATGCGTTGCGCCAACTGCATAGCCTTAGGCCAATCCTCGGAAGTCTGTGCGACACCTGCCAGCGCCTCCAGTAATCGCAAATATTGCTCGCGGTAATAGGTCCGCTGATCCTCCACCCAGGGCTCATAACTGCCCTGCATGAATTCGCCGCGGTAAAGAGCCAGCGCTCCCTCATACGCTTTGACGCACTCTTCAAATTTCCGCGCGCGCCTGGCGCTTTCCCCTTCGCTAACCAGCCGGTCAAACTCTTCTATGTCGATCCGGTAGGAAAACTCGGTGTTCAATTGATAGTCGCCATCGCGATACAGCACAAAGTTTTGTTTAAGCGGCTGATTGCTGTTGAGTGCTTTGCGTATATGCGAAATCGTCGGGTGAAAGTTTTTTTCCACCACGTCAAAATCGGTTTCGCCCCAGAACGTGTCGATGATCGTGTCTTTCGAAGCGCGACGGTGACGACGGGAAATGATGAAGCACAAAATGTCGCGCGCGCGCCGTGTTGGCCATGCATCCGCGGCGAGCGCCCGCGTCGGGTCTCGTTGAATTTCAACCGGTCCCAACATGTTGACGGTAAGATCGGTAACAGGCTTCGCAGCCAGCGCAATTTCTGAAACATGCGCAGGTGTTTCCACGATCTGCGGTTTGGCGGCCTGCGCACCTGTTCTCGCAAATCCAGAGGCAGTAACTCCAGCACTTCCTCGCTGGAGAAAAGCTGCGGATGATCCGCGATGCGGCGCTTGAGCCAGTACTCGTAGTCGTATCTAACTGAAAGCTCGATAGCTCGCTTCAAATGTTCAAACATGCTCACGTTCGTTACCCAAGGTGAAGGTCGCACAAGGCTACACAACAGGCTGGCCTGCGCCTCGTCGTAGTAAAGGCCGTTGTTATGGAAATACTCGAGCGCCTTGATAAGCCGGCGTGGGCCTCCTGATACTCACCGCGCGCGATCAGGATGCGTCCCCGCGTCAACGAAGCGATGAAGAAGCCACGTTCGTCTTTTTCCTGCCCGCGCGCGGTAATAAGCCGATCAATTTGTGCCTGCGCAGCAGTTAGGTCGCCCACTTTTAGACCCAGTAGTGCTCGTTCTTCGAGAAGTTCGGTTCGTTCTATGCTTATTCCGGCCTCGTCGTACGCCCGCGAGGCGCGTTCGTAGTATTCGATTGCGCGTTCAACATCGCCGCGCTCACGATTGAGATTTCCGTAAACCTCAAATGTTTCCGCTCGCGGAGCCGACCAGATTGAAAAGCTGGCAGCGTTCCAAGGCGGCGTCGAGATGTTGTTCAGCAAGCAGCAAAATCGCCTCGGTAGAGGTGGCAGCGGGCCATATTCAGATTGGCCATGGCTTCCTGAGGCATCGGTGGACGCGGGCGATCCGCTCGAAGCATGCGACCCATCCATCGCAAAGCCTCACCGAAGTCGCCCCGCATTCCAGCCGGCGTGCCCAGATTGTGCGCAATAAAGCGAATGTATGCTTCGTCGTTTTGTTCCTCCGCGGATTGAAGAGCTGCCCTAAACTCGCGTTCGGCCGCGCTCCATTCGCCCATCGCCACAAGACACAGGCCGCGAGTGTTGCCACACTTAGTGCGGACCGCTGAGCGTTGATCGGTCAGTTCAATTGCGCGATCGAGATAAGTAAAGGCGAACTCGAAATCGCGTTGGCGTCTGGCCAGAGTCGCCAATGAATGCAAGTGCGTCAGCTTCGCCTTCTTTGTCGTCCGCGTTCGTTAAGAAGTGAAACTGCGCGACGCAGCATCGCGTGGGCTGATTCGTACTGACCTCCAAGCCGCGCAACTTCAGCGCGGTGGGCCAACGCACGTGGATGCGCATCAAAGCGCTTCGGGGAAGGGCGTCAGCCAAAGAGGCGAGTGAACCCAGCGCTCCTGAAGAAATCCAATCCGGTCCTCGTTCAGCGATCACTTTTGCCGCGCTGTCAAAATCCTCAGCCGCCAGCAGGTGACGAACGGCCTGTTCCCAGGACTGCTGACTGATGAAGTAGGCGGCGCAAACGCTGATGTTCGACCGCCACACCGGCGCGTCCAATCTCACTGCGTAAGCGGCGTCGGAGGAAGTTCTGAAACAGCGGATGAAGCCGGTATTCTTCGCCGCGGCGGTCGCTGGCAACTGAAATGAAAACGTTGCGCCGCACCAGGTTTGGCAGCACCCGTGAACAATTGAGCCCTGGATACAGAGCGGTGCAAGTATCCAGCTCAATGCGATCCAGGAGCGACACCTGAAGCAGTAGTTTCTGGACCTCTTCCGCTTCATCAGAAAAGACTTCTTCGGCAAAGTAATCAAAGATGTCGCGTTCAGATTGGCGCAATACTTCCACCAGGTCGGGCACGTCGGCTTGGCCTTCGCGACTGCTTATTACGCTTCGGTGAGCAACCTGTCTCACTAATTGCAGCGCAGTAATCCAGCCATGCGTGCGCTCGCGGTACTCGGCAAGTTGTTCCGGCGACAACTCGAGATCAAAGACTCTTGCGGAAGAGTTCCTGGGTTTCCTCATCGGTAAACAGGAGATCGGTGCGATCGATGGTTGCCGAAGGCGAATGGGTGCGAAACCGTCCCAGGGCCAAAGGCGGCATTTCGCGAGAAATGATGATGACGTGAAGCACGTCCGGCAGATAAGCCAGCAGCCGGTCGAGCACCGCATGCACTCCCGTGTCCTGGCCCAGGTGGTGATAGTCGTCCAGCACCAGTATTAGCTGCTGCTCAACGCTATCAAGTACTTCGTTCAGGAAAACATCCACCGCCCGTTCCGGATGTTGAGCCAACTCACCGGTGGCTTCCTGCAAATAAGAAAACATCGCCTCGCCAAAACCGGGCACGAGTTGTTGAATTCCAAAACCCAGATAGCCGAGAAATACGGAAGGATCCGCGTCAGTGTGATCTAACTGATACCAGACAAATTGACGTTTATGGGTCCGAGAAAATCCGCGACCAGCGTTGTCTTTCCTGATCCGGCGTTTGCGGTTACGAGAGTGAGTGGAGAATTGAGATTACTCAGCAGTCGATTGGTAAGGCGCGGTCTGGAAAGCAATTCCGGCGCGGGCCGTCGGCGGAATTAGTTTAGTGCGAAGAAAAAACCGTGACGCGACGACGGGACCGGGCGGGTCTCCGCTGACCGGGGCCGTGGCGCCGCTGTGTGCTTACGGTTAGTCGGCGACATTGACTGCTGCCTCTCCGCACTGTGTTGGATGGCGGGCAGGTTAGCATGACGAAAAGGTATCAATCCATCATCAATCGAGATGTTTATGGATTGGATTGAAGCTGTTTGAGACGACATAACTTCGTTGCGTAGCAAGTTAGGCAGCAACTGATCCGCTGTAGCGTCGCGGTAGCCCGCAGTTTTGATTGTTGTAAGAAATGGTGGCGCAGTCATCCAAGCGCATTGGCGCGTCCATGTGTATGGTCCAGCGCAATGTTGCGCCTGTTCGATGCGAAAGCCCGTAAGTTTCGAAAAGGGAAACGGCTTCGGCCCGCTAAAGGCAAGCGTCTCTTCTTCAACAACCACCAGAAATTGTTTTGAACGCATCCTCCACAAAGGTGCGGGCGGCAAACTGCGACTGGTAATGAGCACATGACGTCAGACGGGCAGCAGCGGCAGAAGCCTGCTGAAGAAAGGCATTAGCCAGTCGGAATCAAAAACCAGGTGCAGGTCTTCAATCACAATCAGTAGACGGGCCGGCGCTTTCGCCCTCGGCCAACTCATAGACAAAAGCGTCGGTCAGCCAGTTGATGCGTTCCATCTCGTCTTTAATCAACGGCATCAGGGCATGGGCGCCAAATCCGGGCTGTTGTTCTCGAATAGCGGCGATCAAATATTGAAAGAAGAGACGCGGATCGGCCTCGGGTGCATCCACTTTGTACCAGGCGACAGGTCGTCCGCATTTATTGGCAAAATCGACCGCCAACGCAGTTTTGCCGGTGCCGGCCCGGCCGGTAATTATTGTCGACGTGCCGGATGACAGGCTTATTTCGAGCATGTCCAACAGGCGACTTCTCGCTGCGAGAGGAGACGGGACAGGCCTACTGATCTTCTCGGTTATCAGATCAACTTGGGGCGAATTGTCAGGGGAAGTGCCGTGGTTAGAGTCGAGTAGAAACATAGGCTCGAGGGGAAAGTCCCTTCCTGAAGATGTTTGTTCAGCTGAGCTAAAAGCCATGAAAATGAGCCCTTTTGTTCTGAGACTACCTGTCGAGCAGGCACAGATAGTTTTATTGCAATCACCTTGAGAAATTCTTGAGGTTTTAAACACGGACGAACAGGGGCAGGAGCAGACGGCAGGAGCAGACGGCAGGAGCAGATGGCAGGAGCAGACGGCAGGAGCAGATGGCAGGAGCAGACGGCAGGAGCAGACGGCAGAACGGCTACGCCGTTTGATGTGCGGAAGGTCTTTGACCTTCCGAAGTCGATCAAAATTCAAAGGGCTACGCCCCGGGCATAGCCCATTATTTTGCGGCTGAGTCGGAAGGTCAAAGACCTTCCGCACATCAGGCGGCAAGCCGCGCTGTTTGTGTCTGCCGACTGCTCCTGCCGACTGCTCCTGTTCCCGCCGTCTGCTGTCTATCTCTTCCGTCGGGCTTTCACGTCTGTTGAAACGATGGAGATGGCGAGGCCTATGCCGGCGATGGCGGCGAGAAGAAAGAAGATCATCGGAAGGGCGGGATATCCGAGAATTCGAAAAGGCGTATCAACCCGCATCAGCAGTGCGGCGCCAACTATTAATGCGGCGAGAACTAACCCAAGCGTTATTCGATTCGCAATCTTCTGAAACCCTTCGACGATCATCTTTTCGTCAACTGCGTCAACATTAAATCGCAGCTCATTGTTGCCGACTGTGTCGAGTATCTTGTTGATTCTGATGGGCAGCTTCTCAGCAAACTCCTTAATTTCAACTACGCTAGTCACAAGGTTTGCCGGCGTGATGCTATTCATGATGTTTCGCTGAAGAATCTCGGTGGCACGCTGGCGGATGACTGAAGCCGGCTCAAAATCTGGGTCGAGC
Organism: Blastocatellia bacterium; assembly: GCA_963786645.1. Classification (GTDB taxonomy): domain Bacteria; phylum Acidobacteriota; class Blastocatellia; order Pyrinomonadales; family Pyrinomonadaceae; genus PSRF01. The sequence goes on from CAWAZW010000009.1 coordinate 30,816, forward strand.
GTGAACACAGACCGATCAAGATTGAGTAACGCTTTGGCAATAAGAGTGAATTCGGAAGGAAGCCTGAACCAGCAGTCGGCGGAGATCTTGTGTTATCTCCAGGGCTACGTGCCCCGCATCGAGACGGCTGAGATTTGCGTCGGAATGCTCCGCCACCAGTTCGCGACGCGATGCCTGTACTCCGACTTCTTAAATCCTTCCTTTGGCTCGCCCATGTTGAATTGAAATGTCGGCCGCTTCCTCGCCACGTCCTTCACTGATGGCGACCAGCATGCGCAAAAGGTTATCGCGGAAATGTGGGTAACACTCGCGTCACCATGCCGAGATCCAACAAGCGCGATGTAGTCGTCGTCAGTGAGAAAAACATTGCCTGGATGTGGATCCGCATGCACCAATCCATCAAGCAGAATCTGTTTCAGGTAGGCGCGGAACAGTTCGCGGGCGAGACCGGGACCATCAATTTCCATCAGCCGAAGCGGAGTTAGCTCCGTAATCTTTTTGCCCGGGATGTAATCCATCGTGAGCACGCGAGAGGTGGTGAAGTCTTCTACGGGCGTCGGGGATTATTATCCGTTCAAACTCCCGCATATTCTCAGCCAGCGCCATCAGATTGTTTGCTTCAAGCTTGAAATCCAGCTCTCGTAGTAAACTGCGTCGCAGGTTGATGAGCATGTTTCCAAACTCATACCGTTTGCCAAGTTCGGTATGGGCGTCGATAAATTTGGCCATCTCTTCCAGCGACTCGAGATCGTGCACTATCTGATCGCGAATCTCCGGCCGTTGGACTTTAACCACGACGGCACGGCCATCGCGCATCCAGGCACGATGTACCTGCGCCAGCGAAGCAGCAGCCAGCGGCTCACGTTCAAATTCCGCGAAAGCCTTTGGAAAGACGAACCCCAGCTCGCTTGAGACTATCTGGTCGACTTCCTCATACGGGAAAGGCTCGATTTGATCCTGAAGACGAGACAAAGCCTCGAGATATGGCGCCGGCAACAGATCGGCGCGGGTGGACAGCAATTGGCCCAGCTTAATGAAGGTTGGTCCCAGCTTCTCCAGATCGCGGGCCAGCTCTTCGGCTTCCGGCGCAGTTTCCTGGAGCATCAGCTCATCGAGCTCAAAGCTTTCTTCCAGACCGGCTTGTTTGACGAGATCGGAACGCCCGTATTTCACCAATAACATGGCGACGTCTTTGTAGCGTTTCAGGCGTTCAGGTTTCAGCGAGACCATACTGCCGGGTTCCTTGCTTATGGATTAGGCACCGCTTGTACTAGAACTCGGCACCCTTAAGCTCGAATCCATGACGACGGTGAACTATCTGTACTTGCTGTCATGAATGTTTGTCAGTCTGGCGACGGAAGTCTTACGTAACCATCACACTCGTTGACGAGAGGCGGGGATCGGAAAGGAAAAGCCGATTGATAGCTATGCGGATTAAAGATTGTTGCGTAGCACTTGCCGAATCGCTCGCAGTAGCGAGCGGATACCGGGTCAAGTTGAGAGTAGCATCCGACGTTATCGCTCCGGGTCTGCAACTGCTCGTACTTAACACGGTTCACCCAAGTGAGATGGTGCTACGAAGCGCCGGAGCCTCGCGAATCGTTAGGCAAACCTATGGAGGGTTATTGCGGAGAAACCTTGGGTGCGGCCTTTGCTGCGGTTAACGCGCGGTCGATCGCCGCACGCAAAAAGTCTGCGCCCAAGCCCGACACCGAAACTCCATTGACAAAGATGGTCGGCGTGCTGTCTACACCATAAAGTTCACCGTCTTTCAGATCGTCTGTAACTTCTGTAGCATACTTTCCGCTATCGAGCGCCGCATCGAACGTCGCACGATTCAAACCGACCTCGGTCGCATACTTCTTAAGTGAGCCAACGTCGAGGGCATTCTGTCGTTTGAACAATAGTGCCGCGTACTCAAAGAATTTTCCCTGCGCGTGCGCCGCGTTGGCAGCCTCTGCCGCCTTACGGGCGTTAGCATGGCGGTTAAGTGGGAAGTCTCGGACCACCAACCGGACGCTGTTTCCATACGACTTGAGAACATCGTCAATGACCGGATGGGTCGCCGCACAGGATGGACATTGAAAATCTGTAAACACAACAACTGTCACCGGAGCATTGGCGTCGCCTCTCGATGGATCGTCATCAACACTGATTGTCTGAACAGGCGGCTCAGGCCCGGTAAGAAGAATACGAATGTCTGCACCTTTGCGCAGGCGGGCTGAAAGATCCTGTTCCAACCGTTGCCGGTTTTGTTCCTGCAGATAGCTGGCAATCTGGTTTTTTACTGAATCAAATTCGCCTTTGACTCGGCTCTTGTTTTCCTCATAGAATTTTGTGATTTCCGCTTCAGTAGGTGGTCGCACTTTGTCGCTGACTTCCTTGCGCACGATTTCTTCTGGCCCAACGCTTCTGACGGTTTGCTTCAGCCAGTAACAAAGATCGTTGATAATTAGATCCAGAGCAGGTTTCTGGTCGAAATAGGAATTCAAGCGAAGTTTGTAAATTATTGGTTTCAGCCGTTCGCTAAGACTCGCGAGGGTGATTGAACGGACGCCCACTGTAGCCAGCACGGCAGTTGGAGCAAGATTTGGGGTATTAACGTCCACTCCCATAACAACCTTATGTGTAAAGCGAAGACGGGCGACCAGCGCCTTTGAAAGTTGGTCCTGGCGCTCGCCGACTAAGTAGGCTTCCACTTGTTCTCGCAACACTGCCGGGTCAGTTTCCTGGATCTTGTCACGGTTGTTCGATATGAACGCGTCAATTTCGGCGGCGGTGGGTTTGGTTATTTTTCTGGCAACTTCCGTGTCGTAGAGTTGCTGCGAACTTATCTTTCGCCTCGTTCGCCTCACTGTCCAGCAGAACAGTGTTGATTTCCATCTCCAGAATTGTGCGGCGCGTCTCGGCAATCCGCGCCGGCAACGACTCTATCTCTTCACGAACACCCTGTTCGAGGTCGGCCGTTGTAATGTTCTGACCGTTGACGGTCGCCAGCAGCACCGGGGCGACCGCCGGAGCCGGTGTTAACGGAGAGGGAACCGCTTCCGCTACAGGCTTGGTAGCCGGTTTAGTCGAAGCCGCCTTTGTTGTCGGTTGACGAGTACCACGGCCGCGTGTCCGTTGGGCGGAAACCTCATGAGTGAGAGAGATGACAAGCAGAATTACTAACGTCGAAGCAATCTTCATAAACTGGTTAGCTTTCTGGAATGAATTGAAGTAAACGGCGCTGACTTATTATAGAGCCTAAACGAACAAACCGCGTTGCCCCTGGACCAGCCAGAAGCTACGCGGAGGCGAGAAAATGCGGTGGTGTTGAAGCTAACTTAATGGTACCGAATAATGCTTCGGCGGCGGCGTTTCACAGGCTTGCGCGCGGCAAGCAGATCCTTATGTCGTCCGTTAAGTATGAATGCTAGTCCCTGATGACTGATACCGAGGATGCGCGCGGCTCGGGTAACACTTCCATCAGATGTTTCGAGAGCCTGCTTTATCAAGCCCGATTCATACGCTAAAACCTGATCTTCCAGTGAACCGCTGGACAGCGCAGGCACCACTGCAGGAGGCTGGGCAATCCGCAAAGTGGTTGTTCGTGCTTCTCCGGTTTGAGGCCCAGTGTGGTCCACTCGGTCTGCCGGCTGAAACGATCCTCTGGCTAACAACATCTGCGCACACTTGCCAAGGCGCTTCTGTATCTCGGGATGCTGCGACCGTGCAAGTTCTGTTTCCGCCATCCGGTAATAGGCGAGCAGTTCACTGAAGGGCAGGTAATCCTTCAACTCTTCTACCATCGAAAGCGAGGCCACGCCGCTGCTTTCATTGTCACCGGCGTTCTGCGCCGTTCTAATCGCCTTTTCAAGCGTTGGCTGCGCTTTGGGGTAATTGGCTAGCCGGGCCAGCGCAATGCCGTGAGTAGTTAGCGCTTCCGCAAGCAGAGACAAGCTCGTCGCCTTCCACTAGCGCTTTTACTGCGCCACGCGACAGTGCTTCGGCTTTCGTGAGTTGGCCCTGCGAGATGAGTGCGCGTGCGCGCGAATCGTCCACCTGGGCCACCAGACCTTTGTCTTTCAACGAAGTGAAGAGCGAACGAGCGCGATCCAAATGGTGATGAGCTTCGTCGAAGCGCTCTAAACGGACAAACAGGTTGCCGACGTTATTTTCAACGCTGGCGAGGAACCGTTTGTTGCCGGCTTCCTCGGCGTACACGCTGGCTGCGGAATACTCGACCAGCGCCTGATCGATAAGGTCAGCACTGCTACGAGCCAGTCCCAAATTTTTAAGGACCGTCGCATACTCGTTATGAAACTTGCCTTTGAGAGCGACGTTGCTGCTGTTCTGAAAAAGCGGGGCGGCCTGGCGATGTGTTCTCAATGCATCTTCTGAACGCAGACTTAGCTTCTCGACAATCGCTCTGGTCAGCAGTGCGCGAAGCCTCTGCTCGCTTTCAAGATCGCCCAGTTGTTGAAGAGCGTCATCCAGGCTGACTCGCGCTTCATCAAAAGCACCTTCGCGCCAATAGCAGATTGCCAGGTCAACCCGAGCTTCAGCGACGCGCTCGCGCAGACCGCAGCCCTCGAACAATCTGGCAGCCGCCGAGATAAGATCTTTTGCAATCTCCTGAGCGCCAGGGACCTGTCGTGCACTTCCGATCCAACCTGACAACGCGCCGGCACGCAGAAATACTTCCGCCTGCTCGATCAGGTCGAGCCCGGCAACGTTTGGACGTTCGCCAATCCGCTGCCAAAACTGGCTTAGCGCGTCCCGGGCGGCTTCAAATTCGCCCAGTTCTTCCAGAGCTTTTGCCCGCGCGCAGACTGTCTGCGCCCGCTCATTAAGCATTCGTGTCGTGTCAATGTCTTGTTGTGGCATCGTGGAGTTTAAGCTCATGTGAGGCTACCTCTTTAGCTGCATGCAAGAATCCTTGCAAGAGGGGTAACGGGCGGCTATCATGCGCCACGTTAAAGAATAATAGTTGGCTCCCATCTTCGGACTTAACTGTCTTTTTCAACCCGAAAATCGAATAGGAGAAAAAAATGAAAACGTTAAAAGTGATCTGTACGGCATTGGTTTTAGCCCTGGTCTTCAGTGTTCCGGCCTACGCGGGCGACATCAGCACTCCCGGAGTCAAGTCGAGCAGCCCGATTACTACTTCGGCAGCCGGTGAGACTGAATCTCACTTCCAGCCAATTTGTATTCGGCAGACTTTTTCGAGTTTCTTTTGACTCTGGTCTTCTAGCGTCGAACCGCAGAGGACAAAGATCTGCTGATTAGTCTGCGCAAACGGGTCACGCGCTGCTTCAGAAAAGTGTGCGGGCCGGCGGTCGCGTGCCCGGCAAGGTGGCGGTGACAGGGCGAATGCTACCCTCATCCGCCCGCACAAGGCAAGAGCCAATTGTGATGCGGAAGCCGGAGGGCTGCAATTGAGCTTCCCGGCTCAGCAAGAAGTCGAGCAATTAACGAAAGAGCCGAACCCACGGCTAATTAACGTTAGCTTCGACCAATCTGCGCACCGTCTCCAAAGTATCGGCTTCGTGCGGCTGTTTGTCTGGACGTAAACGCAGTATCCGCGGAAATCGAAGGGCATAGCCGCTCTTGTGTCGCTTCGACTCCTGAACGCGGTCAAAGGTAACTTCAATCACGATTTGAGGCTCCACCACGCGAACCCTTCCGTGCGCGAATTCATGAAGCGTGTGGGACTTGAACCACTCGGTCATTTCCGTGAGCTCCGCGTCGGTAAGTCCGGAGTATGCTTTGCCGATGTTTAGCAGGTCATCGCTATCGCCGGATTTGCGGACCGCGAAGGTGTAGTCAGACAAAAGATTTCGGCGTTTGCCATGACCGACTTCGACTGCGGTCACCACGACGTCGAGCGTGGCGATTGCTCGCTTCAGTTTTAGCCACTCGCGTCCGCGCCGGCCCGGCTTGTAGAGGGACGCCGGACTCTTAATCATCAAGCCTTCGTTTCCACGCAGCCGCGCGGCATCGAACTCTGCGTCGAGCGCCGCTGCTTGCGTAAAGCGCTTGGCAATTGACGCGCGAATCGTGCCCTCAGCCGGAATGATTTCCTCCAGCACTTGCCGCCGTTCTTCCAGGGAAACATCGGTTAATACGCGGCCCGCCGCATAAAACAGGTCATACGCGACGAACACAACCGGCACTTCCCTCAGAAGGTCTGGCCCAATCGTTTTTCGACCGAGCCGTTTTTGTAGTTCGCTGAACGGCAAAATGCGCTCGCCATGCGCCGGCACTATTTCGCCGTCTATCACTGCGTCTACGGCCAGGCCCTGCAACGGCGAAACGAGTTCGGGAAAACGATGCGTAATCTCGTCCATGGTTCGCGAGTAAATGGAGACCCGGCCGTCCTTCGTATGCGCTTGTGCGCGGATGCCGTCAAATTTGTCTTCAACGAAAAATTCTTCAGGCATGGTCCGCGCAATGTCTGCGAGATCAGCCGCCGGTGTGGCCAACATGAATTTGATGGGATGAAAGAGCCGCATGTTGACATCGCGCAAATCGTCAGCTCGAGCGCGCACCGCGGTTTCACCGATGTCCCCCAGCAGCATGTTTACCTGGCCCACCTGGGCCAACGATTGATTGAAGGCGCGCGCGATAGCGTCTTCAACCAGGCCTTCGCGCAACCCAATGCGCAAATCGCCCGCCAGCAGTTTGATTAGGTACTTCGCCTCAAGCGGTGTGGAGCGGCTGATTATCGTCACCAGCAGACCCGTCTTGTTCTTGATCCCTCGAGTCTCACTAAGGCGAGTAATGATGGATTCGGTTTCAGCGAGCGTAATCGTTGGTCCTTCGTAAAAACGTCCGGCGCGCTTCACAACCTCATGCGCGGCTTCACCGGCGTCGCCCAGTCGCACGTAAATTGGTCCTAGTTCTTCGAAACTAATGCCCGTCGCTTCCGAAAGAGCGTTGCTGATGATGCTCCCGCCCACGTTCGTGGTCCGGGCATCGTTGGAAGCGAACTGGTGTCCAGCGAAATAACGAGCGGCGCGCGCCAGGTCTGCGTCATCGAGCTGCGTCAGGTAGGTCCCGACAAAAGCGGCCTTCTCCAATTTCTTCGTAGTCGAAGCGACCTGTTCAGCAACCTCGGCAAACTGTTGCAAGAGACCTGGTAGGCTCTGAGCCTGCTGCCTATCTGGTGAAGAAGTCATCTTTTCCAGAGACCTAACCAATCAAATCCATTCATGACGGCGGAATAAAAGGAAGGTTGCGTGACACGTCGATAGGGTGTCAAGCAGGTGTTGAGGAATTGTAGAACCGCTCGCGGTAGCGAACGGATGCCGGCGTCAACGGGGAATGCGCTCCTTAGAAATGGCCCAGCCGATCTTGACCCTCAGGCCGGACCTTGAACGCCAACAACCGCTCGCTACCGCGAGCCGTTCTGCAATAGCTTGAATTGGCTCAAGCTGTACAACCGTCGAACTTCTGCTTTGTGGGCTCACGGGTTACAATCGCGGCTTGGCAAGGGCCTCCGCAGTGAACGAAAGGTAGTTGAGAAGTGGTTCTACTGATCCTCGAGTCGCTTGGCAGTACCGAGCTGGTCTTCATATTGATCATGGCGCTGGTGTTTTTTGGACCACGCAAACTGCCACAGCTAAGTCGTACGCTGGGTAAAAATCTTGCGAGCTTCCGTCGCGCTTCTGAGGATTTCAAACGCACGTGGGACCGCGAGGTAACTCTCGACGAGCTCAATTTCACAAAGGCAGAAGCGGATTCACCGGGCGCCTTCAGTGAAAGTTCGATACTGGACAACGCGCAGGTAGGCCAACCTCTGCAACCACCCACAATAGAAGCCGTGCCGGCGGATCGAATCATTCCTCGTGGAACTGCGGGACAAGATGTGGTTCCTGCGTCTGAAACGACCGACACATTCGATCGCTCCGCGCCTTCGTCCAAGCGCGAATGGCTGTAATTCCAGCTAACAAAGAACTGATCCCAAGTTAATGTCAACGTTGCTACGACCATTCGCCGCGCGAAAGGAAAAACAAGAACAACTAGGCGGACAGATGTCTTTTCTGGAGCATCTGGACGAACTGCGTAGCCGTCTCATTCGCTCCATCCTGTTCGTGGTAGTTGCAGCCGGCGTGTGTTGGGTCTTCTCCGATCGCATCTATGCTTTCCTCGCCGTGCCCGTTGAACATGCCCTCGCTGAGGCTCAGAGAAGACAGGTTCCGATAAACGGGTTAACCGGGAACGAAAAAATAGTTTCGATGGATAGCGTTCAGGAGAACGACATTGGCCGCTACATTTTTCCGGAGGAAACGACCATAGGAACGACCGTCATTCCTGTAGGCGTGTCTGTACAGGCTCGAGCGGCCAAAGACGCGCAGGGGAAACTTGGCCTTTTCACCGAAGAGCCGATCTACGCGGGTAATACGATCATTCCAAAAGGCGTTCGGCTTCCAGTCGACTTCGCGACCCTCCCACAAGCTTACTCAGGTGTAAACGACAAACTGATTGTAACCAGCGCAATGGAGCCTTTCTCGCTCTACGTGAAAGTCTCTTTATACGCAGCCATCTGTTTATCGGTACCCTTCTTGCTGTGGCAGATCTGGGCTTTTGTTTCCCCGGGGTTGTATCCGCATGAGCGGGCATACGTCACGCCGTTCATAGCCTTGTCGACAATCTCGTTTGTGCTGGGGGCGTTATTTGCCTACAAAATTCTTTTTCCACCTGCGGCCAAGTATCTACTGGGGTTGGGCCAGGACTTTCGGCTGCTGTTGAAGGCAAACGATTATTTCGACTTCATTATCATCGTGATGTTGGGAATGGGGATCGTGTTTCAAATGCCGGCAGTCACTTACGTGCTGGCGCGCATCGGGCTCGTAACTGCAAGGTTTTTAGTGCGCGTCTGGAAAACAGCCCTAATCATTATCCTGGTTGCGGCAGCCCTGATTTCACCTTCGGCGGATATTCCCAACATGCTGCTATTTGCGGCGCCGATGGTTGTGCTTTACCTGTGTTCGATCCTGGTGGCCTGGATATTCGCGAAGCCTCGAACCGCGTCTGTACCCTAAACCGGTAATGTCTTTATTACGAACGTTTTGAGCGGCGCTAGCCTGGCGGAAAAAAGGCAACGAAAAGCCCCGCTCGCCGCATCTTGACTGTGTTGATTGCGAACTTTAGAATCCCGTGCTTCCGCATCGGGCCTGATCCTGCTGCAGTATCCCTTGTGTCTCATTAACTTTGTAGGAGTTTTCGTTATGTCTTACCAGAAAGCCGCTCTTCGCCTGGCGATTCTTTCCCTAGCGCTGGCTGCATTTAGCCTCCCGATGGTTGCGCAGGATCCGCGTCAAAGCCAGGATCCAATGGACAAGCCGCGCAATGTAAAACCCGAACTCAAAAAAGCCTACAAAGACTGGTTGGAGAAGGATGTTAGTTACGTAATTACGGATGAAGAGCGCAGAGCTTTCAGGAGATTGCAGACCGACCTCGAGCGCGAGAAATTTATCGAAGAATTCTGGCGCCGGCGTGATCCGGATCCGGACACCGATGAAAACGAGTTCAAAGAGGAATACTACGAGCGCATCGCCTACGCGAACGAGCATTTCGCGTCGGGTATCCCAGGTTGGAAAACGGATCGCGGCCGCATCTGGATAATGTATGGCAAGCCGGACGAGCGGGAGACGCACCCGATGGGTGGCGCCTATGATCGTCCTACCTATCACGGCGGAGGCTCGACCACCACGTATCCGTTTGAAATCTGGTTTTACAGGTATCTTCCGGGAGTCGGGTCGGGAATCGAGATTGAATTCGTTGATCCGTCAGGGAGTGGTGAGTATCGCATCGCGCGGAACCCCGACGAAAAGGACGCCATGTTGATGGTGCCTGGCGCGGGCTTAACGCTTTCAGAGCAGCTCGGTCTCTCCAGCAAAGCGGATCGAATCACTGGTCTCAACGGGTTTGGTGGTGGCGGTTACCAACGCGAACAGGACAGCCCTTTTTCTCGACTGCAGATGTTGGCGGACCTGAACAGGCCGCCGCAGGTTAAGTTTAACGATCTCGCATCCGCGGTTAACACCGGCGTGATCGAAGAGAACCCATTAAACTTCGATATCCGAGTCGACTTCTTTCGACAATCCGACGAGCGCGTAATTACCGCTTTCACGATTCAAACTGAGAATAAGGATCTGGTTTTCCAGGACAGCGGTGGGTTACAGCAGGCACGCATCAACATCTTTGGAAGGATCACTTCCGTTGCAGGTCGCCGGTCTGGCATTTTTGAGGATCCGGTGATCACAACGGCGACGACCGAGGAACTAACCACCGCCAAAGATCGCAAATCGGCATACCAGAAAGCAGTAGCATTGGCGCCTGGCACTTACAAAGTTGACGTAATCGTACGCGACGTTGCGTCAGGAGCTACCGGCATTCGGCGCGTCGGGTTCACCGTACCCAGGTACGATTCGCAAAAGCTGTCCACTTCGACGCTCGTTTTGGCGACTAAACTTGAAGAATTAGGCGATCAACCGGCCGTGGGCCAGTTTGTCATCGGGCAGCAGAAAGTAATTCCAAACGTCTCGGGCGTTTATCGTCGCGGGAATCCTGTTGGGGTTTATCTGCAGGTTTACAACGCGGGAATCGATCAAACCACGCTGCGTCCTTCGGTTGACGTCGAGTATGTGCTGGTAAAAGACGGCAAGGAGTTGGGCAAGCTGGCCGAAGATTGGAAAGGAATGAGCGACGCAGGACAACGTCTGACGCTGGCGAAGCTTATCGACACTCAACGTTTAGCCAACGGCGATTATGAACTGACGATTCGCATCCACGATCGCGTGTCAGGACAGGCATTGACGCCGACAGCCAAATTCAGCGTCGTGCAATAACAATAACGCGGGGTGCAAGCGCCAACGCGTGACAGCCTGGGCCGTTGGTCCAGGCTGTTGCATTTCAGGTAGTCGACGCGTTAAAGCTTTGCTGTTTCACGACCTGATGTAAGTCTCGCGCACCGTTTCCAGCTTAGTGTTCCCCTGCACTGACTTTCCCCGTACATCCATAACATCCACTTCGAATCCGGGAAACGACGGGCGAAACCTCGACTCCTTCCACGATTCGACGGTGATGTCATTGTCGGCCGCGCGATGATAGTGATACTGCGGGAGTCCTTGGCGATCACCGCGCACGTCAGCTCCCGTGAGGTGCAAAATCCGCACACGAAAGCCTTCAATGCGCCGGATTTTCCTCTCAACATTCGCAATTGACGACATGGGTGATGGGGAATTATACCGGACTTTGGTCCAACCAGGCTGTTGCCGGACACGTCTAAGACTGGCCGGTTTATGTGGAGTCGGATGTTAGAATGAGAAAAATGGCCGAGAAAAGCAGTCTTGTCGGATTAAACATTGCCGAGCTGACGTCGTTCGTCACCGGCCTCGGCGAACCTGCGTATCGCGGGAAGCAAATCTTCGCCTCGTTGCATCAGCGCCGTTTGCGAAGTTTCGACGAAATGACGGACCTGCCAAAAGCGTTGCGTGACATGTTGAACGAGCAAGCGACCGCGGCCACGCTTACAGTTGAATCGAGGTACGTCTCAACTGACGGTACGCGCCGCTACCTAATGAAGACCCACGACAACCTGCCGGTGGAAACAGTATTCATTCCCGAAGAACGTCGCGACACGATCTGTTTTTCGTCGCAGTCAGGATGTCCACTTCAATGCACGTTTTGCCTGACTGCCCAACTAGGTTTACTGCGTTCGTTAACACCAGGGGAGATCGTTGAGCAGATAATCATCGCGCTGAATGACGTTTACGGCGTTGGTGAAAAAACTCCTCGTGGCACAAATCTCGTGGGCATGGGCGCAGGTGAGCCGTTTCTTAATTTTGATTCGCTGATCAGCGCGCTGCGCATCATGGCCGAGCCGCAAGGTCTGTTTATTGTGCCTCATCGCGTCACCATTTCAACGGCAGGAATCGTTCCGCGCATCCGCGATCTGGCGACGATTTCGGACCGGCCCAACCTGGCGATTTCGCTGGCAGCGCCGACAGACGAATTAAGAGACGAATTGATGCCGATCAATAAAAAGTGGCCTTTGCAGGAACTGCTCGCTGCTTGTAAAGAGTTTGAGCAAACGCTCGGGGCTGGTGAACATTTCACGTTTGAATATGTAATGCTCGATGGCGTAAATGATTCCGAGGAGCACGCGCGTCAACTGGCCAACCTACTTAACCGGCATGATCTTCACGCAAAAGTGAATCTGATTCCGCATAACCCGGCGGAGCCATTGCCGTATCAACCTTCTTCAGGGGAAACCGTCGACCGTTTTAAGGCAATTCTCGAATCGAAAGGCGTGCACGCTTACATTCGCAAACCGCGTGGCAGAGATATCTTCGCAGCGTGTGGCCAACTTGCGGCCCGGCGGGAGAGCAATAATCTTCAGGCAATCAAACAATCAATCGTGGCATAGGAAATGACAAACAGATGAATTTCTCAACAACGATCAAGGGCGCGATTTTATTTTTCGTAGCAACTTCTTTCCTGGTTTTCCCAGGCAGTGTCAATTCAACCGCGGTCCCGCAATCGGCGCCGCACATTAACGTAACCGCTTCGCTGTCGAACAACAAAGTGAACCGTGGGCGTAGTGTACGTGCAACGGTAGTGATGGAGATCCCAGACGGATACCACGTCAATTCAAGCCGTCCGCTGGAAAAATTCCTTATACCGACGCAACTGAAAGTGGAGGCGCCGGACGGAATTCGTGTTGGAGCCGTGAGCTATCCGCGCGCGTTGCTGAGGAAATTCAAGTTTTCCAAAAGCAACGTTTCGGTGTACGAAGGACGAGCCACCATGCGTTTCAACCTGACTGTGCCGGCTGGCGTGTCAACGGGTTCGAAAGAAGTGAAGTTGCACCTTCGTTACCAGAGCTGCAACGACGAGGTGTGCTTTCCACCGCAGAACAAAGAACTGAGTGTGTGGCTGAACGTGGAGTAGTTCAGAGAGCTCGCATTTAAAGGCAGCAGTTTTTCTTCAAGGCCCGAAGGGCCGCCAGTCATTAAGTGTGACTGCCGGCCCTTCGGGCCTCATCGCGTCTTTTGGGGTTGCGCACCACGCCCTTACGAGCTGGCTATTAACTATCGGCCCTGCGGGCCTCAGTCCTGGCTTATTTAACTTGTGATCTCCGCTCTGCCGATGACAGACATCAGCCGTCCGACCTTTCCGTAGCCTTTTTCTCGCGGCGGTAAGAGAAGAATAAATCTGTGCGGCACATCGTGCAGAGTGGCGCGGTGAAGATGTTGGCCGGGTTTCACACCGGCGCCGCTCAATTGACTGCGATTAACGCAGAGAAGATCGATGCAAGCGTGATTTTCACGCGTTGGCTTTAAGATATTCAATTCATGTGGAAATTCTGTTTTAAACGCGTCGATTACGTCTGAACCAACTTCATAACAACAGGCGCCGGCTGCTGGTCCAATAGCCACTATCACATTTTCAGCCTCCGTTCCGTATTCGCGCCTCATCTGTTCGAGACCCTTTAACGCAACCCGCGCTAAGCGTCCCGCGCCATCCTGCGTGGATCGCCGCATATGCCCCGGTGACGGGATCGGCCAGCAGTATCGGAACGCAGTCAGCAGTCTTTACTCCGGCAAGCACGCCTCGAGCGTCGCTGACGATTGCATCGCAGTAGACAGTTTCTCCGCGCGCGTCCTCCGCAGGCTTGGCCTCGGATGAATTTTTGATCAATCGAACATCGGCGCCATGTACTTGCCAACACCCGGCGAGCGCCCAATCGCCCGGAAACAGCTTGAGAAACCGGCGACGATTCTCCAGAATGTTTTCCGCAGCGTCTTCGTTAAAGCCGGCGAGGTTGAGCGAGTGTTCGGGCATCGCGCTCGTGCCGCCACCACGAGTTGAAAAACCGTTAACGAATCTCGCTTGTTCAAGCCGTTGGCAAACGAGCGCGCGAATACCATCGCGCTCGCGCCAGTAGAATCCGGCGCGCCGTAATTCGTCGTCAGCTATGATCGTTTCCATTGGTATAGACATTATCGAAGTTGCACGCATTCGAGAAGTGTTGCAACGCACCCCGCGTTTTCGTGAGCGTGTGTTCACGTCCGCTGAACAGGCTTACTGCGACAGTCGCGGCGTCGTGGCTGAACAGCATTATGCGGCGCGCTACGCAGCGAAAGAAGCAGCCTTAAAAGCTTTGCAGACAGGATGGCGCGGGGGGATTTCCTGGCAGGATGTTGAGATTAGCTCACTGGAGAGCGGTGCGCCGGTCATCACTTTTCATCGTGAAGCGCGAAAATTATTTGAAGCCTCAGGCGCGACTGCGGTGCATCTTTCTATATCTCACACAAGTGAACACGCGATCGCTGAAGTAGTACTGGAATCTTGAGCACCTGCGTCACTCATTACATTCTATTCGACGAACCTCATACCCTCGCAATTTCGCCCAGTATCTCGGATCGTGAATAACCAGTTGGTCCCCTGGTTTACAAACTCCTCTGAAATAACCTTCAAATATCCGGTGTTCAGGAGGGAGCGGAACATTTAATAGGTGCTTTGAGTCAATAACCTGGGTCCTCCCGGCTGAGTCGACCCAGTGTGCCCACGGCAGATTTTGAGAATAAAGATTGTGCGCCAGGTACGCGTCCACGATGCCGAAGTAGAACCCCATGGGGGAAACCAAAATAAGAAAGGCTATTGCCGTCGTCGACGGGACTAGATTTTCGCCAGGTGTCGGCTAAGAAATCTTTCCACGGGTAAATCAGTGCGAACCCCGCGAATGACAGGCCGAGGTTCCAAAACCAAATGGCCGAGTTATTGTTCGGCCGAAATAATAGAAAGGCGAAAATCGTAATGTGGAACGCGAAAGCCAGAGCGGCGGCCGCTTTACGAGTACGGGGAATGATGGCAAGCAGAGCCAACGCAATCTCGATTAAGGGAACTAGCAAGAGGCGAAGAGAACTACGCGGGTAACTCATAAATGCGATGTTGCTCATGTAGTTTGAACTCAGCAGTTTGTTGGCGCCTGCGAAGAACCACAGCGAAATCAGGTGTGCGCGAGCTATCGTCTTAAAACTAAGCGATCCATGCGCGCCCCACATAAGAATCACCATCGAAACAATTTCAGGCTGAAGGCGCGTTTGATCTATGAGAATTGAATACAGCACCAGGACCGTGTGAAGGATTAGCGCCGGGAGGGGACGGATGAAGAGCGCCGCCAGAGTGATCAAGAGAACGATACCAGTATTTACTTCGGGCAACTGGACAGCAGGAATCATCGGCGGTATCCGATGAACTTTCCACAGCGGCCACGTGAGCAAAATTGTGGCGGCTTGGCAGATAGCCAGCAGATACAGGAATGCGGGCTGATCAAAACCCTTCGGCTTATGAATGAGTTTGAGCCAAAGAGTTCTACCGTATGCTGAAGCTGGTCCCATTGCAGCGAATCAGAATAAGGGCCAAGGCAACGGTTGACAATATGGAGCGGTCCGGGTCTCGCTTGCCGTTCCTGGGATCGGAATCCCGTCTTGTGTCAGCGCAGATCGTTCGTAAGAGTTGGTCGTCCGTGAGAGTTTAATTGCATGCGCGTGCCAATTTGCGGCGCGGCCGCCGATTCAAAGGGTGCAGAACGGTTGGCAACTAAGGTTACTTCGGTTGCAGGTGGGGCTCCGTCTGAGCCCGCAGACATTGTTTCCGGCAGGTTTCCGTGCTGAAGACACTCGAGGTTTGGCGCCAACCGCTCAGTGACGGCGATCAGCTCCCGGTGCGGGCACGAAAGAGTTGAAATCGAACCTAGATCAGCATCTATCTCGACAAACTTGATGCCTTCAGGACATTCAAAGTTCCGACCGCCTAATTCAGGTCTTAGTGCTACCGCGCCCTGAATGAACTCCGCCCACGCCGGCAGTGCAGCTTCGGCGCCAGTGAGACCGAGTTGCTGGTTGTCATCGAAACCTATCCAAACAACACAAACCAGGTTCGGAGTGTAGCCAACAAACCAACCGTCTCGAGATGTGCCCGTCTTTCCAGCTACGGCAGTTTGCCTCATCACGCTGCGGGCCGTCCGCGCGGTGCCGC
Organism: Blastocatellia bacterium; assembly: GCA_963786645.1. Lineage (GTDB taxonomy): Bacteria > Acidobacteriota > Blastocatellia > Pyrinomonadales > Pyrinomonadaceae > PSRF01. The sequence goes on from CAWAZW010000009.1 coordinate 46,851, forward strand.
GATCAATTACCGCCGACAGCATGTTTGTAATCATGTAAGACGTAGTTGGGCTTATCACCTGTGGCGAGTCTTCGTAAGTTGCGTGCGTTGCCGGAGGATCGTCAACACTGGCTACAACTTTTGCCTCAACCCGACGGCCACCATTTGCAAAGGCCGCATAAGCTGCTGCCAACTCAAGCGGCGTGACTTCCTTAGTTCCCAAAGCGAGCGATGGATATCTTTCCGGCCTGGGCAATCCAAAACTTTCCGTCAGATTAGCAATGCGCGCCAGGCCGGTTTGCAAAGCAATATCGACCGTAACCACGTTGAGTGAGTTCACCAGCGCGGTGCGCATTGTTACATCGCGCATGGAGTATCCGCCGCCGTAGTTGTCCGGGCGATAGACTTTGTTTCGATCGTAAATGAATTCGCGTGGACCGTCGGCAAAGGTTCGCACGGGCGACATTCCATCTTCCAGCGCTGCGGCGTAAACAAACGGTTTGAATGTGGACCCCGGCTGTCGTCTTGCATCAGTCGCGCGATTCAGTTGTGACTCTCGATAGTCGCGCCCTCCAACCATTGCAAGTACGTGACCGGTCTTGGGGTCGATTGCCACCAGCGCGGCTTGAGGTTTTGCCCTTTGTTGCTTTGATACTCTATCCAACCGATTCATTTGTCGTTTGAGCGCAGCCTCAGCAAGCTGTTGCAACTCAAGATCGATCGTGGTGTAGATCCTTTGGCGGCCGGGCGAAGCATCGAAGTCTGAATCGGCGACTCGATTCACGTAATCGACAAAGTACGGAGCGAGTGAATGAGCATCTGAAGCCGAAGTGGTGAGAACAACTTCTTTCGATGCTGACTGCGCCTGTTCACTTCGAATCCAACCGTCGCGCACCATCGCGTCGAGTACCATTTTTCTGCGAGCCTGCGAGGCTTCCGCATGGTGCAAAGGGGAGTAACGATTGGGACTCTGTATCATGCCGGCGAGCGTGGCCGCTTCAGCCAGCGTCAGTTGCTTGAGTTCCTTGCCGAAATAAAGACGCGCTGCCTCTCGAACGCCGCGCGCAGCAACGGCGCCGCGTTGTCCCAGGTAAACCTCATTGCAGTACAGAGCAAAAATTTCATGTTTGGTCAGTCGCTTCTCGATTGCGAATGCCAACATTGCTTCCGAGTACTTGCGCTGTAGCGTGCGTTCGGAAGAGAGGTAGGTGTTTTTCACGAGCTGCTGCGTAATCGTAGACCCGCCCTGACCTATCCGCTCATCGCTCGCGTTGTGAAATAAGGCGCGGGCAACACCAAGTGGATCCACACCGGAGTGCTGAAAGAACCGGTGATCTTCGATCGACATGATGGCCTGAATCAACACCGCCGGAATCTCGTCGTAAACAAGAGTTTGCCTTTGACCGGCCTTGAATGTCGGATCGGTCGAAAGCACTTCAGGTTCTAAAGTGAATGATTCGATAGGAAGCCCGTCAGCGAGCAACTGTGAAACTCTGCTGGTGTCGTCGTTAACGTCGTCAAAATTGACCAGCACAATCGAGTGAGAGCTCTGTTTGGTGGGCGCCGGCCTGATCTCGATCGACGACTTGGTCTTTCGGAAACTGCCGCTCCAGGCATTTCCTCCGGGGAACTCGACGTAACCTGCGCGTCGCAACGCTGCGATAAGACTTGCCGGCGTCATTTTCGCGCCAGGTTCGATCCGGCGCGGGGCGGCATACAGCCCGGCGCGGCTGTGTGGGTAGCCGGCAGCAAGACGTGCATCTACCACTCGCGAATAGTATTTGTACGAGCGCACCAGTGAATCGGCGGAAAGAATTGCTGCAATTCCGATTAGCCCAAGAATTGATCGCAGGATTTGCGAGTTGCTGGCGGAAGTTCTGTTAAAGGAACGGATGGATTTGATGATGCGGCGCAGAGATACAGATCGGCCGCGGTCGGGAACGGATGCAACCTCGATGGACATAAAAGGACAGACTTGGAGGACACGTGCGGCTTCCTTAACCGCCGTTACCCTTCAGTGCTCCACAGTTTTCCGAATGCTTTTATAAAGTGTTAATGCACGCTGGTCTCCGCAGATCTATCCGCAGTTATCCGCAGATTACGCAGATTCAATCCGAAAGGATTTCAGCTAAGCTGTATTCGCGAGGAATGTTGGGCATCGCTAAACGTCTAGATCCTTGATTTGCCTAGTCTGCGGAATCTGCGGATATAATGCATCGCACCGCCACCCAAGTATTTCTTTGAATTAGAGGAGAGCTATGCCTGCAACTACACACGTCGACGCTAAACAAGGGGATGTGCTTTTACTTACCGGTACGATGAAGGGCGCGTTTGTACTTCGTTCTGATAAAGCGCGCCAGGATTGGCAAGTTGGTGGGCCATACTTTCCGGGCCGTGCGGTCTACGCGCTCGCCTATGACGATCGGAATGGCCGCCACCGTTTGTGGGCCGCCGTAAACAGTTCTTATTGGGGCTCTTACTTGAGCTCATCCGACGACTTCGGAAAAACCTGGACTGAACCCGAAACGTACGGCGTGAAGTTTCCCGAAGACGCAGACAATTCAGTGAAGCAGATTTGGCAAATTGCGTTGGGCCATCCCGGTGAACCTGACACGCTTTATTGCGGCGTTGAGCCGGCCGCACTTTTCAAATCGACCGACGCGGGTGAAACCTGGTCGCTGGTCAAGGGGCTGTATGATCATCCGCATCGTTCGCAATGGATGCCCGGTGGCGGAGGCCTCTGTTTGCACACGGTGTTACCGGATCCAACGAACCCGAAACGGTTATATGTGGCGATTTCGACCGGCGGCGTCTATCGCACAGACGATGGCGGAGAAAATTGGCAGCCCCGAAACAATGGAGTTCGCGCGCAGTTTCTACCTCCCGACCAGCAGTATCCGGAGTGGGGTCAATGTGTGCATAAAATCGTCAGCCATCCTTCCAACCCGAACAGGATGTTTCTGCAGAATCATTGGGGCCTTTACAGAAGCGACGACGGTGGCGACTCCTGGACGGATATCGCCAATGGCGTGCCTTCGGATTTTGGTTTCGCAATGGAAGTTGATCCAAACGACGCCGGGACAGTTTTCATTATTCCGCTTGAGTCGGACGAATTTCGATGTACACCGGAAGGGAAGCTGCGCGTGTATCGCACCAAAAACGGCGGGGACTCATGGGAACCGTTATCAAACGGATTGCCGCAGGAGAACGCACTTGAGACTGTGTTGCGAGACGCGATGTCGGCAGATGAATTGCAGCCTACAGGAATGTACTTCGGAACACGTAATGGAAAGCTGTTCGGATCGAAGGACGCAGGTGATTCATGGAACGCAATTCTCGAAAGCTTGCCTCCGGTTGTTTGCGTGAAGGCCGCAGTTGTTTAAGGCTATCCGCAGATTACGCAGATTAGGACTTAGCAGGCAGGGTGAGCGACTAAACCTACCCGAGTAATTGAAAGCAGGTATCGCCTAATGACGATCGCTCTTCGTAGCTGTCTAAAACCTTAATCTGTGTAATCTGCGGATTAGTTAGTTAACAATCAGGAAGCAATTATGAAAGCATTTATCGCAGTATTTGTGTTTGCACTGGCATTGCTACCGGCGAAGGTTGTTCGCCCGCAGGAGAAGAAGGAACCGGAGTCGAAGTTGGTCCAGTTTCAAATGGCTTTACTGAAGCGCGGGCCGAAGTGGGAAGCGACGCACACGCAGGGCACTGGCGGCACAATGTCAGAACACGGCAAGTATGTGATGTCGCTCCTCGATTCCGGCAAGGCGGTGATCGCGGGGCCATTCAGTGACAATGGCGAATTGATTGGCGTGTACATTCTGCGGGCTAATACAGCTGAAGAGGCGAAGACCTGGGTGGACAATGATCCCGGTGTGAAGGGCGGACATCTGGTTGCGGAGATGATTCCCTGGTGGTCGGAGGACATCATGAAAAAGCCGTCGACGCCGATGAAGATGACAACTGCCTATCTGGGATTATTAAGCCGCGGTCCCAAGTGGACGCCGGAGAAGACGCCCGCGACCGAAGAACTGCAAAAGGCGCACATGGCAAACATCAATCGCCTCGCGGAGACGAAGAAGTTAGTAGTGGCAGGTCCGTTTGGCGGCAACGGAACGCTACGCGGCATCTTCGTTTTTCGTGTTGATTCACTTGAGGAAGCGAAGAAGCTTGCCGAAACGGATCCGTCGGTGCAGGCGGGTCGTTTAGCCATAGAAGTGCGACCGTGGCTGGTGCCGGAAGGAGTTCTGCCGTAGAGCCATGATCACGTTTAATGTCGCAGGTTTCTTGACGGACTTTACGGATGGGCAAAGCAAGATCGTTGTTGACTCGTCTGCGGATACGGTTGGCGAAGCCCTGGCAGTTTTATGGAAGCAGCATGTTGGATTGCGCGACCGGGTAGTTAACGAACAAGGTGCACTCCGGCCGCACGTCAACATATTTCTGAATGATGAGAACGTGCGACGCAAAGAGATGCTGGAGACGGCACTTGATGAGAACAGCGAAATCACGATCCTGCCGTCAGTAAGCGGCGGCTAACGCCAGCGATGGGCTCAACTGCGGTTTGTAGCTTCGTGTCTTTTCTGGATCGTTCCTTGGTATAGCAGCTCCTATCTGATTGACTTTTCACCTTTCACTGTTCACTCTTCACCGCATGAAAGCTACCTGGAAAGACGCAGTAATCGCGGAGAGCGACGACACGGTTGTCGTCGAAGGCAATCATTATTTTCCACCAGACTCAGTTAAGCAGGAGCATTTGCAACCGAGCACTACGCACACGACTTGTCCATGGAAAGGCGAGGCGAGTTATTACGATGTGGTCGTGAACGGCGAGATCAACGGCGATGCTGCCTGGTACTATCCTGAACCGAAACCTGCCGCCGCGGAGATTAAAGACCGTATCGCCTTCTGGCGCGGCGTTACGGTGAGCTGAAGGTAACTCCATCATTTATCCGCAGACTACGCAGATTACACAGATTAAATCTTGAATACTGTAATGCGGTTCAAAAGTAGCTGCCTGTTGTCGACAGCTGCATCGTAACGTTTGGGCTCTAATCTGGGTAATCTGCGTACTCTGCGGATAGATCATCTGCCGCTATGAGGTGAAGTCTCTGATGTCCTGAAAGGGCGTATCAGAGTTGCTGAAGTCAGGGCGGTAGTAGTAGGACGCGCCATCAAACTCCTGCATCCAGCCTTCCTGCATCCCAAGATTTTCGAGAGCGTTGATTGCGCGCAACCACTCGCCCTCTGAAATCCGCCGGGAAAGCAAAACGTAACGATTGTTAGACGCAGCCTGGTGCGTGGCATAGTACTGGGCCATCAACGACACGGCAACGCGCGGGCTGAGTTCATCTTTAATCCACTGAAGCGATTCCGCGACGCCTGCAATATCGTTTGGCAGTACGAGCAGACGAACGATCAAACCTCGTTTCACCAGACCGTCGTCGCCCAGGATTAGTTCATCGCCTACCTGTCTGAACATCTCCTCGATTGCCGCCCGAGAAACCTCTTTGTAACCGCGCACCTTGGAATAAAGGTAGCCAGCTTCATCTTCCGCATATTTAAGGTCGGGGAGATAGACATCAACGATTCCGTCGAGCAGTCGCAACACGTCAACCGAATCGTACGCGTTGGTGTTGTAAACAATCGGTAGATGCAGTCCGCGCTCCGCTGCCAGCAGGATGCTTCGCGCCATTTGTGGCGCAAAGTGTGTGGGCGACACGAAGTTGATGTTGTGACAACCCTTCGCCTGTAGCTCCAGCATCATGTCAGCAAGGCGTTCGTGACTGATTTCATTCTTGAGCTGTTGTTTGTGGGTTTGTGAGATTTGATAGTTCTGGCAGTAAACACAACGGAGATTACAGTTGCCAAAGAAGATGTTGCCGGCGCCTTTTGAACCGACGAGACCCGGCTCTTCACCGAAATGCGCTGTGTAGGACGAAACGATCGGAAGGCGTCCCGAGTAGCATGCGGCGATTTCATCCATCAACCGGTTGTTCAGACAGTCGCGCGGACAGATGGTGCAACGAGACAACAGATTCTCGAGGGCTTCGACCCTTTCTGCCAGTTCTCCCGATTCGTACAGTCTTAAGTAAGATGGTGCAATCTGAATTGACATAATTGCTCGGTGACCATGAGTGCGGGCATCCCGCCCGCAACTGAGCGCGAAGCCCAAACAGCTTTCTGGTTCAACAGAAGTAAGTCTACCGCACTGTGCGGGCGGGACGCCCGCGCTCCTAAGGGCACGCCAACTGATAATGAGATCGCGTATTCGGTAGCGAAGATGATACGGAAGTACCGTGCGTTAGCATAATGTCGCGCCTTTGGCACTGTGGGCAAGAATGCCGATGTACTTCATCGGGAGCTAGTTAGCAGGTGCGACAGCCTGTCTGAAGTGGCGATAGAGGAGGTCTTGGCCGGTCGGGCTCAAATGATCTCCGTCCCAATAGAGCGCGTCATCCCCGTGAAATGGCGTGCATGGATCGCCGGGGCACAGGATCGGGAATGGATCCCAGACTTTCAGGCTCGGCACCGAAGCAGCGAGGCGGTGCATCGCGTCGAGCGCCGGCTGCCGCAGCGCCAGCAACTCGGCGCGGCCGACCGCGAAACCATCGGCGCAGACCGGATTGTCCCGATTGAACCAGTCGGAGCAGCGGAAGGGCGGACTTGGGAACAGGGGCCCGGGCGCCTCGATCACCAAGGTCGCGCCGGTGCCGCCGAGCCGCCTTAGTGCCTCCAGCGCTTCCGGAAATGCGGCGTCCCGCTCGGCTCCACGGCGCACCCGTTCATTGTAGGGAAGGCCCTGCCATTGCCGGCCGATGCGGGGCAGGTGCAGCGACACCATAAGCACCGTGTCGCCGGGCCCGAGCTCGCGCAACATTTCGTCAACCACGCCTTGGTAGAAGGCGGCACACCAGGGCTTGGCCGACGCAGGCACCGATAGCGACGGGACATCACAATAAGGGCGCCAATAGCTGCGTACCGGGACACCGACTTCGGCGGCGTAGCGGCGAAGCGATCGCTCAAAGGTTTTGGCGTGCGAATCGCCGACGACGAAAAGACGCCCGCCGATGCGCGGGCGTGAACAGAGCGGTGTCAGGGTGAGCACCTGGCCGTTGCCAATAGGCCTGAGGGTTTCGCTCAGCGTGCAATCGCCCGTCGGTTTGCGGAAACCGGCATAGGCGCGGCGGGGGAAGTCGCTGAGGGTGAGGCGGGGGGCGAACAAGAACAGCAATGCCACCGCGCCGGCGCAGGCGACGAGAGCGCCGCCGCCCAGTGCCAGCACCGGTCGGCGCGGCAGCTTGCGGATCTTTCCGGCTCGCCGGATCGGCTGCTCGACCAGCAGGTATGAACCAACCGCGCAGACAGACGCCATCGCTACGGCGGCGGCGGCGTGCGCGGCTCCGTCGAGGCCGATGGTCCAGCGGAACATTACGAAGACCGGCCAGTGCCAGAGGTAGAGTGAATAGGAAACCTTGCCGATGAACACCGGAACGGGATGCGCCAGCGCCCGCACCGGCAGCGCCAGTGGCTGGGCGCACACGAAAGCGATGAGTCCGGTCGTCGCGGCGACGGCAAGCAGCAGATGCCGCAACGGCAGGAGAGATGAGGCCGCAAAGGCGAAGGTCAGACCAAGCGCTGCGATCAGGCCGGCGAACCCTGCCGTTGCTGCCCAGGCCGCCAGCGCGGCGAGGCGCGGCCGCCAACGAGCTATGGTCAGGCAGAGCAACATTCCGCAGCCCAGCTCCCAGAAGCGCGCGGGCATCAGGTAGAAGCCGAGCAGCGGGCCGCGCTGCACCAGCTGCCATGCGAGGAGTAGCGACAAAGCGGCGAGGATCGCAACCGCGGCGGCCGCCCGGCGGCTCTGGCGCGGATCGTCGACGATCCGCTGGCAGAAAAAGAAGAAGAATGGGAAGAGCAGGTAGAATTGCTCCTCGACCCCAAGTGTCCAGGTGTGAAGGAAGGGATTGAGGTCCTGCCGCGGATCAAAATAGTCGCTGCCGCGCAGCGCCAGGTAGATGTTGCTCGCTCCGAGCGAGGCGGCCAAAGCGGTGTTCCTGGCCTCGAAAACGAAGCCGCTGCCGGGCACGAACATCACCGTCAGCAGCGCAGTCACCACCAGCATCGCCACCAGCGCCGGCACGATGCGGACGATCCGCCGGCAATAGAAATAAGCGAGCAGCGGCCGCAGCCGCTCGAATCGCAGGTGGACTAAAGAAGCGGTGACGACGAAGCCGGAGACGACGAAGAAAACATCGACGCCGGCGAAGCCCCCGGGGAGCAGGCCGGGCCGCAGATGATAGACGAGGACGGAGAGGATCGCGACCGCGCGCAGGCCGTCAATGGCCGGGAAATAGCCGACCCCGGCCGCGGCCGGCCGCACCCCGTTCACCGGGGCGCCATCCTTATCGCCCGTCGAGCCGCGCATATTCGCCGTTGAGATACGAATTCTCGGGCTGTGGGAGCGTCAGGCTATAAACGTCTCGCCCTTACGGGCGAACGCAACCATCTCGCCCATGCCGGCGTAAACTCAGCCTCAACGCCGATGTCGAAAATGAACAGAGTGGGGTTTGTGATGCTGCACCATGTCTGCCGGTGCAACCTGCGTAGTGTGGCCCCAGATGAAATCCATTTCCGCATGAATGGTGCTAAGCGCTAGTCTGGCCTCGAAGATCAAAAGCATGCTGCCATAAAAGAGAAAACAGGCGCCGAGAATTCCGACGATTACCGGCACTAGGTTATACCGGGGATTTCCAGCGATCGCGACGATTCCTATTGCGACACTGGTGGCAACAAACATCCCCAACGCAAGATAAAACGTGACCATCGAACGTTGCAGAATACGTGCCCGGCTGGTCAACTTGTCCAGTTGGTCAAAGATTATCTCCTGCCTTTCGCGCGCCTCGTCCACAGGCTTCTCGGATAATTCATCCAACTTGTCTGACAATGCGCGAACTCGATCCACGACTCGTCCGAGCCGGTGAGAAGTGGACAGAATCATGCTGCCGCAAGCGGAGATCAAAACCGCGGGCGTGATCATTGCCGTCAGTACTGCAACCGCCGAAGACAAAGGATCCATAGTTCACAATTAACCGCGGCGGCGCGTTCTTCTTCGTCGCACCGGCGGCTTGGCCGGCTTCTCCGGAGCTGGAGCAGCTGATTCAGCCTTCTTGGGCGGCGGCATCATTTGCTTTCTGACCATGTCGATTACCATCTGCTGTGGCAAATCGGCGCGGACAGTTACTTCATCACCCTCGGCGGCGATAACAACGCTCTTTACTAATCCCTGCGCCATAGGATCTTTGGCAGCGATGGAAGCGTAACGAAGCAAACCCGAAAACAAATTACTGAAGATCTTCGCAGTGTCGGGGTTGTCTTCGTTAACCGCGCCACGAAGCATGAAGTTGGTGGCGTCCATGGTAACCGCAGCATAGAAGTCGCCGATCTTCGACGCACAGCGCGGATCACGCGGGGTTGTTTCGGTCCCCTGCATCCCAAACGTTTTCGCAAACGCATGCCAAGGTCTTCCAGCAATGCTTATCAACACGTTTGGGTCGCGGACCAGCGAGTTCAATGTCTCCGCGCTGATGCGTTCCTTGCCCTCCCCCGCATCGACGGCAGCGCGCAAGTATGAAGGACTACCAACGGCTATTGAATTTGCCGTCAACGTAACCACGCCGACTTCGGTAAAGGATTTAAGAATCGGATTCTTTTCCGCTTCCTTAACGATGGGGTCAATGGTCATTAATCCCAACGTCTTATTGCCATACTTCTCATCGCGCAGTTTTCCCTGCGACGCCATACGCGCGAGCACTATCAGCGCTTCAGAGCTGAAGTCGCCCGAAGCAACGGCCATGATCTCGGGCGGCTGAAAGTTGAGATCGCCGGTTGGTTTTCTCACGCGAACTGCCAGCACAATGTAATCAACTTTGGTTGGGTCGACGCCGGCCATCTGTTTAGCTGCCTCGAAACCCTTTCGCATTTCTTCAACGTCTTTAGCAGGCATCACTTTCGGAATCAGTTCGTTCAGAACGCGCTGCGGGTTGATAAAGAAAAGCAGGTCAGCTTCAGGCAGGTTCGCCAGTGAAGCGATAATGCTTTGAGGCGCGGGCGCCGAGGTTGTATGCGCCGGTGTAGTGCTGACTAGTACGGCCTGGGCGGTGGAACTTTCCTGCGCCTGCAACAATGCCGGCGTACCGAGGACCCACATTAAGAGCAGCGCAAGACATGTAATTGTTTTTCTCACAACAGAGCCTCCGTTTGGGATTTGTGGTTATCTTCACACAAGATCAGCATGCTCGTCAGCAGTTTGTTTAAATCCATTCAAGTTCTTTCCGTGTCAGCTCGTTATCGACATTGCCAGTATTTAGAGTTGACGCCGGTTCAAATAACAAAACGTGCGCTTCCTCGTCGGCCACCGGCCGGTGCTCCACTCCGTGCGGAACAATCAGAAACTCGCCTTCCTCAAGCCAAACCTCCCGTTCGCGCCCGTCTTCGCGAAACTCCATCCGAAACCTTCCTTTTACGACCAGGAACATCTCGTCTTCAGTCTCGTGATGATGCCAGGTGAATGGTCCAGAAAACTTTACGAGCTTCAGATACTGCCCGTTCAACTCACCAACGATCCGCGGGTTCCACTGATCGTTGATTCGGTCCAGCTTTTCACGAAGGTTTATTTTGTGCATGTCTTTTTCGGCTGCGTTCGGTCGTTCAGAGTACAAGCTTTAGCTTGCTCGACGGGAGTCAGAATGACTGGGGACACTACAAATAACAAATCGTGGTTCGAGGTTTCAAGTGCAACTTTGAATGGGAATTCGCCCTGTAGGAGCGACATGTTTATAGACCAAGCCGAACCCCGATCTTCTTCGCTCCGTCAGGAGCGAGACGTCGAAGCGGAATCATGCTTGAGCGCTGTCTGGCCCCGCTATTTGTGTGGGTCTTTTTTGGGTTAAGAAAGTGTGGGAGAGGGTAGTGGGCCAAACTCGCGAGCCGCATGAGTTTACGTTATGCTTCTGAACGCTCCTGAACCAAAAGAAGAAGAAGAGAGAAACTAAGTTTGCTGAATTTTGCTGTGCAAACCGCGCGCGACGCTGGTCGCATACTTGCGGATCGCCTCGGAAGAGCGCTCCAGGTGTCGAACAAAGGCGATATCGATCTGGTTACTGAAGCTGACGTGGCTTCGGAAAGCCTAATTATCGACAGAATCAAATCTCATTATCCGCGACACGCGATCCTGGCTGAAGAATCGGGAGCGACAAACGGGGTCGAGTTCGTTTCGGGCAAGAGCGAATGGAAATGGATTATCGATCCGCTCGATGGCACAACGAATTACGCGCACGGTTATCCGTGCTTTTGCGTTTCCATTGCACTTGAACGTGAAGGAAAAATCGAGCTGGGAGTAATCTACGATCCAATGCGCGATGAAGTGTTTGCCGCGGAGCGGGGAAGCGGCGCGACGTTAAATGAACGCGCGATGCGTGTTTCAAGTGTTGATGACCTGAACTCCGCGATGCTGGTCACCGGCTTTCCCTACAACGTTCGCGAGCGACCAGACTTTACCCGGCAGTTCGCCAATTTCACCATGGCGGCACAGGCGGTTCGACGCGACGGTTCAGCTTCACTGGATCTCGCCTATCTTGCGTGTGGACGGTTCGACGGCTTTTGGGAAGAAGGTTTGAATCCCTGGGACATTGCTGCGGGCGTTCTGCTCGTTGAGGAAGCGGGAGGTCGAGTTAGTGATTTCAGCGGGCAGCCCTTGGATCTGTACAACCCCAGGACGTTGGCAAGTAATGGTTTGGTCCATCAGGCAATGATGCGCGTGCTTCGCTCAGCCTGATAGGTCCGAAGGGCGGGCACAACCACGCGTTAGCGCGTGGGAACAGCAACAAAAGTGAAGGTGAGTTCCGAAAAGACCGCAACCACCCGGCTTTGCACAAAAACCTTTCGTATTGTCTCGTGTAGTTTCGGGATAGATGACCATCCACGAATTAACGACTAAGACGAAACGAAGTCCTTGAATTGATCTCCTACACGCCAACCGCCGCCTTCAGCCTCACAGAGCTGACTGAATAATCTTACCCAGCCTTTCAGTTTCCCGTCTGGCGCACGCGCGCGTCTCCTCTCCCGATAGCTGCTCAACGTGCATCATCGGATGATAGATGACCTCCACTTTCCCGAATCGGGGGAAACGTTTATTGCTGGGCCAGACCCGGTTGGCGCCACGGATGGTCACCGGGAGAATTGGAACACCTGCTTCCAGTGCCATCCGAACTGCGCCGCCTTTCATCCGTATCATCGAACCGTCCGGCAACCCCCGCCCGCCCTCTGGAAAAATCACGACGACTCCACCATTGCGCAACCAGTTGAGCGAGCGTCGAATAGCCGAAGGATCGCTACCTTCAACGTGCAAGGGCCAGGCGCCGAACAGTCCAATTGCTTTCCCAACCAGGGGCCAGGAAAACGCCTCACTCCATGCGAGAAATCGAATGGGCCTCTTGATGGGCACTGCCAGCCAGAAGGGATCGCCATAACTCTGGTGATTAGCCGCGAGTATGACGCCACTGTCGGAAGGAATATTCTCCACTCCTTTGTGTTCGACACCCCAAAAGAGCCGGCTAAAGGACCGGATCACCGGCCGCGTAAGATTGATGACCCACTGAGGTAGTGCGGGATCGAGATCTTCGCCTTGGGTTGTGGCTGGTCGCGCGAGAGTTTTTGGACGTCGTTCACTTATGTAATCAGGAAAACGAGCTTGCACAAGAGGTGACGCGAAGCGTTCTCATTAACACCGTGGCTTTAGCCCGGTGATCACGGCTAGCGATTATGACGATCCAACCGTTTCAACGGTTTCCGCTGTACCGGTAAACCGTTAAAGGAATCTAAAAGACGCCGCTTATCACCGGGCTAAAGCCACGTGTTAATGAGAACGCTCCGCGTCACACTAATTGGACGTTTTGTGCGAAGCTATTGAGCTTGCGCAGAAGTCGAATCTAGTGATTCTCGGCCGTGTTCTACATGACTGCCAAGCCGGACGTTAGCTTTGCGGACGAGGTTTACTTACAACGGAAATTCCCGGTCGATGAATTCCACATGAATCCGGGTAACGCCGGATGGTCCAACACTGCGACCTCTCACTGCAGCATGCACCGTCAATTTGTACTGCTCGCTCGTTAAGCGAATCATCCGGCCAATCGGCAAGTCAAGCGTGGTGTAAATCGCCGCACCTTGTAGGCTGATGTTTTCCGCCACCGTGCTTTCACTTTTATCGACTTCGCCTTTGTCGTTGAGCGTTTCGATCCTCATGTCGACAGGTATGTTGTGGCGCGTGTTCGATCGCTGGTCCTCGGTTACCGCCTCCCGGGCCAATTCCTCTGCGATGCTCAAACTCTCAGGTGTCTGGCCTCCGATGTCGTATCGCTTGGCTGGATTCTCTTCGTAGCTTCGAGGCGGATGCTTACCGATGAAGGCAACTCCGACTTCAAAAATTGGAGCGCTCTCTCCCGGTGGAGTTTTTGACTTCACATAACGCACGAGCGCCCAAACTCTGTATTGGTCTTCCACATGATCAAACACCCTCAGTTGGCGTGGCATGGGAATCGTCATGTGCAGCAGCCGGCCTCTTTCGATTGGGTGTTTAAGCGTGAAGCCGGCGCCGAAAGGCGTCACATCGTGAGTCGCGTTATCTCGGTCCATTCAAATTCCGGCGTTTCACGACAACGCACGCGGACCGGCAGCTTCAACTCCAAGCGCTCTCGAATGCGTTTAAACTTTCCCTGTTGCGGCATGTCGGGACTATCCCTCGCCCACCCCTGAATGTACCCTTAATCCAGCGCGTTTTTGCGCCCCACAGGCATCACGTTTTTGATCGGGGGTGGCGTCGGCAAACCCCTTGATTTTGTTAGGTTTTCACGGGTTATTGCGGTTGCCCGAAGGGCCGGTTTCGGCTACAATACTGCTTACTTTTTCCGGTTCCCAAAGTCGCTAAGAATGCGTTCTTTTTTGGACTCGAATCCGGCGCAAAGGCGGCTCCCTTTAGAAACCATAAACACGACCGCAAACCCAAATTTAACCCTCGTATTGTGCGCTAAATTCAACTGATAACAGCAAAGCCCGAGGCGGGCGGATTGTACTGGAAAGGCCAACTGGATGGAAACAGCTTCTGAACGCAACCACATAAACATCGAAGACGAGATGCGGCGTTCGTATCTCGACTATGCGATGTCCGTAATCATCGGACGCGCCCTGCCCGACGTTCGCGACGGATTGAAACCAGTACACCGTCGGGTGCTGTGGGCAATGCATGAGCTGGGTAATACGTATAACAAGCCCTACAAGAAGAGTGCGCGTATCGTCGGTGACGTAATCGGTAAATACCATCCGCACGGAGACACGGCTGTCTACGACACCATCGTCAGGTTGGCCCAGAATTTTTCAATGCGCTATCCCCTGATCGATGGTCAGGGAAACTTCGGATCAGTGGATGGCGACGCGGCAGCCGCCATGCGTTACACGGAAGTGCGCATGTCGCGAGTCACCAATGTGGTGTTGGCGGATCTGGAAAAAGAAACTGTCGATTTTCAACCGAACTACGACGAGTCTCTCAGCGAGCCCAAAGTTCTGCCCACTCGCGTTCCTAACTTGCTCATTAATGGTTCGGACGGAATCGCTGTCGGCATGGCGACCAAGATTCCTCCGCACAATCTCACGGAGATCGTAGATGCGACGGTCGCATTGATTAAAGAGCCCGGGATCAAGATTGAATCGCTGCTGAAGATTGTCACGGGACCCGACTTTCCCACCGGCGGCTTCATTTATGGCCGCGAAGAACTTAAGAATGCCTACCTGCATGGCCGTGGAATTATTCAGATGCGCGCGCGTGCCGGAATCGACCGTATTGGTCGCGGCGCCCAGGAGCGCGATGCCGTAGTCATTACCGAGATTCCATTCCAGGTAAACAAGGCGCGACTAATCGAACGCATTGCCGAACTGATCAACGAGAAGAAGTTGGAGGGAGTCTCCGACTTGCGCGATGAATCTGATCGGAATGGCATGCGCATCGTGGTGGAGCTGAAACGGGATGCAGTACCGCAAGTCGTTCTCAACAAACTGTACAAGCTCACGCCCATGCAGTCTTCGTTTGGCGTTATCAACCTGGCAATCGTAAACGGCCAGCCGCGCGTCCTTAACCTGAAGGAGATGCTCGAGTGCTTCGTCGACTTTCGGCGCGAAGTGGTGAGGCGGCGCACTGAGTATGATCTGCGAAAAGCGCGCGCCCGAGCGCACATTCTTGAAGGTCTTACGAAGGCTATCGACGTGCTGGATTACGTCGTGTTGTTGATTCGCAACTCGCGTTCGATAGAAGAAGCTCGCCAATGGTTGGGCGGTCAGATGAAGACCCTCAACGAGGTGAAGACGTGGAAGGGCGCCCCATCCGATGTTGCGCTCAAGACGCATCTCGCCAAAGTGCAGAAGACCATGGAGCGGCTGGCGTTCTCCGAGTTGCAGGCGCAGGCAATCCTTGACCTGCAACTGCGTCGCTTGTCAGCGCTCGAACGCCAGAAGATCACAGACGAGTATGAAGGCATCATCAAGCTGATCGCCGAACTGGAAGAGATTCTGGGTAATGAAGCTTCGCTTCGCCGCGTGATTTCCAACGAGCTCGAGGAAGTGAAGAAGGAGTTTGGTGACGCACGGCGTACGGAGATCGTCGATGAAGGAGTCGAGTTCTCGATTGAGGATTTGATTGCCGACGAAGATGTCGCGATCACTGTGACCAACAGCGGGTACATCAAGCGAACTCCGATCACCACCTATCAGCGACAGGGGCGCGGCGGGAAGGGCCGCTTCGGTGCGGTCGCCAAGGGCGCTGACTTTGTAGAGCACCTTTTTATCGCGTCGACTCATGCGTACCTGATGATCTTCACGGACGACGGCATGGTCTACAAGCTGAAGGTGCATGAAGTGCCGGACGCTGCCGCGGCCGCGCGTGGCAAAGCGATAGTTAACCTGATAAGTATTTCGTCAGAGCGAAAGCTCGCCGGCGTTGTTCCCGTACGAGATTTTGCCGAGGGTCGCTATGTGGTGATGGTCACAAAGAAAGGCGTCATCAAGAAGACGTCGCTGGCGGATTTCCAAAACATACGCACCAATGGAATCATCGCGATCAATATCGACGATGGTGATGAGTTACTCGATGTGGTTTTAACTGACGGAACCAAGCGGATCTTCATCGCCACTCACGATGGTGTTGCGATCCGTTTCGACGAGAAAAATGTGCGACCGATGGGACGCGCGACCAGAGGGGTAAGAGGTATTGATTTGCGGCCTGATGACTACGTCGTTTCGATTTGTCCGGTCTCAGCGGACGATAACGAAAAGATGCTCTCTGTTTCGGAGCGCGGATATGGGAAACAGACGCCAATCATCACGTATCGTCTGCAGTCACGCGGCGGCAGGGGCGTGATTAACATGAAGACAACCGAGAAGACCGGCAAGGTTGTCGCCGTCTTCCCTGTAGATCAGGACTCGGAAATAATGATCATCACGCAGCAGGCTAAATTGATTCGGTTGGAGGCCGGTGAGATTCGCAAGACCGGACGGAGTGCGCAAGGCGTGCGTTTGATCAAGATTGAAGAAGGCGACCGAGTGACGAGCGCGTCGCTGGTTGAGGCGGCAGAGGAAACGGAAGACGCGCCCGCATAACTACGTAAAACGATCCACGAAATACACGAAAAGCACGAAAAAGGCGCGCGTCTTTTCGTGTTGTTTCAAGTATTTCGTGGATCATTCTTTTGTTCGGGAAGAAAACGATCCACGTACTTATACGAAGGAGGGTTTAGTTTCGGTCAACTCCCTCGCCTTCGACCCAAACCTCGCCGTCTTCGAAAACTTCTTTTTTCCAAATCGGCACGGTGCGCTTGAGCTCACGGATGGCCCACTCACAAGCTTCGAACGCCGCCCTGCGGTGGGCCGCGCCCACTGAAATCACCACGCTGGTTTCCCCTATCTCGAGCCGGCCTGTGCGGTGGACTATGCCAATGTACGCAATGTCAAAACGCGTGTGGGCCCCGCGACCAAGCCGTTGCATTTCCTGTAACGCCATCGGTTCATAAGCTTCATAAACCAGGAACAGCGTCCGTCTGCCCTTCGTCCACTCTCGCGCATATCCGTCCAGCGTTACGGTGGCACCACAGTCTGGCGATACAACCCGCCGCGCGGTCGCGCCCACATCTATTGGATCAATGGTCAACTCAAAGAAATCTCGATCGTCGTCCGAGCGCGTAGCTTCAATGGCCTCGGCAGATGCACCGCCGCTAACCGGAGGAAACACGGCGAGTTCATCGCCATCGTTAAGTTGGGTCTCGGCGCGGACGTATTCCTGATTCACTGCCAGGAGTAGTGATCGGCCGAAGCGATCGAGGTGTGGATACTTTTCCTTGAGGATTTCGAGGGCACGTCCAGACGTGCTGGCGCCGTGCAGGATTAAGTCCATGTCTGCGTCGCCCACGGCGTCACGTGCAGCGCCGAAGAATAGAACCTTGATGCGAATGTCATTTCCGCTACTCATATCGTTTAAAGGCACTGCAAAAACCATCCACGAAGTTACACGAAATTTCACGAAAAATGCTGAGTGCTGTTTCGTGTTTGGTGGATTAATTTGTATTGAAGATGCGGCAGATCTCGCTGAGTGACACGCGCAGGCAAGATTTCCTGTCTACTCCAATTCGATTTTGCGGCCGCTGTGGCCGTTGCCCTTAGCCAACTCATGCACGCGCGCGCGTTCTTCATAATTCGAAAGGGCGTGTTCAAGCATATCGCGCAACCGGGTCAATCGCTCCGATGTCGAATGCAATTCCAATAGCTCCTGCTTTACGTCCGTATCAACTTCCATTGCCGCCGCTACCAAAAATGAGAGTCGCTGCGGTTCCGTGTCTGAGATATCTGGCAGGTTTGCGCGCTCGTCGTTGATTATCCGCACCGCTCGAGCGATACGGGTGAAGTGTTCTGCCACATCGCGCGAGCTCTCGCGTAGCAGCTCGGGATCCTCTTTCTTGTCCTCAAAAAAACTGACTCGCGCCACCAGGTAAGGATCACCGCGTTCGACGTACTCTTCGATGCGATACCTGATAACACCGATTGTCAGAATGTTTGAACGACCATCGGGCATCGCTTGTGCTTCGGTCACTTCAGCCACGCAACCGATGCTGCCGGGCAGCGGAATTTCTCTTTCTGAAGTAGAGGTGTCGAAGTAGGAGAGTCCAAACAAGCTATTCCCGCCGGTGATGTCGCTTAACATCTGGCGGTAGCGCGGCTCGAAAATATGCAAAGGCAGCGGCACGCCGGGAAACAAGACGATCGAGAGCGGGAAGATCGGAAGTTCAGAGATACCTTTCACTCGTTCGTGGGCTTCGCTCATTTGTGGGCACACAACGCCTTTGACGTGCGGCAGCTTGAAGCCGCCTTTCGACGCGCCGACTTGTGGGGCGCCATTCGGAAAACCTAACTCTATTTTCTTAACGAGCACTCATTATCGCAGACGGGTGGGGAGAAGTCAGTAACAACAAGCATCGATGTCCCGGCAGATGGTATTGAAAGTCGCTCTAGGTGAGATCTACAAAACGAGGGGCCATACGTCGCATCGTGCAAAGCAATTGTTCCACATCAAATGGCTTGTCGAGAAACTCGTCAGCGCCGACGGCGTAGCAAGTCCTGCGCAACTCCATCCCGGTTTCCGCCGTCATCACCAGTACCTTCGACATGGGGACATGAAACTTGATGTATTCGAGAATCCGCAGCCCGATTGAGGGTGAGTCCACTTCAGGAGGGAAGTGCAGGTCGACAATCGAGACGGACGGTTCGTAAATCGTCGCGCGCCGCACAGCGGTCTGCATATCGTTGGCAGTCACCACATCGTATTCGTCGCTGAGCGTCCAGAATAGTTGCTGTGTAATCGCCTCGTCGTCATCTACGATTAGTACCCTGGGCTTCATTTGGGAGTCTCCTTAGTGCAAACTGCCTCGGATTAAGTTAAAGATGAAGCAAAGTGCATACCTTGGCGTTCCTGGAGATCATCTAGTGGCGCTGCCGAAGATTCAAGATAAGCAAGGATCCTTTCATACGTGAGGTGGAACTGATCGGATAGACGCTGTCTACAGGTGTGGACGGTGGGGGGTTAAGCAGGCCCGAAGGGCCGGTAGTCTGTAGTGAACCCCTATTTTGAGACAAGTCCGGGGGCCGGTTGTTTTGATGTGAGTGACTGCTCAAACTCGGCAGGTGGAAGGTAGCCCAGCTTTAGAATGGCCCCGTCAACTGTCTCAATCAAGGGGTTCACGACAAACTGTCGGCCCTTCGGGCGTTAGCTAAGCAGTCGACCAACTCACTTCGCGGGTTCCATGCGCAGGAAATCTATACCTGCAGCCAGCTCGGCGACGTCAACGACTCGCCACGATCTTCGCAGCCGAAAGGTCAATAACCTCCACCGTGCCCGGTTCTGATCCGATACCCTCGACCGTGACAAACGCATAACGATCGTCGGGAGAAACGACAACACCGTGTAGCACTTTTCGACGAGTTGGAATTCGCGCCAACTCACGTCCATCCTTCAACTCAATGATTGAGATGGACTGGTCGCGCTTGTTCGTCGCAATCAAGCGAGTGCCATCTCTGGTGACGGCGAGATTGTAAACACCCGCCCGCGCCCGAATCCTGCGATTCACTTTCCATTGACCAGCGTCTATTTCAACAATCTCATCCGATTTGTTGCACGCGAGAAAAACGGATGAGCCGGAGACCGACGGTTGCGCCCAGGTCGGTGAGCAGGAAATGTCGCCGGCTTTTGGCGGTTCCATTCCGTGTCCACCGGTGTCGTGCTTCATCGCCCCATGTGTCCCGGATGTTGTCGCTGGACTGTTAGCCGGTGGGCCGGTCATTCCCATTTCCCGGCCTTTCGTTAAAAGGAAATGGCGCGAAGCCTTCAGTGTGTTGGTATCGATCTCCACCAGCATGTCGTCCATCATGCATGCCGAATAATGTTTCGTTCCCTCGCTATTCAAGCGCGAGCCATGGGGCATTGCACACGTTTTGATCCTCGCCACTTCGAGCATCCGCTCCGTCGCAACTACGGAAACCGAGGACGGAACCATGTCGCCGTGCAAATTGAAATTAACGACGTAGAGCAGATTTCCGTCTGCCGAAATGTCCATGGTGGCGGGGAAGTATCCGAGCCTGACACTGCTCACCAGTTGGTCGTCTTTGGCGGAATACTTCCAAACTGAGCCGAACGGCCGTCCGTGGGCAAGCGAAACGTAATAAAACTGTTTGTCCGGAGAGACAGAGATTCCGTGTGGTCCATCAATGTCGGTCGGCATGTCGCCGGTAGGTATCTCTCGTTCAACGCGAATACCTTTGGGCCCGAAGCGCACAAGCGCAATCTTGTCTGCCGCCTCCGAAAGTACGTAAACGAGATAGTCCTTTTCCGGTTTTGCTGCGGCTGTTGATTGAGCGGCGAGGGGGACAGCGTAAGTAGCCACCAGGAGGCTTGGCAGAAACACTTGCGATACGACCGCTATAAAGAACGAATAGAACCGGGGCGGCACCGGCCCGGTGGATTAGTGCGCAATACTGCAAGAACCGCCTAATGGTTTTCGCTCCTTTGAGGATCCTTTGCACTATGCGAGGAAGTATCTACGGTTTCTCTGGTGGAAAATCTGCTTCATCAATCTCATCGATCACCTTCAACTCGGCGCCAAACTTTTGATATCCCCGAAAGCGAATTTCATTGCGACTTTGAACAGTAATGCCTTTATTCGCCTGCGTCATGACGATCTGCGAGTGAGTCGGCAACATGTATTTCTCTTCGCTGATAGTAACCCAGTCGTAATCGATGATGCTGCTGGCGGCAGTTATCGGATAGTCGTATGGCACTTCCGTCGCGATTTGTTCAAAACGCAGGACTCGATTCGTCTCGCGGTCCAACCAGATGCGTCCTCGCGATCCGACGGTAACTGGAGCCATGTCACCCGCTTTCAGCGTCAATTGTGAATTGGGTTTCTTCACTTCATATTCGTAAACCAGCGCCCGGCGTCCACGCACGGTGTCGGTATCCACAGGCGTGAAAGTCGCCTTTGACTGCGGGCTGAAGACGCCGGCTACTGCAGAAATGTATTCAACACCACTCGAGGTCGCGCCCGCGTCGACGTCTTTGCTGTAGTCGCGAGTTTGTCGTGCTTCCTGGCTGAGAGGAATCCCATTCACAGCGAGCACTTTGTATTCTTCGCCGGCGTTGGCCCGGTAGCCCACAGCGATCGTGAGATTGTCCTGAGGTATCCAGTTGTTAGTTGTGCCGTATGCGCGCGAGCGACGGATAAGTTGTTTCACGATGAAGTCAGGCATCGCGTTCGCCGCGGCCAAGCGTCGCAACGCGCGTTCGCTCCAGCAGATCGTTTGCTTCAGCTTCAGAAGGTAAGGCAGAGCCGTCGGGTTCAATCGTCGGCGTTCAGCTTCTTCGAGTGTTCGCCGCAACAATGGATCGTTTCCGCTCTTGCTGGCCACGACGGAGCGAAGGCCATCCGTCAGTGGAAATCCGATGCCTCGCTTGCGAATCTCGGCAACGATTTCATCTTTGAGATCGGGACGCGTGGGAAGTTGGTAAACAAGCGACACAATTTCACGGCTGGTCAAAGGCGATTGAGAACTCTGCGAAGGCTGCGCTGTGACATTGATCGGCTGAAATAGAGACCAGCGCGAACATCACGGATAAAGGGCAGAGAGTCTTGATAATTGCTTGCATATCCAAAAAGTGCAGGTCTAACTGTAAACCAGAGAGGTGTTCCGATGGAACTGGGCAGGATCTAGTTGCCTTAAGGCTTTGACAGGCAGAGACTCTCGATGGCCTTCGTAAGGATTTGCTCGCATTTCTGCAAGTCGGCCAGCGGGACGAACTCGCCCGTGCGGTGTGCCACGCGGATGTCTCCCGGACCGAGAACAACCGATTCAGCTCCGAGTTGAGTCATCTGAGCAGCCTCCGTGCCGAAGGCTACCGTGCCGGTTTCCAGGCCAGTTAGGGTTTCGAGAAGCTTCACAAGCTTCGAGTCGGGCGATGTTTCGTAACCTTCGTCCGTGCGTGAGGCGTCTACTTCAAAGGTCAATTCCGAATGAGAATTTTGTTCCTCAGCGATTGATTTCGAAAGCAGGTCGAGCAAACGGTCTGCCCCCTGGCCGGGTATTGGACGCCACTCCAGCGTAAAACGGCATTCGCCTGGAATGACATTCTTCGCCGTGCCACCCTGGATCAATCCAACATTCAGAGTCGTTTGCGGAGGATCAAACGATGGATGTGTTTCATTTGCGAGTTGCGCAGCGATGTCTTCGATTCGAGTGATGAGTCGCGCGGCGCCGGCAACGGCCGATTGGCCCAGCGCAGGATAAGCACTGTGAGCTTCGCGTCCTTTGACAATGACCTCCGCCAGGCAATAACCCTTGCCCGCGCGCATCGGGCGCAACGATGTCGGTTCACCCACAATCGCGTAGTGCACTTCAAATGCCTGCGCGTCTGCCAGGCGTTTGGCGCCAATCAATCCAATTTCTTCATCCGCAGTGAAGATTAGCGCCAACGGCTGTTTCAACGTTTGCAGATCGATCGACTCGACTGCCGATAGCGTTGCGGCGATAAAGGCCTTCGTGTCGCACGCGCCACGCCCGTAGAGGTTTCCGTCGCGTTCGGTAAGCTTGAGTGCTTCCGTCCAGTTTGGATCAAAGGGAACAGTGTCGGTGTGACCAACTAGTGCGAGGGTCACGTTAGGCTTGGTGGAAAAGTCTGTTCCGGCGACTGCAATCAAATTAACTTTCTCAACACCTTTGGGGTCGGTATAGGGAAGTCGCTTGAGTTGCAGCCCGATTGCTTCGCAGCGTTCAGCGAGATAATCAACAATCTCCAGATTCGAGTTGGTGGAGACTGAGTTGATAGCCACCAGCTCGGATAGTGTTTCTACAACGGTCATTGGTTTTTCTATCCGGATGCATCCAACTTTTCCCCTCCCCTTGGGAGGGATTAAAGGGAGGGCCTGAGCCGACTAACGCCCTTGAATTCTATTGGAGCGTCAACACCCGAATTGAATTCTTAAATCACCAGTCAAGAGTTTGAAACGAGTTGACGCCACCTCAGGAGATCACTTTTACGCTTTGCCACAAGCCCTCTTCCAGCGGGACAGGGAGAGTAGTTTATCCCCACAGTTTCTTTTGCAGCGGCTTGAACCTCTCCACGATCTCTTCCTGCTGCGCGTGCTTGCCGTCTTCAACTATGCGCTTGCCACCAACAACCACGTCCTTCACCGCAGTCCGGGCCAGTGAAAACACGATGCTCGAAAGTAGATCGCCTGCGGCCGCGCCGGCGATTGAAGGATCATTTAGGTCCACTGTAAAGAAATCTGCTGCGCGTCCCTGTTCCAGCGTCCCGGCAGGTGAACCAATGCTAGCTGCGCCTTGCGTCGTTGCGCATTCGAAAAGACGTGCGGCCAGCGCTGAATGCTCTTGATCAGTTTCCCCAGACAACACCACGCGCTCCGTCCTTTGCAAACGCAAGTGGTATTCGAGTTCGCGCGCATCCTCGAGCAGATCGATCTCAACGTGGCTGTCTGTTCCCAGCGCTACCCGCACGCCGCTTTGGAAATACGAATCCGCGGGAACGACGCCATCGCCCAGGTTGCGCTCCGTAGTTGGACACGCGCACACAATCGCACGTGCCTGGGCCAGCATGGCGACACCTTTGGGCGATACATGAATCGCGTGCACGCCCGTAAACCGATCGCTGAGTAAGCCTTCCGTTGACAACAGTGCCACAGGCGATCGTCCATACTCGGCAATGCACGCAGAAACTTCAGCGGGTTGTTCAGCAACATGCATGTGAATTGGCAACTTCTTTTCGTTGGCGGCGGTTATCGTCCGGCGCAGATACTCGAGTGGCACCGCGCGCACGCTGTGTGGCGCCATTCCGACCCAGGCTAATGACGAATCGCTGACGTCTTCAATCAGCCGTTCCAGATTCTTTAAATAAGTTTCCGGATCCGGTTCGATGAACCGGCGCTGCTGTGGATTTGTTTCTGTTTCATACCCGGAACGGACATAAGCAACCCGCAACAGTGCGATGCGCAGACCGACGTCGCGCGCAGCGCGGATAACTTCCTTCGCCAGGAGATTCGGATCGTCGTAAGGACGTCCGTCAGGCGCGTGATGCAAGTAATGAAATTCACCGACAGACGTGATCCCACTAAGCGCCATTTCCAGAAAAGCCATGCGCGACGCGTCATAGACATCTTCCGGGGTGAGTCGGGCTGCGGCGCTGTACATCATTTCCCGCCATGTCCAGAAAGTGTCTTTGCTTTGGGTGGTGCGATACTCGGTGCGACCGCGTATTACGCGTTGAAAAGCGTGCGAGTGGGCATTGACGAGACCTGGCAGAAGTGCACGGTCTCTAAGATAAGTTATTTGATCGGAAGATTGAGGTTCACTGATGGCACCTTGCTCATCACACGTGATCACGCCGTCTGGCTCAAAATGTCCGCCGGCGTAGATTAACTCCGGCCGCCATGATGTTTTGGAATTCATATCAGATCACTTACGGTGCGCTGGCAGTCGACTCAAACACCCTTCACTGCCAGGACTTCTTTTGCTGCAGTCCTATCTCCGGTACAACTGATCCTTCTTGGTCCATCAAGATAGCGCACGATGAAACCGAGTTTCTTATACAACTTCACAATTCGCCGCGTCGCCTGATTCGACAGCACCACCGGTCCGGCGTGTTTTGCTAACCACTCCGCCGTGCGCACCTGATCGTCCCAACTAAATCCGCCGGCGCTGTAGGTAGTGAACTCCACATCGTATGGGGGATCGGCGTAAACAAAATCATCCGGGTCGATCGGCAGTGAGGTAATGTCGCAACAGGAAAACTCCCAGCGCTTGAAGACTGAACGGATGGAAGAAAAATCTCTTTCGTATGTGATGGAGGTGTGCCTACCAAAGGGCACATTAAACTCGCCGCTTTGATTGAACCGGCAAAGTCCATTGAAGCATGTGCGATTTAGGTAATAAAACAACTGCGCCGCCTCGCGTGTTTTCCACTCATCTTTACTGATTAATTCGTTGAAGCGCGTTCGATGTAGGTAGAAAAGTTTCTCGTTGTTACGCATCTCGATGGTCAAGCGTAGGCCGCGCTCAAGGTGAGTATAGAAGTTGATCAGATGGGGATTGATGTCGTTTAAAAACGCGCGCTCAGGTCTTAACGCCAGCGGCATCGCAAGTCCGCCGCAGAACGGTTCGAAGAACCGGCGGCCTCGATGGGGCTCCCAAAGAGGCGCCAGATGAGGCGCCAACCAACGTTTTCCACCCGCCCACTTCAGAGGCGGCCTCAAAGCGAATTCCGGTTTGACTGGTTCCTTGCTATCAACCGTCTCGCGTGATCCAGTCTGTATCAACATTGTTGTAATGCAAATTTCTTAGATTTTCTGAACGCTCAAAATAGCAGCGCACTCTTTACGGCGTCAAAGTTTTCATTCTCGGCGGGCTCACGAACGCAGACCATCGTCCAAATGTTGATCGATGTTTTTCATCGTTGAAGTAGTAAACATTATTCTCGCAAGTAGGAAGCAATATTCTATTGACACTTTTCCACAGGGTGCGTATCTTTCCGTCAAACCTAGTACCGCAGTGATTCCAGCCAGCGTTCTTGCCCAACGTCTTAGCTGATCTGACTTTAGAATTCGGAGGCCCCAATGAACCAGCCCCTCGCTAGACAGTCGTCTCTAATCGTCAAAGAAGTTGACGACGAAACTCTTGTTTATGATTTGGAAACCGACCTTGCACACTGCCTGAACAGCACTGCGTCGCGTGTTTGGAAAAGTTGTGATGGTCATAACACGGTGGAAGAAATCGCTGCGCAACTAAGTCCACCTGGCGAGCCCGCTGTTGACGAAAAAGTCATCTGGCTTGCTTTGGACCAGCTGGAAAAATTTAAGTTGCTCGATGCGGCGCCGGCGAAGCCCGAGTTTTTGTCTGGGTTGACACGTCGCCAAATGGTAGCTCGTCTCGGCATTGCTGCAGTGGCGTTACCGGCAATTGTCTCTATTGTGTCGCCGCATGCGTCGGCACAGGGATCACCTCCTCAGATCCCGCCAGGTGGTTGCTGCGTCAGTCCTAATCAGTGTGTTTCACAAACATGCCAGCAGGAACCGCCGGGAGACCCGCCCTGCACCGTGTTTCCGCTCAATCCACAACAGAGCGGTAAGTTCTGCCAGTAATTGAGCGTTAGGACAATTTAAATCCCCATCTGAGCCATGAATCGGCTTGGGTGGGGATTTGTGCCTTCAATGCTTAAACTATTGATCTTTTTCTGGGACTCCTGTAATTTCAAACGCGACTTTTTTCTTATTGCGCCCAAGCTTTGCACTAGTAGCTTGAGTCGCGACTGAAGCCGCGCCCAGCACCCAGGAGGAACAGAACATCCAATGAGCAATATTCGTCCCAACGATCTGCCGAAGGCCCGGACTGAAAAACTAATAATCAAAGAGCTATCAGATGAAACCCTCGTTTACGATCTGGAAACGGATCAGGCGCATTGTCTGAATCAGACTGCTGCACTGGTGTGGAAGAATTGCGATGGGGCGAAACCTATCGATGAAATACAGGCTGTGCTGGAACATGAGACGGGAGCGCCTGTGGATGAGGCAATGGTTTGGCTGGCGCTAGATCAGTTGGAGAAGTTTAAACTGTTGGAGCCGGCCGCTTCCACGCGGTTTCGACTGCCGGGAATGAGCCGACGCGACGTTATTAGGAGAGTTGGCATGGCGACGGTTGCCGTACCTTTGATTGTTTCGATCTCAACTTCCCCCGCGCACGCTCAGGCTTCTTTGTTGCCCCCAGGCGGGTGCTGTGGTAATCCAAATGAATGCACCTCAAATAGTTGCGTCCAGACTCCGACGTGCACATCACCGCCGCCCCCTGCGCCTAGTACTAAGGCGTGCGCTTAACGTGTAACGCCCCGCTTTCACAGACACAGGCCCGCAAATCATTCAATTTGCGAAAAGATCATTATGGGCTCGTGATCCTGATTGAATTGGATCCCGCCGCCTCTATGTAGAGTTGTATAGAAATCAGCTTTGACTCAGGAGGGCCTTAAATAACATCGAGGTCTGAAGGGTCTGAGCCAAACCGTCCATTCTTTCATCCAGTCCTGCCGCGGAGTCTCCATTTGAAGCCAGCGTTTTCAATTTGTGGATTGGTGTGCCGCGCAATTGGTGTTCAAGGACAAAAATATGTTCATTACTGAATCCGTCTATACCCAAAGCGTTTGGTTCTTTTGAACCCAACACCCGCGTCTGCCCCATCTCCTCCACCCAATCAAGTATCTTTTCCACCGGATCAACTTCGGGAAAACGCTGCTTAACTAATTCCAGAATCTTTTCCCGGCTGTCGATATTCAGGAGCAGCGCGAGAAAGAAACGATGTTCCTCTCCAGTAAGGCTCCCCCTCCGCTGAATGATGTTTTGCTGCCGGTCCTGTTCCGCCAATACGGCGACAAACTTATCTACCAGCTCACCATGGACCGCACGGGCCTTCTCCAGAAGCGAGTTGAAACGCTCAGTTCCCGTTGACATGCCGAACAGCTCGTCCATCTGGTTGCTTTTGAGATAACGCGCCGCCTCTAAAAGGATGAAGTAAGTGGTGTGAAAATCCGAGGACGTGACCAGTTCGCCGAGCATCGAATCAACCTCTTTATGCTTCATCCCCAGCAGCAGGCCAACTGTCTGCAGTTTCTTCATCATCGATACGTTTTGGAAGAAAGGATTTGTCGCAAAATACGGTTTGCGATAGTCATACTGCAGCGAGGCCGACGGGGTATGTTCAGTTCTAATCGTGATCGTGGCTGACGGGCGATCCAGGTGAAACAATGAGTGAATGTATTGCCTACCGGGCTTGATGAGTTTGATGTCATTCACTTTTAGCAAATCGACTGACTGAAGTTCTAATTCGCCCACCGAAAAGTGTTCGCTGAGAATGCGATCCTCGCGAAATTGGTAGTGGCTATGAATGCTGGAGCCGAGCAGCACCTGGAACGCGCCGGTGAACGCGTGTTGGTGAATGCTGGTCGTGCCGTCGAGCCAGTAATAGACGTCGATGTAAAACCTTGGACCGGCAAAAAGCGTGACCGGCGGATTACCGAAGCGGCCGGGAATGTCTTTTTGTTCTGGAAGGGTGGTAGAGGTGTGGACCCAGCGAATGATGTCCCAGGGATCAACCTTCGATGGAAGATCTGATTCACCGAGGGCTTGCGCGGCAATTTCGGGAAACAGTTGCTCGCTGTAATTCTGCGCTCGCCACTCTTTTTCTATCCGCTCACCGAGCTTTTGAAACTCTTCCATCGGAATGTCCGTTCTTCTTTGGAGAAAGAATATCACAGCATCGTGCGGAAATGGGTGATAGCAATGTTGACATGTTCTTAACACCTTCGTTGTCTTGATTCGCTTATTCTTATTCGTCCACTAAGTTGCTATCTTCTTCTTGACAGTCAAAGTTTGTTGGGTATACTGGCCGCACTCCGCTAGCTGGAGAGGCGCATTTATGGCTTCCTGATCGTACGTGGGAGACCGTTACGTTTAATACGGATGGTCCACGAAAAGGTAAGACCAAAGATCGACTTTCCTCATTGATTCAAACCCTCGGACTCCGCACTTCATCCTCGTTTCCATCGCCGGCAGTTTCGGTCGCGTTGGAATTTCCTAACACTGGTTTCCAGTTCCCATTTTCGTCTGAGGTCTATACTCATGAATATCCCTGCCTCCCACTGGTCTATCCGTGTTTTTGCTACATCAATAAAACTTCGCTTACTTCTTTTGGTCATGCTCGCACTTGCCGCGACGGTTGCAGTGTCGGCACCCGCTGGCGGCTTAAGAGGTTACTTCGGGCCAGCTGAGAGCGCTGCGGACGTCGAAGGAAACCTCTCAGCGAGAGCGCATGTATTTGCACCGACGGTCGTACCTGCCAGTACAGGGCCGCTCATTCATGCTCGCCGAGGACACACGGCGACGTTGCTCACGAACGGAAAGGTGTTGGTGGTGGGTGGCGAAAACATGGCCGGCTTTGCGACCGTAGCCGAGATCTTTGATCCAGCGACGGGAAGCTTTTCAGTCAGCGGAAACCTGAACACACCGCGTGCGGACCACACGGCGACTCGCCTCAACGATGGACGTGTGCTGATTGCGGGTGGCCGCGGCGATCTTGGACCACTAACTTCAAGTGAGATCTTTGATCCGGCTACAGGTCTATTTATCGCTGGGCCAAACTTAAGTGGCGCGCGCTCAGGCCACACGGCAACAGTTCTCGGTGATGGAAGAATCTTTGTCGCGGGGGGCGATATTGGCGGCACAGGAGAGTTTTATGATCCATCGACCGATAGTTTCAGTTCTGCAGGCGGAAGCCTGGTTATCGCTCGCTTTATGCACTCGGCTGCACTGGTAGTTGACGATAGAGTGGTCATCGTTGGCGGTAAGGATGTTGGCGGTAATCCGCTTACGACGGTCGAGGTGTATGACCTTACGAATAATAATACTTCGCTTGCCCGGGGAGAGTTGAACGTTGCACGTGTTAGGGCACATCTCCATGTGTTGTTCGACGGGAAGGTCCAGATTATCGGCGGGGCCGACGATGGCTCGATGGAGATTTATGATTCGCAAAACGACATTGTTGGCGCGTATGCACACGTGCAGCCTGAGGGTGACACTTGCGCAGGTCTATCGGGTCAAGTCCAGGCTGCGCAAACGCGCGCGGCCCTGTTTCACAATGGTCAGACAAACGAAACGTTTGATCGTAACGGCCACACGATGAGTGAACTCGCCGCTCAGGCAATAGTTATCGGCGGTGTGAATAGCAGCGCAGCTGTGCTCGATTCGGCTCCACTTTTCGCCAGTTCCGATGCACAAATCTCGACCGACAAGCTTGATTACTCCCCCGGACAAACAGTCTACATTTCTGGTCGCGGATTCCAGCCGCTGGAGATCGTAAGAATAAAGGTTCACGAAGATCCGCATACGCCACTTGAGCGCGGCATGGACATCACGGCAGACGCTAACGGTGATTTCATCGGTGAATACCTCGTCCAAAATTACGACCTGAACGTGAAATTCTTCGTCGGAGCGAGAGGATTGTTATCCGGACGGACGGCCCAGACAACGTTTACGGATGCGATTAGAACCTGGACGGGCGCCTTAAGCACTGATTGGAGTACGGCAGGAAATTGGAGTGGCGGCGTACCTACAGCGGCTGACGATGCGATTATTCAGCTTCCTTTGCCAAGCGGACGTTTTCCCGTCATTGACGCCGGTGATGCAGCCACTCTCCGGGATATCACAATCGGCTCAGGCGCTACGGTGACGCAAACGGGCGGAACGTTGACGGTCGCACGAGATTTCGCAAATGCAGGGAGCTATTTAGCTACTGGCGGAACCGTAACGTTCACCGGTACGGCACAGAACAACACGTCGCCGTTCCCAGTCGCAGGAACCCATCAGTTTTTTAATGTGGTAATTACTTCGGGAGTGAATCCACGGTTTAACCAAAACGGCGCAACGATTTATGTGCTGGGCGATTGGACCAATAATGGCGGTACCTCAAGTGTAGCCACCGGGCTTTTTGCGGGCGGCACCCAATCCATCGGAGGAACGGCCGCGTCGACGTTTACGACTCTAACGGTGATGAATGGTTCTACAACGACCGCCGGTGCTCTTAACCCGGCGATCACAAATTTCAATGTTAACAATGGTGGGAAATACATCCACAACATAGTTGGGGCCCTGCCAGGAACCACAAGAACTTTCGGAACGACGAGCACAATTGAGTATCAGCGGAATACGCCGACCGCGTGCCCAGTGCAGGCAGCCTATGGAACTCTCATTATTAATGTAAACAATTTCAGTAGCAGTATAGGCTGTGGCGGAAACCTTGCATCAGTAGCCGGAAATCTCGAGGTTAGAAATACAAATGGCCAGGAGCTGCGGCTCGTTTCCAGTACGGCTACTACTCACAATATTGGGGGCGACCTTTCAATTACTGGTGGTGCGACGAGTCTTGTGATCTCGAACGGAACGGCATCGCCAATTATTAACGTCGGCGGGAATTTGAACGTCCAAATGGGAGTCTTGAATTTGGGGTCGGCCGTTAATTCCCCAGCGTTGAACGTCAATGGGAGTTTCTCTCAGACCAATGGTCAGATTTCTAAATCTTCTGGTGGCACCGCGACGCTTAATCTTAAAGGCAATTGGACACGAACCGGCGGGGTCTTTATCGCAAATGGGATTGCGGTGGCTCTTACCGGAACTACGTCACAATCTGTAAATAGCAGCGTCGCGCAATCCTTCAGTAACCTGACGATCAACAACGCCGCCGGAGTCGTCTTGTCCGGTACGTACTCAATGACGGGTGCGCTCACGTTGACGGACGGGGTCGTTGACACTGCATCCAATCTCGCTCAGTTCACACTTTTTGCGGGTGTCACAATCACTGGTGCATCTTCATCGTCATACATCAACGGAAAACTAAATCGGATCTACGGTGGAACCGGTTTCAAGACGTTCCCGGTCGGAAAGGGCGGCTTCTACAGACCGGTTACGATAAATTTAACTTCCGTATCGGGGACGCCGACTGTCTCGGTTGAGCAGTTTGAAAGCGGTTTTCCGGGCACCGCACCTTCCGGAATATCTCAACTGGGAACGCGTTATTGGAATGTCACACAAACGGGCGGCAGCTCATTCACCTATGACATTACGCTTGATGGAACGGGCGTCACGTCTGCCGGACCGGTGAAGATTCTCAAGTATGATGGCTCTAACACTGTCTCTCTAAACACCACCGCGCCAAACTACACGGCCTCCGGTCTAACCTCGCTCAGTGAGTTAACGTTCGCAGAAGCATTCCCAGGCAGTTTGCAACTGTCGTCCGCAACCTACAGCAACGGCGAATCCAATGCCGATTACACTTTCAATATTCCGGTGACGCGCACCGGTGGATCGGGCGGCGCAGTTTCAATTAGCTATTCCGTAGCCGACGGAACCGCAACGACGGCCGATAACGACTACGCGATTTCACCGACGTCCGGAACTCTCAACTGGGCTGATGGGGAAACCGCAGCGAAGAACATTGCAATTACAGTCAAGG
The DNA here is from genome assembly GCA_963786645.1 of Blastocatellia bacterium. GTDB lineage: Bacteria > Acidobacteriota > Blastocatellia > Pyrinomonadales > Pyrinomonadaceae > PSRF01. The sequence continues at coordinate 79,029 of CAWAZW010000009.1, forward strand.
GCGACACGAAGTTTGAGAGTGATGAAACGATCACTGTTTCGATCAGCGCCCCCGGCGGTGGCGCAACTCTTGGCTCGCCGACGGCCGTGCTTACGATCACGAACGACGATACGGCGCCCACTTTCTCTCTTGACGACGTGACGCATTCGGAAGGTCATAGCGGCACCACCGTTTACGTCTTCACGGTTACAAAAAACGGCAGCACTGCACTCAATGCAACCGTTGATTACCAAACTCAGGATGGCACGGCGACTACGGCCGATGGGGATTACACGGGCATTCCCACGACCACGTTGACGTTCCTGCCGGCGGACACGGCGAAAACGATCGCAGTCAACGTAAATGGCGAGACGCACCTCGAACCGGACGAAAACTTTTTCGTCAATCTAAGCAACCCTACGAGTTCGACGATTAGCGATAACCAGGGACAGGGGACCATTCAAAACGACGATCCCATCGCAACGGACGACTCAGCGACTCTGGCCGAGGACAGTGGGGCGAATGCTATTGACGTGCTCGCCAACGATACGGCCGCGCCTGGCACAGGTGATACGCTGACGGTAACAGCCGCCAGTGATCCGGCCAATGGCAGTACTTCATTCACCGCTACCGGCATCAGCTATACACCGGATAGTAACTTCTTTGGTACAGACACCTTCACCTACACCATCAGCGATGGTAACGGGGGGAGCGATACGGCCACGGTGATAGTGACCGTAACCTCAGTGACCGATGCGCCACAGGGAACTGATACGGTGGTCACCACCAACGAAGATACGGATTACACATTCGCATCTGTAGACTTTGGCTTTAGTGATCCAAATGACAGTCCGGCGAACCACTTCCTGAGCGTCAAGATTACGACCCTGCCCGCGGCTGGAACTCTCACCAACAATGGAAGCCCTGTTACGGCATCTGCCTACGTCACCAAAGCGGACATCGACGCTGGAAAACTCAAATTCACTCCAGCGCCGAACGCCAACGGGACGCCTTACACAACGTTTACGTTCCAGGTGAAAGATGATGGCGCTAGCGGCGGTTCACATCAGCATCTGGACCAGTCACCTAACACGATGGCGATCAACGCCACGCCTGTTAACGATGCGCCGACCCTGACGCTTCAGGACATTAACGTCGACGGTGTTCCTCAAGTGACAATGCCGGCAGTCATTAATCAGGGCCAGACGCTTACTTTCAAGGCCGTTGGCAACGATATAGACGTACCCGCTCAGACAATTACTTACAGCCTGGCGCTGGGAACGACGCCTGTTCCCGTTGGCGCAACAATCAATCCCACGACTGGCGATTCTACCTGGACCGCATCTGCGTTGAACGTGGGAACGTACAACTTCAAGGTGGTGATAACGGATAACGACTCACCTGGATTGTCGGCTGAACAGGCGCTCATCATCTCAGTCAACTACAACTTCCAGGGCTTCTTCAGCCCGGTCGATAACCTGCCTATCGTCAATACTGTCAAGGCAGGGTCCGCAGTTCCGGTGAAGTGGAGACTGACCGGTGCAGGTGGTGCCCCCGTCACAAATCCGAATAACTTCGCAGGCTTGTTCTCTTACCAGGTTAATTGCGGAACAACTGATGGACTCGAGGACGCCGTCGAAACAGTGGCGCCCGGAGGCTCGGGACTTCAATACCAGGGCGACGGAAACTGGCAAATTAATTGGAAGACACTGCCCAACTATGCGAAAGGCTCGTGTCGGGTGATGGAACTTAGGTTGAACGACGGACGCAGCCACTACGCAAACTTCAAGTTTAAATAGGATTAGCGTTTACACGAAAAAAGCCGCTTCATAAAGGAGCGGCTTCTTCTGCCGGACGCAAAAGGCGGCCCGGTTGCCAACCCTGACGTGGTCGCCTTATTATCTTGTTCCTCGCAACGCCGGAGTGGCGAAATTGGTATACGCACCAGACTCAAAATCTGGCGAGGTCACACTCATGTCGGTTCGAGTCCGACCTCCGGCACCAAACCCCTGCGCATTTCTGAAAAAATCAGCGCGTCTCTCTCAACAGTGTCCAAATCAAGGCTAAGACCTTCATTGCCAGCAAACCGTTCAAGTACATCCATAGCTTGATCGCGGCTCTCGGTCGACGCGTGTCCGTAATGCAAAATGAGCGTCTTGTCCGTGTGGCCCGTTATAGATCCAATCCACCTTTCCTCGCGCCGGTCAGAAGTGCCGTTCGAAAAACACATACGCAATGTTTTGTCGGTTGGCCCGCGCGGCAGGCTGTTTCTCGCTGCATATAGCCAAGTCACAACCCGCACAATTTCCGTGGCCGTCACTCGCTCACGGCGGCGCCGATTCGCGGTCAGTGCAGATGCTGATGGGCCTCTGATATCTCAACGACGCAAATCTATTTGCACATTACAACCGACCGACTTCGGAATGTGTACAGTCAACACCATCCGATGGCGCTCTAGTTTCTCCGCCCTTGCGGCGCCATTCGTGAAGTTGGATCAAAGTGTCCTGCCCGCTCGTTGATGATGAGACCTGCTTGACCGCCAAGTTTTCCAGGGTCATCCTCACAAGGCAATGAAAACCGTTTACGCTGCCCTGCTAGGATTAGGCATCTGCGTACTCGCCGCGATATTGGAGGGTATCTGTGCGGGCAAGAAAGTGAAATCGTTTTTTGCCACTCTAAGTTTCCCGCGATATTCTGCACCGCTTTGGATATGGTCAATCATCGGCGGACTCTATTACATCATCTTTTGGTTCGTGCTCTTTCGCCTGTTCCGGATCAACACAGATTCCTTTGCCAAGCCTACTGCCTTGGCATTGATAGTGTTGATGATGATCATAAATGCGTTGACCAATTACATCATTTTCCGCGCGCAGAACCTGCGCTTAAGTTTCGTCGTAGGTGCGTTCTTTCCTCTTATGGACGTCGGGCTTTTCCTATGCCTTCTACGACTGGACGTGATCGCTGCTTGGTCCCTGATTCCATACTTGGTTTATCGAATTTACGGAGTGTGGTGGGGATACCGTCTCTGGAAAGCAAACGAGAGGTGAGGGCATGCTGTGGTACTCCTTTTCCCCAGGGCGAAGCTCAACTTCAATCTGCACTGCTACTCTGGTAGACTCGTATCACTGAAATGGCCGTTCTAACGATCATATCGAGAACCTTCGAGCTACGCGCCTTCCTGGTTTTTGCGGCGCTCTTAACTCTGTGTGTCTCGAACAACGTGGGTCCGTCTTTCCTTCCGATGCCTTTCGTTGTGGATGGCGTCGCACAAAATCAACGAGAGGCGGCCACGTTAATTCGTCAGTCTCCGGCCAAGTCTGACAGCTTCCGCGTGCCAATACTGGCCCAGACGCAGAAACGTGCGGATAAGGAGCAACAGTCGCAGCCTCTAGCCACAACTCTCAAGATTGGCTTAGTAGCTCCAAACGACGCGCGAGTAGCTGCTGAAGTTTGTTTAAGAATTTCTCTCGTCACATCCCCATCGGTATCGCAGCCTCCTGGGCGCGCGCCGCCTCGTTCAGTCTAAACACGCTCGCTATTAAATAGTATTCGGATCTTCGCGCTAACGGGAATTGTGCGTGCGGAGATACACGTTCCATTACATGGGACAAGGTGCGTCTGGACCTTCAGGCGGCAACGAGGAGTAAATCAAAATGAACACTGCAATCTTTGTTTTCATAGGCGTCGTGGTTATCGGAGGCATTTTCTGGCTAGTCGTCTACTCAGGACGGCGGGGTGAGAAGCACAGACAAAGGACCACGATTAAACCACCTGATTCTCATAGAGAGAGTCAGTCTGGTTAACATTTCGCGTCTCCCCTACCTGCCGCGAACCGCTTTGTTCTGACAAGGTATGTTCGACGCAGGCAAACCAGCTCGCCGCAGTTTTGCGAGTAACTGCGGCGAGCTGTGGCGAGGGATGAGCGTTTGCTCGACGATTGGTTTTTCTAGTGGATGAGAATGTGAATTATTTTTTGGCGGCCGCAACGGGTAGCGAGACAAGGGTGTTGCTGACGTTGTTCATAATGCTCGTCGCGGCGAAGCTCATGGCCGAGTTGTTCGAGCGACTCCGTCAACCAGCGGTTGCCGGCGAAATACTGGCAGGAGTCATCATTGGGCCGAGTCTTTTTGGTTGGGCTGCTCCGTCAGAAATCACCAGTCTGCTGGCTGAAATTGGCGTCATCTTCCTCCTGTTTACTGTCGGACTTGAAACCAAACCTGCGGCCATCTTCAAGGTCGGCAAACAAGCAGCCGTGGTGGCAGTACTGGGCGTGATTGCGCCACTGCTTGGTGGTTGGCTGCTCATGCGGGCCTGGGGTAGTACCAGCATTGAAGCGCTGTTCGTTGGCACCGCAATGGTTGCGACATCTGTAGGGATTACTGCACGCGTACTGTCCGGAATGGGACTGCTCGATGCGCCTACCGCTCGCATCATTCTCGGTGCTGCGGTCATTGACGACATTCTCGGCCTTTTGGTTCTTGCAATCGTGTCCAGTATGGCAGCAGGTACAGTTAACTACCTCGAGATCCTTACGACCGCCGGTTTGGCGATCGGGTTTACCGCCTTTGTCGCTCTCGTTGGTGCGCCTGTCGTTACTCGGGTTGCACCCAGCGTTGAACGCATGCGCAGCGGGCAAGGGATCTTTATCTTCGGATTAGTGTTGTGCCTTGGTCTATCAGTAGCGGCATCGTACATCGGAGTTGCCGCGATCATCGGCGCCTTTCTCGCAGGAATGGCCGTCGCTGAAGCTGCTGAAGACAATCCGAGAATGCACAGACAGATGAGTGGAGTAACAGAATTCCTCGTGCCATTCTTTCTTGTCAACATCGGTATGCAGCTCAGTCTGGGCGTCTTTCGTTCATCATCCGTGATGGTACTTTGCGTTCTAGTTACTTTGGTCGCGATTGCGACGAAGCTATTAGGTTGCGGCTTGGGAGCGTTCAACCTCGGACTTAACCGTGCAGCACAGGTGGGCATGGGAATGGTACCGCGAGGCGAAGTGGGAATCATAGTCGCCCAAATTGGTTTGAGCCTGGCAGTGATCGGAGCTGAACTCTACGGTGTAGTTTTGTTCATGGCCGTTGCTACAACTGTGATTGCTCCCCCATTCCTTAAATTGTTGTACGCGTCAGAAGCTGCAGCGCGAGCAAAAATAGGCCCCGACAATGCCGGCGGCATCTTAACGTCAGAAGATCTTTGCAAGATTGGTTGATCGCTCATGACAGTAAAGCGTTTCATAAACACACGGTACTGGAGAGCGAAGAGCGGCTTCTTGTAAGGGACGTTGCTTTGGGATTGTGGGGAATGCTCATCCTAAAGTTTAGAGGCAAGCAATGAACATCACATTTTATCAGCCAAGGTTTCGATCCAGGAATCATCTTAATTTGAAAAGTAATTACCTTGGCGCTTACCGGATTCGGGGAGGCTCAATTATGTTTAGGATACGAAGGACTTTCGTCGAGGCTGGTCTGCTTATAATAATCCTAACTACGCTATTCTTTTTAGTCTCGTTGTCGGTAAGAGGGCAGTAGTCAGCGGGCTCGCAGTCACACAAATGGCTCACTGGTTATCGAGGAGGGCGGAACCTTTTCTCGAAGGGCGACCGTGAGCCATTCGCAGTTTACGTAAACGTCGAATCGTCGATCCAACAATGCATAAGCTACAGCCGTCCGACCTCCGGCACCATACCCCTTCTCAATCCAATCAGAATTACCAGCCAAGACTTATGCCGGTCCAGGGCACGAAGATTAAGATCTTAGCGTTAAAATTTAACGCCGCGCTCACTTTGGACATCGGTCTCATTAGCAAATACAATCGCTTTGCAACCCCCTCCAGTGAGTTTTCTCTCCCGCAACGGCGTAATAGGCCGCAAGGAGGAACTTCATGAATAAGTTGGTTTCTATCTTCGTATTACTGGTTTTTCTGGTGATGCTTGAAGTGCCCGTCTCCGCACAGAGGAGGTGTGGCAGCTTCCGACACAGACACAGCAACACATACCACACACATCGCAGCTGCATTGGCGACGGGCACCGGCACGGCAGGAGCTTCTGGCAAAAGCATAGGGACAAACTTACCACTGCCGGTGGCGTCGCCACCGGCGCACTCGTTGGCGGACTCGCAAGTGGAAAGAAAGGCGCTTTGATAGGCTCTGCTGTGGGCGGGGGCGGCGCGGCCGTGTACACCTACGGCATTCGCAAACGCCGGCGTCCAGCGCGATACTAGTCAATCAATCTTTTCGGGATGCGCGTCTTCGTCGTTTTAGCGAGGTCGCGCATCGTTCTTTTTGACGGTTTCCGCCCACCTGATATCGCAGCAAAATCCTCAGGAATCAGTAGTTTAGCCCAATGCAAAAACTTGTTTGCCACACTTCCAGAAAATCTGTAGAATGCTAGGCCTGTCCCACGAGGGCGGCATCTTTACAAGCTGTTTCTGACCCTCAATTTTCCCGTCTCAAGTTCTTCCGTTCATCAACGCCCCCCAGGAGTTACACAACTATGTCAGCTAGCGCGCGATCACGCATTCTCATCGTCGATGACGAGCCGGAAATAACGGCAATCCTGACTGATCTATTTGAAGGCGAATACGATTGCGATACGGCCGGCTCAGCGGAATTGGCGCTCGAAGCGTTAAAGAACCGCGAGTTTGAGCTGGTTGTAAGCGACATAACGATGCCGGGTATGAGCGGCTTGGAGATGATTCCGTACGTAAAAGAGCGTGCTCCGAATACTGTGGTAGTGATGATTAGCGGTATGCAAACAGTGGAGAGCGCGATCGGCGCACTGAGGCTGGGTGCTTTCGACTATGTCATGAAACCGTTTGATCTGCGACAGGTGGAAGCGGTCGTGAAGCGCGCACTCGAACATCAGGATTTGATAGTAGCCAAACAACGCTACGAGAATCACCTGGAAGAGCTAGTTGAACAGCGCACGGCCGAATTGGACCACACGTTGAATTCTCTCGAAGATGCTTACCGATCCACCCTAAAAGCGTTAACGGCGGCCCTGGAGACCAGGGACCAGGAAACGCATGGTCACTCCGAAAGAGTTGTCACTTACAGTCTGCGTCTGGGAAAAGAATACGGCCTCGATGCTTCGCGAATGAAGGCACTGGAATTCGGCTCTCTATTGCATGACATCGGGAAGATTGGCGTGCCTGATCTGATTCTCCGCAAACCCGCGAAGTTGACCGAAGAAGAGTGGGTGCTGATGCGAGAGCATCCGATGCACGGTCAACAGATTCTGCGAGGGATCGAATTTCTGGAAGGCGCCGCGCGCGTCGTCGCACAGCATCATGAGAAGTGGGACGGTTCCGGGTATCCGCTCGGACTGCAGAGTGAAGAAATTGATTTGTGCGCCAGGATCTTTTCCGTTGCGGACGCCTTCGACGCGATGACCAGCGATCGTGTCTATCGTAGAGGCAAACCTTACAAAGACGCCGCTCAGGAACTCGATGACTGGGCCGGAAAACAGTTTGATCCGAAAGTAGTAGAAGCTTTCCACCGTGTGCCGCAGGGCGATTGGGAAGAACTGCACGCGCGCTCGCTCGTGAAAAAGGACGAAGAGCTTGAAGTGCGCCGCATGGTCGAAATCCTGGAATCGCAACTGGAAGTTGTCGCGTAACGAGCGCTCCAGAATCAGTTTCCTGCTGACTGTTCGGGCACTACATAACCGCGTCGCGAACGCAGGCTTAGTCCAACCCTTCTCGAAGCCACTTCAATCCTCCGATACTCGCCTCGCTTTGCAAAAGCAAGCGGGCGCTTCGGTCTATAACTCACAACAAACTCAGCGCCGATCTCCTTCGCGGCTTCACGCGCCTGCGCCACCATCTGTTCGCTGTTTATCGGCAGATATATTCGGCCCCCGGTTTCATCGGCCAGTTCGGTGAGGATGCGCTGGCTATTTCTCACCTCCGCTTCATATGCCTTGCGCTGGCGCCTCATCGGGGGATCGAACCGTATTCCCACTCCGAACGTCGGACTGCGGGTTGTACCTGGAGGCTGTGTGGGATCCATAGTTCTGATCGGATCTGACGAGTTGGGCATTTGCCCGGTATTGAGTGCCTCGCGATTCTCAGTCTTTTTCTGTCTGACGAATTCCGTGTAACTAATAATGTGCACCGTCGCTCTTGACGATGCGAGTCGTTTAAATGCTTGTGCGCGATCAATTTTGCCGCCCGGGCGTGTCGACACCGTCGGTAATGAAGACCACGTGACGAGTTCCCTCGGGGCGATCTTTGAGAACATCAGCCGCGCGCGCCACCGCATCGGAAAAGCGAGCCCGTTTCCCGGACGATAGTCGCGTTTTCAGGGCCTTAAGAATGGCAGCACGGTCAGTGGTCCACGGCTGAATCACTTCCACTGAGTTATTAAACTGCAGTGTCGCCACGGAAGTGTTTTGAGAAAGTTGATTCAACAGCGCAATCGCAACTTCGCGCGTAAGGCTGGTGCGCTTCGATTGCCCTCCCAGTCCACTCAATTCACCACCTGTGTCGAGCACCAATACCACGTTGGCTGGGATGTGTCTGACGCTCCTGACCTGCTGGGCCACACCATCCTCCAGTATCAGAACATCGTCCGGCTCGAGCGTCGGGTCGTAATGCCCATACTGGTCTACCGCCATAACCGGCAACCGCACCTCCTCGGTAAAGACTTTGACGGGATCATCCTGTTCGATTGGGGGTGTGGGAGATGGCTGAGGCGCCTTCTGCTGCGCATTGACTGCAGTGACGGTGATCAGCAAACAATCCGACAAAAAAGAGTTTCCAGTATTTCCGCAACAACATTGCTACCTTTCCGGAGGGATTTGAGGAGGTTGGATGCCGTTTCAACCGGTTTAGAGTTGCCCGCAACCGAGTTTCGAGAGGCACTGGTTCGTATTATTAGTGTGTTAGTGGACTGTACTCTAAGCCGTTGCCTGACGCGCCTGCGATTGGACGGCGGTTATGGCTACGGCGTCGACAATGTCTTCAGCTTTGCATCCACGTGACAAGTCGTTGGCCGGTTTATCGAGGCCCTGAAGAATCGGACCGATGGCCGTGGCGCCAGCCAATCGTTCAGTAAGCTTGTAAGCAATGTTCCCCGATTGAAGATCTGGAAAGATCAAGACGTTTGCCCGGCCCCCGATAGGCGAACCTGGCGCCTTTGATCCTGCGACGCTCGGAACCAGCGCCGCATCCGCCTGTAGTTCTCCATCTATCTCCAGATCAGCAGCACGTGCCTTAACGGTGCGCGTGGCTTCCACCACCTTGTCAACAAGCCGGTGTTTGGCGCTGCCCTTTGTCGAGAAAGAGAGCATCGCAACGCGCGGCGTCGCCCCTAACAAAGCACGAAATGAATCTGCCGAAGCGATTGCAATCTCGGCCAGTTCGGCCGCCGACGGCTCAATCACCACGCCGCAATCGGCAAATATCATCGCTCCGTCATGACCAAAGTTACTGTCTTTCAAAGACATCAAAAAGAAACTGGATACGAGTTTGAATCCTGATCGAACTCCAATGCATTGAAGGGCCGCACGGACTGTATGAGACGTCGTATTGGTCGCGCCCGCCACAGACCCATCGGCTTTACCGAGACGGACCATCATATTGCCGTAATAAAGCGGATCCGACATCAACGTGCGCGCTTCATCAGCCATCAGGCCTTTGGCCCGCCGCAACTCGTGAAAGATGGTGACCATCTTTTCGAAATCAGGAGAGCGCCGGTGGTCCAACACTTCAACTCCGCCAAGATCAACGCCGTGCTGCTCCGCAGAATGTCGCATCGTCGACTCGTCGCCAAGCACGGTTATACGAGCCAATCGATTTCGTGCGCAGATACCGGCGGCAACCACGGTCCGCGGGTCGTTTCCCTCGGGCAAAACAATATGCTGCGGCCTGGCGGCAGCGCGCTGGCGAATACGTTCGAGTATGTCCATAGAATGTATCGAAATTCAGCTAGGGTTTTGTGTGGCAGGTGAGTCTAGCGAACCCTGACGGCGAGAACAAGCCGCACACTCAAGTTGGATCGTCCAGCGTGGCGGGTTACGCCGGGTTACAAGGGCTTCCCGGTCGTGGTAAGTTAGCCGCACCCCCAAATCTTTTTAGAAGCTCTTCTTTTCGGAGGAACGATGGCAGGACTATTGGCAAAGCGACGACTGAAGAACGTGCTGTTGTTTATACCGAACATGGTGGCGCTCTGCCTTCGTTTGCTCACAGACAAACGGGTGCCGGTGGCTGAACGCGCTTTAGTTGCAGGAGCGATCGTCTACGCAATCGTTCCGCTTGATTTGATTCCCGACATGCTGCCCTTCGTGGGCCAAATTGATGACGCGTATTTGATCGCCTTGACGTTGTTGCGGCTGATGGAGCGGACCGATCCGAAGATCGTTCGCGAGCATTGGAAGGGCGGTGGGGACATCATTGAACTGGTGGGCGCTGCTGCAATACTGGCTGCCAAGTTTTTACCGAAAGCGATTCGCCGCGTTTTGACTTCGCGTGTGGAGATGGCTCCCGCAAAGATTGAAGATCTTGAAAGAGATTCCCAAACCGCTGGTTGTCGCGCGCGCAGTACCGGAAGCGGAGATCGGTAGGCAGTAGGCCAGGAGCAGGAGGCAGGAGGCAGAAAGCAGGAGGCGGTAGCAGGAATCTGATTTTCCATTTCTCATCTGTCAATTCTCATTTTTCATTTCGTTATCCTGGCGACTGCGTCCTGCTCCTGCCTCCTGGATCTGCTAGTCGTGCCAGAAGCTTTTCGTGAATCCCATCAAAGCCACCGTTTGACATGATCGCCACGACGTCGCCTTCATGTAGTTGCGGCAACAGGTGTTCAATTATTGCTTCCGCATCCGGCAGAACAAACGCTGGCTTACCTTGTCCGGCGATGTCCTCAATCAATCGGTGCGTATCCAGCGTCTTACCTTTCTCTAACGCCTTCTGGCTATCGAACACACTCGCGATTACCACGTAGTCCGCAGCCGTGAACGCATCGGCATATTGATCCTGAAAAACTGCGAGGCGCGACGACCAAGAGCGCGGTTCAAATACGGCAATCATGCGACGCCCGCGATACTTGCCTTGTAATCCGCGTAAGGTTTCGCGCACTGCCGTCGGATGATGCGCAAAATCATCGATTACGGTAATCCCGCCGAGCGTCACCTTTGACTTCGGCGCGACGCCGCACATTCTTAAACGTGCGCAACGCTTCCCCGATGACGTCGCGTTTGATGCCCCATGCATCCGCCGCGATTACAACTGCCAGGCAATTCAGCAGGTTGAACTCGCCGGGCAGTGGCGTTTCAAAGCGCCCCCATTCCTCGCCGCCGCGAGTCACTGTGAAACTGCTGAGCTCGCCGGAAAAGTCTGAATCAACAAGTCGCCACTTAGCGTCTTCACTGACGCCAAATGTTTCGAGCTGAGTGAACAACTTATCACCCATCGCATTTACGACGTCGCGAACGTCGGGGCTGTCCCAGCCGGCAATCAAGCGACCGTTTGCCGGAACCAGATTCATCAGGCGCCGGAAAGCTAGTTTGACTGCATCGAGGTCTCGATAGATGTCGGCATGGTCAAACTCAATGTTGTTGACGATCGCGATTTCGGGCAGGTAATGCATGAACTTGGGCCCTTTATCGAAGTAGGCCGTGTCGTATTCATCACCTTCGATAACGAAGTAGTCGCTGTCAGTCACGCGAAAGCTGACGCCAAAATTCTGCGCGACGCCCCCAATCAGGAACGTGGGATCAAAGCCGCCCTGGTCCAACACCCAGGCCGCGATGCTGGTTGTAGTTGTTTTCCCATGTGTCCCGGCAACCACAAGCGACCGGTGTCCTCGAATGAACTCTTCCTTTACGACTTCCGCCTGCGATCGATAAAGCAACTTACGAGTGAGAGTTGCTTCAACTTCCGGATTGCCCCTGGGAATTGCGTTACCAACAATTACGCAGTCAGGCACCGGATCAAGATGTTCGGGTTTGTATCCCTGGTTCACGGCGATGCCCAATGAGGCGAGCATCGTGGACATGGGTGGATAAACATTTTCGTCGGAGCCGGTGACGCGGTGTCCGCGCGCTTGCAACATGCCGGCGAGCGCAGCCATCGCCGTACCGCATATTCCGATTAAGTGATAGTGCATCCTGGAAATTGGCTGACTTACTTTCGCCTGCGCATCGCGCAGCATTGAAGGTTCAAATCAAGTTGGAGGAGGCGGCGCGGCTTTCGCTCCCGATAGCTACGCCCGACACTTGTTGCAGGTCCGACGCCACCATCTCACTAATCAAGTCGCTGAAAGAATACTTCGGAGACCAGCCGAGTTTGTGCCGGGCCTTGGTGGCATCGCCAACCAGCAAGTCGACTTCAGCGGGACGAAACAGCCTGTCATCCTGGACCACATACTCTTTCCAATCCAGATCGGCTTCGGCAAAAGCGCGTTCGCAAAATTCAGCGACCGAGTGCGTCTCGCCAGTGGCGATCACATAATCGTCGGCTGTAGGTTGTTGCATCATCAGGTGCATGGCGCGGACGTAATCGGACGCATGTCCCCAATCGCGACATGCGGCCAAATTACCAAGCTGCAATTCAACGGACTTGCCGCTCTTGATCTTGGCCACGGTCGACGTAATTTTGCGGGTAACAAATTCAAAACCACGACGCGGACTCTCGTGATTGAACAGGATACCGTTCACGCAAAACATTCCATACGCTTCCCGGTAGTTTCGAGTTAGCTCAAACCCGGCAGTCTTGCTGATGCCGTACGGGCTGCGTGGATGGAAACCGCGTGGTTTCGCGCTGGGGAACTTCCTCGGCATTGCCGAACATCTCTGAAGACCCGGCAAAGTAAAAGCGGCATTCGGGATTTAGTTCACGCACAGCAGCGAGCATGAAGTGAGTACCATTGATGTTCGTGTTGATGGTTGAGAACCCGTCCGCAAAGCTTTCGGCGACAAAGCTTTGTGCTGCCAGGTGGTAACACTCGTCAAATTTAGACTTACTGAAAATACTGAAGATGCTTGGATAACTTTCGAGGCTTGCCTGATGGAGCGTAATCTCATCGAGTATGTGAAGAATACGACCGAAGCGCCGGTCGGGATCTTCCAAAGCGACGCGACGAACCAATCCATGGACTTCATAACCAAGTCCAAGCAGATGTTCGGCGAGATAGCTGCCATCTTGCCCGGTAATTCCCGTGATTAGAGCACGTTTCATAAAAACTTACGACTCGGGTAATTAATACTGCGCTGGAGATTTTGACAGAGGGTCAGGCTTCGGCCGTGATCGAGTTACGCGGTTCTTGTCGACCCTGGGTTCTGCCGGCTGGGATCGATGCGTCTCAAACCATTCGATGGTGCGCCGCAATCCTTCCTCCAATTGCATCTGCGCACGGAAGCCAAACTTGTCGAAAGCACGTGACACGTCCAGCCTGCGTCGCGGTTGTCCGTCCGGTTTATCGTGCTGCCATCGCACTTCGCCTTCGAAGCGCGTTAGCCGGGCTATCAGTCGCATCAAATCGCGAATTTGGACTTCGCTCCCGCTGCCGATGTTAACGGGATCACTTTCATCGTATGTCGCGGCCGCACGCACGATCCCTTCAGCACAGTCTTCAACGTAAAGAAACTCGCGAGAAGCGTCACCCGTACCCCAGGCTTCGATAAAAGGCTTGTTTGCATCGCGTGCTTCAACACACTTGCGAATCAACGCGGGAATCACATGGGAGGTTTCCAGATCGAAGTTATCGCCAGGGCCGTAAAGATTAGCGGGCAAAAGAAAGATGGAGTTGAAGCCATACTGCTCTCGATAACTCTGCGACTGCACCAGCATCATCTTTTTTGCAAGTCCATACGGCGCGTTCGTCTCTTCGGGATAGCCATTCCACAAATCATCTTCGCGGAAAGGCGTGGGCGTAAATTTCGGATAAGCGCAGACGGTGCCGAGCGCCACGAACTTCTTCACACCATGTAGCCTTGCCTGTTCGATGAGCTGCACGCCCATCATCAGGTTGTCGTAAAAAAACTTGCCCGGGTTTTTCTGATTGATACCAATGCCGCCGACGACGGCAGCGAGATGGATAATTAGATCCGGTTTTTTTTCCTCCAGAAGCCGACTGATATCGCCGGCTTCAATGAGGTCGTAATCCTGCTGGCGAGGAACAAAGATTTCCAGGTCGTTGTAACCGCGGAGACGCTCAATGACGAAGCGTCCCAGAAAGCCGGCGCCACCCGTTACGACGACGCGGCGATATGGAAAGTTATCTGGCATTTCTTTTAGCCGAACCCCTGGCTCGTTTCCCGGCGGCGGTTAGGCGCGTGCCGAATTAGGGACAATCCCAAGATCACCAAAGTTTTCGTGTTGCGTGCTGTCATTGTTCACCATCGCCACGTCTGCATCCACCATTAGTCGGACCAGTTCCTTAAAGGTGACGTCGGGCTGCCAGCCAAGCTCTTCGCGCGCCTTGGTCGCATCTCCTACGAGCAGATCCACTTCCGCAGGTCGCAAGTATTTCTCATCGAGCTCGACATACTTCTGCCAATCCAGATCTACGTGGGAAAAAGCTTCGGTTAGGAAATCTCTCACTGAATGCGTTTCACCGGTAGCAATCACATAGTCGTCAGGGTGATCCTGTTGAAGCATTCGCCACATCGCATCAACATATTCTTTGGCGTAACCCCAGTCGCGTTTGGCGTCAAGATTTCCCAGGTAAAGCTTGTCCTGCTTTCCCGCCTTGATGCGAGCCACGGCGCGGGTAATTTTTCGCGTGACAAATGTTTCGCCGCGGCGAGGCGACTCGTGGTTAAAGAGGATGCCGTTGCAGGCAAACAGGTCGTAACTCTCGCGATAGTTTACGGTGGCCCAATAGGCATAAACCTTGGCTGCACCATAGGGACTTCGCGGATGGAATGGCGTAGTTTCGCGCTGCGGCACCTCTTGCACCTTGCCAAACATCTCCGACGAGCTTGCCTGATAAAACTTCGAGCCAACACCAGTTTCCCGGATCGCTTCCAGAATTCGCACCGTGCTTAGCCCAGTAACGTCGCCGGTGTACTCGGGAATGTCGAAGCTGACGCGCACGTGCGACTGAGCAGCCAGATGGTAGACCTCATCGGGCTGGATCCGATAAAGCAGCTTGATCAGGTTTGTGGAGTCGGCGATGTCGCCGTAGTGCAGAAAGAGTCGCACACCGTTTATGTGCGGATCCTTGTACAGATGATCGATGCGGCCGGTATTGAAGGTGGAAGCCCGCCGGATAATGCCGTGCACTTCGTAACCCTTGCCGAGCAATAGTTCCGCAAGATAGGACCCATCCTGCCCGGTAATGCCCGTAATCAATGCTTTTTTCACGTTAAGACTGCTACCTTTACGACTTTGGGTTAGCCAGGACCATGCAGCGCAATTCAAGTTTGTGCGATTCGCACAACCTCATTTTGCGCTTCGAGATGATCAATGGATCGCTCGTTATCTCCAGCCTGGTTTCTCGTGTGACTCCGGTTGGTCTGGCTGAGACTGCTGCTCATGTGGCTTCTGGACTGGGATCTTAAACAATTCCGCGATATGAGACAAACACGGCGAAGTTTAAGAACCCTAAGGTCCATTTAGTTCACGGCTTGCCGGTAGACCTTATAAAATTGCCCACTCGGGTTGTATTCACGCAACCGCAAAACCTGGCTGGCGCTATTCTGGAGATTGTCAGCACGCAGCTCTCCATCTGTAAGCATTCGTTCTATCAAATCAGCCATCGCCTGAACGTCATACGGGCTGAAGAGAAACCGGCGGTCCCCAATGGTCTCAGGCAATGAGGTGACATCCGAGCAAATTACCGGAGCCCCGACACTCATCGCCTCGTACAACGGATAACTTCCTGCTTCATACTCGGTCGGGATGACTACGAGTGCAGCCTGTTGATAAAGCCACGCGAGCTCATCTTCAGCAACGAGGCCGGCGAAGAGAACGACTCCGGCTAGCCCAAGCTCTTCCGCGTGGGCTGCGATTGTTGCCTGATGCTCATTCTTATGTCCTGTGCAAATCAGGCCCAAGTGTGAAAGTCCACGTTGCCTTGCCACGGCAAGCGCGTCGAGCAGGCGCAGGTGGTTCTTGTGTGGCCAGGTCTGTGCCGGGTAGAGCAGATACGGCTTGCGCGCCGAATACTTTTCGTCATAGACGCTTGCTGCCGCAACGGAAGGTTTTGGCAGTGCCAGATTGTCTAGCGAGAGCGAACAAACCTGTATCTTTTCTTCAGGCACATGAAAATACTTCATTAAATCGCTTTTGACGTGGTCGAAGGAAACGATCACTTTGCTGGCTCGATCAACGGCTGCCCCGTGATTGACTGCCCGGAAAGCTCTCTGTTCGGGAGTGAAGTATTCCGGGAAGTGCAGCTCCTGCACGTCATGCATGGTGACGATGTACGGTAACTTCAAATCAAATTGCACGGGAAGCTGGGTCGGAAAGTGCAATACGTCGAGATTGTGACGCGCAAGCCAACGGTTCATCCTGAAAGTCCGGGCCGAGTTGAGCAAGAGCGAGTTGACGCGCTTGCTCACGGGCAAGCCAGTCTTCGGTAGTGGTCGAAGCCTGTGCGTTGGGCGATTTGTCGGGAATAGATGGCGCAAGATTTGGTTGTAGCAATGCCCTGAGCCGCGCAGGCAACTGGGGTAGAACGAGGATCTCGACGCTTTGGGACGCCGGTAAGTTTTCAATTAACTCCCTGACGCGTGCTTCAACCTGAGCGTAGCAAAGCACAACCAGCTTAATGTCCTCTTGCGGGTTGGATAGAAGTAAACGCAAGGTCCGCCAAGCGTATGGACCTATGCCACCGCTATTGAGTGAAGCGTCGCCCAGCCAGTAGCCCACGTTTAATCTTCGATTATTCATCAATGAAGCTGAGCCGCACTGCCTTTTTCACGCGACCTGAATTGGTTGTTTGGGCAAGGGGGATGAAGAGGCAAGGAGTTGATCCAGTTAACGCCTATTCCTGCGTTTGTGACTTCTTAGCGGCGCGCGCTATCTCCTGCAAGCGCCTTTCATCAACGAGTGTAAATTCTTTGCCGTGAATCTCGACAAAGGCTCCGCCATGGGGTGGAAACCAGAAAGCCCTGATTTTCCTTTCAATCTCTTCCAGAGTGTCCTCCGGCTGGATCTTTCTGAGCTTTTCGAAGTCCGGTTTCGAAATGTAGCGACCCTCTCCCTGAGGACTCCTAGGAAGCGAAGTGCCGCGTTGGACCATATCCATAACTCGCTTGAAGAGATCCACCAGCATAGACTGACTTTTTGCTTCAAGGGAGTAGGCTGTCTCATTGTCAGGGTCAATATCAAACCTTGAGACTTCGATAATGTCGCCCGTGTCGAAGAACTCGTCAACAAAGTGGGCGGAGACTCCCCAACTTGGCAATCTGTCATAGATGGCGATGTTGTAACCTGCGACTCCTCTAACATCAGGGAGCGGAGCCGGATGGAAATTGATGCACCCAAGGCGAGGCAAATCAATCAAGGGCTTCTTTATCTTCTTCCAGAACAGAAACGAAATAACCAGGTCCACATTTCCCAAGTCGAACCCAGTCCGTCCACTCTCTGAATTTAGTCGTTCGTAGAGTTCAACATCCGTGGTAACCGGAATGTTTAGATCGCAAGACGCGTCGAACAGGCTTTCACCGTCGTGTGATATCTCGCTGCTTGGTGGCGCGACGACTGCCACCACTTCAAATCCTTTTTCGACGAGGTATCGCAAGCCCTCGACAGCCGAGAGCTTGTTTTTCCCCATGTAGATTACTCTCATGTATTTTCGTTTGCGGGAACTGCGCTCAAACTGCAGGGCCAGGGTTATTTTGAACCAGCTTCACGGATCACCTCAGCAATGTATTCGATCTCTTCGTCCTTTAATCCGGAATAGGTTGGAAGATTTAGACCCGACGCGCTGAGCCCGTCCGTATGAGGAAGCAATTCCTGACGCCGGCGCGACTCTTCACGAAAGGGCGGCAAGGTATGCAAGGGAATGAAGAAAGGTCGAGTTTCCACGCCTTTATCCGCCAGTAGCGCCGCCAATTCGTCGCGAGTTAGCCCGTACGCTTTCTCCACAGTTACACAGAAGAGCCAGGGCGTGGGTTCGGCCCATTCCGCCACAGGTTGAAATCCGATGCCCGGAACCTTCTGAAGCAGGTCTGTGTACTTGGCGAAAATCGCACGTCTCTCCTCGATGATCTCCTTGCCACGTTCTAGTTGCGCGCACAAGATGGCACACGCGATGTTCGTCAAACGAAAATTGTAGCCCGTTACGGGGAAATAGTAGCGACGCTGTGGATCCATTCCCTGTCCACGAAGAGTGCGCATGCGAATCTCAAGCTGCTTGTCGTTGAGCGTAATTGCTCCGCCTTCCCCAGAAGTAAACGTCTTGTTGCCATAGAAAGACCAGGTGGCTATCTGGGCCAGACTGCCGGTTGGGCGCTCCTTGTAACGGGCCAGGTGGGATTCGGCAGCGTCCTCCACAACCCACAATCCGTTGACGGCCGCGATGTGGTTGATGGCGTCCATGTCTGCCGGATGTCCGTAAAGGTGAACGGCGATGATGCCCCGTGTGCGCCGCGTGATGCTGGCCTCGAGTAACGCGGGGTCGATACACCAGGTGTCAGGGTCCACGTCCACGAAGACGGGCTCCGCTCCGACGTATCGCACGGCGTTCGCGGTGGCAACGTAGGTAAGGGAAGGCACTAACACTTCGTCGCCTGCTCTGACATCGAGTGCCAGAAGAGCCAAATGCAGCGCCACCGTGCCGTTACATACCGCGATGGCCGCGCGCGTTCCGCACATCTCGGCAAACTCTTCCTCGAATCGCTTTACGAAGGGCCCAGTCGACGATATCCAACTGCTGCGAATGGCCTCGACGACATACTTCTCTTCGTTGCCGGAAAGGTCGGGCCGCGCAACAGGGATGAATGGTCTCGTCATCTCAAGTATTGTCCTCTGAAAGTGATGGAAAAAGCGTTAGGCGTTGGAGAACTCTTATGAACTTCAAGCTGATGGCGTGGCCGCGGAGATACGTTTCGACATGAAGTTGCGCTGTCCGGCGGCCCGAGTTTCGCGGGTGGGCCAACATCAAAGCTCTTTTATTTTCACCAGGCTGTTCTTCTCCAGGTCGAAGACCGTCATGTCACTGATCAGGTTGATGCGCTCCGGGCCTGAGACGTATGACAGTTTTCCCTGGGCGTCGCGCGACTCTCTGAATCTGGATTCAACGTAGCCGGATTTGACAGTATGACGCCTGATATTACCAACTTTATCTTTCCTCACAAAATAAGCGTTGTTGCCAATGCTGTTTGAACCAACGAAGACGTAGCCCTTCTGGTCGGCGAGCATGCAGAGCGCCTTCAATGAACAACCCGAATACAAGTTACTGAAATGGGCCCTGGTCCGAATGAACTTCGGATCGTAGGGAATTGTCACTGCGTGCTCATTACCGAAGACACTGTTGTATTCCACGATCACAATCGCGGGATCAACGACCGTGAGGGCTTCCCATATCCAATAATCGTTGCCGTCAACGTCGATACTCAAAATACCAAGCGGGCCGGAAAAATCATTCCGAGAGATGACGTCATTGATGTTCTCTTTGTCCACAAAGTGATGAACAGCAGTGAGTTCGTGTTTCCAATAGATCGGATTGTTCTTGATAAGCTGAATATTCTGTTCGTTTCCATCAATCACCAGGCCACGCCAGTTGTCATTTACGAGTAGAAATCTGGTATTCGCCTCAACGTAATCTTCCACACCGAACTCGACGAACGTCCGGCTATCGAGTTCCACGTTATTGATTAGGTATTGGATTATGCCGTCGTCGCCAAACTGCGAGTACACCTTAAACTCCGCATCGTGGATGTCCTCGTAAATCCCGTGGGCCTTGATCTGGTTAACGATGTTTCGGCCCGCCAGCTCTTTCAACTGGTCAATCTTACTGTCGGTTGCAGCCAGCCTGTTGGACAGCCCGAGAACGTCAGCGGCCAGTTGTCGTATCAGTTTGAAAGGACTCATCTGATCGTTTCGGAGACTACGGCTTTATTGCGAAGAATGAATACAACCGCCCCGGAAGAGGTTCGCGATTTAGCCTTCTCCTGACTAAAGGTTTTACCCCCGGCAGGAACCCGGCAAGCTTCCCCATCCACTTGAAGCGATTCGCCAACATCGTTTCAGGAAGGCGCCTGACTTCCGCCGTCGTGCGGATGCCGGGGAAACTGTTGATGACCGTATCATAAGGCGCCAACACACGCTTAAGTGTTAGGCCCGAGGAGCGGATGGCGCCAATGTATTCGTCCAGACTGAAGGCGTGCTCGCCTCCGGCCAGTTGATGAACCGGATGTTCGTCTAAGAAGATTTGCAACTGCCTCGCATCGTCGGCGACCGGCTCGCGAATCCCGAAGAATATGCCGCCCCGCTTCAGAACGCGGGCGCATTCACGTAGAGATTGATTCAGATCTCGTGCGTGGTGCAGAACCTGGCGAGCGTAAACGATGTCCACCTCTTCATCAGAGAGTGGAATTTCTTCGCCTGCAGCTTCGAGTATTTTAATCGGCAGCCCATCGCACAACATCCGAATAGCATTGTTGCCCACCACGTCGCTGGAGTCCGGTTCTAACGCATAGATTAACCCCGCACCCGCCTTCGCCAGCGCGTAGGAGCCGATGCCGGTACCGGCGCCGAGGTCCAGCACCGTCGCACCGGACAGGCGTTCAGCCAGGAGGGCCCGGGTCTCGGAAAATTCATCTGATGACTGAAAGCGCTCGGCGCATGCGAGCACGTCTTCGTCCAGATAAGAGTCGCGGATCAGGTCTGCATACAGCGGATCACGCCGAAGCCGGATAATAGCTTCGTGAACAGTCATCTCCGGTGCTTCAGCGTCACTACTCAAATTCATTTTCGACGAAACCATTCAGTGCACTCAAAACCTTTAGAAGTTAAGGCATCACGAGATAAAACGGTCCGGTCAGGCGAGCAGTTTCTGAATCTGCGCATCCAGCCATTCCACGCGTTGATCGAACGTGTGATCGCGCAACGTGCGGCTCTGGCCCGCTGCTCCAATCGCTTCATATTCTGACGGGTGGTCCAATAGATACGTCACCTTCTCGACACACTCGTCCACGCTTTTGTAGGCAACGACTTCCACATCCGGCTCAAAGAGCTCCGGCAGGTTGTTCTTCCAATCGGTGACCAAACAGGCCCCGGTGCCGGTACCTTCGAAAAGACGCATATTCCCGGCATCGTTGCCGACACAATCGATATGGTTGTTAAAAGTCAGCTTTGACTTCGAAAGCACAGCGAAGTTCTCTAAACCAAAAACCGGTGGATGAAATCTGCCAGGATAGGAACTTTCCAGCGAGTGAATGGGCGGCTCCGGCCCCTGGAAAAGTAAACGCACGGGCGCTCGCATCGATTGCGGCAAACTGACGGTTTCCATCGCGCGGGTTGCGTAATAGCCGGCTTTCGCCATAGCTCCGGAACCCTTCGCGGCCGCTTCAGCTCCACTTATTTTGCCCCAAACCTCGAGTGGGGTAGTGGCCAAAAGCTTTTCGACCAATTCGAAACGCTTCTCATGTACACCTTGCCGGCGGATTAAACTTCCTATGAATGTGAAATCAAGCTTGCGTAGGGGTGTTGGCTCGAGTGCTTTCAGAATCTCAGGTTCAAAAGCGTGCATCAGCAGCTTTGCGCGAGCTCCGTGCTCCCGCATGGTCTCGACAAATTGAGGAATGCACGACAGCGACAAATCGAGGTCTTTGAATATTGAATAGTCTTCCGTGGGCGCGGCCCGGAAACCAATTATGATGACGCGCCCGCCCAGCGCATCTCGCAGCAATCTACGGAAGGGTTCATCGAAGACGTAAAGATCCTGCAAAAAAACCACATCTGGTCGAAACGCTTTTACCTGGGCCAGAACAATTTCTTTCAGCCAGCCTCGTTGACTGTATTGCCGGTCGTGCTCCCTGGCCCATTGTTTTTGCAGCGGCTCAAGTGAAGCGAAGATCTCCTGACTGTCGTTACCTAGAGTTTGCAGCCGGCGTCCATAGTAATCGGACCAGCCGTAGTACTGCGCCACGAACCTTTGGTGTAGCTCCAGGTAGGTAAGTTTACGATGGTTTGATTCGCCGGCTAGAAACTGGGCCGCAAACTCAGGATAGACCGTGGTTATTTTTTGAAACCGGTAATTCATTTAGTCAACAGGTTTACTGTGTACCGTGGGCACCCGACACGGATTCCTTTTGCACAACAATGAGGTTCCATCCGAATTGATTCCACAGCAGCTTCTTCAGACGCATATCCCACGGGTGGAGGCGCTCCATAAGCCATGAAGGGGAAAAGGCCTTTTCAAATGCGAACGCGTCAAACCTTCGATGGGCCACATGGGCCATCATTGCCAGCACAGGACACACCCACACTCGTATCGGCAAGCCCAGCACGGCGCAGGTATTGTTAACTAGAAACCCGATTGCCATATCGTGCTCAAGGACCTTAAAGCCGTTGTTCTCGAAGAACCGGTCCCATTCGCCTGGGTCTTTAAACTGAAGATGAGGAACGCCAGGCGTCCAGGCTAGACCCTTTTCGCGGTATTTCCTGATGTGGTATTTGAAGTATCTCTCAAAAATACTTCTGCGATTCGGGACTATGGTGAAAAAGAGACCCTGCTCTTGTAACAGAGAGCGAATTGTTCTCACGGTAGCATCGGGATCTTCAAGGTGCTCGATGACGTCGAAAGCGATAGCGAGATGGAAACGGTTTGAGCCAGTTTGCTGACCCAGATCGGTCAACGGATCGGTAAACACTCGCGGAGCGTTGGGTACTTCATGCCATGGGTAGGAATCGTAGTAACGCTGCAGCACGCTCTTGTCGAGGTCGACAGATACGACGCTAAAGCCGAGCTTCGATAGTTCAAAACTATCTCGCAGCGAACCTGCTCCAAAGTCGAGCGCGTTCGGTTCTTTCACCTGACTCTTAATAGCAGAGAGCCGTTCGGAAAAGATGGACCAACGATACCGCACACTGCGAGTATTACAGCCAAACAGCTTTGAAACATCGCTCCGGCGGTCAAAGATCAGGAGATTGGCGGAGGGGTCGCCGCTTTGATCTGATGATGAGACACCGCTCAAAGCGCTTTCCGAAGCGGCGTGTCGCTTGGCATCGCTATTCCAGCCAAGTAGCTCACCTACGATGAGGAAGGGTAGGAACAGAACAAACAGTATCAGCCAGAGAACACAAACACAGATAAGCACTATTCCTGCCCAAATGGATTGGAGCGCGAATGATGCGAGCCGTGCCGGGTTCTTCGAGAGCTTTACCGCAATTGAACTGGACGGGGTCATTTCATCAGAAGTTCATAAGGTTGCGTCTCAGGATCGCATGTCAGAAACACCAACCGTGCAGGCCAGGACGCTTAGCGGAATCGTCAGACCCCAACTTTCGCCATCGTGATCGCGTTCACTACCTGTTCAAGTTGGGCGGGCGTGAGTTCTGCGTACATCGGCAAACTACATACTTCGCGTCCCGCTTGCTCAGTTACCGGAAACGTTCCTAATGGGATGTTTCGTTCCTGGTAAGCAGGTTGAAGGTGCAGGGGAACTGGATAATGAATGCCGGTAGCAACGCCTTCCTCTTTAAGTCGTTGCTGGAACGAATCACGATCCGCGACCCGCACGACAAAAAGGTGCCAGACGGATTCGGCGTTCCGGTTGATCACCGGCATTCGTAACTCGTTGCTCAGGGCGTCAAGATAAAAATCAGCGTGTTGCCGGCGACGTTCATTCCACTCGTCCAGATGGCTCAACTTAACGCGCAAGACCGCAGCCTGTAATCCATCCAATCGGCTGTTAACGCCTTCCATCTTGTGCGTGTACTTCTCGAGCCGGCCATGATTTGCCAACATACGAACCTGCTCAATTAACCCTTCATCCTGGCTCACGACCGCTCCTGCGTCGCCGAATGCACCCAGGTTCTTTCCGGGGTAGAAACTAAAGCAAGCAGCATCACCAATTGAACCCGCACGACGGCCGCGCCATCTGGCGCCATGGGCCTGGGCCGCGTCTTCAACTACTTTCAAATTGTGACGGCGAGCGATTTCCATTATCGCGTCCATATCACAAGGCTGCCCGTACAGGTGCACCGGGATGATCGCACGCGTGCGCGGCGTAATTGCGGCTTCGATCAGCGCTGGATTCATCAGCATCGTATCGTCAGATACGTCGACGAAAACAGGCTGAGCGCCGGTCATCGATATCGCCTCTGACGTGGCGATAAAGGTGTGTGCGACGGTAATGACTTCATCACCCGGCCCCACGCCGAGGGCCCGCAAAGTCAGGTACAGAGCGTCAGTCCCGTTGCCCACACCTACACAAGCAGCGGCTTCACAGTAAGCTGCGAACTCTTCTTCGAATCGCGCCAGGTCGTCACCGCCGATAAACGCAGTACGTGTAATGACGCGCTCCATTGCCGCGTCAATCTCGGATTTAATACTGAGATACTGAGCATGAAGATCAACTAAAGGTACATTCATAGTTTTTACCATCCCAAATAGTCTCCCACCTGCATACCGTAGTCCTTAATTATTTCATCTGCCGGACGTTCTTTCCCACGGTTGTCGGCAAACGCGAGCATATGCACTACGCCTGTGCGCGTTTCAACGCTTAGTCCGTCCGTCGTTCCTACAATCTTTCCGGGATCTCCCGCCAGCCCGTTGCCGTCAACTTTTGTCTTCAGAACTGTCAACTTCCGCGCTCGAAAGAACGTGAACGGATTGGGGAACGGCGGAAACGTCATGGCGCGTACGTGATCGTGAACCTGCTGCGCCGTCCAACAGAAATTGATCACGCCGCCGTAGGGGAAGGTCCGATCGTGATAGAGCACTTTCGCGGGATCCTGTGGTTTGCGCTCGACCTCGCCGCTCGCGAGTTTAGGCCAGGTGTTCCGCAGCAACTCCAGACCGGCAGCTTCACATTTTTCGTAAAGCGTGAAGCCCGTATCGTCTGGCTCTATATCCACCATGATTTGAGCGATGATGTCGCCGGAATCAACTCCCGGATCCATGTAGTGCATGGTTATGCCATGCTGCTTCTCACCATTGATTATGGCCCATGCGCCGGGATAAGAACCCCGGTACCGGGGAAGCGGTGCAAAGTGTAAATTGACGCTACGGCCCGCCACAGCCTCCAGCAATGGTCGCTTGTAGATCTTGGGATAGAAAGCCGTAAACAGTAGATCCGGTGCGAGTTTTCGCACTTCCTCGACAAACTGGGGATCGTTTATGTCTTTAGGCTTGTGTACCGAGAGACCATGGCCCTGAGCACATTCGGTGACTGAGGGATACCACTGGTCCGGGCTCGGATCGTCGGCCCTCGCGATGACCCCTACAATATTTGCCTGCTGCTTGACGAGTTCATTAAGCGCAAGAACGCCCATGCCTTTACTGCCAACGAACAAAACTTTCACTATCTTCCCACCTCGTTATATTTTGCGGTATTCATTCTGGCGCCGTCACTTTTCAACGACTCCTGCCCGGCTTCCAGGATTGAGACTACGTCTCGTGCATGCTGTGGACCAGTGAGCGGGGCCTGTCCGGTCTGCACGCATTCCAAAAAATGCGCTGCCTCAACTTTCAGCGGCTCCTGAAAAGAGATCCGCGGCAACAGCACATCACCTGTCCGGTGAATCAGTTGGTAATTGTTAAATTGATCGTAGTCCATGCGTTCGCCAATTTTGGGAACTCGATCCACTCGCTTATCGAAAATGGTGATTTTATCGTCGCTTACGTCGTCGTAAACAACCATCTTCCGACTGCCCACAAAAGTCATCTTGCGGACCTTGCCCGGATCCAGCCAACTAACATGAATGTGCGCAGTTACGCCGTTGGCCCACGTTAGGGTGGCGAAAACGACGTCCTCAATTCCCGGCTGAATGTAGCTGATACCTACAGCAGAAACCGAGGCGGGGCATTCCCCTTTCATGAGGTAGAGCAGAATACTCACGTCATGGGGCGCAAGATTCCACCATGCATTGACATCTGATCGCACCTGGCCCAGGTTTAGTCTCTGACTATAGATGTAGTAGACCTGCCCCAGCTCACCTTCATCGAGCAGGTTCTTCGCATAACGAACCGCGGCATTGTAAAGAAAGGTGTGCCCCGCCATGAGCGTCTTATTCTTCTTCTCAGCCAGAGCCACAAGCTCATCGGCTTCTCGCGTGCTGGTTGCTAATGGTTTTTCGACGAACACATGCTTGCCGTTTTCAAGTGCCCGTTTGGTGAGTTGGTAGTGCGATGCAGCAGGCGTAGCGATGATCACCGCTTCAATGTCAGGGTCGTTTAAAGCATCGTCGAAGTCCGAGGTAGTTTGGGATTTCGGGAAATTGCTTTCCACGTAATGTCGTCGTTCCTCGCTGACCTCGGCGACCAACTTAACCCAGCAATTATTTTGAGCAGAAAAGTTCCGGAGGAGGTTTGGACCCCAGTATCCGCAACCAATCTGCGCTACTGTTAACTGTTTTTCTGTCATCATTTAGCCGTCTCGAACTGCAAGACGTTTCCAGTGTCTAACTGCAAAGACGCTTCAGGCGGTGCCACCGCCCTGGCTGAGCAGCTCTGGTTTGTATCTTTTGAATCCGCGCTTCACGAAGCCGGGCAGACGTTTCCGCCAGAAGAAAGCGGGCAATTGAACTCCGAAACGTTTCTCAAAACAATTGAAAGTCCCTAGTTGTGCGCGAAGTTTGTCTGCCAGACTCATCTCCGATTCCTGAACACGTTTTATCAAAGCGTCACGCAGCTCGCGGAATAAATCCTGCACAGTACGTTCAATCTTTTCTGAGTTTTTTTCCGGATCGAGCGCAATTAGCACTCGCCTTTTTCGCAGCTCGATCTGGCCGTGCTCGTCCGGTCTGACAATGCGCCGGAAGAACATGGGTTCAGGAATGAGCGCAAATTCGCCCTTCAGCGCCAGCTCGCCGAGCAGACAAAAATCCGGGCCCCAAATATTTTGTGGGGCTTGACTCTCTCTCAAGGCGGCCGTCCGGATCACACCATACATGCTCGAGCACGTAAGCAGATTCCATATCACTTTCAGATAGCGCTGGCGAGCGCTCAGGCCGCGCGTGTCAAACTGGTCCATCGGCATATCTAACGGCTGATCGTTGATATCGATGCAAACCCCACCGGAATAGGCCAGCACGACTCCCGGCTCTGCTTCAAGAATTGAAACGCCCCGCGACAGCGTATTCAATGCCCAAAGATCATGGCCTCCCGCCAACATGAAATACTTGCCTTGAACCAATTCAAATAAGCGGTTGTAGTTCTTTACCGCGCCGACATTCGTTTCGTTCCGCAGGTATCGAACCCGGGAGTCACGCGCTGCATAAGATTCACAAATGGCCGGCGTGCGGTCAGTCGAACAGTTGTCAGAAACAATGAGCTCCAGGTTTATGTAGTCCTGCGACAACAGCGCGTCGAGCGCCTTTCCCAAAAACCGCTCTTCGTTGAAAACGGGTAACCCGATGCTGACTAACGGTTTGTTCAAAGCTTCACTCACCAAAACAACAAAAACAGTCCAGTTAAATCCGCCGTCTAAATTCTTACAAAATGCTGCACGGCCAGCATATACGACGCAGGCCGTACGAGCGAAACGCGCCCGCTATAGCTAACAACTCATCCTAATGGGGATTTTCAGCGGACGATGGAACTGACGTCATGCGCTGGATTCGGTGAGGTGCAGATGACCTTCTTTGTCTAAGCGCGCATCGCGCAGCGCGGCCTTTAACGCATCACAAACGTATTCAACCTTCTCCTCAGTCATGTTCAGTCCGGAAGGCAGGTTTATACCATACGGAGTAATTCGATAGCTAACGGCGTTGCGGCTCTGGGCAGCCTGGGCCTGCGGGGTGCCATCGTAAGCAGGAATTGAACTAAGCGGGTGGAAAAACGGACGGCAATCGATGTTCTTCTGGCCCAGTTTCGTTATCAGCTCATCCTTTTCAATTCCCAGCTTAGGATCCAATACTACGGTCACCATCCAGTAAGCATTCCTGGTCGAGACGGGCTCGGGATTCAGTATCAATCCGCTGGTTGTGGCCAGCCGGTCTTTATACCAGCCAAAAATCTCACGCTTGCGGATCATTAGCTCGTCGAGTCTCTCGAGCTGCGCCAGACCCAACGCCGCCTGCATACTACTCATCTTGTATTTGTACGCAACCTCAGTATTCCAAAACATCCGACCGCCCGGCCTGCGCCCGTGATCTCTCAGGAACAGGACCTCCTTGTAAAGCTGCGGGTCGTTGGTTACGAGCATGCCGCCCTCGCCGGTGGTAAGAGTCTTCGAGCCGTGAAAACTAAAAACACCGGTGTCGCCAAAACTACCCGCCTTCTTGCCTTTGTATTCTGCGCCTGCTGCTTCTGCGGCGTCTTCAATTACGGCAATACCGTTTCTACGAGCTACATCAAGCACTGCGTCCATATCCGGCATGTTCCCGTAAAGGTCCACCACAATCACTGCTTTGGTTTTCGGCGTGATGCAGGATTGAAGTGAGTCGGCCGATATGCACCAGGTGTTCTCGTCCATGTCCGCGAAAACTGGTGTAGCTCCAACGTAGGTGATGGGCGCGGCTGAAGCGATCCAGGTTGCGTCCGGCACAATCACTTCGTCGCCTGGTCCCACGCCGAGAGCCAAAAGCGAAAGGTGAATCGCTGAAGTGCACGACGGTAAAGCTACCGCGTGCGCAACACCCAGGTAATCCGCAAAGGCCTTCTCAAATCGTTCGTGATAGACATTGGCATTGCCATACCACGCATTAGTCACAGCATCTGTGACGTAGGCAATTTCCTTTTCCGTAATCCAGGGGCCGGCGACAGGTATGCGTTCGCTCATCAGTCTTTTACGCACCTCAAATAACCGTCGGGAGCCACGGTATACATCATGCGAGATTCGAGCTCTCGATCAATTTCAAAACGATCGTTGTTCTTTAGGAATTCCCAAACGGCGGTTTTGGGGTTGTTACCCTTTCCCCAGGGACGATCAGAATATGCGCCTTCCGGCACATCCTCAATGCCGGTATCGAAAACGACGAGGTAACTGGCTTTCGTCACCAGCGGCGAGTACAGTTCCAACTCCTTTAAGACGTGGTCGTGCGTATGGTTCGAATCCAGGAAAACCATTACGCTCTTCTTGCCGGCAGCCTTTTTTCGAACCTGTTCGGCAACCTCTTCACTGATCGAGGATCCCTCAATCAAAGTGATTCGCTTGCTGAGTGGGTGCTTTTCCACGCCTTCACGATTATGCGGGCGCATTTCGATTTCAATTCCGATTACTTCGCCCTGGCCCAGTAATTCGAGCATCGAGGCGGAAAAAATTAGCGAGCCGCCATGGGCCACGCCGGTTTCGATTATCAACTCCGGTTTCACCTGCAGGATGATCTCCTGCATAGTGATGATATCTTCAGGCAGTTGAATGATCGGGCGGCCAAACCAGTTGAAGTTGTATGTATAACGGTACTTAGCGATTGCCTGGTACATCTTGCTACGAAGATCTTTTAACTCTTCATCAGCTTGCATCGCTTCGATGTGGCCGGGGTCATTTGCGATCGGATTGTGAATCGGTTTCTCGGCAATCATGACGTTTGTATTTCCAGCCCAGCGTTAGGGCTCTCCTAATCAAGTTACTAATACTGGTAATGCAGGCAAATATGATGTTGCAATCCTCGGGACGTTCTTTGCCGATCTCATAACAAGCACGGCAAAACTCGGCTTTCCAGTCTCTCATTTCGGCCCCTATGCGTCCCCAGCCAAATCCGCCTTCCTCCCATGGACCGTTCTTCAGGAACCAATCCATCTGCGGTGTTGAGAGCATTTTGTAGAAAACGCCGCCGGTAGATTTGATTTGAAGCCCGGCTTTGCGAATTTCTTCTGTAAATGTTTCTAAAGTATAGGACCGGCGATGGCCAGCAACGTTGATATCGAAAGGCGAGAGCTCTTCACAGCTTTCCAGCGTGCCCATCTTCACGGCGATGCGACGGTTAATGGCATTGGCGTTGGGAACGTGGACGATTAATACGCCGTCATCCTTCAAAAACGTGGCAGCTTTTTGCAGAACGAGAGTAGGGTCGGACACATGCTCCAGCACATTCAACATGAGCACTGAATCAAACTTTTCGTCTAACTCGAGGTCTTCAATCAAACATTCGTGAAACGCTGCGTTCGGCAAACGTTGACGTGCCTTAGCGAGGTGGCTGCCTGATGCGTCCACGCCGACCACGCGTTCGAAGTGCTTCGCAAGCATGCTGGTCAGTAAACCGTCTCCGCAAGGCAGATCCAGCACGGATGGTCCATGCGCGAACTCCAAACAGGATTGCACCTGATAGTAGCCCAGGATGGCATTGTATTCGTTGTAGTCGACTGAGCGTTCCCAGGTAAAGGTCTCCTGTTTCTCCTTTTCGGTCTGTGGCTGCATCATTCAGCGCCCCTCCCATGTAATGTGGTTTGCGGCATTCTCGCGGCGAGAAGCATACGCAAACCATCTTCAAATAAAATCTCCGGTTTCCACCCGATAACGGTTTGAGCCCGAGTGTAATCCATCACTATCTTTGGTGCGTAATCCTGAATCTCAGAATGCTCAACCTCGCTCCTCGAATCCGTAAGTTTCACAATAAGGTTCGCTACGTCAGCGGTGGAAACACTCTGTCCAGAGCCGACGTGCAGTGTACCGGAGTAATCTGAATCAATAAGAGCGGACAGCGCGCCGGTTAGATCATCAACGTGCAGCAGATCCAACGTCGGAAAGCCATTCAGGTATTTATGCGTCACGATTGTTTTATCATTCGCTGCTTTCGACATGAAGTTGAAAATGAACTTAGGCTTATCACTCTCTGGCCCATAGAGAGTAGCCGAGCGCACAACTATTGATTGCAGACCATAGTTGCGGATGTACTGTTCAATCAGCTGCTCGGATAGAAACTTGGTCTCTCCGTAAATTCCTTTGGGCGATGGCGGATCGGTTTCCGAGGCCACAAGTTCGCTGGAAGTGTGTCCCGCGTAGACCTCCCAATTGGAAACATAGATGAGTTTGATTCGATTCTGCCGGCTAACGTCCAGGACGTTCTTCAGCATTAACAGACTTTCGCCTAGCGCCTCATTGGTATTAAAGACTCGGGGGTTAGCGAGATGCACAAGGCACTCGATCTCGTGTTCCTGAACGGCAAGATCCAGCTTGACTGCGCCCTCGGTAAGGTCAAGCTCGCTGCGCCCGGGAGCGTAAACCGAATGGTTCTGTCGAAGCCGCTCGACAAGTGCGCGGCCCACAAACCCGGTTGAGCCTGTAACAAAAATTCCTTTGCGCTCTGTTTCCGGTGTTGTGTCTTTCGCGGAATCTCCGAGCGCCTGCCGAATGGCTGATAACACCTCGATCTTAATCTCGGTCTCGCCGGTTGCCGCAACCACGTGACGGATGGCGTCGTTTAAGTCGAGTCCTTCGTGCAAAGCCAGAACGCCGGCAGCGATCGCATTGCTTCGCGAGATTCCATAATCGCAGCAGACTACAACCTTTTCTCCTCTTTGAAGAAAAGCTACTGCTTGATCGATTTTCTCGCGTGCTGACTTTCGGCAGATTGCCCGGTTTATCTACCAGGTCACGAACGTCGATGAGTCGCAGACCTGGCTTCGCTTCAATCTGCTCATGCGACGCGGTGCCCAAATAATCGGAAATCCATTTGATCATGAAATAACTTTGTCTTTACTCACAAACACTTCGTCAAAGCTTCTTAAATAGTATCCAGGTCGAACTGTTATGGAATTGCTTGAGACACCATGAATAACATTTTGCAGATAGATATCGACTTCGTTGAACCCAGCCATCGCGCGAAGGTAAGTAGACGCAGAAAACCGCGGATTGATCTCGAAAGGAATTAGAACTCCATCCTTTACGCGTCCCTGAACGTTGATTGGCCCTTCGCTTTCAATTGCGACGGCGATCTTCTCGGCCGTTT
Organism: Blastocatellia bacterium; assembly: GCA_963786645.1. GTDB lineage: Bacteria > Acidobacteriota > Blastocatellia > Pyrinomonadales > Pyrinomonadaceae > PSRF01. The sequence continues at coordinate 110,958 of CAWAZW010000009.1, forward strand.
CCCGAAACTCCGGAAACTCGTCAATCAACCCCTGGCTGTAACCACTGGAAACCACCCCCGTTTTGGTTTTCAAAAGGACCGACAACTTCGAATCAAACGTTCTTTTTAAAGCAATCGAACCCGCAACGCTGCGATCAGGGAAGGAAAGAACCCCAATCGTAAATTCTCCCTCGCTGTCTGAAATGTATTCCTGGACCAGAGGAATTTTAGCATTTTTGAGTAGATAACCTACGTACAGCCAGGCTTCCTCCCGATCTTCCGCAAGGAAAACGAAGCTACTGCCGCCGCTGCCTGTGGCCGGCTTTACGATGCAGGGGTAGGTCATGTTGTCGAGATCCGCAGGCTGGCTGGGGTTGACCGTCAACGGTACTCGAAATCCCAGATCGCCCAGCTTTTTGAACGTACTCTGCTTATCCGAAAATTGGCTGACCACTTCCGGCGAGTTGCCCGCCACGCGAAGTCCCGCGCCGGTCAACTGATCCCGGGCGGCGTTCAGGAGTACCAGAGGTTCTTCTCCACCGGGAATTATCACGTCGATAGATGCCTCCCGACAGACTTCGATGACTGACTCAACATACCGATTGCGGTCGACTAAAAACGTCTTGGCAAAGCCGTGCTGATAATGACCAAATGCCAAACGCGAAATATCGCAACCAAAAACCGTGTACCGATCAGCGAGGACCAGACACTTCAATATTTCAGTGCCCAACGACGCCCCGCCAATGCCGGCGATAAGAATTCCTGGTTTGTCTTTCACGAGAGTCTCAACTGTATTGACTGGCTATCAGAGGAAGGTCGGATAGTTTTGGTCTCTGGCAATGATTGTTCGATCATCGGCAGGCCACACGATCGAAAATGCAGGATCGTCCCATCGGACGCCACGAGCGTAATCATGCGCGTAGTTGGAAGACATCTGATAAAGAACCTCAGTATTGTCTTCCAGCGTTTGAAAGCCGTGGGCGAAGTCTTCGGGAACGTACAACATCAGGTGATTTGCGGCAGACAGCTTCACTGCAGTCCATTGCTTAAAAGTCTCGGAGTTCTTTCTAAGATCGATTATGACATCATGAATTGCTCCCGCGGTGCACCTCACAATCTTGGCCTGCGCATGCGGCGCAACCTGGTAATGCATACCACGCAGCGTGCCCTTCTTTTTGTTGAAAGACACATTGCACTCGGTCAAACCTGAGTTAAGACCGCGCTCGGCAAACTCTCTCTCCGACCACGTGCGAGCGAAGAACCCGCGCTCGTCCTCTATGAATTCAGGTTCAACAATGAACGCACCTTGTAATTCCGTTTCCTTAAAGATCATCGCTCTTACGTTGACGTTAAGATTCAAGCGTCGATCTAAACCACCCTCAACTCGGGAATGGGAATGATGAACTTTCCACCGCGTCGTCGATACTCCGTCTGCTGTTCGAGAATCTCGTCGGCAAAGTTCCAAGTCAACAGGAGCACATGCGAGGGCATCGCTTCCAACAATCTTTCCGGAGAGTAAATCGGTAAACGCACGCCCGGCATGTAGCGTCCCTGCTTGTAAGTGCTGCGGTCAACGACAAAGTCAAAAGTCTCACGACCCAATTCAAAGTAGTTAAGCAAGGTACTACCCTTCGCGGCCGCACCATATGCGGCAAGCTTCCGATCTTGTTTCTTCAACCCGGACACGAAATCGCGCAAGGCTCTCTTCAGTTCTTCAACGCGCCGAGCGAAGCCTTCATAAAAACCCAACTTGCTGACTCCCCAGGCGTCTTCAGATTCGAGCAATTGGTTGACGCTATCCATTCGTTCGGACGCTGATCCATTTCCGGCAAAGATTCGCAAAGATCCGCCGTGAATCGGAATACGCTCAACGTCGTGAATCTTGAGACCGTGACGCTTGAATAAGTTGTCGAGGGAGGTAAGCGAGAAGTAACTCAAGTGTTCGTGATAGATAGTGTCAAACTCACATCTGTCGATAAGGTCCTTTACGTACGGCACCTCGATGACCGCCACGCCATCATCCTTCAACAACAGGGCCAACCCGCGAACGAACCCATTCAAGTCCGACACGTGCGCCAGCACGTTATTAGCATGAATTACATCGGCCTGCTTGCCGTCATCCGCGAGACGCGCTGCCGTCTGTTCACTAAAAAATTCCGCGAGAGTAGGAATCCCATGTTCTTCCTGGGCCACCCGCGCAATGTTCAGGGCGGGTTCTATACCGAGCACGGGCACGCCGGAATTTTTGTAGTATTGAAGGAGATAACCGTCGTTGCTTGCGATTTCAATCGCCAAACTGTCGCCGTTCAGGGATTTCGAGCCGACCATCTGCTCAGCGATCTTGCGTGCGTGCTGCAGCATCGTGTCGGAAAAGGAAGAGAAATAAAGATACTCACGAAACAGCTTCTCGGCCGGTACCGTTTCGGTTATTTGGACCAGCGTGCAACCTGGACAGAAAACGAGTTCGAGGTCGAATGTTTCTTCAGGAACATCCAGTTGATCCGCGGCGACTAAAGCGTTAGCCAGCGGCGTCTTCCCTAATCCGAGTACCTTTTTTGAGTCGGTGTTGCCGCAAGCGCGGCAATGGAAGGGCGTCATCGAGAGACTCCCAGAAAGTCTCTGTACCATCTGATAGTTTTTTCGAGTCCTTCTTCTAAAGTAAAGAGTGGCGACCAGTCCAACATGCGGCGCGCTTTTGCGGCGGTTAAGTATTGATGACGAATCTCGTTTGAAGCTTGATTAAGAACTTCAGGCTGCAGATCTGAATTCATGAGTTTGAGAATTTGTTCGACGAGGTCGGATACCGTTACCTGTATCTCATTCGAGAAATTAAAGGCCTCGCCCTTTAGCTCCGGCATATCCGCCAGCTTTTCAGCCAGGAGAACATAAGCCGCCGCTCCGTCTTCAACATAAAAGTAGTCTCTAATGTATTTGCCGTCTGAACGGATGATTGGCGGCTGACCTCGCAACACTGAACGGATCGTTCCGGGAACGATTCGGTTCCAGTTGAGATCGCCTCCGCCGTAGAAGTTGCCGCAACGCGTTGTCGCTACCGGTAAACCATATGTAACGGCGTAAGAATGAGCGATTAGATCGGCGCACGACTTACTGACATCGTACGGATGTTGGCCCTGTAGTGGAGTCGCTTCATCGTAAGGAAGCTCATCATGATCGCCATACGCTTTATCCGAAGACGCGAGAATAATCTGTTTGACAGCGGGACTGCGCCGGCAGGCTTCGAGCAAAGTCCAGGTGCCTGCCACATTGCTTTCAAACGTAGATACCGGATTTCGATTGGCGATGCTGACGATTGTTTGGGCAGCCAGATGGAACACCGTGGCAATTTCATATTCACCCAAAACCCGTTCCAGCAACTCCTGATCTGTCACGTCTCCACGAACCACCTTCACCTGGTCCACCAGGTGACTTTGCACGAGATCGCTTTGCGGCACCCAATCACGCACCAGGCAGACAACGTCGGCGCCCGCAGCCACCAGTTGCCGCGCCAGCCATCCGCCAAGCAGTCCCGTGCCGCCTGTGATTAAGGTAGGACGATCGAGCCAGAATTGTTTATTAGGGGAAGTTGCTAGTCCCATACTTTCCAGGGCGAGTTACCGCTTTGCCAGAGACTTTCTAAGAGTCGCATGTCCCGCATCGTGTCCATGCATTGCCAAAACCGATCGTGACGATACGCAACAAGTTGCTTGTCGGCGGCAAGCCCCTCGAGAGCATTCGCTTCAAGACTGCTTTGATCGCCGCTCAAGTAATTAAATATCTCAGGCTCGAATACCAGGAACCCACCATTGATCCAGCCTTCACCGATTTGCGGCTTCTCTGTAAAGTCAGCCACCAGGTCGCCATCGAAAAGCAGGCCACCAAAACGCGCCGGCGGTCTAACCGCGGTCACAGTCGCAATGCGACCGTGGGATCGGTGAAACTCCAGCAGTTCCGTGAGATTGATATCACTGACGCCGTCGCCGTAAGTAACCATAAAGGTCCCATCGCTGAGCCATGGCTGCAATCGCTTAATTCGACCGCCAGTCAATGTTTGCAATCCGGTATCGACGAGATGAACAGTCCAATCCTCGCATTCCTTCTCGTGCGGAGCCACGGCGCCGCTGGAGAGATTCACGGTCATGCTCCCGTTGAGGCTGTGATAGTCAAGAAAATATCGTTTGACTATTTCACCCTTGTATCCGAGAGCAATCAGGAATTCATTGAAGCCGAAGTGAGCAAAATACTTCATGATGTGCCAAAGAATTGGCTTGCCGCCAATCTCGACCATCGGCTTCGGCTTCAGCTCGGTTTCCTCAGCCAGGCGGCTTCCTAGTCCGCCGGCAAGAAGTGCGACCTTCATAAGTTCAGCGAGTTCCTAGTTGCACCGGCTGTTCTTCATGAGCCGGAAAAAATTGTGTGTTCCACTGCAGTAAGGGCCTGACAACGCCGGGGATCGGTCCGGCATAATCTCCTCGAGCAGAATCTCCATCCAAACTGTCGACCACCTGAAACGCCACAGCTTCTCGCGCATGAAAAACAACAGTCACAGGATTTGGTATGGTCAGCGCCGCACTCACAATCAGCGATCCTTCCGATAAGAGATTTCCGGGTATGGCTGCCTTGCTGATGTATCGGCCGCTGGGGCGAGGACGTCTGCGCCAATCCGGATCATGATCGGCAGCTACGAAAACGTAAACACCTTCTTCGTTGAAAAAGTGGAAGTTGGGAAGAAGCACGTGTCCTGATTGTAAGACCTCGTATTCCATTTCAATTTCAACCGGCTTACGAATGTCTACGGCCTCACTCATTTGATCGTTCGTTTTTACGCGCACCGCCAGCAAGCGAGCGATTTCATTTCCGGGGGCCTGCGCCAGATCATGCCACTCCCGGACCGCTGTCGTCCCTAAACCCGATCTTAAGTAAGAACCCACAACCTTATGTGAAGGTCCGTCTTCCATGACTTGTCCTGCATCAAGCAATATCGTGCGGTTGCAGAGGCGAGTGACAGCCGGCATGTTGTGCGAAACGAAGAGCACCGTGCGGTCGCGTTGTCCAACTTCCTTCAGTTTGTCGAGGCACTTCTTTTGGAACGCGGCATCGCCAACGGCTAGAACTTCATCAACCAGCAATATCTCGGGATCAAGATGAGCTGCCACAGCAAAAGCTAAGCGCACATACATACCGCTTGAATAACGTTTGACGGGCGTGTCGAGAAACTTTTCGATCTCTGCGAACTCAACAATCTCATTAAACTTTCGTTTGATTTCCGTCCGCGACATGCCCAGGATGGTGCCGTTCAGGAAAATGTTTTCACGTCCGGTCAGTTCGGGATGGAAACCGGTGCCCACCTCGAGCAGGCTTGCGATCCGGCCGTACAATTCCACACGGCCTTGAGTCGGCTCGGTGATGCGAGAAAGAATTTTCAGGAGCGTGGACTTGCCGGCCCCGTTTCGTCCGATAATGCCGACTATCTCACCGCGGTTCACTTCGAAATTGACGTCGTTTAGGGCCCAAATTGTATGGTCCTTAGAGGCGTTCCCGTTGTGTCTTCGCAGTCTTCTTAAGGGCAAGCGCAATGCGTCTATGATCGTTTCTCGGAGAGTGCCGTAGCCAGCTTCACGCTCACCGAGAAGGTATTGCTTGCTCAAATTTTGGACGCGAACAATTGGCTTCATTTCGAATAGTAGACGAGCGAGACTCAAATAATATCGGCGAAGGTTTTCTCCATACGACGGAAAGAATAGGCTGAATAGACGAGCACCACTAACGTAACAAGCGTCGAAATGCCGAGCGCCGTCCAATTAATAGGTTTGCCGAACAACGCCGATCGAAAACCTTCGATGATCCCAGTCAACGGGTTGAGCAGCAGCAGCCAACGATACCGTTCGGGCAGAAAACTAGTAGGATAAATGATAGGGGAAACAAACATCCATAACTGAATCAGAAACGGTAAGGCGAAGCGAACGTCTCTATATTTAACATTCAACGCCGAAAGCCACATGCCCATGCCTAACGCCAGCAGAGCAGTCAAAAGGACTAGCGCAGGCAGCATCAGAATTGTCCAAGTCAAAGCGACGCCATAATAGATCATCAACGCGCCGAGGATCAGGAATGCGACCCCGAAATCCACCAGGCCGGCGCCGACAGCGGCGCCCGGTATGATCATCCGTGGAAAATACACCTTGGTGATGAGATTAGAGCTGCCCACCAGACTGTTTCCACTATTCGTCAGCGCGTTCGAGAAGAACGTCCAGGGCAAGAGTCCAGCATAAGCGAAGATCGGATAAGGAATACCGCCTGTTCGCGTTTCAATTCCCGCTAGTTTGCCAAAGAATAGAGTAAAGATGAGCATGGTTAGGAATGGCTGAAGGATGGCCCAGGCAATTCCCAACGACGTCTGTTTGTAACGGACTTTTACGTCGCGCCAGGTAAGGAAGTAGAGCAACTCGCGGTACGCCCAAAGATCCCGCAAACTGATATGCAAAGACCTGCGCGCTTCCACCACTACGAGAGGAACGTCAGACGAAGAAGCCGCGGCAGGATTCGAGGTTGAGTCGCTTGTGTGCTCTGCTTGTCCCAGTGTAGAACCGCCCGTTTTCAGGAGAGTATTTTCCGTCGTTCCATCCATCAAATCAGTATCGGGCCGCTCAACGGTAACCGAGGGTAACCGAGAAAGAATAAGCTAAACGGAAGAGTTGCCGGTTAGCTCGTAGTACTAAGTTTTCTTACTGATCTCGCAGTTTAGCGACAGGCAGGATGAGGGTCAAGCAAGCAACTGGCAATGAAAAGCGAGCGAAACCACTAATAACTTGGCTTAAGCCCACTGTTGCGAGCTTAAAAAAAGTTCCGGCATCCAGCCCCTGACGGAGCCGGATGCCGGAGGTTTATGAGTTGGCGGGACTAACTACTGCTGTCCGACGGTGGCGGGAAGCGTGTTGAGGTTGGTGTTACCTCTTACGTTATTGTTGCCATAGGTTTCAATGGCTCCACCGCTAATGCTAACGCCGTTGACGTTACCGTTAATCGTAACGTCTCCGATTCGCGTCAGTGAGGCGCCCGAACCAAGGAAGAGACCGTGGTTGTTGTGCGAGATCACCGTGCTGGTGATGTCAGACTCAGTTGTGCCTCCGGCCTGCTCGCTCACCTGGATTCCCGCGTTACCATTGTTGTTAAAAACGGAGTAGCGGACACTTGTTTTGCTGCCGCCGCCAAAGAACGCGCCAGAAAGAGTGTTGCCTACGCTGCGGACATTGTTGAAAGTTGCAGTTACGCCGCTGACGAAGCCAGTATCGATACCCACCTGAATACCATGCGCGGAGTTATTTCGAATGTCCGTGTTCGATACCAGAAGTTTTGAGCCCGACGCCGAGCGCTTATCTATGATGCCTCTTCCGGCGTCCCCGACATTACCTGAGCGAAAGCCGAATATCTGACAGTTTTCGATATGCACTGTCGAGTTGGCGACCGTCGAGAGAATTCTGATTCCGTTGGTCCCGGTACTCGCGCCGTTGATTGAGAGGTTACGCAGTGTCACTGTATCCGAGTGAGGCGCTACTGCAGCGGCGGTAATATTCACGATAACGCCAGTAGTTCCCGCGGCGAGGATTCCGCCGTGGCCCTGACCCTGCGTGCCGTCGAGGGTGATGGATTTGGTGATGTTAATAGTGCCGAAGCCAGCGGGATCCAGCGCGTTGATCTCGCCGCCAGTAGCGGTTTTGGAAATAGCCCCGGCGAAAGTCTTGCAGGGGGCGGTACGGCTGCATGGGTTGACGTCATCCCCGACCCCTGAGACCCAGGTACGCGTGGCTTGAGCCTGGCCCACGGATGTTACTACCAGGACAAACATCACCAGGCCTAAAATGTTCAAGGTAAATCGTATCCTATTCATGATTAATTCTCCTTAATTGATTCAAGATTGTTGGGGTAATGGCGCCATGTAGATTTTGATGCCGCCCTGTTAAGTGCCGGCAAGCGACCAGACTTGAGTCTGACCATGAAAAAAGGCAGATTTGTGAACTGGTATCTTCCTGCATTGCAAAGTCAAATGAACATAAAACTGTGGAGGAGCACATTAAGTGCTCCTCCATAACTATTCGTGGTTACTTGAACTTGAAGGTTGCCGTACGCAGGCTTCCGTCATTCAATTTCACCACTAACTGACGGCAGGTGTTCTTCCACGAACTCTCAGTCTTCCAGACGTAGTTGTATTGGTCTGAAGCTGCGTCGTAGTTAAGGCTGCTGCCGCCTGCGTTCAGAGTCTCTTCGACATCATCCTGCGGAACCGATCCATCGCAACTGATTGAAACAGTGTAAGGCGAATTCGCAGCGAAGATGTTGAGTCCCTTATTGCCGCTCAAACTAAACTTCACTGGAATCGCTTTACCCGCTTGTACCACGTTCAGAGTCGGCAGATTGTCCACGGGCGAGAAGAAGCCCGTGAAGTTGTAAAGCACCGTCACCGTAAACGTGGCCGTATTGATGTTGCCATTCGTGTCAGTCCCTGTGACTGTCACCGTGGTCGTCCCAACCGGGAAGACCGAGCCGGAAACTGGGCTGTAGCCGAGATTGACGCCTCCGCAATTGTCTGTGGCCGTCGCCGGATTGTAGTTCACCACCATGCTGGTAGCCGGTGAATTCAAGGGCAAATTCACGACTACGTTCGCTGGCGGAGTTATGACCGGCAACGTGTTATCAACCACCGTCACAATTTGGGTGGCAGTGGCTGTATGGCCATGTGCGTCTGTTGCGGTGTAGGTGACCGTGGTGTTACCAAGCGGGAAGACGTTGCCGCCGTCGCGTGCCACGGTTACACCGGGACAGTTGTCGTTGGCAGTCGCCGTACCCAGATCGGCATCTGTTAAGGTCACATTGCACGACGTCGCGCCTGGACCGGTGTTGAACGTCTTAGCGGCCGGAGCAACTATTGTCGGATTTTCATTGTCGTTGACCGTGACCAGTTGAGTAGCAGTCGCTGAATTACCGCTGTTGTCAGTGACTGTCCAGGTTACGGTTGTATTCCCGACCGGGAACGAAGCCGGCGCATTATTCGTTACGGAGCCAACTGAACAATTGTCAGCTGTCGTGGGCGTTCCCAACGCGACGCCTGTGGCCGCACAAGAACCGGCATCCGCGCTAACCGTCACAGCTGCAGGAGCGGTAATAGTTGGCGGAATGGACGGATCCTCTAACACCGTAATTATTTGCGTTGCCGGCGCCGAAGTATTTCCGGCGGCATCGGTTGCCGTATAGGTTAGTGTCGTCGTTCCTACTGGAAATTCATTACCAGCTGGAATGCCCGAAGTAGTGATTGTTACGTTGGAACAGTTGTCCGAACCATTAGGCGATCCAAGCTGATCATCGAGAATGATCGAGCATGAATCAGTAGTGAACGTCCTGTTAGAAGGAGCGGTCACGGTCGGGTTCGTAGTGTCGTTGGCAGTCACCGTAACAGACTGCGTGCACGACGCCGTCCGGCTGAACGAATCGCTCACTGTCCACGTGATAATGGTGGTGCCTGCCGGATAAGGAGCTGACACCGCAAGGTTGTCACTCCGCTCTCCTGACGTGCTTACGCCGGTACCGGTTACTGTGGGCGCTCCGACACTCACTGTCTTAGAGCATGCTCCCTCAGCCGCTGCTTCTGAAATATCTGCTGGACATTCAATGGTTGGAGCAGCATCGCCCGAGGGTGTGGTAACCGTGACGGTCTGGCTGCAGGTGGCCGTGCGATTGTCGGCATCGGTCACTGTCCAAACGATAGTGGTCGTTCCTACTGGATAAGGATCGCCCACCGGTTGATTGTCAGATCGAGCTGGTGATACGGAAATGTTGTTGCCAGTCGCCTGCGGTGTTCCTGGAGAGACGTCTGCAAACGATTCACCCGTTCCCGCTTCAACGCTCACATTGGGTGGGCATGAAATGGTAGGCGCAGCAGCCTCAGCCACAGTGACAGTAAAGCTACAAGCGCCGCCGCCCGATGCTGATGAAGTGCTAACAGGGGTTGTGCCTACTGGGAAGAATGTGCCAGAGGCCGGTGTGCTCGTTACGGCACCGCAGCTGCCAGTGGGTTCCACAGCGAAGTTGACAATCGCGCCACGCGTCTCTCCCTGAGTGGTATTAGCGTTAACGAACATATTCTCCGGACATTCAAGACTACAAACTGGGGCACCGTCGCCACCGCTGACGCGGACCGAAGGAGCCGTCGAGGTGTTGTCAGTTGTGTCTAGTTCCTGAGTGGTGGTGGTGGCCGTCGCGGTTGAAGCCAGTGTGCTACCCCCCGCACCGCCAATATAAGTTAGTTCAAATACGGCCAAAGCGCCGACCGGCAAACTGGGGATAGTGCAAACCACAGGGTCGGTGCCGGTGCATGAGAAAAGGGGACCGAAGGACTGATTGACTGCCTGGAACGTTCCATTGACCGGGGTTCCCCGACTCAGTTCGACGGTAGCGGCGTCGTTCGGGTCCTTCATTAGTAATAGCCAGGAGGTAAGTGATGGCTCCACCTGGGTTAACTCCTCCGTTGCTCAGACCTTCGCTGAGTACGAGGTTTGACGTGAGAGCCGGTCCCTGCAAAATAAAGGGGGCCGAGGATGTGGCAGCTCCCCTGTTTGAAACCACGTTGGCACGCCATGCTCCGCGATTCTCAGTCGTAAAAACGTCAATTATTGATGTGTCAGTCGAGGGCAAGACGAAGGTGAAAGACTGTGGATCAGTCGTGATCGGCGTAAACACATTACCGCCGGTTTCCCTGACATAGCCGCCGGGATCAACCCAAGCGATTCGGCGGTTGTCATCGGAATCAATTCCCGTTACTTTCGCGCAAATCGTGTCGCCGTAATTGAAAAGCGTCTTAGGGGTGGTGCAGTCTCCGGCATAGGTTGCAATTGGCGGGGGCGGACTGACTGTGAATCCTGCCGGCGTTTGTGAAATATCACCTGTCTCGGCGATGGTAGCCTTCCACGTGCCGACACTGGTTACCGTGTATGAGAAGGTCTGCGGATTCGTCGTAATATCTGTAACTCCGCTGCCACCATGCGCGATGTTCAAGCTGTCATCGAGCCAGTGGACCCAACGGCCTCCTGGAAAGTTCAGGTCGACGCCGTCAGTTTTGGCGCAGACTGTTTCACCTACGACGAACGAGCTCTTTGGGGTAGTGCAATCTGCCGCATAAGTCGCAATGGTTTCTGCCAGGGGTAAAGCGACGTTCATTAGGTGACTGCTTCGGCCGGCCGTTAGATGACCGTGAGGCAAACTAGAGGAATTTCGCATTCTAAGTTGACTGCCAGCTAATTCACCTTGAGCCGGCAACGCTAAACGTGAGGGCAGAGAAGAAGCCGAAGTACTTAGGAATGGCAGCGTTGCTATCGCAGCTAGAGCGATGGAAACACCAATAATTAATAGTAAGTGACGATGAGACACAAAAAATCGGGGGTATCTATTCCTATTGAATTTCATGTCGGATTCTCCTTGCTACTGTCAGATACTCGAAAGCCTTGCCAGCGGTATTTTCTCAATTAGCGGCCGGACCCGCTGCGAGGGAAGTCAATTGGCTAACGTAGCTTTAAGTAAGAAGCTGTTGAAGTAAATTAGACCGGATACCATTAGCAGCCGGTATCCTACTAAGACTCTCTTTGTTGGCGATTCATTATCCAGTTGGAGTTACGGCAGAAGTACATTGAAGCGGAACATTCGCTCGTGGCTTGTGTATAACTCACCGTTCAGTTTGCTGATTCAGGAGTATGCGCGGTAAGGGTCACGTGGGAGCTGCCACCATCCTTGGCGACCGGGAATATTCATACGAAGACGACCAAAAGCATAAAGACGAGCTCAAGGAAGGACGCTTTTTATTCGATCCCATGCAAGAAGTCAAGCATTTTTTTGACAGATTCTTCACAATAGTGACACTGGCGTGACGAGTTGTCATGCCACTTGTGGTTGACACGCTTCGGAGTTGCCATTACTTTCCGAGGTTCCCATTTAAGTACTGCTACACGAACTATTTTGATGAAAAACATCTTTGTTACAGGCGGCGCTGGATTCATCGGTTCGGCATTTATCCGGCTGCTGTTGGAACAGCTTCCGGATTGCCAGGTCACAAATTTTGACGCTCTTACATACGCCGGAAATCTCGACAACCTTGAAGGGCTGGACGGCGACCGTCACAAGTTTATTCGAGGAGATATCGCAGATCCTGAGGCTGTTCTTTCAGTTTTGGGAAAGGACACGGATGCGATCGTGCATTTTGCCGCAGAGAGTCATGTAGATCGCAGCATCGATTCAGCCGCTGAATTCCTGCGTACAAACATAGTGGGAACTCAGGTGTTGCTCGATTGCGCCCGCGAACGGGGCGTGCGGCGCTTTCTCCACGTATCTACCGACGAGGTGATGGGAAGCTTGCCTGAAGATGGGGACTCTTATTTCACAGAGCAGTCTCCATTCGCTCCCAACAGTCCTTATGCGGCCTCAAAGGCCGCCGCGGAGCATCTGGTCCGTGCCGCCACGCATACTTTCGGTTTGGACACCGTGGTTACAAGGTGCGGAAACAATTACGGTCCGCGACAGTTTCCCGAAAAGTTTCTGCCGCTGGCGATTGCCAACGCGTTAAACGATGCCCCAATCCCCGTATATGGCGACGGACTAAACGTGCGCGACTGGATCTTCGTGGAAGATCATTGTCGTGCGATCCTGCTCGCCCTTGAGAAAGGACGATCGGGGGCTGTCTATAACATTGGCGCCCGCAATGAAAAGCATAATATTGACGTGGTTAAGCATCTCCTTCAATCACTCAATAAATCGCAATCATTAATTACGTATGTGCGCGATAGACCAGGTCATGACAGGCGTTATGCTATCGATCCTTCACTCGCGGAAGACGAACTTGGTTGGAAACCGCTGGAAACCTGGGAAAGCGGACTGAAAAAGACGATCAACTGGTATCTGGATAACACCACCTGGCTCGAACGTGCCCGGAGTGGCGCCTATCGCGATTTTTATCAGAAGCAATACGGAACTGAGGTGGCTGGCGCTTGAAAGTAATGGTTACGGGGGCCGGTGGCATGGTTGGGAAGGCAGTCGTGCGGCATTGTGAACGGCTTGGCGACCTGGTGATTGCGGCGCGAGCACGGCACCCTCGACATTAGCCGCGCCGACGACGTAATGGAAACCGTGTTGGCAGAGAAGCCGGATGTCATCATTAATTGTGCCGCCTGGACCGATGTCGATAGTTGCGAATCAAATCCTGAACGCGCCTACGCTGCCAACAGTCAAGGTCCAGAGAACCTGGCCCATGCAAGTCGCCGCTCCAATGCGCTCCTGGTAAGTATTTCAACAGACTACGTGTTTGATGGGACCAAAGACGGGTTTTACACGCAGCGAGATGATCCCAATCCGCTAAGCGTTTACGCCCACTCGAAGTTGGACGGAGAACGCCGCGCACAGGCCGCAAATGCGCGAACAGTGATCGTACGGACCGGCTTTGTTTTTGGGACAGGTGGCAGGAATTTTTTGAGCAAGATCCTTGAACATGCAAGAAACGGCGTAACCTTGTCTGCGATAGCGGACGCCTACGGCACGCCAACATATACGTACGATCTGGCCCGGCGGCTTCGAGAGTTAGCCGACGTGGACGTGCCGGGCATATTTCATGTGGTAAATGAGGGTGCTGGCGCTAGTTTTGCCGAATTCACTCGCGAAACGCTCTCGATGGCGGGCTACGGAGACGTTGAATTAAATCCGGTTCAAATGGACTCGCTGAAACGTCCTGCGCCCCGACCACGCAATTCGCGACTGCGTTGTTTATTGTCGCCCGCGATCGGCCTGGCACCAATGCCTGATTGGCGCGTCGCGTTGCGTGAGTTTGTGCAAGAGGATTTCGAAAGCGCATCGGCTCCTATTCGCTGAGGTAATTCCCTGGCAACGGACCTTAAACGGCTCGTTGGCCCAGTCTCCGTCAATTGACATCTCGATCAACTAGCCAATCTACGTTCTTTAGAGGGCCTATCTACTTGCCAGACTGACGAGGTTTGGTATTATTCTACTTCTTCGCGAAGTAACGTTAAGTTAAGGTCAAATTATGATGTCGCACGATAATCGACTCCTTCCAGTTGCTGGGCTCGACCGCAGCTTAGACCGTCCGCTGGCTGACATTGCTCAATCGAAGCCTTATGGCGTTTCCTCAACTGAGTCTGCGGGGATTCGTGACTATCTTTTTATCGTCTTGAAGCGGAAGTGGCTGATTTTGAGCCTCGTTCTCGTCGTGACGTCCTTGGTCACAATTCAATCCTTTCGCGCTCCATCGATCTACGAGGGAGAAACGACGATTCGAATTGAGCCGAGGCCTACGAGCGTCCTTCAAACTAAAGAGGTCGTGATACAAGGACAAACCGATCCCAAGTTCTGGGGCACACAATTGCGCCTTCTGGAGAATCCCGCGCTGGCGCGACAGGTTGCACTCACGCTGGACCTGCAACACAATCCCGCGTTTTTTGGAGGTCAGACCGAGGGTGGAGTATTCGCGTCATTACGCCGTGTATTCTCCCGGCCCAAGAAAACCGAACAGCCAGCTGTCTCACCTGGCTTAAACGTGGTCGGACCGGACGCAGTAACAACGCAATCTTTGACTCCGGAACAACTCGCGCGACTCGAGCCCTACGAAGATGCAATTATTGCTGGCGAAGTAATTGAGCCAGTGCCGTCAACCAACCTGGTGAAAATCAGGTTTGTACATTCTGATCCGGAAATTGCTCAAAAGGTCGCGAACACGCTCGCCGAGGTTTTCGTTAACAACAATCTTGAGCGTGCAACAGAAGGTTCTACGGAGGCGGAGGATCTTCTTGCCAGAGAAATTGGTAACTTGCAAGCCAAGATAAACCAGATGCAGGAGGCGCAATTTAACTACGCCAAGAACCACAACCTGCCCTTGACCTCCGACGCGAGCGGTAACCTCGAGGCTACCCGTTTAGCGACGCTGAGCAGTCAACTGTTGGATGCTGAAAACGAAAGAAAGAACCTGCAGTCTCAACTGGAAGCCGCTAAACGAGAAAAGGATCCGTTCTCGATCCCGGACGTTAACACTTCCGAGCGAGTTGGAAGGCTGCGTGATCGTATTTCGGACCTCAACGAAAAGCGCGACGCACTACTTATTGTTTATACGTCTGAGTGGCCGGAAGTGAAAAAGATCGACGCGCAATTGAAAGGTCTTGAGAATGAACTAACGAAAGCGCCTTCCGAAATCGTTACATCAATGCAGAGACGTTATGAAGCTGCCGCGGCCAAAGAAGGACTGCTGCGAAATTCATACGAGCGACAGAAGGGCACTACCACACAGCAAACCCGCGACCAAATTGACCTGATCCAAATGACACAGGAGTTGCAAACGAACAGGCAATATCTCAATACATTGCTTCAGCGTCAGCGCGAGTTGCAGGTAAGCAGTGGCGGCAGAACCAACGAAGTCAGCATTGCCACCTACAGCCGGCTGCCCCGAACTCCTATTGGCCCACAGCGCATGCGCAACATAATCGTAGCGTTCCTGTTGTCACTCGGAGTGGGCATCGGCCTGGCGTTTCTGCTCGACTTCCTCGACGACACGCTGAAGTCGGTTGATGACGTTGATCGATATCTGCACCTACCGGCGCTGGCGTTGATTCCCGCCAGCCGGGATCGTGGACGTTTAATCGGCGGAGTAGTCGGTCCACCCTCGAAACCTGCCCCGTCAGATACGACAGCGCTTGCCATGATCACGGATGCCCGGTCCCCGATAGCAGAATCGTACCGGCATTTGCGCACTTCTTTGCTGTTGTCGTCAGCGGGTCAACCACCAAAGACTATCCTGGTTACATCCAGTCAACCGTCCGAAGGTAAAACCACGACGGCAGTCAATACGGCGTTCATGCTGGCGCAAACCGGCGCTGAAGTTTTGATTGTTGACTGCGATTTGCGACGGCCCAGGCTCCACGCTCATTTTGAAGTGCCGAATGTGAGAGGTTTGACCAACTGGCTTTCGGGTGAAACTGATCTTGACGCTCTGATCCAAAGCTACGATAAGCAGCCCAACTTGAAGTTTCTGGCTGCAGGACCCGTGCCTCCAAATCCAGCAGAGCTACTCGGGTCGGACGAGATGAGAAAGCTGCTGGCTACTCTCAGCGAACGCTTTGCACACATTGTCATTGATTCACCGCCGGCGATCTCCTTTACCGACGCGTCGATTTTATCAACGATGGCCGATGGGGTTGTGCTCGTGGTTCATGGCGGAAGAAGTTCGCGCGCGGTTGTTCGGCGAGCCAAGCAGCAATTGCTGGATGTTGGAGCTCATATCTTTGGCGTGGTCCTAAATAACGTCAAACTTGAGACTCAGGACTACTACTACTCTGGTTATTACTCGAGCTACTACTCCGATGAAAAATCGGATGACGAGGTCGGAGAAGTTGCTGAGACTCGCTGACGAGTGCGGCCGGAGATGAGCTTTATCTGTTAAGGCCTGTCCAAGAATTTCTCACCTAGTAAACCAGACACCGTTACGGGATCTGCGGCCATTGACGATTAAAAGAGTTCAATGGCCGCAGATTCTCGTTGTTGGAAACTCGACATCCGGCCTAAAACCGCGAGTTGGCCTGGACACTCTGGCTCGGCTGAACAGCAGGAAAGATTCGCGTAAGATCGACTGAAGCAAGAATATGAAGTTTAGCGTCATCACACCTTCTTTCAACCAGGCTGAGTATTTGGAAGAGACGATCCAGTCGGTGCTGGCCCAGGAGTATGAGCCACTCGAATTTATCATCATTGACGGCGGGAGCACTGACGGCAGCGTCGACGTGATTCGCCGATATGAAAGTCACCTGACGTACTGGGTCAGCGAAAAGGATGACGGGCAGACGGATGCGATTAACAAGGGACTAAGAAGGGCGACCGGCGAGCTAGTCACCTGGCTGAATAGCGACGACGTGTTTATGCCGGGGGCCCTGGGCGCGGCCGCAGCTTACTTTAGACAGCACGATGTCGCGCTTGTACACGGCAAGACCCTGCTCTTTGGCGATAACTTTAAGGACAGGATCAAGGGAGCGGAGACTCGCGATCTCCAGGTTCGTTATCTCGCCGGCATTCCGTTTCCCCAGCCGTCGTCATTCTTTCGCCGCCAGGTTCTGTTAGAGCAGGGGTACCCCGACGAGACCCTGCATTACGGCATGGATTACGACCTATTCGTCCGAGTCGCGTTGAACTACGAGTTGTTGGCGGTACCCGATGTTTTTTCAAAGTATCGCTTGCACAACAAGAGTAAGAGCGTGGGTCAGAGTCTCGGCTTCGCGCGGGACTGGTCCAAAATTTTCAGCAAGGTATTGCGATCGTTCGATTTCACTGGCGACTTGATCAACAAGATGCGCCAACTCGATCTTTATGACGACAGCGACGACTTCTATCCAACCACAAAAGAATTCACTCAAGAGGAACTGCGCCGGGCCTTCGTGTATTTCATGGAAAGCCACGTCTCCTTCGATTACTTCGGTCTTGATGTGAAGACCGCTGGTAAACTAGCCTCGTTCATCAAGGATTTTGATCCGGAGTTTTACAACGCGAGCGAACTACACAAAGTTCGCTGGCGGTCGAAAGTTTTGGGACGACCTCTCATAAAATACTTACGGAGCGTGAGAGGAATAGCCCATGCCCTTCTTCAGCGTTGTCATCCCCACATATAACCGCGCAAATTTCATCCGAGACACTGTCGAGTCGGTGCTTAAACAAGATCACACTGATTTTGAAATTTTGGTGGTAGACGACGGCAGTACTGACAATACCGAGACAGTAATTGCAGAAGCTTTTGGCAACACCGAGCAGGTCAGGTATTTCAAGCAGGTCAATGCTGAGAGAGGGGCCGCGCGCAACAAAGGGATTCGTGAAGCGCGGGGCGAGTACGTCCTGTTCCTCGACTCTGATGATCAAATGCGAACCAATCACCTGAGTGCGCTGAGAGAGATCATCAGGAAGCGCACCCGGGAGTGAATTATCTGGCGACTAAATATGAGTTCATCAGAAACGGTCAAATAACGCCGGCCCCCTTGAGCGGAATTTCGGAAGGAGAATACAGCACCGATTTCTTTCTCGGTGGCGCTTACATCGGCGCGGTCGTCTGCGTGAGAAAGGGCAATCCCAACTTGCGGCTATTTGAGGAAGACCGAAGATACGCTACGTCTGAAGACTGGATGTTTCTGGTTCAGAATCTGGTCAATGACAAGATTTACATCGCAGAGAAATTCACTGTTCTGGTCAACGACCATGACGAACGCTCAATGAGAAGCGACAACCAGGAAGTCATTTCCAGGAAGCTGCTTGCCAAAGAGTGGGTGAAACAGAACGTTGCTTTGAGCCAAGAGCAAATCAAGACCTTGGAGAGTCACACTTACTACTTCTGCGCGATTCACAGTTACCTGGACCACCGCCGCCGCGATGCACTCAAGTATGCTTACGACTCAATTAAAGATCGGCGGGTTTAATGCTCGACTCGCTCGCCTGGTTGTGAAGAGTCTGCTTGGTCGTGGTTTTGTGCAAAAGCTTAAGGCGCGTGAGCCCAGGGCTTCGCCGGTCACATAATTCCAGGAAGAAAGTTGGATACTTTGGCCCGCGAACGTTCTCCAATGCGAACACTATATTTGTGTTACTTCGGTCTGCGAGAACCGCTGGTCCAGACCCAGGTGCTTCCGTACCTGAGAGGCCTTGCTATGGCCGGCATCGGAGTATCTCTGCTCACGTTCGAGGCGCGGACCGGTGCCGACTTGAGTGAAGAAGAACAAGCCAAAACACGAGGCGAGTTGGCTGCTGAAGGGATACGCTGGTTTTCGTTGCCTTATCACAAGACTCCCCCGTTTGCGGGAACAGCGTACGATACTCTGGCCGGCGCACGATTCGCTGTGCAATTGGCCAAACGAGAGGGGATTAACGTGTTACACGCGCGGGCACACGTACCTGCTGCGATGGCTTTGGGGGCCATGAGATTTGTAAACGTTAAGCTGGTTTTTGATCTTCGCGGATTATGGGCTGAGGAGTATGCAGACGCGGGTATCTGGACCGAGAAGTCAGTAGGCTTTCGCGCTATCAAAAGCGTGGAGCGCGCAGCTCTTCGTCGTGCGGATCAGGTTATCGTGCTTACAAAACGTATGCGCGAACGGTTAATTGACTCCGGATTATCGAAGCCCGCCTCAATAGAAGTGATCCCATGCTGCGTCGATTTCTCGCAGTTTAATGCCGTCATGAAAACCCGCTCGAGGGGTGATCGGTTCGAAGTTGTGTACGCAGGTTCAGTTACGGGTCTCTACTTATTAAGGGAGATGGGGCAGTTCTTCCTGGAGCTGAAAGCAAAGCGTGACGACGCTTTTTTTCGAGTCTTGACTATTTCCTCGGCCGACGAAGCAACCGCTGTTCTTAGGAGTGCGGGTTTAAACGAAAACGATTTTTCCGTTGAGGCAGTCTCACCCGCGGAGGTAGCTAAATCTCTTAGCGAGGCCAGCATCGGAATTTCTTTTCGAAAACCAACCTTCTCGCAAATCGCCGCTTCGCCGACAAAGATTTCTGAATACCTGGCAGCCGGACTGCCGGTTGTGAGCAATGCCGGAACCGGAGACGTTGACGAGTTGCTCAGTGCTGAACAGGTGGGGGTGACGGTCAACAGTCTGGAACGCGCGTCTTATCAGACTGCTGTGGAGCGCATTCTTGAATTAGCAGCCGACGAAAACATTGGCAGTCGATGTCGTCAAGCCGCACTGTTGAACTTCGATTTGATTAGCATCGGCAGAGCGAGATATCGCGAGGTCTACAAGAGACTAGAGGACGCATGAAAGTTTTAGCCTTCGCTTCCTATCCGGTTGAAGCTGCGGCGACGCGCTATCGGTTGCATCAGTTTGTTGAGCCGCTCTCACGAGCGCGGAATAGAAATGATCTTGCGTCCCTTCCTCGACTCGAATCTATTTGCATCGCTTTATCAGTCGAGCGTCGGCGCCGCGAACTGGCTTAGGGCTGATGGAGGCGTCAGTGCGACGCTTTGCCGACATATTTGTGCGCGCGAACGCTGACGTGATTCTGGTTCAGCGAGAGGCGATGATTTTTGGGCCGCCGATAATTGAGTGGTTATCGATGCATTTTAGCGGATGCCCGATGGTGCTTGACTTGGACGACCCAACATACGTCCCCTATACTAGTCCGACATACGGAAACGTCGGCAAACTATTGAAATGGTTCAGGAAAACGGACGACTTGATACGCTGGGCGTCCGTTGTTACTTGTGGAAATCGGGCAATCGCGGAGTATGTCCGAGAGCAAGGGAACGGACGCGGTCGTAATTCCGACAGTGGTTGACACAGACGTGTTTCGTCCGCGTGATCGCGTCGAGGATGAGACGGTGGTACTGGGTTGGGTGGGCACCCACTCCACATTTCCTTATCTTGGAATCGATATTTCCGGTTTTGCAGGATCTGGCACAGAGACCATCGACTTTCAGACTGAAGATAGTCGGCGCCGGAAAGAAGGACATAAGCATCCCGGGTGTGAGATTGAAAACCTGGAGTGGAAACTGAGTCGGGAAGTCGAAGACTTTCAGTCGTTTGACATTGGGCTTTATCCAATTGATGTAGCTCTTTACGCTGACAATTGGGCCGCCGGAAAGTCCGGGTTTAAGGCAATCGAATACATGAGCGTGGGAATCCCTTATGTTGCCACACCTGTCGGAGTGCTCGAGGAAATTGGGGAGAACGGAACCACTCACTTCAATGCCTCCACGCACAGACGAATGGCGCAGACGCCCTTAGTAAACTGATTGTGGATCGAGAGCGACGGCTGAAAGATGGGATTAGCCGGAAGACGACACGCCCTTGAACATTACACGCTCGGGGCGCAGGCAGATAAGTTAGCAGACGTATCTAAGACAAGCGGCGAGAGGATCGTAGTTCGAGCCGGAAACAATGCGCAGGACCAGCAAATTCAGGCTTGCTATGCTCGCCTTAGTTGCCGTGCTTCCTTCTTTTTTGAAGCGTCCCTGCTATCGCCTGTTTTTTGGTTATCGAATTGGGAAGCGAGTCACGCATCGGGCTGAGCATAATCGATGCCAGCGAGTGTGACATCGAAGACGACGTCCAGATCGGTCATTTAAACGTGGTGGTTGGCGTCAAGAAGATTCAGATTGGCGATCACGTGAAGATCGGACATTTGAATATTATCCGGGGTGGCGATGAGGTGCGGTTGGGGCGTTATTCAGAAATTATTCGCACCAACCAAATCAATTCGATTCCGGATCCGGATGTTGTTAATCCTACCGACCCACGCTTCCTGCTTGGAGATGGAAGCATTATCACCACCGGACACAAGATCGACTTTACTGATCGAGTTGAAATTGGCCGGCGATCAATTATCGGTGGCCGCAATTCATCGTTATGGACCCACAATCGCCAGCGCACGCGTCCGATTGAGATTGGTTCGTTTACTTATGTCGGTTCGGAGATTCGAATCGCACCGGGTGGCGCATTACCTTCAAGGTGCATCGTCGGCATCGGTTCAGTAATAACCAGCGAATTAACCGGCGAGGGCCAACTCTTCGCTGGCATGCCTGCCAGGCCAGTAAAGGAATTGGGCTCAGACGATCAGTTTTTGATTGAGAGGAAGACGCGCAGAGACCTTCCGGATGATGTTTAGGAGTCAATTCGACACATGAATGCAGCCCTTACATTTGCGTATTTGCTCATTTGCGCTGCAATCGTAGTCTTCGTACCTGACCTTGTGGCGCCGTATGTTGAGGATTACGGTGTCGTTACCCGTTATGACATGGCCAAGGCTGTGTTGTTGTGCACGGCTTTCGCTTTACTGATAGGGTTTTTTATTTACCGATCTGGGGTAGAGGGATCATTTCTGGTCCAGCTTTTTGTGGCCGGACTATTGGTGCGCATCATTCTCGGCACCGCGATTTTTGTGTTCCACGGCCAGGAGTTTTTTGGAGGCGACGCGTTTACCTACGACTTCTTTGGTCATGCTCAGCTGCAGGGCTGGCTCGGCGACGATTTCCTTGGGGGAGTCGCAGATAGATTCACCAAAGAAGCCCAGGGCGCCGGATGGGGAATGGTCTACATGGTCGCCGCCATTTACGGACTCATTGGCCGCAACATGCTGGCCATTCAACTTGTGAACTCAGTAATTGGGTCGGCTACGGCGGTCGTGATCTACCTCTGTGCGCACCATTGTTTTAAGAATCTGCGAGTGGCACGCATGGCGGCCTTCGCCGTCGCTTTTTACCCATCACTGGTGCTTTGGTCTTCACAAGGGTTGAAAGACGGCCCAATTGTTTTTCTCTCGCCATCGCTATTCTGGCCACGCTGAAACTGGGGGAAAAATTAAGCTTGAAATACATTAGCTTGTTGATTTTTTCACTCCTCTCAGTGTTAAGCCTGCGCTTTTACGTCTTCTACATGCTTTGTGCGGCGATGGCGGGAACTTTTGTGATCGGAATGCAGTCGGTTTCAGCGAAGAGTTTCTTCCGCCAGTTTATCGCTTTGCTGTTGCTGGGAGTGGCGCTCACCTACTTTGGCGTAATGCGGTCCGCCACCGTTCAATTTGAGACCTTCGCGAACCTTGAACGGCTCCAACGCAGTCGTGAAGACTTATCGCGTTCCGCGGAATCCGGATATGGCAGGGACGTAGACGTATCAACCACCGGAGGCGCGCTCTCCACTTTGCCACTCGGACTGGTGCATCTCTTGTTCGCGCCCTTTCCCTGGCAGCTTGCTTCGCTACGCCAAAGCATTACGTTGCCGGAGATGATTGTCTGTGGGCTTCGTTTCCATTACTGATTCTCGGCTTGTGGTTTGGTGTCAAATACAGGTTAAGAATGATCTCGCCCATCCTGGTTTTTACAGCGATGTTGACAATCGCTTATTCGATCTTCCAGGGCAACGTGGGTACAGCTTATCGCCAGCGATCTCAATTGCTGGTGTTCTACTTTATTTTTGCAGCTGTCGGTTTTGTGCTGGTAAAAGAAAAGCGTGAAGAAAAAGGGCGGCAAAATTTATTAATGCGGCAGCAGTTTAGGCGACGCGACTCGAACGCGCGTTGGCGCACGATCTGGACCACGGCGCCGCACGCCTCGCGCTCGGACGTGCGGCGGCGCCGCGCGCGGCCGCGCTGATCAACGGCACCGCGGCGCACACCGTCGAGGTGGACGACATCTACCGCGACGGCATCTACCACCCGGGCGCGCCGACCATCGCGGCGGCGCTGGCGCTCGCGCAGGCGCACGGGCGCGACGGCGCGCAGTTCCTGCGCGCGGTGATCGTCGGCTACGAGATCTCGACGCGCATCGGCGCGGCGATGGGGCGCGCGCACTACAAGTACTGGCACAACACCGGGACCATCGGCTGCTTCGGCGCCGCGCCGCGGCCGCCGAGCTGCTCGGGCTGGACGCAGAGCGCTTCGCGCACGCGCTCGCGACAGTCGCCACCTTCGCCGCGGGCCTGCAGCAGGCGTTCCGCATGGACTCGATGTCCAAGCCGCTGCACGCCGGCCGCGCGGCGGAAGCGGGCGTGACTGCCGCGCTCGCCGCGCGCGAGGGCGTCACCGGCTCGCTCGACGTGCTCGAAGGCGAAGCCGGCTTCGGCGCGGCGATGGGCGAGGGCCGGACTGGGACGCGCGCTCGGCGACGCTCGGCAACGACTTCCACATCACGCGCATGACCTTCAAGAACCACGCCTGCTGCGGCCACACCTTCGCCGCCATCGACGGCGCGCTCGCGCTGCAGCACGCATGAGCGTCGCGGCGCGCGAAATCGAGCGCATCCGCGTCGGCAGCTACCGCGCCGCCAAGGAAGTCGCCGGCTACGAAGCCCGCGGCACGCCGGCCGAAGCGCGGTTCTCGCTCAAGTACGTGGTCGCGACCGCGCTCACGCACGGCAGCGTGCGCCTGGCGGCCTTCGAGCCCGCCCGGCTGGAGGATCCGGCCACGCGTGCGTTAATGGAGAGGATCGACGTTGCGATCGACCGCGAGCTGGATGCGGCGTTTCCGCGCAGCGCGCGGCGCGCGTCGCCATCGAGGTGCGCGACGGCCGCGCGAGGAGTGGCTGCAGCCCACGCGCATCGGCGATCCGGATGCGCCGCTCTCGGACGCCAGCTGGAGGACAAGTACCTGGAGCTGGCCGCGCCGGTGCTGGGCGAGCGAGCGCGCGCGCAAGCTGCTCGCGCGACTGTGGAAGCTCGGAGCAACCAAGAAGACCTGGCGGCATGAGCCTCGCGCGGGCCCTGTTCGCGCCCGCGCGCGGTGGCGCTGGTCGGCGCTTCGGGCGACGCGGCGAAGAACACCTCCCGCCCGCAGCGCTATCTGCGCAAGCACGGCTACGCGGGACGGATTTTCCCAGTCAATCCGACCCGCGCCGAGGTCTTCGGCGAGCCCGCGTTCACGAGCGTGCAAGACATCCCGGAGCGGATCGACCACGCCTTCATCATGGTGCGGGGACGTGGAGAGCGCGCTCGAGGACTGCGGCGAAGCGGCGTGCCGGTGGCAAGCATGTTCAGCGACGGCTTCGCCGACGCGGGCGCCGAGGGCATGGCGCGCCAGCAGCGGCTCGCGCGCGCGCGCGCGAGCTCGGCGTGCGCCTGCTCGGGCCGAACAGCATGGGCATGATCGACATTCCCGGGCCGCGTCGCGCTCACGCGTGAACGCGGTGCTGGAGATGGACGCGCTGCCCGCGGGCGGCGCGAGCCTCGTGTCGCAGAGCGGCACCATGCTCGGCACGCTGCTCTCGCGCGGCGCGGCGCGCGGCCTCGGCTTCTCCAAGCTGGTGTCGGTCGGCAACGAGGCGGACCTCGGCGTGGGCGAGCTGGTCGAGCTGCTCGCCGCCGATGCCGAGACGCGCATGATCCTGCTGTTCCTCGAGACCGTGCGCGATGCCGAGCGCCTCGCCGCCGCGGCGCGCGCGCGCGCACGCCGCGGGCAAGCCGGTGGTCGCCTACAAGCTCGGCCGCTCGGCGCTCGGCGAAGCGCCTGGCGCGCTCGCACACCGGCGCGCTCGCGGGCGAGGACGCGGCGCTCGACGCCTATTTCCGCGACTGCGGCATCGTGCGCGTCGACATGCTGGAGACGCTGATCGAGATCGCGCCGCTGCTGGCGGGCCGCAAGCCGCCGGACATCGAGCGCGCGCCGCGCGTCGCCGTGGTGACCACCACCGGCGGCGGCGCGGCGAGCGTCGTCGATCGCCTCGGCATGCACGGCATCGAGACCGCGTCGCCCGACCCGGAGGCGCCGATCATCGACCTGACGATGGGCAGGCGACGCCGCGACCTACGGCGCGGTCGCTCGAGCAGTTGCTCGATTTTCCGCGGCTGCGATGCGGTGCTCGCGGTGGTGGGCTCGTCGGCGCAGTTCCATCCGCAGCTGGCGGTCGAGCCGATCATCGCGGCGAAGACGAGCGCAAAGCCGCTGGCCGTGTTCCTGACGCCGCAGGCCGAGCAGTCGCTCGCGCTGCTCGCCGAGGCCGGCATCGCCGCCTTCCGCACGCCGGAAGCCTGCGCCGACGCACTGCGCCGCATACTTCGCGTGGCGCGCGCCGCGCGAACAGCGACTGGCATACGCAGTCGAGTTGGCCGGCGCGCTGTCCCGAATGGCAGGCGCTGCGACGAGTCGCAGGCGCTGGCGCTGTTCCGCGCGCTCGGTGTGCCGGTGGTCGAGTCGCGTGGCGGCGGATCCGCCTCGACTACGAGCATGCGCTCGCGTATCCGGTCGCGCTGAAGATCCCTCGCCCGACATCGCGCACAAGACCGAAGCGGGCGCCGTCGCGCTCGGCATCGCGGCCGCGGCCAGTACGATGAGTGCCTGCGCTCGATGCTCGCGCCGTGGCAGCCGCGCAACCGGGCGCGCGCATCGAAGGCGTGCTGGTGCAGAAAATGGAGCCGGGGCTGGCCGAAGCCATCGTCGGCTATCGCCACGATCCCTGGTCGGGCCGCTGGTGCTGGTCGGGGCGGGCGGCACGCTCGCGGAGATCTACGGGGACACCGCGCTGCGGGTCGCGCCGGTCGATGAAGAGCGAAGCGGCGCAGATGATCGCGGAGGTGAAAGGCCTGGCGGCGATCCGCGGCTACCGCGGCCTGCCGCGCGGCGATCTGGCCGCGCTGTGCGCGGCGCGATCGCCGCGCTGTCGCGGCTGGCGCTGCGTGCCGGGGCAGCCGGTTGCGGATGCCGAAATCAATCCGCTGATCGTAAAGCGCGAAGGCGTCGTCGCCGTCGACGGCCTGATCGTGCTGCGCACGGAGGCCTGAGCGATGCCGCTGGAATCTCTCGCCGAGATTCTGCGCATCGCGGGCGTGAACCCGCCGGCGCCTGGCCAGCTCGAAATCACCGGCGCAGACCCGGTGCTTCCCGTGCGCTCGCATCGGCACGGCCGGGGCGGCTTCGCTCGCTGCGCTGGGCCTGGCGGCCGCGCGGCTGTGGGCGTTGCGCGGCGGGCGCGAGCAGCGCGTCGCGGTCGATGTGCGCGCGGCCGCGATCTCGCTGCGCAGCGCGAGATATCTGCGCATCGACGGCAAGCCGCCGCCCGAGTCCTGGGATCCGTTGAGCGGCTTCTATCAGGTGCGAGCGACGGCTGGATCAGCATCCACTGCAATTTCCCCGACCACCGGGATGCCGCGCTCGCGCGTCGCTCGGGGTCGCCGCGGAACGCGCCGCGGCAGAGCGGCGGCGCTGAACTGGCAGGGCGAGGCGCTGGAGGACGCCATCCATGCCGACGGGCGGCTGCGCGGGCTACGTGCGCGAGCGCTGCGCGAATGGGCGAAGCATGCGCAGGCGCAGGCCGTCGCCGCGCAGCCGCTGCTCGAGATCGAGCGCATCGGCGACGCACCGCCGGAACCGTTGCCGCGCGGCGACGCGGCCGCTTTCCGGCGTGCGCGTGCTCGATCTGACGCGCGTGCTCGCCGGGCCGACCTGCGCGCGCGCGCTGGCCGAGCACGGCGCCGACGTGCTGAAGATCACCGCGCAGCACCTGCCCGACTCGGGGCAGGTCGGAGCTCGATACCGGCGTCGGCAAGCTGTTCCGCGCATCTGGACCTGCGCACGCAGGAGGGCGCCGGAAAGGCTGCGCGCGCTGGTGCGCGAGGCGACGTATTCTCGCAGTCCTATCGTCCGGGGACGCTCGCCGCGCGCGGCTTCTCGCCGAAGCGCTGCGCGGAGATGCGCCCCGGGATCGTCTGCGTGTCCTTGAGCGCATGGGGCGGCACCGGACCGTGGCGCAAGCGCCGCGGCTTCGACAGCATCGTGCAGGCGGTCAGCGGCATCGCGCATGCGAGCGGGCGACGGTGACGAAAGCCGAGACTGTTGCCGGTATCGGCGATCGATTACGTGAGCGGCTATCTGATGGCGTTCGGCGCGATGGTCGCGCTCGAGCGCCGCGCGCGCGAAGGCGGGAGCTGGCTGGTGCGCGTGGCGCTCGCGCGCGTCGGGAAAGTGGATCGTGGATCGCGGCGAATCGTCGCCGACGGAGAGTACGCGGCGCTGCCGGAGGACCTGCCCGAAGGAGGAGCTGCGCCGCTCTATATGGAGAGGATGCACCGGATGGCCGCATCCGGCACCTCGGGCCGATCGTCAGGCTGTCGGAGACGCCGGGCAGGTTTGACAGGCTGCCGGTCCCCCTTGGCTACCCGGGCCGGAGTGGCCGCCGCGCTAGGCAATCAGAGCGCAGCGCTTGCAGGGCCGCAGCCGCGGGTTTACGCTGCGCACGTGCCTCCGACAGGAAGACGAAGCGAATGGGCTACGCCACGCCGAACGAAATACTGATCGCCCGCTGGACCGACTTGATCAATGACCCGAGCCTGCATGATCTGCCTTACAAGATCGAGCTGAACTCGGACGGCAAGATCGAGATGAGCCCGGCGAGCAACCGACACGGCACGCTTCAGGCGCGTGTGGCGCGCGCACTCGGGAACGCCATGCCGGGCGGCGAAGTGATTACCGAGTGTTCCGTGCTGACGGATATCGGCGTGCGCGTCCCGGATGTAGCCTGGGCGTCCAGTGAATTTCTCGAATCGCAGCAGGACAGCACACCCTTCACGCGAGCGCCGGAACTATGCGTCGAGGTGAATTCTCCGTCCAACACGGCGCGCGAGATCGAGAACAAGGTGCGCGCCTATCTCGCGGCTGGTGCGCGCGAAGTCTGGGTGGTGGAGGAAAGACGAGGCGCACTCGAGTTCTTCGGAAGCGAGGGAGCGCGCGCAAGCAGCGAATACGGGATCCAGGTCGAGCTTCCTGCGCCCCGCTCGTCGTCGAAGTGATTTGCGAGCGGCTCGATCGAATCGCTCGCCCGCCGCGAGAAACCGCCACTGCCCTTCCGGCAGTTCGCCCAGCATCACGCGCCCGATGCGCACCCGCTTCAAGCCCGTCACGCGCAGGCCCACGATCTCGCACATGCGGCGTATCTGCCGCTTCTTCCCCTCCGCAGGATGAATCCAGCTGATCGCGGTTCTGCAACGACGCTGCGCGGGCTTGAGC
This sequence comes from Blastocatellia bacterium, assembly GCA_963786645.1. GTDB lineage: Bacteria > Acidobacteriota > Blastocatellia > Pyrinomonadales > Pyrinomonadaceae > PSRF01. The sequence continues at coordinate 139,425 of CAWAZW010000009.1, forward strand.
GCCTTGCCGTCGAGGCACGAGGCCCATGGTTAGGCGGGCGAGAAATTCGGGGCGACAAGTCTGCCCTCGCACGCGCACGAGATACTCCTTCTCGATTGGCTGTCTTCGCCGATCAGCTTGCGCGCGATGCGGCCGTCCTGCGTGAGCACCAGCAGTCCGGTCGAGTCGATATCGAGCCGGCCTGCCGGTGCGAGGCCTCTCAGCAGCGAGGGATTGAAGCGTGCGGATGCGGTCCCCCGCTACTGCGACGCGGCAGTGATGAGCGTCACCGCAGGCTTATAGCCGTCTTCGGCCTGGCCCGAGACGTAGCCGAGCGGCTTGTTCAGCAGAATCGGTGACGCGCCGCTCTGCGCCTGCGTGGCTCGCGCTCGAGCGTGATTGTCTGGTCTCGGCAGGACCTGCGTGCCGAGCACCTGACGACGCTGCCGTCGACGTTCACCCAGCCGCGCTCGATGTACTCGTCGGCTTCGCGGCGCGAGCACAGGCCGAGCTCGGCCATGCGTTTGGATAGGCGCAATAGTTCCATCGAAGCATTGTAGAATTTCCCGCCATGAAGATCCTTGCCTCGTTCGCCGTACTGCTCGCCATTACGGCTTCTGCATCTGCGCAGCAGGACTATCCGAGCAAGCCGATCCGCCTGATCACGCCCGCGGCGCAGGGCGGCACGACGGACATCCTCGCGCGGCTGTTCGGCGCGCGCCTGACCGAGGTTCAAGCAGCAGGTGCTGGTCGACAACCGCGCGAGCGCCTCCGGCGTGATCGCCGGCGAGATCGACGCCAAGCGCGCCGCCCGACGGCTACACGCTGCTGCTCGCCTACCACCAGCACACCGTCAACGCGGCGCTGAATCCCGAAGCTGCCCTATCACCCGGTCAACAGACTTCACGCCGATCACGCAGCTCACGCGCGCCGGGCTGATGCTGGTCGTGCATCCGTCGTCGCCGCCGAAGACGCTGGAGGAGTTCGTCGACTGGACGAAGAACTACAAGGGCCGCTCAATTTCGGCTCGGCCGGCATCGGCAGCGGCGGCCACCTCGCCGGCGAGCTCTACAAGCAGATGACCGGCGTCAAGGCCGAGCACATCCCCTACAAGGGCTCGGGGCCGGCGCTGATCGGCTCTGCTCGGCGGCGAGTACCACTTCAACTTCGCCGGCCTGCAGGCGCGCGCAGGCGCAGGTGCGCGCCGGCAAGCTGCGCGGGATCGCGGTGACGACGCCGAAGCGCATCGCCGCGCTGCCCGACGTGCCGGCGGTGGCCGAGGCGCTGCCGGGATTCGAGGTCGTCGGCTGGTACGGCGTGATCGGGCCGCCGCGAAGCTGCCGAAGCCGATCGTCGCGCGGCTGCACGAAGGAGCTCATCAAGATCCTGAACACGCCCGACATGCGCGAGCGCATCCTGGCCGACGGCTCGGAGCCGGTCGGCAGCTCGCCCGAGGAGTTCCGCCAGTTCATGCTCGCCGACCTCGCGAAGTGGGCGAAGGTCGTGAAGGAAGCGGCGCGAAGCTGGACTGAAGGCCGCGCGGAAGCGATCAGAGCGTTTCCTTCTCGCCCAGCACGCCGAGTGTTCGCAGGCTGGTCGTAACCCAGGGCTGGGAGCCCTTTGCCCTGCCGGATCGCCGCCATGCGCTGCGCCTCCGCGTCGACCTTGGCCTGCGCCGCGCCCACGATCCGGGCGGCGTCTTCACGCGGCACCACGACGACGCCGTCGGCATCGCCGACGATCAGGTCGCCAGGGTTGACGGCAGTCCCTGCGAGCGACACCGGTCCGTTGATGCGGCCGGCGACGCCTTTGGTCGGGCCGTTCGGGTTCGCGCCGGCGGCGAACACCGGAAAATCGCCGCGCATTGGATCCGTTAGTGTCACGGACCGCGCCGTCGATGACGAAATTCCGCGACCCCCGCCGCCTTCGCGTGGGCGGCCATCAGCGCGCCGGTCAGCGCACAGCTCAAATCGCCCTCGGGTAGATGCCGAGAGCGGCGGGCCCCGCGCTGCCCGGCTTCATCGGATCGAGCGCCGGTTTCGTGGTGCAGAGAAAGCCGCCCGTTTCGGTCTGCCACCAGGTGTCGACGATGACCGCTTCGCCCTTGCCGACCGACTCGTGATACCAGCGCCAGGTCTCCGGCTCGATCGGCTCGCCGACCGTGGTCATGTGCTTGAAGCGGTAGTGGTATTTCGTCGGCTCGTCCGGACCCGATCTTTCGCAGCATGCGGATCGCGGTCGGCGAGGTGTGGAAGATGTTGACGTCGAGCTGCTCGGCGATCCGCCACGGGCGGCCGGCATCGGGATAGTTCGGCACGCCTTCGTAGATGACGCTGGTGGCCGCCAGCGCCAGCGGGCCGTAGACGATGTAGGAGTGGCCGGTGATCCAGCCGATGTCCGCCATGCACCAGTAGACGTCCTCCGGGTGAATGTCCTGGTAGTACTTCGCGGTGCCGGTGACGTACGCGAGGTAGCCGCCCGTGCGGTGCTGGCAGCCTTTGGGCTTGCCCGTCGTGCCGCTCGTGTACATCAGGAAGAGCGGCGCTTCCGCGTCCATCGACACCGGCATCGACCTTCGCGCGCTTGAAGTCCTTCAGCAGGTCGTCCATGAAGTAGTCGCGACCCTGGACCATCGGCTTCGACGAGAGGTTCCGGCCGTGATACCGCCGCCACACGAGGACCTTCTCGACCTTCTGGCCTTCCTTCTCGGCGCGTCTCGACCGCGATGTCGGCGCTCGGCCTTGTGGTCGATGAGCTTGCCGTTCCGATAGTAGCCGTCGGCGTAGATCATGACGCGGCTGCCCGAGTCGGCCGCGCGCAGCCCGGCCGCCTCGCCGCTGAATCCGCCGAAGACGACCGAGTGGATCGACGCCCAGCCGCGCGCAGGCGAGCATCGTGATCGGCAGCTCCGGAATCATCGGCATGTGAATCGTGACGCGGTCGCCGGCCTTCAGCCCGCAGAAGTCGCGCAGCACCGCCGCGACCTCGTTCACCCGCGTGTACAGCTCCTGGTAGGTGATCGTGCTGAACGGCTCGTCCTCCGGTTCGGGCACGAAGATGAGCGCCGCCTTGTTCTTGTGCTTCGCCAGATGCCGGTCGACGCAGTTGTAGCAGGCGTTGAGCTTCCCGCCGACGAACCATTTCCAGAACGGCGGCTTGCTCGTGTCGAGCGTCGTATGCCAGTACCGATCCCAGGTCAGCAGGTCGGCGTATTCCCTGAAGCACTCCGGAAAATGCTCCTCCGTGAACCGTTCGACGACGGCGGGATCGACCAGATTCGCCTGGCCGATGAACTGTGGCGAGGGAAGGATGTACTCCTCTTCCTTCCAATGGACGGCAATCTGCGCCTCGTTCTCCTCCGCGGCTCCCCGTTCAATGGGCATGATCCCGGTCTCCTTTGTGTGAATGTCGAGCACGCTGACCTCCGGCCAAGCCGGTCAGCCATCTTATTCAAAATGTGCGCGAGGTTGAAAGGACAGACGTTTCACGGAGGAAGGAACGCGCCACCGGCCCCGGCGTTCCACGGTCAGCCCCTGGCGGGCGGACTGAAGGTGCGCACGACACTCGCAACGCGCCTTCTAGTACAGATTAATCGCGAGAAGGGCGAGCCGCGCCCGGACCTGAGCGGCGAGCTCACCATGGGTGACCGCGCCGAGCTTCACAAACGACCGGTAGTGCGACACGGCGGTTGCGACATCACCCGCCTCGTCGGCCACCACGGCGAGATTGTAGTGCGATCCGGGATGACGCGGGTCGATCGCGAGCGCGCGCAGCAGAAGATCGCGCGCTTCAGCCGGCCGGCCGGCCGCCTTCTGAACGAGCGCGAGGTTTACAAGCGACTCGACGTTGCAGGATCCACGGTCAATGCCACGCGGAACTCGGCCGCCGCCTGCTCGAGCCGTCCGGCGCGCAGATGCGCGACGCCGAGGTTGTTGTGAGCCTTCACGTACCGCGGAGCAAGCGCGAGGGCGCGTTGGAATTCGGCGATCGAGCGGTCGGCGTCACCCCGATCCTGATACAGCAGGCCGAGATTGTTGTGAACTTCGGCGCTCGCCTCGTTTTCTTCGAGCAGCACTCGATACTGCGCGAGTGAATTATTGAAGTCCCCGACGCGCTGGTAGTAGAGCGCGAGACCGAATGGTCCGTCGCTGGTGGTGCGCCCGTCGCATCCACCGTCGGCGCGACTGGCGGAGCAGGCGCAGGGTCGCGGATGTCACGGCGGCTCGAGGCGCCGGTGATCGTGGCGGCGGTGGCGTCGACGGCGATGTGATCGCCGGAGGCGCC
>CAWAZW010000010.1:0-116696 GCA_963786645.1 Blastocatellia bacterium
ACCCAGCCCGTACGCGTATCACGGCCCATAGTTGAGTTAGAGGTTCAACAAAGCCAATACTTCGGTTGCAGGGGTTCTATCTCCAGTGCAACTGATTCTGCGAGGAGCCTTTAGGTAAATCAGTCTATAGCCAAGCTTGCCGTACAGTTCGACGATACGCTCGGTTGCTTGATTTGAGAGAACGACAGGTCCTCTATGTTTTGCTAATAGTTCCGCTGTTCTAACCTGCTGTTCCCATCCGAAACCGCCTTTCGAATACTGGGTGAAATCAACATCGTACGGCGGATCTGCATAAACAAAATCCTCAGACTCTAGATGAATCTGCTCGAAGCTCGTGTTCACGAATTCCCAATTGGAAACTACAGGCTTGTAATCGAGAAAACTGCGCCGATAATTTATTTTTTTGTAACTACCAAAAGGCACGTTGAACGCGCCGCTTAGATTAAATCTGCAAAGTCCGTTGTAGCCGGTCCGATTAAGGTAGTAAAACAGTGAAGCGACTTCTTTCGTTTCCCCTTTACCGCGCCGCAGTAGTTCATTGAATCGTTCACGTTGACGATAAAAGTGAGTGCTTTCATTTTCCATCTCAAGCGACACGGTTAAGCCGCGCTTGAGCCACCGGTAAAAATTAATTAAGTGAGGATTAATATCATTTAATAGTGCGCGCTCCGGAAGTAAACCCAATGTAACCGCAAGCCCGCCACAAAAAGGCTCGACCAATCTCTTGTGTCGGTTTTCCTCCCAGAAAGCATGAAGATATGGAATTTGCCACCTTTTGCCTCCAGCCCATTTTAGAGGAGGTGGAAGTGCGTGAAGCGACCGGCTGGGGGGAATCAGCGGTAAAAAATCTTGCTTCGCTTTGTGAAGTGCTTGAGCGGTTTTCATAATCAGAAAGAGATACGGCTTATAACATGAGCAAACAATCAGAGCAATCTTGATCGTTTCTCGAACCGTTGTCTTCCCTTACATGAATCCTTGCTAAAAGTTCCCGCTTACACGGGATTCAGCATCACGATCTCGGCGCGTTCGCGGGCGGTGTCAAGGAACGTGTCTGTGTCGGATTCGGTTTTCGCCTCCTGAAGTGTCTGCTCAATCTCGCCGCGAACTTCTTCCAGCGTCGGAACGATCTGACCGGGAGCGCGCGCGCGGAGTCGAGGGACATAAACATCTCGATAGTAGTCCGCGACCTCCTGCTGAGTGATCACCACAAAGTTGCGGAAACGAAAGTCGAGATATTTCTCAATCCTTAAACGCTGCTCCAGAATCTCGTCCAGCTTCTCCGCCGTTAATCCTACCCTCTGTAGCCGCTGCTGAAATTCAGAAGGCGAAGCAAAGTTCTTTCACCAGCTCGTCGCGGGCGACTTTGATTTCATCGGCCGTCGGCGCAATCGATGGCAACTTCTCTGCCTCCTGGAGGATGAGTCGCTGGTCAATCACCAGGCGCAACGATCTATTGAGATCAGTCGATGTGGGATTGTCTAACGGCGTATCGGGCTGCAGCGCCAGTTGCCACAGCAAATCGGAGTAGGTAATCAGGCAAACGCCTCCACATTCAGTCAGGCCTCCTGCATTCACGGTTGCCACCATCTTGTCGACGACTTCCTGCGCGTGCAAGGCAGTGGGCAGTGTGCAGTGGGCAGTGAGCAGTAAAGCAGACAGCAGGAGACGGGAGACAGGTGGCAGGAAACGTGTCTTGGCCACGCGTCTCCAATCAGACGACTGCCCACTGTCCGTTTCTTTCTGTCTTCTGCTTATCGCCTTCTGGCCTCGAACTTCTGCCTTCTGCATCTTGCGTTCTCCTGCTCCTGCCACCTGCCGTCTGCCGCCTGTCGTTTAAAACGCCTGCGTAAACCGGAAATGCAACTGTCCTCGTTTCAGGCGAAAGATGGCCGGCGTCCCATCAAACCCGCCCAGCGGTCCTCGCTGAGGAATCAGAAACTCAGGTGGGTTCATCATGAAGCCATAGTCAATCGCCAACGCGCCTCCAAAAGGCGTTTGAATTCTTACACCCAACCCGAGCGTGTGTATCCAGCGAGCGCGCAAGTTGGCGGCATTGATTGCCGCAAGCACGTCGCCAGGTGGAACGGGTGGATCTTCACTCGTGCCAAACAGATCGCCGATCCGCCTGAACACGTTCCCACCATCGTAAAAAGGCACGACCTGGAGCGATGGTGAAACCGGCACGCGCGCTTCCAGGTTGACGATCGCGAGCGCGTTGCCACCCACTGGAACTGTGAACGGATTCAACACCACCGGATTCTTGTCCCGATCGAGGAACGTACCCTCGGGAATTATCACCTGGCGGGGCCCCGCCTCTTCAAAGTTAAAGCCACGCAGTGTGTTGGAGCCGCCTGAGAAGAAACGCTCGCTGATCGGTAACGTCAAGATCGATTTCGTCGATTTGATTGTTGCCGTCGCGGTCTCGCGGGTTGAAAAGGTTCGCTAAACCAAGCGTGGCGTTGGCGGCGAACACCGTCCCGCGCAGCCGGTTGATTTTGTGGTAGCGCCGATACGTCGCCTGTAGTTTGTTGAAGGAAAGATTTCCACCCAACTGCCGCAGCGCAATCGCATAGTCCACATTGAAAAAGTCGCCGCGCGTCGCGTCGAGCTGGTTGTAACGGCAGACTTCACCGGGCGCGCCTGTCTCTTCGTCCGGATCCTTTATAGCCCCAATCAAACCGCGCTCGCATCGTTCGCGCGTATCGCGAACAAACGAGGCTCCAAATCGCGACAATCGAACGGCACGATCCGGATGCAGTATCGGCCGGATTACCAGGCTCTGCAGGTTGAACAGCCGAACGTCTTCGTAACTGTAGCGCGCGAAGACGATCGAGCGTGTCTTCGAACTCAACACGCGACGAGTTTCAATCGCAGCCGTGAACCGGTTGATCGTAGGTTCCCCGACACGCTCGCCAAACTCGTCCAGCGCGTTCCCATCCTCGTCGAGCCGCTGCACTATCCCCATCGTCCCCTGATCGATTGCGGTGCGGAAGAATCGCGTGACCGTGGAATCCCGCTGATATTCCAGCGTCAATCCAAGGGGCCAAAACTGGCGCTCGCCGTAACGCGCAAAGCGCGGATCGAGATATTCAAACCTGACGAGTTGCGCGCGGCTACTGGCGCGGAGACGCATGGCGCCGTACCGCAGTTTGTTCATCAGGTTAACGTTACTGAGTTCAAACAAGCCGAGCGCGCCGGTGTCGGTTGAGAACCCGCCTCCGTAGTCCATCACTCGCGGCAGCTTTTCTTCGACGTCGATAATCACGTCACGTTGTTTGAAACCTGACGCAGTCTCTCCAGCGGCTTCGGTGCGGATCAGCACCTGACGAAACGCGTCGGTGAGATACAACTCACGTTCGCTTTCGGCGATACGATCTGAACGAAGCACGTCGCCTTCAAAGAGCGGGATAGCTCGCACGATGGCGTCTCGCTTGGTGCGTTGCGTTGACGCGCTGCCGGTAACGCCATTGACGATGATCCGATTGATAAAGACCTTGTCGCCTTCATTCGTGATCGAATAGACCAGCCGGACCTGCTCGTCTTCGCCTTTGGTGGGAAGCTCCACGAAGGAAAACTCAAGCTGTGCGTTTACGTAACCGTCGTTCGAATAAAGCGCTACCACGCGCTCTCCGTTGGCGCGCGCCTGAGAACGAGAGAACGGCGCTCCGATTACTGTTTTCAACTCCGTCAATAATCTCTCGTCTGTGTAGATATTGTTGCCGCGAACCTCGACACCCGCGATTCGCGTTAAGCGGTTTTCGGTAACGTCGAAAGTGATAATCAAACTTTCGCCATTGACCGAGACACCCTGCAGTACCGTAACTTCGGCGTTGCGGTAACCAATGTCGCGCATGTAGTTCCGGATGGTGCGCTTGTCCTGTTCGAGCAGGGCCAAACTCGTGTAGCCGCGGCCATAACCGAGAAATGGAATGAGGCCCAACGCACTCGCCTTCTGCGTTTTCAGATCAGCCGCTACATCTTCATATGTCAGTTTATTCGTGCCGGTGATGCGAATGTCCGTGAGCTTGAAACGGCGGCCACGTTCAATGTCGTAACGTATCTCAACGGACCGCCCACTTAGCAGCTCAGGGTTCAAAACCTCACATGTGCCCTGAGTGCCGTTTTCACCGAGCTCGGGCAGGGCTGGCGTGACGGTGCAAACCGGAGTCACTTCGGCAAAGAAATATCCGTCTTCCTGAAGCTTGTTGCGCAGCCTTCGCTCGCCCTCGATGATCGCCGACTGATCGATGTTGCCCTCGCGCTTAACCGGCAACAGCTCTGTCGCAGTTTTATCGCTCATCGGAAAATCGGGAACCAGAACCGTGACCTTTGGCCCAATCGCGCCCTTTAGTTCTATGGAAATCTCGTTTGCCTCGGAGTCGCGCACGACGCGCGCCTCATCGAGCAGCGGCGCGAGATAGCCACTGTCGATGATGGCCTGGCGAATGCGCCTGACGTCACGGCCCAGCGCTTCGCGCGTGAATCGAGCGCCGGATTGAAGTTCGAGGGACGACCTGACGGCGTTCGCGTCGAACCCGGTAATGCTGATGTCGAACGCGCGGACGCGTGCCTGTTCGCCCGGGACAACGTTAAAGGTCACTGTCGCGCGCGTGCCGGAAGGATCGAGTTGTTCAGTCGCGTCGACTACGGCGTTGAAGTAGCCGAGGTCACGCAAGTAAACCGACAACTCGTTCGTGTTGCGAAGAACTATTTGTCTGGAAAGGCGCGTGCCGGGCTGGCTGAGATTAACGCGCGCGCGCAACTCATCTTCGGAAATAGCTACCCCAACTCCGTTAACGATTTCAAACCTGACATCTCCTATCTGCACCTGGCGCTGAATAACAAAGCGCAGCCGGATTGGACCACGGGCGCCACCGCCGGCGTCGAAAGCCTCTACGCGCGCATTGGCGACGCGCTCAGAATCAAACAGCGCTTGCAGTGCATTTCGAATAACGACGGCGGAAAACTCCGTGTTGGGCGCGATCCGGATGATGGAAAGAAACTCAGCTTCGGCGGGCGCATCTGCCTGCGAACCTTCGAAGGTGACTTCGACCGCGACGATCAGCCGGCCTTCATATTGTTCAAGAGTTGAGTTGGCAAATACCTTTGGGCAAGCAACGAGGCAGAAGAGGAACAATACAACTCTGAAAAGCTCATAGGTTGAGAAGGGTGGCTTGCCCCCGCTAGTTGCATGGCGCTCATTCTGAGCGGGGGCAAGCCCCTCTCCCTTACCTTGAGAATCCTTCAGTGGAATCTGGCAGTCCAAACCTGGATATTTTTTGAAGCAAGCGGGGGCAAGCCACCCTTCCTTACCATGAGATTTCTTATCCTGAGACTGCAAACTGAGTGGATGCCTGCCCATTGATCAAAACCGTTTCCTAAACCGAATCTCGAAATTGAAATTGTTGCCACGCGCGGTCAGTTTTCGCGTTGATGCCTGCTCATACTGCGCAATGAAAAACAATTTGTCGGAAAGCCGGTACTCCAGCGCCAATATCTGATTCGGATCGGACGCCACATTTGTCGAATAGACGATCGATAGATCCTTGTTGATTCTTCGGCCGACAGTCAGGCGCGCAGCTGGAGTTGATCCGCTGCCTCCGATGACCGGGTTTATTTCAAAGCGCGTGAGCCCGAAAAGCCTGCTGGTGGCGCGTTGCGCTGGCGCATTGATCAACGCATCGGTCAAAAGACTGGTAGCGGTGCCAAGACTCGATTGCGAAAGGATCGAGGTACTTGTGTCGCTCGAGGCCAGTTGACCGGTGGTGATCAGAGACACGACGTCTGCCTGGGGCAATGCCGGATCGGAGCTGATAACAGCCTGCGGTTGCGATAGCGCGCCCGTAAGACCAATCGACACGCGATAGCCGCGGATTTGAGATTCTGCCTGGATGTTGATTATGGGATCAGCGTTTCGCCGCGGTGGCAGATCGATCAACAAACGATTAACGGAGTACTGGTCATTGCGAAAGTTAATCGTGCCGCTCGTTCCGGTAATTCGTCCTGAGATAACCGGATCCTTCACCGGCCCGTTCACCTGAAGTGATACCGATCCGACGATGTCGGCCAGATTATTTCTAACGACCAGAGCGTTACGACCTTCGACACGCAGATCACTAAACAAGGCAGCACGCGTAACTTCGAGCTCGCCGCCTTCCTCGATTGACTCTTCGCGCCGGAAATTGATCAGGTCGGCAATCTCGAGATCTTCGGTGTACTCAGTGCGTCGCACATTTACCAGGCCACTAACCAGTTGCTCGCGCGCTGAGCCTTTGATTTCGAGATCGATGTCAGCTGTGGTGCGGAAGTTTTCGGGAAACGGCACAGTTACGTCGTCGCCATGGATGTTGACAAGGAAACTTGCGAGCGTGAACCCGTCAAGCAATGCGCCTCCCGTGGCCGAGATGCGACCGCCACCCATCGTCCCGGTTAAGGAATCGATCTGTGCCTGGTTAGCTGTGAACCTGATAACCGACTGCAGGTTGGATATGGTCCAACGCTCGTTGCCCAGCAGTACCGCCACCGACGCACCCGACAACGACGCAGTTCCTGTCAGCCTCGGACGCTCGTAACTACCCGTGACCCGCACGGCAACTTCCGCAGTACCGGACGAGAAGAAATCGGGCGACAACCCATTGAGCACGCGCATGTTCAACTGCCCGTCGACGGTCAGACTCTGCCGGCCTTCCGGGCCGACAGCCATTGACCCCGCCAGTACGATGTTCGTCCCGGGCCCAGTGAACTGTGCCTTATCAAACGTTACTTCACGCGGTGAGAAACGCACAGTCAACGGCGTGGTCGCTGTGAGTTGAACGTCTTCAACTCGGAAATTCAGATCAGTAAAGTGCGCGGTCCCATCCAGCCCGCCTGTATATGGATAACCGTCTTCGTCCAGGAGGTTTCCGGTAGCTTTGATCGAGCCGGTTGCGCGCCCGGAAATCCTGACCTCTGTCGGCGGAAGAATCATCGCGAGCAGACCGCTGAGGTCTGCATTGTTCAGCGTAGTTTCAACGGTGGACGTCAGTCGCTCGCTGCCCAGATTGATACTCGCGCTGACAACCTGGTTATCGCCCAACAGTCCCGTTGTTAAGGTTATGTTGAGCTGCCTGTTCTCGGTTCTTCCGGCAAGCGCCAGTGTTCCCGCCGGACGGCCGTTGATCGTGACGTCTCGTCCTTCGCCGTCGAAAGTGATGCTGTAGTTTGAGAAATCAGGCTGCGACAAATTGCCGGATACGCGGGCATTGAAATTTGCGGTTCCGGTCACAGTTCCAAGTCCGGGCCGATTTGTCAGCGCCAGCAAGCGGCTTAACTGAACGCCCTCAGCCCGACCTTGCAAATCAAACTCTTTGGTCGCGGTATCGTAGTTTCCATTCGCCACGATATGACCGGCAGCGAGACGCGCATCGACGTTCTCGACGGTGACTCGTGACCCGCTAAAGGTGGCTCGCGCTACCAACGACTCCAGCGGCTCACCTGCGAGGCGGCCTGGACCAAATCGCAAGTCTGCACTGCCCGCCATGTTGTCCGGTATGCCCGTGATTTTTATTTGGCCGGAAGCGTCTGCTTGTGTGTCACCAATCTGCTGGCGGGTGGATTTACTAATCGGAAGAACAGCAATCAGGTTGCCTGCATTTACTCGATCCAGCGTCGCTTCAAACGTTGTGTTGTTTTGCCCGGTGCGTGGCGCGTAAAGCGTGAACTGCATTCCGCCGCCATCTCGTTCCGTTAACTTTCCGTTCTCGACGCGAAGTTCAGCCGAAGTCATGCGCAACCCCGCGGACAACGAGCCCATGTCGGTACCATTAACTAAAAGCGAGCCCAGCGAAAACTGTCCGTCAAGATCGGGAGACGCAAGCCTGCCTCTGACTGATCCGTTGAAAGCCAACTGTCCGGCGAGCTCAATACCGTAACTATTCATCTGTGCCTCAATCTCAGGCAACAGTCCCGAAGAGATCAGCACAGCCTGTAACTCCGTTGCATCAGACGACGTGAGGTTCACCTGGAGATTCGAATCGCCTGCAACTGAGAATTGTCCAGTGGCATTTAGTTTGGTTGCGAGTGTCTGCAGGTCCACCTGATTGATTTCGAATAAACCGCGATTGGCTCGCACTGAAACTACGCCCGAAAGAGGTATGCGGCCCGGTTCGACATTGGCAGTGTCCGAGGTTACGCGGGTAGTGAGTGTTCCGGTAGCCTGATCGAAGTTGGTACCGGGAAATGCCAGATCAACGGTTCCGCTTGCCTTGCCGGCCAACGGCACAGCGGCGCCGGCGAAAGCTGTGAACGGCCCTGAAATTTCAACTCCGTCAAACGTCGCGGCGATGCGCGACGTACCACCGCGCGCAATCGCAATACGCGCATCGCCACTTGCGCTGCCTCTGAAAATGTCGGCCTTGAAATCGTTGAGCTGTAACTCGGAGTTGGTCGCTACCAGTCGCGCGCTTGCCTGGCCCATCTCCATCTGGCCCAGCACGCCGCCCCCGAGACTCAAGTCTGCACTGGCGCGATAACGTCCCGATGGTTCAACCACAAACACCGGCCTGGCCAGCTTCACGTTTTCAACTCGCCCGTCAGCCAGGGTGACCGTGCCCGCGTCGATATCAGCTGTAGAGCCCTCAATGCGCCCGCCGCGAATCGACAAACGCGCGCCCGCGATGTTGATGCTGCCAATCTCAGCACCCGCGGCTGTGGTCGCTCCCACCTGCACTTGCCGAACAACGACACTCGTAACGGCTCCTCGACTGTCCAGGTTTATGTCGTTTGCCGTAACACCTTTAATCGTTGCACCTGACGCAGTAATAGTGCCCGCCTTCAGCTGTGCGATGCTGCCAGTCGTAACATCGTTTTCACTTCGGATGCGGAGGTCAGAAGCGGTCAGGCCATTCGCACGAGCACTCGAAGTAGTTAGGCTTTGCGCGATGAAGCGGCTCGAAGACGCGGTCAGTACGCCATCGTTCATCTCCGCGCGCGCATCCTGGAGAATCAATCCCATGATGGTGGTTCCGTAACTCCGCTCGGCGGCGGCGCGGAGCTCACCTACCCAACGGAAGTCGGATCCAGTTCCCATTACACCGCCGACGAGTTGCACATTGTTAAGCTGGAAATCGCCTGCGGTAAGAAGCGCCGCGACTGCTCGCCCATTGATGTCGTAAGTCTTGCCCTGACCTTTTCCGGCGGCGGTGACGTCCAATCCCTGCAAACGAATTCCATCCGCGGCGAGTGCGTCCGACTTGATAGTTCCTTCTACTCGGTATTGATCGCCTTCTCCGTTAACAACACCTGCGAAGTTGCCGGCGCCGCGCAGAGTAGTTCCAGTCTGAAGCACGTCGGAAAGCTGCGTCAGATCAACATTGGAAGTAATGTTCATCTGATATCTCAGCGCCCGCCAGTCGTCCATGGTGCCTTGCAGTCGAGCTTCTGCTACTGGCGACTTCAACACCAGTTCGTGAATCTCCGCGCGGGTTTGGTTAACACGACCACGCGCCTGGATCTCGATGTTGTTTATGGGACGTCCGTCGTAAGTGAAGGTTGAGTTGGAGAGGCCGAGCGTCACCGTATTCATCCAACTCTCAGCGGGCGCAGACGGATCATCGGGTTGGACGACGACGTTTAGGTTCCGCCCCTCGCCGGAAATCTCGTGGCGCGCGTCGCCGTAATGGATGACGCCATTCTTGATTTCAATGCGCGCCGTTGAATACGCGAACAAAATTCGACGGTTCGGCTCAGGCGGGGGAATGCGGATGTTTCGAAAGTTTGATCGACCCTGCTCGTCAAAGGTTACCCACGCCTCAAGACCTTCGATCTGCAGGTCCTGCAGGTTGATATTCCGGCGCAGGTTTAGCGCGTAAAGATCTTCAATGCGGACAGTCGCCAGCAGGCGGTCAATCTTGCCGAGCTTCTCGCCGGTTTGCGCATCGTAAAGTTCCACGCCGAGCATCTCGACAGTCTGCGGGGTAAACGCCGTATGAAACTCTCTTATCTCGGCCCGGATTCCGTAGTTCGCAAAAGTGTCTTTAATTTGGCCGGCCACATATCGATCGACGTAGCCCAGTCGATAAGCGAGAAACACCAGAATGATCAGCGCCACGACACCGATCGCTGCGGCTGTGGTCGCGATTAACAGGTTGCGGCGATTAATAAAACGACGGCGGCGTCCCTGAGGAGTCTTTGGATGTGGACTTTGCGCATCGCGTTCGGCGATCGCCTCAGCCGCCGGAGGAAGCGGCTCGTCAGTTTCTGACTGTAAGGCATCTCTGATCTCTTCCGGCGAAGATGGACCTTCGCCTGAATGCTTAGCCGAATCGTTATCGCGATCGTCTACACTCATAACTTGCAGCCATTTTGGCCTTAAAGCGGTCTCAAATGGGAGAGGGAAACCCGGAAAAGCTGTGCAGGCCTGAATCGAGAGAGGTAGTGGACGTGAGTTCACATCCACTAACTAAAGACAGATGGCGCAGCCGCTAGGTGCGTTGCTCTCTCTTTTTGGGCAACGTTGGTTCTGATTCCGAGGCCGCGTCCCTGAGATGCGCGGGCTGGCCCAGCGGAATGTTTCCAACGACTTCAAGCGCAAAGCCTTCCAGGGCTGCGACCTTGGGGGGATGGTTCGTCAGCAATTGTATACGACGCAGCCCAAGGTCATGAAGTATTTGCGCGCCCACACCGTAGTCGCGGTCAACTCCATAGCCCGTCTGCGAGGCTGGCGTCGCGTTTACCGACGTTTTGTTCCTGCATAACTGCGTAAGTGCGCAACTGGTTCACCAGGTCAAGACTGTGCTCGCGCTGCCGCAGATAAAGGACCACGCCGCGGCCCGCAGCCGCGATCTTTTCCAGCGCCGTGTGTAACTGAAATCCGGTATCGTCGATCAGCGAACCAAACATGTCGCAGGTGACATTCTCCGTGTGCACGCGTACCAGTACCGGCTCTTCAGTGCGTACATCGCCCATCACCATCGCCAGGTGCACATCGCCGTTAACGATGTTCTCGAACGCGATCGCGCGAAAGCGTCCGTAAACAGTGGGAAGGTCAGTTTCCACCGCGCGTTTCACTAGCGTCTCTTTGTTCATCCGGTATCTGACGAGGTCAGCGACCGTGATCATTTTCAACCCGTGCTGTTTTGAAAACACCTCGAGCTCGGGCAAACGCGCCATGGTGCCGTCTTCATTCATGATCTCGCAGATGACTCCCGCCGGATACAGACCGGCCATGCGCGCGATGTCGACGCTGGCTTCCGTTTGGCCCGGACGGACCAGCACACCGCCCTTCTTTGCACGCAAGGGAAACACGTGTCCCGGACGCGCGAGATCTTGTGGACGCGTTTGCGGATCAACCGCTACCTGAATTGTCGTCGCGCGATCGGCGGCAGAGATTCCGGTGGTTATACCTTTGCGGGCGTCGATGGAGACTGTGAACGCGGTGCCGAGATAGGAAGTGTTGTCGGCGACCTGGGTCGTCAGATGTAACTCATCACAGCGCTCTTCTGTTAACGGGAGACAAATCAGGCCGCGTGCGTGACGGGCCATGAAATTGATGATTTCGGGCGTGGCTTTTTCCGCCGCGCAAACGAGGTCGCCTTCGTTCTCGCGGTCTTCGTCGTCAACAATGATGATCATGCGCCCGTCGCGAATGTCGGCGATGGCGTCTTCGATTGAGCTAAATGGCATTTAATATTTTGAAATCTGAGATCTGAAATCTGAAATCGAAGGTCATGTTAACCGAAAGGCCTACATTTTTCGACCGTCCCGCCCGGCAACGTCCAGTATCCGTTCCACGTATTTCGCGATAACATCAACTTCGAGATTTACTTCATCATCTGGCCGCAATTGAGAGAAGTTGGTCACTTCCCAGGTCTTGGGAATAATCGCGATTTCGAAGTAATCATCAGCCAAATTCGCTATGGTGAGGCTAATCCCCTCTACCGCCACCGACCCTTTGAACACAAGATAACGCGCTATCTCGGCCGGATAGGTGATACGCACGGTCCAGGAGCCTTCGTGATCGACAGCACTCACGAACTTTCCACGTGCATCCACATGCCCCTGAACTATATGGCCGCCAAGGCGGGTAGCCGGGGTGACCGCACGTTCGAGGTTTACAGACGCGCCCGTTTCCAGTCGTCCCAGCGTAGTTCGATCCAATGTCTCGCGCGAGACGTCAGCGGCAAAAGAGTCTTGCGTAATGTCGAGCGCCGTCAGACAGACGCCGTTAACGGCAATCGAGTCGCCGTGCTTCGTGTCTTCGATAACCGTTCGGGCTTCGATCACGATGCGAGCGTTCTCGCCATTCATCGCGACGCTGCGCACGCGACCAAGCTCTTCAATGATGCCAGTGAACATATAGTGACTGTTGACTACGGGGCTCGTACTTGAAAGTCTGAAACCTGAGCTCGACGCGCTTATCAAGTCAGCTCGGGGTTGGGAAGGGTGGCCCCCGCTCTTGTGATTTCAATAGAAAATTAGAAATGGAAAATGACCAATGGAAAATTTTCCATTTAACATTTCTCGATTTGCCATTTTTCATTAAAAACCAAGAGCGGGGGCACGCCATCCTTCCTAACCCTAAGCTGATCGATCACGACTTCTGGTCCGCGTTCATGCGCGTTTATCTGCGGCTAATTTCTCCCTCACTGTCTCCATCATCTTCTCAAATACTTCATCGATCGACAGGCCCGTTGAATCAACCATGATTGCATCGGCAGCTGGTTTCAGCGGCGAGTCCATTCTGGTTGAGTCCCGGCGGTCTCGTTCAATCATGTCCGCGAAAGTTTCTTCAAAGTCCGCTGCCGGATCCTGCGCGCGTTCCTCATTAAACCGTCTTTCCGCTCGTTCCTGAGGTAACGCCGTCAGGAAAAACTTAATGTCCGCATCGGGAAAAACCACCGTTCCTATGTCACGTCCATTGAGCACCGCGCCGCGCTTCCCCATCTCGCGCTGCCGCTGGACCATGGCCCTTCGAACTTCTGGAATCGTCGAAACCACAGACGACATCTCAGTAACTTCTTCGCTGCGTATCTGCTCAGTAACATCCCGTCCGTCCAGCGTGACCGTCAGCGAATCCGGGTCGCCTGCGAGATCGATATCGACGCGATTTGCCAAGAGCGCCAACAGCGACGTCATCCTGCGAGTTCTCGCCCGATTCCATCACAGCAAGCGCGACTGCGCGATACATCGATCCCGTGTCGATGTAAAGCAGGTTGAGCTCGCGCGCCAGCATGCGACCCAACGTCGACTTGCCGGCGCCGGATGGTCCATCAATGGCAATGATTAAATTGTGTGTACCAGGCAATTGTGCAACGGGTGTCGCAGTCTCATTAACTCCGGGCTTCAGCCCGGTGAACCACAGACTACGAAAATGTAGGAAACCGTTTAAACGGTTTCATTTGTAACCAAGCTTTCGGTCACTGGCTGAAGCCCGGTGCTAATCGAGACCCGCCCCACGCAAGAACTAGACAAATGCGGCGAAGACTTCATTGGAAAGCAACGCGCCCGACCGCGTGAGTTTGAGCACCTCATCGCTGAGCTCAATCAAACCTGCATCAGCGAAACGCTCGAGGTCGTCCCGATGTTCGTCGACTAAATCACGGCCAAAGCGACTTCGATAATCACGAATGCTGTAACCTTCCATCATCCGCAGACCCAAAAATACCGCTTCCGCCCGCCGGTCACCTTCATTCAACTCACGTCGTTCTACGATTGGTGACTGCGCTGCCTCGATCAGACTCATGTAACCGTTCACGTCACGCTCATTGGACCAGCGCCGCGCATGCCCGTCGTACGAATGTGCCGAACAGCCAAAACCATAATAGGGAGCGCCTGTCCAGTACTTGGTGTTATGCCGCGATTCGTATCCAGGCAAACACAGGTTTGAGATCTCGTAATGTTCATAACCGGCCGCAACTGAGCGGTCCAACATTAGCTCGTACATCTCGACAGCGATTTCTTCGTCCGGCTTAGGCTGCATCCCGGAGCTTATGTGGTTGGCCAGCGGTGTCCCTTCATGGACTTCCAGCAGATAGAACGAAAGGTGTTCCGGCCGCATCGCGAGGGCTTCATCAACATTCCGCTGCCACTGCTCGAGAGTTTGACCGGGTAGACCAGCGATCAAATCGAGGCTGACGTTATCAAATCCCACGGCCCTCAATTGACTAAACGTTTCCCGCGTTTGATCAGCCGTGTGTGATCGACCCAGCCGTGCCAGTTCCTGATCGTTAAACGTCTGCGCGCCAAAACTGGCACGGTTGATACCCAGGCGACGAAACTCCTCGAACGTTTCGTGCTTCACGGTGCCCGGGTTGATCTCCAGCGTCACTTCAGCATCTTCAATAACATTGAAACGACGCCGAACACTGTCCATCAGGCGCTTCAACTGATCTGGAGAAAGTAGCGACGGGGTTCCGCCACCAAAGTAAATCGTGTCGACAATGCGTTGTGCGGAAGTATCGCGGTAAGAGGCAATCTCCTGCGTCAGGCCACGAACGTAACGCTCGGCGGCGTCACTGTTGTAAATTCCGGTGGCAAAGTCGCAGTAAGAGCAACGCGAACGGCAAAAAGGAATGTGAATGTAAATACCGGCCGGCTTCAATATGGCGAAATTATAACATGCGTGTCGCAAGAGTGATGGCGTGTGGGTAGCGCATCGGCCCTGCCTCATGCTGTATCTATTTTTTTCAGCGCGTGTACTATTTTGATCGATTTAGACTGCGGACATGCGTAGCTAGTAAGGTGAAATTAGATGGCATGCTTCTTGTTGTCATGACTGCCGACTAATCCGAAGCATGCCGGTCGATTCATGGCACCGGCGAACCTTTTAACGAACAGGAGGGAATATAGATGGCAGACGACAGAAATAATCCAAATGTGGAAAGGAATGCCGGACAAAATGAGGGTGACGAACTTGGCGGACAGGGTGGACAGCAATCGCCGGGTCGCAATCCGAACGAAGGACAGTCAACCGGCCAACGTATCGGAGACCAGAGCAAGGATCAGGGTCTCGGACAGGGCCAACAGGGAAATCGTGAACGGAATGAAGGTGGTTTTGAAAAAGGCGGAACCGAGAGAAGCGGTGAACGCGGTCAGAACCTCTGAGTTCTAAAACTTGCAGAAGACATAAATGTAAGGCGACGGCGAATTCTCGCCGCCGCCTTTGTTTGTTCTTCGCTCCGTAGGAGCGATACGTTTATAGCACCAATCGCGCTTTCCCTTTTTCTCGCTCCGTTAGGAGCGAAACGTCGAACGAAGGCACTGAACATCGCGCTCCTCCGGAGCGCCGGGTCTTTGCCAGCGTCCGGGCTATAAACATCTCGCCCCTCCGGGGCGCAGCGGGGGCAGGCCCCCTTCCTTACCTGCAAATTAATCTAACTTGAATGCCGGATTCGATCGACACCCCACAACCCTACTTAATCCGCCGCACGCTGCCGTCAGCACTTAGTCTGCTTCGCGTTGTCTGTGAGACGCGCTCCGACTGAGCAAAGGCGCGCATGAAGTTTTCCCCGAGCACCTTGCGAACGTCCTTTTCGCTGTAGCCTCGTCTTAACAGCTCGTAGGTGAGATTTGGTAGTTGTGAAATGTCATCCATGCCTATCGGCAGACTTGGTATGCCATCAAAGTCTGAACCAATCCCGACGTGATCGATCCCGGCAACTTTGACAATGTGATCGAAGTGATCGACCAGGACTGAGAACGGAGTTTTCGGCAAAGGGTTAGCCGCCATCAACTTGTTCGTCTCTTCTTCAAGTTTTTTCGGGTCGTCCTTATATTGCTCCTTCAAAGCGTCGGTCTGAGGTTTCAGACGCGCGTCACGTTCGCGTGACGCAACCACAACTTTTTGATCGATAAAGCCAGGATAGAAATTGACCATCACGACGCCGCCGTTTTTGGCAAACCGGCGCAGCAGATCATCCGGAATGTTGCGCGTGCGATCCGCCAGTGCGCGGACAGAGGAATGTGACGCAATCACGGGCGCCGTCGAAACGTCCATCACGTCGCCCATCGTCTTATCACCAACGTGCGAGACATCGACCAACATGCCGAGACGATTCATCTCGCGCACGACTTCCTTACCAAAGTCTGACAGCCCATTGTGTTTAGCGGTGTCGCAGCACGAATCAGCCCAGTTGTTTGTGTTGTTATGCGTCAGCGTCATGTAACGCACGCCGAGACGGTAGAAATCTCGCAGCGCCATCAACGAGTCTTCAATCGCGTGCCCGCCTTCAATACCCATCAATGCGGCAATCTTTTTCTGCTTCTTTGCTCGGCGGATATCGTCCGTCGAGTACGCCATCATCAGATCGTTTGGATACTTCTCGGCCGCGCGATAAACGTAATCGATCATGTCGAGAGCGCGCCGCGCCGAGCCACCTTCTGTGACGTATTTCCTATCGATGTAAACCGAGAAGAATTCGGCAGTTACGCCGCCCTGTTTCATGCGGGCCAGGTCGGTGTGGTACTTGCCGACCGACGAAACTCCGAGGTCGTAATTGTCGTCGGTCATGTAAGACAGAACATCGTTATGCGTGTCCACGACAATAGATTTGCGTTGAATCTCCAGCGCTTTTTTCCAGAGCTTCTCATCACGCGGCGCGTCTGTTTGCGCGCGCACAAGTGAAGGAAAGACGGACTGCAGAGTAAGGTCAGGAGTAGGACAAGACTGAAACTTTTCGCCTCAACATCGATTCACCTTTCCGGGAAGTCTTAATCAGCGGGGAGTTTGAAAGCAGCGCAATAGTGCAGACACTAACGGCGCGCAGTCAAGTTTACCGATCGAGAATCTCTGAGTTCAGAAGAAAAAACGATCCACGAATACACACGAAATATCACGAAGAAGAGTTTCGTGTCGTTCGTGTCGTTTCGTGGATCGCTTTGAGACGTTGCGCTGTGAATCTTTGAATTGAAAGCCGCGCTCAGCAACCCGAAATGGCAAACTCCGCTACTTCCTGGACCAGCTGCCCCTCGTCCGCTTGAGACGACAGGAAAAGCTTTTTCTGAGCACTGTTGTAATGCTGGGTGACACTAACATAGAGGTCGAGCTTTCCATCCTTGTCCAAATCTCCAGCCCAAAGCAGTGACCATGTAGGGTCGTCTCCGCATTCTTCAAGCGAATACAAAACTTGACTAGCGTTCCCTTTCGTCAGAACCAACTTCGCGTTTTTTGGCAGCCCATCCTGCCCACACTTCTCTCCGTCTTCAGGTCCTGCGATCTTAAGTTCGTAAGAGGCGCCGGCAAGGTTTAATGTTACTGGCGCGATCTGCTGTGATTCCTCCTGCTTTCCTTCAAACACTGTTTCAACTGGCCCGGCATTTAAGATCCAATCGGAGTTAACCAGGAATGTGGGCTGGAGCGGTAGGTCCACACTGACCTTCTTGCCGGTCTTCTGACCAACTTCGTCGACAACCAGGTCGAAAACAGACTCAACAGTCAGCTCATAATTCAGGAGCATCGAGCCATCTCGCGAGATGTGAAGCCCTAGCCACTGTTCGCCTGTCTCGGCTTCCACCTCTTCTTTGTGGAATTCTCCGACTTCCAGCAGTCTCGCTTCGGGAGGGCACGCGATGTTTCGATTCGCCGGCTTGGGTGCCAAGGCCGTCGTCGAAAGCAGAATTACTAATGTAGCGGTCAGGGTGAGATTCATTTCGTTTGCTCCATCCAGTTTACGTCCCCGTCAGTTGGCAGACTATCTCCCTTCTCCCACTGGGAGAAGGGCCGGGGATGAGGGTCTAGCTGATCCGCGATCTCAATTCCTGTAGGAGCCACTCGACTGCGAGTTGAACTTTTCCTAAGAAAGATTTTCGGAAAGGGATGATGAGTGGCCCCTACAACGAACGATTTTCGGCGACTCAGCTAAGCCCTCACCCCAGCCCTCTCCCAGTGGGAGAGGGGGCAAGACTAAAGGAAGCGCTTGATAAACTTCACGTGCGTCCCTTCGCCGGCCGTTGACGCAGCCCACCCACCTTGGCTGTGGGTTACCACAGCCATCATTCTTCGGCGATTCTTCAACTGTGGCGCTCCACCTTGTTGGCAATCCATCAGTGGGTGGATTCTCGTTCCTGCAAGTCGGCGAGATAAGGTTCGCTGGAGAGTCCCATGACTATACTGAAACTCCTTATCAGCTTCGCAGCCGTCACGGTCGCCCTTTTTTCAGGTCACGCGAGAACCACGCCAACGCATTCAGGCGAGACGTGGTTTCCGTTTCCGTCGAGACGTCAAGCTCCGGCAAGAGACCTGAGCTCCGTGAATCCTCTCGAAATCAAGCGTCTCATTGACGAGAGCAAACGCCAGTGGAAAAAATCAGGCGTCGTACAAGATGTTGACCTTGTGCCCGCGTGGAAGAAACTAGGCATCGAGGATCGATACCTTGAAAGCTGTGGCGGTGGTAGTTGTGAGGTTGAACTTGGCAAAACAAATCTGGATGAACAGTCTCCTGACGAAATAATTCTTAGGATAAATGATTCCAATTTTTGCCGTTTCCTGGTGTTTACTCCCCGCCAGGCACCGGTGCAGATAAAGCCAATTGGACATTTCGCGGCCACGTGGATTGGGATTTCAACAGATATCAAATGGCTCGGCACCGGATTGTTCGGGCGAATGGGCGGCCGTGGTTGGTGATCCGGGGGCAAGGGGGATCGGGCACCGGCTTTTCGCTGTACCACGAAATGTTTTACGAGTTGACGTCAGACGGTCTCCGATCAGTGCTTTCGTATCCTATCGAAGGCCACACTTATCCAGGGCCTACCGGTTTGGGACGAAGCTTTCGAGCCAGGGTTCAACCCGGACCGAGCGGCGAGTTAATGGTTGTCTATGAGGTCGACTACGAGGCGGTACGATCCCGCTGACAAGAGAGTTCGAACTGGCCATGAATCGTCATCGAGTTTGTTATACCTGGAACAGCGACAAGCGCGTTTTTGTTTTCTCCCCTGAGTGTTCGGATACTTCGGAAGAAGAGATTTCGGCCATCGCCAACATGGAGACCGGTGACGATGGGGAGGGCGAGCAAATTGGCAGCATGAAATTCTATTCGATGAGCGAGGAAAAGGCGTTCGTGGGTGGAGGTTATGATGTCTTTCTGAAGTACAATTTCCCCGTCCTCATGAAGATTGCAAAAAGTAACAGCGAAGCCGAACGAGACTGGCTGAGACAGTTCCTGAAAGATTGCAACGATACACCGAAGAAAGCAGAGCTCCTTCACGCTTTGGCCCAAAAATAAGATGTCCATTCTGATTGCTGAAGACAACGTGGCCCAGCGTCACTACCTGCGCGAAATTCTTGAGAAGGAGTTTCCGGCGCACGCGCCTGTGGTCGAGGCATGCTGACGGTGAAGAGACGATTAAACTCGCACTGGCCGAGAAACCGGAAGTCTGCATTCTCGATATCCAAATGCCGAAGCTGTCAGGCGTGAAGGCCGCGCGCGCCATCTGGCGTGACTTCCCCACTGCTCGAATAATTTTCTGGACGCAGTTTCCTCACGAGATCTATATCAACGAAATTCGCAAGATTGTGAAGTCGGTCGATCCGCCGCCTGCCTACGGCTTCATACACAAAAACAATCCCGAATCACGTTTCCTGCGTTTCGTCGCCGCCGTACTTGAGGACGGCGCCGACATGATCGATCCGGCATTCAAAGATTCGTTCAAACGTCCGCTGTTGACCGAGTTCGAATCTGAAGCGCTTTACTACCTGGCGCTGGGACTGTCGAACTGGGCCATCGCGCGCAAGTGCAGCCTGTCACTGCGCGGAGTTGAAAGCCGGCTCGCCACGCTGTACGAAAAGCTTTTCATTTCAATTGCTGAAGGAACTGACAACGAGGCGTATGAAAAGCTGGCGTACAACGTGCGCACACGGGCGTTCTTCGAAGCTTTGCGCCGCGGTCTGTTGAACAACGACGAACTCGAAAAAGCAGCGGAAGATCTGGAAGCATGGCTGGAACGCGATCAGAAGAGATTCAACGAAGAACAAAAAGCCCAACTGAAAAAGCGGTAGGAGGACCAGCACTCACGCAGGGAATTCATTCCAACTTTCTGAGCAATTCCAAAGAGCGACCTTGTCAGGGTTGGCCAATCAATCTTCGTCTGCGGCTTGCCGCCGCACAGTGCGGAAAGGCTTCGCCTTTCCGAGCAGAAGATTTCTAGATTTCTTCCTGAGGCTTAGCCTCAGGAGGAGCAAGGAACAGGTGAACGGAAAGCCATAGGCTTTCCGCACTGTGCGGCGGCAAGCCGCAAGCAGATGCAGTGACTAACCTTGTCATGAATACTAGTTGCGGTTCAATTTCCACCATCCTTAGATTGTCTCGCTTTGTCTTTGCCTTCTGCCTACTGCTTACTGCCTTCTGCCTTTTCGTTCCCGGTCCAGCCTCGACACAGGAACCCCAGCCGAGTCCATCGCCAAGTCCGTCCCCTTCTCCATCACCATCGCCATCTCCTTCGCCAACACCAGTGACGGGTCTGCATCAGTGGGGCGCTGTAACTCTGTTCCATGGTTTGCCGTCGGATCGCATCAGGGCGATTACGCAAGGCGCTGATGGAATGATGTGGTTCGGCACTGAAGCGGGTTTAGCAAAGTTTGACGGACGCAGAACACAAACCCTGGTTGATGCGCAATTGCCTCAAGGCCGCGTGCTGGCGCTTCATACTGACGCCAACGGTTGGCTCTGGGTCGGAACAGACAATGGCGTTGCGCGCATCATCGGCAGCCGCGTGGAAGCCATTCCGAATCTGAAGGACCAGACCATCAACGCCATTATCGAACCCGAGAAGGGCCGTTTAATTATGGCGACCGAGCAGGGCATGGTTTACGAGTGCCTCGTGAAATCCGATGGCGGAGTTGATGTCAAACAACTTCTGGCCCATCCACTGGAAAGCGCCGACGTAGAAAATCCCGGTCTCTTACCGCTAACGAGTTTAACCGTGGCCCATGGTCAGTTGTTTGCCGGTTCGCTTAGTCGCGGTCTAATCGCGATTGAAAACGGAGCGGCGAAAGAGATGCAGGCGCGGCGTTCCGCGTTTTTCATTCGCTCGCTCGAGACGGACGCGCGCGGCCAGCTATGGATCGGGACCCGAAGCCGTAAGAATGAACCAGCGCTTAGGTCGGCTGACGGAGCCGAAGAGATCGACGAGCAAGAAACCGTCACCGGAACCGTCATGACCCTTCAGTCGGGTCGTAACGATGACATGTGGGTCGGTACCGAAGGCAACGGTGTCTTTTATTTTCCGGGCTCGCGGAAAGTAACACGATTAACATTTGACGGCACCGCAGGTGGATTGCGATCAAATACGATCTTCGCAATCTTCATTGACCGTGAGGATGTGGTGTGGTTTGGCACAGACCGCGGCGTCTCGCGCTATGACCCGAATGCTCCGCGCGTTGAGACGGTAGGCGACAGCGCCGATAGCAACTTCATCCGCACCCTTTATCAAACCTCTCATGGACAGTTGCTGGCCGGAACGAATCGTGGGCTGTTTGTTTACGACGCAAAAGCGTCTCGTTGGAATTCTGTTTCGGAGCTGGCCCGCAATATCATTTATTCCATCAGCGAAGACCAATCGGGACGGCTGCTGGTGGGTTCCGCCAGCGGGTTTTATCTTGGACCAACCCTGTCGGCCGATAGCGCGGTCACGTCTGTTTCGTTTGCACGCCTTGAGGCGGGATCGGGCAGCGCGGATTCCATTGGCAGCATCCGCAGTATCGCGTCGTTTAAGGGATCGACGTACATCGCCAGCTATGGTCGAGGTGCTTGAACGATTTGACCACAAGGGCGTGCTCAGCGTCTGGCCGGACGACGGCTCACTTCCGCGGGACGTTATCAGTCTGCATGCCGACGGTGATGTACGTCTCTTGGTAGGCACAGGCAAAGACGGCGTTTTCAGTTTCGACGGTTTGGAGGCCACGCGAGATGATCAATTCGAACCGCTGAAGGGAACCACCGTTCGCTCATTTGAGACGACGGCAGACAAAACGTTATGGGTGGCTACGAATCAGGGAGTCTATCTATGTAGACCAGACAAGGAATGTGTGCCGGCGGCCCCTGGCTATGAAGCGCGTAGTTTGTCCAATGCGCTGGCGAAGAACGGCAATGAAGTCTGGTGTGCAACGACCGGCAGCGGGCTCTTGAAGATCACGCGAGATGAACAGCTTGGGCCAATCGTTTCGCAACTTGATGCAGAACAGGGTCTACCGTCGCAGAACGTTTTCGCATCGTTACCGCAAAAAAGCGGTGAGACCAATTCCCTGCTGATTGGAACCAGCCGCGGTATCGCCCGCTACACGCCCGCGTCCATGCCGCCCACGCTTTATGCGACGCGCGTAATCAGCAAACGGGTTCACTCGCCAAACGAACTGCAAACAGGACTCTATCTTGAATACCCGCAAAACAGTTTGCTGTTGGATGTTGCGGCAGTGAGCAGCCGAACGTTTCCTGAGAAGTTTCAATACGCGTTCACGTTAACAGACGGCAATGGTCGGGTTATCAAGCAAAAGGTGTCGCGCGATTCACAGTTTCCGATGGAGGGTTTGAGTGCGGGAAACTACCGCGTTACGGCGCGAGCGTTTAGCAAAGACTTGGTCGCGTCTGATCCGATGACATTTGGGTTGAGCGTTGCGCGAGCGCCTTTTCCATGGACGTCCACTGCGCTGGCGATTCTATTGGCCCTCGCCTTAATGGCTTTGCTTTGGGCAATTCTCGAGCGCAGGCGAATCGTACTGACCAGCGCTGCACTCGTAGACGCGAACCGCGAGCTTGCGGATGCGCGCCTTAATCTCGCGAATGAAGCGGAGCGTGAGCGCCGCCGGATCGCACGTGACCTTCACGATCAAACGTTAGCCGATCTGCGTCACCTTCTGCTGATGAGCGATCAGCTCCCGTCAAACGGTGATGTTTCGGACAAGGAACAACTCGACCCGGCAATTTTGCGTAAAGAAATTGAATCGATCTCACAGGAAGTGCGGCGGATTTGCGAAGACTTGAGTCCGTCCGTTCTGCAAAACGTTGGTTTTGCAGCGGCGCTTGAATTTGCCCTGGCCCATGCGATGCAGGACGCTCCCCCGGACAAAAGATTTTCGTACGACTTTGTATGTGATGAAGCACTCGAGGAACACGTGCAGCTACCACCGAATGTCCAGATGCAGATTTACCGGATCGTGCAAGAGGCCGTGAACAACATCTGCAGACACGCGGCGGCTACACACGTCACGATGACGGTCAGCGCATCTCCGGCTGGCGACTTCGGATTGGAGATTGCTGACGATGGGCGCCACTTCGATCATGATGCACAGACATCGACCGGCCGGGGCCTGGCAAACATGCGTGCCCGCGCGAGTTTGATTGGAGCGGAGATCTCCTGGAATAAAGTTGCGACTGGCGGGACGTTGTTTAGTTTGAGATTAAAAGGCGTACCCGAGGAGGCCCGAAGGGCCAGCAGTTAATAGCCACGGCCGTAAGGCCGTTGGTAAGTGTTAACCGAAGACGAGGCCCGAAGGGCCGGCAGTCAAACGCATTGCTCTTACTGCCGGCCCTTCGGGCCTCACGAACCACTCTCGACCGGCTCCACGCCCTTACGGGCGTGGCTACTAACTGACGGACCTTCGGGCCTATTCGCATCTGAATCAATGATCGATAAATCACTTTTTAACATCACGAGGGAAGTTGAGACGGCGCTCTCCGCCAACACCCCGATTGTCGCACTCGAATCGACCGTTACTGCCCACGGTCTGCCGCGCCCACAAAACCTAAAAACCGCCCGCCGGACGGAACAGATTATTCGCGAGAGCGGCGCTGTTCCCGCTACTGTTGCCATCCTCAACGGCAGGTTATGCGCAGGATTAAGTGATGACCAACTTCAACTAATCGCGCAGACTGATGAAATCAAAAAAGTCAGCATTCGGGATTTGCCAATTGCGGTAGCCTGGGGATGGAACGCTGCCACAACTGTTGCTTCGACAAGTTGGATTGCACACCGCGCCGGTATCCACGTGTTCGCAACCGGCGGAATCGGAGGCATTCATCGTGGTCCATTACCTGACGTCTCCGCTGATCTGCCGGCTCTTGCCTCCACCTCAATCATTGTGGTCTGTTCCGGCGCCAAAATAGTCTTAGATCTTCCGGCGACGCGAGAGTGGCTCGAGACCTACGGCATCACTGTCGCCGGTTACGGTTGCGACGAGATGCCCGCCTTCTATTCACGCACCAGCGGCCTCCCTGTCGATACCCGTTGCGATTCGCCCAGGGAAGTGGCGGATATATTTCGCGCGCAGAGAAAGCTGGGAATCGAGCGCGCATTGTTAGTGACGGTGCCCGTGCCTGAAGAATCAGAAGTCGACGTCCATGGGTTAAAGAATGCCCTCGACGGAGCGTTGCGTGATGCGGAACGTCAAAACGTAAGCGGCCGGGAACTCACACCGTTCCTTCTGTCACGCATGGCTCAGCAGAGCGAAGGAGCGACTCTAAAAGCCAACATTGCCTTACTGGAAAACAATGCTCGGGTCGCGGCGGAAATCTCGCGCGCTTTGAATGACAAGCGTTTAGAGTACAACCTTTAGGTTGCTGCTTTCGAAACGACCAAGCTAAAGCTTGTACTCTGAACGGAATCTCGAAGTTCCCTCCGAAAATTTTTGCAACTCGCAGTTCGCGCCCGGCATCTCAGCGACGAACACGGAAGGCTCCTCCCCAGGTCGATTCATCTCGTCTCCAAAAATAGTAATTCGTTTGAGCTCGGAACATTTGTTTCGACTGCTGGTCTAACTATGCATAACTGACGCGAGCTTCTCTCCCCAGGCTCTCCAATCAATTCACGACTTGAAAGGAGATGGCCCATGTCTGCCAAAAAGCCTGCTAAGAATTCGCTTCACCGTCTCACGGTAACCTCCCCGTGCTCCCAGGATTGGAACTCAATGGTCGGCAACGATCGTGTTCGCTTCTGCGAACATTGCAGTCTTCCGTCCATAACATTTCAGAGATGACTCGTGCCAGGGCTTTGCGATTGGTCGAAACTTCCAAAGGCCGGATTTGTCTACGTTATTACCGGGACCCAAATGGAATGGTGGCGACAAAGTCCGTTTCACCTCGCTTGTACCAATTAGGCCGACGGGTGTCCCGAGTTGCAGCGAGCGCCTTCTCTGCGACGTTAAGTTTGTCAGCGGCCGTCGCTCAAGCTCCAGCGGGGCAGCAGCCAGGTCCTATTCCGGTGGTTCAATCAGATGCTGGGTGGAGATTGGGAGGCGCCGTCGCCGGTACTATCACGGATCAAAACGGCGCCGTAATTCCAAGGGCGACGGTGGCGCTCACCGGAGAAGGCACGAATTTTTTCACGAGCACCAGCGATACCGGCGAGTTCCGGTTTGAAGGGCTGGCTTCGGGCAATTACACAATTCGGGTGGAAGCGCCAGGGTTTAATCCGGCCTCGTCAAATATCTATCTGGGGCCAGACGCTGATATGCGCGCCGATCAAACTCTAAATGTTGCCGACATCGAGGCGGGGGTCGAAGTATTGTCCGGGCAGGTGCAGCATCACGGGGCGGTATCCGGCGGTGCAATGATTGCCACGCCGACGCATCCTTTTGTGAAGGCTGCGTTTGAAGATAATTTGGAGGAACTATCAACGTTGATAGCCGGGATCGATGTCAACCTGCGCGATGAAGCAACAGGCACGACGGCACTGGACCAGGCAGTCGACAATGGCAATCGTGAGATGGTTGAGTTGCTTCTGTCGCGTGGAGCCGACGTAAAGGAAAAGAGCGAGTCCGGACGGACAATTCTTATGCGATTGGACGAGGATGCAACGAGCGATCTGGCGTGGGACCTGATCAACGCGGGCGCGGACGTGGCCGCCAAAACCGAAACAGGTGACACGCCATTGATGGCAGCGGCTTACCAGAACAATGTGGAGGTGTTGAAGGCGCTCCTGGAAGCCGGTGCAGATGTGAACAGTAAAACCGAAGATGGCGAAACAGCGTTGATGATTGCCGCGGAGAACGGCAAACTGCAAAACGTAAGAGCACTCGTGCTTGCAGGCGCAGACATGAACCAGATTGATTCGGAAGGGAAAAACGCGCTGGCGCTGGCTATTGAGAGCGAGCATCCCACGATAATCCGGTTTCTCCGTTCCAAGGGCGCGCTAGAGAGTATTGCGCGGGTAGTAGTTGAAGAGTAACCCCCACTAACGGGTTGTGATAATATGCCGCCGCAATCACGACCCATTCAGGAGGAACCATGGCAGACGAACCAGAGACTTGTAAGAACCCGCCTTGCGGATGCACCGCCTCGGACGACAGCAAATATTGCAGCACAGCCTGCGAAGGAACTGGCGACACCATCCAGCTTGACTGCGACTGTGGCCATTCCAGTTGCTCGGGAGACTTCTAACGACTCAGTATCCTCGTAGATGAAGGGGCGCATCCGCGCCCCTTTTTCATTTTCGTGTTAATTCGTGTTATTTCGTGGATCGATTTTTTTCTCGTTGCGATTTAAGAACTACGATCCACGAAACGACACGAAATGTTGGTCGACCCACAGCGCTCTGACATCTGATCACTGACCTCTGACCTCCCCGTCTATCTGCCTGAAAGCTTTAGAAACTGCGCGGCCAGCCGCGGACCCGTTCCCTCGTCTTCGTGTTTGAAAAAGACGAACGTGTCTAACCATTGCTGCTGGTTAATGCGCTCCAACCACTCGCTCAGATTCTCCTCTGTGTAAATAACGCGACGAAGCCGCAGGTAACCCCAGTCTGCAGTCTTGTCGATGTGCGTCGTTGGCATATCATCGGTGTCCGAAACGACGAGCGCGAGGTTCCTGCTTTTCAAGACCGCCAATACGTCATCGTCAAACCAACTCGGGTGTCGAAACTCAAACGCGGCCCGCGACTGCACAGGAACTTGATCGAGAAAAGTTTGGAGCCGGGACAGGTCCTTCTTCATGTTCGGTGGAAGTTGAAACAAAACGACGCCAAGTTGATCAGCGAGGACTTCCGCGGTTTCAAAAAAGTATTTTGTTTCCTCTTCTGTTTCTTTCAACCTTTTGAAATGCGTGACTCGTTGTGGGGCTTTTAGTGAAAAGCGGAAGGATGGCGGCACCTGTTCTTTCCAGTTTTCCAGCATGCTCTTCTGGGGCATGCGATAAAACGTGGCGTTGATCTCAACGGTGCTCAGCCGCTCGGCGTAGTAACGAAGCATGTCCTTAGCCGGAATCTTTTCCGGATAAAAGCTGCCCTTCCATTCTTTGTAGCTGTAGCCACTCGTGCCGACGGAGAGATTCATAACAGGGATTACGGGTCTTGTTTGGTGAGGATGTCGGTCTTGCTGTCTTCCCCGGCAAGCGTGATTGAGATCTTTTGGTTTTTCATTACCACGCTGGTCGAAGTAAGCCTCAAGGTCTTATCCCGGTTGAAATTGTTCTGGCACCGCTCTCAACGCGATCAAGCGACTCGGGATTTTGCAGACTAACGGTGCGAGCGCCCTCCGGATGGTTCATCTCGGTAACGTAGTTAGCTCCGGGGTAAGTCAACGTCGTGCCGAAGGAGATGAACCGAGATTCCAGTCACTTAAGACTGCGACGGCCGCAACAATTCCGAGTAGCAACACAATCAACATCACAAGCAGGAACACGTTTCTTCGCAGGAGAGGCCGAGGGTCCGGCCCTCCCGCAGGCAAGGTAGGACCGGTTGGCCTCGGACGTTGCCTTTGTGTGCTCGAGCGGTCTTCCTTAAACAAATTTGCGGAAGGTTGGTCCAAGTTTTCGGCCCTTTCGACCACCTCAGGTCCTGAAATCGGTGTTCCACACTGTCGGCAAGAGCCAGTACCAGGCGGTAATTCCGCACCACATACTTCGCACTTTAGTTCAATCATGATTCCAGCAGTCTTTTTCGTGTTGCTTCGTGTTATTTCGTGGATCGCTTGTTACCGCTGCATCTAGACGGGCCACGAATTAACACGCAAATTTCAAGTTATCTCAGCGGTCATAGTTGCTTGCAACGCGTTGTGGCGTCAAGTGCTTCTGTGGTACACAAGCTGGCACCGCCATTTCATTTTTTCTATCGGAGACGTGAGCGCAGACTATGTCAACCGTGACTACAAATATCGAATCTCTGCAACACGAGGACCGAGTCTTTCCACCCCCGCCAGATTTTGCCGCGACCGCCCATATCAAATCCATGGAGGAGCTGGAGCGTTTGCGAACGGAAGCGAGCGCTGATCCCGAAGCCTTCTGGGGAAGAATGGCTGAAGAGCTGCACTGGTTCAAAAAGTGGGACACAGTTTTGAAATGGGAGCCGCCACATGCGGAATGGTTTGGCGGCGGCAAGATCAACATCTCATACAACTGTCTTGACCGGCACGTCGCAACCTGGCGGCGCAACAAGGCGGCGCTAATCTGGGAAGGCGAACCCGGCGATCAAAGGACGCTCACGTATCAACAGCTCCACGCGGAGGTTTGTAAATTTGCAAATGTTCTCAAGCGGCAAGGTGTGCAGCGCGGAGATCGAGTGGCGCTTTACATGCCGCTCATTCCGGAACTGGCGATTGCAATGCTGGCATGCGCCCGCATAGGTGCGACTCATTCCGTGATCTTCGGAGGATTCTCGAGCTCTGCTTTAGTCGATCGGATTAACGACGCGCAGTGCACGATGGTCGTGACCGCTGACGGCGGCTGGCGCCGGGGCAATGAAGTAAAACTGAAACCTGCGGTAGACGAAGCGCTAAAAGATACTCCTTCAGTTAAGTCGTGCATTGTGGTTCGGCGGACCGACACGAGCATTCATATGCAACCGGGCCGGGACCATTGGTGGGACGAATTGATGGGGAATGAAAATTCCCAGTGCGCCGCGGACGAGCTCGAGAGTGAACATCCCCTCTTCATTCTTTACACATCGGGAACAACCGGAAAACCAAAAGGGATTCTTCATACGACCGCAGGCTACCTGTTGCAGGTTCACTTGACCTCGAAATGGATTTTCGATCTCAAGGACGAAGACATTTACTGGTGTACTGCCGATATCGGTTGGGTAACAGGTCACAGCTATGTGGTCTATGGACCACTCTCAAATGGCGCAACGGTGCTGATGTACGAGGGCGCGCCCAACCATCCACAGCCGGATCGGTTCTGGGACATCATCGAGCGTCATCGCGTAAACATCCTCTACACCGCGCCGACTGCTATCCGTGCGTTCATCAAATGGGGAGAGCAGTGGCCGCTCAAACACGACCTCTCCAGCCTGCGATTGCTTGGTACCGTGGGCGAGCCGATCAATCCAGAAGTCTGGATGTGGTATCACAAGATTATTGGTAAGGAACGTTGTCCGATTGTCGATACATGGTGGCAAACGGAGACTGGGGCGATCATGATCTCTCCACTCCCAGGGGCAACACCGACTAAACCAGGCTCTGCGACTAAGCCGCTGCCAGGAATTGATGCTGACGTTATGACTCGAGACGGCGTTGCCGTGGGCGCGAACGAAGGCGGTTACCTGGTAATAAAACGTCCCTGGCCCGCTATGCTACGGACGATTTATGGCGATGACGAACGCTATCGTGAGCAATACTGGTCTCAAATTGAAAACATTTATTTTGCGGGCGACGGAGCTCGCCGTGACCAGGATGGCTACTTCTGGATCATGGGACGCATCGACGATGTGATTAATGTCAGCGGCCATCGGCTGGGTACTGCTGAAGTCGAGAGCGCTCTTGTGTCACACGAAGCCGTCGCTGAAGCGGCGGTAGTCGCTCGTCCCGATGAACTTAAGGGTTCGGCCATCGTTGCCTTCGTCACCCTCGAAGGTTCCTACAGCGCGTCTGAACAACTCAACGCGGATTTACGCGCGCACGTTGTGAAGGAAATTGGAGCGCTGGCACGACCCGATGATATACGCTTCACAGATGCGCTGCCGAAAACTCGTTCGGGCAAAATTATGCGAAGGTTGTTACGCGAGATCGCGACCAGCGGGACAGTCGCGGGCGACGTTACGACATTGGAAGACTTGTCTGTTCTAGACAAACTGAGAACGGAAGAAGAATAACGTCCTATTGCCCAGCCCCACCCCAAAAAACAATTGCGACTTTTGATCGCAAAAGTTATAAACTGCCGCGTCGCTCTTGCCCAACAAGGAGTCGGAAAACAAAATGGTCCGTCAAGTGGATGGAGAAACTCGTTCGGGCCCTCGCTACCTGGTAGCGTTTGAGGTACGCGCCGAATGGGACGAGCCTGGTGGTTCCCACATAGTCGCTGAGGGCACCACTGAGAATGTTGGTCCGGAAGGAACGCTGGTGCATTTGCCGCAAAGGCTTCCGGCGGTTGGGAGCCGTGTACGGCTTGAAGTGCAGAGCGAAGAGGGAAAGAAATTGCAGGTCGTCGCCGAGGTTCTGCGGATTGAACGCAATCCGGGCCATCCGCTTGCAGCGCTCCAGCTTTTAGGAGAGACCGACGAATGGAGGGGACTGATTTGGGAGCCTGCCGCCCCACGCGTGGCTCCGCCGCCGCCGCCGCCGCCCGCCGACGATGATGATGATGAAGAGGAGGATGAGTTCGCTAACTGAAAAGCCGTCATGAACACACCCGACACCTTACCCGATCACGAACGTCGCAGGTTTCCTCGTTACTACGTTAGCACTCGCCTCACGCTGGCAATTGAGGACGAGAGTATCAGGGAGTCGATCGGAATCGGAGAACCTGGAGATATCAGCCTTGGCGGCATCCGCGTCTGTAATCTTCCGGCGTGCCCGAACGTAAGGGTTGGAGATCGACTCGGATTGCTTCTAATGGATCACGAAGAAGCGCTGACGTTACATGGCGAAGTCGTTCACCACGCAACACCGGATACGTTCGGCGTTGAGTTTCGGCAACTCTCACCAACCGACCAACACGCAGTAGGCGGAATAATCGCCAGACTCTATAACTGACACATCTCGAAGTGCAAAAACAGGAAACCAAAGAATTGGCCCAAACAGCGGCGCATGCGGCAGCCGCAGCGTCCTGGCCCCAAACTCGCGCAATCCTGCGCATAATCCTGATCGTACTCGGAGTCGCTGTCGTCCTTTGGGTAGTGATCAAGCTGACCGGCGTCATTCTGCTTCTGATCCTATCAATCTTCTTTGCCTACCTGGTCTATCCACTGGTTGAGTTTCTTCGTCGCCCAATACGTTTGGGGAAAAGGGAAATTTCGATCCCGCGCACGCCTGCGATCGCGTTGGCTTATATTCTGATCATCGCCATTATCGTAATCGGTGTTTACTTTCTCGCTCCTCAATTGGGGAACCAGTTTCCTGAGTTCACCGAACAGGCGCGCAGCTACTGGGCAACGGTGGGCGAAAGAACACAGGGCTGGATCGAATACTTTCGCGCCAAGCGAATGCCGGGACCGTTACTCGAAGCTGCGAACCGAGCCATTCCGACTTTCATTGAGCGCGTCAGCCTTACCGCAAGCGAAGTGGTCGGAAGCATGGCCGGTTGGTTGATTTACATACCATGGCTCATTTTGATTCCGGTGCTCAGTTTCTTCCTTTTGAAGGATGCAGATACTTTCCGGGCCTCGGCCCTGCATATGCTTCCCAAGGGACGATGGCGCTGGCGCGGCGACGAATTCTTTCAGGACGTCAACAGCGCACTAGCAGCCTACATCCGCGCTCAACTGACTGCCTGTCTCTTCATCGGCGTTGTTTGCGCGCTGGGCTTTACGCTGCTGGGGCTGCCTAGTCCGCTGGTGTTGGGTTTGCTGGCGGGTATCTTTGAATTCGTTCCGCTGGTTGGACCACTGCTAATTGCAGTTATCGCCGCCGTCGCAGCGATGCTGCACGCCGGGCCTTTCTCGGCTTTCATCGTGCTGATATTTCTTGCGGTGCTTCGAATAGTTCAAGACTACATCGTCTACCCGCGCTTGATTGGGCAGGGTATCCATCTGCATCCGCTGGCGGTAATCATCGCCATACTATCCGGAGCCGAGTTGGCGGGTGTGGCAGGAATTTTCCTGGCCATTCCGGTTGTTGCCATCCTCACGGTGCTCTATCGCCACTGGCTCGAGCATCGCGGCAGCGAGGGTCTCGCGGACGTCCTTGAACCCACTAGCGAACCTGCAGTGCCCGAGGCCGTCGCCGATCTGGTTGATGAGTGAATGTGCCGTTAACGTGGGTCGACAAATGCAAAACCGCCCGCGGTAGCGAGCGGTTCCACACACCTTAACCCAAATTGACGACGCGAATGTAGGTTTTCACTGAACCTTACTGTCCTGCATTAGATCAATGAAACGTTGGAAGTGGTGTTCCGCGTCGTGAGGGCCGGGCGCGGCTTCGGGATGATATTGAACTGAGATTATCGGCAGCGTCTTGTGTTGCATTCCTTCAACGCATCGATCGTTGAGATTGATGTGCGTTACTTCCACATCCGACGGCAAGCTTCCCTCCAAGACTGCAAATCCATGGTTGTGCGAAGTGATCTCCACTCCGCCGCCACGCAAATCCTTCACCGGCTGATTACCGCCACGATGGCCAAACGTTAGTTTGAACGTCTTGCCGCCCAGCGCGCGGCCGAGTAGCTGGTGCCCAAAACAGATGCCAAAGGTCGGAAGCTTCGATTCAAAGAGCCTCTTGATCTCCTCAACCTCTCGATTCATCGACGCGGGATCACCTGGACCATTGGAAAGAAAGATGCCATCCGGTTTAAGCGCGATCACGTCGGCGGCCGGCGTGGAGGCGGGAACAACCGTTATCCGGCAACCAAGGTTTGCCAACTCCCGAAGTGAATTCCTCTTCACACCAAAGTCGTAACAGACGACGTGAAATCGTTCAGCAGCCTTCGGCTGAAACTTCGTAACGCTCAGTTGTAGTCACCGCACTCGCCAACTCACGATTTTCCATCGGCGGCGACTGTCGCGCTTTGGCGATTACACTGTCGGCTTCAAGGTCAACAGTTGAAATGCATGCGCGCATGGCGCCTTTGTCGCGAATGTGACGCACGAGTGCGCGCGTGTCGAGGCCTTCGATGGCCACAACATTCCAGCGCTTCAGGTACGCGTCGAGGTCCTTCTTCCGAACGCCAACTCGATGCCATCCGGCTGGCTTCGCGTACTACAAATCCTTCGACCCATGGACGTGATGATTCCTCGTCCTGATGGTTCACGCCGTAATTACCGATCAGCGGATATGTCATGCATACGATTTGTCCGGCGTAGGACGGATCGGTCAGTACTTCCTGATAGCCGGTCATTGAGGTATTGAAGACCATTTCGCCACACGCTTCACCCTCGGCCGCCCAAGAGCGACCTCGAAATGTGCGCCCGTCTTCCAGGGCGAGGAGTGCCGGGTTACGCTTATTCATACAAAGTAGTCAGTAGACAGTAGCCAGTAGTAAGTAGTCAATGGAACGAAGAGGAGCGCACAGCACGCATGTAACTCTCCAACATTTTGCTTATTTCTTCCAAAGCTGTGATATGCGCGGCGGAATCTACCATATCGTAAGTCCTGCGCAAGAATCAGAAAGTATCTGCATTCCTCGAGTGAGCCTTGTGCAATGTTGTAGATACGAATTTTATCTGCTTGTCCGCGTTTCTTAAAACCCTCCGCAAAGTTTGCCGGAACAGAACACTGCGGCGCGCCTTAGCTGCGAAGTGAGTCCAAGAGTTCATGTCTTGGAAAGTTTTCGGTGAACTTATAGATAGCTCAAGACCCATGCATGTGCCTTACGCCAGAGTTCGACGTCCTCGAAGGTTTTGGATTTCATGTTTGAACCTCTCAGCGGATGGGTGAAGACTGTGAGGTTTCCGGACCAGCGGCTACTACTGACTACTGTCTACTGTCTACTGTCTACTGACTACTCTTTAATAAACTGCTGCGCTTCGTTCAGCCAGCGTTTGTCTGCCCGATACTTGTAAGCCGGCGCTGTTTTCACGGCTTCTATGCATGCCTGCATCGAACTGGCTGCCTCGCGGCGTTGGCCCAAGCGCTGCATATGAACGTCCCATTAAGTACAACCCCTCCGGATCGGAAGGCCTGTTATCGAGGAAGCGTTCGAGCGCGTTCCGCGCGTCTTCAAACTGGCCGGCCGCTAGATAGGTCGCACCAACTTCGCGCCAGATTTCGTGTTGGCTGTGAGAGATATCGCGCGAAACTACTTGCTCGAAGTTTTTGATGGCGTCGGCCGAAGCGTCCCTGCGTGCGGGCAATCCTGCCCAACTGGTAATGCGCATCGATCTCTTCGTCATCAATTTGAACAGCCCGTTCGAAACGTTCGCGTGCGGCATCGAGCTCGCCACGTTGTTGATGTATCAAACCAAGATTGTAATGCGCCGACGCGTCAGCCGGGTTAAGCGTCGCCGCCTCAAGATTCTGCTTAAACGATTCGCGCGCACGTTGCGAACGAGTGATTTCGGAAATGTACCCACGCAACAACAGAAAAACCATTATCAGCAAAAATGGCGAGGCCAACACCATGCCGACAATGGGAATCAACCTGTAAGCGGGAATCAAAAGTGTCCCGCTAACCAGGACCACGATTATTGACTGGATCAGGGAAAGCCGAAACACAGTTCGCACTGCCATCACTGCCCAGATCGTAAAGACGCCAATCAACATCATCAGACTCAATCCGACGGCAAACGTTTCCGCCCTAAGTAACCCTTGCTCCATTCCCGCCAGGAGTTCCGGAGGCAGTTGATCGCGTTGCGCCAGGATCGTCCCCAGCATTCGCTGAGCGAGCGCTTGTTGCACTTTGCTAATGCTGGCGACAATCGTCAGCAGCGTCGCTATCAGGCTGGCGGCGGCGAGCGAGTAAAACATTGTGGCTGCCAGCGCCGCATACTCCTGCTGCAGCAACAGACGGAAACTCCCGCGCCTCACAAACAGGTTTGACAGAAAAAGCGCGAGGGGACAAAAGACAAGAGCAATGATGACCAGTGAACCGCCGGACTGAAGTATCACTGATAAGATCGCAGTGGGATGACGCGGGTTAATGAGGAAGCCGAGATACAGCACCGCAATGAAGTAGAAGAAAAGTCCGTGGGCCAGCAGTCCCACCAGGGCCGCGGAAGCGAGAGACGCACGATCACGCACCTCGCGCAGTCCGCGTGCGGGCGCGTAGAAAATCATGGCCAGCAGTCGTAACCAATCGAGTATTGTCAACTTACACTCTCAACTCTTAAGTATTACCGCTCTTCAAACTCAGAAGGCTGCTGCGGCTGTGGCGTCTCAGAAAGAGGCACGTCCGGCATTTGCCGAGGCTGCGTATGAACCGGAGGGACAACCGGCGTCATGTCTTCGTGATGGATGACGCTCGCGGAAGTGAGCGGCCAATAACGAAACAGCGCCTTGCCATACACGTACTTCTTCGGCACCAATCCCCAGCTTCGTGAATCGCTGGAATTGTCGCGATTATCGCCCATCACAAAATAATAGTTAGGCCTGACATAAACTGGCGCCTGGCTCTTCGGCGAAACATTAAATCGCGGATCGAGATAGTCCTCGTCGGATCTCCGTGCCGTTGATACGCACGGTTCCTTCCCGCAACTCAATGGTGTCTCCGGGCAAACCTACAACGCGCTTGATGTAACTCTTAGACGGGTCGTCCGGATACCAAAAAACCACAATGTCGCCGCGATCTACTTTCGGCGCCCAGCGATAGTCGTCGTAGTAGATCAGCTTGTTAACAAAGATCCGTTCGCCGTCGTGAAGTCGAGGCAGCATCGACGTGCCTTCAACCTTCACCGGTTGAACAATAAACACGACGACCAAAGCCGCAATCATCAACGCAAACAGCAGGTCGCGCAGAAGCAAACGGCCCTCTGCCCACAAACCGTGTCGCGAAGCTTGTTCGGGTCGATGAATCTGAATGTCTCGGTCGTCGTTTATATGAACGTCACCGAATGGCGGCGGACGACGGGTTTTGATTCCTAACATAGTTTTTGCGTGACGCGAGATCCTCCAATCTAACAACAACTAGCGTGACACTTGAGGTTAGCTTTCACTTGGTTGCTTGTCAAAGCTACAGCTTGCCGCCTCGGGTTATGTTAATTAAGTTGCCATCAAGGCAAACTCCGTTGCTCGCAATTCTATGGACGTATCGTCTTAAACGCGCTGCAAAAGAGTAACTTACCCGGTAGCGGTTGACAGTCTTCGCTACGCCTCTCTATCATCCGTGCCTGCAAGTTCCCGCTCGAAATTCCCCAGAGAGACGCGAACGGAGGCTCAATACTGTGATCAAACTAGATATCATTAACCGGGTGGCTGAAAAGACCGGCGTTCCGAAGATGAAAGCTGAGCAGGCAGTCGATGCTCTCTTTCATTCGATGAAGGAAGCGCTTACCCGGGGTGAAAGAATTGAGCTGCGCGGTTTCGGCGTATTCGTAGTTAAGCCACGCAAGCGCGGCGTCGGCCGCAACCCGCGAACGGGAGAAGAGGTGGCCATACCGTCCGGTAAAACGATACGATTCAAGCCGGGCAAGGATCTGCAGGTCAGCGAGGATGGGGAAATCAGCAGCGACATGGATTCGGAAGATTTGGAAGATACAGACTACTAAATCGGGAAACAGGGATTATCCAAAGAGGCTAGAGCACTGGACATGCGAGTCCGGAACTCTAGCCTTTAGTTACGCAAGCACTAAAATGTCAGAGCACGTTCAGACAATTCCTCCGTTTATCGAATCACGACAGGCATTAGTGGCGCGTCGCGTTGCGCGGCCAACCGCGCGCGAGTGGGCGGTTAACACATTCGGCTCTATTTTTTCTTACATTTTTGACAACGACGTTCGCCGGGAATATTTTTGGCCGCGCCCTGCGGATCTGCCTGTTTCCGAACCCGTGCTTTCGGGTCGCATTTAGTTATCTGCTGTATCCGCTGGAGTCGTACCTGCGGCTCGCCTTTGCAGTTCTGTCGCATGCACTCGCCACTCCTGCAGTGATGATTCGAAGGAGTAACATTCGCGGTCGGCTTACTCGCTATCCTGACTGCCCATGAGATGGGCCATTACATTGCCTGTCGGCGTTATGGCGTTGACGCCACTCTCCCGTTTTTTATTCCGGCGCCGCCGCTCTTTTTGGCCGGGACATTCGGTGCCTTCATCAAGATGAAATCGCCGATCCCGTCGCGGCGGGCGCTATTCGATATTGGACTGGCTGGTCCACTTGGCGGGTTTCGTCGCGTTGTTGCCCGTTGCCGTCATTGGAGTGCTGAACCTGGAAAGCGCTGCCTTGCCGCCGGGTGCATCAGTAATGATTTTCAGCGATCCCCTGCTGATACGGCTCATTGCGCAAAATTATCGGGCACTGACCTTTCTTTATCAGTGCCGAACCCTTTTTATATGGCGGCATGGATCGGACTGCTGGTTACCAGTCTTAACCTAATGCCGGTGGGCCAATTGGACGGTGGGCACGGAACGTTCGCTGTATTTGGGCCACGCTGCACCGCAAACTGGGACGAATTGCCTTTGTCACGATGGCAGCGATCGCGGTTCTGGGTTTCGTTTGGTACGGCAGCCCCAGCGGATTTCTCTACACCGTCCTGCTGGCAGTGATGATGCGGGTAAGGCATCCGGCCCCGGAGCGGATGGAACCGCTCGGCACGGGGCGCATTGTCATAGCGGTTGTTACGTTGCTAGTGTTCGCACTTTCCTTCTGGCCGTTCCCCATCCTGATCACCTAAATCAAAAGGCCCACCAGTAATCTGGTGGGCCCCAGTTCCTCAATAGTTCAATTCCGGTCTTAGGTCGCCGCGGGCAATAAGACCCTTGATCTCCCGCACCATCTTCTCCACGTCCTTCTGATCGGCAAGCGCGATCATGAAAAATTTGTAGCCTTCGTGAAAGCAGATCGCGCCGTTGGCAAACAGCCAAACGCCCCCGAGAAACGGATTGCCGCCTACCAGCCAACTAATTGGCGCTCCGGCGATTCCAGCCGGTTGCACAATCTGCGCCCACATTGCCGCGCCTGCAGCACAACTAATCGCTCCCAGTAGCGGAGCGCCTACATACTTGGTGATGTTGCGCTCGAATTCAACTCTTTCCCTCTCAGCTTCCGATAGTTGCCCCTGCGCGATTAATTCTTCCTTCTTGCGCAAGTAGTCATCGAACCTTTCGCTGAGCTTTCGCACACCAAAAATCGGCAGCGCCGAATGGGTCAACCAGTGTGGGTGCGCTCCCAACATAACTATGTCGAGCCCCGGCAAAGCAGCTCCTGCGCGAACGCCCATTACCAGCGAAACTGAAACCAGCGCCGCTTTTCCGGGATTTTCCTTAATCCATTCCTTTGCTTTGAGAACGCCCGCAGTAGCTGCGGAGGAAGCTCGCGTGACTTTCGCTCCGGTGTCATAAACCTGGGAAGCGCGATCGTAGTATCCCTTTGCGTCGTCGAAGACTTCGCCGGCTTTTTTGCCGGCGTCTCCCGCTACATCTCGAATCACATCGCCGGCTTTCTTGGCCCCACGCACAGCTTCGTCGGCGGCGCGTTTGGCAGTATTCGTTCACGTCGCCGCTTTCAGACAGGCGTTCGGCTTCACTGCGCAGTTTCTCCGCACCGGTCGAAAGTGTCTGTGCGCCCCGTTTGGCGGCCTCTCCCGCCGCCCGAGCGCCCTCATCCACCCGATCCGAGATAGCGTACTTCTGATCCAGCTCGCGCGCCTTCCGGCGTACGGTCTTTTGCCATTCATCAAGCGTGTCTTTGTAATCGGCCATTGCGTGATCTACCCGTGTTGAAAAGTCAGACGATTATTACACCTATTTTACTTACGTTCGATGCCGTCGGAGGGTTCAATCCCATTACGGATGGCGCCCTATTTTATTGGCTACAAATCTTGCGCGTCCAGCGGCTTCATGCTACAGTTCGGCGCATTCAGTCTTTATCCGCTTGTTTTTGCAACTCGCCCTTTTAATTTTCGAGACTGCAACATACTGAAAGACTCAGACCTCGGGCAGGTTCACCAGGAAATCCTTACGTTACCAGACATCTAACCACGGTTGGACCAGGTATCAATCAACTGCCTTTGCTCAATTCCGACGAGTAACCCCCATGAGCGATCTAGACAACAAACAAGTCCCCGGCCGTCGCCCACAC
This sequence comes from Blastocatellia bacterium, assembly GCA_963786645.1. Classification (GTDB taxonomy): domain Bacteria; phylum Acidobacteriota; class Blastocatellia; order Pyrinomonadales; family Pyrinomonadaceae; genus PSRF01. The sequence goes on from CAWAZW010000010.1 coordinate 38,996, forward strand.
AATCTAACTGCGGAGGATCGCGCGGCGATGCTTTCGCAATTGGAGTTTGGCTCACGGCTAAGCAAACAACTGGTCGCCCGAATTGCCGCAAGCTCAACCGTTGTCGAGGCGCGGCGCCGTCGTTTTATCTATAAAGCTGCTGAACAGGCTGATTCGTTGTATGCCATCGTAAAGGGACGCATCAAGCTCTGTCGCATCGAGGCAAGTACTGCGCGCGAAGCAGTGATCGACATCCTGCCGCAGGGTTCTCTATTTGGGGATTCAGCGCTTTACTCAACGCGCGGGCGTCCGAGAGAACTGTGCAGTAGCTTATGAGGCCTGCACCTTACTAAAAATTCCGGCTGAGGAGTTTAAGGCGGCGTTGGACGAAGATCCTGCACTTCACGATTACACTCTGCGTTTGATTGGCCAACGGCTCGAGCGGGCTGAGCAACGACTGGCAGACTTTGCACTAAACGCTATTCCGGCTCGTCTGGATCGGTTGCTGGCAGACTTTTCACATCGCTACGGCGTGCGCGAGTCCGAAGGCGTGTTGATTGATATTCCCTTGCCTCACAGGGAGATCGCTTCGATCGTCGGATCCACTCGCGAAAGCGTGACCGTGCGCTTGAACGCCATGCGCCGCGAAGGTACGATCGAATTCGTCAACAGACGGATTTTGGTCAAGCGGCCCGAATGGCTGGTTCATCCGGTGCACGGACGCGCCGTTAGTTAACTAGTCGTTGTTTAATCCTGAAATGAAGTGCCCTACCTGCGGGAAACAGGTTGATTGGAAGGAAAATCCATATCGACCTTTTTGTTCCGAACGATGCAAGCTGGTCGATCTCGGCAAATGGGTTAATGAGGAATACCGCGTGCCTGGACGAGAAGTACCAACTGAACCTGACTCCAATGAGGAAGATCAACCACCCGTTTAGACGAATAAAGGGACCTCTGTTTCGTGTTATTTCGTGTTGGTTCGTGGATCCATTTTAAAACTCCGGAAGGAAATGATCCACGAATCAACACGAAACGACCACGAACTGTTCAACTAAACCGCCACGATCGCAATCTTCTGCTTTTCCGCAAACGCAATCATCTCATCTCGATCGAACATCAACGTCTTGCCTGCAGATATGCAAAGACATGTAGCTCCGGCCTCGGCCATCATTTCCAGGGTCGGCACGCCAACTACGGGCACATCAAATCTCATGTCCTGATTTGGTTTTGAAAGCTTCAAAACGGTCAGTGGGCCACGGCTTAAGGCTGTTCTGTTTGAGGACCCTTTGTGTCCGTGCATGAGCTCGCCGGCACGACGGATAGTGGCGTCCGTACCTTCCATCGCTTCTATCGCGACGCACGCTTTTCCGCGCACAACGATAGTCTGTCCCAGATCCAGCAGCGCGATATCACGCGCAATCTCCAGGCCGTAGTCAATGTCCGCGCGTTCAGCCGTTGTTGGTTGACGCCTGGTCAATGGCCCGGCGGATGGCAGATTGTCCTGCAGGAAAAAGGTTGAATCGATGAGATCGATCCCATCCTTCGCCAGTTCCTCGGCGATCGCTCCGATCAACGAGACGGTGTTGCGGCGCGGCAGTTTCAGAAGTGTCTTCAACATGCGGGCGTCGGGAATTGCCTTGCTGAAGATCTGAACATGCTTCACTTGTCCGGCCATGATCGCCTTTTCCACGCCTTCCCCCTTGAAAAAGCGAATCAGTTTGCCTAGTTGGCCAATCCCGACCCAGGTAAGCCGATCTACCTTCTCTTCAATTGCCGGATCTGTTTCTTCGCGAATCGCAGCTACAGACAGCGAAACGCCGGCCCGACGCGCGCCTTCGACAACCATGAAGGGAAAGCGGCCGTTGCCGGCGATTAATCCGTAACGCATCATTAAAAGGAGGAAGGATGAAGGATGAAGGATGAAAATTGGATACTTAGAACGTTGCGGTCGAGTATCAGTTTCACGGGTTGTTGTGCTGCTTTCATCCTTCCGCCTTCATCCTTCATCCTTACTTAATGACGCCTCGGCGGGAGGTTTCGATGAATTCGACCAACGCATCCACTTGCGGCGAGTCGTGTATCTCTTCACGAATCTTTTCCACCGCCTGCGAAGTATTTAACTTCGACGAAAGGAGAAGATGGAAAGCTCGGTGCAGCGACTTGATAGCTTCGCGAGAGTGTCCCCGACGTTTTACCCCAGTCGTGTTCAACCCATAGCAGCGCGCATGATTGCCCACCGTTAGCGCGTAAGGTAAAGCGTCTTTGACAACGACGGAGTAGCCGCCGATATACGCCTCCTGTCCGACACGGCAAAACTGATGCACACCTGAATAAGCCCCGACGTTCGCGTTGTTCTCAATGATCACGTGACCAGCAAGAGTTGCAGCATTTGCCATGATTACGCCGTCACCGAGGATGCAGTCGTGCGCCACGTGCACCTGGGCCATCAGCAGACAATCGTCGCCCGTTTGCGTGAGCATGCCGCCCCCCTCTGTGCCGCGGTGGATGGTGACAAACTCCCGAATCATGTTGCGCCGCCCGATTCGCGTAGATGAAGGCTCACCTTTGTACTTCAAGTCCTGTGGGGCCAGCCCGATCGACACAAAGGGGAAAACACGGGTGCCCTGGCCGATTACTGTCCGGCCGTCAATGACACAATGAGAATCGAGACGTACGTCGTCTTCCAGCTCCACTTCGTCGCCTACGATCGAGTATGCGCCGACAAAACAGTTATTGCCGATAATGGCGCGGTCGCTGACAACCGCTGTGGGATGAATGTTGGAGGATTTAGTAGCGACAGCCATAAAACAACAACGAGATTCCTAAACTGCAGAAGCGCGATCGGCAATGATGCTCATGATGTCTGCGTCAGCCGCGAGCTGACCGTTCACCTTCGCTTCGCCTCGCATCCGCTGCACTTTTGATCCGATGCGCAACGCAGTTACTTCAAGCGTCAATGTGTCGCCCGGCACTACCGGACGACGAAACCGCGCTTCCCTGATACCGGTAAAGAGCACCAATTTCTTATCGCGATCCTCAATCTCCCGCAGAGCCAGGATCGCGCCCACCTGGGCCAGAGCCTCAACCACCAGGACACCCGGCATCACCGCTGCTCCAGGGAAGTGTCCCTGAAAAAACGGTTCGTTAATACTCACCTGTTTGATCCCTACAATTCGTTCTCGTGGCACCAACTCTATAATTCGATCCACGAGCAGAAAGGGATAACGATGAGGCAGCAGTTCCTGTATTGCTTGTGAATCGAGAACGGTTTCCATAGGTCACAATAAAAGAGACGCGGGACACGGAACTAACTGCCGCATCGCCGCGTCTCGGAATGAGTCTCCAGCTTGAATTACTTGGCCGGCGTTACCGCAGCGGTCGCAGGATTCTTGCTATTAAACTCGTTGATGAAAGCGCGCGTGATATCCAAAGCGTCGGCCGCGTAAACGAGCGGCACCTGACTACCATCGATGATCACGTGAATGTTGTTGGCCTTTGCGTATACTTCCAGCGCCTTGCCGATATCTTCCTGAAGGGGCGTGAATATCTCCTGCCGGCGCCGATTGTAGGCCGCCTGTGCGTCTTCACCCTTACGCGTGTAGTCCTTCTTCAGGGTTTCAAGCTGGTCGATCTTGGCTTGAATTGACTTCGGATCCACGACAGTGGAAGCCGCCTGCGCCTGACTCACTTCATTGGTGAGACTCTGGATTTTCTGCTGCATTCCCTGAAGCTCAGTTTGGCGTGGCTGAAACTCGCGGTTCAACGTAGTGATCAACGTATTGAACCGTCCGATGCCCGTTTTGGCATCGAGAAACGCATCGGAGTAGATCAGGGCGATCTTACTCTGTGGGAGGTTTCCCACGGCGGGAGCGCCTGTTCCGGCGGGCGCTGCCGGCCTTGTCTGCGCAAGAACGGGAGAAACGGCCACGGCCAGAACAAAGGCAGCGGCGACGATTATTCGGTCTATCTTCATGACTTTCTTGTATTGCTCCTTAAACAAAAGGCGGTAGGTCAGTAGCTTAGTTGTTTAGACCACCGCTGAGGTTGGCTTTGAATGATCAAAAGGTGCGCCCGACGCTGAAACGCATAACTCTCTTTTTCTCATTAAAGATGAATGGAAAACCATCGATAATCTGGTTTTCCCGAGCCTTGGGATTATACGCAAAGATGAGTCGAAAAGGCACGTTGATGACAGGCACTTGCACCCGTACTTCCATGCCTACACTCGCCCTGTAATCCGCTAGTTTTGAGAACAAACTCTGTGACAATCGAACGGCGGTATTGGTTTGCGCCTCACCACGCAGGAATACTCTTTGAAACCCGAACGGTAAACCGGTTATTGGATCGAACGGACCGTTGTTGCGAGCGTTTTCCAGCTCTTGCGACGTTACCAGACGGCTGTCACGTAACACTAATCCACCACCCACGAGCGCGAGGTCGCTGTTAGCGTTACATGCAGCCAGCGTCGACAAGCTAGGAAATTCGAAACCGGCCGGCGATCGCTGACAGCGAATTACTCCAACGGTCGAAAGGAATGGCTGATCATCCAGAAAATTACTGTCGAATACCTGATCGTTCTTACTGCGTATGTTGAATGCGGAACCTATATCGGCAAAGGCCGCCAGTCCCACGGTGTTCCCAATCACAGGAATTCGATATTCAAAGTTTCCAAGGATTTGCGTGTCCGCTCCAATCGGCGTGAATGAGCGCGGAAGCTGCGCCGTGTTGTTGCCTGACACTCCGGTAAAGACGCCGACATTTGCCAACGATGCAGGAAGGTTAGGCACTACCTGGGGATCGTCTATCGCGTTGGTTGCGACAACAACATTCTGTGACGTTATGAAGGTGTCGAGCGGGGCCAACGGGCTGATGGACCGGACGTTGTAACCACGAATACTAAACTCGTCGCCAAGGAAGAACCGCTCGAAAATCGGCACGCCATCGACGAATGCCAGTGACTGGGCGTTTCTAACTTTTGCTGAGGTCGCAAAACTCCCTACCGTTCCCGCAATGATGCGGAAGCCAAATACTTCCGGTCGCTCCGAACGCTTGCGACGAACCGCGAAGAATTGGGAATACTGAAGCGTCGGCTGATACGTGCGGACGTCGCCCCCGAGCCCCGCGAAAGCAAGTGACATCGAGACCTCCCGGCCCGATGTCGGGTCGATGCTGGCATTTCGCGTGTCGTAGTTGAAACTTCCGGTCACACGGCTGGTGATGATGCTGTCCTGCGCATAGATTACCGGAATGAATGCGGACGGATTCGCCGGATCCTCATTTACCTCCGGATCGGTAACCGAAGAAGTTGAGAACTGATACGAAAGTCCGACGCGCGAAAACTGTGTAAAGCGGCGCTTGCGATAAAACTCCGACAGCGGAGCGCTCGCGAAGATGGAACCGCCATATGACGTGCGCGTAAACAGGTTCTCATCACTTACGTTAAGGAAATCGAGCTCATTGCCCCCCAAACCCTGTTGTGCTTCAAGGTTCTGCGACAGGAAAGTTCCCTCACCAAAAAACTTTTGCGTGTAGCCAAACACTGAGAAGCCTGCGGTTATGGGCCGGTTCTTAATGTAGGGTTCCGTGAAAGATAACTGGAGATATCTTCTGACGATTACCGGCGGATAGATTGACCGAAAGAATCTCTCCGCGTCCGAGTAAGTTGTTGGTCGAATACTCGAGTCCGAAGAAAGAACCTCCCACGCCGGAAATACCGCCGTTGAAAGAGATCTGCTGGCGTCCGCGCTCGGCCACTTTCAGGTTCACATCAACGGTGGCCTCTTCTTCGTTTGTCCTGAAGTCGGCGTCCTTATCTTTGTCGATGGGATCGAAGTAACCAAGCTGGTTGAGCTTGATGATCGAATATTCCCACGCCGTCTGGTTATAGATGTCGCCTTCGTTAATCAACACCTCGCGACGAAGCACGTTATCGCGGGTGAACGTGTTACCTAAAAACTCGAGGCGGCGCAGCGAAAACTGTTTGCCCTCCTCAATGGTAATCAGGAAGTCGACTATTCCTTCGTCGGGTTTCTGCGGATTGTCTTTGAATGTAGGCGTCGGTTCGGCGGTGTACTCAATGAAGCCCTGCTGACCGTAGTACTTCTTCAGGTTCTCAAATAAGGCTTTGCCGATTTTTTCGCCGTTTGCTACGTCGCCTTTGTTCAAACCGATGACCGCACGTATCGCGTCTTCTGAAAAGATTGAATTGCCTTCAATCTTCATTTCTCCGATGCGGAAGAGTTTGCCTTCCACAATGGGGACGGTAACGCGTAAACCCTCATCAACAGACGAGAGAAACGGCAACGGCAGTATCGGAAAACCGGTGCGGCGGCGGCCCACGCCTTCAACTCTCGGTTCGCCGTGCCGCGCTTGCAGATAACCCTTCGACCGCATGTAGTTGTCTACGTTGCGCAAGTCAAATTCCAACTTGTCACGATTCAGAATGTCCTGTCCCTTGAAGCGGCTAAGGAGACCGGCTTCTTTCACCAGCTTCATAGAGCCGCGAAGTTTGCCGTCACTGAATATCTGATTACCTTCAAACTGGATTTCAACCACACGCACTCGGTCGCCTTCATTGATGACAAAGGTCAACGCCGTCGAAGTAGCAGAAACCTCGTCCGTTCTCTGTTCGACCGTCGCGTTGGGGTGGCCACTCGCGGCGAGCAGCTCTTTCAAGACGCGGATGGCGTTGCGTGCTTTGACCGGATCGTAAATGCTTTCCTTCGATATACCGACGCGTCGCTCGCGAAATGCCTTAAGTACATCGGACTCGGGCACGCTCTTCAGTCCTTCGAACTGCAAGTCGCGGATGATCGGCAACTCGCTTACTTCGAAGATCACGTTGATTCCGCCGCGCGCGCCTTCTTCCGTCAGTACGCGTGTGGCTGTCTTATCAAAGAATCCGAGCGCCAGGATGGCTTGTAAATCGCGTTGAACTTGTTGTTCGTTGTAGGGATCGCCGGGACGGGTCTGAACGTAATAAAGGATATCGTCTTTTCTGAGGCGTCTATTTCCGGTGATATCGACTGACTCAACCAGGCGCTGGCCCTGGGCACCGACGGATCGGGTAATAAAGACAGTTGAGGCTAGCAGGATGATTCCGCTCACAGCTATGAGCAAAAACCCGCGATATGAATGCATAAGGTGCCTTTTCCCTCAGGTTCTTACCGGATTCAGGTACTTCGGGGAGTTTAAAAATGGACGCTAATTATCTTGTATGAAATAAAGGCAAAACAGCCTAACGGCCTGCCCCAATTGCTCGAAGACTTGGGAGACTCTTGGATTCCTAAGTATCAGTGTCCCGTTGCCAATTCTTGTCCAGCAAAGTCGCGCATTATACCCAACGGGCATCGCAAAAGTAAAAAGGCAAAGGATCCGGGAGCTGGTGAGTCCAGTAGCCCCGCTTTCACCCTTTGCCGTTTCTGTTGCCCGAAAGAGGCAAACGCTGTAATCAAAACCGTCTCAATGAATTAGCAGAGCATCGTCCGGCACCTCGAGGCCAACGGGCCGGTAATTCAGATCGTCTCCATCCAGGAAAATTTCGATTAGTGACGCGTCGCCGAGCTGGCCCTGTATAAGCGCTTCGGAAAGTGGGTCTTCGACGTACTTTTGCAACGCCCGGCGCAATGGCCGCGCTCCGTATGAGCGGTCAGCACAAGTCTTTACCACAATCCATTTCTTAGCTTCATCGGTCAGCTTCACTTCAAAGCCGTGCCTTATCATCGTCCGGTTAATTTGCTCGACCTGGAGTTGGATCACGTCCAAGCAGCTCGTGATCGAACAGCTGGTCAAAAATAATGATTTCGTCGAGCCGGTTGATGAACTCGGGGTTAAATGTCTGCCGGACGGCCGACATAACCATCTCTTCCATTTTTTCGCGCGAAGCATCGCTGGTGCCCTGGAACCCCATCGTGCCCTTCTTCTGAATGAAGCGAGCGCCGATGTTCGAAGTCATGATGATGATGGCGTTCTTGAAATCAACGGCATTTCCCAGGGCGTCGGTAAGAATTCCATCTTCAAAAACCTGCAACAACACGTTGAAGATGTCCGGGTGCGCCTTCTCGATTTCATCAAACAGCAGAACTGAATAAGGCGCGCGCTTGATGCGTTCGGTTAGCTGACCGCCTTCTTCATGGCCCACGTATCCCGGAGGCGATCCAATCAACTTGGAGACGGAATGCTTCTCCATGAACTCCGACATATCGAAGCGAATCATCGAGCGCTCGCTGGCAAACAGCACCTGCGCGAGCGACCGGGCAACTTCCGTTTTGCCCACGCCGGTGGGCCCGAGGAAAAGAAACGAGCCGACAGGCCGCAGTGGATTCTTCAAGCCGGCGCGCGACCTTCGAATGGCACGGGCCAGGGCTGAAATGGCCGGACGCTGAGAGACCACGCGCTCATGGAGCTCCAGTTCAATTCGCAGGAGCTTTTGGGTTTCTTCTTCTTTCAACGATGTGACTGGAATCCCGGTCCATCGCGCTATCACTTCTTCTACGTCGTCGCGTGTAACTTGCGCGGAGACCAATGCATCATCGCTCTGGTCACGGCTGCTCAAGTCGTCGTCCGATTCCTGCGACCACTCGCTGATCTGGTTCCAATCAGAGAGGCTTCCCTGCTCCCGGCGAACGCGCAATTTCACACGCGCACCCGCTTCGTCAATTACGTCGATCGCTTTGTCAGGGCAGAAAACGGTCCGGAATATAACGATGAGACTGGTAGACGGCTGCTTCCAGCGCGTCGTCGGTGTAATGAACCTGGTGGAAGCTTTCGTAACGTTCGCGCACACCATCGAGAATCTCTACGGCTTCTTCTTCAGACGGTGGCGGAACTTTGACAGCCTGGAACCTTCGCTCAAGTGAACGATCTTTTTCAATCGACTTCCGAAACTCAGCCGGCGTCGTGGCCCCGATGCACTGAATCTCACCCCGCGACAGTGCAGGCTTTAAGATGTTTGCGGCGTCGAGCGAGCCTTCTGCGGACCCAGCGCCCACGAGCGTATGTAATTCATCAATGAAGACGATGTACTGTGGGTTCTCAATCAGCTCGCGCATGATTTGCTTGAGCCGTTCTTCAAATTGTCCGCGATACTTCGTTCCCGCGACGATCAACGACAAATCCAGTGACAGGATGCGTTTGTTCTCGAGGAACGAGGGAACCTCTCCTCGCACGATCCGTTGCGCCAGTCCTTCAACGATCGCTGTCTTGCCAACACCGGGCTCGCCAATCAAGACGGGATTATTTTTTGTGCGGCGACAGAGTATCTGAACTACGCGTTCGATCTCGGCTTCGCGGCCAATTAGTGGATCAAGCTTGTCGTTCGAAGCGTCGTCCGTAAGGTCACGCGAAAATTCGACAAGGTGCGGCGTGTCTTTCTTCTGTGATCCGCGTGCGTCCGCTCCCGACTGTCTGGCAATCTCGTCGCGTACGGCGTTTAGCCGGAGGCCTCGTTCGTAAAGAATCTCCGCGGCCATAGAGCGGTCTTCTCTCAAAAGTCCCAGCAGCAGATGTTCGGTGCCGATGTGGCGATGTTGCAGTCGATCGCTTTCTTCGTGAGCGTAAGCGAGAACACGTTTCGTTTCGGGAGCAAGTGGAAGCTCAACGGAAGTCGAAATCTTTTCCCGCAAGAGGGTGCGGCCTTCAATCTCTTTTCGGATGGACTCGATCGAAACCTGTGCGCGCGGGAAAAACCGCCCGGTCAAAGTTTTGTCTTCACGCATTAGTCCGAGGAGCAGATGTTCCGGTTCGATTGCCGGAGCTCCAAACTGCGATGCCTCGTAACGAGCGAAGAATATTACGCGACGTGCTTTTTCGGTATAGCGTTCGAACATTGTTTTACTGGTCGAAACTGGCGCTTATGATTACGGTGCCGGGCGACTAAAATCCTTCGCCCGGCAAGTGGCCGCATTATAACCCATCAATGAGAGTGCAAAAAGGTTTGTATGGTTTCCCAGTAATAAAAGTCCCAAGCAATTGTTTATTTCAGACGCGGAGCGTCCGCGATGCAGGTCTCGGTGAGAAATCAGGCGGGTGAAAGTCGGCCATCATGCAGTCTGAGGATACGGTCGCACAGGTCGGCCAGCTTAGGGTTATGGGTGGCGATGACAACAACCGCCCCCTGTTTCCGGGCGTATTCGGTGAGCGAACGCGCAATTGCATCGCTATTGGCCGTGTCGAGATTGCCGGTCGGCTCGTCGGCCAAGACCACGGACGGCGAAGTGATCAGCGCGCGAGCTACGGCCACGCGCTGCTGTTCGCCCCCGGAAAGATGCGAAGCCGGGTGCGTGCTTCGGTCCGCCAAACCCGCCTGCCCCAGCATCTCGTTTGCTCGTGACATAGCTGTGCCACGAGGCGTCCGTCTGATCATCAGCGGCAGGCTCACATTCTCAGCGGCCGTCAGGTCCAGCATGAGATGATGAAACTGAAAGATGAACCCCAGCTGCTGGTTGCGAAAGCGAGCCAGCGTCGAAGACGTCGCATCATGGACTGCGAAATCTCCAACCAGGATCGAACCGTGGTCAGGAGTGTCCAGGCCGCCCAGCAAATTCAGTAGCGTTGATTTGCCCGCGCCTGAAGATCCAACAATCGCGATCGCCTCTCCTGGTGAAACTGAAAACGAAACGCTCCGCAACACCTCGATTCGGTTTCCACTGGGCGACTCGAAACTCTTTCGCAGGTCGCGAACAAGAAGTCCAAGGTCCACGGGAAGTCCAATGTCCAATGTCGAATGTCCAATGTCCGCTTTCGCGACTTTAGATTCTTCAGTGCCGCTTCGGAGTCTCGTCCCAGCGGACTCGGCAGGGTCCACTCCGCCATCACTTCCGGACATTGGACATTGGACATTGGACATTGGACCGGTCTTAAGCATCGCGCAGCAACTCCGCTGGACGAACCTTAGCGGCGGCTCGTGCCGGATAAATCGTCGCCAGCGTGCTTAGAACAAACGCGACGAGCGCCGCAAGCACTACATCTCGAAGCTTGCAGGTTCAAAGGGACGTGGGCGATTGAGTACACATCAGCCGGCAGGCTGATTAGCTTGAAGCGGTTTGCCATGAACGTCGCAAACGCTCCCAGCAAAACTCCAACGATCGCTCCAGCTAGACCGACAATCGCGCCTTCCACAATAAAGATCGTCATGATGCTTCCTCGCGTGGCGCCCATCGCATTGAGAATGGCAATGTCTTTTCGCCGTTCCATTACGACGAGAATCAAGGTCGTGGTGATATTCAGCGCAGCGATCAAAATGATCAGCGCAATGATCACCATTCCAACGCGACGCTCCAGCTCAAGCGCGGTAAACAACGGACGGTTTGCTTCCTGCCAATCAACAATCGTGTAGCCACTTCCCAATAACCCTCGAATTTTTGTGCCGACGTCTTTGACTGCGTAGATATCTGTCACCTGCACGCTGATCACCGACACAGTGTGTTGACCCCCGGCAAAAGCCTCCGCAGCCGCGAGGGGCAAGTACACCCAGGTCGAGTCGTACTCAAATAGGCCCGTCCGAAACGTGCCGGCGATGCGAACCTGACGACGCGTTGAACCGACCGAACTCCCATTGGAAGTCACGGCAAGGATCTCAGCGTCGTCGCCCACACCAAGTCCGGTTCGTTTGCCAAGCTCCACGCCGATAAGCACGTTGGGACGCGTTTGTTCGGACGATTGAAAGCTCATAAGGGGCGAGGCGGACCCTACCACAATCGTGGACTCAACTGCCGCTGCTTGTGCAGACTCGGTATCAAGCCCACGAAGTACGGCGTATGCCGAGCCAGCTGGTCCAACCACCACAGCGCCGTCGTAAGTGGTTCCCGCAGCGGAAGTGACGCCGTTCACGTGACTAACGCGCTCGGCTAAATCTTTGTAGTCTGTGATTGATTGCCCATCGGTGCGCATGATGGTGAGGTGCGAAGATCCGCGCAGTATCTTGTCACGCATCTCATCCCGAAAACCGTTAGCCAAACCCTGCGCCACGATCAACGCCGCTACCCCTACCGATATTCCGGTAAGGGCGATAAAGGCCGTCACGCGAGCGAGCCGGCGGTTTCGGCGTGAACGCAAATGACGAAGAGCCAGGAAAACTTCGTAAGGCATTTCTCGTAGGACAGACATTCCTGTCTGTCGTATTGGTCTAAGTTGACCTCTTAACCCTGTAACGGCGGACACTTCTTCGTGTCTTCAGGACGATTCTGCGGAAGGAGTTTCTGCAAATCAGGGGAATCGTTGGCCGTCTCGTCCCACGCGGGCCTGACTTCGTAGACCGTATCTGTGACACGACGGAAACGAAAATGTTTTTCAAGATTTACAATCGCCGGTATCTCATCTCGCTGCCATCCGCACGGCAACCACCAGCGCGGATCGGTGTCTATAAACACGCGTCTGCCTTCCTGCAAGTGTTTTTCAATGGCGGGAACCAGATTTTCATCGCCGGGCCAACCGCCTCCGGTGCCGATCGTTTTCCAGGCGCCGGCGCCCATTGCCTTCCAGTAGGTCACTGCTATGGTTTGCGAGCCGGAAATCATCACGGCATCCGTTGGCAGGTGTGCCAGCTGCTGCCGGTACTCCTTGCTCATCGAGCGGCGTTCAATAAACTGTTTGCTGGCCGGCCTGATCAGCAGGCTAAACACAATCGCCAATGCCACGACGGCCACTATGCACGACGCAAATGCGATTCTAACGTTGCGCACGCGCGGCATTAGTAATCCGAGTAAGAAGCACGCGCAGAGCGGAGCAATCGCAGGCAGACCAGTAAGGAAATAACGCCAATTGATCGCCGTGCTGTAGTTAAAAAACAGTATCAGGTTCGCGAACAATCCTGTCGCCGCCAGCACGAACATTGGCGACAGTCTGCGCTTGCGCCATTCGCTCCAGATTGCAAAGGGCAGCGAAACTAAAACCAGCGGAGCGCTGACGAAGAAATATCCCAGGTAGGGCCATAAATTCCGGAGCGTCACCGGGTGTCGCTCAGTTTCAAGCCGCATCGATTCACGCCAACCAAACCAACTTCGCTGGTAGTGATCATCTGTAAAAAACCAGAACGCGAACCAACCAAACGCAAAAACAGAAAACAGTAGAAGCGAAAGTCCGATTACAACTATGTGGCGCCTGGTTAACTTCCAACCGCAAACGAAAGGCGCTGCGACCAGCCATGGCAAATAGAATCCGATGCTTTCCCTAAGATTCATTCCCAGACCCAGAAGCGCCGCACCGACCAGCACCATCCAAATGCGTTCCTCCTGAAGTCCCTTCAGGTGAATTATCAAAGCGAGTGCGAGCAGGAAAACTGAGGGCACGTCGGTCATTACCTGTCCGCCGTAAAGTACAAACACGGGTGAGAACACAATGAAGAGAGCCGCAAGCGTGGCCGCATACAAGGTTGCGCCCACTTGCCGCGCGAGTGCCCAGCAAGCAATGACGGCTAGCGGCGCCTGGGCCACAACCGCATACTTAAAAATCAGGTAGGCCTTGTCAGCCTGAACGTTGAAAAGTGAGTTCGCGGCGCGGTAGAGAAAATAGTTTTGAAAGATGAAAAGGTTACGGCCCAGAGCCATCGATGAGGGATAACCGGCGACCGAAAGCATCGTATAGTCGAGGCCGTCCCAATCGCCTATGAAAGGATCGACAAACCACAGCACCAATCCCAACGCAATCAGTGCGGGAACCAACCACCACCGCCAGGCCTTCCAAAAACTGAGATGTTGATCAACGGCGGAGGTCGCCGCCGAAGTGTGGCGTCGGGGAAAGTTATTAGAGATTTTGCGCGCGTTTGTCGTTAGGTGTGCCTGGTTCAACGAGTTGAGCTTCAACCGGACGCTCCGGTCTCTTTACCATTTTTACGCGATTACCCTGCGCATTGTACTCAACTTCGTCCATGATGTTGTACATCAGCAGCACGCCACGGCCTGAAGACTTGAATAGATTAGAAGGGTCGCACGGGTCGGGTATGGTTTGAACGTCAAAGCCTTCGCCTTCATCTTCAATCGTGAAAGCGGCTTCGGTAGGAGACAGTTCGGCGCCCACCCGTACCAGCTTTGTCGGATCATTCTTGTTGCCATGTTTGACTGCGTTAACAAACGCTTCGTCAAGCGCCACAAAAAGATTGGAGCCTTCGGGGGTAATTAAACCGAGTTTGGAAACGCGCTCGAGCAAATACTGCAACACGCCATTCATCAAGGTGAGGTCGCTCGGGATTTCAAACTCTATCTTTTCGTGCGTATGAGATAGCAGGGATGGATCGTCAACATACCGAAGTTTGTAGGAAAGCGTTTGCTCGACAATCTCGCGCAGCTCGTCCTTGTCATAAGGCAGCCTGAGATAGTTGCCGGCTCCGAACTTAAAAGCTTTGATGACGTCTTGTTTGACACCCTCCACGGGGACTGCGACTAAAAGGTGTTTGCGTTGCAGTTCGCTGATGGGCCGATCTTCTGTCGCTGGTTCGTCGGTGAGGTCGCTAATGATCAGATCGAATTCATCCAGGTCTTCCCGAGCCAGGGCCTGTTCGCGGTCGCCGGTAACCACCACTTGATGGCCAAGGTTTCCCAGGACCGCTTCGAGAATGACACGAAGCTCATCGTTATTGTCGACGATGAGAATCCTGCGTTTCTGCATCCAGCTCCAATCCAGCGTAATGTCGAGGAGAGAAAAGCGCTAGGCAGGCGCTCTACAAAAGCATTTACGAGATTCCATGCCCAAGCGTTCCCGAAATATATCACTGAACGGACCAGCGATATAGCTAAGAAGCACGAGCCGAGGTGGCGCAGACGGCCGTGTCGCGCTTATCGAGTCAGACTGGTCATACGGTACACTACGCGTCCTGTCCAACCTCCATGGGAAAGCGCGGAAAAGTACAAACCTGGCTGGAATACGCGGTGGCGCGGGCAATCTTCGGCGGTCTCAGCCTTATGCCTGTCAGTTGGGCCATGATAACGGGTCGCGGTCTGGGCCGGGTCGCATACGGTGCTGCCGGTGAACTTAGGCGAACAGGCGAACGAAATCTTAAGCTCGCATTTCCCGAAAAGACCGAGGAAGAAAGGCGACAACTACTGCGCGAATGCTTCGCCGGGCTTGGTCGTCAGCTCGGGTTGGTTACTAAATTTGCGAACGCAAGCCGCGAGTCCTTGTTGGACCTGACCAGGTGGGAAGGGCTACAGCATCTTGAAGAAGCGAAAGCGCAAAACAAACCGGTCATACTCTTTACTGGCCACGTAGGCGCCTGGGAGTTATCGAGTTTTGGTCTTTCGTTGCGCGATTCACCGCTGAGTTTCCTGGTGCGCCGTCTTGATAATCCGAAGGTCGAACAGATAGTCGACGACATTCGCACGCGCTTCGGGAATGAGTCAGTAGACAAACGCGGCGCGGCGCGTCCAATGCTTAACATCCTGCGATCCGGGGGCACGCTCGGACTGTTGGTTGATCTCAACACGTTGGACGAGGAGGCAATCTTTGTAGATTTCTTTGGAGTGCCGGCGTCCACGACGTTCATGTTAGCCAAACTTGCATTGCGCACAGACGCGGCAGTTCTGCCAATCTTCGTACCGTGGGACAAGCACAGCGGTAAGTTTCTGGTGCACATTCTCCCCGAGGTTGAAGTTAATCGGACGGGCGACGAAGAAGAGGATGTTCGCGCGTTGACGGCAAATCTAACCAGGGTCGTGGAAGATTACATTCGCCGTTATCCTGACCAGTGGTTATGGATTCATAAGCGCTGGAAGACTCGACCAAAAGGGGAGGCTGATCTGTATGAGTAAAAGAGGACGCCGTGCACGAGATTCGCGTAGCAAACGTCGCCGCGAAGCGTTCTCATTAACACCGTGGCTTTAGCCCGGTGGTAACGAGTATTCAACCGTTTCCGCTAACCGTTTTAACGGTTTAGTTGCTCAAGAGAAACCGTTGAAACGGTTGGACTGTCATGATGACGGTCGGTGGTCACCGGGCTGAAGCCACGGTGTTAATGAGAAGGGTCGAGAGCCGATCTTTTCTGTGAAACTTGAGATCCTGGTTTCGCTATACTCTGTCGCAGAGTTTTCATTCATGCAGGTTTCCGCAGAACAACTCAGTCGCGCGCAACGCGTCGAACAAACAGTCGATCGTGCCTACCAGTTTGCCGATCTGTCCGATTACTCGTTCAAGCAGCGCTGGCTCATAAAAGCTGCAGACCTCGCGTTTTACCTGGTAATCAATTTGATCGGAATGACTGCTCGGTTCGAAGTCATAGATTGGGAAAACCACGAAGCAGCGACTCGGAACGGTGGACTTCCGATTTATAACTTCTGGCACGACCGAATTTTTTTAACGACGTATTGGTGGCGAAAACGGCGGATCGTTGTATTGACGTCAAAGAGTTTCGACGGCGAATACATCGCACGCTTTATTCAACGGTTTGGATATGGCGCCGTGCGCGGCTCTTCAACGCGCGGCGGCGTCGGAGCCGTTGTCGAAATGGCACGCCTGATGCGCGCGGGCTGCACGACCGCGTTTACCATTGATGGTCCAAAGGGTCCACCGAATGTCGCAAAAATGGGTTCCGTTCTGTTAGCCAAGAAGTCGGGTCATCCAATTATGCCGGTCACGATGACCCTGAAGCGGTATTGGAAAGCGCCAAGTTGGGATTCGTTTCAAGTCCCGAAGCCATTTACTCAGGCTCGCGTTTATGTCGCGCCGCCGATCTATGTTCCGGCCGACGCCGATGAAGCGACTCTCGAAACGAAGCGCGATGAGTTGCAGCATGCGCTTGATGAACTGAACCGTCGCGGCGACGCATGGCGTTATGGGCAACGAACCTGAAAGCAGTAACTCGTGAAAGCAACTCCGCAAGAAGACTACCGAAGTGGGTATGTTGCCCTGATTGGGCGACCGAACGCGGGTAAGTCTACGTTGTTGAATAATCTCGTCGGCCAAAAGATCGCCGCCGTTTCAGATAAGCCCCAAACTACGCGCTTCAAAATTGAAGGCGTAATCACAAAACCTGAAGGACAGATTGTCCTCGTCGATACACCTGGAGTTCATAAGCCCGGCTACGAAATGAACCGGCGCATGATGGCCACGGTGCAAGACGCATTATTAGGTGTGGATCTCGTTTGCCTTATTCGCGACGCTTCCGTCGCAACCGGTAACGGCGATCGCTTTGTATTGGAGTTGATCCAAAGATCCAAAAAGCCTGCGATTCTGTTGCTCAACAAGACGGACAAACTCAAAGACAAGTCGGCGCTGTTGCCTCTGATCGATTGGTATCGCAATGAATACGAGTGGCGCGAGATCATCCCGACTTCTGCGTTGCACGCAAAATCGACCGATGTGCTGCCGGAAGAGATGATCAAGCACCTACCTGTCGGGCAGCCGTTGTTCGAGGAAGACGAACTTGACGGATCAGTCCGTACGCACGCTCGCATCTGAGATCGTGCGCGAGAAAATTCTTCAGGCTACCGGCGACGAAATCCCTTACGTTACCGCTGTGGTAACGGAAAAATGGGAAGAGATCCGCGAGGACTTCACGCGCATACATTGCGCGATCTTCGTTGAACGAGGTTCACAGAAAAAAATCGTGATCGGGAAAGGCGCCTCACTTCTAAAGGAGATTGGCACCCGGGCGCGACACGACATCGAACACCTGCTCGGTCATCGTGTCCACCTCGAGCTCTTCGTTAAAGTGGAAAAAAATTGGCGCGATAGAGAACATCTGCTGGACGATATGGGAATTAGAGAGTGAGGCTTTGATGCCCGGCTATTGAGGCTGTTGTTCTTTCTTCTCATCTCCGGCTGAATCACTCTCAATGACTTCGTCGACACGTTCTGCGTCGGGATCAGGAAGAGGTTGACCTGCAGGCACCATCCACGTTTCCACTGAGCTGCCGTGGCCCTCGCGCGCGGTAGCATACAAAACGACGATGCGGTGATACGGAACCTTATGTTTGGTTAAAAGAGCCGTCTTCCATTTTTCAACAATCTGAAATAGATCAATCTCAGGTTCAGGGACGTTCGGCTCAAAACTTTCATCGGCT
The DNA here is from genome assembly GCA_963786645.1 of Blastocatellia bacterium. Classification (GTDB taxonomy): domain Bacteria; phylum Acidobacteriota; class Blastocatellia; order Pyrinomonadales; family Pyrinomonadaceae; genus PSRF01. The sequence goes on from CAWAZW010000010.1 coordinate 56,965, forward strand.
ACGGCTGAAGTGTCGAATGCCACGGGCACACTCTCTAATACCTCCGATTCTGCGCCGGTTTCTTCTTTGTCAATCCGAACGACAAAGCACACCTTCAACTGGTCACTTGTTTGGAGTGCGTCAAGGAACATTTCCAGAGCTTCACGTTGGACACTCTCTTCGGTTAACTCGTAAGTCCCCATATCACTAAGCTGGATGGCCTTCGCAGGTGTTTCCGGACCGGCATCAGGAATTGGCGCCGGAGCGCCCTTTGGTACGATCCACAATTGCACGGCGGCCCCTTCCTTTGTCCTGGTGCCACCGTAGACGATTTTGATTTGATCGGAAGTGAGGCCGTCAGACTTCAGCTCCTTAAGATCCTTATCGGCAACTCTACGCCAGGCGCCGGGTGCCGATTCCGTTCCATTAAACGCGACGATGTAGCCCACCGCGTCTTTACGTCGTTTCAACATCTCCGCAAAGACGTCAAACGTCACACCTGGGACGGGTGGACCAGTCCCGCCCTCGCCCACTAAAGCGTAAACGCCGTCCCACCTCTCTTCCTCAGCGAAGAACCCGGTGAAAGTTTCACCTTTACTCTCATACTTGACTGGCTCAGGCGGCATACCGCCGGTCGGTCCAAGCCATAACTGGATTCGAGGCTCGCCCGGGTCGCTATTCGGTCCCGCATAGATTCTTTTCAAAGTGCCCGGCAGGATGCCTCGCGAATTTACAAGGTAGTCTTCTATATACGAAAGCGTCAGCTCTCCTGTCTTCTGCGGCCCATAATAGACAAGGTATCCTTCGATGGAAGGATGGCTCTGTAACCCGATGGTGAAATTATCGAGTCGTGCGGAATGATCGCAGCCGCCGACCAAGCCGTACTCATCGAACATTACGGTTGACTCGGGCGCCCTGGGAATTGTTTGCGCTTCGGCAGACGGGCACAGCGACAGCGAAAGGCCGAGGATACAAGTTGCAAGTGATAGCTGGAGTTTCACCGCATCACCTTAGTTCAGTGGCCGGGGGTGGTGGCATTCTAAACTTTTTAACAGTTTTCCAGCCAGCCAAATTCAATAAAATTTAATTCACGCCTTCGCCGTTGTTTACTCAACCTCATGCCATATCTTTACGCTTCTGGTTTCTTTCAGGAGCAGTGAGCCAACAACGAACGTGATACTTGCCACAATGATCGGGTAATACAGACCGGCATAGATGTTGCCGGTTTGAGAAACCACGTAAAGTCCAATCAACGGCATTAACCCGCCAAAGACTCCATTGCCGATGTGGTAAGGCAGAGACAACGACGTGTACCTAATCTTCGCGGGAAATGCCTCAACCAAATACGCCGCGATTGGTCCATAGACCATGGTGACGAAAATTACCTGAATGAAGACCAGCAGGATGAGTTTCCACGCAATCGGATTAGTAATGAGTTCGCCAAAACTTGAATACGGAAGCACCTCGCTCGCGGGCCTTAAAACGCCGTCAACCATCGTTTGAGGCGTAAGCCCGATCGCGCCGGTCTCAGCATTTCGAACTGAAGTTGCGGTCACCACGTTCGAGCCGACCACGATTTGCATCGCTTTGTAGATTGGAATGTAGGAGATCGCAGCAATCAGACAACCTGCCATCATGATTCTTTTTCGGCCGATCCGATCGGATAGCGCTCCGAAGAACACAAAGAACGGCATTCCAAGTAACAGCGCGATCGCGATGACGTAGTTCGATGATGTTGCATTCACCTTCAAAACTGTTTGCAGAAAAAACAAAGCGTAAAACTGTCCGGTGTACCAGACGACACCCTGGCCCGCAGTCGCACCAAACAGAGAGATCAGGACGCGTTTCAAGTTGGGCCATTTTGTAAAAGCTTCTTTGAGCGGTTTCGCAGAAGTCATGCCTGCAGTTTTGATGTGCTGAAAGATAGGCGATTCCTTCATTCGCAGCCGTATGTAAAGCGAAATAGCAACCAGAAAAATCGAAATCACAAATGGTATGCGCCAACCCCAGCTGGTAAACGACTCGCGGCTCATTGAGTTTTGTACGAATAGAATCACCGCGAGTGACATAAACAATCCCAGCGTGGCTGTAATCTGAATGAAGCTGGTATAGAAGCCGCGCTTCTCATCAGGGACATGCTCCGCAACATAGACTGCCGCGCCGCCGTATTCGCCACCGAGCGCCAGTCCCTGAAGTATTCGGATTAGCAAAAGAATGATCGGTGCGGCCAGTCCAATAGTCGCGTAAGTAGGCAAGAATCCAATCAACGCCGTCGCGCCACCCATGATTAGCAGCGTGACAAGAAACGCGTACTTGCGACCGACGAGATCTCCTATACGTCCAAAAAACAGCGCGCCGAACGGCCGCACCACAAAGCCAACTGCAAAAGTAGAAAGATAGGCTATCAGCGCGAGTGTGTTGTTTCCCTTTGGATAGAACAGCGGTGAGATCACGGTGGCCAGGCTTCCGAAGATGTAGAAGTCGTACCACTCGATCATCGTGCCCACTGCGGAGGCAGCGATGACTTTAGGGATGCTGTAATCGCGGACGGAATGTTGTTAGCTGGTTTGATCGATTCGGCGTCCGTCATTGAGCGTCGTATCTTAGGCCAAGCCCGCCGCGTATACTAGAGTCAATTCGAACGAAACGTATTTCGTAGAACATCGCAACTAGAGTGAGCTGCCAGCCTGCAGAAAGCGACCCAAGAAGTGGTACGCCGTCGACCTGCTCGTCGAAGAAAACGCGCGCGAGGCCGGCGAGTATGGATTGATGGAAGCGGGAGCGCTGGGCACAGAGACGAAAGACGGTGACGACGACGCCCTGCAAGTGACCGGCTATTTCGATGACGTCCCGGATCGTGAACTTGTGCGGTCCAAAGTAGCAGAAGCAATACGTGTCTATGACGTTCGTTCGTCATCGGTTCGCCAGATGGATCTTCGCGAAGTGCCTGACGAAGACTGGCTGGCCGAGTGGAAGAAAAATTGGAAACCGATCGAAACTGGTCGCTTTATTATCGCGCCGCCATGGAATGAATGCAGAGTTGCCGACAATCAGATTTTGATAACTATCGAGCCCGGAATGGCTTTTGGGACCGGAACGCATGAGACGACGCGCCTCTGCCTGCTGGCTATCGAAAAGTATTACGAAGGTGGTAGTTTCCTCGATGTAGGTACCGGAACCGGCATTCTTGCCCTTGCCGCAACCAAGCTGTTTCCCTCAGCTCGCGTCGATGCCTGCGACACGGATGGCGAGGCAATCGCTATCGCTATCGAGAACGCACAATTGAACGGCGTCGGCGATAGGATAGCTTTTCGCACCGGCACGATCGACGAATCAACTGCTTCTGCAGACCTGGTCTGCGCCAACCTGACTGCAGACGTGATAGTTGATCTAATGCCGACGTTGATCGGCGTGACGTGCCGGCGGCTCGTGCTTTCGGGAATTCTGGAATCGCAAGTAACTTCGGTCCTGGAACGTGCTACTGCGTGCGGGAGCTCGACTCCAGTCGAAATAATGAACGACGGTGAATGGAGCGCAATTATTCTATGACCAGGACATTCGCTCGACGCCTATGACTCGCCGTAGATTCTTCGCGCCACCTGGTGCTTTCACACGCGACGCCGTCCGATTGGACACGGATGAAGCGCGATACTTGCGCGAAGTATTGCGTCTGAAAGCCGGCGACCAGGTTTTCGTATTCAACGGTGAAGGCAAAGAATTTCAGTGCACTGTTGAAGAAGCCCGACGGGATTCGTCTCTGCTGAAAGTCGTTTCAGAAATCGAGCCAGCGCGTCCTGAATCGCCGCTGCAGCTCACTTTGGCCGTCGCCTTACTCAAAGGAGAAAAATTTGATCTGGTTGTGCAGAAGGCGACAGAGCTGGGTGTCTCAAGCATTACTCCGATAACAACAAAGCTCGCCGACGTTCGACTCCGTGATCAGTCTGACGCAAAGAAACGGGTTGCGCGATGGCAGCGAATTGCGCTGGAGGCAGCGAAGCAATCCGGACGCACGGTGGTCCCCAAAGTGGGCGAGCCTATTCTGTTTGGAAAATTCGTGACTGAGACGCCGACCTCCTCAGTGCGTCTAATGTTTTCTGAGCGCGACGGTGGTCCGATCTTGCAGGCGACTGAGAAACTATTAAACCCCGTCGAGCAGGTGACGGCATTGGTCGGCTCGGAGGGCGGATGGACCGATGAAGAGATCAAACTAGCTCGTGACTCAGGCTGGGAAATAATCACCCTGGGCGGCCGCACGCTACGCGCCGAGACGGCTGCCATCGCGGTAACCACCCTGCTGCAACACCTATTGGGTGATCTCGCATAAGCCTTGAATCCGCCAGTCGCGGGTCAAATCCAAGCCGGCCAACCCTAAATATTAAGCACTCATGTGCAAGCTTGGGTGCCGACTTGCGCGGGAGCGAGCCATGCCTGATAATCCAGTCGATGATTGTCACAACCCAAAATAACCCCGACCTGGATCTTTTAAGGAGTGCATAAAGAGTGAAAGCGGAAATACAGCAGTTAGTCGCTTTACAAAATCTGGATACAACAATACGAAGACTACAAGAAGACCTGGAAGCGATTCCACAAAGGCGCGCCGAGATCGAAAAAGAGTTCGATCAGCGCGCCTTTGAAATTCGCGCCCTCGAAGACTCACGCGATGAAGCTCGCAACACCCGTGTGCGCCTCGAGACCGAAGTATCCGAACAACGTATCCGAGTGGAACGCGCTGAACGCAACTTGATGTCGTCGAAGAAGCAAGACGAGTACACAGCCGCGATCCGCGAGGCAGACGCGGCACGAAAACAAATCTCAGCGCTGGAAACACAGATCCTCGAACAGATGGAAGCTCTCGAAAAAGCAGAAGCGTCGTTAAAGGAGCGCTCAGAAGAGATTGCTTCTCTTAATTCTGATCGCGATGCAAGATTGCTCGCTTTCGACGAAGAGACTCGCCGGCAGGCAGAAAAACTAGCTACAGACCAGACGCAGCGCGAACAGTTGTTAAGTGTTCTTCCCAAGGCGATGGGCGCGCTTTACAACCGTATCAGCAAACGCATCCGCGATGGGATCGCGGTTGCCGAAGCTCGCAACGGCGCGTGTATGGCATGCTTCATGTCATTGAGACCTCAGGCGATGGCGGAAGTCCGACGGGGACAAGAAGTAATCACGTGCGACAACTGCAATCGTATACTTTATTACTCCGCCGATTCTGCCCCCGCCAGTTCGCCTTCCGCACAACCAAAGATGGCCCACACTTAAGACAGATGTCAGTGGTCAGAGATCAGACGCGGTCACGCTCCGTGGTTTCGTTAATGCACCCGCAACCGCAAAACTAAATCTTCCAATGAAAATCTTGGTAACTGGCGGCGCGGGTTATATCGGCAGCGTTGTCACTGAAGAACTCATTAAGGACGGGCACGATGTGGTGGTCTATGACAGCCTGTACAAAGGCCACCTTGATGCCATTGCTCCGGGCGCTCAATTCGTCCAGGCCGATTTGGCAGACACCGCCACCTTACGCAGCACACTTCAAAGTCATGGTGTCGAGGCCGTTATTCATATGGCCGCCGACTCGCAGGTAGGCGAGTCGTGTGAGAACCCGTCGAAGTATTATCGAAACAATCTGGTCAATGGTCTGAACTTGCTTGACGCGATGCGGGAATCCGCCGTCCAACGCATTGTGTTTTCCTCCACAGCCGCTACCTATGGCGAACCCGAAGAACAGCCAATAACGGAAACTGCACCAACCGCGCCGACCAATCCTTACGGCGAAACCAAGCGCGCTTTCGAGCACGCAATGCGATGGCACGACAAGGCGTTTGGCCTTCGGTTTGTTTCACTGCGCTATTTCAACGCTGCCGGCGCGAGCGAACGGTTCGGTGAAGATCACGATCCTGAGTCGCATCTCATCCCAATCGCGCTACAAGCGGCTGCCGGAAAACGAGAGACGGTAGAAGTTTATGGAAGCGATTATCCGACGCCGGATGGAACATGCGTGCGCGATTACATCCATGTAATCGATCTTGCGCGCGCACACATACTCGCACTCGGAATACTCGGAGAAGGCAGTCGCATTTACAACTTAGGATGCGGCGGTGACGGATACAGTGTTAATCAAGTTCTGCAAACGGCGCGCGAAGTCACTGGTGCTGCAATCCCGGCTCGCATTGGACCACGCCGGGCCGGCGATCCCGCCGTCTTAATCGCGGCTTCCGACAAGATAAAAAAAGAGCTGGGATGGAAACCTGAATTTCAGGATCTGCGCGTAATTATCGAGTCCGCCTGGCGATGGGTGCAAAAACATCCAAACGGATACGCGAGTTAAGGATGGGACCCCACACGTGCCAGGGTCACGTCAAACTTCTGAAGCGTTTATCAGGCAGCTTTAGTGGGTCGACAAATGTAGAACCCCGACGCGTCGGGCGGTTCCGCATTTTGCTGACCCTTCCTGAAGCGGTAGTCGCTGGCCAATCTTCAGATCTTTTCGCCAACAATATCGAATTCAAACCTAACTTTATCTCGGACGCGAACCATGCCGTGAAAAGCCGAAGTAGCTTTCACCTTGAAGTCGCTGCGGCTGATACTGAATTCACCGATGGCGCGCATTGTACTTCCGGTCAAAGACACCTTCGCGGGAATTGTGATCCTCCGCGTGACGCCGTGCAGCGTTAGATCGCCATCGATTCGCACTTCATACTGACCATTCTTTACTTTTCCTGTGACGCTGGTGCTTCGGAAAGTAATCTCCGGATACTTCTCAGGTTCAAAAACGATCTCGCGAAGTTCCTTGTTGATGATCTGTTTCTGCTGCTCCGTGAACTCGTCGCTCGTTTCCACCATCGAGTTTGCCTTAACGGTCAGCTGCAACGATGCTGGTTGAATACTACCCAAGTTTAGCTGGGCTTCCCCGGCAAATTCGCGAGCTGCAATAAGGTGCTCGTGTCCTTTAAACCAAAGCAATCCTCCACGAAGTCCGTGAGCGATAAATTTGCTGCGACTGGGATCCAGACGGAAGCGAACAGTTTGTGTCGCCTGGAACTGAATCTGGTGTTCGGCTTTGCGCGCAGATGCGTCAACTGGAGTGTCCCCAAACAATGAAATGAAGAGGGCGAGAGTACATACCGTCGTACAAATCGTCTTGGTAGCGAGAATTTTGCATTTTTCACCTCCCTGAAATGCGCTATGGATAGAGAAACGGGAGACGATCACAATCTTGCCGGGTTCCCTTGTTAGAAGGCGTCACTAAGGTATCGAATGTTTATGCAGGAGAAAAGTCCGCTGGCACATAGGCCCGAAGGGCCGGCAGTCAATAGCCACGCCCGTCAGGGCGTGGATCCCTCCTCCACATGAATGATAAGGCCCGAAAGGGCCGATACCGGGCAACTATAGGCCCCTCGGGCCTACGTGCCGCTTGTCCCGACCAAAGAAGTTCAGTACTTTGATCCAAATGGCGAAGAAAGAAACCAGCCCCAAGCAGTCTGCGGTAAAGCGCACACCGAGCAAAAAGGGCCCGGCGATTACCGTCGAGGAGTTTTTGGCGCTTAAGAATCCCAAAGGAGATCTGACTGTCGCTGTCGATGGCGTGAGAGTCACAGTCACCAGCCTGGAACGAATTTACTGGCCGGATGAGAAGATCACCAAGTTTGAGCTACTCAGTTATTACCTTCGTGTCAGTTCACTGATCATGCCGTATCTGAAGAATCGCCCGGCGATTCTCCAGCGCTGGCCGCGCGGAATTAAAGCCCCGATGTTCTTCCAACAGGACTTTGAAAGTGCGCCGGACTTCGTCAAGACGGTGAGGCTGGTTAACCAGCAAGGTCGCGAGATCGACTACGGCGTTTTCACGACAACAGCGTCTCTCTTGTATTTCACCAACCTGGGATCGATCGAACAGCATCCATGGCACTCCACTATTGCCAAACTCGACAAGCCCGACTGGATCGCAATCGACCTCGATCCAAAACAAGCGCCCTGGGAAAACGTTCTGCAGGTTGCACTCACAGCAAAGCAGGTTTGTGATGACGTTGGATTGAAGGCGTTTCCGAAAACGTCCGGCTCCTCAGGGATACACGTCTATATTCCGTTGAAGCCGACGAATGAGTATGAACAGGTAGCGGAGTTTTCCCGGTTACTGGCCAGCGAAATTGCCGGGCGTGCTCCGAAGATTGCGACGGTAGAACGCGCTATCGCCAAACGAGGCAAGACGCAGGTTTATGTTGATTGGATGCAGAATGCGCGGGGCAAGAGTTTGGCGTCAGTTTTCACTGCTCGAGCGAAACCCGGCGCTACGGTATCAATGCCATTGACGTGGAAACAGATTGAGCAGGGCGCGAAGATTTCCGACTTCACAGTCCGAAACGTTCCCGCCCTGCTCAAGAAGAAAGGTGATGCGTGGGCTGAATTCTTTAACCAGCGACAGACCCTGAAGCTTCCCTAAGCGTCGCGCTAGTTCTTGATCTTCACACCAGCCGAGAATCGAAAACCGTCTTCGCGCCTGTCATCAAAAAAGACCGGAAGATAGTCGACTTGAATCGGCCGGATGTCTATGCGATCGCTCGCGCGAATGTCCAGACCGGCTCCCAGTGCCATGGCAAACGCGGTTTCGTCGCTGTCGGGACACGTGAAGTCGTCATTATCGAAGTCAGCCTTGTAGCGAACAGCGCCAAAGAGCGCATGCGCAAAGGGAATGAGTTTGCGAGTCGTTACGCCAGTTGAACCGGGGACCGAATAGCAACGTGTACCGTTGCAAATTAGCATCGAATTGGCGACCACTCAGCGTATCGCTAAAACTCTGATTGGTGAACGTGGCAGAAAAATTTCCCACGAGACCAACATTGCGATGCACGTTGGCAACCACTTCGCCGGTCACACCGTTATGCGGTACTCGCTTGGAACGAAAATCGACTCGTTGTGTACTGCCGTTCGGATTGACGGCGAGGCCGCGGGCATCTAAACGATCGGCGCCGTTGTTAGCGCGTTCGTGGGCGTACCCGATAAAGAATTCCCAGCTCGAATAGTCCTGGGCGAAACCTGCTGGAGCGCAGACAAGGATGATCGCGGTCAGCAACAGAAGCTTACGCATGGGCGGTAGTCCTCCTTGACAATTTCCCATCAACACTTTGTGGTGATAAGAAAAATAGGAATCCGCACGTACTTCCGATTTTTCCTGTCGATTACCAGTTTAATTAAAGGGGCACTCTTGTAACATGCAGTCATTCAAACAGGCAAGATTAAAATCGGCGAACGCAGTCGCGTTCTCGCCTAAGTTTTTTGGAACCGGACGCGTTCGCGATCTGACTTCCAGTTTCAGAGGTAACGTCCTTTTTAAAAGGGCAATTCCGACTCTGCTCGCCTCAGCAATTCTTGCCTTTACCGCCTTTTCCGTGGCTGCCCAAACCCAATCGAGACCGGCCGACAGATCGCGTCCTCGAACTACCGTTACAACTCCTGCGAAGCCTGCGGCTGGAAATGAGATCGATCAACTTCTCGCTACCGGCCAGGACGCTCACGAGGCAGGACGTTACGAAGAAGCTATCGCCGCTTTCAATCGCGTGCTGCTGCTATCGAAGAACCAGCCACGTGTCGCCGCAGTTGCCAATTTCCTGATTGGCAACGTAAACATGACGCAGCGCAAGTTTGGTAACGCGGAGATTGCATATCAGAAATCAATCTCACTTAACCCGAGTAATGCGGACGCTTACAACAATCTCGGCGAGGCGCTGGGTGAGTTAAAACAATTTCCACGTGCGATAGAAGCTTTCACCAAAGCAATCGCGCTTAATCCCACGCTGCTTAAAGCTCGTTACAACCAGGCTGTCACTTACGATCGGATGAGGAATTTTCGTTATTCGGAATTTGTGTTTCGCAATTTGATCAAGAGCTATCCAAAGTATTCGCTTGGTTATGATGGGCTGGCGGTCACGTTGTCGAAAGCGGGTCGCGCCAAAGAAGCGATGGCCTTTCATGAAAAAGCCATCGCCCTCACGCCTGATGAACCTTCCTTTTATTTCAACTACGCCATCAGCAACCTGATGATCGGCAACACTGCCAAGGCAATGGAGCAACAGGAGAAACTAAAAACGCTCGATCCATCAATCGCCGAGCGCCTCGCCAGCGTAATCGTCAAAAAGCAGCTGTGATCTAAGCAGCTTTATTAGCATTCGTACGCCACCTCTCGCAAAGCTCACGAGCGGCTTCCGGCCAGGTCGGAAAATCAAAAGTAAATCCGCTTTCCAATAGTCGGGTTGGAACGACTCGCCGGCTTTTCAGAGCCAACTCACTTTCGCTCCTGAGCACGAACGCGCCAATCTCCAACATCAACTCACTGGCGGGAAGACCAAATGGAATTCCCCAAGCCGCACGCAAGTCACGCATGAACTCAGAATTCGTCAGCGGATTCGGCGCTGCAAGATTTACTGGACCTCCAATCTCACGGTGTTCGATTAACCAGAGAACAGCGCGCACGAAATCTCGCTCGTGGATCCACGACACAAACTGTTTGCCGTTGCCGATAGTTCCGCCAAGCCCGAACCGAACGAGTCGTAACAAAGTATCAAACGCGCCACCAGCAGATGGACTCATAACAATCGCTGTGCGCATCAGAACTTTGCGCGTGAGGGGAGTTGCCGCTTCATTAAACACGCGTTCCCAGTTAGTGACTACATCGATACTGAAGCGCCAGGTTTCAGGCGCATTTGGTTCTGAGCCGCCAATGACGCCTGTCGAATTCATCATTAGCCGCGTCGAAACGATGGGCGTAAATCGTTGCAGTGCTTGCTTGTAACCACACCGCCGGCGGTTTCCACGCCTGCGCAATCGCGTCGCCGATAACCTTTGTCGATTTCAGACGCGAATCCACAATGAGCTTTCGGTTCTCTGGTGTGTAACGACAATTAACGCTTTGCCCGGCGAGGTTGATAACTGCGTCAGCTCCCTCGAGCTCAGAGACCCACGGGCCAAGTGATTCGCCATCCCATTCAACTGTCCGCCAGGGAGTGCTTTTCGGCCCTCGACTAAGTACGACAACATCGTGTCCTCCCTCGTGAAGAGATTGCGCGAGGACTGAACCAACCTGTCCCGAGCCACCCGGAATGACTATTTTCATGAGAGTGCCCCCTCCGCTGCTTCAATCGACAGGTCGTCGCTTATGTCTTCGCGCAGTTCAGCTACCAGACGCAAAGCCCTCTTCCGGACCGGACTCATCAACGGGTTACTGGCCAGCGAAATGAGTTTGTCGAGTAGGTCGACGGTACGATCGATTAGACGGTACGTCCGTCTCTGTTTGGGAGAGGAGTCGTGGATCCAAAAGAGAATGACGCCCATGTGATAGAGCCATAGCAGATATGGCAGCTCCGCATTCAGATCATTGGGCACACGCGTCTTCGAACCAGTGACGAGTTCTTCAAAGAGTTTGATGCTGTCCTGACGCACCGCTGCGGATTCGTCCGCAAACGGATTAAGTGGACTTTGGGGATCGGCGGCAGTCTTGAACAGGACGCCTGCAAACTGATGATACGGCTCAAGCGTGGAGATCTTCAGTCGCATCACCGCCAGTAGACGTCCTTTCAAGGTTGATTCAGTTTCAAGAACCGGACGAGAGGCGGCGAGGTGCTCTTCGTGCGTGCGTTGATAGAAAGCCTGAATCAGATGCGCCTTCGACGGGTAGTAGTGATACGCATTCCCCAGTGACACTCCCGCCTTTTCAGCAATCGCTCGCATCGTCGTCTCTTCGAAACCGCGTTCGCGGATCAAATCGAGCGCCGTGTTAACGATGTTCGCCCGGCTTTGCTTACCCTTGCGGGTTTTGATTACCCTGGCTGTCTTCTTCGGCTTAGCGGTCTTATTCATAGCGTCACCTCGATAACCCGGCAATGCGACTGATCTGATATCGGTTCTGCGAGATCATTGATACGACGCGTCGCGTTGTCGGTAACAACTCCGGCGACGACAGCCGGTAAGACCATTCGCGGTAACCACTCAGTGCCCAGAGAACCATGAGCCACGCCTTTGGACCAAAGTAGACAGCGCCTTGATCACTGATGACCGTTAAATCGTTGGACGTGAGCTCATGGTTAAGACCGGGGAACCGTCGTCGCGCTTCGTCCGACTTGATCGGCACGAGGGTGAGCTCTACCAACTTGGGCAGTTCCGTTAGCCACTCTTGAACTCGCCGGCACAATCCGCACGACGGGTCGTATAGGACAGTTAAAGCCATGGCTTACGCCTCCCGAACTGCGGTGAAAGCATCCGGCATCACCGGCGGCGGCGAATTTCTCAGCGTCGCGCGCCTGCGCATGCGGCTAAAAATGAACAAGTTGAAGAAGTGCATTCCACCCAGCACGATCAAAACCATGCCGACTTTGACCGATAGGGCTTCAATGCCTTCTTTAGCGTTAGCGACTTCGTAACCGAGTTTCAGCGCCAGGCTCACGTACCCGAAGTTAATCAGGTAAAACCCAACGACGAGCAGATGGTTGACTGAATCTGCCAGCGGCTCGTTACCGTGGAAAACGTCCACAAGAAAGATGCGTCCGTTCTTGTGCAGCGTATGCGCCACCCAAATGGTGAGAGCGATGCTGATCGCCAGGTAAATCAGGTATGTGGTGATTTCGATGGTCATGATAGGCCTCCTTTTTAGGAACTGAACACGTTCAACAATTGAACAATACGCCCGGGCGAAAGGCGTGTCAAGAATTTTTTGAACATGTTCAGAAAGCGAGGGATTGCCTTGGTTTTAGGCCGCTGAAATTGGGGTTCCGGCACGAGTGGGTATGGCGACGTTTCCCGAATTCGGGCGCTTGGAGACATTGCGGAATTCACGTTTCACCGCAGGTAACTACGCAACTACATAATGCGGATCCTGATATGTTTCTCGTTTACCTCCTCTTCTCTGCTTGCCCCGCCTCTTTTCATCGACGCCTTTTAGTGATGCCAGCGGCCATAACTTGTGTTCGACCTCCGCTAGCCCGGCTTCGGTAACAGCGCGCAAGACTTCCTCCGATGACTTATAAGCCGGAGCTGCTTCGTCCAGCGGCACGCGGCCGTCAATATTCACAAGGATTCCGGCAGCCGCGTATTCATCGTCGATTTGTCTTTGTGAAAGCGTGCGATTGGCTTGGCCGCGCGAAAGTTTTCTCCCGGCGCCGTGGTTTACCGAGAAACCACTCTTCACCGCGCCCGGCAACGGACGCAAAATATAACTGTAGTCTTTATTACTTCCGGGGATTAAGACCGGATGGCCCGTGTCGGCCCACGTGGTCCCTTTGAGAAATGGATGGCCGGCTGGAAAAGCACGCGTCGCACCTTTGCGATGCACCCACACGTCGCCAAAATCCGGGTGCCATTCTTTTTGGACCAGGTTGTGGCTGATCTCATAAACCAATTCGAGATCCGGCGCCGAACACTTCACGAAACGCTTCCGCAACTTCTTCAAAGATGATAAGGCGATTGAGAATTGCATAGTTCCCGCCCGCGGCCACGGCATTAAGATAGTCTTTGTAATGACGCGACTCTGGAGTGAAGTAACCCAGATCGATATCGGTGATCGCGTCGGGTCGTTCCTCGCGCGCCATCTCAAAATAATTCGTGGCCATGCCGTGTCCGAAGCCGCGACTTCCGGTATGCACCTGCACGAATAAAGTGCCGGTCATTTCCGACCGTTGCAGTTCGATGAAGTGGTTGCCGCCACCAAGGCTTCCAAGCTGGTTACAGGCCGCGTTCCGGTTTGCCTTTGCCTCCCGAGGGAATCTGCCAGTCGTCGTCAACCGGGATGCGGTGCCGTTCAGCGCGACTGCGATCGAACCTGGCGCCATACTTCTCAACATAATATTCGGCGCCGCCACGCACCAGATTATTAAATTCGGTTTCGGTTAACGTGCCCAAGACGATCACTCTTTCCGCCATAGCCCATTTGCGACGCGTCCCATCACCGCCCGATTGAATGCGGCTTTCTTTTCCGGCGTGGCTGCATCGGCGTCAACGTTGGAACCGGCGCTCATCATGCCGCAACCAATGTCGTATCCGACTGGGCCCATCGCGACCGCGCCGGTCTCAACGTCCGTCAGGATCACGCAACCCACAGGCACGCCGTAGCCGTAGTGAACATCCGGCGTGATCACGACCAACTTCACACCAGGAAAACTGGTGGCGTTTACGATCTGACTGTAAAGATTGTCTTCAGCCTCGTTGAGCAGCGTGGGAGTCAGGAACAAACGTACGGGCACATCGCCCGTATCTTCTGTTTGAAGCTGATAGAAGCCTTCGCCGGTCGGCGACGGCAAAAGACTTCCAGTTGTCGGAGTTCTTGAGGATTTACGAGGTTTCAGCGCTCGTGCGGTTTTGCTTTGATCACTCATCGTTACTGCTCGTGAAGTTCGTGCCAATTAACGCTGCGATAGATTTGCGTCAAACTTAAAACGATCTGACGGATGTCTGATATGTCGACCTGTTGTCGCAAAAGTGCGGCAATCTTTTTCGCGATTTCGACCGGCGACTCGTCCGCGACCGCACATGAAAGTCTGCAAGGCTATAAATAGCAGAACGCTCTGAATAAAGCTTCTGTGCGGCGTCTCGAGTTGGCGCCAACGGTCGTACTTGACCGTCTGCTTCAATCCGTCTCCAGCAAAGCTCGAACGGCGCATCCAGCCAAACGGCGACGCCCTTATGTTCTTCGATCAATTCGCGATTCCGACGGATGGTCCAGGCGCCCCCACCGAGCGCTATCACACGTTCCGCACCCGACGTCAGCAGTTTCTTGAGGGCCGCAGTTTCCCGCTTCTCGAAACTCCCCTTCACCGTCGTTAGTTATTATTTCAGCCGGACTTCGACCTTCGTAATTTTCTATTACCGCATCAAGATCGGCCCAGCCGCGCCAAGTTCCCTTGCCAGTTCCTGAGCCACCTGGGTCTTTCCGCAACCCATGAAACCACGATTACGATTCTTGTATCGTTCACATACGACCAGTGTTATCTTTCGACGAGCGATTCCAGACGTGCAAAAAAGTCGGGAAAAGAAACTGCCACACATTCGCTATCGATTATTTCCGATCCTCCGTCTGCGAGCAGCGCCGCCACGCTAAACGCCATCGCGATGCGATGATCTCCATGGGAATGGAGGACTGCACCGTTCAATCGATGGGTCCGTCTACAGCCAGACCATCTTCAAACTCGTCAACCTGCGCCCCCATCGCACGCAAGTTCTTTACAGTCGCTGCAATCCGATCAGTTTCTTTAACACGAAGTTCGCCTGCGTCGCGGAGGATCAGGCCGCCAGGTACCTGCGTCCCGACTACGGCCAGCAACGGCAACTCATCGATCAGGGCGGCAATCAATTCTCCATCTATAACATTCGATGGTCGTAGCCGCTCCAACGAGTTGCCGCGAACACGAATCGTGCCGACGGGCTCGTTACATTCGTCCCGATGATCGAAAGTTTCGATGTCTGCATCCACAGCGCGCAACACATCCAGAAGCTGGGTGCGCGTCGGGTTGAGACCGACTCCTTCAATCCTGAGGTCCGAACCCGGCAACATCGCCGCCGCCGCAATCAAATAGGCAGCACTTGAAAAGTCGCCGGGAATTTTCACGTTGGCAGCTTTGAAACTAACTGGGCCATCGACCGACGTGGTTGCGGATCGCGGCTCGTCGTTAGTCTCCACCGGAACTCCAAACCAACTCAACATTCGCTCGGTGTGATCTCGCGTGCGCGTGTGTTCGGTAATCAACGTCCGACCGTGTGCCCTTAGTCCCGCAAGTAACAGTGACGTCTTCACCTGCGCGCTGGCAACCGGCATTTCATAACGGATGGCCGTCAGCGTTCCGAACCACGAATGTTAAGCGGCGGATATCCGTTGTTAGTTCAGGATCTTTGCGCCCATCTGTTCCAGCGGCGTCGACAATTCTGTTCATCGGCCGCGCGCTCAGCGAAGCGTCTCCGATCAAGGTGGATTCAAAATTCTGACCGGCGAGCACTCCCGCGATCATGCGCATCGTTGAACCACTGTTCCCGCAATCCAACTCCCGGGCGGGCGGACGAAGCGACGATCCCTCAATGCGAACCGTCGTTCCGTCGCGTTCAATCCTCACTCCCAGCTCCGATAAACAAGACAAAGTCGCGGCGCAATCCTGACCAGTCGAAAAGTTTTCGAGTGTTGAGATCCCTCCGCAAGTGCCGCAATCAGAGCCGCGCGATGTGAAATTGATTTATCGCCGGGCACATCGGTGGTTCCCATCAAACGCCTGGCAGACGCGATTCTCATGACTTCATCTTAACCTTCAGCGCACTTTGCCAACGAAAGTAGCCGCTGCTTTCGGAGAGAACCATCACCTCCGGTTAAGGGCTTGAGCGCCAAGGAATTCCGCATTTTGACGTTCTTGACATGCGGCAGTCGGGCATGTTACACCCTCGGTTCCTCCTGATAGATTTTGGAGTTCAATTGCGGCTGCGGACCGCGTGCGGACGCGCTGCCCAGCTTCCGAGTTGCGGGGTAAACCCTCGTCGAAGTTTGCACTCGTGCGCAACTACCGGGCGACTACACAATTCAGCCGAGACCCACAGAATGGCTCCTGGAGTGGCCATGTCTTTTAGTTGTGACCCAAGCGACGACTGAACTCAGATTCGCCAGCCGTATTGAAGCTGTTGACCAGGCAGCTACCGCAGTTTCTGAATTTCTTAGTCGCGCAGGTGTCAGCGAGGACGTGATCTTCGGAATCGACATGGCCGTGCGTGAAGCAATAACTAACGCAGTGCTTCACGGGAACAAGCTGGACGAGACCAAGTTTGCTGAAGTTAGTTTAAGAACTTCGCCCGGGATTTTTGAAATTACGGTGCACGACCAGGGCAAGGGTTTTAATCCCGGCGACATTCCTGATCCGACCAGGGAAGAGAACATTCTGAAAACGTCCGGGCGCGGCATTTTTTTTATGCGCAACTTTATGGACGAGGTCGACTGGACAATAAATCCGCAAGGCGGCACAACAGTGCGAATGTTGAAAAAACTTTGATTTTGGATTTGCGATTATCCCGAGCGGGAATTCGATGGCACCGCTCGAATCGGAAATCAGAAATCAAAATCGCAAATCCGTTTAAGGAGATTGCAATCACATGGCAGAGTTAAATATTTCAGAGCGCCAATCGGGAGACGTTACCGTTTTGGATATGGACGGCAAGATCACGATTGGCGAGGGTAGCGTCGCTCTTCGTAGCGCCGTGCGACGGTTGTTGGAAGAGGGCAAGAAAAAGATTCTTCTCAACCTCGCGAAGGTCGGTTACATCGATTCGAGCGGTATTGGAGAATTGGTCTCCAGCTACACTGCGATCAATAAGGACGGCGGCGAATTGAAGTTGCTGAATCTTACGCAGAAGCTTCAGGACCTGTTAACCATCACAAAACTTCTTACCGTTTTTGACGTTTATGAGAGCGAGGCGGACGCTTTAAACAGTTACAAGTAAGACTGTTTGAAGCAGACTGTTTGATCGAGCGGCTGCGCGACGACAATGGTTTGACGAAACAATTCTTCAAGGGAGAGGAAAGATGGCAGAACTCGAAGTTACTGAGAGACAAGCAGGAGACGTCACTATTCTGGACATGAATGGTTCAGTAAGGATGGGTGAGGGCGCCATCTCGTTACGCAATTCGATTCGCGGCCTGGTCGACAGCGGCAAGAAAAAGATTTTGCTCAATCTCAGTGGTGTGAAAAACATCGACTCCAGTGGGATCGGCGAGTTGATAGCAAACTACACGACAGTGAGTCGCGACGGCGGACAACTCAAGTTGCTGAACCTGACCGAGAAGATCCAAAACCTTCTGGTAATCACCAAGCTGCTGACTGTGTTTGATTCATTCGACAACGAAGCCGAGGCACTGAACAGCTTCAAGTAACCAGGCAGGCATTCCGTGCTGACCCGCTTAAAAGACAACCACGGGCAGGAATGCCTGTCCTAAAGATGTTTCGTTCTACCTTTCGCCGTTTGCTCGCGTTGGATGATCCTCCGGAGCGGACGGCGCTTGCTTTTGCCATCGGGGTTTTCATCGCGTTCTGCCCATTTCTCGGGCTTCACACGGTTCTCGCCACTTTCGTCGCTTTCCTTTTTCGGTTCAATAAGATTGCCATCTACAGCGGCACCTTCATCAATAACCCGTTTCTAACGCTTGTTCCCATCATCATCGCTTCCTACGCGATTGGCGCTTTTTTCCTCGGCCGGCCCATCAGAATTCCGCAGGAAGGGCTGGCTTTGCTGCAGGATCCGCATCCGTTAGAGTGCGGATTATTACCGCAAGTTGTTTCATGAAAGCTGGCAAATTGTTTGGCCATTTCAGCGTCGGGGCCACCTTTCTTTCGGTCGTTTGTTCGCTGATTGCATATCCGGTAACATCGTGGCTGTTGCGCAAGCACGGGCGACCGAAAACCGCGGATTGATTTTGGCTGCAACAGGGCATCCGTTTGGTCCGGTCGACGCATCTTTAACATTCCCCAATACTAAGAAACTCAACCATTACGACATCTTTATTCAGCAGATGAAGATCATTGTTTTAACAATTTTCCTGGCGCTCTCTTGTACAGCCGGTGTTTGCCCAGCCAACTCCCAAACCAACGCCATCACCGACTCCTGCGACCACAGTACAACGCCGCCCAGCCGCCGCTTTCGATTTGGCGGAGTACGGCGTCGAGTTTCGAACCGAGCCGCGGTTGATAATCATGATGGCTGCTCTGGAAGCCGCGGGGTTTCAGGCCAGTGCATCTGGCGCGGAGCCTTCGGTGTTTCGCGCGCAGGTCAGAAAAGACCTCACCGATCTCGATCCTGATCTGCGAAGCCGGTTGCGAACATTTTACGAACGCAACAAACTTCCCGCTCCGGCCACGCCCGCCGACCAGGCGGCGCGTTATGTTTCGCTCGCATTCGCGCTTGGACCACCGCCCACGACTCGATGCTCCCGCTCGTTCCGAAGATCTACCGGGCAGTCTGCTGGAAGTGCTCGATTTCGCGCCGCTGGTCCAGGAGTTTTATCGGCGTTCTAACATCGGCGATCTGATGACCGCCTACACGCGTGCTCATCAGGCGGAAGGTGATCGGCTGCGAAAACCGACTGCCGAAATGGTGAACGGACGTCTTGTCGTATCTGCACACACGACCGATGACGATGTCGTTGGAACGCGTGCAGGTAACGGCTCCGGGTAACAAGAAGAACCAAGCGAAGCAGTACACAACCCGAGAACAGAGCCGGCATTTCTACGTTGTTCCTGATCTGTTCGGCGTTCCAGGCACAATCAACTTTCGCGTGATTGGCGATGAGTACTACGCGGTTGTCCCGGAAGGAACTGATCCCGGCCGACTCCGAGTTGCGACGCGCATACTTGCAGTATGTGATCGACCCGCTGATGGTGCGATTCAATCGCGATATCGCCGCGCGTCGAGAGCAGATCAAGCAACTGCTTGCCGAGAGGGAAAAGCAGGCGTCCCGGTTAGTCCGGACGTTTTTCTGGCGGTGTCGCGATCGTTGGTGGCGGCAGCCGACACGCGGTATGAGGAAACGCGAAGACTCGACAAATTGTCGCGTGACGCGCGCAGCAAAATCGCAGCTGCCAAAGACGACGCTTCCCGTCAGGCGATATCGAAGGAGTTTCAAGCGCGACTACGGCAATTCAGGACGAAAGTGCGGCGCGGCTGGCTGAACAATACGAACGCGGCGCAGTGCTCGCATTCTTTTTTGCGGACCAGTTGAAAGGCATCGAGACTTCGGGTTTCGACATCGCCAATTTTTTCGTAGACATGATTTCGTCGTTTGATCCTGTTCGCGAGAGCCGGCGTTTAACGTGAAATCGCCGAAGCCAGACAACGTGCGTTGGCGGCGCAGGCAGGCACGTCTTACCGCCCGCGACACTGCCACTGAGTATCCGGTCGCATTCGGGCACGGCGAACGTAAAGGACGCTTTGCTGGTGAAGAGTTTGGCGGATATCGAGCAGGTTCTTCGTCACAAGGACTACAACGAAGCTGAAGCGCAACTGAAGAAACTGCTGAAGTCGTACTCCCGTGAGCCACGAATTTTCTTTGCGCTCGCGCAGACAGCGAGTCTGGCTGCGGCGGACGCAACCGACGAAGACGTACAGGCTGAACGACTGAATCGCGCGCTCGCCAATTACCGTTTGGCCCGCGAGGCAGCGTCACCCGAAACCGATCGCGCGTTGATCTCACGCGCCCACGAAGCGATGGGTCGTATCTATGCGTTCCTGGAGAAGCCTGCGGAAGCTGCCAGGGAGTTTGACGAGGCGGTTAAGGTTGGCGATGTTCCAGGCGGCGCTTACAAACAGGCAATGGAAGGCAAAAACAAACTTCCGTAAAAAGTAGGACAGGCATTCCTGCCTGTCCTTTTTGCTTTGAAATCACAAGGGACAGGCAAGAATGCCTGTCCTACTTTTTATATGGGCTGTTGAGCTCCGCGCCGGATGACGCGAGGTCCGGCTCCGTCTTCGCCAATGTCGATCTTGATTTCCGGAATGACCGGCAACTCGATTCGCGGGGTGACCATGTTGATCGCGGGAATCGCACCGATGTCGATTCGCGGCACGATCACACGTCCGACGCGCGGCGCTGAACCAGGCACCGGCTCGGCAGCTTTCGGCGTCACGGTAATCGAGCGTTGGTTCTTGTCACGGATAACCGTCAGCGTCACATCGCCATCTTTCTTCTTGTTGATGGCCCGCGAAACATCGCCGGAGCCTTCAACTTTCTCACCGTCAACACTGATAATCACGTCGCCTGCTCTGATGCCCGCTCTTGCCGCCGGACTATCATCGCTGACCGACGTCACAAGCACACCTTTGCCGTCAGCGATTCCAAAATAATCGGCAAGCTGCTTCGTCAGCTGCACGGTGCTAACACCAATACGACGGCCACCGCCGAAAGAAAAGACGAACGAATCTTTGTCCATCCCGGGCTGGTCCTTCCCACTTACAAACGTTGGCCCCTGGCGGCATGTTCTTATGCATCTTTAAACTTCTCCAGGTCCTTCAGATCCTTCAATCCTTCCAGTCCCTTCAGACCTTCGAAGTGGCGAAAGGTGTTCATGTTGCCGTCATGCTTGCCGATCGTTACATTCACTTCCTGCTCCGATCCGCCGCGACTGATCGTCAACCGCGCCGTGTGATCCGGAGCAACCTCGGAAACCAGGCGCGAAAGTTTGCGGGTGCTGGTGACGTTGTCGCCCTCAAACCGCACGATCACATCGTCTTTCCTGAGACCCGCTTTTTCAGCAGGACTGTCTTTGACGACTTCGGTGATACCGACGCCGCGAACATCGCGCATGTTGTAACGGGAGAGATTTTCTTTAGTGACATCTTCAGTGTGCACGCCCAGAAAACTGCCGCCCCAAAAAACATCGAGAAGACTGCAGGTTCACCGGGCGCAGGCGGAGCTGGGGGCGCCGGGGGTGCCTGTTGTGCGAGAGCAAAGCCGCACGTCAAAGCAAGGGAGATCCGGAAATAAAGAGCTTTTTTCAGATTCATGACAGAGAGAGTCCTTCCGAGTAGATTTGGTGGCTTACACGCGGGACAGGTGATGCGGGTTCCAAAAAGGAGGCAGGAAGTAGGTGGCAGGAGGCAGGTGGCAGGAGGCAGGCAGCAGGCGGCAGGAACCGGTCGAGCAGGCGGCCGGAACACGTCGAGTCGGCGAACAGTGCTGTCGTCTGCACTGTCCTGCCTCCTGCTCCTGCTCCTGCCTCCTGCCTCCTGCCTCCTGGCTTTAGTTGGCCGAAATCTGGCGGTAGATTTCTTTTCCGTCCGATAATTCCTGAGCGAGTTTTCCTTCTGAATGCGCCAGGTCGAGATGAGCGACCGCCTCAGAAACGGCCAGGAAGCGGTGAACGTCGTCGGCTCCGGGAAACATCTGTTGCGCAACTTCAAAAGCAGTCGCGCCATTTTTCGGCACCAGCCGTATCACTTCAGCTTGTCGCTCTCGAATTGCACGGAAGTAGCGATTGAACAGTTCTTCGAAATCGTGAACCGGCGCGCCGTGTCCGCCGTGCACAAGCGTCGGGGCGAAACTGCGTAGGCGCGCCAGACTAACCAGATACTCGGCTAGCGATGCGAAGCGTTTTGATGGATCAACCGGGTCAGGTGAAAGAATCGGATTCGGAGTAATCCGCTTCAGTACACAATCGCCGGCGATGACGGTGCGATCGGCTTCGCGCATAAATGAACATGACCCGGGCGTATGACCCGGTGTATGAAGAATACGCAGTGCGCCCGAATCAAACTCGAGCTCCTCTTCGTCGCGTAGCTCGCCATATTCACCATCCGCAAATGAGTCGGCATACTGGCGGACGCCTTCATACATTTTGCGCATCGCTTCAATCTCTGACGGGGGCACGCCGGCGCGAACTAAGCAGCGTGCGATGTTCTTCGTACTCGAGCCGGCCCACACGATGTCCGGTTTCCCAGTCATGGACCAGCACTTCCGCATCTTTTGCCTCGTCGCTAAGCGAGCGGGCGAGGCCGCAATGATCTTCGTGAGCGTGAGTCAGGACGATGCGGTTGATGTCGGAGACGCGCAGGCGCGCCTGACGCAATCCCTCGCGAAGCGCTTCGATTGCTTCTTTGTCTTCGGACCGGTATCGATCAGCGTGACAGGGTCTTCGGCAATCAAGTAGACGTTGACCGGGCCGATGTAGAAGGGAGTAGGAAGTGAGATGGGAACAATGCGCATTGTTTACTTGTGTCAAATATGGAGGGGCTGACGTGCAAGAAATCTCACCCACTTGGTTGGCGATTGCGAACCTCCTCGAGTTCCTTCAAAAACTCTTCACGCTCACGAGCTTCTTTGGATATCGTTCTGCGTCTTGATCAGTTAGGTACCGCTGGCCCTTATGTCGGAATTCTGAAGATGAGCCCGCCCAGCGTCCGCAATTGGCGTGAAACACTCTCCGAACGCGATTTGAGATTTGAAATTTCAAATTTGAAATTTCGAAACCAGGCAAACGCTCACACAGGCAAAGAATTGAGCGTGTCTCACCGCAAGATCCGCGAGCAATATAAAGGAAGGTCAAGAGTCTCTTGTGTCGTGCCCCGCTCGAAGCCTTCCGCCATATTGTTGGAAATCGAAATTGCAGCACGCTCCATCTGATCCTTCGGAGCTCGTATCGCCCTTGAAAGCCGGCTTGGCTGTAAAAATAAAAATAGCAACTCCCAACTCGATTGCGTCACGCCAAACCGGCAACTCCTCAAATCGGGAGTACTTCATTAGACAAAATCCTCCGTTTGAAAAAAGAAATCCAAGCGGAGGATTTCGATTAGAGACCCGTTCGTATGAACGGTCTCAAATCAAGGGCGATTGCCTATCACATTGGGACTCTGACTCTGAAACTGACAATGCTCGGATCTGACCTCTGACCTCTGACCTCTGACCTCTGACATCTGACTTCTGACCTCTGACCTCTGACTTCTGACCTCTGCTCCCTAGTACGCCCACTTATTCCCCTCAACCAGCACATCCGCAATTCGCTGCCGCGCAGTAATCGTGTTCATCGGCGTCATCTTGGTAAAACGTCTCAACGCCGCCAGCAGCGTCCGCAGCTCGTCCCCTTCCGACATTCCCGCCAACGTGTTCTTCGCGCGCGCCTCGACCCGCTCCACCGCGTCGTTACAGAACACACGCGTCATATCAATGTAGCGCGCCGCCGCGTCCTCTCCCTGCGACGCTGCCAGCTTCTGCGCGCGCAGGATCGCTGACTCCATCGCATACGCATCCATGATGATGTCGGCAATGCCCAACAAAATTTCCTGCTGATCGCCCAACGCCATCATGTATTTCTGCGCAGCCGTCCCCAGCGTCATCAACGCCACCTTCTTGGCGTTCTTGGCAAGTTTCGCTTCCGCCGCCAAGCACGTCTTCTTCGTCATCAAACGAAGCCATCTGCGGCGTAAGTATCTCGTCCATCAATGCCTGCGCCGCCGGCAGCAGCGCCAACTTCCCACTCAGCGCGCTCTTCATCAACCGGCCCGGAATCAACATGCGATTGATTTCGTTCGTGCCTTCAAAGATGCGATTGATTCGCGAGTCCCGATATGCCCGTTCCGCCGGATAGTGCGCGGAATAGCCGTAGCCACCGTAAATCTGGACCATCTCGTCGGCGACATAGTCGCAGTATTCAGACAGCGCGACTTTGATGATCGAGCATTCAGCCGAATACTCCTCAATAGCTTTTAGCTTGGCATTGGGATCGGAAGGGTCGGTAATCGCGTCTTCAATCATTCCCAGCGTTCGATAAGTCATCGACTCGCCAACCCACGTGCGAATCGCCATCTCCGCAATCTTCGACTTGATGGCGCCAAACGAAGAGATCGGTTTGCCAAACTGCTGGCGTTCATTCGCGTAGCGAACAGCCTCGTGGACCATCAGCTTCATACCGCCGACGCACATGGCGCCGAGTTTGAAACGGCCGATGTTAAGGGTGTTGAACGCGATCTTCGCCCCCTTCCCTACTTCCGCGAGCAGGTTCTCGACCGGCGCCTTAGCGTCCGTCAGCACCAGCGGAGTCGTGCTCGAACCCTTGATGCCCATCTTGTGTTCTTCCGCGCCCGGCGTCACGCCTTCCTGCTTCTCAACAATGAAGGCCGTAAACTTATCGCCATCCACCTTCGCGAACACGATGAAGATGTCCGCGAAGCCGCCGTTGGTGATGAACATCTTCTCGCCGTTGAGAATGTAATGAGTTCCATCGGCGCTAAGTTTGGCAGTTGCTTTCGCCGCCATCGCATCCGATCCTGAGCCCGCTTCGGTCAACGCGTAAGCCGTGATCAATTCGCCGGTGGCGATCTTCGGCAGATACTTCTCTTTTGCCGCGTCGGTGCCGAAATAGATGATAGGCAAGAGACCGATGCCGCTTTCCGCCCCAAGTGTGGTAGCAAACGAAGCGCAGCGCCCGATGTTCTCGCCCACCAGCGCGCCGCTGGTCTGATCGAGACCAAGTCCGCCGTACTCCTCCGGAATGTTTGCGCTGATCAGACCGAGATCCGCCGCCTTTTTGACCAGCTCACGCGCCAGCTTCCAGTCGTGCTTCTCCAGCTCGTCGATGTGTGGCATCACTTCATTGTCGATAAACTGGCGGGTCGTGTCGGCAATCATGCGATGCTCTTCAGTGAAGTCTTCCGGCGTGAAGATTTCCGCTGGCGTATGCTCCTCAATGAGAAACGCGCCACCCTGTACTATTCGTTTTTGTTCAATTACGGCTGCCATGTTATTTCTCCTGTAAGCTGAGGGTCACGAAATGTAGAATTCGTGCTTTCCTGCTATTCAAGCGTGTAGATGAGCTCAATGAACTATATCAGCGAGGTGTCCAGCCGTCCATCGTACCATCCTCAAAAATTCCGGCGGCGCCCATGCCTCCACCGACGCACATTGTCACCATTCCATAACGTCCGTTGCGACGCTCCAGCTCGCGCAGAATCGACGCCGTTAGTTTTGCTCCGGTACAACCGAGCGGATGGCCCAACGCGATCGCCCCGCCGTTAACGTTAACTTTGTCGATATCCAGGCCAAGCGTCTTGATCACCGCCAACGACTGTGCCGCGAAAGCCTCATTCAATTCGATCACGTCGATTTGATCAAGAGTCAGCCCGGCCAGTTTCAGGACTTTAGGTATAGCGAACACTGGTCCAATACCCATCTCCTCTGGTGGACAGCCGGCCGTCGCATAAGCAACAAAACGGGCCATCGGTTTCACACCAAGACTGTTAGCTTTCTCCGCCGACATGATCACAGCCGCCGCAGCTCCGTCCGACATCTGCGAAGCGTTACCTGCGGTAATGGTTCCTTTCGCGCTAAAGGCCGGCCTCAGTTTCTGCAGGCCTTCGATCGTACTGTCGCGTCGCACACCCTCGTCCTTATCAAACACTACTTCCCGTGTCTGCTTGCGGCCTTTCTCATCCAGCTCCTCAAGCGTCACCGTCAACGGCACCGTTTCGTCTTTGAACTTGTCCGCATCAAGTGCGGCAGCAGCACGCTGGTGCGATCGCAGCGCAAACTCGTCCTGCTCTTCACGGCTCACGTTGTATTTCTGCGCAACATTCTCAGTTGCCAGTCCCATGTTGAGATAAAAATCCGGATAGTGTTCAACGAGGTACGGGTTGGGACGGATGATGTGACCACCCATCGGGATCATCGACATCGTTTCCAGTCCGCCGGCAACAATGGTTTCAACCGCTCCCGTGCGAATGCGATCGGCCGCCATAGCAATCGACTGCAAACCAGACGAGCAAAATCGATTAATCGTCATGGCGCTGGTTTCTACCGGCAACCCCGCACGAATCGCAGCGGCGCGAGCGACGTTCATGCCCTGCTCTGCCTCAGGCATCGCGCAGCCCATAATCACATCTTCGATCTCAGATGCTTCAAGCCCCGGCACACGTGCGAGTGCTTCTTTGATAACCGCGCTGCCCATCTCATCGGGCCTGGTGTTTCGGAGAGTGCCTTTCGGCGCCTTACCGACTGCGGTTCTAACTGCTGATACAACAACTGCGTCTCTCATGGTTACCTCAAAAATTCGAAAACAGAATACAGAAGTCAGGAGACAGAAGCTGTGATTGCCGCGGAGTAGCTCGCGAGCAACTTACTGACTTCATCTAGTTGGGCAAACAACTTCGGTGTCTCTCCGTAGTTTAAGTCGTTTGTTAGAATCAGGTAATACCGACATTCTTCTAATGAACCTTGCGCGATGTTCATGAATCGCACCTTGTCCAGGGGTCCTTTCTTCTTGAAGCCTTCCGCGATATTAGCCGGAACTGAAATCGCGGCACGTCGAAACTGTGACGTCAGTCCGTAAATCTCCTCACGCGGAAACGATTTGCTAATGCGATATACGCTTAGAACAAATTGGTGCGCCTTCTGCCATACAATCAGGTCTTGAAAATTTCGAGCAGGTAGCCGCTGCATGAAGTCCTCCCTTAGTGTTCGCGGACTAGGGTGGTTCCACGATCTGTCGAATTCAAGCGGTTTCCGTTCTGCGTTCCTTCCTGACTTCTGTGTTCTGTCTCCTGTTTTCTGTCTCCTCCTTAGTTTCTTAACGGTTTTCCCGTCTTCAACATCGCAGCCAAGTCGCTCTTGTGTTTTACGCGTTCCTGCAAGTGATAAGAATGCTTCTCGTTCCAGGTCAAGCAAGTACTGTTCAGAAACTCTCGTCTCGTGATTCAAGTCGCCGCCAGTCAGAATGCGCGCTAGTTTCTCGCCAATCAACGCGTCGTGATCCGAAATATACCCGCCGCGCTTCATCTGATGAATACCGAGTTTTAACGTTGCCAGCGCCGGATTTCCCAGCGCCAGAATGTCTGTGCGCGGCTGTGGCGCCACGTATCCACTCGCCGCCAGCGCCAACACTTCCTTCTTTGCGTCTGCAATCAGCCGATCACCGTTCATGGAAATCGTGTCGTCTGCGGCCAGGAAACCAAAAGTGCGCGCCTCTTCCGCCGACGTGGCTACCTTTGCGAGCGCTATTGTTTCAAACGCTCGCTTCACAAACGGAAACGGATCCGCATCATCGACGTTGCGCGGGATTGAATCCAACATGCGCACCAGCAACTCTTTTGTGCCGCCGCCCGCGGGAATGATTCCGACGCCGACTTCGACTAAACCAATGTATGTCTCCGCCGCGGCGCGCACCCGGTCCCCATGCAGGACCATCTCGCAACCACCGCCAAAGACCATGTTAAAGGGCGCAACCACCACCGGCTTCGGCGAGTAGCGCAGGCTCATCGTCGATTGCTGGAACGCGCGCGCCATCATGTCGAGCTCGTCCCAATTCTCTTCCTGCGCTTCCATCAGCATCAACATGATGTTGGCGCCGACACAGAAATTCGCGCCCTGGTTGCCAACCACCAGACCAACAAAATTCTTTTCTACTTCAGCCAGCGACTGCTTCAGCATCTGCAGCGTGTCACCGCCGATAGCATTCATCTTCGAGTGAAACTCGAGACACGCGACGCCGTCACCGATGTCAATCAGCGATGCGCCGGAATTCTTCTTGATTACTCCGGTGCGATCTTTGACTGACTTGAGAACGATTACGCCGGGCTGGTCCGCCAGCGGCAGATATTGTTCCGTGGCAAAATCAAAATAGAACTGCTGGCCGTCGTGTTTCTTGTAGAAAGACTTTGCGCCCGCGTCGAGAAGCTTCTGCACATTCGCAGGAATCGGCTGGCCCTCTTCCTTCATCCGCGCGACCGACTTCTCGACGCCAATAGCGTCCCACGTTTCGAAAACGCCAAGCTCCCAGCTGTAACCCCAGCGCATTGCGCGATCCACTTCGACGATGGTATCGGCGATCTCGGGGATCCGGTTGGCGGTATAACGAAACATGCGCGACATGACCTTCCAAAGAAACGCGCCTACGCGATCCTTACCCCAAACGAGTGTCTTGATGCGCTCGGGCAGGTCTTCAATGTTCTTTGCCATATCGAGCGCCGGAAGTTTCACTTTCGCCGACGGCCGGTATTCCAGAGTCGCGTGGTCTATGGTCCAGATTTCTTTCTTGCCCGCCCTCACCCGGTTGCCGGCGATAGAAACCGCCCTTCGTTTTGTTCCCCAGGATTCCCTTTCCGATCATCTGCTTCAAAAACTCAGGCGCGATGAAAACGTCACGCTCTTCATCTTCCGTAAGGGCTTCGTAAAGGTTCTTGATGACGTGACCACCGACGTCGAGCCCAACAATATCTAACGTACGGAAAGTAGCGCTCTTGGGCCGGCCCACGGCCTGGCCCGTGATCTTGTCTACCTCTTCGATCGAATAACCATCTTCCAGCATGGTCTTAATAGTGATCATCGAGCCGTAGGTGCCAATGCGATTCGCGATAAAGTTTGGTACGTCTTTCGCGGGAACCACGCCTTTCCCCAGGCGCTGATCAAGAAAGCCGTACAGAAAACAGGAGACTTCCGGCTTGGTCCATTCGGTGCGAATGATTTCGACGAGATGCAGGTAACGAGGCGGATTGAAAAAGTGGACTCCGAGAAAGTGCGCCTTGAAGTCATCAGAACGGCCTTCCGCTAACTGTCGAATCGGAATGCCGCTGGTGTTGGAACCAACGATTGAACCTGGGCGTCGATGTTGCTCAACGCTTTCGTAGAGACTGCGTTTGATGTCGAGGTTTTCAACGACCGCTTCGATAATCAGATCGCAGTCTTTGAGTTTCGCCAGGTCGTCATCGAAGTTGCCGATGCTGACGAGCGACGCGTTTTCGGGTGTGAAGAAAGCTGCCGGCTTCGCTTTCTTCGCGGCCTCGAGGCCGGCGCGCGCGATACGATTGCGAACCTCTTTTGATTCGAGCGTCAGGCCTTTCGCCTGTTCTTCTTTGGTCAATTCGCGCGGCGCAATGTCGAGCAGAAGTGTGGGCACACCTGCGTTCGCGAGATGAGCGGCAATCTGCGCCCCCATCGTCCCCGCGCCTAAAACAGCAGCTTTTTCAATTCGCATTTTTTAGTAGGACAGACATTCTTGTCTGTCGGTTTTGTTGTTGTGTGGTCTTACGGATTACCGGCTCGCTATGGTGGGAATAATACTGAATGAGTATTCATTCAGCAAGGCTTGGTGGGGGCCTACGGCGGCTTGTCACCTCCACGAGTAAGAGTGGCATCAGGGTAAGGCTTGATTTCGCGTTAGTTCGTGTTAATTCGTGGATCGCCTTATGTCCGACGCCAAAAAGTATCCACGAAACAACACGAAGTGATTTTCTGCAAAGTCGGTCAACTCCTTGGAGTGCGCCGACCTGTCGGCGCTTTAGCCGGCGGCTACCTGTCGCCGCCTGCTCTCGAATCACTTAGTCAATTAAGAAAAGAATCGCTGCGACAAGTCGCAGCGCATCGAATGAGCGTCAGGCTGGGGTGCCGCGGCTGCCGCTTTATGTGAGTTTTCGATTATCGCTTCGTCAACACTACTATGTCCTCCAACAGGGCGGATTCAAATTCATCCATAAGCTGAAGTAGTCGTTGTTGATCTCTTCCTTCGGCAGTAACCTTGCCCAAAGAAACGGGAAATGTATTGCACTTCTCGCCAGAGATCGTTTTGGCTCGAGTGTCAACTACTTGAGAGAATTCCGCGTGGCCTTCCGGAGATAATTCAAGATCATTAGTTAATGAGATTTGTGCATTTTGAGAAAGGTGATTTCCAGACTTCCGAGTTCACTCAGAAACTCTTGCATTCTCTTCAATACTTGTAGGGCTTCGTCATTGAAAGCTCACCTTAACGGACGTTGTGACCGTTACCCATTCCTTAAGGGATAGCTTGAACGAAAGGCTACGTTGCCACCAATTGGGATATATCCGCCGCCCTGATAAGCCGCGGAACTTGGCTCGAACAACCGTTTAAGGCGGCCGTAAGCCCTCGGTACACTCGAAAGCTGTAACGATAATTCTTATGGCTGTCGTAGTACGGCTCGGGCCTGCAATCCTGCGATCAATTCTGTAGCATTCACCTCTGCCCTCACTGGTTGTAGTTCCGGTTGCACAAAAATCCTGATACGCTTCTGGATGTTCGCCGGTATAATATATCTCTCTCGCTGGTACAGATTTCTGTTTATCCAGAAGTCGCACTATCCGTTTCTCGAGGGAATGAGCTTGCCACCTGCGTTGGACTGCTGAGCGATGGTTTGCACTCGGTGGCAACACTAATGTTGAAGACATGCTGCGCTACAGTTCTAACAGCATGCACATCTTGCGAAAGCAATACTTGCGGCTTCCATTGCGAGGCTCGCCAGACGGATAAGGATTTGGCCCGTGGATAATGAAACGTCATCGATATCCTGTAGAAACTCACCGAATGTTAATGCGCATCCAGACCCTTGAGACGGTCGAATGCAGTCATTGCCCTTTGATACTGCGCAAATCGTAAGCATGGCCCGCAGGTGAGGGCTATTATCTGTCCGATTACGCACCGACTCCTATATGGCCGGAGGGATCAACCGTATCAACCGGACTGTTGTTGACGTAGGTGTATTTGTGTAGCGAGTTGGGATCGGATGTCGAACCTTCATATGAATCCATGGTCCAGAAGCGACCGCTGGAGGGATTCATGTACCGGGCGCGTTGGTAATAAAGGCCCAGGTGCGAATCAAGCTGTTCTCCTGAATACAAATAGTCGTTCGAAGTTGTGCCTGTGCGGTGAATCAGATTTCCGAATGCGTCGTAGTCGTATGTATCTGTGACTGTTGCGCTAGCATCAGTGAGTTGGCGGACCGAGCCGTGGCCGTCGTATTGATAAAAAGAGAGGGAGCAGTTAACGGTTGAAGTAGCGCAGCGTTGCGAGATCAGATCGTGGCCGTAAGTGAATTGCTTAACGACGGTCCCACCCTGCAATTCCTCAACGACCTGTGCGTAGCCGGTGTGATTGTTGGTATCGACGAGATAGTTGGTAGTGATTCCGCCTACGGTCTTAGCGACGCGATTGCCATCGCCGTCGTATACAAAACCAGTGATGAGTGATGAGTGATGAGTGATGAGACGGTTTTCAGAATCATAGTCATAGCTACCGCTCGTGCTGACCCTGGTATTTCCATTGGCATCGTAGGTGTCGCTGGTCAGGCGATCATTCGCATCATAAGTCGCGTTCTGCGACGCGAGGCCGGGGAGCGAAGACGTGCGCGAGAGTCGATTGCCGACCGTGTCGTAGCCATAGCTTACGGCGCCGTTAATGCCCTGTGTGTCGCCATCTACCGTTTCATTTGTTAATCGATACAGATCATCGTAGTTGTAATTGACCTTGCGCCCGCTTAGCTCACTCACCGCAGTGCGATTTCCCGAAGCACCGAGCGTGTAGGCATAACTCGCCAGCGTTGACCCGAGTGAAGCCGCCGTCATCGACGTAAGTCGATTAAGCGGGTTGTAGTTGTACGTGGTCGTGACTCCATTCGGATACACGTAGCTTTGCAGATTTCCCACACTGTCGTAGGTGTAAGTGGTAACACCGCCATTTACCGCCGATAGATTGTTGTCTTTCACACTCGCAAGCCGGTTAAGTGCGTCGTACGAATAGCTAGCACTTGTACCGTTGGCGTTGGAAGAACGAAGTGTCAGCACATTGCCGGCATCGTCGTAGCTGTAGCTCAAGGTGCCGAAGGGCGTTTGCTTACTTGCCAGGCGACTTGATGCGTCATAGGTATACGTAGTCACACCCGAAGCGTCGTTCATCGTGGCGCGCTGGCCATTTAGGTTGTAGGTGAAGCTAACGGCAGGTTGATTTAGTGAGGCGTCAGGGATTTTCGACAACAGACGACGCATGGCGTCATAAGTGAACGTGGTGGTCTTTCCGTTGAAGTCGGTGCGCTGCTGCAGATTCCCGCTGCTGTCATATGAATAGGTTTCGAACTGCCCGGCCGGCAAAGTGCGTTTCACGCGCCGGCCAAGCTGATCGTATTCAAACCGCGTGGTGTGATTGTTAGCGTCCGTCTGTGAAAGCTGCTGCCCCAGTTCGTTATAGGCATAGGTGGTTTCCTGATTGAGCGCATCCTTGACCTTTGTTAACCGGCCTATCGCGTCGTAAACAAACTGTGTGGTCTTCCCCGCCTGATCTGTCTTCGACACAGTCCGGCCCAAAGCATCGTAAACAACAACGTCGAACGAATTGTCAGCGTAGATCGTCTTCGTGCGGCGATTGTTAGCGTCGTATTCGTATCTTGTCGTGCGCCCCAGCGCATCGGTCATCGAAAGCTGATTGCCGTTCGCGTCGAAGCTGAAAGTGGTTTCCTGATTGAGCGCGTTGCGAGTTTTTATCCGGCGGCCCGCGTCGTCATAGAAATAGTGCGTGATATTGCCGCGCGCATCGGTCGTGGTGAGCACCTGTCCGGCTGCGTCATAGGTCGTCGTCGTAAATGTGTTGTCAGGGTAGGTCGTCTTGGTTAGTCGACCCAGTTCATCGTACGTATAAGAGGTAATGTGGCCAGCGCGATCCTGGCTGGTTAAGCGCCGACCTTCACCATCGAAAGTCGTTTCTTCCTTAGCGCCGTCCGGATGAGTCGTCCTAACAAGCCGCCCCATCTCGTCGTAAACAAACTCCGTCCGATGACCGAGCTGATCGATGGTTGCCGCCTGCTGGCCGATGGCGTTGTATTCGACTTCAGTGAATGTGCCGTCGGCAAACGTTGTCCGCGTTAGCCGGTTCAGTTTGTCGAAGGTGTAGGTGGTGGTAATCGACTCGAGCTGGCCCTGCCCGTTGGTACGCGTCACCGTTTGCGTGGTGCGATTGCCGTTGGCGTCGTAACCATATGTTGTGACATTGCCCAACGCGTCGGTCTCACTTTTCAAGCGGTTGGCGGCGTCGTACGCATATTGAGTTACGTGATCGAGCGCATCTTTCATGGTGGTGCGCTGACCCGTGAAGACGCTGTAGGTGAACGTGGTCGTATTGCCCAGCGGATCCGTGGTCGTGAGCAGGTTGGTGCCGGTCGCGTCGTAAGTATTGGTGGTGACGTGGCCGCGCGCGTCGGTCACCGTTAAAGGCTGGCGAGCTGCGTTGTAGGTGAAGGTAGTGACGTTATTCAGCGGATCGGTGATGCTGGTTCGATTATCGGCAGCATCGTAGGTGTAAGTCGTGGTCTTGCCCAGCGCGTTTGTTTCTGACAGCACATTGTCGAAGGCGTCGTAAATAAAGGTCTTGATACCACCTCGTGCATCTATCTGGCGCAGCACGTTACCGCGCTCGTCATACTCGTAACGGGTCTGTTGGCCCAGGCGATCGGTGATTGTCTCAACGCGGCCTGTTACGTCGTGGTCATACAGGATCGACTTGTTGAATGCGTCTGACTGGCCAATTAAGCGACCGCCGGTGTCATATTCGTTTGTGAGCAGGTTTACGCCACGCGCATCCGTGATCGACACGAGG
Organism: Blastocatellia bacterium; assembly: GCA_963786645.1. Taxonomy (GTDB): domain Bacteria; phylum Acidobacteriota; class Blastocatellia; order Pyrinomonadales; family Pyrinomonadaceae; genus PSRF01. Next base: position 90,795 of record CAWAZW010000010.1, read on the forward strand.
TGATGATCAGAGTTGTATGTGAATGCGGTCGGATTCTGTTCGCGATCGGTGTAGCTCGTGAGATCGCCATTGCCGTCGTAGGTGTAGTTTCTGAACGTTGCCGTTGGGATCGGTGATCTGGGTAATGCGCCCCACCACATCGCGGCTGAAAGCGATGCTTTGTCCTGAGGAATGGACAATGCCGGCCGTGCCGATGTTCAAAGTATTGCCGTAAGGATCGCGAACGCTGCTGACGCCGTGGCGCTGGTCGATTAGATAAACGGTCCCTTCGGCAAGGGTCAGACGGAACGAGCCCGTGTTGAAATATATCCGGGTTGCTTTGATTGATGAGTCGCACCGGGCCCGGGACACTTCCTTGCGCTTCGACAATCACGTCTGTGGCCGTCGTTGACTCCAGCGTTGCATGCGTACCTGGCTCCGGCGTGAAGGTCAACTGGGTCGCTGTAATCGGTGCGAGCTGCTGACAATGGATCGCGGTTGAGGCGCGGAACTTGAACACCTTGCCGTCGGCGAAAGTGATCGCCACCTTGTGCGGTCGCGAGGGCTCGAGGCAATAGGTGGGAGTAAAGCCGCTGGTTGCCGTCTGATGCCAACCAAACCCGAGTACGCCTGTTTTTTCCACGCGGCCGCTGCGGATTCCCAGCTGCCAACCGATACCAAAATCCCCTGTGCGTTTATCGCGGCTGTCATAACTACGTACAACTTCTATCGGAAGTCCGGCGACAGGTAAACTCAAATCGCTGAATGCGATCTGAAACAGTCCCACCTTGAAGTTCTTGTCGACCACAACGGCAATCGATGTGAATGCTGTCTGGCCATAGCTGTCAGTCGCACGAAGTCGCAAACTATGGATGCCGTTAAGCATCAGCGTCGTATCGAGGGTCCCGAGTAAGCTATTGGCAAGCGCGCCATTGCCCGATGCAACCTGTGTCCAGATCTGGCTAGCAGCGCCGTCTTCACTGTTGAGGCTGTGTTCCAGGACCCAGTTGCCGTTGCTAACAGAACCCGTAATTGAAGTTGGCTCGGTGAGGTCAGAACCGTCAGCTGGACTTGTAATCGCTACGGTCGGCGGCGCGACATCCTCGATCACCGTTATGGTTATTTCATCGGTGTCGCTCAACACACCATCACTCGCCGTGAGACGTAGTACATAGGTGCCGGTGGCGCTGAAATGCGCTCCCGTCACAGTGACGTGCGGGTTATCGAACGTCACGGTTCCTGGGCCACTCGTTTGCGACCAGAATGTTGTTAGTGTTCCAGTTGGCAGACCATCGTCGCCCGCGTCGCCGTTAAGTTGCACCGGCTGCGACAATAGAGTTGCTTGATCGACTCCTGCATTCGCCACCGGCGATTGGTTCGGAGGCGTCAGAGTAACCGTGACGTCGTCGGTCGCCACGTATTCACCATCGCTTGCGGAAAGTCGTAGAACGTAGGTGCCGGTGGCGCCGAATTGCGCCGTTGTCACGGTAGAGGTTGAATTATCAAAGCTAACGATGCCAGGCCCGCTGATCGTGGTCCATACGGAACTCAAGTTGGACGCAACCGGCAAACCGTCATCCGCCGCCGACCCGTTTAGAATTGCCGTATCGGTGGGTAAGGAGATTGTTTGATTCGGACCAGCATGAACCGTCGGAGGTTGATTATTCGGCGCAGCATTGACAGTGATTGTTACCTCCGCGCTTGACTCGTATTCACCATCGTCAGCACCTAGTCGAAGGACGTAAGTTCCTGGTCCACTAAAGCTCGCCGAGGTCGTTGAGAGGTGCTCATCACCGAACGTCACCAGGCCCGGCCCACTCAACCTGGTCCATGAGACAAATAAGCTACTTCCCGCAGGTTCTCCATCGTCTGTAACCGAGCCAATGAGATGGGCCGTTGCCGGTAGGGTGACGGTTTGGTTTGCGCCCGCGTTCACCAGGGGCGATTGATTGGCCGGGCCCACTACAACCGTGACATCGTCGCTGACGCTCGCTAATCCGTCTGTGGCTGTTAAACGCAGAACGTAAACACCCGGTGAGGTAAATGAGATCCGTGTTGACGGCGAGTTTGAGTCAGCGAATGTGACAACGCCAGGTCCGGATAGCGGGATCCATGTTGAAGTGAGTGCGCCGCCAAACGGCAGGCCATCATCAGTTATTGAACCTCCCAGCTTGAGGGCGGCGTTCCCAAGGGGACGCAGACTTATCGAATCAAAGAAGGCGTCGGTGGTGGATCCTGTATTGCGGGCTGCGATTAAGCGAACACGGATCCAAGCCGTACCTGGGGGAGCGATTCGAATGTCTTCGCTAACGTGCCAATTAGAGGTTGAAGTAATCGGGCCCGAGTCGAGCGTAGCAAGCACATTCGCGTTGGTTACGTCGCGATATTCAACCAGAACACGTGCGGAGTCAGGCACAGCTTCTGCCGCTGAACGCAAGTATGCTTTCATCTCGAACACCTGCGTGCCCGCTGCGATTCCTTCCGCAAAAGATGACACGTCGACGTCCTGACGCAGCTCCGCCTGGAATTCATCACCGGCGACGAAGTAGGCGGGGCCTCGCTGTGGTAAGAGGTCGATGGTGGACGATTGCTTCCAGCCTGTTCCGATCACCTGAGTCCAACCTGTTATCTCCTCATTAATTATTGTGAGGTCGTTTCCACCGTTTACTATCAAATTGCCGTTGATGGTCACCGAAAGATCCGCGCCAGCACTGACGGATGGCGGCCCGTTTGGCGGGGCCGGATGCACGGTCACCTGCATCTCATCGCTGCCAGTCAATTCACCGTCATCGACCGTCAGCCGTAAAACGTAAACACCTGCTGTGTCGAACGTCGCGCTTGTCGCCGCTGCGTTCGCATCGGCAAACATAAGATTGCCGGGCCCACTCACTCTGGACCATGTGGCGCTGAGTGTGTTTGACGGTAACCCGTCGTCAGTGGCGGAGCCGGTGAGAATTAAGGAGGAAGGTAAAGTGATCGTTTTATCGGTTCCGGCGTTTGCCAGCGGAGCGTGGTTCGGAGGAATCCAGACAATTGATGACGTAGCAAGCGTGCCAGCAACGTCAACCGCAACGTTATCGGTGCCTACATTTTCGCCTGCGTAACAAAGGTTCGCTTGTCCTGCTGCGTCCGTTTGTGCGGAAAAACTCGAAGGATTCGCGCCCGTAACCGTAAAGGTGATCGAGCGTCCACCCAGTGGGTTCCAGCTTTCGTCAGTCACACTAGCGGTGACACATGCTTCTGTGTGGATTGAGCGCGCCAGGGTTTCGGGCAGGATGCCAATATTTGTAGTTCGCGCGGGCGTCATTACGTTCATGCCGCCGGGATAGCCATAGCCTTCATCGCGGTTAAAGCCGTAAACGAAGACTCCGAAATTTACAGGGCCCTCGAAAGTATGGGCGCCGATCGATAGCGGAATCTGTGCGCCTGAGAAACCGCTTACGCCGATAGGCAAAAAGCCTGTAGTCGGTATGGGCGCACCATCGAGAGTGATGCTGTTAAGTGAAGCAGTCGGCGCGACCACGTTGGCGTAATTAATCGAGAAGCCGCTCACCGGCGTGCTGATTGTGTAGTGATTGAGAAACTGTGAGTAAGGCGGAATGATCATCAAAAAAGGATCGGAATCGCTGGAGGGATCAAACCGGACGCTGGTTGCGTATTGCGCCACCATGATTGGTTTGGTGGCGATGATCTCAGTACGCGTTTTGAGTATTCGTTCGACGTACTGTCCTGCGTCCAACGTGTGTGCCAGATTTCCGTCAAGGTAAATGACCGTATCGTCCGCCGCGGCGATGAAACGGAAGAAATCACCTTTTGTGCGTGTCGCGATTGGAACCGTGGCAAAGCGCTTTCCCCAGGCATTTACAGGTGGTACCTGCTCCACCAGATGATCGCCGCAACAGATCGCTTCCGCCGGAATCGTGGCCGCGCTATGGGCCGCATAAACTGCAATTGGCTTGTTCGACGAAACCCGACTGCCGCTGAGATCTGTTTCCGTCGTCGGTGTTTTATTTTGCAGCAGATAGGTCTGCCCCTGATTAAGTGTGATGTCATAAGGCAGACCCGCCACTCGGTTCGAGGTGGTTACTGATGGAGTGATGGTTACGGTTGTGTTGTTCTCGCTTGCCACTACGCCAAATTCGGTCGAGGGCGCAAACGACATGTTGCTGTAGGTAAGGATGTAGTGGTCCATACCTAGCGTGTTGACAGGTAACCCGAGAAACGCATCGGAAGTCTGGAGTCGCTTGTTCAGTCCATAAACGGACACCGGTTCATGTGAAGTTACGTGAATGCCCTTATTAGTGATCACATCACTTTCATGCACTTGGATCGGCGGCAGACTCACATTTGCCACACTGTTTGCCGTTACCGAAAAAGGCTGGGTGAAGTTCAGACCGGGAATTGTGATCGTTCCGGTGGTCGCGACACTTGAGGTGATAAAGAGTGACTGAAACGCGAAACCCTCACTGTTCGCATACGCCTGGGGAAACATCAGCCAAAAGTCCGTTCCTTCGTGACTCTGGGTACTATCCGAAGGCGGTGCTCCCGCGGTAATCGGAACACTGATGCCACTGCCACTGGAATAAAAATCGTCACCGGCAAAATTGCCTATGACGCTATCGATCCTGGTACCAGGCGGGACCGGAATCGAGATCTCAGCCACGCCGTTAGCGCCAGTAATTGCGCTAAACGCGGCCCCGTTCACGGTGAACTGCACAGGCTTTCCCGCCAACCCTGCATTGGCAAATGCGTCTAACAACTGCGCGTGAATAACCAGTGGTCCAAAGGTCTGGGCAGGTGGAGTTTGAAAACTGAAAGCGGTCGGTCGTTTGTTGACTAGAAATGTTGCAGAGTCTGAGCCCACAGCTCCATCTTTATCGGTCACCGACAGGACAACGGTGTAAGTTCCGGGGGTGTTGTACGCGTGAGTGACTGCAGCGTTTGTATTGGTGCAGTTAATGCATTCGGAGGCGGAGCCGTCGCCGAAGTCCCACTGACCTCGCAGCGAAAGACGATCAACCGGACTTTGATCTGTGATTTTGGGAACACTAGTCCATTGCTCGCCCCACACCACGGTCTTCCCTGGATCTATATCCACGGAAGGCGACAAATTAAGAACGGTTACCTTCCTGGTGGCGGCATGAGTTATTCCCAGCGGATCGCCGACCTTCAGCGTTGCATTGAAAACACCACTGTCTGCATAGGTATAAACCCCGAGAACACTATTCTGCGAAATCGTTCCGCCATCGCCGAACGCGAACTGTCGAAAAGCTGAAGGCTGCAGCATGCCTCTGGTAATGTCAGTGAAACGAACAGGCCCACCGTTTTCGTGAGCGATCACCGGAGAGTTCGAGAAGTTAGCGGTTAACGAAGTATTGACGTGGTAAGGAGCTTGGCGTGTGTGAGTCAGCCCTGTGTCATCGGTTACGGTCAGTGAAACGATGTAATCGCCCGGCTGTGTATACGTGTGTGTTGGGTGCTGTTGATTGCTGGTTGAGCCATCACCAAAGTCCCACAACCGCGACACAATTGAGCCATCGGGGTCACTGGATTGATCCAAAAACTGCGCAGTGGTTCCAATTTCGTTTGAAGCAAAAACATAAAACGTTGCTAGACCGATGCGGTCGGACGTGTAGTTGTTTCTTAAGAGCAGCTTGATGTAGCGGGCTGGAGTCGGCGGGAAATAGAAGTCTTGTAGTTGCGTCGAGTTAACCAGTGTGCCCGATAATACAGGGGTGAAAGACGAGTCGGCCGCATCGGTAGTTGAAACTTGCAGCTCGAAATCCTTAGGAGCGCCGTAAAGGTTGTTAATAGCTATTGCCGGCTTCAGCGCGATGTGATTGATGATGGTTAGTTCGGCGCCGGCCAGCACCAACTTGATCCATTGATTGGTAGTTTGCCCCGCGCCGGTGGTCCAGTGATTACTGGGATCCAGGTCAATGCAATTGGTAGCGGGATCAGTTTGACTTGAGAAACCAATTACCGCCGCGCCGCGAGTGGGAGCTGTCAATACTTCAAGTTCTCTAACGCCGATATTCGAATTGTTGTATCCGTTCTTCCAGATGAACTGAACATACTTCGCGTCAGTTAGGTTGCTGAGGAAGATGTCCTGGTAACCGCCGCCGAATGTCCCAGCAAGTGTGCCGGAGTAGATAGACGTGAAAGCGCCATCTTCCGTCGTTGTCGTTGAGACGCGCACATCTATATCTTTTGGACCACGCTGACCAAAACTGAAATCATTTACCGGCAGGATGCGAAATCCAAAGACCTTATGGCGCACATCGTCGGAGAGAGCCGTTTTGATCCAGACGTTCGTGGCACTGTTCACAGGCGACAACCAAATACTGTTCGCGTCACCATCGAAGGCTGACTCGGCGCCGTGTGGTGCTTGCGCATACTCACCCGATACACCAACAACCCTGGCTCCAGTTTCAGTAATCACGTCAAAGACCGGAGTGTTTATCGTGCTGCCGCCGCCGTGGTTGTTGAGTGGAACGTACTTGACGTAGCGCGCTTGAACGGGACCGTTAGGAAAAAGATGGGTTTGAACGCCGCCCACAAATGCAGCAGTCGCAGTCAACACTTTGGAGAACGCTTCGGCATCGGTTGTGGTGTTGGATATCCAGACTTCGAAATCTTTTATTGCAGTCGATCGGCCGAAACCAGAATCGAACCAGGTCGCGATCTTCACTCCTGTTATGTCGTGAAGCTCGTTTCCACTGAGCTGGACAATTGCATACTCATTAGTGGTGCTGCTGGTAATCCAGCCGCCGGAAGCAAAGCCAAGCAAGCCATTTGCTGAATTCACTCCGCCGCCATAACTGAAGCTGTGAATGACGGCGCCGTTGTGATAGAGCGCCGGCGATTGACTGCGCGCGGCATTCACCTGTCCGGGAAGTGAAACGATCGAATCGATACTTCCGACCGCTACGGGATTGAATGTGCCGATCAGAATGTTACCGCTGCCGGCGTGGTTGTTTTTTGGCAGAAACTTTATGAAGCGAGCGCGAGTTGATCCGCCGGGTAAAACGAATTCCTGTAACTGGCCATTGTTTACATAGGCGGCATTAAGGACCGTAACAAAGCTCGCGTCGTCCGAAGTGGTCCCAGAAACCTGGACTTCGAAGTCTTTAACATTTGATGTTGCGGTACCACCCTGATGCGATTGCAGTCGCACCCGATCGATAAAAACACTCTGCTGGTCAAAGAATTGTATTTTGACAAACTGGTTGGCGGGACCGTTCGTGGTCCAACTGGTAAAGGTGTTGTTATCGAGAATCAACTCCGGTGCCGAACTGCTGCCCGGGGATCCTGAAGACGCGATCACGAATCCGCCTGCCACCCCGCTCGATTGAGGCACGATGAAATTCGCGACCGGAGGAGTACCAGGATGAACCACGGTAATCGCGAGCTCATCGCTCGTGACCAGCGCCCCGTCGCCAGCAGTTAAGCGTAGGACGTATTCACCCGGCACGCTGAATTGTGCTGTGGTGATTGCCTGGCGTGGATCGGCAAATACAACCTCTGCCGGCCCGCCGATCTTGGACCATGCAATCGAGACACTGCTGCCCAAGGGCAAATCATCGTCGGTAACTGTGGCAGCCAGTCTAGCGAGCTCGGGCAAAGCAATTATTTGATTTGGCCCTGCACTCACTAAAGGCGCCTGGTTCGGTGGTGTCACCGTGACTATTAAATCGTCGGCGGCGCTCAACTCACCGTCGCTTACCGTCAAGCGCACAAGGTAAACACCCGGCCCACTGAAACTGGCCGCTGTGACACTCGTATTTGGATTTGCGAACGACACTACGCCTGGGCCGTTAACCTGACTCCAGGTGGTATTGAGAGTGCTTCCGAATGGCCAACCGTCGTCGCCCACAGATCCGTTGAGCTGCGCGCCGGCTGGCAACGAAATGATTTGATCCGGACCAGCGTCGGCAGTTGGCGCCTGGTTCAACGGATGAACGGTAACGGTGACATCACTACTTGCGGTCAACTCGCCATCGCTAGCATTCAGCCGAAGGACGTACGTGCCCGGCTCCGAAAACGATGCGGCGGTCTCATTTAATAAAGGAGTCTCAAAGGTTGTCGCACCAGGACCACTGATCTGAGTCCACAAGACGTCCAGTGTGTTTCCCTGAGGTAAACCGTCATCGGTTGTGGTTCCATTCAGTGTCGCGGTGTGAGGCAGCGCAATCGTTTGATCCGCTCCCGCATCCACCGTCGGAGGCTGATTTTCTGGTTGCACTGTTAGCGTGATTTCGTCGCTGGTAGAGAGTTCACCGTCGCTGGCAGTCAGCCGCAGCACGTACGTGCCGGGTGACTCAAAGCTCGCAGTCGTCTCGAGTGCGTTTACATCGGCGAAAGTAACGGAGCCCGGATTACTGACGACACTCCAGGTGATCGATAAGCTGCTCTCCGCCGGTAGTCCGTCGTCGGAGGCCGTCGCATGCAATGAAGCTCTTTGCGGCAAAGCTAACGTTTGATCAGCTCCGGCATTCACGACAGGCGGCTCATTAGGTGCTTCGCGCGTAACGTGGACCGTTGCCGTAGTCTCGTTTCCTGCTTCGTCCACGGCCCGCACAGTTATTTCGTTCGCGCCCATCTCGAGAAGAACACCGGATAGCGACCATGTTTGTTGGTTGGGATTGATGGTCGCTTCGACTCCGTTGACGTAAACATGCGCCACGCCGGAAGCGGGCGTTCCAGCATCGGAAACTGCACCGCTAACATCGATTGACGTGTCGATGGTGGTTGCATCGTCGGTTGGTTCTGATATCGAGAGAGTTGGAGCCGTCGTGTCTTTAGGAAGCGTCGCGCCGGCGATGTTAATAATCAGATATGAGCCGGGATTGCTGGGCAGACGCACCTCGAGTGTATTGGCACTGCCGAGTTCAATGGTGCGGGCTATCGCAGGTACGTTTTGATTGAGATCGTTTTGAATCAGTATTTCGGCGCCGTTGAGCTTAACCGTGGCCGACGAGACGCGATTTGAACCATCCGGAGAACCGTTCTGAATGTGAAGCGTGTAAGGCGAAGTATTTCCGGAGGGTAAGGAGAACTGTTCAAGATATTGATTCGGTTGTCCTGTCGGTCCGATCGAACCGACGCGGGCCGAAAGTCGTCAGAACGGCGTCCGAGATTGCCGGCCATACCGCGCCGATAACTTTCCCGCCGTTTAACGTGAAGCTGTTCGCGATAACCTGACCGCGAACCTGGGCGGTACCGTTAAGTGTGACGGCTCCGTTGTAGGCACGGACCAGCCCCGACACCTGGCTGCTGCCATTTATGTTCAACGAGGAGCCGAGTACGTTTAAACGAACATCGCCCGGCGAGGTGTAACTACCGAGAACGAGTGCGCCGCTATTGATCGTCAGGTTCTGTCCGACGTTGATCGTTACGACGCCGGTCGCCTGCAAACTCGCGCTGCCATCGAGATTGAAAGTGTTGGCGAAGTTGTAAGTGCCGGCCGTGAAGTTGAGACGGCTGTTGCCGTTGACTGTGAATGTTCCGTAGTTACCGGGCGGTACGTCGATGCTGAGTCCTGCTCGCGTGACGCTTAAGTCGCGAACGGTTTGCCAGTCGCCGATTGCCGCGACGTCTGACTGGGTACGGATTGTTAAGGTGCGCAGTCCAGCCGCCGCAGGGACGGAAGAGGGAAAGTCGGACGGCAACGTTATGGCATGAGCGTGGGTGTGAATCTTGCCGGGAAGTTTCACACCCATCAGCGAAACAGCGTAGCCGGGTGATGATGGGCCACCGTCGTCGATAGTTCCTGAATGTTGAGCACCACTGTTTAGTTGGATCGAAGGTGTGCCTGGCAGGAATACGTCGCCGGTAATTTGCGTACTGGCGGCGATTGCAAAAGCTTCGGCCTTCAAGACACGCAACGTACCTTCGATGCGGCCGCTATTGATCGTGGGAGCAGTGCGTGAGATGACTGCGTCTGTAAGCGTATCGGTAGGTTCGGTGTTCTCAACAGCTACCGGCTCCTCGAAGTACGCGGGTAGAACAGCTCGCGCGAAAGCTTCCAACCAGTTTGCGTTATCGCGTTTATGGACGCCTGGCCCATTCGCGCTTTTCTCTGGTTGAACCGTCGCCCGACTCACGCGCGGCGTTGCCGTCTGACAGAGAAGCCCCCAAACCAGGAGCATGCTGAGCATGGTGCGCAGGTGGCCAGACCATGACTGCCGGCGTGCGGCACTGCGTCGGCTGGAACTGGAAACTTCCGGTTGGGATTCAAAACTCGAGTCGCACATCGATCACGCTCCGGCTGCGATAGAGCGTCGGGATTTATCAGCAAGCACGCTGGTGACTATCTCGACGCGGGCCTAAGCGGAACGAGGAAGGCTTGATTGAATTTCGTTTCGTTAACGCTGGGATTAAGGGTGAGAGGCGCGTGAACGATTACCAAAATAATTCGTGCGCAATCTATTTGCGGATTGCTTCCGAGTCAATAGTTTTACGCGTGAGGCCAGATCAAGAGAAATGCAAGAGTTTAATTAAGAAGTCCAATGTCCAATGTCCAATGTCCTGGTTTGGGCAGTTGATGCCGTAGCTACAAACATACTACGGCGAAAGTTCGGAAAAACTGATCCACGAAATACACGAACGAGCACGAAAAGCAGCGGGGGCAGGCCCCCTTCCTAACCTGCAAACTAGCCAGCGTTGTGTGCCCCTTCCTAGCCTGCGAATTATTCAAGAAAGCAGCGGGGGCAGGCCCCCTTCCTGACCTGCGAATTGGCCAGGGCTGTATGCGCTTGACAATTCGCTGATTTAGAATTAGTCTAAATCTATTGAAGATGGCCAAGGCAATACAGAACAAAAAGCCGGAGAAGCTGACGCGGCAGCGGCACGCGATTCTGGAAGCGATTCGGGACACCGAAGATCACCCGACCGCGAACGAGATTTTTCAGGCGGCGCGTTTGCGCCTGCCTACCATCAGCTATGCCACCGTTTACAACTCCCTGCGCTATCTTAAAAGAGGCGGGACTGGTCCACGAGATCAAGTTTGGCGACAGCGCCAGCCGCTACGACCGGGCGACACATCGTCACGACCATGCGATCTGTAACGAGTGTGGGAAGCTGGTGGATTTCGAGTTGCCGCAGGCGGCCGAGTTGATTCAAGCGGCGGCCAGAAAATCAAAATTCAAGCCACAATCCGTTCATCTGACGCTCCGTGGATTGTGCCCTGATTGCAGTAAGAGTTAGCACGGAGCGTGATCAATTAATTAAGAAACTGAAACTTGGAGGATTCATGACAGCTACAGCAACAGCAGTGGAAAAAGCAATGGTGGGCCAACCGGCGCCCGATTTCGATATGGCTTCGACGATAGATCTCGAGAAGCTCAATCAGAACGTCAAGCTTTCCGACTACAAAGGAAAATGGCTGGTCGTTCTCTTTTATCCGTTGGACTTCACTTTCGTTTGTCCCACGGAGCTGACCACCTTCAGCGACCGCTACGAGGATTTTGAAGGCATCGGCGCTGACGTAATTGGTGTTTCTACGGACTCGGTCTTTTCGCACCGCGCCTGGATTAAAACGCCGCGCGATAAAGGTGGCGTGGAAGGATTGAAATATCCGCTGGCTGCGGATGCTACGAAAAGCGTGGCGCGTGACTATGGTGTGTTGATTGAAGATCGAGGCATCGCGCTTCGCGGTCTTTTCATCGTCGACCCTGAAGGTATTCTTCGTTACAAAGTGGTCCACGATCTGAACGTCGGACGTTCAGCCGAAGAAACTTTGCGCGTGATTCAAGCGCTGCAAACCGGTGGATTGTGCCAGGCCGAATGGAAGCCCGGCCAGAAAACATTGAACGCTTAAGACGACCGGGCGACGGACGACGGACGACCGACGGATTGAGTCGGTCATCCGTCTTCGGTCCTCCGTCAGGCTAAAATTATGGGATTACGAATTGGAACTGAAATACCGTCGCTCGACGGCGCCACGGAATGGTTTAACGGGACGCAGGCTCACGCGGAAGCCGAAGTTAAGAATCACCCAACGCTGATTCATTTCTGGTCGGTCAGTTGCCGCGTTTGTAAAGAGAACTTGCCGCGGATCTCGCAATGGCGTGAAGACTATCGAGATCAGGGTTTACGTGTAGTCGCGGTCCATATGCCTCGATACGAAGCTGACACGGACGTTGAAGCGGTGCGCAACGCGATCGCCGCCTACGGCATTACTGAGCCGTGCGCCATCGACAATGAGCACAAGCTGAGGGACGCATTCCAAAACGACCAGGGCTACGTTCCCGCGTATTACCTTTTCGATGCCGAGGGAAAAATGCGCGGCTTTGCAGCGGGTGAACGAGGAGTGGATTTACTTAAGGCGACTCTGGATCGCATTCTGGCGAGCGCGGCGAAAGCCGTTGTTACCTTAAGTTGTGGTGAACAAATTCGCCAGCAGCAGCAAGAGGTAAAAGCTTACGGCCGCTGCGCCCAGGACAATTCCAATCAACAACAGAATAATCAGCCCTACAAAAAGCCAATCGCTGATCCTGCCTTCCCGCGCGTCCTCCGCCGAAACGGTCGCACGCTTGTTCAACAACTCCATGTTTCGCTGGTTCGACTTCCACCACGCATCGAAAAGATCTCCGACAAACGGCAAAGTACCCACCACGTAATCAATTCCCAGATTCATTCCCATCCGCAGTAGTGTCACCTTGGGAACGCGGTAACGAACGGCGGACCCGAGTATATAAAAGGACACGAGGGAGGTGGCGGTGTCGCCAAAGCCTGGAATCAGACCCACCAACGCGTCGAGGCCAATCCTCCAGTTAAGACCTGGAATGCGGATCAGGTCATCCATCAACCAACTAAGCCGTTCAAGGCTTTCGTCGATCTTGATGTCGCGACGCGAATCCCCAGGCGATACAGACGCGCTTCTGATCTCTAGTTCTTTTTCCTCGTACATTCTGTTCTGCGCTCGATTGTTCAGAGTAACAACTAGTTCAGAGTTCAACCTTCAGGTTGCGGTTGCGGATAGAAGCAAGCTAAAGCTTGTACCATCACTCAACTCATCACTCATTACTCATCACTCGTCACTCATCACTCATTACTCGTCACTCATCACTCATTACTCATCACTCATTGCTCGTTACCGGATCCGGGTCATCTGTTGCCAGAAAAACTTGCCGACGCGGGCAAACGCGCCCAGAGCGTTCGGATCTTTTTGCTGATTGGGCCTCGCGGGCAGCCCAAGCGAAGTAGCCAGTTCGGGATCTGGCCGAGCAATGTCTTCATCGCCGCTCTTAGTCGCGAGCCAACGGTTAAATGTTCGTCCAACAATTCTTCGTTTATCGATTGGCGATTCGGCAATCACTGCCCCGCGCAGATCATCCAGCTCGGCAATCTCGAGCAGGTTTGCCTTGTAATAATTGCGAAGAGCAGCAAGCAGCCTGTCCTGGCCCAGCAACTCCTGCAACTGAACAAACATCAAGGCGCCCTTCGTTGTGACCAAAGCCGCATACTGAAACGTATTTCGATAATCGCGTGATGGGCGGTTGGCATTCATGTCATCGCCGCCAAATGTCCGATACAGCCGGTAGACGCCGCGCAGCTGGTCTTCCAGGATACTCGCCGCCTTTTGCTCGCCGTGCACGTGCTTGAAATAAAGCAGCGCCGACCAACTGGAGAGACCTTCATCAAGTACCGGCGTGCGACCCGGATCACTTCCCACAGCCACACCCCACCACTGGTGCGCGATCAGGTGGGCGACGCTCCACTCGAGACTCTCTTCAACCGAAGGGCGTTGCTCGCGAATTATTTCGGGAAGCGCGCGGGCCGCCGGCGAATCGAAATCAACGTAGTAAGCAGTAGCGATTACTTCGAGACCCGAAAACTCTGTGCTGCCAAGGCCGGCCACGAGTGGAGCTTCGGTGATTGTGATCGTCTTCAAAGGCAACGCGCCAAATTTTGAGCTGAAGAGCTTGACCGCGTTTTCTGCCATTTCCAAAACGCGTTTCCCTACGGTCGCGTGCTCGGGGACAAACACCGAACGTATCGTGATGCCGCCAACTTCCTTTTGCTCCGAGCGAAGGTTTCGCCCGGCGACCACAGCAAAGTCGCGTAGTGATTCAGCCGAGAAGACCCTTGTTCCGTCAGCTTCGCTCTGATCTTCGGTTGCTGAAGTGAAGACCATGACCTCCGGGTCAGCGTCGATCCGAACGCTGTAATCGGCGACTTCATTGAAGATTATGTCTCCAACGCTCGGCTCTAACTTGCGTAACCACTGGTCACCATCCTGAACGGCCAGCACCGGATAGAACGTGCCTAACAACATCACGCCTTTGCATCGAAAGTTTACGTTTCGCGGGCGGCGCACTTCCTTTTCGCTGCGCAGTGCGGCGCTAACCTGCTTAACAACGTGCGTCGTCAGACCAGTCTCGTCAGCATCTACTTCAGGAACTGCTCCTTTAAATCCAATCACGACGTCAATCGTTTTTCCTGACTCAACCTGCTCGCGCAGGTTTACGCGCAGAGTGGTTCCCTGATCGTCGATTGAATAAGGAATAGCCGCGCCGTCGCTGGACCGTACCTCTGTTATCTGTATGGTCGGCTCGTCCGTTTCGCCAACCTGATTGGTGAACGCGTTGGAAGCGAGCGGCTGCTCCGGTCGAAGGTTGGAATAGAGATGGAAGTAAAGGACTGACGTGTTCTGCTCGGTGCGGTTTGTCCAACTGACTTTTTCCGTAGCCGGAATAACTCAGTCCATCGAAATCGATTTTTAATTGGATGTCATAACGCGTTCGCGCTAATCGGTGCAACGCTTCCTGACGCTCCGGCGCGTCTTGCCCGACACACTCGGCCGTTACACAAAGCAGCCCGGCGCTCAAAAACAAAAGCGTGGCCGGGATCGCAAGGTTTGAAAGTGTTCTGCGCACAGCTAACAAAATTACGGACGGCGCAAGCGACCTCGCGCGCGCTCATTTATCACTATCGACTGAATAACATCTCCACGCACGATGGCGTCAACAACATCCATCCCTGCGATCACCGTCCCGAAAACAGTGTAACCGCCGTCGAGGTGCGGTTGCGGCGCATGAGTAACAAACCATTGTGAACCGCCGGTGTCTTTTCCGGAAAGCGCCATGCCTACAGCGCCGCGACCATATGGCGTTTGGTTAATCTCACAACGTATTTGATAACCCGGACCGCCGTTGCCATCACCGCGCGGATCGCCGTCCTGAATCACGAAATTTGGAACGACTCGATGAACAGTAATACCGTTAAAGTAATTGCGATTGGCTAACCGGATGAAGTTGTCCACGGTCAGCGGTGCTTCATCGGGCAACAGTTGGATCGTGAAGGAGCCTTTGGTAGTGGAGACGACAGCGTTCACTGTCGTGCCGATTCGAGAGAGCGCGCGATCATAATCCGCCGTGGCGTTTCCTGATTTCACCAGACCAATGCGCGATGAAAAATCTGCCCGCACCGTTCGCTTTCAACAAGGAGACTGCCCTGCGCCTAATCAAGTGATCTTCGGAATCGAGTGCACTCTTAATTGCGTCGCTGGCTTTAGAGTTCTTCTGCTTGGCGAGCGCATCAAGAATGGAAAGCGCCGCGTCGTTTAGTTCTTTATCACGCAGTGCGGCAGGCAGGGCTGCAATCAGCGCGCTTGTGATCGAGTCGTCCGGTGGAAGCTCTCCAAGTAATTCGGCTGCAGTGCCGCGAATGATGGCGTCCGGATCATCCAGATGTCTGCCGAGCATTTTGCGCAAGTCTGTGCTCTTAAACGCGGCAAACGCACGCAGCACATCTGGGATCGCATATTTAGAGTTGACCGGCGCCACCGTCTTCACGCTCACGTCGGCGCTTTTATAATTCAGCATGGCCCGCAAGAGGTCTTCGGCCTCGGCGCGCACAGCTTTATTGTCGTTGGTGGTATCCGGAACGTTGGCTAGCTCACCGAGCCCTTGCGCGACACTTGAAGCGGTTCGCCAGTTCATTAATAGTGCCTCCTGCACGCGCAGACGAGCGAGCTCACCTGTGCCTAATTGAGTGGGATACGATTTCGGATAAATGCGCGCCAGGGCAATCTCGACTTCAGGCGCGGCGCCGATAACCGGCCGGAGTTGTCTCAACCAACGCTCGGTGCGTTGATCGTCAGTATTCTGCCGGAGGCGTCCGAGCGTCGTCGCAATCTCAAGCAGTTCATTAGCCTCGCCGGGTACGCCTTGTCCCTTTCCGCGAGCTGCGGCCGCCTTCAATAAAACATCCCCGCGTTCAATCAAACGCGCGGTAGCGCTCGCATCCTTCAAACTTGCGAGGGCACGTATCGCGCTTACACGCACGCGCGAATCGGGATCGCTAATGGCTCGATCCAACAAGGAATCGAATGCGCTCTTGTCTTCCGTCGCTCCGAGCACGCGAGCGGCGTTTGCTCGCACGTCGGGTTCAGCATCACTGACGAGCAGTTTTCTTAGTTCCGCATTGCCATCATTAAGTCGAAGACGGGCAAGCGTGTTCGCTGCGTCAGCGCGGATGCGCGGGTTTGGATACGTCAGAAAACCAGCCACGACGGGTCCGGCGTTTGCCGGGCGAGCACGCAGCACAGCCGTAAGACCGAGCAAAACAGTGGATTCGTCAGGACGAGCCCGACCGCGCTGTTCAGCAGACAATTCTTCCAGAATGGATTTGGCGAGTTCCTTTTGCTGCGCTTCCTGTTCTTTGGGTAGCGCCGCGGCAATCTTCCCCAGCGCTTCGATCGTCCGCGCCCTCACGGCGCCCCTGTTATTTAAGGCGGCATCAAGTAACCCGCTGGCTGCTGCTGGAGACTCAATTTCTCCCAGCGCAAAGGCTGCCATCGCCCGCACATCTGGAACGCGATCGTTTTTAAACAATTTGAGCAGATCCGGGACGGCACCTTCGTGGCCGATCCGGCCTGCCGCGAGTGCCGCCCGGATACGTACAATTGAGCTGTTATGTGTGAATAGAGTGCCTAGATCGTCGTCCCAACGCCGCTCATCTTCAGCGCGAAGAAAGGCTCTGAAGTATGTGTCGCCATCGATAAGGATAGAGACACGCCGAGTCTCCTCGACGCGCCAACAATTTTGGCCCACCTGGAGAATGGAAGAATACCCGTTACACACCTGTGCTTGGGTAGCCATGACTAGATTCCCGCGACCAAAAATATCTAAGACGGTGCACGATGCAAGTCCGGTGAACGGGCAACGCGACCTTTACTTGTTGTCTTGCAAGCGATATGCCGTCACTTTCCTGAAGGAGGTGCGGCCAGGTGCGAGATCGCAGATCCTGAAAAACAGGAGGTGTATTCGCTGGAATATATTGAGGATTTTTTCGGACCGAGCACGGCGCAGATGGTCGCGTATCATTCGCCGCAGTAGAGAGGTCAATGTCGGACAGCCTGTCCGCGACGGCCTTTCATCCGGAATAATTGCTCCGGTAAATAAGGCGCAAATAAGGACCAGTTGTCCTTTCAACAGACCTTTATCTTTATCTCTCTATCTTTGAACTTCCAAAGTCTAAATCGAAACCCCACCGTAAAGAGCCGGCTTTCGCACCCGTAACTCACGGGCACCCGCGACCATGAGACTCCGCCACGGGACCGCCCCTCTGACAATCATCGTCAGAATA
The DNA here is from genome assembly GCA_963786645.1 of Blastocatellia bacterium. Lineage (GTDB taxonomy): Bacteria > Acidobacteriota > Blastocatellia > Pyrinomonadales > Pyrinomonadaceae > PSRF01. The sequence continues at coordinate 108,369 of CAWAZW010000010.1, forward strand.
CCCGGAAGTTCTTCCACCTCCCCTTCTCCTTACTTTTCCACATCGAAGCCGTCGTTCTTCCACCAGCGCCAGCCGCCCTCCAGCTCCATCACGGGATAGCCCTTGCTCGCAAATAGAACCGCTGCACTTGCGGCCAGGTGGCAGACGTGTGAATAGCAGTACAGCACGTTGATCCTGTTTTTGTGGAGACGCGCCTTCACGACCTTCGCATTGTCCCACTGGTTCTTCGGCAGATTGAGTGCGCCAGGAATATGCCCCTCCACATAATCTTCTACCGCTCGCACATCCACGATGTTCACCGGCTCTCCCTGCTTGAACCAGCGCTCGAGTTCGACCGGACCGGTCGTAAAGGCCATCTTGTCCTGGAAATACTTCTTAGCTTTCGCGGCGCTGGAAATCTTGAGCTTGGTTGCCATGGTTGTCCTCCTGTTCAGACGTTATCCTTCTAACTTCGCCTTCATCATGATCGTCGTGTCGAGTAAACTCCATACAGCCCAGCCCCACGCGCTGGCCCTCCTTCCAACTCGTGACGTTCGCGCCGACGTCATCAATTCGCTGGCTATCTCGTGCCCTGGGACGCGGGGGTATTAAATGCCAGGCCAGTGCCCTTCCTTTCACCAGCATATCGCTGTGACAGATGCCACACACCTCCACCTTAATTCGAACCCCCACCCGGACCAGGGGACGGAATCTCTCGCTCGACCACTTCCCATTCAGACCCGGGGTTCGAAGCTTGAACCGCCTTCATACGAGCCGTGAGAACTTCCTCTCAAAGAGTCCAACTGATCACAATCGCAACGGCTTGATGGGCGACACGACGGCCGCCGGATGTTCTTCCACACCGACTCATCTGCATCCATACAGTTCGATTTCGTTGCCGTCTGGATCCTGAAGATAGAGACTCTGGCTCACGGTGTGGTCGCTCATGCCGTCGATGGTGACGCCAGCTCGCTCAAGGTCTTTCTTCGCCGCGCGCAATTCATCGAGACTGTTCCCGATTTTGATGCCGATATGATAGAGCCCGCGGTGCCTCCCTGCCGGCGGTCCCGGCGCATCGCCGACTTGGATCAGCAGCAGTTCGTGATGCGTGCGACCTGACGTGAGCGCGGCAGCGGTGCCATTGAATGTCTTCCGACCTCCTGGAATCCCAGCAGGTCGCGATAAAATGCTAGCGAGCGTTCGAGGTCCTTCACGTAGAAGACGACGTGACCGAGATAGTGCGCCTTCATGAGTTCACCTTCCGAACTTGATGCCGGCCTTCTGCACCTCCTGATAAGGAAGCAGCCAGACCAGCGATTCGTCGCTGAGGTCGCCCACCTGGATGCGATTGCCCCATGGATCGCGGAAGTCGCAACGAAAGCCGGGCAGCAGTTTAAGTTTGTACTTCTTGGTGAGCTTCTTGCGGACTTCTTGATCTGTTTTGCGTCCCGGACCATCAGGCCAAAATGCTTCATGCGATCCGGTTGCAACTTGTCGACTTCAAAGATGGCCATAAACTGATGCTCGCCCAACTTGCACCAGGCCGCGCCTTCACCGCCGCGCAGCATCTTCAGCCCGAAGACATCCGGTAGAACTTCACCGCTTTCTTGGCGTCCGTGACTTCGATCACGATATGGTTACAGCCATAGACTTGGACTGCCATCATGCACCTGCCTTTCGTTCCCATGAATGCCTCCTCGGCTTTCTTCAGGGCCGCCAGAAAGATATCGGGCGGCTGCGCCCCAGAGACGGCATGAGCCGTTCAGCACGAAATACGGGCACTCCGCGAATGCCAAGCCTGTGGCCGACTGATTCTTCGGCTTTGACCTCCGCGATCCCGCCTCACTCGCGAGAAATGATCGGGCCCAGCTTCAGCCCTGCTCGATCCGCCAATTCGACTAAGGACCGTCACAGAACCGATATCGCGCCCTCTCGAAATAGCCTTTAAAGAGCGATTCCACAACCGCATCCTGGCAATCCTGCTGCTCGGCATACCAAATCAGCCGATGGGCCAAAAAGGTATTTGGCGTCCGCGCGATCTTCCCGAAAGCAAAGGGAATCCGTTCCTCTGCGCCGGCCGCCAGCAGCTGTTCCTCCATCTGACCGAAACGCATCGAGGCTCCCGAATTTGGCTTCAAGATAGGTCATACGGTCCATGCCGTCCTTCGGCATCGTCGGATTCAACTGAAACGGCCGCCAGGTGATATGTGGCTTCGCCGCATCCAGTTGATTCAGGGCCCGTTCCAGCCGCCGCTTCCCGATGTAAGCACCAAGGACAGATGACATCGGAATAGATTTCGATATAGGACCCTACTCTCTGCTCATTCATCGAATCCACCGCCTTCTGATGCCCATTCCTTTTACAATGGATACGCTTCACGAGCCGAGAACGACGGCATTAGGACAAGTGTCCCATCTTGCCGGCCTGATAATCGTTCACGGCTTGGACCAATTCTGCTTTCGTATTCATTACGAACGGTCCATAACGAGCCACTGGTTCATCGATCGCTTCGCCGGCCATCACCAGAATCGTTGCGTCCTCCTCTGCAAGGATCGTCACAGTCTCTCCTGTCGAGACAAAGACAGCCAGTTCGGCCTCCGATATCCTGTGCGATTCCTCGACGGATGCCTGACCGTTGAGGATCAAGAGGCCGACATTGTACCCGTTCGGGATCTGCAGCGGCATCGAATGCCCCGCGCGCAGGTGCAAATCGTACAATTCGATGGGCGTGAACGTCGTGGCCGGGCCTTTTGCCCCTCTCATCGACCCAGCAATCACACGAAGCGAACCGGCTCCCCCGTCCAACTGCACGACCGGAATCTGATCGTTCACAATCGTCTGATAGCCGGGTGCGGACATCTTGGACCCCTTGGGCAAATTCACCCACAGTTGAATCGCCTGCAGCGTCCCGCCACGCTTGGCCCATTCCTTCTCGTGCAATTCCTCGTGCACGATTCCGGAGGCTGCGGTCATCCACTGCACATCGCCCGGGCCGATCACGCCGGAGTTCCCGGCCGAGTCCCGATGCGCGACAAGGCCTTGGTATACGATTGTGACGGTCTCGAACCCGCGGTGCGGATGTTCCCCGACCCCTCGTGGGGTGTCCGTCGCCGGATAGAATGTGGGGCCCGCGTAGTCCAACATGATAAACGGGCTTAACTCACGATCCAGGTCGTTGCTTGGAAACAGATTCCGCACGTGAAACCCGTCCCCGACCACGTGCTGAGAGCCCGGTTGATAGACCTTCACCTGAGTCGCCTTCTTCACGTTGGTTGCTGACATCGTGTCTCTCATTGTGCACCTCTCTTTCTCCGTCTCTCGCCAGGCGCAGCCTCAGCTCTCTGGCATGGGGGGTTGATACTTGCCCTACTCATGGGGCGTTCATCCGATACTGAACTCGTGATTCCTCCGCGAGCACCGAGATGGTTCTCTTCTCGCCGCGTCGCAGAAACGTCAAGGCCATCGGGATGCCGACCTTCTCCTCGACCAACAACCGGTGCAGATCATCGATGTCCCGGACGGTCTGGTCGCCGTAGCCGATGATCACATCGCCTTCGACGAGACTCGCTCGCTGCGCGGGACTGCCGGGCTCGACCGCCACGACGAGAATCCCGCTTTCTGCGGGCAGGTCATGAAACCGAACGACTCGCCTGGGCAGCTCCACATGTTGCCCTGAGATTCCAAGGAAGCCGCGACGGATTTTCCCATCTTTGATCAGCCGGCCCGCGATGAACTTGGCCGTATTAATGCCGATGGCGAAGCAAATACCTTGAGCCGATCGGATGATGGCCGTGTTGACGCCGATGACTTCACCGCGCGAGTTGACGAGCGGCCCACCCGAGTTGCCCGGATTCAATGCCGCATCCGTCTGAATGACGTTGTCGATCAATCGGCCGGAGGTCGAACGTAATGAGCGCCCGAGCGCGCTGATTACTCCGGCTGTGACCGTGCATTGGAATCCATAGGGATTGCCCACGGCGATAGCCAGTTGTCCCACCCGGATCCTGTGCGAGTCACCAAGCTCTGTGTGGTTCAGCAGCGGCACCTCGACCCGAATCACGGCCAGATCCGTATCGGGATCCTCACCAATGAGGTGAGCGGAGTATCGACGACCATCCGACAGGGTGACCTCGAACTGTTCTGCACCATGCACGACGTGACTGTTCGTAAGAGCGAAGCCATCCGGTGTAAACATGAAGCCAGATCCGCTGCCGGTGACACCGTGAGGGGTCCTCTCACCTCTGGCGGACCCCACCGATCGATGACGGACTTCGATGTTCACGACGGCTGGACTGACTTGTTCGGATGCGGTGATCACCGCCTGCGAATAGGCATCCAACAGGTCGTCGTCTGTCGACACCGATTGACGGGGGATGCCTCCAGTCATCATTCGCTCATCATTCGAGACCAATCGAAGTGTTTGTCTCGTGGCCATGTTCTGTTCCATAAAATTCGTCGGTTGCGAATCACGCGCGCACCCGCTCCGCAATCACCTTATCAACCGACCACTTCCCCGCGCCAGTGACAAGGAGCGCAAGGCCGATGCCGATCACCAAGAGATGATACTCGTAACCTTCACCCTGTTGCCTGCCAACCCAGTTCATGAAGAAGCCGTTTTGTAGATGCACGGTTGTGATGGCGCCGAGCATAATCACCATAAAACTCGCCGCCGTGAAGCGCGTCAGCAATCCGGCGATCAGTCCCAGACTGCCGAAGAACTCTCCAACGATCACCAACAACGCGATGATCCAAGGCAAATGCATTGTCTCCGTGAGGAATCCCATAGTCCCGGAGAACCCGAACCCGCCATACCACCCCAGCAACTTCTGAGCTCCATGCGGGAACATCACCAGCCCGAGAGTGAGACGAAGAAGAAGGCCGGTCCAGCTATCATCTGTTTGAAAGAGTTGCCGCATCGCGCACCCCCTTTGATCGTCTCATATCACAGTCCACGAGGCCCATGAACCTCTCCTGGGCAGGGACAACAGTATAATAGTTCTAATTAGAACAAAGTCAACTTGGAAAATGTCCCGCTTGAGTTCTTTTGTGAAATCGTGAGTGAGGTCAATCGGTTCGAGCGATGTGGGATGAAAAGGGTGGGTGCTTATCGATCGCGCCGGGACCCTTTCATCGCCCGTTCCACTTCGCGGCTGGCTTCCCGCGTTTTGATGGATTCCCGGCGGTCATGCTGCTTCTTACCTTTAGCCAACCCGAGTTCGACCTTGGCAAGGCCGCGCTTGGAGAAATAGATGCGGAGCGGAATAAGCGTGAGCCCCTGCTGTTGCGTCTTGCCAAGGAGCTTATTGATCTCCTTGCGGTGGAGGAGCAGTTTTCGGGTACGGAGAGGCTCGTGATTCATGATGTTGCCGTGGCTGTAAGGATTGATGTGGCAGTGGTGGAGAAAGATCTCGCCGCCCTTCACGCTGGCATAACTCTCTTGTAGGTTCACGCGCCCCTCTCGCAAAGATTTGACCTCCGTACCCTGGAGCATGATGCCCGCTTCGAACTTCTCTTCAATGAAATAGTCGTGGTAGGCCTTGCGGTTGGTAGCGACGGCTTTTTCGCTATTCTCTTTTCGCTGCTGCACCATCGGGCCGCCTCGTCCCAGAAGTCATAAGGTCGAAGTCCTAACCCGCATTCTTCATGAAGTTTCTGCTGCAAACGCGGATACGCGGCTGTGACGAACCGTTATGAACAATGCGGGCTACAGTCGTCAGGTCTTCGGAGACCTTTGACTTAATGACTTTCAGACTTTCCAACTGGTTTTTGCTATCATACCGCCATGCGCGGACTTGGTTCCATCGATTCTGTCTCCAGCGTCCTCGAGGGGTTGGCTCGTCGCCTGGGTCTCGAAGCCAAGTTACTCGAAAGCCGCTTGCGCCGGAACTGGGTCTCTATCGTCGGGGAACCCATCGCATCGAATACCTGGCCCGACCAGATTCGCTACAAGAAACTCTATCTCCTGGTCCACAATAGTGTCTGGCTGCACCAGCTCACGTTCCTCAAGCCGACACTCATTCACAAACTCAACGCGGTGGCCGGCGGGGAGCTCGTCACCGACATCGTGTTGCGCGTGGGCGAGATTCCAACACGTGTCGTCGTTTCTGCTACACCCGCGCACCTTGATGGCGACCTCCCCGTCTCCGAGGTTGAACTGGCTGAGGCATCGTCCCATGTCTCAGCGATACAAGATCCGGGGCTCCGTCTGCGGTTTACAGAGGTGATATGGAGATATCCTCAGGCTCCAACTCCGCCGGGATGAAGTCCGTCACGCGTCCCTTGAACAGAATGTTTGTGGCATCAGAAACCTCCTCGGCTTTGGGCATGGGGCCGAGGCCTCCTTCTTCCTCCTGATCCTGCAGCCGGTAGTACCCCCGCATCGCCTTCTCATAATTCTTGGCCACCGCCGCGTCACCGGCCACATATTTCTTTAGCATCTCAGGCTCAGCCCACCCGTCATCGTCGAACACATACACCACAACCCGCCTGTACCATCCTCCCGGATCGCCCGGCGTCGTAGGTTGAATCTTCATCGAGGCAAAATGGTGCGTCTGGCGACCGACCTTGCGAAAACGTTTCACCAAGGTTTCAATCCCCCGGTCAGTCGTGTCCGAAGGCACATGTGCCGCGACGATGTGGCCGATTTGAGAGCCGATACTATAGGGAGGGATCGATCGATCGGGACGGCTTAGGTACATTCACCCAGATCAGGGTGAAGGACCCGATGAGTACGCCGAGGGCCATCTTGACGACAGTATCCAGTGGCTTCTTCGGCTTTTTTGTCTTGGATCCTGGAAGGGGCGTTGGAGAAGAATCTTGCTCTTGCATCGGAGGCCTAGCCCATATTGTTCATGGAGGTTCGTGGCGAAACGGCGAAGTGGCGCGCGACAAGCGCGAGTAGCGAGACTCGCGTGACATGTGAGCCCGGTCCCTGCGAGTCACGCTTTTCCCGCCAGTCTCGCCCATCTCGCTTGAGTCAGGGATCGGCGATTGGAGCAGAAGCGCTCACGAATGCTGGGCCAGGATCAACGAAGAAGGCGTGTGGTGCCGCGCGTATCCGTTACCCGCCGCTCTCCTCGGGGAGCACCTCGGCACTTTCCGCCAACCGCGCGACGGCCACGACCCGGTCGTCTTCGCCATCGAGATCCAGAATGCGAACTCCCTGGGTGTTGCGGCCGATCTCGCGGAATTCATCTACCTTGCACCGAAGCACCTTGCCGTGAGCGGCCATCAGCATGATCTCATCGCCGTCCCGAACTTGAAGAAACCCGATGGCGAGTCCGTTTCGCTCATTGGTCTTCACGCTGATAAATGCCCTTCCCCCCGCGTCCCTGGACGCGATACTCACTCACCGGCGTGCGCTTTCCGTACCCGCCCTCCGTGACCGTAAGGATTTGGGTGGTGGAGTCCGGGGTGATAGTTTCCATGCCGATGACTTCGTTGCCTTCCTCCAGGGTAATGCCGCGCACCCCGTGTGCCGTCCGCCCCATCGGGCGGACGCCGTCTTCCTTGAAGAGGATCGTGATCCCCTTCTTTGTCCCTAACAGGATTTCCCGTTGACCGTCGGTGACCTGCACGCCGATGAGCCGATCCCCCTTATCCAACGACAGCGCGATGATACCGCCCTGGCGGGGATTGCCGTAGGCCGAGAGTTCGGTCTTCTTGATGATACCCTGCGCAGTCGCCATCACAACGAACCGGTCTTCGCGGAACTCTTTGACCGGCACGGTCGCAGTGACCTTTTCATCGCCTGAAAGCGCCAGCAGATTCACGAGCGCTTTGCCCTTGGCAGCCCGTCCGGCATCCGGAATCTCATAGACCTTCAGCCAATAGACCTTCCCGGCGTCCGTGAAGAACAGGAGCGACTCATGCGTGGATGCGGTGAACAGGGTCACGACAAAATCCTCTTCCTTGACTCCCATCCCTATCTTGCCCTTGCCGCCACGCCGCTGCGCCCGATACAGGGTGACCGGGTTTCGCTTGATATAGCCGGCGTGCGAGATCGTGACGACCACTTCTTCGTTCGCGATCATGTCTTCCAGGGTGATCTCCGCTTCTTCTTTCACGATCTTCGTGCGGCGGTCGTCCTTGTAGGCCTCGCGCACCTCGATCAATTCATCCTTGACGATCGTGCGAACCAGCGCGTCGCTGCCCAAGATCGACTTAAGACGCTCGATCTGCTTCAAGACCTCTTTATATTCCTCGATGAGTTTATTGCGCTCCAATTGCGTAAGCCGCTGGAGCCGCATCTCCAAAATTGCATTGGCCTGAATTTCGCTGAGCGCAAATTGCCGCATCAGGCCGACTCGGGCTTCATCGGGCGATTGCGCCCGTCGGATCAAGGTAAT